>NZ_JBKIXB010000004.1:0-648565 GCF_051362515.1 Chitinophaga sp. ARDCPP14 | reverse complement strand
CTCCAGGAATGGTAAATGGCGTATGGTTGGCAGGATTGATAAATTTCCATCCCAGGAAGATGAATAACATCACGATGGCTACTTTAGTGATAACAATGATGTTATTCACAATGGCAGAACCCTGTGTTCCCCTGATGAGCAGCAAAGTGAGCGCCAGCAGGATAAACAGCGATGGAACGTTCATGATACCCTGTACACCGGCATCAGAAGTTTCAAAAGGACTGTGACACCACTGGTACGGTATCGTGACATGAAAGACATTGGTAAGCAGCTTATTGAGATACTGCGACCAGCCAATAGCTACGGTAGCCGCTCCCAGCGCATATTCCAGCACAAGATCCCATCCAATGATCCAGGCAATAAATTCTCCCAGTGTGGCATAGGAATAGGTGTAGGCGCTTCCCGCAATAGGGATCATGGACGCAAATTCTGCGTAGCATAAACCAGCCAGCGCACAACCTATAGCAGCAATAATAAAGGAAATGGTGACAGCAGGTCCGGCATGTTGACCGGCAGCTGCAGCTGTTCTTACAAAGAGGCCGGCGCCAATAATAGCGCCAATACCTAATGCTATAAGAGAACCTGCACCAAGCGTCCTTTTCAGACCCTTTTCAGATTCTCCAGCTTCGGCCAATAAAACAGACAGTTGTTTTTTAGCAAAGAGTTTGCTCATACGCAGTCGTATTGTGGTTGATGTTTTAAGGTAGTTTAGTTGTTGTTGTATTTCTGTTGATCGCCAAATATAATATCTAAAATCAAAAACAGATAGTTTTATTTTACCTGCCAAAGCGCATGTTTAGCTGCTTAACCTTATTTTTGGGAAATTTTCCGGTTACAACTTTTAATTATTACAAGATAAATTCTGGCTAGCATGAAGAAATCATCGAATCTGCTTACTTTATATATATTCATTGCTATGGTAATCGGAATAGGCACTGGTTATGGTGTTTTCCTTACTTATGGCAATGCGCCTGTTACAACAGGAGCCAAGGATACCCCGCAGATCTTCGCTGATAATATCTCCATTCTTACCGATATCTTCCTGCGTCTTGTTAAAATGATCATTGCCCCGCTGGTATTTTCCACCCTCGTGGTGGGTGTGGCCAAGCTGGGCGACATAAAAGCTGTTGGCCGCATCGGCGGAAAAACAATGCTGTGGTTTATCAGTGCAACCTTTGTATCATTGTTTCTCGGCTTGGTATTGGTTAACCTGCTGAAACCAGGATTATCACTGGCATTGCCACTGCCTGATGAACATGCCTCTTCCGGCATCGCCAAGGCAGATATGACCCTGAAAGGATTTTTCCGCCATGTAGTACCGGATAGCGTAGTGGATGCAATGGCCCATAATGAAATACTGCAGATCGTGGTATTTGCCATTTTCTTCGGTGTAGCGGCGGCAGCCATAGGCGAAAAAGCCAACCCGGTAGTGAAACTGCTGGACAGCGTTGCCCATATCATGCTGAAAGTAACGGGTTTTGTAATGAACTTCGCCCCCTTCGCGGTATTTGGCGCTATGGCCGGTATCATTGCGCTGAAGGGCCCCATTGTACTGGTAACTTATGGTAAGTTTATTTTGCAGTTCTATTTTGGGCTGCTCTGTTTGTGGGTGGTTATTTCCCTGGTAGGAAGCCTGATCCTGGGCAAACGGGTATTCAAGCTCCTGGGAATGATTAAAGACCCGCTGCTACTGGCTTTTGGTACCGCCAGCAGTGAGGCGGCCTATCCGCGTACAATGGAAGAGCTGGAGAAGTTTGGTTGCGACAGCCGCATTGTTAGCTTTGTATTACCCCTGGGCTATTCCTTTAACCTGGATGGCTCCATGATGTATATGACCTTTGCCAGTTTATTTATTGCCCAGGCTTATGGTATGCACCTGAGCATCGACCAGCAGATTACCATGTTGCTGGTATTAATGATTACCAGTAAAGGCATTGCGGGCGTACCCCGTGCTTCCCTGGTGGTGATTGCAGGCACGCTGTCAATGTTCAAGATCCCCGAAGCCGGCCTTATACTGCTGCTGGGCGTGGATCATTTGCTGGACATGGGCCGTTCTGCCACAAATGTTATCGGAAACGCGATGGCTACCGCCGTTGTTTCCAAATGGGAAAATAAGCTTACGCCGCCAACAGAAGATGCTGCCAAAGCCTAACTTAACAAATGCGTAACAGTTTATTGATTATTTTACCACTTCAGAAATAGAAATAGCGTATTTAGCATGGACCAGATTATTGAGTTTTTTAAACACCTCATTAATCCCTCGTGGATTATTGAACATGGTGGCCTTTACCTGTTACTGGGAATTATTTTTGCAGAAACAGGTCTTTTCATTGGATTCTTTTTGCCAGGGGATTCCCTGCTCTTCGTAGCGGGTATCTACAGCGAAGACCTTTGCCGCAGCTTCTTTGATCTTCCATTTGTGGTGATTATGTTCCTGATTGCCACCGCCGGTGTGCTAGGAAATATGGTTGGCTTCTGGTTTGGTAAAAAATCCGGACCTATTTTATTTAAGAAGAAGGATACTTTCTTTTTCAGGAAGAAGCACCTGCACCAGGCCCATGAGTTTTTTGTAAAGTATGGCGGCGGCGCTATCTTCTTTGCCCGCTTCCTGCCTATCATCCGTACCTTTGCGCCTATAGTGGCGGGTATTGTGGGTATGGATGGTAAGAAATTCATGTTCTTTAATATAATCGGCTCCTTTGCATGGGTATTTTCCATGATGCTGGCGGGTCACTACCTGGATAAAGCCTTCCCCAACCTGAAAGATCACCTGGAACTGATCATCCTGGTCATAGTGGTGATCACTACTTTACCAGTACTTATTAAAGTAGTATTTGGTAAGGTAAAACAACAGCCGGCGCACACACCTGCTGAAACAGAAAAAACTGATTCTCCAATATAATTTTTTATATCTTTAAAAGGGCCTTTAAATGAGGCCCTTTTTTTTATTCCCGTTATTATCGTCAACCAAATTAAGAAATGAAAGCCGACAACCGTCCCGTCTCCATTTTCAACATTGCCGTTATAGTGGCATCACTGGGCTATTTCGTAGATATTTATGATCTCCTGCTGTTTACAATTGTAAGGGTTCCGAGTTTGAAATCACTGGGGCTGCCTGATAGTGAAATTGATGCCGGCGCCGGTATGCTGCTTATTAATATCCAGATGGTAGGATTGCTCATCGGGGGTATTTTCTGGGGTATTATCGGAGATAAAAAGGGGAGGCTGAGCGTTTTGTTCGGTTCTATCCTCATTTATTCTGTTGCCAATATTGCCAATGGTTTTGTTCAGGGGATCAACGGGTATGTGCTATGGCGCTTTGTGGCCGGCTTTGGGCTGGCGGGAGAGCTGGGCGCCGGTATTACGCTGGTATCGGAGATACTGCCAAAAGAGAAGCGGGGCTATGGTACCATGATTGTGGCTACTGTAGGGGTTTCCGGCGCAGTGGCTGCCAACCTGATTGCCAAGCTGGTAGGCGACTGGCGGATCTGTTATTTCATAGGCGGCGGTTTAGGACTGGCACTGCTGGTCCTGCGGGTTAGCGTAATGGAATCCCATTTATTTAATGTGGTGAAAAGTTCATCCGCTTCCAGGGGCAGTTTTATGGCTTTGTTTACTAACCGCGAGCGGTTTATCAAATACCTGAAATGTATGCTGCTGGGTACTCCTACCTGGTTTGTGGTAGGGATCCTCATTGCTTTTTCCAACAAGTTTGCCACTATGATGAACGTAAAAGGCGCCATCAGCCCCGGCGACGCGATAGCGTTTTGTTATGCAGGGCTGGTAGTAGGTGATTTCGCCTCCGGTTTGATCAGCCAGCTATGGAGAAGCCGCCGGAAGGTGATGTTATTGTTCCTCGTTTTCACCGGTATAATGGTAACTGTATATTTAAACCTGCATGGCGTAGAAACATGGGTGTTCTATACCGTATGTTGTATACTCGGTTTCAGCGTGGGCTTCTGGGCAATTTTTGTAACGATTGCAGCTGAAAGCTTTGGTACCAATCTGCGGGCTACCGTGGCTACTACTGTTCCGAATTTTGCGAGGGGAATGCTACCGTTGATCTCTATATTATTTATACAAGTACAGAAATATTTTACTTTCCTTCAAAGCGGGGCTATTGTGGCAGTGGTATGTATTGGCGTTGCGTTGATTACAGCCTGGAAGGTGGAAGAAACATTTGGCAAAGATCTTAACTACCTGGAAGAGATTTAATTAATGATAGCTATCCAGCATTTTATCCAGTAATTTATTCAGCTGGATAACCTCTTTTTCGTTTAACGACTGGAGTGTGTTGTCCAGCTGCCTGATTTCGGTATCGATTTCTTTCAGCAGTTGCAGGCCCTTATCGTTGATACGTACGTCTACTGCGCGCCTGTCCATTTCACTGTTCTTACGTTCTACCAGGTCTGCTTTGCGGAGCCTTTCCACCAGGCGCGATACGTCGCTCATTTTATCGAGCATTCTTTCCTTTAAGATGTTGATGCTGGCAGCCTGTGGATGCTGACCGCGAAGGATCCGCAGTATATTGAACTGCTGCATGGTGATTCCATAACGTTTAAAAAATTGCTGGTGAC
The DNA here is from genome assembly GCF_051362515.1 of Chitinophaga sp. ARDCPP14. Taxonomy (NCBI): domain Bacteria; kingdom Pseudomonadati; phylum Bacteroidota; class Chitinophagia; order Chitinophagales; family Chitinophagaceae; genus Chitinophaga; species Chitinophaga sp. ARDCPP14. The sequence goes on along the minus strand of NZ_JBKIXB010000004.1, from coordinate 643,988 downwards.
GGGACGTTATCCAGTTCCCGATGAAAATCAGGCTTATCAGGCCGCGCTGATTTTCGTTTTCAAATGTTTTCTGCGTAATCAGTTTTTCCAGGTTAGACATACATTCAGAGTTAAACCAAATTTTATGAAACTAATTAGAACTGCTTCATTTAGACGGCTTTAGCCAATACAGGATCGGGGTAAAATTACGAATAAATGTGGATTTATAGTCAGGATCGCCTTCGGCGATTTTAAATTGTCTTTCTCAGGATTACACTGATTAAACTGATTGTTTTGATTGATTACGTGTTGATTTTTTAAAGATTAAGGGAGATAACAGTGAGTATATCCGCTGTTATCTCCCTTAATCTTTAAAAAATCAAACAGGATCAAATCTGTATAATCTGTAAAATCAGCGTAATCCTGGGAAAGACAAAATCCGCATTACGCTGTAGCGGATTGCATTTTGTCCAGTACGTCCATTACTTCTTTAACGTGTTGTGCAGAGGTATTCAATAATTCTTTTTCGGCAGGATTGAGCTGTAGTTCGATGATCTTTTCGATGCCGTTCTTACCCAATACTACGGGTACACCCAGGTAAATATCTTTCAGTCCGTATTCGCCGGTAAGCCATGCGCAAACGGGGAAAATGCGTTTTTCATCTTTTACAATGGCTTCCACCATTTGTGCAGCGGCGGCGCCGGGTGCGTACCATGCAGAAGTACCGAGCAGGTTTACAATTTCACCACCGCCTACTTTTGTGCGCTGGATAATAGCATCCAGTTTTTCGGTGGCTACCAGTTCAGTTACCGGGATACCGCCAACGGTGGTATAACGGGGCAAAGGAACCATTGTATCGCCATGACCACCCATCAGGATCGCCTGGATGTCTTTGGGTGAGCAACCTATTTCATCAGCCAGGAAAGCGCGGTAACGGGCGGTATCCAGGATGCCTGCCATACCAAATACCTTGCTGCTGTTTTTCTTTGCAGTGAGATAGCTGCAATAGGTCATTACATCCAGCGGGTTGCTTACAATGATAATGATAGCATCCGGGGAATGTTTTGTAATATTTTCGGTAACCGATTTCACAATATTGGCATTGGTAGAAATCAGGTCGTCCCTGCTCATACCGGGTTTACGGGGAAGTCCGGAAGTAATTACCACTACATCGCTGTTCGCGGTTTTGGTGTAATCGTTGGTTACCCCTGTAATTTTGGTGCTGTAATAATCAATGGGAGCCTGCTGCCATGTGTCCAGCGCCTTACCTTCAGCCGTTCCTTCTTTAATATCCAATAAAACCACCTCCTGCAGAAAATCTTTGTGGGCCAGTACATTGGCACACGTTGCGCCTACATTCCCGGCTCCTACTACTGTAACTTTCATTTTGTCTTTAGCTTTAAAAGTGAAGAATGAATGTGATTGAACAAATGTAAGGATTCGGCCTTACAATAATCCGCTGGCGGCTACATTTTCACAAAGCATTATTTGTTGAGATAAAGCAGCAGGGAATCGAGCTTTACTGTTCCCTCAAAACCTTTTACAAACTGTTGTTTCTTATTATATATATACAAACCAGGGAAATAATGGAGGTCATAGAAGTACATGATCTGCCGGGAAGGTTCACTCGCCATAATGATGTTGGGATAGTTCTGGATCTTATAATGATCGTAATATTCCTTCATTTGTTCCACTTTGAAGGGAGTGACCATCACGATCTGTGTTTTTTTGAACTTGTCAATATTTTTCAGCATTTCCTCGGTGAGGTGTTTGCAGTGGTCACAGTCAACACTGAATACAAAGAGCATGGTCTTCTCATTTTTCTTCAGGTCGTTTTTGGTGATAGTGTGGCCATCAACAAGGCTCAACGGAAAAGCGGGGATGATCGGGTATTGTAAATAAGGTGCTTTGGTGCTGGAATTAGCAGGCGTTTGGGCCATCAAAAACACAGGTAAACAGCTTAAAATAACGAAAAACACGTAGCGCATACTTATAAAAGTTTCTTGATTTGAGTTTAAAATTACCGGATAAATGTCATTATTTGAATAAAAAAGCCGAAAATTGAGCCGAAAAGGGACTAATCTCTCTAATTTTGGGAATTAGTTGCTTGTTCATATGCGAAAATTTTTACTTTTGCAATCCGTATAAATTTTTAACTTAAAATCAGTAACCTATTTATGGCTACCACCGCAGATATCAGAACAGGATTAATTATCAAGCTGGATAACAGCTTGTATTCTGTTGTAGAGTTTGGTCAGAACAAAACCGCCCGTGCAGCCGCAAAGGTTTGGGCTAAATTGAAAGGCGTTGATAATAGCCGTTCCATTGAGCACACCTGGAACTCAGGTGATACTATCTTTCCAATCCGTATTGAGAAGAAACCTTTTCAGTATTTATATAAAGATGATACCGGCTACAATTTCATGGACAATGAAACATTTGAGCAGATCGCTATGCCGGAAACAGCAATCGATGCACCTCAGTTTCTGAAAGAAGGACAGGAAGTAAGTGTACAGATCAATACAGAAACTGAACAGTACATGGCTGTTGAACTGCCTGATAAAATTGTAGTACTGGTTACTTATTCTGAACCCGGTGTGAAAGGTGATACGGCTACCCGTACCCTGAAACCAGCTACCGTTGAAACCGGTGCCACTGTGATGGTTCCACTGTTTGTAGACGAAGGAGAACTGATCCGTGTAAACACCAAAAATGGTGAGTACATCGAAAGAGTAAAAGCATAAATAAATCATTTCTGAAATACTGGTTTTCAGAGAAAAGCAACTTTGTTTCAGAAAGATATGTTCTGAAACAAAGTTGCTGAATGCGTGAAAAAGTATTTGTCATATTCTATATATTTCTAAACCAAAAACTGTCTACATGGACTTTAAACAGATTCAGGAACTGGTAAAAATGATCAACAAATCAAATATCAGTGAACTGAGCATTGAACAGGACAAGTTTAAGATTACAATAAAGCAGAAGGATAATGAAGTTCAGCAGGTAATCACTGTTCCTGCAACCATGGCACCCGTTCAGGCAGTAGCCGCTGTAACTCCTGCAGCAGCTCCGGCCACCGCAGCATCAGCCGCTGCACCTGCTGCCCCTGCCAAAGCAGATAACCTGGTAACCATCAAATCTCCCATGATTGGTACCTTCTACCGCAGCGCCGGTCCGGATAAAGCACCATTCGTAAATGTTGGTGACGAAGTAACTTCCGGTAAAGTGGTGTGCATCATCGAAGCAATGAAGTTATTCAACGAAATAGAGAGTGAAGTAAGTGGGAAAATTGTGAAAGTACTGGTAGATGACGCTTCTCCGGTAGAATACGATCAACCTTTATTTTTAGTTGAACCATAATAATAGCCTTTACCCGTTAGCCTTTAGCTTTCAGACTTGCCAAATGGCAGTGCGCTGATGGCTAAAGGCTAACAGCTAAATGCTAACAGCTATTATTAAACTTATAAGGAAAACAATGTTCAAAAAAATATTGATTGCCAACCGTGGTGAAATTGCCCTTCGGATTATCCGTACCTGTAAGGAAATGGGTATTAAAACGGTGGCGGTTTATTCAACAGCGGATAAAGACAGTCTGCATGTGAAATTTGCCGATGAAGCAGTATGCATCGGCAAGCCACAAAGCTCAGAGTCTTATCTGAACATCCCTCACCTGATGGCGGCTGCAGAAATCACCAATGCAGATGCGATCCACCCTGGATACGGCTTCCTGGCAGAAAATGCCCGTTTCGCTGAAATCTGTGGTGAACATGGTATCAAATTTATTGGCCCCACGCCGGAAATGATCCGGAAAATGGGGGATAAGATGACTGCCAAAGAAACCATGATTGCGGCCGGCGTACCGGTTATTCCAGGTTCTGAAGGTTTGCTCCAGAGCGTGGAAGAGGCGAAAGTCATCGCTAAAAACATGGGACTTCCCGTAATCATCAAAGCTACCGCCGGTGGCGGTGGTAAAGGTATGCGTGTGGTATGGGAAGAAAGTGAGCTGGAAACAGCCTACAACATGGCTAAAAATGAAGCACGTGCCTCCTTCAGTAATGACGGTATCTACATGGAGAAATTCGTGGAAGAACCCCGCCATATTGAAATCCAGGTTGCGGGTGATCAATACGGTAAAGTATGTCACCTCAGTGAAAGGGATTGCTCTATCCAGCGTCGTCACCAGAAGCTGGTAGAAGAATCACCTTCTCCGTTTATGACGCCTGAGCTGCGTGAGAAAATGGGGGATGCTGCTATCAGGGCGGCCAGCGCTATCAATTACGAAAGCGTGGGTACCATTGAATTCCTGGTAGACAAGCACCGCAACTTCTACTTCATGGAAATGAACACACGTATCCAGGTAGAACACGGGGTTACAGAAGAAGTGATCAACTTCGACCTGGTAAAAGAGCAGATCAAAATTGCTGCGGGGATTCCTATCTCCGGAAAAAATTATACGCCACAGATGCATGCCATCGAGTGCCGTATCAATGCGGAAGATCCTTACAACGATTTCCGCCCATCTCCCGGTAAAATTACTACCCTGCATATCCCCGGTGGTCATGGTGTGAGAGTGGATTCACACATCTATGCCGGTTATGTAATTCCGCCTTACTATGATTCCATGGTAGCGAAAATTATCACGATGGCGCAAACCCGTGAAGAAGCGATCAACACAATGGAACGAGCCCTGAGTGAGTTTGTAATTGAAGGGGTAAAAACAACGATTCCTTTCCACCAGCAGCTGATGCGCGATGAAAACTTCCGTAAAGGTAACTTTACCACGAAGTTTACAGAAACGTTTAAGCTGGTATAACGGTAACGGATATACTATTTGGAAAAGTCCTCCTGGTTTGACCAGGGGGACTTTTTCGTTTGTTGTTAATTATATTTAATCAACAGTTTTTTGAAGTTGAAATTCAGGAATTGGAACTCCTGATGTGTTTCTTTTGCAGTGATGCTAACCGGCAGGCCGTAGTTATTGTACTGATCTGCCACAAAGGGATTGTTAACACTGTAGTCCCTGTCGTTGAACATCCATATTTTATGAAGCTGATGCGGGTTTAATTTATCATCGTAAATGGGGTACACATCAATGGGAGGAGAGGTTTGTCCCTGCCAGAAGTTAACCGTGGAAATCTTATATGCATTGCCGGCGGCATTGTAATGATAGTAAACGGTGGTTATGCCGTAATATTCTTCCGGAAATTGTTTCCTGACGGATTTTACAATCCTGTCCTTATTGTCATAGCTGAAATACTCCACTGCGGTATTATACCCGGAGGTGACTGTCATGGTACTACGATCATAGATCCCAATAGTAAATGTGCTGTCGGTGGTCACTCTGCCTTTGTTATCGGTGATGTATTTGTGGGCTATTTCAAAAAAGGGGAGGTCATCTGAATAGGCGCCGATAATACATTTGAGCGTGTGTTTGTTATCATATCCTATCAGGAACTGCGGATAACCGGTTGTCACCTGTGTGGCAATCAGGCTAACCGGGTTTCCTTTATTGTTGTAAGAGATCCGGACAGAATCCAGCAGGTCATCGTACCCGTGAATACCTTTCAGTTGCACGATCCTGTAGTGGTTGGGGCCAGGAATGATTACCGGTGGTTTGAGGCAGCTTTGGAGCAGTAAAGGGATGGCAATAGCCATGACGCAAAGCGTTTGTAAAAGTTGTCTTTTCATTTTGGGTAACTTGTTTTTAAATAATTCTGATTAAATAAACGTGGTGCGTACGGTACAGGAAAATCTAAACGTTATATGGGGTATTGGTATATAGGTATAATATGAAGATAGGGATAATCTGAGGTTAAACCAATACTTGCTCAGGTGGATCTCAAAACAAAGCCCCGGATGAAAATCCGGGGCTAATCATACACCAAAACAATCTTACGGTTTTATCGCAAGAAAAGCAGCTCTCTGTATTTAGGCAGCGCCCATTTTTTGTCGTCCACCAGGAACTCCAGTTTGTCGGAGTGGTAGCGGATAACATCAAAGTACGGCTTAATCTTTTCACAGTAGTCAATCGCTTTCTGACGGCTGTCGGTAAGCTTATTAGTTACCTTACGCGCCTCGATCATAGCCTGTACATTTTCACTAATAACATTAATATGTTCAGCTATTTTAGCAGCAATTTGTTTTTGAGCTTTTACTGATTCGTCGCCCAGGCCAATTCCTTTCAGACCGTTGATATTGACTACCAGGTCGTTCAGGTAGCTGATAGCAGACGGGAGGATGGTGTTGGTAGCGAGATCGCCGATTACACGGGCTTCGATCTGCACTTTCTTCACATAATCTTCCAGCAGAATTTCATGGCGTGCGTGCAGTTCTTTTTCGTTGTAAACGCCGGTGTCAGCATAAAGTTTGGTTGCTTTAGGAGTGATCATTGCATCCAAAGCTTTAGGAGTGGTTTTTACGTTTGGTAAACCTCTTCTTTCAGCTTCTTTCTCCCATTCTTCGCTGTATCCGTCGCCTTCGAACAGTATCTTTTCCGAATCTACAATATATTTACGAAGAGTTTGCATGATCGCAATCTCTTTTTTCTCACCTTTTTCGATCAGTGAATCTACTTCCGCTTTAAAGTCAACCAGGGTTTTAGCCATGATAGTATTCAGAACGGTCATTGCAGAAGCACAGTTGGCAGAAGAACCTACCGCGCGGAATTCAAACTTGTTGCCGGTGAAAGCAAAAGGAGAAGTACGGTTACGGTCAGTGTTATCCAGCAACAGTTCAGGAATATGACGGTGCAGATCCAGTTTCAGGATAGCTTCGTCCTGTTCGTCGAACTTGTTGTTTACACGGTTTTTAACTTCCTGCAGTACATCAAACAGGTATTTACCGGTAAATACGGAGATGATGGCAGGAGGTGCTTCGTTAGCGCCCAGACGGAAGTCGTTGCTTGGAGAAGCAATAGCAGCTCTCATCAGGTCAGCGTAGTCATGCACCGCTTTAATAGTGTTCACAAAGAAAGTGAGGAACATCAGGTTGGTCTTCGGAGTTTTACCGGGAGCCAGCAGGTTTACACCGGTATCGGTGGACATGCTCCAGTTGTTGTGTTTACCGGAACCGTTGATGCCTGCAAAAGGTTTCTCGTGCAGTAACACTTTCAGTTTGTGACGTTTTGCCACTTTATTCATTACATCCATCAGCAGGGAGTTGTGATCCACTGCGATGTTTACTTCTTCAAATATAGGAGCGCACTCGAACTGTGAAGGAGCAACTTCATTATGACGCGTTCTCAAAGGAATACCCAGTTTGTAGGATTCTACTTCGAAATCGCGCATGTAAGCGTAAGCACGCTCAGGAATAGCACCGAAGTAGTGATCTTCCAGCTGCTGACCTTTGGAAGGAGCATGACCAACAACAGTGCGGCCAGTCATGATCAGATCAGGACGGGCGTTCGCCATTGTTTCGTCTACCAGGAAGTATTCCTGTTCCCAACCCAGGGTACCGGTTACTTTGGTAACGTTTTTATCGAAATAGTTACATACGTCTACTGCAGCTTTGTCCATTGCAGCCAGTGCTTTCAGCAGTGGTGCTTTGTAGTCCAGGGATTCGCCGGTGTAGGCAACAAAGATCGTAGGTATGCAGAGTGTTTTACCATAACCCTGCTCAAGGATAAATGCAGGAGAGGAAGGATCCCAGGCAGTGTAGCCGCGGGCTTCGAAGGTAGCTCTCAAACCACCGTTAGGGAAACTGGAAGCATCTGGTTCCTGTTGTACCAGTGCATCACCATCAAAGGTTTCCAGTGCAGTGCCATCACCTTTCAAAGTGAAAAATGAATCATGTTTTTCTGCGGTAGTGCCGGTCAATGGCTGAAACCAGTGTGTGTAATGAGTCACACCTTTTTTCATCGCCCATGCTTTCATGCCTGAAGCGATCTGCTCGGACATTTTACGTTCCAGCTTGGTGCCATTTTTAACAGAGTTCATCAGGCTTTTATAAGCCTCATCGCTCAGATATTCCCGAACAACTTTACCAGAGAAAACATTGCTGCCAAATACATCGGTAATTTTACCGTCATGTTCGGTGAGAGTGGAGTCTACGCCAGCTAATCCTTCCAGCGCTTTGAAACGTAACGATTGCATGCTGTAAATTATTTTACACAAAAGAACGCATCCATCGCTATAAATGCAAATAAATTGTTCATTTTAACTGAAAAATTACATTTAGGGCTTTAAAAGGGGTATTTTTTTATCATTTCATTAAATATTTGGAGCAGATAGACTTTAAATCTGATGAATTTAAAAATAAATAATATGATACCTGCCTGCAAAAAAACTGCAGAAAAGCCACCACAGGGTACTCTTGGCATTTGCAGGAAAATCATGTACTTTTGCGACTTCTTTTAAATATCTCGTTTTTTATACTTAAATACATGCAAACCACCGTAGAAATTGCTGAACAGCTAGGACTTACCGCTGACGAGTTTGAACGAATTAAATCTATTTTAGGCCGTACCCCCAATTTTACCGAGTTAAGTATGTACTCAGTAATGTGGAGTGAGCACTGCTCTTACAAAAACTCAATCGTTTGGCTGAAGTCTCTGCCCCGCGAAGGCGACAGGCTCCTGGTTAAAGCAGGAGAAGAAAATGCCGGTCTGGTAGATATAGGTGATGGCTACGCGGTGGTATTTAAAATAGAATCGCATAACCACCCCTCCGCTATCGAACCCTTCCAGGGCGCCGCTACCGGCGTTGGTGGCATTCACCGCGATATCTTTACAATGGGTGCACGTCCCATTGCCGCACTGAACTCCCTTCGCTTTGGTAATATTAATGATAAGAAAACACAACACCTGGTAAAAGGTATTGTACATGGTATAGGCCACTACGGTAACTGCTTCGGCGTTCCTACCGTAGGCGGCGAAACTTATTTTGAAGAATGCTACGGTACCAACCCGCTCGTAAACGCATTCAGCGCAGGTATCGTAAAAGTAGGTCAAACTGTTTCCGCTACTTCATACGGTGAAGGAAATCCTGTTTTCATTGTTGGCTCTGCTACCGGTAAAGACGGTATCGGAGGAGCTTCCTTTGCTTCTGCCAATATCACGGAAGACAGCGTGGAAGATTTGCCTGCCGTTCAGGTTGGAGATCCTTTCCAGGAAAAGAAACTGCTGGAAGCCTGCCTGGAAATCATCAAAACCAATGCTATCATTGGTATGCAGGATATGGGCGCTGCCGGTATCACCTGCTCCACTGCAGAAATGAGCGCGAAAGGCGAACATGGTATGAACATCTGGTTAGATAAAGTACCTACCCGCCAGAAAGATATGAAAGCATGGGAAATGCTGCTGAGCGAAAGCCAGGAGCGCATGCTGATAGTAGTGAAGAAAGGAGAAGAAAAACCAGTGCTGGACATCTTCGAAAAATGGGACCTGCACTGCGTTCAGATCGGTGAAGTTACCAAAGATAAAAACCTGAAGTTCTATATGAACGGCGAACTGGAAGCAGATGTTCCTGCAGAAAGTATGGTACTGGGTGGCGGCGCTCCCCAATATCACCGCGCTTACACAGAACCAGCCTACTTCGCTAAAGTAAAAGCATTCGATATTCAGAATATCCCTGATACAGAACATCCGCGTTTTGTAGCAGAAAGAATGGTTGCATTACCAAACATCGCTTCCAAACGCTGGATCTATAACCAGTACGACAGCATGGTGGGTACTGCAAACGCCACCACCAACGCACCAAGCGATGCTGCTATCGTATTGGTAAAACCAACGAAGAAAGCATTGGCAATGACTACCGACTGTAACGGCCGTTACGTATTTGCCGATCCTCATAAAGGCGGACAGATAGCGGTGGCAGAAGCTGCACGTAACATCGTTTGCTCCGGTGGCGAACCAGTTGCTATCACCAACTGCCTCAACTTCGGTAACCCCTACGATCCGGAAGTGTACTACCAGTTTGTACACGCCGTACAAGGTATGGGTGAAGCCTGCCGTAAATTCAATACACCCGTTACCGGTGGTAACGTGAGCTTCTATAACCAGTCACCCGACGGTCCGGTTTATCCTACACCAACCATCGGTATGGTGGGTATCCTCGACACGCTCGATCAGCGTATCACCCTTAACTTCAAGGAAGAAGGCGACCTGGTATACCTGGTAGGCCGCAGCCGCAACGATATCAACAGCTCTGAATACCTGCACAAGATCATTGGTATAGAATACAGCCCTGCACCGCATTTCAATCTCGATGAAGAACTGCACCTGCAACAGGCAATCACCAAACTGAACAAAGCAAAACTGATCCAGTCTGCACACGATGTAAGCGACGGCGGTTTATTTGTTACCCTGCTCGAAAGCGCTATGCCATCCGGCCTGGGCTTTGAACTGGCGCTCAACAACAAATTCCGTAAAGATGCTTACCTCTTCGGTGAAAGCCAGAGCCGTGTAGTGGTAACCGTTAAGCCGGCAGATAAAGAGAAGTTCGAAGCGCTGTTACACGGTTTGGTAGATGCGTCAGATAACTCTGTACGCTACGAGAAACTAGGTGTTGTAACCGGTGAATCCATTAAAGTAAATGGGGATGACTGGGGCAATGTAAGTACCTGGAAAAAAACATATGATACCGCCATTGAAGAGCATCTGAAGAAATAATCGTCCGCTTTTCAACAACATAAAAAAGGGTTCGCATAGCTTTTATGCGAACCCTTTTTATTTCGGTGAATTATCAGAAGCTGTATTTGAATCCCAGGTTAAATCTAGCGCCACTTCCTTTGATATAGGAATCGGTACGCACCCTTCCTTGTGAGGTAACAGGGTAGTAATCGGCATTCAACAGGTTATCCACACCCAGGCGGATGGATGCAGCCTGGCTGAAACGGTAGCCGGTATATAAGTTCACCAGGTAGAAATCCCCCACGGGACCACTGCCCAGGTCGTACTGACCGGTTGTGGCGTTTACGTCAAAGCGTTTGCGCACGCCGGAATAAATGTAGTACACCCCAAGATCCCACTGCTTCAGCGGGGAATAGTTCACGTTGAATGTCATTTTATCGGGTGAAATGCGGGTGGTAGGCAAATAGGTTTTAGTGCCGTTCACCTCTTTCTTTCCTTCTACATGAGAATAGGCACCGCTGGCATACAGGTTAGGCAGGAACTGGTAGCCGGCTGTAAATTCAAAGCCCTGTACCCGTTCAGGAGCGCGCTCCGGCACTGCTACACCGTTTACATCTTTCAGGCTGGTACCAAGATCGGAGGTGCTGATAAAATACGAACCGGATGCATTGAACTTCCCGATGTTACTGTTAAAGCCAGCTTCATAGTTGTTGGTGATAATGGCTTCAGTTTCAATGGTATTGATACTGGTGGCGCCATTGCTGACTGCTTTTGCCAGTCGCAGCGTGCGGCCCAGGTCGTACAGCGAGAAGCTCTGTGAATAACTCACAAAAGGATTGAACACCGGGAACTTCGTATACCGTAAGCCTGCGTTGAATACCAGCGCTTCGTAAGGAAGTTCGCCGCCTTTTACAAATACGCCGCCGGCATAGTTACCAAATTTGATAGTTGTATAATCTGGGATGTCCAGGGAAATATTTTCATACCGTACGCCTGCCTTCACCAGGAAATCTTTGAAGACTACCGTTTTCAGTTGTGCATAGGGCGCATAGTTTTTCATATTCATCTCCGGCACAAACGGACGGCCGTCGGTGAGTGGCTGGGATGTTTTATCATTAAGGATATCCACACCCCAGGTAACATCTCCGGATAAATTGGGATGGAAATTGAAAACGGTGTTGAAGTTCAGCCGCGCGCCCATTTTTTTGGAAGCAATGGCAGAATTGCCCGGAGGCGCATAAAAATCGGACCATTCAAATACCGTGTAGAAGTCTTGATAGTAAAGGTTTACATTCAGTGAGGTGTTGCGGAAAATATTTTTATTGGTATAATTCACGTAAGCATTGTGATTATAGGGGGTGCCTTGTTTATCACCGGGATTGGTGCCCACTACGCCAATGATCGGGCTTTTGCCAAATTCGCCGCCTTCATCCACGTAGGTGCTGTTTTGCATGGTGCGGTAATAGTTGTACATCACTTCGATGCGGTTATTGGCATTGATATCGTATCCCAGTTTTGCAAACAGGTTTACGTTTTCATTCTGGCTGAGCGACTGGAAAGGGGCGATTACTTCACCGTTTGCATCTTTGTTCACACCTGTTTGTTCATAGGTACCGCTTACCACGTAATCAAATTTATTGAGTTTGCCGGAGAAGTTCTGGGAGATGCGGCCACCGAGGCTGTTGGCGCCATTTGTAAGGGAACCGGCGGTGCTGATATCGGTGCTTCCGCTGAAACGTTTGTCCGGGTTGGCTTTGATGGTAATGAAGTTAATGATACCGCCGTCGGCGCCATTGCCATAAATAGCAGTGGAGCCTTTGATCACCTCCACTCTTTCAATAACGGACACGTCTATACTGCGCATATCTTTATCGCCGTTGCGCAGCGGGGTGGATTGCGGGATGCCATCGATCATGATGAGCATGCCGCGGCCGCGCAGGGTTTGTCCTTTGTTGGTGGAAGTATTGGTGCCCAGTGTAAGTCCGGGTACATTCATGCTGAGCAGCTGGTTAATATCAGTGGTGATCGCGCTTTGTTCCCTTAATCGTTTTCCGGAGATGATGGTAATGGAAGATGGCACGGTGCCCAGTGTTTCTTTATTACGGCTGGCGGTTACCACTATTTCATTCAGACCTACATCAGATGGTTGAATGATACTGTCAGTTGTGGGCGCGGGAGTACCCTGTATTTGCTGTGCTGCTGCCTGCATGGTGGCTGCAATGACTATTAATGCTGCTACTAAAGCCTTCTTCATTTTCTGTTTCCGTGTATTTTGATAATAAATTTTCTGCGGTACCAGATCAGGAATCCTGATACGGATAACACGCCGGGGGTTAGGGCAAGCAGTGAATAAATGATTTTCAGGAAGATGCCACCGTAGTTGCCGAAGTGGAGGGGAGCGATAGAGGCATTGAACTTATCGCTGAAAGAGGCGTTGCGGAAGTCCACCTTTTTTTTAACGGCGCCTTGTTCATCGATGGATACCGACGAAGCGTATTCTCCGAAGAATGCGGATTCATGGGCATGACCGAGTATCCGTACCGGGTCGCCTGCTTTTTTAGGAGGGCGGAGACCGGTGGCCTGGAAGCCGGGGATAGTAGCCGCAGCTTTGATGAGCAGGGGTTCATATTCACCGGGAAAAGGAACAGCCGTATATCCTGCCTTGGTGTTTTTCCGCGCGTCAATTACTTTCAGTTCCATCATGAAGCCGGTAAAAGAGATGAGGAGGTTGAAAAGCAGCGCCCACACGCCGACGATGCGGTGCAGGTTACGCCAGCGCCGGGTGCGGTTATGCCATTCCAGCGGCTGCCGGAAGGTGAGTACTTTGCCCAGTGAATGCCGGTATACAAACAGGCCGGTGAGAACAGATAAAAACAGTCCTATTCCTGTAATTAAGACGATTACAGCCCCTGTTTTGCCACTTAGCAGGGTGAAGTGCAGATACATGACGTAGCCTGTAAAATGGTCTGTATTGGCGTATTGTTGTAATATTTTGCCGGTATAGGGGTTCAGGAAGATGTATACTTTGTGATCTGCTGAATATTCGGCCCGCAGCACGGTACTTTCGCCGGGCGACTGCGGGAGTCTTACAAAAAACAGGTAGGGATTTCCGGGAAGCGCCTGGCGGGCGTCTTTCATTTGTTCCTGCAATGTTCTGGGAACTGCCTGCGGCGGAACGTGATAGGCATGGGCATACACCGCATGATCTATTTCATCGCTGAATACCAGCATGCTGCCGGTAATGCTCACCAATAGCAGCATAGCGCCGGCTATCAGCCCGGTAATTCTGTGCAGGCGGAAAAATTGCTTGCTCCATTGAATGTTGAACACCTGTCTTTTATCAGTTTGACTTAAAAAATTATACCCGGCGTTAACGAAAGTGCTATAGACACTTTTGCCGCCTCACCTCGTCACCGCCATAATGGTTAAAAGGTTGAGTATGTATTGCTTCCGCCGCGAAGTTACCGCGGGATGCGGGAAACCGTTTACGCAAAGGGGAAAATTATTGATCGGATGGGAAAAAAATGGCTGCATTAACATCCTGGTGATTTATTGTTGCAGTTGAAATCTTTAACAAGCCATTAACAAAATCCAACGTATGTGTTATATTTTTTGGTGAAATCTGAGCTATTTTTGATAAGCATCAATGAATAAAAAGACCGAATTAAAATAAAAGAACGCTTATAAAATACTTGGAATCACTTGGTTATTCCAATTTCTATGAAAACCAGTTGTTCTCTACCATGTCCTGATGAAATCTAATGAAAAATTACACCTAGTGAAAGAACGATTTGAAGTAAAGGGCTGACTAAAATCAGCCCTTTTTGTTTTTCCCGGTTATTTTGCCGTACCTTCTTTTGCCATAACCCCTCTGGCCTTTTCCCATTTTAAATAGAAAAGCCTTCCTGGAAAGCAGGAAGGCTTTTAATATGATAGCGTGTGTCAGTTATACCATTGGGATCTCTGCCACCTCGTACACTTTCTCGTCCAGTTTTGCTTTGGTTTCGCTGAATGCCTTGAGGGTAAGTTCAATATCTTCATCGCTGTGCGCAGCAGTTGGGATCAGGCGGTAAATGATCTGTCCTTTTGGAATAACAGGGTATACCACGATAGAACAGAAGATGTTATAATTCTCGCGCAGATCCAGGCACATAGCAGTCGCCTCGGGGATATCGCCCTGCAGGTAGATAGGTGTTACCGGGGAATTGGTTCTGCCAATATTGAATCCACGTTCTTTCAGACCACTCTGCAGTTTATTCACATTCTCCCACAGTTTAGCCTTCATTTCCGGATGCTGACGCATCAACTGCACACGTTTCAGGTGGCCGATAACGATCGGTAAAGGAATGGATTTCGCGAAGATCTGGGAGCGCATGTTATAGCGCAGGTAATTGATGATCTGTTTTTCGCCGCTGATGAAAGCGCCGATAGAAGCACCGGACTTTGCAAAGGTATTGAACAGCAGGTCGATCTTATCCTGAACGCCTTGTTCTTCACCGGTACCGGCGCCGGTTTTACCCATTGTTCCAAAGCCATGGGCATCATCAACCAGCAGGCGGAACTCATATTTATCTTTAAATGCAGCAATTTCCTTCAGTTTACCCTGGTCGCCGGCCATGCCAAACACGCCTTCTGTAACCACGAGTATACCACCACCCTGGGTTTTAGCCAGTTCCGTAGCACGTTTCATCTGCTTGTCGAAATCTTCCATATCGTTATGCTTGAACACATAACGTTTGCCGGGGTGCAGGCGTAAACCATCCAGGATACTGGCGTGGCACTCTGCGTCATATACAATTACATCCCTGCGGCCTACTACTGCATCAATGGCGCTCATGATGCCCTGGTAACCGTAGTTCAGTAAGGTAGTTGCTTCTTTGCCCATGTAGTCAGACAGCTCATTCTCCAGCTGCTCATGGTAGTTGGTATTTCCGCTCATCATACGCGCTCCCATTGGAGAGGCCATTCCATAGTCTGCGGCAGCTTTGGCGTCGGTAGCGCGCACCTCCGGGTGGTTGGCCAAACCCAGATAGTTGTTCAGGCTCCAGACAATCTTTTCATTACCCCGGAAGTTCATACGGGGGCCTATTTCTCCTTCCAGTTTAGGAAAGGCAAAATAGCCGTGGGCTCTGTCTGAATGTTCCCCGATAGGGCCCAGATGTTTCAGCAGTTTCTCGAAAATATCCATACGATATATTATGTAATGGTTAATTCATTCCATTTAAAATGGACACAAAGGTATTAAAATATTACTTTTTGTAAACTTGGTTTACATTTGGCACCAGCTATTTTATGCCGTTGTTGATGCCAGATAACCATCTATCTTGTTGTATTACAGTGACTTTTAAATTATTACAATCTAATGAAATTTACACAATTCCTGGCAGTCGCATTCCTGTTATCTGCCACGGCCGGCAAAGCGCAAAACGCTCCTTCAAAGCCGCTTCATCGTCTTCCTGCGGCTAAAAACACCAGTATCGCTGCCCGCCCCAAACTCGTTGTAGGCCTGGTGGTAGACCAGATGCGGTGGGATTACCTGTACCGCTACGCCGGCAGGTATGGCGCCGGTGGTTTTAAGCGCCTGCTGCAGGAAGGCTTCTCCTGTGAAAATACGCTGATCAATTACACCCCCACCATCACGGCCTGTGGTCATACCTGTATCTATACAGGATCTGTGCCGGCTATCCACGGTATTATCGGCAACACCTGGTACAGCCCGGAACTGGGTCGTACGATGTATTGTGCGGAAGATACCACGGTAACCACCGTCGGCAGCTCCTCCGCCGCCGGTAAAATGAGCCCCCGGAATATGCTGGTAACCACTATCGGCGACGAATTGAAGTTATCCAATAATTTCCAGAGTAAGGTGATAGGTGTTGCTATTAAAGACAGGGGTGCTATTCTTCCTGCCGGGCACAGTGCCAACGCAGCTTTCTGGTATGATGCCAGCACCGGTAACTGGGTGAGCAGCACCTATTACATGAATGAATTGCCTGCATGGACGCAGGAATTCAACCAGCAGAAATTCCCGCAGCAATATCTCAGCAAACCGTGGACTACCCTGTATCCAGCATCTACCTATACCCTTAGTACAGCCGATGAGAAACCTTACGAAGGAAAGTATAAAAATGCCGGTAACACCTCCTTCCCGCACAACCTCTCGGAGATCGCCAATACTGCTATTTCCGCATCGCCTTACGGTAATACCATGACCCTGGAATTTGCCAAAAAAGCAATGGAAGCATATGGCCTGGGAAAAGGCCCGGTAACGGATTTGCTGGCTGTCAGTCTTTCTTCTCCTGATTATGTAGGCCATCAGTTCGGCCCCAACTCAGTGGAAGCTGAAGATACCTACCTGCGCCTGGACCAGGATCTGGCCGCGTTCTTCACCTATCTCGATGCGAAAGTGGGCAAGGGGCAGTACCTGTTCTTTATCACAGCCGATCATGGCGTTGCCCATGTACCTGGTTTTATGGCGGAAAACAAACTGCCGGGCGGCACATGGGACGACAAAGCAGCAGTAGCTACCCTGAACGACCAGGTATCAGCCAAATTTGGGGTGAAAAATGCGGTGAAAGCCACCGATAACTACCAGCTCTGGCTGAACCACGACGCTATTGAGCAGGCAGGTAAAAGTGAAGCCGACATCCGCCAGTTTATGATCCGGGAGTTGCTTAAATCACCCGCGGTCGCCAAAGCCTTTTCTATAGATAATCTCATGGGCACCACCTTGCCGGAACCCATGCGCACGATGCTGTCCAATGGCTTTAACACCAAAAGGAGCGGTGATATACAGGTGGTATTAACGCCTGGTTATATCGATGGTACCAATGTGGGCACCACGCACGGGTTATGGTATCCTTATGATGCGCATATCCCGCTGGTGTGGATGGGCTGGGGTGTTCGCCCGGGTAAAACCAACCGTACTGTTGGTATGACGGATATTACGCCTACCCTGGCTGCTTTGTTGCATATCCAGATGCCCAGCGGCAATGTAGGTCAGGTAATACAGGAGATTACCCATTAAATTTTTTTTGCTTAGATTGCCATAAACAAGGCCTTGTAATTCTTTGTTTATGGCATTTTCTTTTATCCAGTATACAGTGGTGGAGCGGGTGGCCACCATCGCGCTGAACCGGCCTGAGAAGCGTAATGCGCTCAACGGGCCCATGGTAGCTGAACTCCGGGCTGCATTCCGTGCGGCGGAAGCCGATGAAGCCGTGAAAGTAGTGGTGTTGAAGGGTAACGGCGAAGCTTTTTGCGCAGGCGCCGATCTCGAATACCTGCAACAACTGCAGCAAAATACCTATGATGAAAATCTCGCTGATTCCCGGGAACTGATGCAGTTATTCCGGGAGATCTATGATCTTGATAAGATAGTAATTGGCCAGGTAGAGGGACATGCGGTGGCCGGTGGTTGCGGGCTTGTAACCCTCTGCGACCTCAGTTACGCGGTACCGGAAGCGCTGATGGGATATACCGAGGTAAAAATCGGGTTTATTCCCGCCCTGGTAGCTGTTTTCCTGGTTCGCAAAATAGGAGAGGGCCGCTCCCGGGAGCTGTTATTAACCGGCAAACTGGTAACAGCGGAAAAAGCGGCCGCCGATGGGCTGATCACCGCAGTGGTTCCTGCTTCAGAAATCGCCCAAAAGGTAGCTAAAGTGGCTGCCAGCCTATGTAATGAAGCTTCTGCCAACTCCCTGAAAGTGACCAAAAAATTGATTGGCACAGTGTTGGACTTACCGGTAGCGGATGGGTTGGCGCACGCAGCCATACTCAATGCGGCCACCCGCGGTCATGATGATTGTAAACGCGGAATAGCTGCGTTTTTAAACAAAGAGAAGCTTAACTGGTAACGGTTCACTGAGGCCATTTTATTATTAATACACCACACTATGTCATACCGGTTGTTATTAACTTTTATCTTCCTGTGCTGCACCGGCTCATTGCTGGCGCAGCGTGTTATTTCTGATGCCAAAATCGTTTACAAAATGGAACTGCCACCTGAGCAGCTCCAAATGGATGCCATGCTCGAAGGCAGCACCTTTACCCAATATATGCGCGGACCACTGAGCAGGATTGATATGAATTTCAATATTGTTCACTACACCTACCTGATCAACAGTAAAACAGAAACAATGACCACACTGATAGACCAGCATGGGAACAAATACCTGATACGCGCAGGGAAAGAGCAATACCAGAAGGACCTGAAACAATACGAAAGCATCCAGTTCCAGGACCAGTCTGAAACCAAGAAAATAGCAGGCTACGATTGCCGTAAAGCCATTGGTACCATGCCCGATGGCAAAACCTTTGAGGTGTATTATGCCCTCGACCTGGTGCCGGAAAATAAACAATACAACCGTCGTTTTGTGAACCTGAAAGGTATTCCGCTGGAGTTCGAGATTATCACCAAAACCGGCTCCAAAACCAGGGTAGTGGCCACAAAGATAGAATTATACCCGATCCCCGCCTCCTATTTTGATGTGCCCAAAACAGGCTACAAGGAAGTGAGCCAAAAGGAGCTGCAGAATATGTAGAGGAGCGGATTTTGTCTTACTCAGGATTACGCTGATTTTATTGATTTAGGGGATTTGAACATTTTTGATTTTAAAAGATTCTGGGAGATATAAGCGGGAACGCGGAGGTTGTCTTTCTCAGGATTAAACTTATTACACTGATTACGCTGATTTGATCACTTTTGATTTTAAAAGATTCGGGGAGATATAAGCGGGAACGCGGAGGTTGTCTTTCTCAGGATTAAACTTATTACACTGATTACGCTGATTTGATCACTTTTTGATTTTAAAAGATTCGGGGAGAATAAGCGGATATTTTCGCTTATATCTCCCCGAATCTTTTAAAATCAAAAATGTTCAAATCCCCTAAATCAATAAAATCAGCGTAATCCTGAGTAAGACAACCTCCGCTCCGGCGCAAAAAAAGAGCCGGTTAAAAAGCTGTAGAACTTTTTAACCGGCCCATATTGTAATTGAAGAAACGTTAAGTTTATTACCCTTTCTTAAGCGGCAGAATAATCTGCAGTTTCTGAAAGTTCATGTTTCCAGGAGGTTGTGACTGCACCTGGACATTGGTTGGAACTACATAAGTGACATTACCTTTCGTATAGGTCATTACCGCTTTCAGGTTAATGACATTATTATAGTTATTGGTAGTAGTAAACTTAAAGTCTGAGTTGAAGGTACCCGAAAAGCGGTAGCCAGCATCAAGGCTCAGATTGGTTTTAGGCATAGCTGTATTCAGCACAAAATGTTGGCTGTCAGCTGTCTTTTTCACTTTGTCTTTATTATTATCGGTGGGCAAAAAGCCATTATTTGCCGCCGCATTGAGAGCAAAAAACGCTAATGCGCCCGCTAACAAGCAAGACAATGAAAAGGTGCGTGATATGTATGTTTTCGCTTTCATTGTAACACAAATGTACAAACTTTTTGATATATTATATAACATATTCTTAACGCAAGATACGAAGAAATCACAAAGAATTGTTAAAAATTTTTTAGCACATTGATTTCACCCCATATTTGGGCATAGATAAAAGTACTATATTTACAGTAATGAGTAAAGACTTTTCATTTTTAAACGAGGATTTTGATGATCTGAGAGACTTGTTGCAGCAGTTTGAAAACCTCAGGGCTGGTAAGTCTCATTCTTTTTTGGACGAAGATTCATTTGAGCAGATCATAGACTATTATGACGAGCATGACGAAATGCCGATCGCATTGCAGGCCGCAGAAATAGCCATCGAACAATTCCCCTATTCCTCCACTTTACTTCTCAAAAAGGCCAACTTACTGATAGAAACCAAAAAATATAAGGAAGCATTGGACTTGCTCGAGAAAGCAGAAGTGCTGGACCGTACTGATATCAATCTTTATATACTGCAAACAGACGTTTACCTGGCGCTGAACCAGCATCAGAAGGCAGCTGCTGTGCTGGAAGAACAGATTGAACAGTTTTCAGGGGAAGACAGGACAGAATTATTGCTGGAACTGGCCGACGTATACGACGACTGGGAGGAGTTTGAGAAAGTGTTTGATTGCCTGAAACTGGCGCTGGAATATGATCCTACCAGTGAGGAAGCATTACATAAAATCTGTTTCTGGACAGAATTTACCGGTCGCAATGAAGAGAGCATCCGCCTGCATAGCGCCATTATCGACGAGCATCCCTATAACCAGCTGGCCTGGTTTAACCTGGGCACAGCATTCCAGGGACTTAAATTATACGAAAAAGCGATAGACGCATACCAATATGCGGTGGCCATAGATGAGAAATTCGATTATGCCTACCGTAATATGGGCGATGCCTATATCCGGATGCGCAAGTATGCCGAAGCCATAGAAGTGCTCCAGAAACACCTGGAAATCGCCAAGCCGGAGGATGTCATCTATGAAGCTATCGGTCATTGTTACGAAAGACAACGGAAGTTTACCCAGGCACGTTATTACTACCGTAAAGCTTCGCATCTGAGTCCCAGCGATGATAAGCTGTACTACAAGATTGCGGTGGCCTATATGATGGAAGCCAACTGGGAAAATGCCGTTAAATCGTTAATGAGCGCACTGAAAATAAATAAAACCAACGCAGAGTACAATATGAGCCTGGGTGAATGCTACCTGGAGCTCGGAAAGAACAAGGATGCACTGGTACATTTTATGAATGCCGTACGTACCAGGCCCAAAAGCGCCGTTACCTGGCAGGAACTGTTAAAGGGACTGTATGTATCCGGATTCCTTGATGAAGCCCTTGTACAATTAGCCATAGCAGAGGAAAAGGCGGGCCGTAAACCTATCTTTATCTATTACCGGGCCGCTATCCTGATAGCCATGGGTAAAACAAAAGAAGGGTTACTGCACCTGGAAACAGCCCTGCAACAGGCTCCAAAGATTGTTAAAAAGCTCGTAGAGCTCGACCCTGCTGTGTTACAGCATGTGAGTGTGGTAGATCTGATCGCCCAATATCGCCGCAAACGTTAACCAGTGTTATTTACTTTAATAAAATAAAGTATACTTCTTATTTTTGCGCCGGCTTTTAATTGTCATGGACAAAAGTCAATAGTATTTCCGGTTACTAAAATTGCATCTACGCTATCCCGAAGTGCCTGGCGAAAATTAGCATGTGTTTTACTGACCAATAAGAAGATAAAAATATTTCAAATGAATTTTAATCTGACACAAATCCCGGAAAGGACAAAGAAGCCCCGCACACATGGACTCACTATGGTAATGGACAAAGGGCTGAGTTTGGAAGAAGCACGAAATTTTTTATCCGCAGCAGGTCCTCACATTGATATCCTGAAACTGGGTTTTGGCACTGCTTACGTTACGCCCAACCTGCGCGCAAAAATTGAACTTTACCAGTCGGCAAACATTCCCGTATACTTTGGCGGAACCCTGTTCGAAGCCTTTGTAATCCGTAACCAGTTTGAAGAATACATCAACGTGGTAAAAGATTACGGTATCAGCTACATGGAAGTTTCCGACGGCTCTATCACTATCCCGCATGCTGAAAAATGCGGTTATATTGAAAAACTGGCAAAAATAGGGCTGGTACTGAGCGAAGTAGGCTCCAAAGATGCTGAACACATTATCCCTCCCTATAAGTGGATTGAACTGATGAGCGCTGAGCTCTCCGCCGGCGCCACTTATGTGATTGCTGAAGCCCGCGAAAGCGGTAACGTAGGCATCTACCGCGGTAGCGGCGAAGTACGCGAAGGCCTGGTACAGGAAATCCTGACACAGATCCCCGCCGAAAAAATTATCTGGGAAGCGCCACAAAAAGCCCAACAGCTTTACTTCCTGGAACTGGTAGGCTGCAATGCCAACCTGGGCAACCTGGCTCCTAATGAAGTGATCTCCCTGGAAGCCATGCGCATCGGCCTCAGAGGAGATACCTTTAACCTGTTCCTCGACAGAGAATAGTTTTTTAAATAATTACAGATTATGAATTACGAATGACGGATTTGTGGATAACATCAACACAAATCCCTGATTTGTAATTCATAATTGGTAATGATCAATTACCTGGTACATGAAAATTTACGGACTTATTGGCTATCCGCTCAGTCACTCCTTCTCCAAAGGTTTCTTTAAAGAAAAATTTGAAAAGGAAAATATATCAGGATGTGTATATGATAACTTCCCGATTCCAGGCATCTCTGAATTTACCTCCCTGCTGGAGCAGCATCCGCAACTGCATGGCCTCAACGTTACCATCCCCTATAAGGAAGTGGTAATCCCCTTCCTGGATAATCTCAGCGATGCCGCCGCGAAAATCGGCGCTGTAAACTGTATCGACTTCAGGGACGGAAAAAAAACGGGCTACAACACGGATGTAATCGGGTTTACCAAATCGCTGCAACCCCTGCTGCAGGCCCATCATAAGCACGCACTGGTACTGGGCACCGGCGGCGCCGCCAAAGCTATTATGTATGCGCTGGAACAGCTGGGCATTACCTATACCGTAGTAAGCCGGCAACCGGTGAACGGAGCCGTATCTTACGAGTCACTGAACCAACAGGTAATGGAACAACACACCATAATTGTGAATACAACACCCCTGGGCATGTATCCGAAAACAGATACCTACCCCGAAATCCCTTACCAGTACCTCACTTCCAGGCACCTGCTGTACGACCTGGTGTATAACCCGGCAGAAACCTCCTTCCTGCAACGGGGCGCCGCACAGGGCGCCACCATCAAAAACGGCCACGAAATGCTGATCCTCCAGGCAGAAGCCTCGTGGGAAATCTGGAACGCGTAGGTTGTCTTACTCAGGATTACGCTGATTTTACTGATTTTTTCTTTTGGATTTTCTTTAGATTTTTAGATTTAATAATAACTAAGGGAGATGAGAGCGAATATCCGCTTCTATCTCCCTTAATCCTTTATAAAATCAAAAAAGTAAAAATCCAGTTAATCAGTAAAATCAGGGTAATCCTGAGTAAGACAACCTACGCTGGCTTTATCATGTAGTACACGCACGTGGTAACGAAGTTCCGGAAGAAAGGAATCGCAGCAATGGGCTTCCACTGCACCCGCGCGCTTACGCCGAATTTATATTTATAGATAGGATTGATCAGGTAAAACCGGCGTTGCGTAATTTTATATTGCTGGCGCTTTACAATACGTTCAAAACGTTCAATGGAAATGCCGGTGGATTTTACATCCATCAGGTCGATCACTACATCATCTCCTTCGCCAAATAGCCGCAATACACCTTTGTAGAGCGGCCTGGGAAGCAAATGAATATAAGGTACCATGCTGAGGAATTTGTTCTTGCAGATCTGCTGATGTCCTCCATGAGGCATATACCACGGCGGAAAACCAAAATACACCTGCCCGCGGGGACTCAGCAACTGTTTCAGATGACCGATGATTTTTTCCTGGTCAGGAATGTGTTCAATGGCATCTTTCAAAATAATTACATCAAAAGAATTCCGGAATTCTCCGAGGAAATCCAGGTCATAGATATTTTTGGCAATCAGTTTTAATTGTCCATTGTCCAGGTATTGCTGCAAAAAAGTTTTGGCCAGTTCTATCCGGTCCGGTGCAAGATCCACGCCTACGCAGTTACACCCTTTTTCCAGCAAAGGAGTAAGCACACCGCCTTCCCCACATCCCACCTCCATTACACGCAGGCCTTCCAGTTGCGGAAACTCCTGCTGTATGAATGGCAGCACATAGTCGCGCGAATTGTCCACCTGTTGCTTGTGCCGTAGCGTTGCGTCTAAATGATGTTCTAATGCCATGTATTTAAAATTGCGTGAATTTAGTAAAAAGCCCTTAGCTTTTAGCTTTTCAGGATCTTAAATAAATCCTATAATTAGCGGCCGCATGCTGACAGCTAGCTGCTAATAGCTATCTTTGCGGGCATGCAAACGAACGAAAAAACAAATTACCAGGAAGGAGCCGTGATATTGATCAATAAGCCTTTAACATGGACCTCCTTCGATGTAGTGCGTAAGATAAGAAATCTCACCAAAGCTAAAATAGGTCACGCCGGCACGCTGGATCCTTTAGCTACCGGACTGCTGATCTGCTGTACGGGGAAAATGACCAAGAAAATCAATGAATACCAGGCGCAGGAGAAAGAATACACCGGCACTTTTACTTTAGGCGCTACCACACCTACATTCGATAAGGAGTCTGAGCCGGAGAATTTTAAAGATATCAGCCACCTTGATGAAGCGGCCATCATGGCTGCCACCCAACCGTTCATCGGTGAAATTATGCAGCTGCCTCCTATCCATTCTGCCATCAAGCAAAATGGAAAACCTATTTACCTGCTGGCCAGGAAAGGAGTAGATGTAAAAGTAGAACCGCGGAAATTAACCATTGCCGCATTTGAGATCACTAAGATAGATTTACCGGAAGTACATTTCAGAGTAGTATGCAGTACGGGTACGTATATACGCTCCCTGGCAAATGACTATGGCGCACAATTAGGTTGCGGCGCCTACCTGAGTAGTCTTTGCAGAACCCGCATCGGTAATTTCAGCTTGTCGGAAGCTACTGACATGGAAGATTTCATTGCTGCCAACGCCGTTCCTAAAACGGATAACCAATAGCAATATTCCAGATAATATTTTCACGGCGCCAGCGGCTGTCTTTCAGATCCCACTCACTCACATACCAGCCGTTTTTATTACCGGTGAAGTAAGGAACCTTTAGCGGTATGCCCCAATCCAGGCGGACGAGGAAGAAAGAGAAATCCAGTCGCAGGCCCGCGCCCGTACCCATCGCCAGGTCATGATACAGCTGGTTGAAGCGGAATTCCGAGCCGGGCCGGGTGGAGTCCTTGCGGATCATCCAGATATTACCCATGTCCAGGAAGGTGGCGCCTTTCAGGTTTACGCTACCGCCAAACATCCTCAACAGGTCGAAGCGGTATTCGAGGTTTCCCTCCAGCTTCATGTCGCCGGTTTGATCGGGGAATGCCTGCGCGGTAGCAGAGGAATCTTTAAAAGAGCCGGGACCAAGTGTGCGTAAGCGCCACGCGCGGATACTGTTGGGACCACCGGAAGTAAACTGCCTGATATAAGGCAGTACCTGTGAATAACTGTACGGAATACCTACGCCGGCATAAACCCTGCTGGCCAGCCCGCTGTGGAGCCCCAGTTTCCAGAAGTGACGGTAATCTGCTTCTATCTTTACAAAATTTGAAATATTTACGTTGGTCAGCGTTTCCAGGTTGGTTTTTTTGCCGCTGATGCCGTTCATGAGGCTGTTGATGCCACTGAGCCAGAGTCCTGATTCTTCCACGTTCACCCGGAAGTAGCTGTAGTGCTGCTGATGCAGCAGGTCCTGGTTGCTGAAAATAAACGAAACGCTTTCCCCGCCAATTAACGCCGGCTCAAAGCTGCGTTTCAGATACGGATTGGTATTTACCACGCTGTCGCGGAAAGTCGGGTCCAGGCTCACGCCTACATAGTTGAGCGTAATGGGCCGCATGATCCACCGTTTGTAAAGGCTTTCATTCCAATCGTACCCATAGGAGGCGTTGATGCTGGTTACATCAAACTTCTCCACGCGGGAGAGGTAGTTGGCGCCAAGCGTTAATCTTGTTTTTACATTGGAGCGGCTGCTTTGTTTGATGTTAAATGGCAGCGCAAAACGTGGCCAGGTAAGACTCACCTCACCCCCAAACTGTTTCGACTGCAGCTCCCATCCCGACTCCTGGCGTACCAGTTCAATACCGGTACTGAGCGCCATACCCAGTTGCGTAGCCGTTTTATTCAGGTTAATGTGCCGGTAGTTCAGGGTTACGCCCGATCCCAGCGTATAGTCCGAACTGTTACTTAATTCAAAGGTCAAACCCAGTTCCTGCCTGCGCCTGGGGGTAAGAAACACATATGCATCCAGTGTATTTACGGAGTCTTTCGGTTCTTTGTATTGCAGCGTTACAAACTGCCATACGCCGATATCGTATAATTTATTGACGGTATTATTATACCGCTGCATGGAATAGGTTTCTCCTGGCCGCAATAAGATAGACCTGGAGAGAATCTTTGGTTTCAGTAGTTCCTGGTGGGAGCGGATGGTAATATACTTGCGCTCGTCCTGTTTCAGGGTACTGTCGTTTGGATTGGCATTCAATGAAAAGTCAGGATAGGCGTATATTTTGCCGATATGATACTGTTGCCAGTTAGCGGTGCTGTCTTCCGGGTTTTTAATCCGGATTTCCACATCCATCGTCAGTTTATCCCTGCCTTTATTTTCATTGAAGATGTTTACAAACCCTTCAAAAGGGTTGAGGGTATTCCGGAACAGGGCCTTGTTGAGCGTATCCACACTGAATTCTATGGCGTCGCGGTTAAATTTGTAGTACCCGGCATCTTTGATGAGACGGGTGAGCCTTTCCCTTTCGCTGCCCAGGGTAGCCGATTTAAAAGCAACGCCTTTCTGCACCAGTGATAATTTTTCATTGGCTTTTACGATCCGCAGGATGGCGGAATCCGGTACCGCATAGGTAATTTTATCAATTACGAAGTTTCGTCCTGTATTTACCTGGTAGGTAACATTGGTTTTACGCCGGGAAGTTTCCTCCTCATAATTTACCGTTACATAAAAGAATCCCTGGTTGTGGAGGTAGCTGGTCATGCGCGCCACTGATTCTTTGGTTTTGGTAGAATCATAGATTACCGGTTCTTCCAGGTTCCTTTTGGCGAGTACCAGGTTCCAGAACCAGTTCGACTTTTTCTCGTTGTACTTCTGATTATACAGCCATACTTTGATACGGCTGTTGAGCAGTTTTTTATTGGGTTGCTGCGTCATCAGCGATTTGGAAGAGAGGGAGCTGCGCAGATCCTGTTTTTCAGAATTGAGGATTTCGCCCTTCACATCTACTTTGGCGCTGGTATACAGTGTTTGATCTTTCTGGAGATATTTGGTATTGGAGCAGGCCGCCAACGTAAGTATTACAGCCAGTAGCAGCAATTGTTTCAGCAATAAAATTTTTGAATTGGGAAGCAGCTGCATCACGGGCGAAAACGTTGTTAAAAATTTTAAAAGCCAATACTGACGAACGGGTAACCATGCCTCTTCTTGGCTGATTAAAAGAAATCGTGTAGGTTTGGCCCCATGTTGTCAAAGGCGCAAATTAAATATATTCAATCATTACAGCACAAAAAAAACAGGCAAAAATCCAGCCAGTATGTGGCAGAGGGTGATAAGATTGTGCAGGAGCTGCTACAGGCGGGCATGCCCGTGAAAGGGGTATATGCAACAGCCGATTGGCTGGAGCAGCATCGCTCCCTGGTAGATCGTATGCCGGCAGGCACTGTAACTGAAGTGGATGCTGCTGTGCTCAAACAACTGTCGTCGCTCACCACCCCCAACCGGGCAATGGCTTTGCTGGATATGCCTGTCCCCGCAAACCCGCTGCCTGCAGCCGGAACGGTGGCACTGGCGCTGGAAGCGATCCAGGACCCCGGCAATATGGGAACGCTTATTCGTATAGCCGACTGGTTTGGAATTCCGCAGATCATTTGCTCACCGGATTGCGTAGACGTATATAATCCTAAAACCATACAAGCCACTATGGGTAGTATGATACGGGTTCGTATAGCCGAATACGATATCCGCGAACTACTGCAGCAAACAAAGCTGCCCTCTTTTGCGGCTACCCTCCACGGAAAAAATATCGCGACCTTTCCCGCTATCAAAGAAGGTATTATCCTGATCGGTAATGAAGGAAGGGGATTAACGGAAGATGTAACTGCCCTGGCTACACACCGGATCACCATCCCCCGGATCGGTGGCGCCGAATCATTGAATGCCGCAGTAGCTGCAGGTATTATCTGCGGCCGCCTGCTTATTTAACTGCTCATGAACCCCCGGATACTGCTCATCATATTATTGCTTTCCTGTAACCACGCTGCGAAACGGAACGTAACACCCGCATTCTATTACTGGAAGCAAACATGGACAGGCAACACCGCCGAACTGAAATATATGCACGACCTGCCCGCAGGGCGACTGTATATAAAACTGTTTGATGTAGCTGTTGACGAAGTAACCAAAGCGCCCGCACCGGTAGCCATATTCCGGCAGAAAGCCCCTTTCCCCGCAGGCGTGGAAATAGTGCCGGTAGTATTCCTATTGAATGAAGTATGGGCAAACCCGGGCCCTCAGCTGGCCGCCAACGTATCCCGGCTGATAGAGCAGCTGTGCGACTCGCTACCCGCTGCCAGTATAAAAGAGATCCAGCTGGATTGCGACTGGACCCAAACCACCAGCGAAGCCTACTTCTCTTTTATAAAACAAATCCGCCAAACCCCTTTTTTCCGGCACCGCCGGGTATCCGCTACCATCCGGATGTACCAGGTGAAGTATAAAGTACGTACCGGCATACCGCCGGTAGACAGAGGGTTGCTGATGTGTTATAACATGGGCGACCTGCGTAAGCCGGGATCGCATAATTCCATCCTCGATATACCTGCCATGGAATCCTACCTGGGTGAGCAACGGGTTGCAGCGTATCCCTTACCTTTGGATATCGCTTTGCCTTTATTCAGCTGGAGCGTTTTATTCCGGAACGGAACGGAGTATACCGGTATTTTAAGAAACATTGGTACGGCGGAATTGCAGGATACCACTATCTTTGCAGCCGGTGATAAACAACTGTATACCATCAGAAAGGATACTACATTAAATGGATATCCCTTAAAAGAAGGAAGTGTGATCCGGCGTGAAACCATTGACCAGCAGGCATTGGAAACGGCTGCACAGTTGGTGGCAAAACAGTTGCAGACACCCGATCCGGTTATTATATTTTATCATCTTGATTCAACAACCCTGAAAAAATATCCATTGGATGAACTACAAAAAATTTGTCGTTTTTTTAATTAGCTTTTGTGCCGTTTTCTTTGGCAATGTGGTGTATACCTTATCCTGCGGACCAACCCCTGATCCTTACGACTACTACATTTCTTTTTTTAGTCCGTATGCAAAGGGCGCCGGCTACGAGCCATTTTATTACACCGCGCTCACCAATTTTTTTGGCGATCCAACGCCTTCGGAGGAAACAGCCAATGTGGCCGACTGGCAAAACTATACCGGCAATAAGGTAACGGATAAGGATATACGTGAATGCATTTACACTTACCCGAAAGAGCAGCTGGCTGCGATTGCAGAAGGCAGTGCGGCATTACCGGATAGTGTGAAGAAAAACACCTTTGCCCAGTTCCTGGGAAAGGAAAAGAACAGGGAAGCAGCGCGCTACCTGTTGTTTGCAAAATCGTGCGAGCCTGCCGTAATCAACGCCGATCCGTGGTCAGTGCCGGAGCGCAATAACCCGTTACTGTCTACATTATATACAGAGGGGCAAGGCCTGCGGGATAAAGTAAAAGATAAAGATATCCGCGACCGTTACAGCTTCCAGCTGGTACGGCTGCAGCATTACAGCAAACAATACCGGGAAGCAGTTACTTCTTTCGACCAGCTGTTCGATGGAAAGGAAGGCTCATCATTGGTGTATTACAAGGCACTGGCGTTGAAATCCGGCGCCTTACTGCGTTTGAAAGACTCCGTGCAGAGCGCTTATTTGTTTTCCCGCGTGTTTGAGAAGGCGCCCTCCCTGCGGCTTTCCTGTTTTGTCAGCTTAATGTGGGCCAATACCACGCCTGAACAAGTGTATTCCCTGTGCAAGGATGACCATGAAAAGGCAATGGTAGCAGCCATTTATGGCTTTACCAATCCAGCGCCCGATGTAACCGCCATCCGGCAGGTGTATGCATCAGACCCTGCTTCTCCTGCGCTGAATATATTGCTGGGAAGGGAAATCAATAAGCTGGAAGACGCATACTTCAGCCCGGTGCTGATGGACGGACAAAATACCGGCATCGTGAGTATACAGGACTATTCCCCTGCGGAAAAGAGTAAGCTGCTTGTCAAATTAAGGGAGCTGCAAACCGTAGTGGATAGCCTGGTTCAACAGGGCAAATTAAAAGATGTGGACTTATGGCGGGTTTCATCTGCCTACCTTTCCTATATCCGAAAAAATTACCCGGCAGCAGCCCAACAACTGGCAGCTATAAAAACAAAAGACCGGGAAGTAAAAGACCAATGGGAAATTGTGAACTTGCTGGTAAACATCAATCAACAGAAAACGATCGACAGTGCCTTTGAATCGAAACTGCTGGCGTCTTTTAAATGGCTGGACACGAAAACTGCCGGCAATAAAAATTACTCGAATTACTGGGGAAGAGAGGAAAACAAAAATTTCGCCTTTGGTAAAACCTACCGTAACCTGTTGTTTGCGATACTGGCGCCACGTTATCATCAGCAGGGCGACTTTGTGAAGGAGTCGCTGATCAGGGGCCGTTGTGATTCGCTGAAAATGAACGATTATTTTGTTTCCGGTCAAACGTCGCTGGATCAGATCAACAACGATATGAACCCCGCAACGCTGATGCGCCTGAAAGATTTCCTGCATCAACCGGTTAAAACGCCGTATGAATCTTACCTCGCAGGGTTCCTGCCCGAAGGTATTAACCTGGATCAGGCAATAGGTGTGAGCTATATGCGCTTACACGATTTCAGCAATGCGCGGGAGTGGTTTAAGAAAGCAGGACCAGGTGCGCTGGCTGTTTCTTACCAGGTATTCCATGATCAGTTGCAGGACTTCGGGGTAGACAGTGCTGAAGCGCCCTATACAAAAGCCATTACACAACTACAGTTTTGCGAACGTATGGTACAGTTGCAGGAAAAGATGAAAACAGCACCAGTACCTGCAAAAGTATACTACGATTATGCCACGGCGTTATTCAGTATTTCCTATTATGGCAGAACCTGGAACTTTGTAAAAGACTACCGCCCGTCTACACGGTGGTACGCTCCCGAATGTGATAAAGATCCTTTTGAAAAGCAGTATTTTGGATGCTATGCGGCAGAGAGTTATTACCTCAAAGCGGCGCAGGCCAGTACAGATAAGGAGTTCAGGGCAAAGTGCGCGTTTATGGCTGCCCGTTGTTCACAGAAACATACTGCCAATAACGGCAACGGCGATCAGTATATAACTGCGTTGGTCCATAACCGTTACTTCCCTTTGCTGGTGGGTAATTACGGGCAAACGAAGTTTTACCAACAGGCATATGACCAGTGCAGTTACCTGCGTGACTATGTGAAAAGCACCCGGAAGAAATAGTTATTTAAACTGGATGGCCTTTACGGGCGTAATGCGCCGGATAATCCTGGCAGGGATTTGCAGTATCAATGTGCAGATAAGGAATGTGCCTACGTTGATGAGCAGAATGTCTACCCAGTGAAGGGATACCGCTGCTACCGACATGTAATAGGATTCTTCCGGCAGCTTGAAGATGCCGGTAGCCTGCTGGAGGAAAGCAATGCCCAGCCCGAAAAAGTCGCCGATCAGTATGCCCAGTATAACGATATAGGCCGCCTGATATACAAATACTTTCTGGATATCCCAGTTACGCATACCGAGTGCTTTGGCAATACCTATCATATTGGTACGTTCCAGGATGAGGATGAGAATAGCCGTGATCATGTTAATGATGGCTACGATGGTCATAATAACGATAATGATCAGTTCATTCTGGTTTTGCAGCTGGAGCCAGTCGAAAATATTCGGGTAAATATCCCGGATGGTGCGGGTAAACAATTGGTCCGGCAATACGTTGTTATCCATATACCGCGCCACGGAATCCATGTTGCGGTAGTTATTGATGGATACCTCGAAACCGCCTACCTGGTCGGGGTCCCAGTCGTTGAGCTTGCGTACCAGGTTAAGGTCGCCGATCACATAAGTTTTATCATATTCCTCGATACCGGTTTTGAATATGCCCGTTACCGTTAGTTTGCGGGCCCGTGGCGGTAATCCGCCTCCCTGTATAAAATAGATGATGGCTTTATCATTTACTTTCAGCTGCAGTTCTTTTGCCATGTATTCGGAGATCATAATTTCCGGTGCATAGGAGCTGTCGTTGAACTGCAGCAGTTTGCCGGCCTGGAGGAAACGTTTCAGTTGCGGCCAGTCGTATCCCTGATCTATTCCTTTGAAGATGATGCCGTCTATTTCCTTTTCGGATTTGATGATGGCAGATTTGGTAGCGTAATTGCTGATGGTTTTAATACCCGGTGCTGTTTTAATGCTATCTATCAGGCTTTTGCGGCTGTGGAAGGGGATTTCTTCCGTGAGGGGACCGGCGTTGGGTTGGTATTCATTGATATGAATATGTCCCCAGAAGCTGAAGATTTTCTCCTGGATCACCTGCTGAAAACCGTTTACCAGCGCTGTTGCCAGGATCATTACCGCTACGCTTATCGCGGTAGCGGCTACTGCGATATTGATAATGAATTTTGAGAAAGAAGATCCCTTATTGAAAGCAATCCGTCTGGCAATAAAAAATGATAAACGCATGGAACAAATATAGGGAAAAGCTGAAAGTGCAAAGCAAAAAGGGATGCCAACGGTAATTGGGCGGGATAAATATTCTATCTTCGCCGGGATCATTTGCTACCTGGCTTTTGGCGTTCGGCTTTCCGCTTTTAATCGTAACTTGAATACTATCAATTACCTCGTATGCGTACAGCAGCATTAATTTTTACAATAGCCCTTGTTTCCTGTTTGTTTAACGGCAGCACGTCGGCGCAAGTGAATGCTATTACCCCGGACCATGTATACTACAATAACATCAAATCCGTGAAGTTTAACCAGAGCGGCGATCCGTTAAGCTTACCCATGTATACAATTGGTACAGGGGAGAAGCTGGAACTGTCGTTTGACGACCTGGATAATGATGTGAAAAACTACTATTATTCATTTGTGCTTTGTAATGCTGACTGGACACCCGCACAGGTAAACCAGTTTGATTATATGCGGGGATTTTCGGAAACCAGGATACTGAATTACAAGTTATCCAGTGTGTCGCTGCAGCGCTATACCCATTACAGTATTCAGCTGCCGGGTACCAACAGTTACCCGGTGAAATCAGGTAATTACCTGCTGAAGGTATATCTGGACAGCGATACCTCACAGCTGGCATTTACCCGCCGGATGTTTGTGGTGGAAAATAAAGCAGGGATAGCAGGATTTATCCAGCAACCCATTGCCCCTAAACTATTCCGTACGCACCAGAAGATCAATTTTGAAGTAAATACCGGTTCCCTGAATATCCAGAATCCTTTTGACCAGATCAAAGTGGTGGTGTTGCAGAACTACCGCTGGGACAATGCGCTTACCACGTTGAAGCCGCAGTTCATTAATGGGAACATCCTGAAATACAATGCAGAACAGGACTGTATCATGCCGGCAGGTAAGGAATTCCGCTGGATTGACCTGCGCAGCTTCCGGTTGCAGACCGAAAGGGTGCAGCGTTCCGAGTATCATAACAACAGTACAGATGTATTTGCGGTAATGGACCAGGAAAGGGCGGATAAGCCGTATCAGTTTATTAAAGATATCAACGGAAAATATTACCTGGCTACGCTGGATGACTATGATCCTAATTTTGAAGGGGATTATGCTTCCGTACATTTTTCATTTGGGGCGCCGGAGCCTTATGCGGGATATGAGATGTATATCTTTGGCGAGTTTACCAACTATGAGCTAAACAACGCGAATAAGCTTACGTATAATGGGGCCAGTCGCGCTTATGAAGGCACTATTTTCCTCAAGCAGGGATACTATAATTACATTTATGGGATGGTAGATAAAACCAATCCCAATGGAAAGTTCAGCACTGATATGACAGAGGGTGATCATTGGGAAACGGAAAACAACTATACCATTTTGTTGTATTACCGGGCGCTGGGTGGGCGGTCTGACGAGCTGGTATCGTCAATTACATTGAATTCTATTCTTAACCGTAAGTAAGGAATAAATAAAAAGCAACAGGGAGATGAAATCATTCATCTCCCTGTTGCTTTTTATTTATGCGCCGATGCTTTGGCGTAGTTTAACAATATTGGCGGCGCCGCGTTTGATGATGATGCGGGTGCCTCTTTCGTAGGTGAAGTACCGGTAAAACCAATTGATGAATACCACCAGTTTATTCCTGAATCCCAGCAGGCTGAGAAGGTGTACGATCATCCATGCGATCCATGCGAGGTAGCCGCTCATGCGCATACCGGCAAATTCGGCTACGGCCCTGTTGCGGCCAATGGTAGCCATGCTGCCGAGATCTTTATAATTAAATCCTTTCATGGGTTTGTTTTCCAGTGAAAGCATGAGATTGTGTGCCAGGTTTTTGCCTTGTTGGATAGCCACCTGCGCCACCATCGGGTAGCCTTTGGGGAAGCGGGGATCGTTGGTCATCTGGGCAATATCGCCGATGGCGTATATGTTGGTGAATCCTTTGAGCTGGTTCAGTTCATTTACGATGATGCGGCCGTTTGGCAGGACAATATCCGCCGGGATACCTTTTACCGGGACGCCTTTTACGCCGGCACTCCAGAGGAGTGATTGCGTTTGAATCAGTTCCCCCGTGCTGAGGGTAACGGTTTTGCCGTCGTATTCTTTTACGCCGGTATTGGTTAGTACACGGACTCCAATTTCCTGCAGGGCCTCCAGTGTTTTCTGTGATGTTTTTTCACTGAAGGAGGCCAGCAGTTTTGGTCCTGCTTCAATGAGGTAAACATTCATCAGCGACTGGGGCAGGGTGGGATAGTCTTTCGGCATAATGTATTTGCGGAGTTCTGCAAAGGCGCCGGCCAGTTCCACGCCGGTAGGGCCACCGCCTACCATCACGAAATTGAGCTTTGGTTTTATTTCTTCCGGGTTTTGCAGCAACAGGCTTTCTTCAAATTGTTTCACCACATAGTTCCTGATTTGCACGGCCTCTATGAGTGATTTCATGCCGATGGCATTGTCCTCAATATCTTTATTTCCGAAGAAGTTGGTATTGCTGCCGGTGGCAAAAACGAGGTAGTCGTAATGTATTTCCCCGATACCGGTTTCCAGTATATTTTCTTCAGAGCGGATACCTGTTACTTCCGCCATGCGGAATACGAGGTTACGTTGTTTCCGGAAGATTCCCCGCAACGGGAAGGCGATGCTATCTGGTTCCAGGCCAGCGGTAGATACCTGGTAAAGCAGCGGTTGAAACAGGTGATAGTTGTTCCGGTCGAGCAGTACTACCTGTACGGGTGCATGTTTAAGTTGTTTGGCAAGATTTACGCCGCCGAATCCACCACCTACTATAACGATTCGCG
Source organism: Chitinophaga sp. ARDCPP14 (assembly GCF_051362515.1). Taxonomy (NCBI): domain Bacteria; kingdom Pseudomonadati; phylum Bacteroidota; class Chitinophagia; order Chitinophagales; family Chitinophagaceae; genus Chitinophaga; species Chitinophaga sp. ARDCPP14. Next base: position 608,243 of record NZ_JBKIXB010000004.1, on the reverse strand, counting down.
GTTGTTTTGTTTCCGGGATGTTGGGCTGAATCATAATTCGTCATTTTATATTGCCGCAGTTGCGATGATATGGTAATAAGATTCTCAAAGTTACGAAACTTTCAGAAAAAAATGAAAACTATGGGGCGGAGATTGGAGCGGAGGTTGTCTTTCTCAGGATTACGCTGATTTTGCTGATTGACTTTTTTAGATTTTGGAAGATGGGAGCGGAGGTTGTCTTTTTCAGGATTACGCTGATTTTATTGATTGGATTTTATGATTATGGACTTTTGAAAGGTGGAAAAGCATTACTGGATTTTTATTTTTCTATCAGTATTTTGTCCATAGAATTGGTTTGTTTTTTGTTCTTTTAAGAGATTTTCGGAAAATTTAGGGAAATTAAAAGGTTTGCTTTCACTAAATAATTATGGAAGATGGGCGGTATTTGACGGCAGTGATTGATTTGGCTGCCGGTCATTGAATTTGAATGATACGTTGGCACGTTATTTCAGCTATATGGCACTTCAGCGTCTAAACGCCATGTGCTTTTTCGCTCGTAATGCCGCACCATAAAAGATCTTAGCTTCAAGTCCACATCACCTCCACATCACCTCCGGGTTATCAGCATAGATTAAGCATGTATCAAGCATCCATTAAGTATCCATTAAGTATGTGCTAAGCCTATGCAAAGTACAAATGAAGCATTCCACGGTCAATATTAATACTATCTTATTCAACCTTTCTTCAACCACCCACCCTTTCCCAATTTTATTCAATCTTTAAAATTCATCCCATCAATTTCCCTGAAAATTCCAAAATTCTTTCAAAATCACAAAAATCCAATCAACAAAATCAGCGTAATCAGCGCCCAAGACAACCTCCGCGACAATCTCCGCTAAAATCCCAAAAGCCAATCAGCAAAATCAGCGTAATCCTGAGAAAGACAACCTCCGCTTCCATCTCCGCTAAAATCCCAAAAGCCAATCAGCAAAATCAGCGTAATCAGCGCTTAAGACAACCTTCGCTACAATCTCCGCTCCGCTCCGAATTAATGAAGCCAGTATTGATACAGGAACGCAGCCGCTGCCGCGCCCGCCAGCGGGCCGAGAACAGGAATCCAGGCATAGCTCCAGTCGCTGTCCCGCTTGCCGGGAATGGGGAGGAGGAAGTGCATGAGTCGTGGTCCGAGGTCACGTGCAGGGTTGATGGCATAACCGGTGGGGCCACCGAGCGAGAGGCCAATGGCCAGCACTACGAAGGCTACGGGCAGGGCATCGAGTGAGCCGATGCCAGCGGTAGGACCGGTGATATAGGAGATAGCCAGGATGAATACCATGGTGGCGATGAATTCTGTGAGGAAGTTATATTTCGGGTTACGGATGGCAGGAATAGTGCAGAACACGCCTAATTTGGTGTCGGCGTCGGGTGTTTCGTCGAAGTGCTTTTTGTACGTGAGCCATACCAATAGGGCTCCCAGCATTGCGCCGGCCAGTTGGGCGGCTACATAGCCGGGAACTTCCTCCCAGGCGAGCTTTCCCTGCAGCGCCTGTGCAAAGGTAACGGCGGGGTTGAGGTGGGCGCCGCTGTATTTGGCGGTGGCATATACGCCGATGAATACGGCCATTCCCCATCCCAGGGTGATAACGATCCAGCCGCCCTGGTTGCCTTTGGACTTGTTGAGGATCACGCTGGCTACTACGCCATCGCCGAGTACAATGAGGAATGCGGTGCCGATTAGTTCTGCTAAATAAGGTGACATAAATTAATATGAGTATTGATAAACGTGGATAAATTTATTCTTCGGTCCATGCCTGGGCCGCCCTGATGGCGCGTTTCCATTCTTTACGCAGCCGTTCATTTTCTGCGGGTTCCATCGCCGCGTCGAAGGTGGCATCTATTTCCCATTGCTGCGCAATGGTTTCAATGCTGTCCCAGTAGCCGACGGCAAGCCCGGCGAGATAAGCCGCGCCGAGTGCGGTTGTTTCGGTGATGGTGGGGCGTACTACCCTGATATTAAGCAGGTCCGCCTGGAATTGCATGAGCATGTTGTTTTTTGTAGCGCCGCCGTCTACCCGTAGTTCGGTGATGGGCATACCGGCGTCCGCTTCCATGGCTTTCATGACATCCATGGTTTGAAAGGCGATGCTATCGAGGGCTGCGCGGGCAATATGCGCGGCGGTGGAGCCGCGGGTCAATCCTACCATCGTACCGCGTGCATGCTGGTTCCAGTAGGGTGCGCCGAGGCCTGCAAAGGCTGGCACGAAATATACGCCATCGCTGTGAGGCACGGTAGCGGCGAGCTTTTCCACATCCGCGGAGTGGCGGATGATGCCGAGACCATCGCGGAGCCATTGTACTACGGCGCCGCCGATGAAAATACTGCCTTCCAGTGCGTAGGTGGTTTTGCCATTTATTTTCCAGGCAACGGTGGTGAGCAGGTTATTTTTGGAAGGAATGGGTTTATCGCCGGTATTCAATACCATAAAACAACCGGTGCCATAAGTGTTTTTGAGCATACCGGGTTGCGTGCACATCTGCCCGAAGAGGGCTGCCTGCTGATCGCCGGCAATACCGGCAATGGGGATGCGGTAGGGCGTAAGATTGGCTTCCGAGTAGCCATATACTTCGCTCGACTGCTTTACTTCCGGCAGCATAGAGGCGGGAATATCGAAGAGAGCGAGTAGTTCGTTGTCCCAATGCATGTCGTGGATATTGAACAACAATGTCCGGGAGGCATTACTCACATCTGTGATGTGGAGTTTGCCGTTGGAGAAGTTCCATACGAGCCAGCTGTCGACGGTTCCAAAAGCCAGTTCGCCGTTTTCTGCTTTTCTGCGTGCATCGGGAACGTTGTCCAGGATCCATTTTAATTTGGTGCCGGAGAAATAGGCGTCGATGCGGAGGCCGGTTTTATCTTTGATAAGTTGTTCCTTTCCTTCTTTGATGAGGGAATCGCAGTAGGCGGCGGTGCGCCTGTCTTGCCACACAATGGCGTTGTGTATGGGTTTACCGGTGCGTTTGTCCCACACGATGGTGGTTTCACGTTGGTTGGTGATGCCGATGGCGGCGATGTTTTCACCGGTTACTCTTAATTTCAGTATAGCTTCTGCCGCCACGCTGGCTTGTGAAGTCCAGATTTCCATGGCGTCGTGTTCTACCCAGCCGGGTTGTGGGAATATCTGTTTAAATTCTTTCTGGGCAACTGCTTTGATGCTGCCATCGTGGTCAAAAATAATGGCGCGGGAGCTGGTGGTGCCCTGATCCAGCGAAAGAATGTATTTTCCCATTAGCTATTCATTTTGTGTGTTACCGGGTTTACGTGGATATTATCACTGAATTTAGATAAATTCCCGAATATGATCGCCTTCGGCGATTTTAAATTGTCTTGGAGCAGGATTACGCTGATTTTACTGATTTTAAGGATTTGATCATTTTGGATTTTAAATGATTCGGGTAGATATAAGCGAATATATCTGCTTTTATCTATCTTAATCCTTTGTAAAATCATAAAAGTAAAAATCAAGCCAATCAGTAAAATCAGCGTAATCCTGAGAAAGACAACCTCCGCATGCGCAAAAAAAATCCCCGGCGCAATTACTGCACCGGGGATATACCATCTAAAAAATATGGAGACTACATTTTCTTTGCGTCTTCCAGGAACTTAGCCAGGCCGATATCAGTTAACGGATGTTTCAGCAGACCGAGAATAGATTCTAACGGGCAGGTACATACGTCGGCGCCTACTTCAGCACATTTTACAATGTGGAGTGCGCTACGGATAGAGGCGGCCAGGATTTCAGTTTTGTAACCCTGTAAGCTGTAGATCTGTGCGATTTGTGCGATCAGTTCCACACCATCCCAGTTGGTATCGTCGATACGGCCAATGAATGGGGAAACATAAGCTGCGCCCGCTTTGGCAGCCAGGATAGCCTGACCGGCAGAGAACACCAGGGTGCAGTTAGTTCTGATACCATTGTCGGTAAACCATTTGATGGCTTTTACGCCGTCTTTGATCATAGGCACTTTCACCACGATGTTCGGGTGGATAGCAGCCAGTTTCTTACCTTCTTCAATGATAGATTTAAAATCTGTAGATAATACTTCTGCACTTACATCACCATCTACTATTTCGCAGATATCTTCGTAATGTTTGATAATTGCAGCTTCGCCTTTGATACCTTCTTTGGCCATCAGGGAAGGATTGGTGGTTACACCATCGAGAACGCCAAGATCGTGAGCTTCTTTGATTTGCGCCAGATTAGCTGTATCGATAAAGAATTTCATACTATGATAAATTAGTTGTCAGGAAATGAACATTTGGGAGAAGCTGTCATTAGTGAAAGAGGTGGAGAAAATAGCAACCAGATACTATTGACAAGCAACTAATGACAATAAAAAAAGAAAAAAAGGCAAGTTACTTATATCGCACCGCTACAACCACCTACCCTTGCTACATTCCTGTCCTGGGGGAGTTCAGTAGGAGCTGGTCGTATAAGACTTGCCGGTTGCAAAGGTAATAGAATGCGTTGAAAATCCAAACATTAGCAACAGAAATGTTGAAACTTTTTTTAACACCGTAGGAATACGCAATCTTTTAAGGTTAATACTGACAATGCTATGTAATGGAAAAAATTATATATATTTGGAATGTAAACATATCCCAAAGTATTGTCATCATTCATTTTCAAAACAATATAAACCTCAATTATGGAAACAACTACTTATGAAGGCGGCAGCGTTTTTAGCGCCATGTTTAGCGGTGTCTTTTTAATTATCATGCTGGTAATTATCGTTTTCTTCGCCTTCTGTATGTGGAAGGTATTCGAGAAAGCCGGCCAGGAAGGTTGGAAAGCAATTATCCCTATCTACAACATTTATGTGCTTACCCAGATTATTGGCAAACCATGGTATTGGTTGCTCCTGATGTGTATTCCTTATGTAGGAGCCATTTGGGGTATTTGGGCAACCAATCTGCTCAGTAAAAGTTTTGGTAAATCAGAAGGATTTACGGTAGGCCTGGTATTACTGCCTATCGTGTTTTATCCTATCCTGGCGTTCGACCGTACCATCGTGTACAAAGGACCGGCAGGCGATCCCACCCGTTTTAATAATGTTACGGAAGACCTGAACTCAATAGGAAAAACGGCCTGATCAAAAATAAGATAGTAAAGAGGGCGTCTCATTTTGAGGCGCCCTCTTTTTATTTGATGTTACCGGTCAATACCGTTGTAAATAACTTTACCATTACGGATCGTATAAGCCACCTCTGAAAAGTGGCGGCTATCTGTATGCGGGTCTGCTTTCAGCAACACAATATCCGCATCCATTCCTTTCGCGATACGCCCGCTGTGCTGCGCCATGCCAAACCGTTTTGCCGGAGCAGTTGTTAACGCCGCTAGTATCTCATCGAAGCTTAACCCCGCGTCAGACATCAGCCGGAATTCGTCGGACGTATCGTAATCCGTGATATACCCCACATCCGTACCGAATAAAATTTCACCGCCTGCGCCGGCATAGGCGCCCAATTGCTGCAATGCGGTTGTCATCAACGGATTACTAACCGGGAGGTTCTTTCTTTCCAGTTCCCATTTGTAAAGTTTCAGCGTAGGAATGAGCGCTACCTTATGCAGCAGCAGTTGATCAATTTCTTTTTTCGTCCAGCTGCGGTAACCATCCGGGGCCACGTGCGCAAGGATATCCACGCCGCCGGCAAGCGCTATATTCATCCCGGTATCGGCAGTAGGATGGGCAAAAACCGGTTTATGAAATTTATGGGCAGTGCTGGTAGCAGCCTTGATGATGTCTATAGGCATCGGTACAATCCCATGCCCATCCGGCGATGCGGACCATACCTTGATGCCGTCTGCGCCGGCCTGTATCTGTTTAGTAACGTAAGCCACCGCTTCTTCCGGCGTGTTTATTTCCGGAAGGGTAAGCGGCTGAATATAGAAAGGACTTCCATGCGGCGGAACAAACGGAACGCCCACCGTAAGGATAGCAGGGCCGTTTACCTCCCCTGATGTAATCCTGGCCCGGAGGGCAAGCAAATTGGGATAGTTCAGCGCCGCCAGGTCAAATACATGTGTAAAACCACGACTGTTGATCATGCTATCCATCCGGTTATTGAGCTGCGCTGCCGGCTGCTTGTCCGCATGGTCCCACCCGGGTTCAATAAAATGAACATGACTGTTCCAGAAGCCGGCCATCATCACCAGGCCTTTGCAGTCCAGTACTTTCATATGTGCAGGCACTTTTACCTGTTTGCCCGCCGCTGCAATTTTCCCGTTTTTGATGATAACCACACCTGATATAATTGGTGCCGTTTTGGGAGAGGTATATATGGTGGCGCCCACCAGTGCAAGATCCTCCTGTGCATATACACTTCCGGAAAGAAGAACCAGCAAACAAAACAATAATGTTTTCATCAGATAATTATTAAGAACGAACCAGCTTAAATTAAGTCTTATCAGGTGCTATTTAATAATTCTCCCTTACTACCGGTCATAAATGTTACGGAAGTATTTAAATACGTTGCAGAAGGCGCAAATTAATTTTCTTTAGTAGTATAGTAATTATAGTCGTTCAGTACCGTTTCGAGGAAATAGGTATTGGGCAGGTCGGTTTCAATATGCAATACTTCTCTTACCCGCATGGCCACCCTGGCGGCGAGCTCGTCGTCTTTCGCCTTCAGTGCGCGGTCCAGCAGGTCTTTCACTTTATTCATATCCCTGTCAGACAGCTTCATGATCTGTGGAAACTGCGGTTTGTAATCGCTGTTGGAAAGATCCCGGAAGATGGTTTCTTCTATACTGCCTTTTCTTTTGGTGCTGATCACAATGGTGCCGGCTACCAGGTCGCCCAGCCGCTGGTTATAAGGGGTGCGCACAATAGATACTGCCGGTATAATCACCGGTACCAGGGCGAAAAAATACAGCGGTGTTTCTATGATCCGGAATATCCATCTTATCAGGTGCTGACTTATACTTGGCTGGTTGCCGGTCATACTTACCACCTGCAGGTGCAGTATTTTTTTTCCGGGTGTTTGTCCTTTCATGCCGATTTCCGCCACAGGGAAGTAAAACAACAGGGGCAGCAATACCAGGAAAAAGTAGATGCCGACATGCCCTTCCATCTCTATACGGAAAGAACTCAATGTCATATACGCCACCAGGTAATAAAAAAAACGGATGCCGAAATCAATGAGCCACGCCAGGAATCTTTTCATGATGTCTGCTGATTCAAATTCCAGGTCTATATTGAAAGAAGTCGGTATTTTTATATCTGCCATACTCAAATTTACATATTTGTTGATATATTGTTGAACGATTTAGTATGTTTGCCGGTATTCCCCCATTAGTAACCCATTACTGTAGGTGATATCTGTATTTAAAAGGGAAAGGACTCACTATGAGAGAATCGCTGTTTATCAAAAAAAATTTGTCCCGCTGGAAGAAATACCAGGAGGAACCGACAGATGACCCTGATGAAATGGCGGAAAGATTTGTATCACTGCTAGATGATCTGTCTTACGCTAAAACTTTTTACAGCTTCAGTAAAGTAACCCGTTATATCAACGGCCTGGCGGCGGGTATCTACCATCGTATTTACCAGAACCGTAAGGAAGATGTAGGACGCTTCCAGTTGTTTTTTAAATATGAATTACCACTGTTGTTCCGTAAGCACCACCGCCTGTTATTATTTACGCTCTGTTTCTTTTTATTGTTCTGTATTATTGGCGCCTTTTCATCAGCACACGATGAAACGTTTGTGCGTGGCGTATTGGGCGATGAATATGTAAACATGACGGAACGCAATATTGCCAATAAAGATCCTTTCGGCGTGTATAAAGACGGTAACCCGGTGATGATGTTTTTCCGGATTGCCTACAACAATATCATGGTATCTTTCTATTGTTATATTGGAGGCATTTTCCTGGGTGTTGGTTCCTTATATCTCTTGATACGCAATGGTGTGATGCTGGGCGTTTTCCAGTATATCTTCTTTTCGCATGGCCTCGGCTGGAAATCTATCCTGGTGATCTGGATCCATGGTACCCTGGAAATATCCAGTATTGTGATCGCGGCCTGTGCAGGCATTATCATGGGAAAGAGCATCCTTTTCCCCGGTACACGCAAGCGGATCGATTCCCTGCGTAAAGGTGCAAAAGACGGTATCAAGATCATGGTAACCCTGATCCCGGTATTCATTGTGGCCGCTTTCCTGGAAAGCTTTGTAACCCGGTATACAGAAATGCCGCTGGTGGTAAGTCTTTTTATCCTCCTGGCATCACTGGCTTTTATCCTGGGCTATTTTATTTTTTATCCCATTTACCTGCATAAAAAAGGATACCGGCTGAGTGCGGAAGGGAAAGTATTAACACCATTTACCCTTTCAAAGCAGTAACATGAATCATTTTCTCCGGATTAAATACAGCCTGCTGTTACTGCTGCTTTGCTGTGCCCTGCAAAGCATGGCGCAATATGAAGGTACAGCCCGAAATAAAGAAGAATACGATAGCTTATTGCAGGCAAGGATAACGGAAGACAGCTTCGCTACCATCCAGGTAGAGCGGGAGCGTGCGGAAGGCGAAGAAGAATATGCGACAGAAATTCCACCATTTGAATTGCGTGAGGTACCGGACTCACTGGTGAAAGCGCTGAAAGAAAATAAGAAGCTGCAATACCAGGAAATACCGCCGGAACCGCCCCCGGATAATAGCTGGGTGCAACGTTTCCTAATGGCTTTATTTTCATCGATCGGTGCTATCCGCATCATTGTGATGCTATTGCTGCTGGCCGGTTTGGGCTTCCTGGTGTATTGGTTTATGAAAAGCAATGGCATGAGCTTTTTCCGTAAACCGCAACTGGTAGAAGGATTAACAGAAGTACAGGAAGAAGACCTGCAAAGTGCACAGGAGTATGAAGAAAAGATAAAAGCGGCAATAGCTGCCGGGGAAACAAGACAAGCTATCCGCTGGTGGTACCTGTATACCTTGTTTCAACTGGCAGGCCGGGAGCTGATAGTACCGGGGAGAGAAAAAACCAATAACGATTACCTGCGCAGTATGCGGAGTTCTCCCTACTATAAAAAATTTGCTACGCTGACGTTGGATTATGAATATATCTGGTATGGCGGATTTGAAGTGAGTGAAGAGAATTTCAGGAATATTAACCAGGAGTTCAGGGATTTTAATAACACAATCGGAAAAACTTCGTGAAGAACAAACCTCTATATATCGTCCTGTTCGTTTTGCTCCTGCTGGTAGTACTGGTCATGGTGAGTGGAAATCTCGCCAACAAAAAAAATGAGCAATCCACAGATATGACCCAGTCTTCTTTTTACAGCAAGGATAAAAAAGCAGGCGGCGCCTATGCTGCTTTTAAGATGCTGCCCCAGCTGTTTATAAGGAATTCTGTGCAGGTGGTAACGAAACCTTTTGCCCGCACTTTTGATAAGGACAGTGAGCTGAAATTCAGGAACAATGTATACATCCTGGTGGCCGACCGGCTGTTCACCACTGAAAGCGATATAGAGGCCATGCTGGATTATGTATCACGGGGAAACGAGTTGTTTATTGCTGTAAATACGCCGGATCCTCTGCTGGAAAAACACCTGAAATTTGTGACGGTGGAAAGCAATAATATGCAACTCAAAAAAGAAGGTGTTGTACAACGGTATGCTGATGAAACCATTCCAATGGATACCTCTTTCAGTTATCCTGGCAGAGTAAGCGGAAGTTATTTTTCATCGGTAGATAGTAATACTACCAGTATACTTGGCTACAATTATAAAAACAAGCCCGATTTCATCCGTATTGCGTATCGCGGCGGTTTCATTTACCTGCTGCTGAATCCATATACTTTCACGAATTATTTTTTACTGCACAAGCAGAATGTAAAGGCGCTGGAAACGCAGATGTCGTACCTGATCAGTGATGCCGGCAATGTGTACTGGGATGATTTCTATAACAGTCAGCATAGCGCACAGTCGGGCGACTTCAGTGAGTGGCAGGTGCTGATGCGGTATGCATCCATGCGTTGGGCGTTGTGGCTGTCGGTGATATTGCTGCTGCTGTACGTAGTGTTTGAAAGCAAACGCCGGCAACGGATTATCCCCGATAAACCAGCCGTAAACAATACTTCACTGGAGTTTGTAGATGCTATTGGTCAATTGTACTATCAGCAACATAACAACTACAACCTGGCGCATAAAATGATCATTCATTTTATGGAGTATATACGTTCCAGTTATTATCTCAATACTAATGTGCTGAATGATGAATTTATTGCGTCGCTGGCGCGTAAGTCGCTGGTGCCGGAAGCGGATATCAGGGCGTTGTTGCAGATGGTACACAATATACAGCTGGAAGAAAATATCAGCGACGATGATCTGAAAGATTTTTATAACCGCATTCAACAATTTTATATAAACACGAAATAAATAATGGATACCAATACATTTCAACCCAGGACTGATTTTTCTGCCTTGCATGAAGGTGTGGAAGCCATCAGGGAACAGATAGGGAAAGTAATTGTAGGACAGCACCAGATGGTAGACCTGCTGATAGCAGGCTTGCTTACACAGGGACATGTGCTGATTGAAGGTGTTCCCGGCGTTGCAAAAACACTCACGGCAAAATTGCTGGCGCAATGCGTGGATGCGGACTTCAGCCGTATCCAGTTTACACCCGACCTGATGCCGGCGGATGTATTGGGCACTTCCGTTTTTAATCCGCAAACACGCGAGTTTGAATACAAGAAAGGACCCATTTTCAGTAACCTGGTACTGATCGATGAAATAAACCGTGCCCCCGCTAAAACACAGTCGGCGTTGTTTGAAGTAATGGAAGAAAGACAAATCACCAACGACGGCACCACCTGGTCGCTCGACCGGCCCTTTATGGTGATTGCCACTCAAAATCCGATTGAACAGGAGGGTACTTACCGGTTGCCGGAAGCACAACTCGACAGGTTCCTCTTTAAAATAGAAGTAAGGTATCCTAACCTGGAAGAAGAAGTAGCTGTGTTGCGCAGTATTCATCACTTCAACGGGGAAACAGATCTTACAAAAATGATCAGCAAAGTAATAACTACCACGCAGATCATCGAATTTCAGAACCTCGTACGGCAGGTAATAATAGACGAAAAGCTGTTTCATTATATTGCGTCTATTATCAATGAAACGCGCATGAACTCCTCGCTGTACCTGGGCGCTTCTCCGCGTGCATCCATTGCTGTTATGAACTGTGCAAAAGCCACCGCTGCCATGAAGAACCGGGATTTTGTAATTCCTGACGATGTGGTGGAAATGGTGCCGCATGTATTGCGTCATCGTATTATGCTGACGCCCGAAAAAGAAATGGAAGGCATCAAAACAGATGACGTGATTGCACAGATCGTAAAAACGATAGAGGTACCGAGATAATCATCTCCCAAGAAGATATTAGTATGTCAGCCACTGTAAAGAATAATTTATTCCAGATACTCTTTTTTACCAACAGGCTTTACCTCCTGCTGGGAGGGAATATCCTGTTATTTATCATTTCGTTTTTTATTCCGCGCATTTTCAATATTGCTGTGATTGCATTTATTGTGCTGGTGGGCATTGTATTGCTGGATATGATCCTGCTGATCCTGCGACCGGCCAGTATTGTATCGATGGAACGGAAAACCAGTAACCGTTTTAGCAACGGGGATGATAACGAGGTATTGCTGGATTTTCACAGCCGGTACCCCTTTCCGGTATTTGTATCTGTGATAGATGAATTGCCCCTTCAGTTCCAGGAGCGTGATTTTCTCTTACAGGCAAAAGTATCCGCAAGAGGTTCTCATATTTTCCGGTATGTGTTGCGTCCGCTGGAAAGAGGGCTGTATAACTTTGGCTACAGCAACGTATTTGTTAGAAGTGCATTGGGCATTGTAAGCCGCCGGTTCATTTTTGATAATGAACAAACGATCAGCGTGTATCCGAGTTATCACCAGTTGCGGCACTATGCATTGTATTCCTACATGAACCGGCTGAATGAACTGGGTGTGCATAAGCGCCGGGTAATTGGCCATAGCATGGAGTTTGATCATATCAAACCGTATACAAAAGGGGATGATGTGCGTATGCTCAACTGGAAAGCGACGGCCCGCAGCGGTAACCTGATGATCAATAATTACGTGGAAGAAAGATCGCAGCAGGTATATTCCATCATCGACAAAGGCCGGAATATGAAGATGCCTTTCAACGGTTTATCGTTGCTGGATTACGCTATTAATGCGTCGCTGGTATTTAGCAATGTGGCGGTGGATAAAGGCGATAAGGCGGGGTTGGTTACTTTCAACGAAAATAAAGTAGAAGTGTTGGCCGCCAGCAATAAGAAAGTGCAGGTAAATAAAATCCTGGAAACGTTGTATGCACAGGAAACGCGGTGGCAGGAAAGTGATTACGAAGCATTGAGTGTGCAGCTGCGCAGTAGCTTATCTACGCGGTCCCTGCTCATGATCTATACTAATTTTGAGTCGATGTCCAGTTTGCACCGGCAGTTACCCTTCCTGCGGCGCCTGGCACGTTATCACCTGGTACTGGTGGTGTTTTTTGAAAATACAGAACTGAAGAGGGTAACAGAACAAACGGTGCAGGATGTGGAGGGAATTTACAGGCAGACCATTGCACAGAAGTTTGCGTATGATAAGAAGTTGATTGTAAAAGAGCTGGCGAAATATGGAATTATGTCGTTGCTGAGTCCCCCGGAGCAATTGACGTTAAACGTGGTAAATAAATACCTGGAATTAAAATCACGTATGTTGATCTAAGCCACAACAAGCAATGCCAAAAAAACTAAGATCCATTCCTGTAAATCATTTCGGAGGTGAATATCATCCAGGTATTTCCATTGAGCGGATATCTCTTAAAGATTTCCCCGGTTTCGAAGGAGAGGAACAATCTGAGCGGCATGATCGTCATTCATTTCACTTACTTGAGGAAGGCGCCATTACGATCGAAATTGATTTTCAAAAGTATGAAATCCAGTCTCCGTCTATCATCTACATGCACCCAAATCAGGTACACCGTATAATAACATTTGAAAATGTAGAAGTCAGCACCTGGGCCATCAATAATGTAGATATTAACCCTGAATATCTCCGATTATTAGAAGACATTACACCCACAAAACCATTATCCTTAAATAAAGAAACGTATTCCATTATTTCCGAAGCCGTATCACTTTGCCTGAAATTTTCAAAACGAACAAGCGACAAACTATATCACTCCTTGCTGAAAGATAGCTGTAATGCACTGGTCGCATTGGTGGTGTCCCTGTATTTAGAACAATCTACACCAATAGAGAAATTTCCGCGCTTTGAATTGGTTACAAAAGCCTTCAGGGAAGCATTGGAGCATAATTTTACCACTGACAAACGCCCGGCAGCCTACGCCCAAAAACTAAATATATCCACACCTTACCTGAACGAATGTGTCAAAAATACAACGGGCCATTCTGTATCGCATCACATACAGCAACGTGTTATTTTAGAAGCAAAACGTTTACTCTACCATTCCGGTAAATCGGTAAAGGAAATCGCTACCGCATTAGGGTATGATGATTACCCTTATTTTTCGCGGCTATTTACCAAAATCACAGGAATAACCCCTTTAGCTTTCCGGAATAAAAACCTCGGTTGATCCAATATCTACTTTGTATTGTTATTTTTTCTCCCTGTTATACGATGTTCCTTTGTATGGTCAAATAAAATCGTATAAAAATGAAAATATTAAAAGATAAAAAAGTACTCGTTTCGGGTGCAAGTTTTGCCGGCCTTTCAACCGCTTATTGGATGAATAAGTTAGGTTACAAAGTAACTATTGTTGAAATCGCAAACGGCCTTAAAATGGGAGGAACGCCTGTTAACATAGAAGGGAATACTGTTGATATTGTTAAGCGTATGGGAATCTTTGAGCAAATTAAATCAACCAGATTGGAGATGGAAATGCTGGAATTTAAAAATGCAGATGATGTTACGGAAGGAACCATGATATTAAAAAGGGAAGGTGAACAACTGCGGGAAGACGAATGCGAGATTGAAAGAAACGCATTACTCAATATCTTGTTTGATACGGTGAAAAATGACGTTGAATTCATTTTCAACAACAGCATCACCGCCTTAAACGAAACAAACGACGATGTTGAAGTTACCTTTAAAGATCGCTCACAACAGGCTTTTGATTTAGTGTTCGGCTGCGACGGCATACATTCGGCGGTAAGGAAGATCTGGTTTGGCAATGAAGCGGGATACCTGCATTTTCTCGGGCAATATTTCTCTATCACCATCGTAAATAAATTGCTGATAAAGCAAAATACAACGCAATTCTATAACGTGCCTGATAAGGCAGTAATGCTAAATGCTTACAATAACAAAACTGATATAATTTTCTGCTTTCGTTCAGAGAAGGAAATTACTTACGATTATCGTGATGAAGAACAACAAAGAAAAATCATTTTGGAACAATTTCAAGAACAAAGCTGGAGAACTGCGGAATTATTGGACGAAGTAATGAATGCTACAACTTTTTACTTCGATAAGCTTTGCCAGGTAAAAATGCCATCGTGGACAAAAGGCAGGGTGGCGCTGGTGGGCGACGCAGGCTATTGTGCTTCTCCTGCTGCGGGAAAGGGCGGATCGTTGGCAATAGATGGAGCTGCCGCATTAGCGGATGCTTTTCTGCAACACAATGGAGATTTTGAATTAGCCTTCCAGGATTACAACAAAAATTTCCGTCCGTTTATTGAGGAGGTTCAGGCAGAAGCTATACGCATGGGTTTAGAAACGCTTGTTCCGGGAACCGAAGAAGCTATTCGCAAAAGAAACACGGAAGGTGTTGGTTTTTAGACCGGCTAATGTCTTCTCTTCTTTTTAAACAGGTCGTCTGTATTTTTCAAAATAAGGGAGTCTGCGTCCGGCGCCTGTTTTACTGGTATCACGGATCGCAGGTAGAGGCGGTCGTTGTGTTTGTACCAGGCTTCCACTGTTACTGATTTCAGGGTATCATTTTTTGGGAGTAATAAATCCTGTCCGATTATTTTTCCTGCGGAGGCAGCGAACCTGATGGCATTGGTATCTAACGGGAATACTTTCCCGCTGCTGAATTTTCCTTCTATATTCAGGTAGAAGCGGATATCGCGTTTTATGCTGTCGGCATAATGATTGAACCGGATAGCGGTAATGGCGGGGAGTTGCAGGGTGGTTTGATGGGAGGTGTTGTCGGGTGTAGTAACGGTAAGGGTTATACGGTATTTATCTTTTACCAGTTGTTCCCTGTTAAAACGGAGTACGCCGTTTTGTATTTGCCCGTTGCTGCTGCTAACGGTTAGTTTGTTCCAGCGGAGGTTTCCTTCCAGGAGTCCGGTAGTTTGCTGGGTGGAGCTATCGGTATAAATAATCCGGATGCCCAGGGGCGCGGTGTTGTACAATTCCGTCACAGCATCTGCATCGTAAAAGGCCACTATGCGCGCTACTTTGGCCTGTTGGGCATTTGCCGGCAGGGTGATAACAAGTAAGGTGCAGAGCAGGAGATATTTCAGCATGCGGTTTGGAATGTTTTAGCACCGGTGGACAACCGGCTGATTAATTTCTTACCGCCATTTGCCTGGCTACGTATTTACCGAGAATATCAAATTCCAGGTTTACCAGGCTGCCGGTTTTTATACTTGAGATGTTGGTAAATTCGTAGGTGTATGGAATAATGGCAACAGAGAACTCATCGTTGGTGACATTGAATACGGTGAGACTGATACCATTGAGGCAAATGCTTCCTTTTTCCACAATCAGCGCGGCGAATTCGGCAGGGTAGCGGAAGCGGTATAACCAGCTGCCATCCTGTTCCTGGCAGGAGAGGCATTCTCCTACGCTATCCACATGGCCTTGCACCAGGTGGCCATCGATGCGGCCGTTGAACACCATGGCTCTTTCGAGGTTCACGAATTGTGTAGGGGTGAGCTGGCCGAGGTTTGTTTTCTGCAGGGTTTCATCTACCGCTACGGTTTCGTAGGTATCGCCCTGGATATTGGTTACCGTTAAGCATACGCCGTTATGAGACACGCTCTGGTCTATTTTTAATTCAGCTGCCAGTGGTGTTTGTATCGTGATTACCAGGTTACTGCCTTCCTTCCTGGTGGATACTACTTCTGCTAGTGTTTCTATGATTCCTGTAAACATGCGGCAAATTTAAGCATTTTTCTACACCCGGGGTTTCCAGGGAATTTCTTCCGCGCCCAGCTTGTGCCCTGTCCAACGCGCCAGCACAAAGAGGTAATCGCTGAGGCGGTTAATATACTTGAGTACCAGCGGTTCAATGAACATATCGTGCTCCTGCATGCCTACGCAGAGGCGTTCTGTGCGGCGGCATACGCAGCGGGCGATGTGGCAGGTAGATACGGCTACATGTCCGCCGGGAAGGATGAATGATTTCATCACGGGAAGCTCTTCATTCATCTGGTCGATACTTTTTTCCAGGAGGGTGATATCGCCTTCGTGGAGGTCTGGTATTTTCAGTTTGGTTTCTTTGTCGGGGTCGCAGGCCAGTGCGGCGCCGATGGTAAAGAGGCGGTCCTGTATTTCGCGGAGCAGGCTTTTGGTGTCCGGGTCTGCGATGTAATCGTTTACCAGGCCGATATAGGAGTTGAGTTCATCCACGGTGCCATAGGCATCGATGCGGACATCGCTTTTAGGCACTTTGGTGCCGCCGATGAGGGATGTTTTGCCTTTGTCGCCCGTTTTAGTATATATTTTGAAAGACATGGGTGTTGGTGTTGATCGGTTGCAAAATACGAATAACGGCGTTACGGGAAGTATCCTGTAACGCCGTTATGCAGTAATCGAAATATTTTATGCGTGTGCTTTTTCGTTGATGCGGTCTGATTCAATGACGCCATCGCGCAGGCGTATAACGCGGCGGGCGTGATCGGCAATGTCTTCTTCGTGTGTTACCAGCACTACGGTGTTACCGGAGTCGTGGATGGCCCCGAAGATTTCCATGATTTCCACAGACGTTTTTGAGTCGAGGTTACCGGTGGGCTCATCTGCGAGGATAAGGGACGGATTATTCACCAGGGCGCGGGCGATGGCAACGCGCTGGCATTGTCCGCCGGAGAGTTCATTGGGTTTATGTTTATAGCGGTCGCCGAGGCCTACTTTTTTCAGCATGGCGATGGCTCTTTCTTCCCTGTCCTTTCTGTTGATGCCGGCGTAGATCAGTGGAATGGCCACATTTTCCAGGGCGGTGAGGCGGGGCATGAGGTTGAACTGCTGGAATACAAAGCCGATTTCCTTGCCGCGTACGATGGCCAGGTCGTTGTCTTCCATTTTGCTCACATCATGTCCGCTGAGAACGTACCTGCCGGCAGTGGGCGTGTCCAGGCATCCGAGGATGTTCATCAGGGTAGACTTTCCTGAGCCGGAGGGGCCCATGAGCGCCACATATTCATTCTTGAAAATGTCCAGCGATACGCCTTTGAGTACCGGTAATTCATTTTTACCGAGAAAATAACTTTTCCTGATTCCTTCCAGGTGTATGACGGACTTTTCCATGTGGGTTATTTCTTTATTATTTTCGGCACTTTAAAGTATTCCTCAGTGGCGGAAGGTGCGTTTTTCAGGGCCTCTTCACGGGTGATTACCGGTATTACCTTATCTTCCCTGAAAACATTATAATCATCTGTCAGGTGAAGTAATGGCTTCACATCGGTGGTATCCAGTTCATTCAGTTTCTCCACAAAGGTGATCATCCTCTGGAGGTCTCCGCGTATTTCAATCTTCTCCTGGTCGTTGAATTCCAACCTGGCCAGATCGGCCAGTTGCTGCACCAGTACGTCGTTCACTTCCATAATCAAATTAAATCAAAAGATAATGAAATATAAATGGTAAATATGATAGTATCTCAAAATTAGGGATAAACGGACAGAATAAAGTGCTTTTGATCATCTGCTTTTGGCTTTTGGCGTTTTTTTTACAAAACAGCCCGGTGTTAATGGCTGAAAGCTAAAAGCTATTCTTTAAATTGCGCCCTGTTATGGCTACTGAAAAAGAAATTGTGGTAAGCGGCATACGCCCTACCGGTTATTTGCATTTAGGCAATTATTTTGGCGCTATCCGTAATTATATCCGGATGCAGGAAGATTTTAACTGCTATTTTTTTGTGGCAGACTGGCATTCGCTGACCACCCATCCCGATCCGAAAGATCTTCCGGGGAACGTGATGCGGGTACTGGCAGAGAATATCGCATCCGGACTGGATCCTGAAAAGGTATCCCTGTATGTGCAGAGCGACGTGCCCGAAATTGCGGAATTATACCTGCTGATGAATATGCTGGCTTATGTAGGTGAGCTGGAGAAAGTACCTACTTTTAAAGATAAGGTGCGGTTGCAGCCTCAAAACGTGAACGCAGGGCTGCTTACCTACCCGGTGCTCATGAGTGTGGACATCCTGATCCAGCGCGCGGTGAAAGTGCCGGTGGGTAAGGACCAGGGACAGCACCTGGAAATGGCGCGTAACTTCGCCCAGCGTTTCAATCACCGTTATGGTGACCTGTTCCCCGAGCCGGAGGCGTTCAACTATGGCGATAGCCTGGTACGTATCCCCAGCCTGGATGGTAAAGGTAAAATGAGTAAGAGCGAGAATGAAATGGCCACGTTATACCTGGCAGACGAGGATGACATGATCATTGCCAAGCTTAAGAAAGCAAAGAGTGACAGTGGTTCCGGTGAACCCGGTTCGCCGATTCCAGAAACGGTACAAAACCTGCTGGACCTGATGAAACTGGTGTCTGCACCAGATGCGGTATCTTTCTACGAAGAAGCATGGAAGAATACCGGGACTATCCGTTTCGGGGATCTGAAAAAGCAATTGGGTGAAGACATGGTGAAGTTTATCTCTCCTATCCGTGAGCAGGCGAAAGAGTTACAGCGGGATACAGACTACCTGAAGAAGATTATGAAAGCCGGTGCAGAAAAGGCCAGAGCGAATGCGGCACAAACTTTGCAACAGGCGAAAAAACTTATTGGTATAAATTATTATTGAAAAAGTCGCCAACTGTAGCTATTTTCAGTTTTAACCACCTCACATCGCATGGCAAAACAGAATAAGATCAAACATATAGCTATCGCCGGAAACATCGGCGCCGGCAAAACCACGCTGACAGAAATGTTGTGCAGGCATTATAAATGGCATCCGCAGTATGAAGATGTGGAGCACAATCCTTATCTGAACGATTTTTATGAAGATATGCCCCGCTGGTCGTTTAACCTGCAGGTATATTTTCTGAACGGGCGCTTAAAGCAGCTGCTGGAAGTGCAGAACGGAAAAGAAACCGTTATACAGGACCGGACCATTTATGAAGACGCGCATATTTTTGCGCCCAACCTGTATGAAATGGGGTTGATGACCAAACGTGATTTTGATAATTATTTCAACTTCTTTGAAACGCTGAAAAGCATGGTGAAACCACCGGATCTGCTGATCTACCTGCAGGCATCTGTGCCTACACTGGTAGCGCAGATACAGAAGCGGGGAAGGGAGTATGAAGAAAACATCCGGCTCGACTATCTGAAACGACTGAACGAATATTACAACAACTGGATTGAGAAATACAAAGAAGGCCCGTTGCTGATCATTGATATTGATAAGAATAAATTCCCCGAGAGCGATGAAGACCTGGGCGAAATTATTTCGCGGATCGATTCACAGTTATACGGCTTGTTTTAGCGCGCGCGTAGGTTGTCTTTCTCAGGATTACGCTGATTATATTGATTTTAAGGATTTGAACATTTTGGATTTTAAATGATTTTGGGAGATGTAGGCGGATACCTGATTTTATTTTTTTGATTTTACTTTTTTTATAAATTTTTTGGGAGTTATAAGCGAAAATATCAGCTTGTATCTCCCAAAATCATTTAAAATCCAAAATGTTCAAATCCTTAAAATCAATATAATCAGCGTAATCCTGAGAAAGACAAACCTCGCGCGTTTATGTTTCATTAACACTTCTATTTTTTCCGCTGCTTATTTTTGTATTCGCCGGCAACAAGTAGTTAACCCGTTAGCCCGCGGAATTTTATTGTTAAACCCAATTCCCTGATGAAACAATTATTGTTAACCGTCTTATTCACGTGGTGGATAGCGCTGTTGTATGCACAACCATTGTTAATGCCGGTTGGAAAGAACACTGGCAGCGGCAGTTACAGCCGGCATTTCCAGCAGGTGGTATCTGCCTGGTATAATCCTGCCGGCTTATCCTGTTTATCTTCTTTTGCAGCGGGTATTTATACAGAGAACCGGTTTATGTTAAAAGAGGCTTCGTTGTATGCTGCAATGGTGGCTATTCCTGCGGGTACAGGCGCTTTCGGCGGAAGTATTACCCGGCTGGGCAATGCAGCGTGGCACCAGCAGCGGCTGAGTGGCGCGTATGGCATGCAGCTGGGAAGGCGGGCCGGTATCGGGCTGCAGTTTAATTATGAGACCACCAGTGTGCAGGGGCTGGGGACGACCGGTAACATCAGCTTTGACGGCGGAATGCTCTGGCATATCAGTGAGCAGTGGCATGGCGGCCTTCATGTGTATAAACCCGCAGACGCGTCTGTTCTATATAGTGGCGGCCTCGGTTTTGAAGCATCGCGCGATTTCCTGTTAACCGGTGAAGTGGTTTCTATGGGTGCATTTACTGCTGTCAAGGCATCGGCTTATTACCGGGTTATCCGGCAGCTGGCGCTGGAAATGGGTATTGCATCCGGTCAGGCTTATAACAGTGCGGCAGTGATATTATTCCTGAGATCCCTGCGGATAGATATCGCTGCGGGGTTTCATCCGCAACTGGGTATTACGCCCGTTACCTCATTGATATGGCAGCTTTCTCCACCACCGGTGATGGAGTGATGCGTATAAGTTTATGGACTTGTTAACCAGGCGTGGCCTTTGGTTTTACCGGAGATCACGTAGGGAAGCTAAACTTTCAATGTTATTGATATGGCAACTATCCGCTCGGCGATTTGCGGCATCACTGGTTGTTTGTTGTTGCTGCTGGGCGGGCGGAAAGCGTGGGCCCGTCAGCAGGAAGAGACGTTGCCGCAGGCAATGGAAAATAACCTTGAGAACGAAGCGGCTGGTACGGAAACGGTACCGGAGGATGATGCGCAATGGCAAACTTTAAATGCATTGGCCCGGCATAAGATACAATTGAATACAGCAGATGAAGCGACGTTGCAGTCAATAGGACTGCTCACGCCTTTACAGATCAGCCAGTTTTTGCGGTACCGCGCGCTGTTGGGAGATCTGCTCAGTATTTATGAACTACAGGCGGTGCCGGGGTTTGAACCGGATGTTATCCGGCGCGTATTGCCTTACGTAACGGTAGGCGATGACCTGGCGCCA
Organism: Chitinophaga sp. ARDCPP14; assembly: GCF_051362515.1. Lineage (NCBI taxonomy): Bacteria > Pseudomonadati > Bacteroidota > Chitinophagia > Chitinophagales > Chitinophagaceae > Chitinophaga > Chitinophaga sp. ARDCPP14. The sequence goes on along the minus strand of NZ_JBKIXB010000004.1, from coordinate 586,856 downwards.
CATTATACTTTACGGGATTATACGCAGAAGGGTGATCATTCGTTCCTGCTGCGTTATGCCCGCGCAGCGGAGAAAGCAAAGGGATATCTGCATACCGATAGCACCTTACCTGCCTACAGGGGAAGTCCGGAAAAAGTGTTTATGCGTTACCGTTATAGCTTTCCCCGGTATATGAGCTGGGGGATCGTGATGGAGAAAGATGCCGGGGAAGCTTTTTTTAAAGGCGCGCAAAAGCAGGGATTTGATTTTTACAGTGCACATATTTTTATCCGGAACTACCGGAAAATAAAAGCCCTGGCATTGGGCGATTATACGGTGAATATGGGACAGGGCCTGCTGAACTGGCAGGGCCAGGCTTATGGTAAAGGAGCATCGGTGATGCAGGTAAAACGGGAAGGAGAAGTGTTGCGGCCTTACACCTCGCCGGGAGAGTTTTATTTTTTCAGGGGAGCTGCTGTTACGTTACAACAAAAACGTTGGGAGTTGACCGCCTTTGCCTCTTTCCGTAAACAGGACGCCAGTACAGACACACTGATGGACGAAGTAACGGCGGCCAGTATTATCAGCAGTGGTTACCACCGCACGGTCACAGAAGCAGCCAAACGCGGACAGGTACAACAGGTGAGCGTTGGTGGAAATATCCGCTACCAGGCTGCCCGGTGGCAGGTAGGGGGAAACGTAACCAGCCATCATTTAACGCCGGTACTTCAAAAGGAAACGGCGCCCTATAATCAGTTCGACTTTAATGGTAACCAGCTGACGGCTGCCAGTATTGATTATTCCGGCAGCTGGAAAAATGTGCACTTATTCGGGGAGGCAGCAGTAAGCAGTAACGGCAAACCTGCCCTAGTTCAGGGATTGCTGACCAGCGTAGCGCCTGCGGTGGATGTGGCTATTGCGTACCGGTATTATGATAAAGGCTACCAGTCGCTGTATGCCAAAGGATTCGGGGATGGCTACCGGACCGTTAATGAGCAGGGAATATACACGGCGGTTACCCTGAAAATAACATCCCGTTTAAAGGCGGATGCATATGCAGATGTGTTTCACTTCCCCTGGTTGAAGTACCGGAGTAATGCACCTTCTTATGGCAAGGACTTCTTTGTGCAGGGAAGCTATGTTCCCGGGAAAACAATGACCCTGTTACTTCGTTACAACTACCGGCAGGGAGCAGAGAACGTGTTGCTGCCGGAGAATCCGGTCAAAGTACCGGCAGAGGTAACGTCCAGGCACATACGTTTTCAGTGGAGTATAAAAGTAAATAAGCAATTGGACGTTAAAACCAGGATAGAATACAGCAGTTACGAAGTGGCAGGGGATATGCAGCAGGGATGGATGATTTACCAGGATGCCAGTTACCGTTTTATACATTTGCCTGTATCAATCGGCGGCAGGGTATCCCGGTTTCAGACCAGCAGTTACGATAGCAGGATATATGCAACGGAAAGCAGTGTGTTATACGAAAACGCGGTATCGCAGCTGTATGGCGAGGGCTGGCAATATTATCTCAACATAAAATGGAAAGTAAGCCGGCGGCTGGCATGCTGGGCACGTTGCCATCAGAGCCGGTATCCTGGTCAAACCCGTATTGGTAGTGGAAATGACGTTGTTGCAGGAGATAAGAAAACATTGCTTCAATTTCAGCTGCAATATTTAATAGCAGGAAAATGAAATTTTTTAGGCTGGTTATAAATTGATTATCAGTTTGTTATGGTGATAAAATTATCTGCTGTTAAAATAATGTTAAGTAGATGTATCACGATTTACTTTTTTTTTCTAACTTGTGGATGTCAACCAAAATCTAAATCTGATTTGCTTTATGAGAAAGACCTTTCTGCAAGAAAAAAAGCTTGTGATAATGGCTGTAAACCCGCAGCAGGATACTTGTCATGATTCAAATCAATAAGACACAACGAGAGACTTAGTAAGGCTTTTACCGATTTAAACTATAACAGGCACGTAACCATTCCTGAAATTGAGATCATTAGCTGTTTGTCAACAGCGAGCGAATACAACAATTTACCGACGAGAGAACACATGCTGATCTATTATTGACTTGTACAACCAAAATCAGAACTGTTTATGAAGAAAAACACTTCTCCTTTTACATAGCCGGTCGCCAATATACCTGACCGTATGTTGCGATGATTGTTTGCTGTAACTGCAGAACCGAATGGTATTCTGTATGGTTAGTCATGCTTACAAAGACATGATATGGATTTTTTATGCTATTATTTTAATGTGCTAATATGATACAACAATAAATAAAACATCTTATCCGGAAGCAGCTACCGGCAATTGTTTGCCAGGTAAGCATTTATAAGACCCGATGCATTTCTTCTTCAACCAAAATCTGAAACTTTTATGAAAAAGGGGTTCCTCCTTTTTGCCATGGTTATGGCAATCATTCACCTGGCCTACTCGCAGCAGCGACCGGTTACAGGTACCGTTAAGGGCAACGATGGCAATCCGGTTCCGTTTGCCACCATCCAGATTAAAGGCAGCACCACAGGTACCACCGCCAATGACAATGGCGTATTCAACCTGAGTGTGCCCGGTGCCGCTACCGTGCTCGTAATAAGAAGCGTTGGATATAAAGCGCAGGAAATAACCGTGGGAGAAAGTTCAAATCTCCAGGTAACACTCATTGCAGATAACAAGAACCTGCAGGAAGTAGTGGTAACTGGTTTGGGACTGGTGCGTGAAAAGAAAACCGTTGGTTACGCCACCAGTAATTTTGCTACAGAACAAATTAACAGGGTAGCGCCTGTAAGTATGATGGATGGTTTATCCGGAAAAATTGCCGGTGCTGAAATATCCACCACCAGCGGCGCTCCGGGCGCATCCAATAAAGTAATCCTCCGTGGTTATTCATCCCTGCAGGGCAACAACCAGCCACTGTATGTAGTAGATGGGGTGCCATTGAACAACGACCGTCCCGGTTCCAGCGTTGATGGAAAAGGAGTCAACAACGGTGGTTACGACTTTGGTAATAATGCCAATGACATCAACCCAAATGATATTGAAGCAATCAGCATTTTGAAAGGCGCCGCTGCCACCGCTATCTACGGTTCCAGGGCCGCCAGTGGTGTGGTATTGATCACTACCAAAAAAGGTAAGAGCGGAAAACTTAAAGTAGATGTGGCCTCTGCTGCCACTTTTTCTAATGTAGGCATGTTGCCAACCATGCAGGAAAAGTTTGGCCAGGGATGGGGCGGTACTTTTATTCTCTCAGAGAATGGTAGCTGGGGTCCGCGGTTGACCGGCGAAAACCGCGAGTGGGGCGCACCTGTTGACGGTGTGTCATTAACAAAACCATTTTCTTTTGTAGATGATAACGTACGCGATTATTTCACTACCGGTAAAGAACTGAACAACACCATTTCTATCAGCGGAGGAAATGAAACATCCACTTTCTTCCTGTCTTATGGAAATATATACAGCGATGGTATCCTGCCCACTGACGCAGATTCTTATAAAAGAAATACGTTCTCTGCAAGAGCCTCTACAAAATACGGCAGGTTCTCTGCTTCTGCTTCCTTTAACTACGTAAATAAAAATGCGAAAGCAGTATCTACCCGCAGTGAATCCGGACTCGGTTCTTCCTTGTTTGAGGATATTATCCAGATCCCGGTAGATATCAACATTTCCCAGTTTAAGGATTACAAAAACAAATATTACAACGTTGATAACTACTTCACGCCTTACGCGGAGAATCCTTACTATTCCCTGTATGAAAATGGGAATAACCTGAAAAGCAACAGGATCTTCGGAAACATTGACCTTAAATATGGTATCAATGACTGGTTAAGTGTACAATGGCGCCTTGGTGCAGATATCACCAACAGCCAGTCTAAAACCTATAAGGCGAAAAACAGGCCATCACTCGACAGCTGGAATGATGGTAATAATGTGGAAGGATCGCAACGGCAAGAGGACGTTGGTTATGTAAGGGAAAACAGCGATTACAGGGGTGAGTTCAACTCCGATCTCCTGCTCACTGCCAATAAAAAACTGAGCTCAGATTTTACTATCGATGGACTGGTAGGCTTTAACGTTAACCAGCGGGAAGGAAAAATATTCACTTCGGCTGTGAAAGGCCTCGCAATTCCCGGTTTCTATGTGATCTCCAACTCACCCAATACACCGGTGTCACAAACACAGGAATTCAGACGCAGAATTTATGGCCTTTACGGACAGGCTACCTTAGGCTTCCGCGAATACCTGTTCCTCACGGTGAATGCCCGTAATGACTGGTCGTCTACATTACCGGAAAAGAACAACAGCTATTTCTATCCTGCGGTGAATGCTGCCTTCATTTTATCAGAAGCGCTGAAGCTGGATGACCGCGGTGTTTCTTTTGCGAAACTGCGCGCCAGCTGGGGTAAAACAGGCAACGATGCTGGTCCCTATCTCACTAAAACCACCTTATCTACCGGACAGATCATAGATCTTCCATTTGGTACACTGGATTTTCCTTTTAATGGTATCCCCGGTTACACAGTAGGTGACAACATCGGTAATCCTGATCTTGCTCCTGAGTTAAGTAATGAGTATGAATTAGGTGGCGAAGTAAAATTCCTGCGGAACAGGTTGGGTTTTGATATTGCCTACTATAACAAACTCACCAAAGGGCAGATCCTGGCGGTGCCTACCACGCCGAGTTCCGGTTATGCGAGTATTACGCAAAACTTTGGTAAAGTGAGGAATAAGGGTATAGAATTATCTGTTAACATCATACCGGTAGAAACAAAAGATTTTACCTGGACCCTGAACTACACATACGCACGTAACCGCAATACAGTAGAGGAGCTTCCTGCAGGTTTGGACCAGGTAGTGCTTAATTTCGCTTACGATGCAAAATTTGTTGCACGTAAGGGAGATCCACTGGGTGTATTTTATGCACCGGTACCTGCTACCACACCGGATGGAAAAATAATTGTGGATGCTACCGGCTTGCCTAAGGCGGCAGATACCGACGGTTATTATGGTACCTCTCAGCGCGACTTTACCATGGGGCTGATAAACACACTCCGTTATAAAGATTTAACGCTGGGCTTCTCTTTCGACTGGAGAAAAGGCGGTGTGTTCTACTCTGGTACAGCTGATCTGACCTACTTCGTGGGTAACGCCTTGTTAACTACTTATAACGACAGACGTGCCTTTGTGGTGCCTAACTCTGTAATGCAGGTAGGTACGGATGCACAGGCCAAACCGGTATATGGTGAAAATACCATTCCGCTCACAGATTATAATTATGATGCTTATTGGTATCATACTACCAATAAAGGCGGCGCTTATTCACAGCGTATTATTGATAAAACTTTTTTGAAACTGCGTGATATCACGCTCTCTTACAGTTTGCCTTCATCAGCCGCCAGAAAAATTGCTGCCAGCAATCTCATGCTGACTGTTTTTGCGCGCAACCTGTTTGTGTGGACGCCGGAAGGAAATACATTCATTGATCCCGAAGTATCCAACTATGGTAATGACCTGAACAGTGAGTTTGGTGAATTCAGATCCATGCCGACTACCAGGTCTTATGGTGTTTCATTGAAGGTATCCTTCTAATCTTTTAAATTCTGATATCATGAAAACGTACAATCAATATATTCTCCTCCTACTTTCAGCAGTGCTATTGTTAGGCGCTTCCTGCAAGAAGAACCTGGATATCAACAACGATCCGAATAATCCGCCGTTAGAGAAGGCTACACCTTATGTGTTGTTCCCGCCGGCGGTAATGTCTACCATATCGTGCGCCGGCACCGATGGCGCTGTTATTGGTGGTATCTGGGCGCAATACTGGACGCAAAGCAACGCCTCCAACCAGTACAAAACAATTGATGCGTATAATATCCAGCGGACGGACTACAATGCGTTGTACACGCAGATGTTTTCAGGCGCACTGCAGGATTACAGCCTGATGCTCAAATTGTGCGACAGCCTGCACGATTATAACTTTGGTTTGATGGGAACCGTGATGAAGGCATATTCTTACCAGATACTGGTAGACCTGTACGACCAGGTGCCTTACCAGGAAGCGTTTGGCGGGTTAAACCAGCTGCAGCCGAAGTTTGACCGTGGAGATAGCATTTACTCCTGGTTGCTGAGAGACCTGGATATTGCCTTATCAAAAGATCTGACCGTTACTATCCTTGATGAGAATGCAGCACAGGATATTATCTATAAGGGAGATATGGATAAATGGGTAAAGTTTGCGAATACACTGAAACTGAAAATGTACCTGCGTATGGTGAATGTAAATCCATCACTGGCAAGAACAAAGATCATGGAGCTGATTAACAGCGGCGCTGAGTTCCTTACAGATGTAGATGCTTCTTACAGTACTTTTAAAGATGCACCGGGCCAGGACAATCCGTTATACGAATCAAATATCCGCAGCCTGAATACGACTACCAATATCCGGGCTAGTTACACCATGTTATCGTGGTTACAGAAAAATAAAGATTCGCGGATAACCAAAATATTCCGCGCGCCGGGCGCGGCAAGCGGTGTTTATTATGGCATTAACCAGGGTGATTTCACCAGTTTGTCTCCCATTTACAATAAATCTGCTATCTACAGGCAAACAGCTATTGATACTGCATACCTGATATCCAGGGCTGAAGCCAACCTGATGCTGGCAGAGGCAGATGAGCGTTATTTCGGTGGCACTAAAGCAAAAGCCTATTATGATGCAGGTGTGCAGGCCGCATTTCAGCAGCTTAAATTAAGTGCTGATACTTTCCTTCTGCCCGGAAAGGTATATGCTTACCCAACCGGAGCTACTTTTGATAAGAAGCTCGAAGCCATCATTGTACAGAAATGGGCTTCTTTCCCCGGCACACATGCGCTGGAAGGCTTCCTGGAACAAAACAGAACAGGTTATCCCAAATACAGCCCGGTATATTCCACTGATCCGTCCTACATCCCCGGCCAGCTGGTATATTCCCGTAATGGTGTTACCGGCGTTGGTAAGTTCCCTAAACGCCTGGTATTCCCGGATGTGGAAAGGAGCCGGAATAGTAATACACCAGCGGAAGTACCTATTTATCAAAAGGTTTGGTGGGCTTTATAATGTTAACGGTTTAAAATAATTACCATGAGAACAATAATGAATAAACAATATATCATAGGATTACTGCTGGTGGCTACCGTTCTTTTTTCTTCCTGTGAAAAGGATTTGCCGGAGGTAAAGAATACGCAGGTAGTGAAAATGGCCGGTACCTGGTGGGTAACCATGTCGCTCAACGGCGCCCCGCAGATCGATGGGGACCATGTGCAGATCAATACATTTAACACCACTGCCGATGATGGCAAGCAGATGTGGGTACAGGATGCAGGACTGGGATTCGACTTCCAGTCGAAGGTGGACGTGAATTTGTCTGATCTTACCTTCAGCGCCACCAACGCCAAGGACGAAAACAGTGACGCGACCGTTACCATCACTGCCGGAAAAGTTTTCCCCAACGGCGGAAAATCGAAGGGCGGGCACATAACGGACAGTATTTACATGGAACTGCAAATATCTTCCGATCCCGGCAAGAAGTACGTAGTGGCGGGTATCCTGCGTACCAAGTTCGACGAAGACGACTATTAATCCCGGTCAATCCGCTGTTTATAAAAAAAGAGGGCTCATTTGAGTCCTCTTTTTCTATTTTTGTACGGCTAAATCATACAACATGGAAAATCAGCATGAAGAACAGAATCAGCTTAACATAGAGTTGAATGAAGAAATCGCCGAGGGACAATACGCAAATCTCGCCATCATCACTCATTCCAATGCCGAATTTGTGGTAGACTTTGTGAACGTGATGCCCGGTCTGCCAAAGGCTAAGGTGAAATCCCGTATCATACTCACGCCGCAGCATGCCAAGCGTTTTATGAAAGCCATGCTTGATAATATTAAGAAATACGAATCTGTACACGGCCCCATTCAGGATCAGGAGCAGGTATCTGTACCATTGAATTTTGGCGGACCTACCGCTCAGGCCTAACTTGTTGACAGATGGAACATATTTTTTCTTATCATCATTTGAGAGAATTCACCAGGGAAGTATTTATCCACATGGGGTGCAGCCTGGAACATGCAGCCCTGGCCAGTGAAGTGCTGGTATCGGCAGATTTGAGAGGTATCGATTCTCATGGAATAGCCCGCTTATCGGGCTATGTTCGTTTATGGGAGGCTAAGCGGATCAACGCTACACCCCATATCCGGATAGTACATGAAACGCCCAGTACGGCGGTTATTGACGGAGATGCAGGCCTGGGCCTGGTAGTAGCCCCATACGCAATGGAAATAGCCATGCAGAAGGCGGCTGCCGTAGGTACCGGCTGGGTAAGTGTGAAAAACTCCAACCACTTCGGTATTGCAGGTTATCATGCTATGAAGGCACTGGACCAGGATATGATTGGTATGGCCATGACCAATGCCAGTCCGCTGGTAGCGCCTACCTTTTCCACTGTGCGTATGCTGGGTACTAATCCCATTGCAGTGGCTATTCCTGCAAAGGAGCAGCCGGCGTTTGTGGCGGATTTTGCCACCACCACTGCGGCCAACGGGAAACTGGAGATCCTGCAGCGTAAAAATGAAGAAGCTCCTTACGGATGGATCCAGGATAAAGAAGGGAACCCAAGTAACAATCCTCATGAACTCAAGAGTGGCGGGGCTTTGCTGCCTTTGGGCGGCGATCGTGAGCACGGAAGTCATAAAGGGTATTGTTTGGGAGCAATTGTTGATATATTTTCGGCCGTTCTTTCAGGCGCCAATTATGGCCCGTGGGCGCCGCCTTTTGTGAGCTTTCTCCCATTAGCGCCGGATCCGGTAGGAGAGGGCCTGGGACATTTCTTTGGCGCTATGCGTGTAGATGCGTTCCGGCCGGCAGATGAGTTCAAGGCCAATATGGATACCTGGATCAACCGCTTCCGTGCTGCAGAGCCGGTAGCCGGAAAGAAAGTATTGATCCCCGGAGATCCTGAAAGAGAAATGCAACACGAGCGGCTGGAAAAGGGTATCCCGGTAATAGCGGCAGTGGTAAAGGACATGCAGGAAGTTGCCGCTAAGTTTAATTTGAATTTTTAATTTACAATCGTTCATAAAAAACGCCCGGAATGAGGCTGATGCAGCGTTTCGGGTAGCTAAAGCAAAATATACATTCAGATGAAAGTGTTAAAATTTGGTGGAACCTCCGTGGGAAAACCAGAGCGTATGCAGTCGGTATCGCAACTGATCACAGCAGATAATGATCAGAAAATTGTGGTCCTGTCTGCACTGTCAGGCACCACAAATTCCCTCGTGGAAATCAGTCAGTCGCTGTCAGAAGGTAAGAAGGAACAGGCAAAACAGCAGATAGACAAGCTGGAAAGCCACTACCGGAACTTTTGCAACGACCTGGTGAAGAAGGAAGCCGGCCGCGCAAATGCCAAGGCTATTGTTGATGAACACTTCGAATTTCTGAACATCATCCTGAAGATATCTTTCAATGAAGCACTGAATAAAGATATCCTTGCACAGGGAGAATTATTGTCTACACGTCTTTTTGGCGTATATCTCGAAGAAGCCGGAATTCCTGCGGTATTGTTACCTGCGTTGGATTTCATGAGCATCGACGAATACGAAGAACCGGAAATTCCAAAGATTAAAATTAAACTGGCTAACCTGATCAGCCAGCATAAAGGCCAGCGTATTTTTATTACCCAGGGATATATTTGCCGCAATGCCAGAGGCGAAGTGGATAACCTGAAACGTGGTGGCAGTGATTACTCCGCATCCCTGATCGGCGCGGCTATCCAGGCAGATGAAGTCCAGATCTGGACAGATATCGACGGTATGCACAACAACGATCCGCGGGTGGTGAACAAAACCTTTCCGATCGAGCAGCTGTCATTTGACGAAGCAGCGGAACTGGCCTACTTCGGCGCCAAGATCCTTCACCCTGCTTCTATCTGGCCTGCACAGCACTTCAATATCCCGGTGAAACTGCTGAATACCATGCAACCCGAAGCAAAAGGTACCATCATTACCGAAATGCCTAACGGCAACGGTGTGAAGGCTATCGCGGCAAAAGACGGCATCATTGCTATTAAGATCAAGTCGAGCCGCATGTTGCTGGCGTACGGCTTCCTCCGCAAGATTTTTGAGATATTTGAGAAATACCGCACCCCGATCGATATGATCACCACTTCGGAAGTAGCGGTATCTATCACCATCGATAACCAGCAGTACCTCGATCAGATCCTGAAAGAGCTGCAACCGTTTGGTACCGTGGAACTGGATTATCATCAGACAATCGTTTCCATTGTTGGTAACGAAGTGGCGGCTACTCCTTCCATTATCACCAAATTATTTGATGCGATAGAAGAAATTCCTTTACGCATGATTTCCTATGGTGGCAGCAGGCATAATATTTCTATCCTGATCAATGGTCAGTTTAAAGAGAAAACATTGCAGGTGCTGAATAAGGGCTTATTTGGCCTGGAATAGAAAAAAGCTTCAGATAAAAAAAGCAGCGGAGATTACTTCGCTGCTTTTTTATTTTTTTAACCGCTGATCAAATACAAACGGCTGTGTATTCAGGATGGTAATATTTGTCGCGTCCGGATGCAGCGGGTTGATCAGGTAGTTATATTCATCTGCAATTACTACAGATGGAATCCGGAGCACTGCGTACTTAGCCGTATCTATCCACTCATCTCCAATGCATTGCAGCTCCGGTGAGGGCGCCAGTGATTGCCAGCCGGATGGCAGATCATGTTTGGTAAGTACTTTGATGGCGATATCATCGGGAATCTGCAGGGTAGCAATGCAGAAATCCTGTACTATGTTTTTCAGCGGAATGTGCACCAGTACTTCCAGCGCCGATAACGCCCGGCTGCCGGCAGTATACACAATAGCATGCCCCGGGCTGTTCCAGCGGCCGCCATACAGGCGCGCACCTGTTCCACTAAGATCATTGATGTAAGCGCACTTACTGATCCTGTATACTTCCATGTTAATGGTTTCGTAAATTATGCAAAGATGCCATGTTCAATGCGCCCCAGCTCATCCTGGATAAGCTGAAACCCAAAGGTGGTATCTAACAGCGAAATAGGGGTTTGATAGTTGAAGGCAGGTAACGGAGTTCTCATCCATTCCTTGAAGTTTTCCAGCTGGCCGAATACTTCGGTACCACGCTGGTAAAGCTGAGAGAGTAAAATGGCACGTTCAGACGTGTCGGCAGACAATTTCTCGTCGTCTGCATAGCGCTGCAGCGTTCTTTCTGACACATGTACTACCTGCGCCAGTTCTGATAAAGAAAAAGACAGCTGCCTGCTCAGATTCAATAAAGCTCTTTTAATAATTCCACTGCGGGAAAGCTGTATAAAATCAAAGTAGCCACTGCTGGCAATATACGCCGCTCCTCCTGGCTGTTCTACTATTAATAATGCATTTTCCTGCACGCGGTATCCTTTTACATGTTTCATATACCCGACATTTGTCACAAAAATACAACAAATTGTCGGGATTATGTTTTTTTATCTTCAAAATAACCAATCTTCCACATCTTATTGATTTCCAATTGTATCACGCCGTATTCCTCCGCCACCCTGCCTTGCAGCACATAAAAGCCGCCCTTTTGAAAGGGATATTGCCGCAGGCTGTCCGGGAAATGGATAGTATCCATAAAGGCGCCGTCGCGGTCAAGGAAAGTACCAAAGCACATCGGTTCACCTTTGCTGCTCCGCAGAAATTTGTTGGTTACCAGGTAGCCAAGTGTGGTAACCTGCTGACCGATATACTTTCCGAACTCACGGACAGGCATATACGCACTTTGATCGTGCTGCAATACTTTAAAAGGTGATTGCAGGGGGAAGCCCAGCAGATCTATTTCATCAAAGGCATCTTCATGGGCGTGATAAGCGAGGGTGGGCAGTTCACAATTAACAGTAGTGGTATTGCCAAACAAAGACATGCTGTGTGGATTGGTTTCTTTCTTGCTTACCAGCAAGCTGCTTTTCCACAACAGTTCTTTTTTAGTGTAGCCGGTAAAATTAAAACAACCAATGCGGATCAGTATTTCCAGCTGTTCCGGGCCCGGCGAAATCCGGCTGGTAAAATCTTCCAGGTGCAGAAACGGACCATACTGTTCGCGGTCTTTCAATATTCTTTCTGCCAGTAATTGTTCCAGTCCCTCTACATGGATCAGTCCTACGTACACCTCACGGCCGGTAATATTAGTGGCATAGTCGCTGTGGTTAATACAAGGCGGGTGCAGTGTTACCCCGGTTTTCAGTAATTCCCGGAAATATAATTCCCGGTTGTAGAAGCCACCGAAGTTGTTGATAACAGCCACCATGAACTCTGCGGGGAAATAGGTTTTCAGGTAAAGGCTTTGGTAGCTTTCCACTGCGAAGCTGGCGGAGTGGGCTTTGGAAAAGGAGAAGTTAGCGAAGCTGGCGATCTGCCGCCATACTTCTGCAGATACTTCCGGCGGGCGTTGCAGGCGTTCGCAGTTATCAAAGAAACGTTTTTGTATTTCCCTGAAATCATTGGACCCGCGGTATTTCCCTGCCATGGCCCTTCGCAGGCTATCTGCATCCGCCAGTTCCATATCTGCGTATTTGTGCGCTACTTTAATAACATCTTCCTGGTATACCATAATACCGAAGGTATCTTTCAGCAGTTCTTCGATAACAGGATGAAGGTAAACCACTTCCTCGGGGTGCCGGTAGCGGTGTATGTATTGTTTCATCATGCCCGATTGCGCTACGCCCGGCCGGATAATAGAACTTGCCGCCACCAGGGTAAGGTAATCATCACATCCCAGTTTCAGCAGCAGTTGCCGCATGGCAGGCGATTCTATATAAAAACACCCGATGGTATTTACACCGGACAGGTTTTTACGCACCAGCGGATCCAGCTGGAAGGCTTTTACATCATGGATGTCTATATCCACATCCCGGTTTTTTTTGATGATATCAATAGCGTCACGGATATGCCCGAGACCGCGCTGGCTGAGGATATCAAACTTATGCAGCCCTATCCTTTCCGCCTGCCACATATCCAGTTGCGCGGTTACAAAACCTTTGGGTGGCAGGTAGGTGGTGCAGAACTGGTGAATAGGCGCATCGCTGATAAGAATGCCGCCGGCATGAATACTGAGATGATTAGGGAATGCTTTTTCCTGATCCATCAGGTTACTGAAGTATGCTATTTTCTGGTGGATGCTGTCGGCTTCCAGGTTAACCTGGAAGCCGTTTTCGAGGATTTTATCGATTTCCTTTTTGGGTAGACCATAAACTTTTCCCAGTTCGCGGATCACAGCATTGGTTTGAAAGGTGGTCACGGTGCCCAGCAGGGCCGTGTGTTGCGGACCATACTTGTCAAAAACATATTGGATAATTTCATCCCGGTCGCGCCATGAAAAATCGATATCAAAATCCGGAGGCGAAGTACGGTAAGGGTTCAGAAATCTTTCAAAATAAAGATCCAGTTCTATGGGATCTACATCTGTAATTTTTATGCAGTAGGCAATAATGGAGTTGGCGCCGCTTCCACGGCCTACGTAAAAGAGTCCGCGTTCCTGCGCATAGCGTATAATATCCCAGGTGATGAGGAAATAAGATTCAAAATTTAGTTGCGCAACAATTGCCAGTTCTTTTTCGATCCGCTGAAGAGCTTCTTCATGATGTTGGCCATAGCGATACATCATGCCTTCCAGTGCAAGCTCCCGCAGCTTTGCGCGATCTTCTTCCACGCTGCCGAGGAAGCATTTTTTATTACGGGAGATGGAATGATGGATATCCATTTCTATGTGGCATGCTTCCATCACTTCCACTGTTCGCTGTACGATATACGGGTAATCTGCAAAGTGTTCCACGAGGGAAGCGGGCGTAACAAATTGTTCCTGCGGATGGCCTGTCATGGCTGGTTCCAGCTGCGTGATCAGGATGTTCTGATCGATGGCGCGCAGCAGTTGGTGTAATTCATAATGGGTGTTGTCCTGGAAGGTGACGGGTTGAAGGATCACCAGTTTATCGCGGAGGGCAGTGGTAGCTGTTCTGAATAATTTATTGCGTTGCCAGGGCTTTACACCAATGAGCTCATGGGGCGCTAATGTTTCAGGGGCGCGGGTTCCCAGCGCATAAATCACCCAGGTGTGTGGGATAACGGGCGCCTGATCGGGAAAAGGTTTTTCGGATTGCAGGTGTTTGGATAAGAAAACATTGATATGATGCCAGCCTTCCTGGTTGCGTGCCAGCAGGAGATATTTAAAATCGTTTCCGTTTCTGCATTCCAGTCCGAGTATAGGTTTAATATCGTGTTTACGGCAGAGGTCTACGAACTCCCAGGCGTCGGAGGTGATGTTGATGTTGGTGAGCGCAAGTGACCCGATGCCCAGTTCATGCGCCTTTTGCACCAGCATTTCTGCGTGCATGGTGCCATAGCGCAGGCTGAAAAATGTTTTGCAGTTAAGGAACATGATGTTTATTTAAAGTATGGCATGATATCTTTTTTCGGGGTGTGCAGGTCTTTCTTCCCGGGTGGTATGACGTTGGTTCCTTTCATGAGATATTCCCATCCGAAGCGGTTTTTAATCTGATCGATGGCCTGGTATAAGGCGATCATTTCCTGTTTATCGTCGAACAGGCTGATTTGGTAGTTGCCATGTACAAGGTGGCTGAAACGCACGCCTATGAGGCGAACGAGCAGCCGGCGGTCGTACAGTTTTTTGAAGAGGTCTTTTACTTTTTCCAGCAACACATGATCGGCGCAGGAGTAGGGGATCGACATTTGTTTGGTGACGGTTTCAAAATCGGAGTACCGGATTTTGAGGGTGATGCAGCCGGTCAGTTTATTTTGCTGCCGCAGTTCGAATGCAATTTTCTCCGTCATACGCACCAGTTCGGCGTGGAGAAATTGCATATCGATCGTATCTGCGGGAAATGTACTTTCCGTCGAGATAGATTTCTGTTCATAAAAAGGCACCACCGGCGATTCATCGATTCCATTGGCTTTTCTCCAGAGGGCTATTCCGTTTTTTCCCATCCATGCTTCCAGCAGGGAGATGGGCACTTCGCTCAGTGTCTTTACGGTTTCTACGCCTCGGCGCCTCAGCAGGGCGCCGGTTTCACGGCCTACCATTGGAATCTTTTCTACCGCCAGCGGCGCCAGGAAATTTTTTTCTTCTCCGAACAGGATTTCAAGCTGACCATTAGGTTTGGCTTCATCGGTGGCTACTTTGGAAACCAGTTTGTTGGAGGCGAGTCCGAACGAAATAGGCAGTCCGGATTCTTTCATGATGGTTTTCCGTAGTTCCGAAGTCCATTTCAATGAGCCAAAGAACTTATCCATGCCGGAGAGGTCGAGATAAAATTCATCGATAGATGATTTCTCGTAAAGCGGTGCCTTTCCGGCGATGAGTTCCGTGATTTCCCTGGATTTGGTGCTGTACAGTTCCATGTCCCCGCTGCGTACAATGGCGTGTGGGCAAAGCCGCAGGGCGGTTTTCATGGGCATGGCGGAATGAATACCATACCGCCGTGCTTCGTAACTGCAGGCTGCTACTACCGCACGATCACTGCTGCCGCCTACCAGGATTGGTTTACCGAGGAGGCGACTGTCCCGCTGGCATTCCACTGATACAAAGAAGCAGTCCAGGTCGAAGTGCGCTATTGTTCGCTGTTGTAAAGTGATCATACTGGTAATGGTTTATGGATAAACAAAGGACGGAACAGGGCAGGCTGTTAAAAGCGATTACGGATGGCGGACCGGGCAGAGGGAGGATAGTATAGCAGCAGGCCTGCCAGCCGGGATCACTTTTATATGTGGAGTAAAGGTACTAATTTATTTAGTAATGCTAAGAAAATTAGTAAAAAATATTGAAATTTCCGGTCGGTTCAATTTTCGTAACTTTAGTACAACATATCTGGCAATCAATATGTAATAGATAAGAGAATGGGAATGAAGGAAAACAGGGAGTATGAGAACATTTAAACTGATCTCACATGAAAAAACCGGATTTTACCAGGGAATTACTTATCCTCGCTTTGCTGCTGGTGCCGATGGTTTATCTGGCGGTTGTCTTTAAAGACTTACCAGTTGTTTTATCCAATACTGTTAATGCGGCGGGTTCTCCTGAGATGGGGACAAAAAATGACTTCCTGCTGCTGATGATCTTTCTCTTTTTTACGAATGGGTTGATTTATTTTCTGTTCCGCTATATTCCGCGTGCCGGCGAAACGCAGCTGCGGCCGTCTGCCATTGAGATGGAGCATAAAGAGTATTACAGGATCCGCTTTCTGATCCATTCTTACCAGGCAGTGTTTACCTGTATTATTATTTTCCTGGTCAGCCAGGGCAAGCCGTTTATCATGGAGCGCTGGGCCTTTATAGGTGTGGGTTTGCTGATTGTGGGCATAGGCGCTTACCTGCGCAAGCTGAAGCCGAATAATTATGTGGGGGTGAGAACGCCGTGGACCCTGCAAAGCCCCGAGGTATGGATGGAAACGCATCAGATGGCGAGTAACCTGTGGATCAGCGCTGGTGTGGTGATTATCATAGCCGGATTTTTCCTCTCGCTTATCACCGGGGTGTTTATCATATTTTTTGCGGCGATTGTACTGGCGGCATTACCCTATATTTATTCCTTCAGGTTATATAATAAGGATAAAGGATAATTCAGTGGTCAATCAATACATCGGAAAAAGGAATGGCGTCCCTGACAGGGGCGCCATTTAATTTTATCAGTTGCCGGATTCACCGGAAAAGGCTTAGAACCAGGCTTTGCCGAGCGCTTCCCGGAAAGGCCATGGGATAAGGGCCAGTATAACGATGAAGGCAAGACCAAAGAAGATCAGGCCCAGTTTATGTTTCTGTGCATCCGTGGCTGCTTTCTTTATTTTTGATTTACCGATATGTACCAGTGCAATGGCGATGATGGCCATTACTTCGTGTTCTACCGTAAAGAATCGTAAAACAGGGTCTTTCATGGCTCCTCCCATATTAGCTATACCTGCCTGGGAAAGGGGGCTCATAAAAAACAGGATCAATCCTACTACCAGCTGCAAATCGCAGCATATCATGAAGAAAAGCCCGGCTTTGCTGTCTGCTGCGGTGAACGGTGTTTTGCCTGTTACGCCTTTCAGGGAGCGGATAACCGCCCAGAGCCCTGCCAGCAATATAGCCCATCTTAAGAACGAGTGTACATAGTTTATTAACATATCGAGTTGGATTTTACCGGGCAAAAATAAGCGAAGCGCCCCGAATATATTTGGTAATTCATAAAAATATTTGCTAATTTTGTTAGCAAGGTACTAAATTATTTAGGTTATGTCCGTAGTATGTCAGAATTTGAAATACCTGCGTAAGCAAAAAGCCTGGACGCAGCAAGAGTTTGCCGATAAACTCGGTATCAAGCGTTCGCTGTTGGGTGCATATGAGGAGGAGCGTGCAGAACCCCGTACAGAGATCCTGGAACAGGTAAGTGATATGTTCCGGGTGTCTATTGATGATCTGCTTCGTCGTGATCTTGGCTCCCAGAAAGATAATTTCCTGGAGAAGCGCCGGCAGCTCAAGCTGGGAAGTTCCCGTCAGGCGATTCAGTTTGTGCCGGTAAAAGCGGCCGCCGGTTACCTGGCCGGTTATAATGATGATGAGTTTATCGAGGAATTGAACACGTTCACACTGCCCATGCTGGGTGCGGGTGATTACAGGGCATTTGAAATAGCGGGAGATTCCATGCTGCCGGTTACCTCGGGTTCTGTAATCGTTTGCCACAAGGTAGAGGGGTGGGACGAGATCAAGAACAATGAAACCTATGTGGTGATCACCTCCCGTGAAGGCATTGTTTTTAAAAGGATCCTGAAAAACAACCGTTCCAAATCGAAGATTACGCTGGTGTCTGACAATCCGCAGTTTGAGCCTTACGGCGTGGATATGGAGGAAGTGCTGGAATTGTGGCAGTCGGATGCCGTGATCAGTAAGGCAGGACAACAAAGCCGGATGAGTGTAAACCACCTGGCGGATATGGTGAGCCACCTGCAGGACCAGGTAAGCCTGTTGAAGAAGAAGTTGAAGGACTAAATTGAGTTTATTATACAAGCGGCTGGACCAGAGGTGCTTATGTGCTCCGGTCCAGCCGTCATGCTATATCCTTCGTAAAGGCTGAGGGCGGTGATTTCCTGTTTGTGCCTGCCGGACGCCTCGCACCGGTTCCGGAATTTTATGGCCGATTGGGTGATCTTTATGGAGAGGAAGGCGGGGAAATGGAATAATTCTTTTGGTCTTTTGTTTTTTTACAAATCTTGTGTTATCTTTGCGTTCCTAAAAATAAGAGGCAAAAATTATGTTGATCATTGATTCTAAAGATTGCGAAAACATAGACAAGGCGCTTAAAAAATATAAAAAGAAGTTTGAGAAAGCTCGCATTTTATTGCAGCTGAGAACGCGCCAGTCTTTTACTAAACCATCTGTTAAACGTCGTAACCAGGTGTTAAAAGCCGTTTACAAACAGCAGTTGGCAACAGGTAAATTTGAAGATTAATATTGCTTAGGCGATAAGCCGTTGGCAACTCAAAATATTTGATGATTGTAAGGTTATTTAATAACTTTACAATCATCAATCTTTTTGTGTTGAACGAAGCTTTATATTCCTTAGCAGAGCGATTCATATCCTATATCCAGCTCGAGAAACGGTATTCAGCGCACACCTGCACTGCCTATCGCAACGATCTTTTCCAGTTTTTTGATTATGTGACCCTCAGTTATGGCAGTACGCCGGTTGGGGACCTCAGTCATATTATGATCCGTAGCTGGCTGGCGAAGCTCATGGAAGATGCCATGACCGCCAAAAGTGTTAACCGCAAAATCTCCACACTTAAATCCTTTTTCAAATTCTGTCTGCGTCAGGGCCTTATTAAACAGTCGCCTATGATTAAGGTCATTGCGCCCAAGATCAGCCGTCGTTTGCCCGGCTATATTGAGGAGAAGGGGATGCAGGCGCTGGAAGACAATGTGAGCCCGGTTTCAGTCACCGCCCTGCACATCTTTGCCAATGATTTCGAAGGCATTACGCACCGGCTTATTTTTGAGATCTTTTACCAGACGGGTATCCGTTTGTCGGAATTGATTGCGTTGCAGGAATTCCGGGTAGATGAGGGGAACAAATCTGTGAAGGTGATGGGGAAAGGGGGCAAGGAGCGGATCATACCGGTTAGTCCGGAGCTCCTGGCACAGATGCGTGCATACATGGATGAGAAGCGCCGTTGCCTGGAGGAGTTTGAGAGCGGGGTATTGCTGGTGCATCCGCAGAGCGGCCGCCGTTTATATCCCAAATATGTATACCTGACAGTGCGGAAGTATCTCACAGAGCACCAGATTACCACTTTAAAGAAAAAGAGTCCACATATATTACGGCATACGTTTGCCACACACCTTGCGAACAATGGTGCGGATCTGAATGCGATCAAAGAGTTGCTGGGGCATTCGAGCCTCGCAGCCACACAGGTTTACACGCATAATACTATTGAGCAGTTGAAGAAGGTGTATAAGCAGGCGCACCCGAAAGCGTAGCAGTTATTTTAAGCTTTTAACAAAATATTACGCAGCTAAACAGCATTGCATTGCAAAAGTGACTATATTAGTAATCAAGTTCATTATGCTAAAAGAGAATGCCTATGACCTTCCTTTACTAACTAGAACCTAGATTGTTAAATATTTAAAAAATTAGTGCTATGAACGTACAAATTCAAACTGTGCATTTTGATGCTGATTCCAAATTGATAGATCATGTGAACAAGAAAGTTCAGAAACTGAACACTTTTTATGACCGTATCATTAGCGTGGATGTATTTTTAAAAGTGGATAATTTAGCGCATCAAATTAAAGATAAAATAGCCGAGATAAGAGTCCGAATACCCCGTCAGGACCTGTTTGTTAAGCACGAGTCCAAATCCTTCGAAGAGTCCTTCGACCTTGCCTTTGAATCCCTCGTTGAGCAGGTAAAAAGAAAGAAGGAAAAGAAATTTCAATAATTCTCTGAAATAATTTTGGAAATATTAATCTCTTTGCTACCTTTGCCATCCCGATTCAAAAAGAGGGTTGGTAAAGGTAGCAAAGTTCTTTATGGTAGCGCGTTTTCGGGGAAGCAGATAAATTTTTAGATATTTGTAACAAACTGAAAAAAAGATTTTGAGAATTGAAAAAATCTCTTAATTTTGCGCTCTCTTTCAACGAGTTACTTTATTGAAAGAATGTTTTTTGAAAGATGCCAGCATAGCTCAGTTGGCCAGAGCTACTGATTTGTAATCAGTGGGTCGGGGGTTCGAATCCCTCTGCTGGCTCATCGATTTTTATTTGGTTGTTTATTAAGCCGGATGACAAAATCAAAAGATAGTTAGGGGCAGGTTCCAGAGCGGCCAAATGGGGCGGACTGTAAATCCGCTGACTACGTCTTCATAGGTTCGAATCCTATCCTGCCCACAAAAACAGCGTGTTCCGCTTTTGCCCTTCGCAGAGGCGGAACATAGTTGTTGAGTAGAGGGTGAGAAATTCAGAAGTAGTAGACAGCATACCCTAACCTGTGGTACAACAGCCTTTAAAGCTCTTATTTTTATTCTAATAATTCTATAAGTGGAAAGTTGCAGTGTTGTTTGCCGGAAGCTTAGTGAATTAAAAAATGCGGGAGTAGCTCAGTTGGTAGAGCGACAGCCTTCCAAGCTGTAGGTCGCGGGTTCGAACCTCGTCTCCCGCTCGTATTTTAAAGCAATTTTTCAAGCTGTTGTAGCTCAGGGGTAGAGCACTTCCTTGGTAAGGAAGAGGTCGAGAGTTCAATTCTCTTCAACAGCTCATTGAATTTTAGAAGAATAGTTGTAGTGAATTTTTCAATCGCCTCAACAAACTCCATAAAATTCGAATTTCGGAATTCGAATTTGTAAATTCTGCACTCCGAAATTAAAACTTAGCGTTGTAGCTCAATGGAAGAGCAACCCATTTTTATTTAGGGAAGGCCATGAGTTCAATTCTCATCAACGGTACAAGTTTGTAAAACCGTTTTTTTAAAACAACAATCAATACAATCTTTACAAACCATCTAAAAAGAAAATACAATGGCAAAAGAAACCTTCAAGCGGGATAAACCCCACGTAAACATTGGTACCATCGGCCACGTGGATCATGGTAAAACTACTTTGACTGCTGCCATTACCACAATTTTGGCAAATAAAGGTCTGGCAGAGAAGAGAGGATATGATGAGATCGATGCTGCTCCTGAAGAAAAAGAAAGAGGTATTACTATCAATACAGCTCACGTTGAGTACCAGACAGTTGCTCGTCACTACGCTCACGTTGACTGTCCTGGTCACGCGGATTATGTGAAGAACATGATTACCGGTGCTGCTCAGATGGACGGTGCTATCCTCGTGGTGGCAGCTACAGATGGTCCTATGCCGCAAACAAGAGAGCACATCCTGCTGGCTCGCCAGGTAGGTGTACCTCGTATCGTAGTATTCATGAACAAAGTTGATCTGGTAGACGATCCGGAACTGCTGGAACTGGTAGAAATCGAAATCCGTGATCTGCTGTCTTCTAACGGTTTTGACGGTGATAACGTTCCTGTAATCCAGGGTTCTGCAACCGGCGCACTCGCTGGTGACGAAAAATGGGTTGCTGCTATCGACCAACTGATGGAAGCTGTTGATACTTACATCCCACTGCCTCCACGTCCGGTTGATCAACCGTTCCTGATGTCAGTAGAAGATGTATTCTCTATCACTGGTCGTGGTACAGTTGCTACAGGTCGTATCGAACGCGGTCGCATCAAAGTTGGTGAGAACGTTGAAATCGTAGGTCTGCAGGAAGAACCACTGAAATCTACTTGTACTGGTGTTGAGATGTTTAAGAAACTCCTCGACGAAGGTGAAGCAGGTGATAACGCTGGTCTGTTACTCCGCGGTATTGAGAAAACTCAGATCCGTCGTGGTATGGTTATCTGCCAGCCAGGTTCTATCAAACCTCACTCTGAATTCAAATGCGAAGTATACGTACTGAGCAAAGAAGAAGGTGGCCGTCACACTCCGTTCTTCAACAAATACCGTCCTCAGTTCTACTTCCGTACTACTGACGTAACCGGTGAAGTTGAATTACCAGCAGGTGTTGAAATGGTTATGCCTGGTGATAACGTTAGCCTGACAGTTAAACTGATCCAGCCTATCGCTATGGACAAAGGTCTGAAGTTCGCTATCCGTGAAGGTGGTCGTACAGTAGGTGCAGGTCAGGTTACTGAAATCCTGAAGTAAGCATCTGAATTATATTAAAAGCCATTAGCTTTGGCTGTTAAATGTCAACATTTATTTATATATTTGCTGGCGCTGAAAGCTGAGTGCTAATGGCTTTATACACGGGTATGGTGCAACGGTAGCATACGGGTCTCCAAAACCTTTGATCTGGGTTCGAATCCTAGTACCCGTGCAAGGTTTAGAAAATAATTAAATGGTTGAGTTGTTACAAGAAAACAAGTCAACCATTTTTAGGCTTTAAACAATTGACCATAAATAGTTAACTTTATATAATGAATAAGATCAGAAACTATTTCCGCGAGTCTTATCATGAATTGGTTTACAAGGTGTCCTGGCCTACCTGGCAAGAGCTCCAGTCTTCTACCATGATTGTGCTGATAGCAACAATATTTGTTACCGGGCTGGTTTGGGGTATGGATGCCGCTTCCAACTTCGTGTTAACTCACTATTACCAAATTTTCAAAGCTAAATAAATGGATGCAGCCAATCTTCCTGCTCAGGAAACAAAGTGGTATGTACTCCGCGTTGTTAGTGGCAAGGAAAAAAAAGTGAAGGAATACCTGGATATTGAAGTACGCCGCTCCGATTGGGGTAACGTAATCAGCCAGATCTTCCTGCCGGTAGAAAAAGTTTATAAAGTGCAGGCTGGTAAAAAAGTGATGCGCGAAAAGAACTTCTATCCCGGATATGTGATGATCGAAGCAGTAGATGGTAAGATGACCGATGAAGTAATACAGGCAATACGCAACGTATCCGGTGTTATCCACTTTCTCGGAAAGGAAAAGCCTATCGCACTCCGTAAATCTGAAGTAAACAAGATGTTAGGTAAGGTGGATGAACTGAGCGATCAGGGACTGACCATGAGCGAGCCTTTCATTGTTGGGGAAACCATTAAGATTATTGATGGTCCGTTCAACGACTTCAATGGTGTGATTGAGGAAGTAATTGAAGACAAGAAAAAACTGAAAGTAACTGTAAAGATCTTTGGCCGTGCTACTCCGGTAGAGCTGAACTTTATGCAGGTAGAAAAGCTTTCTTAGTAAGTTATATAACTCTTTATTGAAAAGCGTTCCGTTTTATGCGGAACGCTTTTTCTCGTTTATCCAATATAGCTCCTATATCTATTGATATGAAGTCAGTGATTACTGTAATGCTCGGACTCCTGCTGGTTACTGCTGCAGGCGCCCAGTCCGGGAAATCTGTTAAGCCGGCCGCAACGGCGGCCATTATTTCCATCCCGGAAGAGGCCACCACTTCTCCCGAGCTAATGGCCAAATGGCTGAAAGCCCATACAGGAAACGGTGTGGCATTGCAACGTGCTTTGTTTAACTGGATGGCTACGCACATCGCCTATGATGCAGAGAATGTAAACCGTGTAAGCAGTTACCGGGATTCTGCAGCGGCGATGTTGAAAACGTTGCGTACCCGCAAGGGACTCAGTACTGATTATGCGGTATTATATGCCCGGGTATGCCGGGAGGCCGGTATCACAGCCGTGGTGGTAACGGGTTACGGATTACAGAACGATATTATGCTGCCAACCGGTTCGCACGACTGGGTGGTGGTAAAGAACGGAAGTCAGTGGACGATAACAGATCCCACCTGGGGAGCCGGGGTGGTGGATAACGGCCGTTTTATTCAGCGGACTAACTGGACGTGGTTCCAGTCGGCGCCGCAGATAGCGGTAAAAACCCACATGCCTTACGACCCGATGTGGCAGATGTTGCCGTTTCCGCTGCGTCATGATGAGTTGGGCAGCCAGGCTTTTGCAGCTGCGGCCAAACGCCCCGTTTTTGCTTATAACGATACCCTGAATAACTGGTTCCGGCAATCGCGGCTGCAGCGGTTACAGTATGCAGCTGCGAGGATCCGGCGGTTTGGGGGAGCGGCCAATCCGTTCATTATGACGGAGCTGGACTGGATGGACCAGTCGATAAAGGTGCTGGCGGCCAACCAGGAAATTGAGATGCGGAACCGGCGGGTGGATCAGTTTAACGGGGTGAGCCGGGATTACACAGACGTGGTGAGGTTATATAATGAGTATGTGGACTTTAAGAACCGTGAGTTTGTACCGGAAGTAAAGGATGAGGTATTGAGGAAGATGATCGACGGGATAGCAGGGAAGCTGGCAGCAGCGGAGAAGGCACTTTCGGGGCTGGAAGGTAATGATGATGCGATGAGCGCTAATATAGCGGCATTGCAGCAGGCGGTTACCGGGATGAAGGAAAAGGTGGGAAATGAGCAGTTGTTTGTAGGTAAGTATATAAAGACGGAGAAAGGGAAGCGGAAAGAATTGTTATATGCAAGTGGGAGATAAGTTGTAACTTTGCCGGCTTCGGAGAGTAAGGAAATTTTATGGGAAATGCAATAGATTTGTAAAAAAAATCCCATCCAGAGCAAAAAGGATGCCCAATTTCAAATACTTTTTGACAATTTCATAATAATATATACCTTTGCATCCCCTTTAAAAGGTTATTTTTAGTCTTTTACTTTTGGGAGTCTTCTGTTTGGCAGAGGGCGTTTAACCAAATTAAATTAAGAAACATGGCAAAAGAAATCGCAACGTACGTGAAATTGCAGGTGAAAGGCGGCCAGGCCAATCCTGCACCTCCAATTGGTCCCGCGCTGGGTTCCAAAGGTGTGAACATCATGGAGTTCTGCAAACAGTTCAATGCCCGTACCCAGGATAAAATGGGTAAAGTATTGCCTGTGTTGCTGACTGTTTACACTGACAAATCTTTCGACTTCGTAATTAAAACTCCTCCGGCACCTGTACAGCTGCTGGAAGCTGCTAAATTGCAGAGTGGTTCTAAAGAACCTAACCGTAACAAGGTGGGTAAAGTTTCCTGGGCTCAGGTAGAAGCTATTGCACAAGACAAGATGGCTGATCTGAACTGCTTTACGCTGAACAGCGCTATGAAAATGGTAGCTGGTACTGCTCGTAGCATGGGTATTACTGTTGATGGTAAAGCCCCTTGGGAAAACTAATTGTTTCACCCTGTTGAGGCAGGATCTTAAAATCATTTTGACAAATGGCAACTAAAAAGAGAAAAGTAGCTGACGCTAAGCTCGAAAAAAATAAGGTTTACAGCCTGAAAGAGGCTTCCAGCTTAGTTAAAGATATTAACTGTACTAAATTCGACAGCTCTGTCGATTTACATATCCGCTTAGGCGTTGATCCTAAGAAAGCAGACCAGGCTATCCGTGGTTCCGTAACGCTTCCACACGGTACTGGTAAAACTAAGAAGGTGTTAGTGCTTTGCACACCTGATAAAGAAGCTGCTGCAAAAGAAGCAGGTGCTGATTTCGTTGGACTGGATGAATTCATCCAGAAGATCGAAGCTGGCTGGACTGATGTAGATGTAATCGTAGCTACTCCATCTGTAATGCCGAAGATCGGTAAACTGGGTAAGATTTTAGGTCCTCGTAACCTGATGCCAAACCCTAAGACCGGTACTGTTACAAACGACGTTGCAGCTGCAGTGAACGATGTTAAAGGCGGTAAAATCACTTTCAAGGTAGATAAGGCTGGTATCATCCATGCTTCTATCGGTCGTGTATCTTTCGCATCTGATAAAATTGAGCAGAACTCTTTAGAGCTGATCAATGCTATCATCAAGCTGAAACCGGCTACTGCAAAAGGTACTTACCTGAGAGGTCTGTCTATGGCTAGCACCATGAGTCCTGGTATTGTTATCGATACTAAATCTGTTCAAAACTAATTGATCACGAGTTGTAGCCGTTATCTGCAAAGATGGGGCTTGCTACAAACGTTATAATATGAATAAAGATCAAAAAAATGATGCGATCGAACTGCTGAAAAGTAAGTTCTCTCAATACAGCAACTTTTATGTCACTAATACCGAATCATTAACGGTAGCGCAGGTGAATGACCTGAGGAAAGTGTGCTTCGACAAGCAGGTGGAAATGAAGGTGGCTAAGAACACCCTGATCCGTAAGGCTTTGGAATCTCTGGACAGCGAAAAATATGCAGGCGTGTTTGACAGTCTGCATGGTGTAACTGCCCTGATGTTCTCTGACAGCCCGAAAGAGCCGGCTCTGATCATCTCTGCATTCCGTAAAGCGAACGGTAAACTGGAAAAACCAGTACTGAAAGCTGCATTTGTTGCTGACGAAGTATTCGTAGGCGACAACCAGCTGGTTGCTTTAACCAACATCAAGACGAAGAACGAGCTTATCGGCGAAGTTATCGGTCTGTTGCAATCTCCTGCAAAGCGCGTTATTGCTGCTTTACTGGAAAAAGGCAAGAAAGAAGAAGCTGGGGTGGAAGCACCTGCAGCAGAATAGTGTGGATGGCCTTTGGCTACCCGCATTCAAAATTGGCTTCCAAGTCACAATATAATTAACAACAACATTACAAACATTACATTAAAACATTATAAAATGGCAGACGTAAAAGCATTAGCTGAACAATTAGTAGGTTTAACTGTTAAGGAAGTACAAGATCTCGCAGATGTACTCAAATCTGAGTATGGCATCGAACCAGCTGCTGCTGCAGTTGTAGTTGCTGCTGGTGGTGGCGAAGCTGCTGCTGTTGAAGAGAAAACTGCCTTCAACGTTGTACTGAAAGCTGCAGGTGCAAGCAAACTGAACGTTGTTAAGATCGTTAAAGATCTGACCGGCTTAGGTCTGAAAGAAGCGAAAGAACTGGTTGACGGTGCGCCTAAATCCATCAAGGAAGGCGTTAGCAAAGCTGAGGCAGAAGACCTGAAAGCTAAGCTGACCGAAGCTGGTGCTGATGTTGAGATTCAGTAATTCTTTGCTTAAGTATACATCTTTTAAAGGTCAAAAGTGCTTTTGCACTTTTGGCCTTATTCCCTTTGGGAAAGTGTCTTTTTCAGAGAGTCAAAACGGGGGAATCACTAACAGGTGACTTTGACCACGTGCAGAAGGCATAAATAAATTGGGATGGTATTGGCAAAGAAATCTTAATTTCCCTAATTCTTACAAGTCATATAACTGCTAACTTCGAATATGTCTCTAAAAAAAGCCCAAACAAACGAAAGAGTAAATTTTGGAAAGATCAAACAAGTTACTGAGACACCGGATCTGTTGGCTATCCAAATCCAATCTTTCAAGGATTTCTTCCAATTAGAAACCACACCAGACAAGCGAAACAACGAAGGCCTTTTTAAAGTATTTAAAGAGAACTTCCCGATTACGGATACCAGAAATATCTTTAATCTGGAATTCCTTGATTATTTCGTGGATCCGCCGCGTTATACGATCGAGGAGTGTATTGAGCGCGGGCTTACTTATTCTGTACCGTTGAAAGCGAAACTCCGCCTCAGCTGTAATGATGAGGAGCATGTGGATTTCCAGACGATTGTCCAGGATGTGTTCTTAGGTAACATTCCTTACATGACTCCAAGAGGTACTTTCGTTATTAATGGTGCTGAGCGTGTTGTTGTATCCCAACTGCACCGTTCACCTGGTGTTTTCTTTGGTCAATCTGTACATCCGAACGGAACCAAGATCTACTCTGCAAGGGTGATCCCGTTCAAGGGCGCATGGATGGAGTTTGCAACGGACATCAACAACGTGATGTACGCTTACATCGACCGTAAGAAGAAATTCCCGGTTACCACCCTGTTGCGTGCCATCGGCTATGAAACAGATAAAGATATTCTGCAGCTGTTTGGCATGGCAGATGAAGTAAAAGCAGACAAAAAAAGTCTTGATAAATATGCCGGCAAGAAGCTGGCTGCCCGTGTTTTAAGAAGCTGGGTGGAAGACTTTGTGGATGAAGATACCGGTGAAGTGGTGAGCATCGAGCGTAATGAAATTATGCTGGAGCGCGATAGCATCCTGGATGAAGCGAATATCGAAACCATTGTAGACATGGGATTGAAAAGCGTGTTTGTTCAGAAGGAAGAGGTGAGTGGTGATTTCTCCATCATCTACAATACATTAAACAAGGATACATCTAACTCTGAGCTGGAAGCCGTTCAGCACATCTACCGCCAGTTGCGCGGAGCGGATGCGCCGGATGATGAAACAGCAAGGGGTATTATTGATAAATTGTTCTTCTCCGACAAACGTTACGATTTAGGTGACGTAGGTCGTTACAAGATCAACAGAAAATTAGGTCTTCCTACTCCGTTAGACATGAAAGTGCTGACGAAGGACGACATCATCTCCATCATCAAGTACCTGGTACAGCTCACAAATGGTAAGGCAGAAATCGATGATATCGATCACCTGTCTAACCGCCGTGTACGTACTGTAGGCGAGCAGTTATATGCTCAGTTTGGTGTTGGTCTTGCACGTATGGCACGTACCATCCGTGAAAGAATGAACGTACGTGATAACGAAGTATTTACGCCGGTAGACCTGATCAATGCGAGGACCCTGTCTTCCGTGATCAACTCCTTCTTTGGTACTTCCCAGTTGTCACAGTTCCTGGATCAAACGAACCCGCTGTCTGAAATCACCCACAAACGCCGTATTTCCGCTCTCGGACCCGGTGGTTTGAGTCGTGAAAGAGCAGGCTTTGAGGTGCGTGACGTTCACTATAGCCACTATGGCCGTTTGTGTACGATTGAAACACCGGAAGGTCCGAACATTGGTCTGATCTCCACCCTTTGCGTTCACGCGAAGGTGAATGAGATGGGCTTTATTGAAACGCCTTACCGCAAAGTAAGAGATGGTAAAGTGGACATGCATAAAGTGGAGTTCCTGAGCGCTGAGGAAGAAGATTCTGTGAAGATTGCACAGGCCAACGCCCCACTGGATGACAAAGGACACTTTATAAATGATAAGGTAAAATCCCGCGAAACCGGTGACTTCCCGATCCTCGACAGAGAAGAAGTGGAATTCATGGACGTGGCGCCTAACCAGATCGTAGGTTTGAGTGCATCACTGATTCCGTTCCTGGAGCATGATGATGCCAACCGTGCGTTGATGGGATCAAACATGCAACGTCAGGCCGTGCCACTGCTGAATCCGGAAGTTCCTATTGTAGGTACCGGCCTGGAAGGCAAGGCAGCGCGTGACTCCCGTTTGCAGATTACTGCAGATGGTAATGGTGTGATCGAATTTGTGGATGCAAATGAAATCCATGTTCGTTACGAGCGTGATGAAATGCAGAAACTGGTGAGCTTTGAAGACGATCTGATCGTTTACACACTGACCAAATTCGTAAAAACCAACCAGAGCACCTGTATTAACCTCAGACCTTGCGTTAAGAAAGGTCAGCGTGTTAAGGATGGCGACTTCTTAACAGAAGGTTATGCTACCCGTGGTGGTGAACTGGCGCTGGGACGCAACCTGAAGGTGGCGTTCATGCCATGGAAAGGTTACAACTTTGAGGATGCGATCGTAATTTCTGAGCGTGTTGCACGTGAGGATCTGTTTACTTCCATCCACATTGATGAATATGAACTGGAAGTTCGTGATACCAAACTGGGTGAAGAAGAACTGACTCCGGATATTCCTAACGTAAGTGAAGAGGCTACAAAAGACCTCGACCAGAACGGTATCATCCGTGTTGGTGCACACATCAAGGAAGGCGATATCCTGATCGGTAAAATCACTCCGCGTGGTGAATCTGATCCTTCTCCTGAAGAAAAGCTGTTAAGAGCGATCTTTGGTGACAAGGCTTCTGATGCGAAAGATGCTTCATTGAAAGCGCCTCCGTCAACAGAAGGTGTGGTGATTGATAAGAAACTGTTCAGTCGCGCCAAGAAAGATAAAAATTCCAAAACCCGCGAGAAAGCAGCTATCGAGAAACTGGAGAAAATTCACCAGAAGAATGCGGAAGACCTGCTGGAAGTGCTGATGAGCAAGTTGCTGGTATTACTGAAGGATAAAACCTCTCAGGGTATTACCAATACTTACGGTGAAGTGTTGATCTCAAAGGGTTCCAAGTTCTCTCCAAAGAACCTGGTAAATATTGATTTCATGAACGTGAATCCGCTGGGCTGGACAACAGACGAAGTGGTGAACGATCAGATCAATACCCTGCTGCATAACTATAACATCAAGTTCAACGAAGAGCTGGGTCGTTACAAACGTGAGAAGTTCAACATCTCTATCGGTGATGAGCTGCCAGCGGGCGTACTGAAACTGGCAAAGGTTTACCTGGCCAGCAAGCGTAAGTTGAAAGTGGGTGATAAGATGGCGGGACGTCACGGTAACAAGGGTATCGTAGCCAAGATTGTGCGTGATGAAGACATGCCGTTCCTGGAAGATGGTACACCACTGGATATCGTACTGAACCCACTCGGGGTACCTTCCCGTATGAACCTCGGACAGATCTATGAAACCGTATTAGGTTGGGCAGGTCTGAAACTGGGCGTACGTTTTGCGACTCCGATCTTTGATGGTGCTACTACAGACGAAATTGCTGATTATATCAAGGAAGCAGGCTTACCTAGCTTTGGTCACGCTTACCTGCATGATGGTGAAACGGGCGACCGTTTCCACCAGAAAGCAACCGTAGGTGTTATCTACATGCTTAAACTGAGCCACATGGTGGATGATAAGATGCACGCCCGTTCAATCGGACCGTACAGTCTCATTACCCAACAGCCGCTGGGTGGTAAAGCCCAGTTTGGTGGTCAGCGTTTTGGTGAGATGGAGGTATGGGCACTGGAAGCATATGGTGCGTCCAACATCCTGCAGGAACTGCTTACAATTAAATCCGATGATATCGTGGGTCGTGCCAAAGCATATGAATCTATCGTGAAAGGAGACAACATACCGAAAGCCGGTGTGCCTGAATCCTTCAATGTATTGATCCATGAATTGCGTGGTCTGGGTCTGGATCTGAAATTTGACTAAGAGCTTTTAGCTACCAGCCATTGGCAGTGATGCCAGTGGCTGATAGCTTGGATATTTCGCAGGAATAAAATTTTTGTCGCTGGCTTACCACCAACGGCTAACAGCTAAAAGCTAATTACAGATGGCTATCAAAAAAGAAAATCGTCCTAAATCAAATTTTAACAGCATTACCATCAGTCTGGCCTCTCCGGATGTTATCCTGGAGCGTTCATACGGTGAAGTGCTGAAACCTGAAACCATCAACTACCGTACTTACAAGCCGGAACGTGATGGTTTATTCTGCGAAAGGATATTCGGGCCTGTAAAGGACTACGAATGTTATTGCGGAAAATACAAACGTATCCGTTATAAGGGTATCGTGTGTGACCGTTGTGGTGTTGAGGTAACGGAGAAGAAAGTACGTCGTGAGAGAATGGGTCACATTCGTTTAGTGGTACCCGTTGTACATATATGGTATTTCAAATCCCTGCCTAACAAGATTGGTTACCTGCTTGGAATGAGTTCCAAGAAACTGGAAACCATCGTTTACTATGAAAGATACGTAGTAATCCAGGCGGGCATGAAACAGGAGAAAGGCATGAACTACGGTGATTTGCTCACTGAAGAAGAGTACCTGGATATCCTGGACACCTTACCAAAAGACAATCAGCTGTTACCGGATGAAGATCCTAACAAGTTTATTGCTAAAATGGGTGCGGAAGCGGTAGAAATGATGCTGGCCAGGATTGATCTGGACAGTCTTTCTTACCAGTTACGTAACCAGGCTGCTACTGAAACTTCCCAGCAACGTAAAGCGGAAGCGCTGAAGCGTTTGAGCGTGGTGGAAGCTTTCCGTGAAGCTAATGGCCGTGTGGAAAACCGTCCTGAATGGATGGTAATGCAATATATTCCTGTGGTGCCGCCGGAACTGCGTCCGTTAGTTCCTTTGGATGGTGGCCGTTTTGCGTCTTCCGATCTGAACGACCTTTACCGCAGGGTAATTATCCGTAACAACCGTCTGAAACGTTTGATCGAAATTAAGGCGCCTGAGGTGATCCTTCGTAACGAAAAACGTATGCTGCAGGAAGCGGTGGATTCCCTGTTCGACAACTCCCGTAAATCCAACGCGGTGAAAGCGGAAGGTGGTCGTGCACTGAAATCACTGTCAGACGTACTGAAAGGTAAACAAGGCCGTTTCCGTCAGAACTTACTCGGTAAACGTGTGGATTATTCCGGACGTTCTGTTATCGTGGTAGGACCTGAACTGAAACTGCATGAGTGTGGTTTACCGAAAGATATGGCGGCTGAGTTATTCAAACCGTTTATTATCCGTAAGCTGATTGAAAGAGGCATCGTTAAAACCGTGAAATCAGCGAAGAAGCTGGTAGATCGTAAAGAAGCGGTGGTTTGGGATATCCTGGAAAACGTGCTGAAAGGTCATCCGGTTATGTTAAACCGTGCGCCAACCCTGCACCGTTTGTCCATACAGGCTTTCCAGCCTAAACTCGTGGAAGGTAAAGCGATCCAGTTGCACCCGCTCGTATGTTCTGCGTTCAACGCGGATTTCGATGGTGACCAGATGGCAGTACACGTTCCATTGAGCAACGCTGCAATCCTGGAAGCCCAGTTACTGATGCTGTCTTCCCATAACATCCTTAACCCGCAGAATGGTACGCCAATTACCCTGCCTTCACAGGACATGGTGCTTGGTTTGTATTATATCACGAAGGGTAAGAAAACAATCGGTGATGTAGTAGTTAGAGGAGAAGGTAAAGCTTTCTACTCTGCTGAAGAAGTAATCATCGCATTGAACGAAGACCGTATCGATCTGCATGCTCACATCCGTGTTAAAGCTGATGTAAGAAATGCAAACGGTGAGCTGGAAAGAAAACTGATCGACACTACTGTAGGCCGCGTACTGTTTAACCAGCACGTACCTAAAGCAGCCGGTTATGTAAATGCCCTGCTGACCAAGAAATCACTGCGTGAAATCATCGGTGATATCATTAAAGCAACAGACATCCCAAAAACTGCGAAGTTCCTGGATGACATCAAGCAATTAGGTTTCCGCATGGCGTTCCGCGGTGGTCTGTCATTTAACATTAATGACCTGATCATTCCGGATGTTAAGCAAGACATGATTGATGGTGCAGCCGGTGAAGTAGAAGAAGTTTGGGATAACTATAACATGGGTCTGATCACCAACAACGAACGCTACAACCAGATCATTGATATCTGGTCACGTGTGGATACGAAGGTGACTGAAACCCTGATCCGTGAGCTGGCAACTGACAAGCAAGGATTCAACTCTGTATACATGATGTTGGATTCCGGTGCGCGTGGTTCCAAGCAGCAGATCAAACAGCTGGCTGGTATCAGAGGTCTGATGGCCAAGCCGCGTAAGAGTGGTTCTACCGGTTCCGAGATCATCGAAAACCCGGTATTGTCCAACTTTAAAGATGGTTTGAACGTATTGGAATACTTCATCTCTACACACGGTGCCCGTAAGGGTCTTGCGGATACGGCGTTGAAAACGGCGGATGCGGGTTACCTGACCCGTCGTCTGGTAGACGTTGCGCAGGATGTGGTAATTAATGAAGAAGATTGTGGTACACTCCGTGGTATTGCTACTTCTGCATTGAAAGATAATGAAGAAGTGATTGAAACACTGTATGACCGTATCCTCGGACGTACTTCCCTGCACGACGTATTTGATCCTCATAGTGATGAGGAACTGATTGTTGCTGCCGGTGCTGAGATCACTGAAGAAATTGCGCACAGAATTGAAGAAAGTGCTATTGAAACCGTAGAGATCCGCTCTGTACTGACTTGCGAAAGCCGTCGGGGTGTGTGCGTGAAATGTTACGGTAAAAACCTGGCCAGCGGTTATACTGCACAGAAAGGTGATGCCGTGGGTATCATCGCTGCACAGTCGATCGGTGAGCCTGGTACACAGTTGACACTGCGTACCTTCCACGTGGGTGGTGTTGCCGGTTCTACTTCCGTTGAATCCGGTTTGCCAGCTAAGTTTGATGGTACCGTTCAATTCGATGGCTTACGTACTACCACTTACGAAAACAACCAGGGTGAAAAAGTACAGATCGTTATCGGTCGTACCGGTGAGTTGCGTATCATGGACGTGAAAAATGACCGTCTGCTGGTAACCAACAACATTCCTTATGGTTCTACCCTGTTAGTGAAAGACGGACAGAAAGTAGTGAAAGGTGATATGCTCTGCACATGGGATCCGTTCAACGCCGTTATCGTGTCTGAAATTCCGGGTACCATCCGTTTCGACAGCATCATTGAAGGTATTACCTTCCGTGAAGAAGCAGACGAACAGACCGGTCACCGTGAGAAAGTGGTAATTGAAACCAAAGACAAGAATAAGATCCCGTCTATCATGGTAGATGGTAATAAAGAGGTGAAATCATACAACTTACCGGTAGGTTCGCACATTGTTATCTCTGAAGGAGATAAGGTGAGAGCCGGTCAGGTAATCGTGAAGATCCCACGTATTATCGGTAAACTGCGAGATATCACGGGTGGTTTGCCACGTGTAACTGAGCTCTTTGAAGCGCGTAACCCGAGCAATCCTGCCATCGTTTCTGAAATCGACGGTGTGGTAGCTTTTGGTAACATCAAACGTGGTAACCGCGAAATCATCATTGAAAGCCGTGAAGGCCAGGTGAAGAAATACCTGGTGCCGTTAACACGTCATATCCTGGTACAGGACGGTGACTTTGTGAAGGCCGGTACTTCACTCTCCGATGGTTCTACTACTCCTGCAGACATCCTGTCTATCAAAGGACCGTTTGCTGTACAGGAATACCTGGTAAATGAAATCCAGGAAGTATACCGTTTACAGGGTGTGAAGATCAATGATAAACACATCGAGGTGATTGTTCGCCAGATGATGCGTAAAGTAAACATCGAAGATCCGGGTGATACCCGCTTCCTCGAAGGAGATACAGAAGACAGGTTTGATTTCTTCGAAGAAAACGATATGATCTTCGATAAGAAGGTGGTAACGGAAGCCGGTGAATCTGCTAACCTGAAAGCAGGTCAGATAGTAACACTGCGCCAGGTTCGTGAAGAAAACTCCCTGTTGCGTCGTGCAGATAAAAAACTGGTAGAATTCCGCGATGCACAGCCGGCTACTTCCAGTCCGCTCCTGCAGGGTATTACCAAGGCATCCCTCGGTACCCGTAGCTGGATCTCTGCTGCTTCGTTCCAGGAAACCACGAAGGTATTATCACAGGCTGCTATCAACGGTAAAACCGATGATATGATGGGTCTGAAGGAGAATGTGATCACAGGTCACCTGATCCCTGCCGGTACTGGTTTACGTGAGTTTGAAAACATGATCGTAGGTTCCAAGGAAGAATACGACATCCTGGCTTCTTCTAAGGAAGTGTTCCAGTTTGACGAAGAAGAATAGTATTACACAGATATTAAAACAGGAAGCGCTTGCCCCAAAGGCAGGCGCTTTTTGTTTTAATATTACTACATTTGAGTGCGTAAAAAGAAGCGGATTTCATGAAACACCTGATCATTCCTGTTTTAATATTGTTGTTGATACTGGGCGCCTGTAAGAAAAACAGTGACAGTGCGGTACCTGATACCCACGGTAACTTTTTGTTTGTAAACGCAGCGCCCGGCAATGATCAGTTTAATGTGATGCTGGATACCTTCACTGTTGCCAGCAATATAGGCTATGGAACCAATACGGGATATAAGTCTTTCCGGGCCCAGAAATACAACCTGATTATTACTAACACCAGGCAGCCTGGCGTGGCCGTATACCAGGGGCAGATCTTTCTGCGTAACAACCGTTTTTACTCTGCTTATGTAGGCGCTGACAGTGCAGGCAATCAAATACTGATCACTACCGAAGATGACCTGAGCGCTCCGGCTGCAGGGATGTCTAAATTCAGGGTGATTAATTTTGCCCAGGCATTCAGGCCAAACCGTACACCGCTTGGCATTGATGTTTATTCCGATACGTTTCCCCGCTTCTTCAGGGGGTTGACATTTCCTGCACAAACTGCATTTGCGCCGCTTTACGGCGACAGCGCCCATTACAAGATCAATTTCCGCTGGATTGATTCCTCCAAAGTGTTGAAAACCTTCGACATGGCTACCCAGGCCGGTAAAGTGTATACGCTTATCAGCAACGGTTATCCGCTGGATCCTGCCAGGTTCAATGTGTTGCTGATACAGCATAATTAAAGCAGTCGCATCTTAAAGCTTTATAGTAATTTAACGTAGTGTTTTTCCATCCAGGGGATGGAAATGAATAAATTGCGCGCTATTTTAGCCACAAACGCGGACCACATGAACAATTGCAAAAAAATATTTCTGATGGCAGGAATAACCTTGATAGGTACAGCTGCAGCGGCGCAGCAAGCCAGCGCTCCTTACCTTGATGCCTATACGATTCCCGTTCAGCAAAAGAACGCGGTAATTGGTAAAATCTATGACAGGAACGGGCAGTTATCAGCGGCTACCTTGCTGGAGGACAAGTCCGGGTTATTTACTGTCAGCGGCCATGAATTGAAACTGAAAAAGAAAGCTGCCGTAGGCAAAGAAGGTGATTTTAAGTATCCGGTCCGCATTAAAGCCGGGGCGGACACTGCTGAATTCCTGCTGGTGGCGGATGACTTTATCCGCAATAAGGTAGTGGCCCACCGCGGTGCATGGAAGCATCAGGCGGGCAGCCAGAATAGCCTTACTTCCCTGAAAGATGCGATGAAGCTGGGTTGTGAAGGATCAGAATTTGATGTGTGGTTATCGTCAGATAATGAACTGGTAATTTCACATGATCCGGAGATAGGGGGAAAGAAGGTGGAAGAGAGTACGCTGGCGGATTTGCAAACAGTTCAGCTGAAAAACGGCGACCGGGTTCCCACATTGGAGGAGTTTATTGATGTGATCCAGGAACAACACCGTACACGGCTCGTGCTGGAGTTGAAGCCCTCCCGTACCGGCAGGGGCGATTTGCTGGCCACCAAAGCAGTAGCGATGGTGCAGGCCAAGAAGGCCCAGGCGTGGATGTTCTACATCAGCTTTGACTACAATATCTGCAAAAAAATAAAGGAGCTGGATCCCGCGGCTAAAATAGCTTACCTGAATGGGGATAAAACGCCCGCACAGTTGCAGGCCGATGGTATCTGGGGACTGGATTACAATCAGCAGGTATTCAGGAATGATCCGCAGCTCATTGCCACTGCGAAGCAACATAAAGTAACTACCAATGCATGGACGATAGATAATCCGGAAATAATGGACGATTTATTAAAAAACGGGGTGGATTATATTACCACCAATGAGCCGGAGATCCTGTTGGAGAAGGTGAAGTAATAATATTCGTTAAAACCTAGCTAAAAAAATGGACGGGAATATGAAAATCCATTAAAAACCTTATTTTAGCCGTTCCATTTTTCAAATGTACTAAAAGAAGCAAATCCACCTATTAACATGCGCACTTGTAAACAATTAGTGAATAAAGGATTATTAGCGGCATTTTCAGCCGGTTTATTGATGTCTTGCCAGGGAAATAAAGCTGGTAACAGTGCACCAGCTGCATCAAGTGCGGCAAACAGCGGTACTCCTGCTGCGGGTAGTTTTAAAATTGCTTATGTAGATCTGGATTCACTGGAAGCGCATTTTGAGTATTTCAAGGAAAAAAGAGGCTTATTGGAGCAGAAGCAGCAGCAGATGGACAACCAGCTGAAAGGCAAGGCCCGTGCATTGCAGAGTGAGTATGAAGACCTGCAACGCAGAGCATCTACCCTTACCCAGGAACAGGGAGAGGCAGCACAACGCAGCCTGATGTCTAAACAACAGCAGTTAGAGCAGGAAGCGCAGAACCTGCGTGCCAGTTATACCGAGCAGGAAACTAAGTTTAATGAAGAACTGCAGAAGAGACTGGACGATTTCCTGAAATCATTTAACGCCGACAAGCGTTTTGCGTATATCTTCTCTTACCGCAGTACCGCCAGCAACATCCTGTATAAAGATCCGGCTTACGATGTAACACCGGACGTTATTAAAGGAATGAATAATAACAGCGCCGCCACTCCTGCCAAATAAGCGAATAAACCATCAGAAATTTTTTCTATCTTATAGTCCCGGTTCCCTTATGAGCCGGGATTTTTTATAAATATCAATATGGAAATCAACCAAACTAAATCATTCAAGCCATCCCTGGGCCTATTAGATGCTACTATGATTGTTGCCGGATCTATGATAGGTTCCGGGATCTTTATTGTAACAGCAGAAATTGCCCGTAGCGTGGGAGGGGCAGGCTGGATTACCGCTATGTGGGTACTGGCGGGCTTTGTTACGCTGATTGCAGCCATGAGTTATGGTGAATTGTCAGGAATGTTCCCCAAAGCCGGCGGCCAGTATGTATATCTCCGGGAAGCCTACAATCCTTTTATTGCCTTTTTATTTGGCTGGACGCAGTTCGGTGTTATTCAAACCGGCACCATTGCCGCTGTGGCGGTTGCCTTTGCAAAGTTTACTGCTTACCTGATACCGGGTTTCAGTGAGAAGAACATTTTGCTGGACGCCGGTATTGTGCAGATTTCTGCGGCGCAGATAGTTGCTATTGTATCTATCATCTTACTAACATTTATAAATACACGTGGTGTGCACCACGGTAAGCTGATACAAACCGTATTTACATTGGCGAAGCTGTTGTCTTTATTCGGACTCATTATTTTCGGGTTACTGTTTGGGGCAAAGTCTGAGATCTGGCAGGCCAACTGGCAGCATGCCTGGGATGCGGCAGCGGTTTCATCACAGAACGGTACGGTGGTAACGGCAGCTTTATCAGGGCTGGCGTTGTTTGGCGCCATCGCGGTTTCCATGAAAGGCTCGTTGTTTTCCAGTGATGCCTGGAACAATGTGACCTTCATTGCAGGAGAGATCAAAAATCCTTCTAAAAATATCGGCCGTTCCCTTTTCCTGGGAACGCTGATTGTGACCATTATTTATGTGAGCTGTAACCTGATGTACCTGGCTGTGCTGCCACTGAATGAAATTGCGTTTGCTGCCAACGACCGTGTTGGGGTGGCTGCAGCGGCGCAGATCTTTGGTTCCAGCGGCGCTATTATTATTGCAGTGATGATCATGATCTCCACCTTTGGTTGTAATAACGGGTTGATTTTATCGGGTGCGCGGATCTATTACACGATGGCGGAAGATAAATTGTTCTTTAAAAAAGCAGGTGAGCTGAATAAGCACAGCGTGCCCGCCTATGGTTTGTGGATCCAGTGTGCATGGGCATCCATGTTGTGTTTGACAGGCAGGTACAACGACTTGCTGGCATTGGTAATTTTCGGGGTATTGATATTTTATGTGCTGACGATCCTCGGAATTTTTATTTTAAGAAAGAAACGCCCGGAGATAGAAAGACCCTACAAAGCTTTTGGTTACCCGGTACTGCCAATGATCTATATCATAGTGGCATTATCGCTGGCAGCTTTGTTGCTGGTATTTGAAACCAACTATACTTTACCCGGACTGGGAATTATTTTATTGGGTATTCCGCTGTTTTATCTTACCAAGATTACGCGACCGGCTACCACCAAAAGCTAATTTGGACAAGAAAACCTTGTAATTACCACAAACGTTGTATAAAAAAAGGGGGCCACTGCAGTGCAAAATGCAGTGGCCCCTTTTAATTTGCACTAAGACACACGGACATAAAGATGTCCACCTTAAACCCTGATAATTTTAGAAAACCCGGTACTATTTGAGTAGAATTAAACAAATGAAGTTGTCAACATTAGCAGAAGATTCCCATAAAAAGTAGTGGTAAGAGGCCACTCCAGGTTTATGAAATATAACGTCTGTGATCCTGGCCCCTGTAATTAGTGATCTGGTAATTTGTTAACAGCTATAGCATTTTAGAACACCCTCAATAAAACGTTTAGCCATTAGAGTGATTGATTTTTACTGCATTCAAAAAATATTCAAAAACAAACAATCATAAAAATATTATTTGCCGATATGGTGTGATTACATCATTACAAGGTAAAAAAGGAAAATAAGGTGGTATAACCTTGACGGCATCTCAACCCCAAGATAACCATTGAAAGCCTTCACGATTTGCATTCTCGAACATTCACATGACAATCTTTTACAATAAGCGTATGGTCTCTACCATGCGCTTCTTTTTTGTCGCCAGCCTTTGTACATTTGCGGCATGTTTACACAATTGTGCAATAAGATATTTAACCAGAGTATCGTGGCCTACCATGAGCACAACGATGTGCATCAGGCCATTTCCAATCCCTATGAAAAGAGCAGCATTGAGCACCTGCTTTACCTGAAAAACTGGATAGACACGGTGCAGTGGCACCTGGAGGATATTATCCGCGATCCGAAGATTGATCCCGTAGAAGCATTGGGTATTAAGCGTTGGATAGACCGTTCCAACCAGGAGCGCACGGATGTGGTGGAATACATCGACAGTTATTTCCTGGAAAAATATGGCAAAACGGCACCTGCTGCGGATGCTGGTATTAATACCGAAAGTCCGGCCTGGGCAATAGACCGTTTGTCTATTCTGGCGTTGAAAATTTATCACATGCAGGAAGAAGCCACCCGTGCGGATGCCACACCAGAACATCGTGCAGCGTGCCAGCGCAAGCTGGATATCCTGCTGGAGCAGCAACAGGACCTGAGTTCCGCCATTGAGGCGCTGCTGGCCGATATTGCCGCCGGTAAAAAGTTCATGAAGGTATACAAGCAAATGAAGATGTATAATGATCCTTCCCTGAACCCGGTTTTATACAAAAACGAAAAATAAATCTTCCTACTTGGGCGCAGTTAAAACGATATTGGTTACCCGGTTGTCTGCTATGGGCGATGTAGCCATGACCATTCCTGTGATGAAGCAGGTGCTGGATGAAAATCCGGATGTGGAGATTGTTTTTGTGACCAACCGGAACTGGGGCGCTTTATGCGCGGGTATTTCGCGGCTGACCTTTTTCCCGGCAGATGTAAAAGGCATTCATAAGGGGGTAAAAGGGCTGTATCGTTTGTTCCGTGAAGTAAAAAAGGCGCATCGGGTTACTGCCGTGGCAGACCTGCACAATGTGCTGAGGTCCCAGATCATCCGGACTTTTTTCCGGTTGAGCGGTACACCCGTAGCGGCTATTGACAAAGGCCGCGCAGAAAAGAAGGCGCTGACCCGGAAGGACAACAAGGTATTGCAGCAGTTAACCAGTACCATAGAAAGGTATGCGAAAGTATTCCGGCAACTGGGGCTTCGCTGTGAAATGGGCCGCAAACCCGTTTTTCAGCCCCGTGCGTTGCCCGGAACGCTGACCGCGGTTACTGGTGCAAAAAAGGATAAAAAATGGGTAGGACTGGCTCCTTTTGCCACTTACCGCGAAAAAATGTACCCTTTAGAGCAAATGGCGGCCGTTTTGGGTATGCTGGCGCAGGAACAGGGGATACAGGTGTTTCTTTTAGGCGGTGGAAAGCAGGAGGTGTTATTGCTTACGCAGCTGGCAGCCCAGTATCCGCAGGTAATTGTGGTGGCAGGGCGTTTTTCCCTGGAGGAGGAAATGGCTATCATCAGCCAGCTGGATGTGATGATCAGCATGGATTCAGCCAATATGCACCTCGCTTCCCTCTTTG
The DNA here is from genome assembly GCF_051362515.1 of Chitinophaga sp. ARDCPP14. Classification (NCBI taxonomy): domain Bacteria; kingdom Pseudomonadati; phylum Bacteroidota; class Chitinophagia; order Chitinophagales; family Chitinophagaceae; genus Chitinophaga; species Chitinophaga sp. ARDCPP14. Next base: position 545,138 of record NZ_JBKIXB010000004.1, on the reverse strand, counting down.
GGGTGCCGGTAGTATCTGTTTGGGGCGCCACCCACCCTTTTGCCGGATTTATGGGGTATGGGCAGTCGCCTGAAAATGCTATCCAGGTTCATGACCTGCCATGCCGGCCCTGTTCCGTATTCGGTAACAAACCCTGCTTCAGAGGGGATTACGCCTGTATGGAGTGGATAAAACCAGCACAGATAGCGGAAAAAGTGAATGAGATAGTTTTATAAGTCTTTGCAGCAAAGGATTCTGAAGGATATTTTAAAAATATTGCAAGTTTTTTTTGCAGAAATAAAAAAAGTTATACTTTTGCCATCCCAAACAATAAGGGTATTGCCCAATAGTATAATGGTAGTACGACAGATTTTGGTTCTGTTTGTCTAGGTTCGAATCCTGGTTGGGCAACAAAATATCACAGGCCTTTTTTAGCTTTCTTTATGATCCAGGTAATCATAGGGGTGTTAAAAAAGGCTTTTTCTTTTTACCTGCATTTTTTCCGCCTTCGTCCCTGTTATAAAAAAGAAAGGTAAAGCAAGTTATTCCCATCCATCTCCATCATTTTTTATTCTCCCACTTTATTTACGCAATCGTTCCCGTAGGTTTCCGGCTTGTTTAGCTTGTTTAAATAGACAAATGTTTAATTTCCCTTTTAATTCCACAGGTAACCTAATAGCAAAATTCACGTTATGAACATAAATGCAATGGATGAAAGGCTTTTACTGCGGCAAATTGCTGAAGGCAGCGAAAAGGCCTTTGCAGTGCTTGTAGCACAGAAGTGGAATAACATCTATTGGCAGGCCCTGAGTTATGTAAAATCATCCTGTCAGGCACAGGACATTGTGCAGGATGTGTTTTTAAAGATCTGGCAGGAAAGAAACAAGCTTTCCGGGGTAGAACGTTTTGACTCATTTTTGTTTATTATCGCCCGTAATCATATTATCAGCGCCCTGAGAAAGAAGACAGAATTACCCCTTAGTCGTGATGAATGGGAAATTGAAGAGAAAAATTATCTCCCCGATAAAATTTTATCACAGAAAAACCTGTCGGAATTGATAGCGAGGGCGATTGAGCAATTGCCGCAGCAACAAAAGACCGCATATCTGCAGAGCCGCGACCTGGGCTTGTCTCATGAAGAAATAGCGAAGAACATGCAGGTATCAAAGGAAGCGGTGAAGAAATATATTTGCCGTGCGCTTGGTTTTCTCAGAACCTATATCAGCGGTCATTTAGATATAACGATGCTTTTATCAATTGTTTACCTCCTCTTTGATGGACCTGCACATATTTATTTTTAAACCAACGTCCCCTTTTGGTTTAGCTATGCGTCTTTAATAATACAGCTGCTTTTTGGAATTGAATTGAATGTTTATGGAGAACAATATTTTTCAGGAGTTATTAGATAAATATCTGACAGGCAGGATGACTGAACAGGAATGGAAGATTTTCAGCCAGATGTTAAAAGAACCGGAGCATGAAAGCCAGCTGGAAGCGATTATTGATACCGAATTGAAGGAACACGCGCTGGAAGGGGAGCCTGATAATAAAGTGTTGGAAGGCATACAAAATCAATTGCAGCAACATATTAAGGCGGATGGAAAAAGAACGCCAACATTTTCCCTTTATTTAAAAAGAATGGCTGCTGCGGCTGTTTTTGCGCTGACACTTGCCGGAGTAGGTTACTGGTGGTTTGTATTAAAGACGCCATTGAAAAATGAAGTGGCACAGGCAAATGTGCCTGACAAGAACATCCCGATTCCGCCCGGCAGCAACAAGGCGGTACTAAAATTAGGCAATGGTACAGAGGTGATGCTCGACAGCTTAACGGAAGGAATGTTGCTGCAACAAGGACAGGCAAAAATTATTAAATCAGGTAACGGGCAGGTATCTTATAAAATAACGGGTACTACGCCTGCGGAAATTGTATATAATACCATCACTACACCCAGGGGAGGCCAATACCAGCTTACATTGGCAGATGGTACCAAAGTTTGGCTGAATGCTTCTTCCAGCTTACGATATCCTTCAAATTTTTCAGGAAAGGAAAGAAGGGTGGAGTTAACCGGCGAAGGATATTTTGAAGTAGCCAGGAATGAGTCGATGCCCTTTCATGTGAAAGTAAACAGTATAGATGTGGAAGTGTTAGGAACGCATTTCAATATCAATAGTTATAAAGATGAATCTGTAATCCGTACCACGTTGTTGGAGGGAAGTGTAAAAGTTACCAGCGGAAAACAAGCCAGCAGGCTGAAACCCGGACAGGAGGCTTCGGTTATCGCTAACGGGGATATTAAGTTGCAGGACGATGTAAATACGGAAGAAGTGATCGCATGGAAGAACGGCATGTTTCAGTTCAAGGCGGCCGATATTGAAACGGTTTTACGGCAGGCAGCAAGATGGTATGATATCCAGATTGAGTATAAGGGAGGTATTTCCGCGCGCTTTTCAGGACAGATTTCCAGAAGCGCCAATGCTGAACAGTTGTTTAAAATTTTAGAATTAACCAATAAAGTACGTTTTGAAATCCACGGGAAAAACATTGTAGTTAAACAGTAATGAAACCGGTGCTGCAGCTGCCGGATCATAAGAACGAAGTCCTGAATACCAGAAAAATTTTGAGGTAAAAAATGTAGCACCACTATTTTCTTCAACCAAAAGAGGAATAAATTATGTCATCGATTGTCTTTGGAAAAGCATCGTTAAAGAGATGCTTTCCCGCCGCCCCGTTATGTCCCGGAGCCGGCGATAAATTCCAGAAAGTTATGAAACTGACCTTTGCCTTGCTGGTGATGGTTTACCTGCAGGCGGGCGCTAACATCTCTGCACAGGGAATTATCCTGAATGAAAAAAACGCCCCGGTTGAGAAAGTATTCCGCGAGATAACCCGTCAAACGGGTTATGCCTTCTTTTATGTTGACGGCCTTCTCAATAATGCAAACAAGGTGACGGTTGTTGTTGGCAACGCCACACTTGAACAGGCGTTAGCACTTTGCTTTTCACAATTGCCATTCACCTATTCCATTGTGGAAAAAACTATTGTGGTATCAGAAAAGCTGCCTGCTAAAGGGACATCATCTTCCCGCGGCGGTACGGCTATCCCCATAAGCGGCACCATAACCGGCAGCAATAAGGAGCCGCTTCCCGGCGCTACTATAGTGGAGAAAGGAACTAATAATAAAGCGTTAAGCAATGAAGCCGGAAACTTTAGTATGAATGTTTCCCGGCCAGACGCAAGACTGTATGTTTCTTATGTTGGTTACCAGTCGAAAGAAATTGTTGCTACCGGCAAGTCGCCCATCATTATTATGCTCCAGGAAGAGAATAAGAACATGAATGAAGTGGTGGTGATCGGGTACCAGAGTATAAAGCGAAAGAACTTAACCGGCACAGTATCTTCCATCAGCGGGGCGCAGCTGGAAAAAGCGCCGGTAGCCAATGTTGCGGAGGCGCTCACGGGGCGGCTGCCTGGTGTACAGGTTACTACGGTTGACGGGCAACCCGGAGCGGAGATTGTAATACGTGTTCGTGGCGGGGGCTCTATTACCGGCAGTAACGATCCGTTGTTTATTGTGGATGGATTCAGGGTGAATAATATTAATGACATTGCGCCATCTGACATAGCCAGTATCGATATCCTGAAAGATGCGGCCACCGCTGCCATATATGGCGCAGCAGGCGCTAACGGTGTTGTAATTGTTACCACGAAAAGTGCCAAAGGTGGTAAATCTACAATTTCCTATAACGGCTTTGCCCAGGCGAGGCAGTTGCCACGTAAACTGGAAGTGCTTTCCCCGTACGAATTTGTACTTGCGCAATATGAGTATGCAAGGCTGAGAAGCCAGAGCGACGTTGATAATTTCACCAAATACTTCGGTGTTTACGATGACCTGGACATCTACAAATCCCAGAAAGGAACCGACTGGCAGGACGAACTGTATGGCAGCCCTGCTTTCTCCCAACAGCATAATATCAGCCTGACGGGTGGAAATGACCACACAAAATTTTCCGTGAACTACACTTACAATAAAGAATCAGGTTTAATTTCCAGTAACAACTATTTACGCAATTATCTGAACTTTAAATTGAATCATGATATTTCCAAAGCCCTGAAGCTCGATATATCCATGCGTTATACGCATCCTGTTATAAATGGCGCGGGTTCGGCCGGGGGCGCCAGCTTCCGCATTGGAGATGGTATCACCACGCGTCCTGTAAATGGAATTGCCGATATGATTATTATTGATCCCGGCAGCAGTGATGACTATGAACAGTTTTTGAGCAACCTGATAAATCCATTGGAATTATCCACACAGGATTACCGCAAGCGTACCAGCCGCATTTTTAACGTGAATGCCGGCGCTTCCTGGCTGATCACCAAAAATATTACTTACCGTTCTGAATATAGTTTAGGAATGACTTTTTCAGAGAACCGCCGTTACTACGGACCTTTAACCGGTACCGCCAGGAACGAAGGCGGCAACCTGCCATTGGGAGAAATCACGCAAACACGGTTGCAGGATTGTCGCCTGACAAATACCCTTAATTATCAATGGGAGAAAGGTTCCCGCCACAACCTGAATTTGCTGGTAGGGCAGGAGATACTGTCAAGAGGAAAAGGTTTTGAAGAGTATAACCGGGCGAAATATTTTAGTATGGATATTACGCCTGAGAAGCTGTTTGCCACAATGGGCCTGGGCACACAAGATATCCACAGCACAACGGAAATTGCTCCGGACAAAACCGCTTCATTTTTTGGCCGCGCTATTTACCAGCTCGATGAAAAATATATTCTGAATGTAACGGCGCGCTACGATGGTTCAACACGCTTTGCGCCTGGAAAACAGTGGGGAATATTCCCTGCGGCTTCGTTTGCTTGGCGTATTTCTTCGGAGGAATTCATGAACAATGTAAAGTTTGTTTCTGATCTGAAGTTCAGGGTCAGCTATGGTATTGTAGGTAACAACAATATTGCATCTGACCAGTGGCGGCTTTTATTTGCGCCGAGCAGTAACCGTCCTTATGGCGCCGGTGACATACCCAATCCGTATTACACCTATGCCAGCTCACAGTTAACAAACCCGGATGTTAAATGGGAAACTACCGTTACCCGTAACGTAGGTTTCGATTTCGATCTTTTCAATAATAAGATATCGGCAACGCTCGACTTTTACCACAACACCACTAAAGACCTGCTGGTGCAATCTGCCATTCCGCAAACGACGGGTTTCTCCACGCAGCAACGAAACATAGGACAAACCTCTAACCGCGGTATTGAACTGGCGCTGAACACTGATATCATCAATAAGAAAGCGTTCCGGTTAAGCGCCAATTTTAATATAGGCATCAATCGTGCAAGAATTGATAAACTGGATGGAGTAGACGAGCGGTCGTTCAACTCTAACTGGGCCGGTACCGATCTGAAAGGCATTGACGATTACAGGTTGATGGTTGGCCGCACCATCGGTTTGATGTATGGATATGTGGAGAACGGTATGTATACCGTTGATGATTTCAGTTCTTACGATCCGGTAGCCAGGAAATACATCGTGAAGGAAGGCGCCGCTCAGCAGGACTTGGGCGGGATCAGTTTGCGGCCGGGTGTGCTGAAGTTAAAAGACCTTGATGGCAACGGCGTTATTGATGCCAGTGACCGTACCGTTATCGGCAGCGCATTGCCAAAGGCTACCGGCGGTTTTGGATTGAATGCTACTTATAAGGGGTTTGACCTGTCGGCTATTTTTAACTGGGTGTACGGTAATGACGTTTATAACACCGGCAAAATTTCTTTCAACATGCTTTACAGAACCACTTATGGTAACATGTTGAGCACTTCCAGCTACGACAACCGCTTCCACTATATCGATGCGCAGGGTAACCTGGTGACAGATCTGAAAGAGCTTGCAGCATTGAATCCTAATCCTAAAACCTGGTCGCCCTTTTCAATGGGTACTGCATCGCCTTATTTCCATTCAGGGGCTGTTGAAGATGGATCTTTCCTGCGTTTAAATACACTGTCATTGGGATATTCTTTACCCAAAAAAATAATCTCCAGCGCTTACATGACGAGGTGCAGGATATACGCCACGGTGTACAACGCATTTGTATGGACAAAATACAGCGGATACGATCCGGAAGTTAGCACTACAAGGAGCAATGGTTATAATCAGCTGGTGCCGGGAGTAGACTACTCGGGCTTTCCCAAAAGCCGCTCGTATACTGTGGGCGTAAATGTAACCTTCTGACTTTTAGCATGACATTAATAAAAAAGCAATGAAACGTCCTTTATATTTTTCCACCGTTATATTATTTCTGCTGCTTGTTTCCTGCAAGAAATATCTCACATCTGATTCTGCTTCCAGATTTTCTGAAGAATATGTTTTTGGCTCCGAGCCGGACGCCACAAAAACAGTGAACATGGTATATGCGATGTTCAACCAGGATGCGTTTACATCGCGTGTGTCCACACTTTTTGCCGGTAATACCGACGTGGAAGTAGGGAATTCGGTAAGTGCTTCGCCCGATGGCGCGCGCCGTGACCTGTGGTCCTTTGAAGCTACTACTTCCAACAACGACCTGCTCACCGTTTGGAACAACGCGTATAGCGCTATCAATAAAGCCAATGAATGTGAACATGGATTAACCACCATTTCCCTGGTAAAAGATCCAACAAATGCGACGTATCTCAATTTGCTGGGAGAAGTAAAAGTCTTGCGGGCTTATTGGTATATGTTATTGATGCATCACTGGGGAGATGTGCCTTTTAGTATCAAACCATCCCGCGCCGGGGATAACTTTTACCTGCCCAAGACGGGACGGGATTCTATCCTGACTTTTTTGATCAACGACCTGATAGGCATTGAATCAAAAATGCAATGGGCAGATCAGCTGGATAATGGCATTGAGCGTATTAACCGGGAGTTTGCGATGGGTTTAATTGCCCGGCTATCGCTTATCCGTGGTGGTTACTGGCTTTATCCTGATATGACCATGAAGCGGAAGGCTGATTACCAGGAATATTATAAGATAGCTAATACCTACAGTAAAAAATTAGTAAGCATGAAGCCAAGAATGTTAACCGATTTTGCTACTGTATTTATGAATGAGAACAAATACATTAAACCATTAAACAGTGACATATTGTACGAAGTGGCCTATGCCCCTGGTTTTGGGGATGTTGGCTGGTGCGTGGGAGTAGGTGTAACGAATGGAATCAGTTATCATTCATTTGGCGCTACCACCATTCAAATGAGCCTTACGCCTACTTATTATTACTCATTTGATACAACCGACCTCCGGCTTGCTGCCACCTGTTCCATCATTGCTTATAACGATACATTGGCACAGGTATCCACAGGGCCTACTTCTATCACTATAAACAAATGGAACCGTATGCTGGTGCCTACGCCGCTGGGGCCATCATCATCAAAAGGCACGAGTATTAACTGGCCGCTGATGCGTTATGCCGATGTGCTGTTAATGCTGGCAGAAAGTGAGAACGAACTGTACGGCCCTACCGGCGATGCAAAGGATGCCTTGCGCAAAGTTCGCCAGCGCGCTTTTCCTCCTGCGTTGTGGGGGGATAAAGTAGAAATTTATATTACTGCCGTTGGCGGAAGCAAGCAATCGTTCTTTAATGCTATTGTGAATGAACGTGCCTGGGAACTGGGCGGTGAAATGGTGCGGAAGTTTGACCTGGTAAGATGGAACCTGTACGGGAAACAAATTGCCGAAACCAGGAAAGTGCTGAACCAGATGGGGCAGGACGCAATTGCAGGTGTTGGTATGTACAGCCATCTCCCCGACTATCTGTATGCGAAACGAAACAGCGACAAAACCCTTTCCTTTTTAAACCGTTTTCAGAAAGTATCCGGTGTTGTTCCTGCCGAATACAATATCAAAATAAACTGGATGCGCAACCTGTGGAATACAACTACAGACGGCCCTGCGAATTACACGCTGTGGCAATGGAGAGGATATAGCGATAATACGGGAAACACTCCGCCACGCTATGTTCTGCCTCTACACAGTTCTGTGATATCGAACAGTTTGGGTACGTTGAAGAATGAATATGGTTATTAATTAGCACATTTTTTCCGGGGAAATAAGTCAATTTATGAAAAAGATTTCTGTCATTCTTGCAATAACTTCCTGTATTTATATATCCTGCAAAAAGAAGGACGACACTGCGCCATCGAGGTTATTCAGACCAGTGATTGCCGGTGAGTTAACCGCCGATTCCAACACGGTTGTTGCGTCCTGGCAAAAAATTGCGGGCGCTGCTGCTTATGCATTAGAGTTAAGCCGGGATACCTTCCGGACTACCGATTTGTCGTTGTCATTAGATACGAATGCAGCTGTCGTGAAAAAGTTATTGTTCAACCAATTATACCAGGTACGGGTAAAGGCCATTGCTGCTGATACATTGCTCAATTCAAAATGGTCAGACCTGGGCGCTGTTAAAACCTTGTCATCCATATTGAAAGTGCCGGGTATCGACGATATCACGTATAATTCGGTACGGGTACGCTGGACAACAAAAGGTGCTGCCGTAACGTCCATAAAAATTTTGAAGGCTGCTGATAAAGCCCTGGTATCAACTGTCGCGTTAACTGCAGGGGACCTGGTGAACGAGTTCAAAGTAGCCGAAGGCCTGGAAGCTTCTACCCGGTACATTATATTCCTGTATAGTGGCAACGAAGAAAGGGGATATGCGGATTTTACTACCAAAGCACCGTTTTCAGGTACTATTGTAGATTTAACCGCCATCACCGGACGACCCGGTGTATTGGCTGATACGTTGCCGCTGATTCCTTCCGGTAGTACGGTGTTGCTGAAAAGAGGGGAAACCTATAATATATCTTCCACGGTCAGCCTAAATAAATCGCTTGTTATCATGAGCGCTCCGGACCTCTCCAATACCACGCAGGCGAAGATTTTCTTTACCAGTAATTTCAATTTTGAAGCCGGGACGGTGATTGATTCTCTTGAATTTAATGACATTTATATGTTGGGAGATAATTACGGAGGTCGCTATGTATTTAACAACAGTAACAGCGCTACTGTGGGAAAGATAAAGTTCGTTAACAGCCGCGCAGAAATATTCCGGGGCATGGTGCGGCTTCAATCGGGGACTACCAACGTCAACGATTTTGTTATCGACAATTGTATCATCGACAGTATAGGCAATTATTTTATATTGAATATCGGTGCTTCCAGCAGGATCAATCATATTTCCATCACCAACAGCACTATTTACAAAGTAGAGGGTGTGATTGCCAGCGCGCAAGGCTCCGCTGCGGTACGCATATCGGATTGCACATTTAGTGAGGCGCCGCTGGGTAACAGCAAAAATTATTATGTTGATTATAATGCCAATGAGGTGACCAATGGAATTACGGTAAGCAATTGCATTTTCGGGATTGGGAAAGACAGCAAAGGCGCTATTACCGTCAAAGATGTGAGGGCGGGCGCCGGCACTGTGATTGGAGCCAGTAATAACTATCGTACGTCCGATCACTTGTCGGCAGGTAATGATTTCCCGAACATCATCACCTATACGCGACCGGCGCTACAGTTGTGGCAGGCGCCTGGTATTGGCGATTTCAAAATTGCAGATAATGCATATCCTGGCCGGAACAGTACAGGTGATCCCAGGTGGAGATAAATTTTTTCGTCAATTTGAAAACAGCAAACCAGTTATATGTTGTATATCAGAATCAAGCCGCTGGCAAGTTGCCTGCTAGTATTGCTGTCTTTATTCAAGACGCCTGTTTTGTATGCGCAGCAGCCAGCCTTCCCCGGGGCGGAAGGAGCAGGCATGTTTACCACAGGGGGACGGGGCACGGCCACAGCGCCTACCACCGTTTTTGAAGTAACAAATTTACTGGATGACGGTTCCATAGGGAGCCTGCGTTACGCCTTAACAGCGCCCGCCGCTTACCGCACCGTGGTGTTCCGTGTTTCGGGTACCATCCATCTCAATTCCGGTCTCAGTATAAAAGCCAATACAACTATAGCAGGGCAAACAGCGCCAGGTGACGGGATCTGTGTGGCGGATCATTCCGTGCATATCAGCGGCGACAATGTTATCATTCGATATATGCGTTTCCGTTTGGGCGATAAGAATCAGCAGAAACTGGATGCAAATGGTAACCCGGTAGACGGCAGTGGTGGTGATGATGCTTTTGGCGGCACGGGTCCCAGCAACATTATTGTTGATCACGTCACCGCCAGCTGGAGTAACGATGAAGCGCTGACTATTTACCGTGGCGACAACCTCACTATTCAATGGTGCATGATCTCGGAGCCGCTGAATTATTCCTACCATTTTGAAACGGGTGATACTGATTATGAGCGTCATGGTTATGGTGGTATATGGGGTGCGAAAAGAGGGAGCATGCATCACAACCTGATAGCGCATTGCCGCAACCGTAATCCACGCTTTGCCGGTATCAGCACTTATACGCCTTCTACCCTGGGAATAGAGAATGTAGACTTCCGGAATAATGTGCTTTACAATTGGGGGATCAACACGGTGTACGGTGGGGAAGGTGGAAACTATAACGTCGTCAATAACTATTATAAATACGGTCCCAATACGGGAAGCGGGGTAAAGTACCGCATTTGCAATCCCAGTAACAGTGCCACGGTTACCTTTGGAAAATGGTATGTGAATGGGAATTATGTAGATGGCTCGCCGGGTAACACCGCTGATAACACCGCGGGAGTGAGTACTACTAATCCTGCGGAGGTACTGGTGTCCACACCGTTTAATCATGGTTATGCGGTGAATACGGAACCAGCAGCAGATGCTTTTGAATCGGTATTACAGCGTGCAGGTTGTTCGCTGCCGGGCCGTGATACGCTCGATCAGCGAATAGTAAATGATGTGCGCAACAGAACCGGTGGTATCATTGATGTGCAGGGCGGTTGTCCTCATGGAACACCATACAGTCAAACCGTAAATGCCTGGCCAGTGTTAACGTCTTTGCCGGCGCCTGCCGACAGCGACCATGACGGGATGCCCGACAGTTATGAAACGGCTAACGGCTTTAATCCCAATGATGCGGCCGATCGCAACGGATATGCTGTCAATGGTTATACCAACCTGGAAAATTACCTGAACAGTCTTACACGCCGGTAGTATATGCCGCCATAACAGTTAGTTACTGCCCCGCCCTGTATTTTCAGGACGGGGCTTTCCTTTAAGCGCGTTCTTTTTTACATTTTATAATGATAAACCGGAAGGCAGGTTTGCCCGGCATCATTTTATTGGGTTCATCAATTTCAAAGAAATCTATCAATCCATATTTCCCGAATTCTTCTTTTACGGATTCTTCGTCATAGAAAAATATTTGGGCTCCTTTTGTAGCTTCAAAGCGGTCTTTACCTATTTGTGTACCCATTCCATAGTTAGGAGATTTTTTTGAAATAACTGAAAAGAAGAGGTGTCCGTCCGGCTGCAATTGATTATAACAATCACGGATAAACTTTCTCCGTTCTTCGCTATCCAGCAAATAAATTAGTCCGTAGCTAAAGATGCCCTCATATAAATGCTGATCAAACGGCATTTCGGTTACTGAACCATGATAGATTTTCATTTGATCTCCATAATGGCCTTTTGCCAGATCAATGGCTGTTTTGGAGATTTCAATACCCGTTACTTTGATGCCGTTGTCTACAAATAATTTGGCATTTCTGCCATACCCGATACCAGGGATCAGTATGTCTTTGATACCTTCTTTTAAGAAAAATTCTTTTGCTGAAATGGCAGATTCGGATGGCTCAAACCCCCACATCTCCTGCTTTTCAATAAAACTCGATTCCCAGAAATTTTCCATGATAAACCAGCTTTTTGAGAATAAAGATAAACAATTATCCAGTAGTGCAACATTGTTGCATTACTGGATAATTGCTTTACGCTGTTAAAAACTAATTAATTAATGGAATAATTGACGGGGAGCCATTGATAATGCTGTGCATTACTGCGCAAATGCCCAATTCCCGGGAAGGAAAGATGCGGCGCCGCAATCCAGTAGCCACTTTTAGCTGCATCTTCAAAAGTTTCCCGGCGCATTTCAGCTGCAGCGGATAAGTCAACATCAAAATCAATAGTTACCGAAGGATCGGCGAATTGAACTGCGCCTGCATGAATAACATCTCCCCAGAAAACGAGCTTTTGTCCTTTACTTTCCAGTGCGTAGCAACTATGACCGGGAGTATGGCCGGGTGTGTTGATAGACGAAATGCCCGGAAAAATTGATGTACCCGGATCATACAATTTTATCTTGCCTGCTTTTTGATACGGCGTAAGAGCCGCCTGTGCCGGATCGAAGAAAGGCTGCGCTCTTTTATTGGCGGTTTGTTTATTGGAAGATGTTAACCAGAACGCCGCTTCCGGCTTGCTGATATAAATAGTGGCGTTGGGAAACATGATTTTATCGCCGTCTATAAGTCCGCCAACGTGATCCGCATGAAGATGTGTAATCAATATGGCACTGATATCTTCCGCATGAAAACCCGCAGCAAGAAGGCTGGTCTTTAGTTTCCCCAGGGTTGGTCCGAGAAAGCTGCCACATCCGGCATCAATTAATATCAGCTGATTGTCCTTCCTCACCAGATAAACTGTTATGGAGGTTTCAACAGTAGTGTCAAGGTAGTTTTGATGAAGCAGCTCCTGCACCTCACCTTTCCGGGTTTCATGCAACAGCCCGTTAAGGTTTAAAGGAATCGTTCCGTCGGACAATGCAATTACCTGGAAATCGCCTAACTGCATAGAATAAAACCCGGGCTGGGCCGGCAATTTAGGCGCTGCCGGTTGTGATCTTACAGCAAGCAAACCGTTTAACAGCAGCAATGATACGAATATCCCTCTGAGGGAAAATACATGTAGAACTTTCATTTTTATAAAATTATTCTACAAAATTCCCCTATTTATTTTCCATGCAGGAGGGCATTTATCACTTTAAAAATGTGACAAATCTGCCATTATTTACGGTATAAACGGCTTATGGTTTCTCTTGAAACACCCAGGTAGGAAGCTATTACAGCTTTGGGTACCCGGCTATACAAGTTGGGATATTGTTTCACAAAGTTTTCAAACCTTTCTTTTGTACTACCCATAATCATTAATTGCAGCCTTTTTTGCAACGCTACATATCCAAGATTTGACTTCACCGCTACGTAATGTTCATACTTCCACATCTCCCGGCCTAATTTTCCCCGGTTTTCATAGCTCAATCCCAAAAGCTCGCAATCTTCAATACATTCAATAGCAGTAGTTGCCGGTGTTTGCTTTAAAAAAGCTTCCCGCTCCGATATCCACCAGTTCTCTGCCGCAAACTGATAAGTAAATTCCTTACCCGAATCAGCGTTTGTAATATAGGAGCGAAGACAGCCTTTTAGCACAAAATACTCGTGTTTCACCCAATCACCTTCTCTCACCAGTAATCTGTGTTTTTTCAGTTTTAAAGGAGTAAAGTGCGATAAAATATATTCAAACTCTTCGTCTGTCAGCTTACAGACGGTTTCTATATGCGTTCTTAATGGATGTACCATAATCAAAAGTAAAGAATAGCCATATTCCCCGCGCGAGTTTTTTCTGTAGCCGCGAAATGCCGTGCCGGTGCAGGAAATCCGCCCCTCCGAAAACTTTTTTTGTTGGATGCTTGCGTTTTCCAAAACCCGGTTGTATATTTGTCTACAATAATAGTAGACTAATAGAATTTACCACCACCAAAGTCTTTGTCCCCACCATACAAAGCAAATCTGAATTAGTGTTCTTTATTGAAGTTGCCTTACAGGGGCGACCTGATCAACCAGTTTAATAAACATTTCAACAATGAATCAGCTATTGTACAACAATAGAGGCAAAAGGAAATTTTACGCGGATACAGTGACATCCGTGTGTTGCTGTTGTTGTTAGGGCTTTCCGATTGGCACATCCGATTATTTAAATGACACCTGGCGTGGTCATCATGGCCATGTATTGTCCCATTCTTCCAACATCTAATTCCCCTTTGTATGTTCAAATATTTACGAAAGACACTATTGAGTGCTGCCTTGTTATTCTTTACCACCAGCATTTATTCACAGGCCCCTGTGCTGTTAAAAGGAAAAGTAATTGATAATAAAACACAGGAAGCACTACCGGGTGCATCCGTGCGTATCAAAGGCGGCGCCACAGGCACGCTCGCAGATGCTGCCGGCACCTACCAGCTAAGCCTGTTGAAATTACCGCAAACCATCATCGTTACTTTTATTGGGTATCAGTCGCAGGAAGTACTGATTACAAAAGACGACCTGAACAAAGTAGTGAAGCTGGAACAACAGCAGGCATTATCTGAAGTGGTAGTAACGGCCGTAGGCATCAGGAGTGCCACGCGATCACTTGGTTACAGTGTGGGAGAAGTAAAGGCCGCGGCATTGAAAGACAGCCGTGAACCTAATATAGTAGCGGCACTCAGCGGAAAGGTAGCTGGTGTGCAGATCAATAATTCCGGTGGTTCGCCCGGTGGATCATCTACCATAAAAATCAGGGGAAACAGTTCCCTGCTGGGAAATAATGCGCCGTTATTTATTTTAGATGGCGTACCTGTAGATAATTCTATCCAGGATATTCTTCCCGTGTCAAACAGTGTATCCCTGGCTACACCATCCAACAGGGGCATTGATATTAACAGTGCAGACATTGCCAGCATAACCGTTTTAAAAGGTCCCGCTGCGGCTGCATTGTATGGCATCAGGGCTTCGAACGGCGCCGTGGTGATCAATACAAAAAGAGGCAGTTCCCTCACAGATAAATCTTTTGGGGTAAGCTACAGCGGATCATTTACGGTTGATAAAATAAACCGCCGCATGCAGCCGCGGCAAACCAGTTTTTCCAATGGCATCGGCGGACAATATGTAAAACCCGGCACTACCGGCTCCGACGAAAACTGGGGCGCATTGCTGGATACACTCACTTACAGCTCACAGCCCAGCAACTTTGATAAGAACGGCACGATAGTAGGGCGAAGCTCCCCGCTCTCCAATGGCATACCGGTGAACAGGTATGACAATATCGGGCAGTTTTTCGTTAACGGCTATACGAATGATCATAACATCAGCTTTTATGGAAATACAGGAAATGCCGGGTATTATTTTTCTTATGGAAACCTGAAACAGACAGGTATTATTCCGACAACAGATTTCTTCCGGCATACTTTCCGTTTTAACGGCGACTATACCGTTAACGACCGGCTGAAAGTATCCGGTGGCCTCAATTACATCAAAGACGGCGCCGGTAACAGGGCTCTAATGGGAGGTTTTAATACCAACGTTGTTCGTGCGCTGATCAATTCCCCGGCAAACTTTGACATCACCAATGGTTACTCCGAACCATGGGAGCATCCCGAATCCTATAAGCTGCCGGCTACCACCAGCAAGCCGTGGGGCGACAGCCGTTCATACGCGAACGGTATTGGCTGGGATAATCCGTACTGGTCGCTCAATATGAATCCGCAAACCGATGAGCTGAACCGCTTCATTACTTTTGCAGAAGCCAGCCTGGATATTACAAGCTGGTTAAAAGCCACTGCCCGTTATGGCATCGACAACTATACCGATGTGAGGAAAGGCGCTTTTAGTCGCGGTACCTCCGGCGTAGGTACTGGTACCATCAATGACGTAAATTATTCCAGGAGAGACAATAACCTGGATGTTTTACTGGTGGCAGACCGGAAGCTTAACAAAGACCTGGACCTTACCGTAGTAGCGGGATACAACTATTATAATTCCTGGAAGAACCAGGTAAATACCCGTGGCGACGGGTTAACAATCCCTGGTAATTTTAATATCGCCAATGCGTCATCTACCCAAACATTTAATCAAACCATCCGGAGAAAATTGGTGGCCGGATACGCAGATGTAAAGCTGGACTACAGGAAATGGTTATACCTGGAGCTGACCGGCAGGAACGAGTGGACTTCCACGCTGGCCAAAGGTAAAAATGCTTTCTTTTATCCTTCCGCCAGTACAAGTTTTATTTTTACAGACGCACTTCACCTGAATAACAGTATCCTGAATTTTGGTAAGATACGCGCCACTTACGCGCAGGTAGGTAATGACGCAGATCCTTATTCTCTTGAAACTTATTATGTGCCTACCACCAGCAGCGGATGGATACAGAGCGGAATCAGTTTTCCATTCAATGGCAAGCAGGGACTCAGTTACAGCGCTACTATCGGCAACCCCAATCTTAAACCCGAACGCATCAGCACCTGGGAAGCAGGCGTGGATCTGCATTTCTTCCATGATAAAACACAACTGGAGGGAGTTTATTATTACAACAGCAGTAAAGATCAGATTATACCGGTTACGCTGCCTTACTCTACCGGTGCCGCCTACACGCTTACTAATGCGGGCAACATCGTTAACAAAGGAGTTGAAGCCAGCTTACAGCAACGTATTGTCAGCGGCCGGAAATTTTCATGGACAGCCACCGCTTTGTTTAACAAAAACATCAGCCGTGTAAATTATATCGCCGATAACATTTCCAGTGTGAGTCTTGGTGGCATATGGATGGAGGCGAGGGGTCAGGCAGGCCAACCCTACGGCGTATTCTACGGCACTGATGTAAAACGTAATGCAGCAGGGAAGCCCATCATCGATGATAATCCCAATAGTGCCAGCTACGGTTATCCATTGGTAAATACTACGTTCACAAAAATCGGCGATCCCAATCCTGACTTTAATGTGGGGTTGCGTAATGAACTGAGATATGGTTCCTTCAGCTTTTCATTTTTACTGGATGGCCGCTTTGGCTTTGACCTGTTCAATGCACCGCGGTTGCAGATGGTGTTTAATGGAGTGGATGCCTCCACGGCTGCAAGAGGTACTACCACCGTTTTTGATGGCGTTACTGCTTCAAAAGGAGAACCCAATACCATTGGGGCGGTGCTGTCGCAGGCATGGTACCGTAACACTTTCAATATACAGGGGCTTTATGTGGAGCATGATCTTTACTGGATAAAGCTCAAAGATGTGAATCTTACGTATGCTGTACCAGCACAGCTGTTGAAGCCGGCCCACATATCTGCAGCAAGCGTTACGCTGACCGCCAGGAACTTTTTGTTGTCTACTAATTACACCGGTAGTGATCCGGACCTGGGAAGCCGCAATGGTTTGTCGAATGCAGCAGGTATCGACTTCTGGACAACGCCCAACACGAAAAGTTATGGCGTGGCACTGAATGTTTCTTTTTAATCCATTAAGTAATCAGCAAAATGAGAATATATCCATCTAATATCGGACGTTTATTTATTGCAGTGAGTATGTTAGCCCTGCAGGCTTCCTGCTCGCTTGAAGATACCAATGTTAACCCTAACGCCTCTACGGAGGTATCCGTCAGTGCGGTGTTAACCGGCGCGGAAGTAGCGCTGGGCTTTAACCTGGGCGTTAATGCCGGGTTGATTGCCAACATTTATATCCAACAGGCTTCCGGCGCCAACGGTGATGCCGCGTCCTTTGATAACTACGCTTCATCCACCCAGTACTTTAACCAAACCTGGCGGGGCTTTTATGTAGAGGTGCTGGATGAACTGAAGATTGTGCGAACCACCGCAACGCAACAGCAGTTGCCCTATTACAGCGGTATTGCACGGGTGTTGAGCGTATATACTTACGGCACTTTAACAGATCTTTTTGGAGATATCCCCTATAAAGAATCCCTGTATGGCAACAATATCACCAACCCCGTATATGACAAGCAGGAGGATATTTATAAATCGCTGCAGGAGCAGCTGGATTCCGCTATCGCAGAGCTTTCATTACCGGCGGCCAGTAACCTGGGCGCATTGCCGGCCACAGATGATGTGATATACGGCGGTAACATAGAGCGGTGGAAATCGCTTGCGTATACTTTGAAAGCACGTTTCGCGATACATCTTACTAAAATAAACAGCACCACTGCCGCACAAGCCACCTTGAACGCATTGTATGACGGCGCCCGCTACAGGGGAATCGCCGATAACTCCGGAGATGCGCTGGTGGTATTTGGTGCATCCACTACCAATGCGAATCCCTTTTACCAGCAGAATACCAACAGGCCGGGATGGATAGGGCTGGGCGCTTCTTTTGTAAACCTGTTGAACGGAAACGCTGTAACAGATGATCCCACTAAGCCGGAAGGGCTGCTGGTAGACCCAAGACGGGCTTATTTTGCCACTCCTTACCCTGTGGGCAGCAGTACCTACCGCGGGAGCGCTCCGGGCGTGCCTGGCGCCTTTTCAGTGATCGGCAGCTATTATGGAACAGCTACTTCGCCGGTGGTGATCAGCAGTTTTGCAGAAGCAAAATTCCTGGAGGCGGAAGCGCGGTGGAGGATAAACCCCGCAGATCCTTTAGCTAAAACAGCATTGGAAGCGGCGATACGTTCGTCTTTTCAACGGGTAATCAGCAATAGTGCGGACCCTTATGCCACACCGGAGAAGCAACAGGCATATATAACGGCGAAGGCTATATTAAGCGGCGATTCCGGCAATGATCTGAATACGATTATCACCCAAAAATATATTGCATTGTTCCTGCAGCCGGAGGCGTGGTCGGATTACCGCAGAACAGGTTATCCGGCGTTGCCGCTCGCTAAAAACGCCACCAGCGTTGCCAATCCGAATGGACAAATACCGCGCAGGATTCCTTACCCGCAGAATGAGCAATCGTTGAATAAAAACACCCCGGCGGGATCGGGGTATCAATCACCTGCTTTGTGGTGGGACAAATAAACTATCAGCCAACTAAATAATAAGACATGAAATTTTCAACCTCTTCCGGATCCTTCATTTCGTTGATGCTGCTGGGCGCTGCATCGGGCGCTTATGCGCAGTACAGCCCGCAGAAAAGCTATGCCGGAAAGCCAGGTACCACGCTTGCACAATCAGTTATTACCCCTGCGCCTTTTAACCCGGTTGCCCCGGCAGGTGCCCCCAATATTATTTATGTGATGCTGGATGATGTGGGATGGGGCGCCAGTAGCGCGTTTGGCGGATTAGTGGAAACGCCCGTTTTTGATAGTTTGGCTAATAACGGCCTGCGCTATACGAACTTTCATACTACTGCTATCTGCTCGCCTACGCGTGCATCATTGCTCACAGGCCGCAACCATCATTCGGTGAATGTGCCTACCGTGATTGATGCCGCGGTGAACCTGCCGGGACATAACGGTTATATGCCGTTTGAAAAAGGTACCGTAGCGGAGATATTAAGAGAAGACGGATATAATACTTATGCCGTTGGTAAATGGCATGTAACGCCCAGCCCGGATCTTACACCGGCAGGGCCTTTTAACCGCTGGCCTACAGGGCGCGGGTTTGATGCCTTCTTTGGATTCATGGCCGGGGAAACCGATCAGTATACACCGGCGCTCTGGGAAAACACGGTGAAGGTAGAACCGGATCTGCAGGGGAAACATCTTACAACAGTGCTGGTAGATAAAGCGATTTCCTACATCGCCGGGCAGCACTCCGCTGCACCCGATAAACCTTTCTTCCTGTACTTTACTCCGGGAGCTACACATGGGCCTCACCAGGTAGACAGGACCTGGATAGATAAGTACAAAGGTAAATTTGATGCCGGCTGGGATGTATACCGCGAGCAGGTGCTGGCGCGTCAGAAGGCGCTGGGCCTGGTGCCAAAGGATGCCACCCTGCCACCACGCAACCCGGGCGTGAAGCCGTGGGACTCACTTTCCGCCACTGAAAAGAAAGTGTTTTCCCGCTTCTTTGAAGTGTACGCCGGATTTCTTTCCCATACGGATTATGAAGTAGGACGCCTGGTAAACTACCTGCGGGATACGAAGCAGCTGGATAATACGCTGATCGTGCTTATTATCGGAGATAACGGCGCCAGCAAGGAAGGAGGACTCAGCGGCCATGTGCATGGCATTAATGAGTATATCGACGGCAGTTTGTTTACCGAGAACTACGACCGCAGGATAAAGGATATTGATAGTTTATATGAGAAGATAGGAAGCCCGGAATCCGGTCCCAACTACCCGGTGGGCTGGGCGCAGGCGGCGAATACACCTTTCCGTTATCTTAAACAGGATGCGAACAGTGAAGGCGGTACCCGTAATCCGCTGGTGATTTTCTATCCAAAGCTGATCAAAAAAGGAGGCATACGTACGCAGTATTCGCATGTAAACAGCGTGACGCCTACCGTGCTGGAAATTGCCGGGTTGAAAATACCGAAGGTGATCAATGGTTATCCGCAGGATACGCTCGAAGGCATCAGTTTGGCTTACACGATCAATAATGAAAAGGCGCCAGGCAGGCATCATGTACAATATTACGAAATAGCCGGTGGTCGCGCCATTTACAAAGATGGCTGGAAAGCTGCTGTGAGCCACAAACGGGGTACGCCGTTCACCACAGACACCTGGGAACTGTATAATCTGAATACAGATTTTAATGAACAACATGATCTGGCCGCCGGCAACCCGGCGAAGCTGAAAGAGTTACAAAGTCTTTTTGACACAGAGGCATGGAAGTATAAAGTGTATCCTCTGCTGGGAGATACCACCCGTCTTACACCGGCTATCCTTACCAGGGGACCATTGGATAGCCGCCCCAGCGCTATATTATACCCGGGTATCACGCAGGTGCCTTCCCGTTCCGCTCCCTTTCTTTCAGAGCAATCGTTTATTATTAAAGCAGATGTGGAGTTGAGTGATGCAAAGAATGAAGGCGTGTTATTAAGTACGGGCGGGCGTTTTTCAGGGTTTACTTTTTTTGTGCAGGGAGGAAAACTGCAGGCGGTGCATAACAACAACGGGCAACTCACTTCGCTTACTTCGGGTAAGGCGCTTCCGTTGGGAAAGGCTATACTCCGTTATGAACTGACGTACACACCGGCATTGCGACTCACAGATCCGGCGGGTACAGAGGCACTGTATATCAATGATGAAAAGGTGGCAGAACGGGCCATCAGCAAAGCTGATGCTACTATTTCACCCTATGATGAAGGGCTGGACGTAGGGCGGGACCAGGGTTCGGCGGTATCTCCGTTGTATAAGTCGCCTTACAATTTTACCGGTAAACTTAACCATATCGAAATTATACATCCATCACTTTAAATGCATTATTATGACGTTAGCAGATCTTGTTTTAATAACAAAAAAAATTGCCATCGGCATATTGATATTCCTGATACCGCTGGTAATTATTGCTGGTAGCATCTGGCTGATACACTTTTTATTTAATCAACATCACTGATCACATAAAAAAGATAAAGTATGACAACAACAGCAAAAACGCAGACGCAGGTGATCCTGAAGGACTCCCTGATTAGTTTACTGCTATATGTATTGCCGATAGGGCTCATGTTTCTGTCGTTTTATATCAGTGGCAGCAAACCTTGGCTGAACGCCACTTCTGAGCATCTTTCCTTCCGGGCGCCGGCATTCCTGGATGCGGTATTTAATAATCTTAAAACGTGGGGGTTACCCGCTATTATGCTGGTAGTAGGGGTGATAGAGTTTTCGGTAGGACTGTACGAAAACAAGTGGACAAAAAATGAACGCACACTGGATATCGTATGTTTTATACTTCCAAAAATTGTGTTGCGTCCGATGATTGCTTATTTCGGGTTGAAGTTATTGCCATTTGTTTTACCGGATGCAAAGAATGCGTTTGCCTGGGTACCTTTCTGGTGGGGTATTGCCATCATGGCTGTTGCCGATGACCTTACGCAGTACTGGTATCACCGGCTGCATCACCAGCTGCCGCTGTTATGGCGCTTTCACCGCACGCATCATTCCGCGCCTTATATGGGTATGGCTATGACGAGCAGGCAGAATATTATTTACACGGCGTTCTTTTCGCAGATCTACCTGACGGTTACGCTGACCTACCTGGGTCTTGGCTACCCGGCGCTTTTCGTAGGCGGTATAAAATCGCTGATTACTACTGCGGCGCATTCCAGTCTAAAATGGGATAAGCCGTTTTATACCATCCGGTGGCTCAATCCTATAGGCTGGATCATGGAGCGTTTAATTTCAACGCCGGCCACGCATCATGCGCACCATGCAGATACCACAGATGATGGCATAGGGAACTACAAAGGCAACTTCGGGAATATGTTTTTTATCTGGGACATCATTTTTGGTACTGGTATTATTACCCGTCAGTATCCAAGTGCTTACGGATTGAAACATTATAAAGAAGAGGAATGGTATGCACAGTTGTTATGGCCTATTTTTAAATCGAAGAAAGAAGGCAGTGAGCTGGCGCATAACGGGCCGGTGGTAGGAGATGAAGTAACAGAAGAACCGGTTCCGGTGGTAGCGCCGCCTGTGGCGGCGATTGTACACGCAGAAGCAGTATAGCGTATTGGATATAGCAAAAAGAAACCGCTGCAAACATTTGTTTGCAGCGGTTTCTTTTTTAATGGAGATGTTACCGTTCGCGGTAGGCGATGCAGGAAATTTTACCCATTCCGGTATATGATTTATACAGCTGTAAAGATGCATTGATGTCAGGAACGTTATAGATATCAAGTGTGCCGGAGTTCGCGGGTTGCCCCTGGGTATAGGTGGCTACCAGTAACTTTTTGCTTAGCCCGATATAATAGTTAGCGTTAGCTGCGCTGGCATATGTAGAAGCAAAAGGCTGGAACTTCATCAGTGAAATTTTCCGGTTGCCGTAGTCGTGCATCAGGATGCTGCGTTTTGTAGCATGATCATATTCATACACCTTGCCGCCTACGTTATAAAACAGGTAGCCAAGATCAGGACTCACGGCAAAGTTTTCAGCGTCAGCAATGCCATCACCGGTGATTTCTGCAAAATAGTTCTGTTTACCGGCTGTTGTGAAGCGCGCCAGGTACCGTTTGCCGGTGGTACTGTTTTTCAGCACGGCAAATACTTCCCCGCTGTTGAAAGGCGCAAAGGCGCTGTATATTAAATCCATGCCCGTGCTGAAATTAAATAGGTCGCCAGCCGGAAGTGTGAGGCAGGTAGTACCCGAGCCAGGATAGCGCAGAAAGGTTTTGGTGTCTTCATTGAAGAGGATCGACTGCCCCGATGTGTTCTGACTCATCCAGCGCGATGGTTTGAAAAGCGCGGTGCCGCCGTCCTGCGTATTTACGGGGTTGGTAATAGAGCTGTAGCCTATTCCATATATATTGTTGTTGACATAAAGCAAACCGCCGTAGAACCGGAGGGAGATGTCGGCGCCTGTCCAGTCGCTGACAGGTTCCGCCGCCTGCATAAAATTCTTCATGTCGTAAGCCGGTACATAATCCAGTGAGTCCAGTCCGAGCAGCACCGCATTTTTGCTGGTGGCTACAAATATGCCGAGTGATCCGTTGGTAGGGCCGCCAATGTCTGAGAACTGGGTAGCTATAAAAGCAGGAGTGCCCGTTGGTTTGTAAGAAGAGTGTACTTCTTTAAGAATATCGGGGTATAAGGTATCGGTATTGCCTTTATGTGAAATCATATCCAGCCGGCTGTTACCATTTTCCATATCACACAGCATCATCCATCCTTCATAGGAAGGAGCGCCTACGTTCAATGTAAAATAGTTGTCGGTGAATACGCCGGTCCTTTTATCAGTAACGCGGTAGTACATCGCATAGAGGCCATAGTCAAGCGTGATCACGGTATCAAGATTCCTTGCCGTAGAAATGATGGTAGGGTCCATCGTGTATCCTACCAGGTGATCCGCTACCCAGTTATACGTATAGTTGGCCGTATCCTCGTGATCATCTTTTGAAAATTTCAGCACCGGTTTGATCTGCAGGCGGTTGCCGTAATCCAGTAAATAAACAGAATCTACCCCTTGTATAGTGATAGCGTTGATCGGAGTATAGGTGTAATTACCTTTATCCTTCATGCACGCCGGCAGCAGCAGTGCAAGAATAAAGGCAAAGAGTATTGGTTTGAGATAATAAGTGTTCATGTTTGTATTTGAATAAGATGAAAGAATATTATTGAACAGCGGATCCCATTTTCATTTCGGTTCCATCTTCTTCTGTAATTGTTTTACCTGCACTCTTCTGGCTGTTGAGATAGGCCTGGAATTGCCGGGCGTAGTTGGTGAGCTGTGTGGTGGAATACAGCGTGCCGGAGTAGAACTTCGCCAGCGAAAGCGACTGGTTGGCGATGAACAGTTCAAGTTTTTTACGCGAGTATGCCCCCAGCGCGTTGATGTTGTTATCCCAGAGATCTGGCTTTGGAAGAATATCCTGTATGATAATTTCCAGGTTAGTGGCAGATACTACATTCGTCGCTGCAAAGTCGATCACGCTCATGTTTGTTTGAAAGTTGCTGTTAGGACTGAGCTTCAGAAAAAGCGATACTGTTTTTTCACGCAGGTCTGCCGGGCGGAAGACTTTCACAGATACCAGTTTTTCATTGGCGTTTCCGGGAATAAGCAGGCTATCGGTAACGGGTAAACGATAATGTTTATCTGCCACCGCGGTAGTGGTAGATTTGTCTGCCGTCATATTGAACAACCTGCCATCAGCGGTGACTTTTCCCAGCAGGTTTACATAAAACCCGGCGCTGTCTTCTGCTCTATTTCCCAGGAAGGCAAAATTGATCATGATAGTATCATAGTTAGTACCTGACCGGACGTAGGAGAAGAAAACGTTATTTTCTTCCGTATAGCGCAGCAGTTCACTTTTAGTGCATCCCGTTATCAGGCCGGCGAGGAGAAGGAAGTATATTGGAAAAAATTTCATGTTATTGCATTGATACATTTGAGACTAAAGACTTTTTATCTGAAAGTGGTTTCGGATAACGGAAGCGGTACTACGTATTTTTCCGGCGTCATGGTAATGGTGGCATTGGCGGAAGCGCCGCTGCTGATGGCCGGGAGGTTGATGCGTTTGTAGTAGAAGAACAGTTGCCCTTCTCCCCAAAATTCTTTTTGATACTCTTTAGTGAGCTGGATTCTTTTATCGCCGTTAATGGTAACGGGAGGCAGGCCCCTGTTATAACGTACGGTATTCAACAGCGTGGTGGCCCTGCTGTCGTCCGTTTCTCCTTCTATGGCGATGTAATACAGTTCCGTAAGCCTCATTAAAGGTTGCAGTTTCCGGTAAAGCAGGTTTTTGTTTTGTATATCTGCATATTTGAAAAAAGTTTTGTCTGTCCGTACAGAAGTTCTGTCCACATCAAAATTGATCCGGTACCGGTAATCATTGTTATAATCTTCATAAATAGCGGTAAGCCGCTGTGGCAGCGGCGCCAGCAGGTTGGTGTTAAGGTTGGCGGCAAACCAGCTGGTTTGAGTAGCATACATATCTGCATTTTCCAGTCCGAAAATAACTTCAGAAGAAAAGATCCGGTCGGGGTTCACGATGCCGGGAGCAGAGAGGGCAGAGGGGCTCCACGGGAACCAGGGAGCGGCTTCATTGATCACAGCTGTTGCTGCGGCGGCAGCTCCTGTATTATCGCGCCGGTAGAGCAATACCCTGGCCTGCAGCGTTTTCACTGCATAATAGTTCATGCGGCGGTTGCGCAGGCTGAAGAATTTATCCGGGGTAGCATCCGGGGCCGTGATGCCGGCCGTGCGTACCGGGTCTTTTTCCAGCAGGGTTGCCGCAGTAGAAAGGTCAGCCAGCACATTTGTAATAACGGTATTGGCGGGCAGCAGGGCCTCTATTTTCGAATCCGGTGTGACAGGATATGGAATAGAAGCTTTAACGGAGTCGGTGGCATATACCGGTCCGAAAAGACGCAGCATATCAAAAGCTACAAATGCCCGCAGTCCGTATGCTTCTCCCAGCAGCAGGCTTTTTTCTGTTGCGCTTAATACATTGTTGGTGCTATCCAGGTTGTGAATAAAGAGGTTGATATTCAGGATAGCCGTATAGGCATTGTTCCAGATGTCGGTGGTATGCGACATAGTGGCGGCATCTGTGTATGTATACCTTGCTGTGGTATAAAAGGGATGGGAGAAGGCGGCGCAGTTATAGTACTGGGCCAGCACATCGAGCGTGGTAGCGGTGAGCTCACGGCCATACACGGTGGGTTTGGCCAGGTTCAGATAAATGCCGTTAATGACGTTGCGAATGGACGCCTGGCTGCCGTATACCTGGTTTTCCAGGAACTTGTCTTCCGGCTGTACATCCAGATATTTACTGCAGGACACCAGCGAAAGAACGATGGTGGTAAGCAGCAGGAGCGGAATGATGCGTTTTATCGGTTGCATAAAAAAGATATTTAGAAGAAGATGTTTAAGCTGAAAGAAACCGCGTTGCTGAAGGGATAATCGATTCCTCTTTCAGATTTTATATTCGACAGGCGGAAGATATCGTTCATGTACGCGTTCACCCGGATGGTTTGCAGTTTCAGGCGCCGTACCCACGGATATTGTACGGAGCGGAATTCGTAACCTGCATTGATAGATTCACCGGTGAGGTAATTCTCTTTCTGGATGAAGCGCGACGACATGGGTGTTACATCGGTGAGACTGATACCTTTGAACAAGGCATCATCGCCCGGTTGCTTCCAGCGTAATTCCAGCGCTCTTTTATCCTGGTTGTACTGCAGCTGATCGAAGCTGATGTTTTCCACTTTATTGTACAGGGCGGAGTTGAAAATATAAGCGCCAATACTGTAACGGAGGTTGATGCCAAACAGGAATCCTTTGATATTAAGATTGGAGCTGATCACACCTTCTACCTGCGGCCTGCCGTTGCCGATAGGAACAATGTCGGCAGGATCATATACCAGTGTTTTTTCACCGTTTGTTTTTCTGAATACTTCTTTACCTGAAGCAGGATCAATACCGAAGGATTTTACTGCCCAGAGTTCATCAGGACTGTAACCATCGAGATAGCGTTGCAGGGAGTTGGATTTCTGTGCTTCATCATTCAGGTTTTTGAGGATGTTGGAAAATCCTTCATACCTGCTTTTATATAAGCTTCCGGTGTAGCCGAGTGTCCACAGGATATTTTTCTTTGGCTGGTAGACAGGTGCATACCGTACAATGGCTTCCACGCCACGGGTACGGAGGTTTCCTACGTTCAGCACATAGGTGGCCACGCCGGATGATGCGGGCAGGGAACCGTTGGTGATCAGTGGTTTCGACAGCTTCTCATAAGCGTTGAAAGTAGCGGTGAAGCGGTTGTCAAACAGGGAGGCGTCTATACCAACGCTGGTGCTTTGTGTTTTCTGCCATTCCAGCAGCGGGTTACCGAGTTGGGTGAGATAAAGACCTTGTCCATAAATGTTCAGGTTATTTTCATACCCGTAAACAGATGTGGAAGCATAGCTGCCTAATGCCTGGTTACCCGTGGTACCTATGTTTCCCCTGATCCGGAGCATGGTTAACCATTGTATCTCCGACATAAAATGTTCGCTGCTGATGTTCCAGCCAACACCTACCGACCAGAAAGGCGAGTATTTATTTTCAGCGCCAAAAGAAGTGGAGCCATCTATCCTGAAATTCGCATCTACAAAATAGCGGTTGTCGTATGCGTAGTTAACACTGCCCAGTGCGTTCACCCTTCTTACCGTTGTTTTCTGGTATATGGGTTTGCTATCTGGCAGGAAGCCATAGGCAAAAGCCGGGTTGGGATTTACGCCTTCGGGGAAACCGGTGGCGGTGTACGCGGAATACGTTTGACTTTGTTCCTGCATTTCCGTCCGGGCGTTCCCGGTAAGACTATGCACCTCGTTGAAAACTTTTCTGTAAGTAAGCATCAGGTTGGCCTGGTAGCTCATGTTGTCTGTCCGGGAATCGGTGTACCGGCCTTTCCGGTAAGTATCCACCGTGTCGAACATGGTATTGGAGGCAGGAATAAAAAGGGTGCCTTTGGTGGTGCCTTTCTGTACCTGTAAGCCACCGGAGAACCGGAAGCTTTGTGTGAAATCATATATGAAGTTCAGGTTGTTCTGGAGCAGGAGCGTGTTGGTATTGTTTTTTGAATTAAGCGTGGCATTGTATAACGGGTTGCCTACTCTCACCGTATCCGGGATAAAGGAGTTGGTATTTACCAGGTATGTTTCCAGGTACCGGTCGGTATTCAGGCTGCCGTCGTCTCTTTTTTTCCGGTAGTAGGGATTGATGTTTACGAAATCATTGAATGAGCCATAAGGCGATTCGTTGGAGTTGGTACCGTTTACATACAGCTGGTTGGTGATGTTCAGTTTTTTCTTCCGGTAGGCAAGATCCACGGTAGCGCCCCAGGTAGTTCTGTCGGACCCGATCATTACGCCGTTCAGCCCGCGGTAGTTCAGTCCTATGCCGTATTGAAATTCCTGGCTGCCGCCACTAACGCGGAGCGAGTGCCCGTTGGTGAAGCTGTTTCTCAGCGGAACATTGAGCCAGTAGCTGTTAACCCCGCTGCGCACGGCTGCCAGCCGTTGATTATAGAGGTTGTCGTTGGTGATACCGGAGTAGCCAAACTCTTTTTTGTACAATCCGGCCAGTTGTTGAAACTCCAGGTTTTCTGCTGCATTCATCATGTTATAATCGCGGAGATCGGGTATTTCCCAGCGGAGATCAGCGGTATAAGACACATTGAGCTCTCCGGGTTTGGGTTGTATCGTTTCCACGATGACTACCCCGTTAGCGGCGCGGGAGCCATACAGCGCAGTAGAGGCAGCGTCTTTCAGCAGGGTAATGGAAGCCACCCGGTTAATGTCCAGATCAACGATCTGGCTCAGGGTGGTTTCCATCCCATTCAGGATAAATAATGGTTGGTTAGGATCGTTGGAAAACTGGTCTCTTACGGTGCTGGAGGAAAGACTTGTTTTGCCGCGCACTTCTATATTGGGCAGCTGGTTGGGATTGGAACCCTGGATGTTATTAGTGGTAACGATAAAGGAAGGGTCCAGCGTTTTTAAGCTTTGGACTACGTTGAGGTTTCCAACCTGACGTAGCTCCCTGCCGCTGAAGGAGGCTACTGCACCGGAAAAGGTGAGTTTATTCCTGTCGAACATCCCGGTACGCACCACTACATCCTGTATTTCCACGGCGCTTCTTTCCATTTGTATGGTACGGATTCCTTCCTTCCAGGGCTTCAGTTCCAGCGGTTTGAAGCCAACAAAGGTGATGACGACAGCCGTCTTTTCGTCCGGTACACGGATAAGGAAAGTGCCATCTGAAAGGGTGGAGGTACCCTGGCGGGTTCCTTTCACGATTACGCTGGCGCCGGGTAATGGTTGTCCGTTTGTGTCGAAGACCCGCCCACGCAGTATTACGGTTTGCGCCTGGTCGTCTGTGCTGCCGGATGGTTTGTACGGACTGATCACGATGGTATTGGCGTCCCGTATGGACCAGGTAAGGGGTAAGCCCTTCAGGCATTGCGTTAGTACGTCTTTCACCGGCGCATTTTTTACATGCAGGTCAAACCGTTTATCTTCCGGTAACATATCGTTATTGTAGATGAATACATAACCTGTTTGTTTCCGGATCTCTTTAAATACCTCTGCCAGCGTGGTGCTGTTTTTTGAGATCGTTACCTGGGAGAAGCCTGTTGCTGCTACCTGCAGGCAGGCCATCAACAGAAAAATTGCTTTAAACTTCATGGTTGATAATGGTTTGGTCTTTGTCCTGCTGCCATAGTGCAGGAAATGATGATAAAGCCACAAATGTTTCATTTGTGTGGATTTTGGTTTAATCGCGTTATTGAATGATGGCATCATTTGCTTTGCCTGCAGTGCACAGCAAACTTTACCCCGATGCGCGGTGGTACGCATGGTTTGCTCTAAAAGACAGTTGGTATAAAAAAATCAGTATACTCTAATTCTATTTCCTTCTTCCCTGAACTTCACGGCGCCGGTGGCCGACAACAATGACAATACTTCGCTTATCTGAGATGAGCGGGCTATTACCGCGCTGAATTTCAGGTTAAGCATGGCGGGATCCGCCTCAAAATCCACGTTATACCATCTCGACAGGAGGCGTAAAACCACGGACAGGCGCTCTTCTTCAAAATCGAAATAGCCATTTTTCCAGGCTATTACCTTTGAAGTTTCCACGGACCGTACCGGGATGGTGTTGATAGTGCCGTTATGGGCCGTTACTGCCTGTTGATCCGGCGCCAGTATAACGCCGGCGTTACCGCCCGCGGATACCCTTACTTTCCCGGTAATTAATGTGGTGCTGGTGGCTCCTTCTTCCTCGTATGCATTGATATTAAAGTGCGTGCCGAGTACTGTTACCTGTTGATGTGCGGATACCACTATAAAAGGCGTGTTTTCCGCGGCGCCTGTATTAAAAGGGCTTACTTCCAGGTATACTTCTCCCGTAATTTCTATTCTTCTTTCTTTACCGGTAAATGCGGTAGGATACCTGATGGATGAAGCGGCATTCAGCCAGGCTTTTGTGCCATCCGGTAATGTTAGCTGGAACTGGCCTCCACGCGGGGTGCGCAATACATTGTAGCTTACGCCCGGGGCACTGCTTTGTACATCGTATTTCAACTGGCTGCCCTGTTGACGGATGGAAGTGCCGCCCTGTTGCAATTGCTGCGCGCCCGTGCTGTCGAGTGCAATGCTGGAGCCATCGGCCAGTATGAGAATGGCCTTATTAACGCCGGGTTTAGCGGTGCTGATATAGTTGGCTGCCGGCGCAGGCGCTTTGGAGGATGGTTGCAGCCAATAATAAGCGCCCGCGGCAATGAGCAGTAAAATGGCTGCTGCAGCGGCATAGCGCTGCCAGTGATTTATCTTTTTTACCGGCTGGTTATGTGCTTTTACATAGGCGAAGATTTCTTCCCTGAGGAGGGTGTCTTCGTTTACTTCAATGGGTGTTCCAAGTGCATCGTCCACCACTTTTTCCAGGGTGGGCATATGTTGTCTGCTCCTGATCATGGCGAACAGGAGTTCCTTCTCCGTTGCTGTGATGGAGTTGGTGAGGTATTTATCCATTAATGACTGGAATTCCCCTGAAGCGTGCATACACGATTACATTTTAAGACAATCAAAAATTGCGTCTTTACTATAAAGACCATAAAAAAGGGTGATAGGTGCAGTTGAGGGAAAACTTTTTTTATTTTCCTAATTTTTCCAGCAGCCAGATGAGGAGCAATGCGTTGCCTCCTTGCTTCCGGACATATTCCCGGATGGTGTTGAGCGCCCGTACCATATGGCTTTTCACGGTAGCAGGCGCAATATTCAGCTCCTTTGCAATTTGCGGGTGCGTTAAACCCTGCTCCCGGCTTAAACGGAAAATGAGCGACTGTTGTGGTGGCAACTGCGCAATGGCATCCTGGATAAGGGAGGCCGTTTGCTTGTATTCCAGCAAAGCGTCGGGGATAAGATAATTTTCCGGAACGCTATCCTCCACATGATGAACATCCACAAAGGAGGCTTGCTGGTGAAGGATGTTGACAATAGTATTGCGGGCAACAATAAACAGCCAGGCATCGAAATTTTCGACTTCCGGCAGTTTGTGTCTTTTTTCCCATAGTTTGATGAATACCGTTTGCACCGCATCTTTCGCTTCTCCGGGTGTTTTGAGGAAGCTGAGGGCCACCTGGTAAATCTGGTTCCAATGGCTGTTAAATACCTGCCTGTAGGCAAGTTCATCTCCCGCTGCTATCTGTAAAAGAAGCTCCTTCCCGTTATATGTTTGGTTGATTGGCAATTGCTTTCCGTATTCAATATTCCTCTTCCGCTGCAAACTATAATAAAAAATCTAAAAAAGGGAGGCAATATTCGTAACGCAATAATTTGATATATAAAAAGAGGATATCTCTTTTAACGGAGATATCCTCTTTTGTACCGGATAGCTATTCTTATAACCGGAACGCATTCACGTTTCCTGAAAAATCTGCCACGTACAGCATGCCGTTATACACGGCCATATCGGCAAATACGGGCGCGCCGGTATTAAATCGACTGATCATTTTCCCCGTAGCAAGGTCAATCACATATACATACCCGTCAGACGCGCCTGCAATGAGGCGGTTGCCGGCCAGTAACGGTGTGGATTCGATAGTAGCGGAAGAAGGGGAAGAGTAGGGCGCTGAGTAAAACAGGGCTTCACCCGGTACAAAGCGCCACAGTTCCCTTTTTGTTTTTTTGTCGAAGGCCAGCATACCACCGGCGGCAGTGCAGGTAATGATATACTGGTTGGTGACCAGCGGCGCTGTCATGGTTTTCAGATCTTCGGTAAGAGGAATGCTGTCTGTTGTTTTCCCCGTGGCAGGATCCAGGATATGAAGTTTGTTGATACCGTGTACATACAGCCGGTTGTCAAAGAAAGCGGGTGTGCCGCTGCGGAAGCGGATACCTTCATCGCTGCGTTTCCATTGTAGTTTTCCGGTGGCGGCATTGT
Organism: Chitinophaga sp. ARDCPP14; assembly: GCF_051362515.1. NCBI lineage: Bacteria > Pseudomonadati > Bacteroidota > Chitinophagia > Chitinophagales > Chitinophagaceae > Chitinophaga > Chitinophaga sp. ARDCPP14. The sequence continues at coordinate 512,883 of NZ_JBKIXB010000004.1, read as the reverse complement.
GTGCAAACAGGTGGTTCCAGTTGGAGGAAGTAACGAGCACCCCGTTGTGGATGGCCATTGCTGCAGGCGTGCCTTCGCCGCCGGTCCAGTCGTGGTTGGTCCATTTTACCTCACCGGTATGGATATCCAGGGCTTGCAGGTAATTGCCTGCGCCGGTGTAATAAACGTCCTCATGGATAGCGCCGGCAGAATTATAGGCAGGCAGGTTTTTAAGATCGCCCGCATGTTTCCATTTCAATTTCCCGGTAGCGGCATCAAGGGCGTAGGTAACGCCTTCTGCATCGGTGGCCAGCAACAGGCCATCGTGGTAGCTGATGCTGTGTTTAATGGAGTTGCCGGTGGGGAATTGCCACAGCTGTTTGCCGGTTTGTGCATCCAGTGCGGTGATGCTGCTATGGTGATTACCTTCGTCATCAATAGTGCCTGTGAATATTTTACCTGCTGCGCAGATGGGAGATGATTTCCAGATATTGCCTCCCACGTTTGCGGTCCAGTTTAAATGCAGCGGACCGGCGGTAGGTATAGCGGTAACGCCTGTACGTTGTATGTTCTGTAATACTTCCGGCCAGTCGGGTGTGTTACCGTTATTTTTTACAGAGATATTTTTTGCCAGTGTAAAAGTATCCCTGCGGAACAGCACCCTGCCGGTGCCTAATGTAGCTTCTAACGTAGCCGTATATACGCCGTTTAACCAGCTGCCGGGAATAGCGGTGGTGGCGAACCAGTTCCAATCGGTGCGGGGTTGCAGCGGCACCTGCCTTACGAGATTTCCTTTTTTATCGAATAAGCTGAACAGCACTTTATTTACCGGCGAAGAAGTATGATAAGCATTTGCACTGATCACCATTTTATCCTGGTCGAAAGCGATGCCCGCTGCTGATGGCGATACCGCTACCAGCTGATCGTGTACATAGGTATAACGCCGCTGTACAAACGAAAGTCCGTTTTTATCCACGCCGATTACATCGAAGTTGGAAGCGGAATTATCGATACCGCCGCCGGGAGGCGGCGCTGCACAAAGGGAGCGGATACCGGTGTTGCCGTGGGTACGGGCAAAATTAATATGCCAGTGACCATAGATCCAGGCTTTGAGGTGGTGCTCATTAAGGTTGATGCTGTCGTTTTTTGAGCGGATGGTAAACAGCGTATCATAAGTGAGCAGGTCGTGATTGAATATGATCACAGGCTTTTCCGGTGCGGTATTGGCGAGATCATTTTTGAGCCATTGTACCACATCATCCAGGGTGTAGGACGGTTGATAATCGCCGTTACGCATGGGCGTTACAATGAAGTGGGCGGGGCCGGCGTCAAAGGAATAGCATACCGGGCCAAACAGGGATTCATACAGTGCTTCGCCGTACGGACCTTTTACCAGGTCGTGATTACCGATGCAGTAATACACGGGTAACCCCATGGTGCGGGTATTAATATATTGCGCGTGGAATGCCATGCCTTTTTCGTAACAGATATCGCCCGTGTGGATCATGAAGTCGGCGTTTTCGTTCTGTGCATATGCCTTTGCATCGGTGATCCAGTTGTTGAACTGGTAGGTTTCGGTGTCTGTAAGCCGTACGAATTTCGCGGTGGCAGCGGTGGCTTTATTTACAGGCTGTACGCCAAAGTCGTAAGCCTGCAAGGCGCTGTCCACGGGTATGTAGAATGTTTTGGTGAACCGGTACCCGGCCGGCGTGGTGATAAATATGAACCTTATTTTTGCGTGGCCGGGAAGGTGATAGTTACCGTTGGCATCGGTGATGGTCACGTGCAGTCCATCGGATACGCGAACACCTGCGAGTCCTTTTTCTGTGTTGTTTGGCTGTCCGCTGGTATTATTGTCTATAAACACCTTGCCGGAGAATCCTTGTGCCATCAGCGTTTGCAGGCTGCAGGCGATGAGGAGGGTTAAGAGTAATTGCTTCATGAATGGGTTTATTTTATAAGCATGATGGCGGTATTAAAAAGGATTACCATGATCCATGTTGTTGCGGGAATAATATCACTGCAAAACATGGATCATGGTAATCCTGGTTCATCACTATTTATCCGGTTTACCAGCCGAATATCTGTTTCAGTTTATCATTCAGTATCGTCTGTTGTTTGGGTATCGGACGATAGTAGTACTGAGGATCTTTAAAAGTGCGACCGGCGCGGTCGGCAGTAAATTTAATATGACCGTTGGTGCCGTTTTCGAGGTAGAAGTTATTCTCCCCGGTTTTATCCATGAGATAGAAACGCGACAATTTTGCTCTTACATCAGCGGGTAACCCGGCGATAGATGAGGTATCTGTAGTATTGGGCAGGATGGCGATATCGGCTACATTGTCGCCGGTCATATCAATGCCGCCGAGTGCGGGAACATACATGCCCTGTGGCGCTTCCTGGAGGCGTGCCCCGGCTTTCCAGCGATTGATATCTTTGAGGCGCAGTCCTTCGCAGGCCAGTTCCACTCTTCTTTCGCGGCGTATTTCCAGCAGCACGCCTTTATTGGGTCCGCTTACCAGGTAGGCTGCATTCAGCACCGGGTCTACGTTTCCATTGGCGGCAGCGAGGTTGAGATCAGGCATTTGTACCCTGCGGCGCAGCAGGTTTACGGATGCATCAAGATCGGCCTGTGAGAGGGTACCCAGTTCTGCTTTTGCTTCGGCAAAGTTCAGCAGTACTTCCGCGTAGCGGTATACGGGTAAAGCGGTGTAGTTGGTTTCCCATCCCTGGCGTTGTTTCGGATCACGCGGATAAAATTTCAGCTGGTCGTATGCGCCGAGGTTCGGTTTTGCAATGTACACATTGTTATCCTGCGTGGTGGAAAAGCCGGGGTAGGCCACCGTTTCCGCCAGGCGGGGATCACGGTCCCTGAAAGTTGCCGTGAAGCCAATTTTATCAAAGCCTGGTTGTGAAGTGAATGGCTTGCCGTCTTTCATCAGGTAGCTGTAAACAAGGCTCTGGCTGAGTGACCAGGTCCATCCGAGTACGGTATGGGTATTGTTTCCCTTACCCAGGCTCTGCGGATAATCTCTCCATTGAATGATTTCTTTGTTGCCGTTTAATGAAAGGCTGGAAAACAAAGCGCGGTAATCTTCTCCACCTTTACCGGTGTTGTAAATCACATAGCGGTTACTGCTTATTACCTGCTGAGCTGCTGATACTGCTTTCTGGAGAAATGCGTCTGCGGTGTTCGCAAGTTTTACTTCTTCGTGGTATTTTCTGAATGTTCCTTCGAAGAGGCACAAGCGGGACATTAACACCAGGGCAGCGTATTTATTTACGCGGGTACCGTTGTCTTTATCATCTACCTTAATATTATCCACGGCAAACTGCAGGTCGGCGAGCACAGAATCAGCTACTGCAGAACGCGGATCACGACCTTTGTACAGATCCGGGTCCACATCTGTTAATGCGTGACCGTACCAGGGCACATCAGAATAGGTAGCTATCTTTTCAAAATAAAATCTTGCACGGAAGTAACGGGCGATACCGATGTAGTGATTAATATCGGCTGCATCTCCTTTTGCTTTGCCGGCATTGTCCAGCAGGAAGTTGATATCACGCAGCCGGTCCCAGTCGTCCCATCCGCCCACGGTAGTTGCATCGAGGGTGTTGTGCACCAGCTTGTCCATTTCGCTGCCGGTGTTACCGGAAACGTTATCTGAATTGTTATCATCATACGGTGCGGAAAGATTATCATCGTATAAGCCGTTGATGTAGGTATTCAGATCCTGTGGTGAATTAAAGTATGCTTCCGGTGAGATCTCCGTTTGAGGGTTGCGTTGCAGGAAGTCCTTGTTACAGGAAGCTGCTGCACAGCCCAGTATGATGAGTGATAAATAAAGCCTTTTATTTTTCATGTTCCGATGTTTGAATTAATTAAAAGTTCAGGTTTAATCCGAACGAGTATGTTTTCTGGTAGGGATATACAGAACCGTCCAGTCCTTCGGGATCGATATTCGCTTTCAGATGGGAGATGGTAAAGATATTTTCCGCACTGAAATAAACACGGAAGCGGAAGATCTTATACTTCTCTGTGAAGGACTTTGGAATAGTATAACCGATGGAAACATTTTTAAGACGGGTATATGCAGCGTTCTGCAGGTACCTGGTTTGTGGTGCGCCCAGTTCGGAAGCATCTTCCGCGATATATGATTTCAGGCGCGGGAAGTAACCATTGGGTGTTTCGGGTGTCCAGCGATCGAGGTTGTGTACCTGTACGTTTGTCCACGGTTGTGCATATACGCCCCAGAAGTAGTGGTTACCTGGGTTGGGGTACCAGTCTCTTTTCCCGATACCCTGGATCAGTGCGCGGAAATCGAAACCTTTATAGGAAGCGGTGAGGTCAATGCTGTAAGGAAAGCGCGGCTGGTTGTTACCAATGATCTTCCTGTCGCCTGGGTTGCTGATGGTGTTATCGCCATAGTCTACCGAGCCGTCGCCATTGAGATCTTTGAATTTCAGGTCGCCCACATAGAACTGGTACTGCTGGTCGTCGGAACCTACTTTGGATTGGTTGGCATGTGATTTCAGTTCGTCTTCATTCTGGAAAAATCCTTCCGTAACAAGGCCCCAGATGTCGCCTATTTCCTGTCCTTTGTAGTAGTTGCGGTTTTCCAGCGAGCCGGCGTCATAGTTGGCGAGGGTACCGGTAGGATTGGTGAAGCGGGTAATAAAGGAGCGGCTGTCGGCCACCAGTAATTTCACGCCGTATCCGAAATCGTTGTTACCGATTTTAAACTGATCGCGCCAGTAGAGGGTCATTTCCCATCCACGTGTTTTCAGGTCGGCAGAATTGGTTCTTGGAGCCGGGGCGCCGTATACGTTGGGCAGTTCCTGGCTTTTGGCGAACATGCCGTTGGTGTAACGGGTGTAGCGGTCGTAGCTGAAAAATAATCTTTCTTTCAGCATGCTGAAGTCGATACCGCCGTTAACCGTTTTTACCGACTGCCAGGTGTAGGTGGCGGTAACCGGCGTGGGTGCGTATACGCCGATAGGCAGCTGACCATTCAACACGGAGTTGATGTTTCCGGCGGACATGAGTGGCATGTAGCCGTAAGCTTTCCATTGCTGATCGCCGAGAGAACCATAGGAGCCGCGGAGTTTCAGTAGGTCGATGCCTTTAATACTACTGAAGAATTTTTCTTTGGAGATCACCCAGGCGGCGGAAGCGGACGGGAAGAAGCCCCAGCGGTTATCGGCGCGGAAGCGCGATGATCCGTCGTTACGACCATTTACTTCTACAATATATTTATCATCGTAAGTATAATTCAGGCGGTAGAAAATACCTCTTACGGCCCAGTCTTCGATGGCTTGCTTTTCAGTGATATTACCGGTAGCCAGTTGCGGGGTGGGGTATTGAGTACTGATAAGTCCCTGCCTGTTTACATTAAATATATTCGTGTAGTGGTATTCCTGGTTAAACCCTGCCAGTGCGCCAACGGCGTGTTTTTTATTAAATGTTTTATGGAAGTCGGTATAAATGTTATACACATTATACTTCAGTTCATTGGTACTGTTGTTGGCAGACGACTGGTTGCCGTTGGTATATTGGGTTGGCTGATCGGGACCGTTGCTGTAAGGAACCGGCAGTGTATAGGATTTACCTACATTATTTCCGCGGCGATAGGTAGCATCTCCTTTCAGCGTCCACACATCTTTTACCAGGTTTATTTCTGCATTGAGGGTGGTCATAAATTCGCTCCAGGTATCTGCGGAGCGGCCGCCATCCTGCAGGTTGCCCAGTAAGGCCGCGCCGTCTGAAGTCCAGGTTCCATCCGGGTTGCGGGGTACCGATAAAGAAGGTGTGCGGTTGGCATTGTGAAAAAATAAGTAATCAACGGTATTGGCGGGTTGTGAATAGGTGGTGTTGGTGTACATGGTGTTGCTACCAAACTTCACGCGGTCGTTGATGGTATAGGTAGCTTTTGCGCGCATGTTATAGCGCGTATATTGATCGGGATTATAGCGGAGCATTCCATCCTGTTTGTAATAATCTCCGGAGAAGTAGTAATTCAGTTTTTCATCTCCGCGGGAAATGCTGAAGTTGGCATTATAGGCGGGCGCTGTTTTCTGGTATACTTCATGGAGCCAGTCGGTAGATCCGTAGTAGGCGTACTTTGTTTTATCGGTGGGGCTTACGATTACTCTTGGCAGAGAAGGGTCGTTGGCCAGTTTTTCTGCATAGGCCCTGTCGGCAGCGGGATAGAGGTCATACAGCGGGGTGGCGGCATCATGCTTGTATTGCATGGTGGTGAGCGGGTCTGTAATGATTTTGGGTACCAGGCCCAGTGTGCGCACGGCGTAGTTAGCGTTGGCATTCATCTGGAGCCGGCTGTCTTTACCCGATTTGGTGGTAATGAGTACTACTCCGAAAGCGGCGCGGGCGCCATAGATCGCGGCGGAGGCGGCGTCTTTCAGGGTGGTTACGCTTTCCACGTCGGCGGGATTGAGGCGCGATACTTCGTCGCTGGTAAAGGGGATGTTATCAACCAGGATGAATGGGTCGCCGCCGTTGATAGAAGTCAAACCACGCAGGTTGAATTTTGGTGCGGAAGATACGCGGCCGTTGTCGTTGGTAATGTTCAGGTTGGGCAATAATCCCTGCAGGCCGTTACCCACATTGGCGATGGGGCGGCTTTCCAGCTCTTTACCGGAGATGGCGTCTACGGCGCCGCTGAGGTTAGCCCTTTTCTGTTTACCATAACCCACTACCACTACTTCATTAAGGCCGCTGGAATTGGCTTTCAGGGAGATGTTAAAGGTAGCGCCTTCGCGTGCTTTCATCTGCTGGGCTTCGTAGCCTACGTAGGTAAATTCCACGATGGCATTTTCCGGCGCTTCCAGGGTGAAGCGGCCTTCGTTATCTGTTTTAGCGCCCTGGGTGGTACCTTTTACCAGCACGGTAACGCCAATCAGCGGGTTGCCGGCTTCATCGGTTACCCGTCCTCTTATATGAACATTCTGTGCAGTTTCACCTGCTTCCAGGATTACCACCAGGTTATCTTTCATGATTTTATACCCCAGCGAGGTGCCCGCGAGCGCCTTGTCCAGGATTTCCGCTACCGGAGCGTCTTTCATGGAGATAGAGATTTTCCGGTCGGGGATGCTGGCGTTTTTGTACACGAAAGTGTAGTCGCTTTTCTGCCCGATGACAGTCAGCAGCTTACCAATGTTAATATTGTTATAATTAACACTGATCCGTTCCTGTGAAAACCCGTGTGCGCTTAGTTGTAAGAACCCGGCACAAAGCAATACGGAGGTTAGTTTCATACGCAATAATAGTTTCCTCATATTCCGCTGGGGAATATGGGAAGGCCACCAATAGCTTTTTTTCATAAATTTGTTTCGTTAGGTTAAATAATGAGCCGTTACCAGATCGTAAGGAAATCGGTTTACATTGTTCAGCCAGCATTTTGAAAAGGGGGAATGTTGCTGCATTTCCCTTTTTTTATTTGCTGTCTGCAATAAGAAAAATCAGTGGATTATCAAGCCATAGATGACGTTTGGATGTTGTGTTTTACCATATGTAAATAACATTTTCTTTCGTGTTCACCTCATAATGAAAGCCAGACATCAGTTGTAATGCCTGCAATACATCTTCAATACTTTGTTTCCGGAATGCGCCGGTAAATACTTCGTGTTTATATTTATCGTTTTTAAAACGCAGGGTTACGTTGAACCAGCGTTCCAGGTCGTGCGACAATTGTTCAAAAGTGACATTGTCGAAGTCGAAGCGGTCGTTCACCCAGGCGGTGGCTGGCTTTTCCGCTGTTGTAGGGGCGCCGGCAACAGCGATTGTTTTTACCGGTGTAATGCTAAAATTGGTTTTTCTGTTTACGGGTATTTGTTTGTTTTCTTTTATGCCGATGATTAACTTTTGTTCCGGTTGCAGTTGTACGGTTTTCCTCGTTCCGGAATGATCGTTATCCGGGAAGTTCACTTCCACTTTTCCGCTGAGTAAGGTTGTTTCCACGGTAGCATCCTCTGTATAGGCCTTTACATTAAATACGGTGCCCAGTACGCGGATATTGATGTTACCGGATTGGATGATGAACGGGTGCGCGGGGTCGTGCTTTACATCAAAGTAGGCTTCACCTGTCAGATTCACTTCACGCTCGCCGTTCAGGAAACGGGTGGCGTCGTACTGGAGACGGCTGCAGGCGTTGAGTATTACGCTGGTGCCATCAGGGAGTACCACGCTGGTTTTAGAGCCGGTTTTGGTGACCACCTCATTGCGGAAAGCCTGTTTGCGCGGCATGACCGGCCACAGGGAATACGCGGTGATGAGCAGGGCGATGCCGGCGGCAATACCACTGATCATCCGCCAGGGAATCAGCCGTTTGGCGGGAGGCTGCTCCTGATCCTGCTGAAGGAACAGGTTGATGCGGTCCATTCCTTCGCTGGCCAGCTGTTCTTCCTCCGCCGGGGAAAACCCCCTGGCACTGTTAACGGAACTGATATCACTGACAATAGTAAAGGCGTACTGCAGCTCCGGAAACTGCATCAGCAATGTTTCCAGTTCTTTCAGGTCGGCTGCGGTGGCCTCTCCCGATACTTTCCTGGCCATCAATATATTTACCCGGTTGCGCTCGATCATTTATTTTTATCCATATTATATCAGAAGGACGAAAAGAAAATGAAAAACCCCCAAAGCCACCGGCAAATTTTTTCTTTCCCCGGAATCCGGGCAGATATCAGCATTCCAGGCTCCCCAAAAGAGGATCTTAAAAATAAATTGCGGGATAATTTATTTTGTTAACTTTAGCGTAATCTGCGTTATATATTATTGCAACCAATATCAGTGGCTTAAAAGGGATGGATCAGTGTACAATCAATGAATTATTTAAAAACATCACGGTGAACAATGATCAGGCGGCCTTCAAAGCTTTCTATCATCATTTCTTCATCAAGTTGTTACGTTTTTCTTTTTCGCTTACCCGTAATAAAGAGGTGGCGGAAGAAATAACGAACGATGTTTTTATGTATTGCTGGCAAAAAAGGCAATCACTGACGGACATAAAAAATCCGCAGGTATACCTGTTTGTGGTAGCGAAAAATAAAGCGATTGATCATATGCGCAAACAGGCCAGCTCCCGGCAGGTAGTTTTTGCGGAAGAAGATAAGCTGGAAATTGCCTTTGAAAGCGATCCGGAGCAACTGATGATTTCTGCGGAGATGATCCGCAAAATGGAGCATACCATCGAACAGCTTCCTCCCAAATGCAAAATGGTATACATCCTGGTAAAGCAATACGACCTTCGTTATAAAGAGGTAGCCACCATTTTAAACCTCTCGGTTAAAACGGTGGAAAACCAGTTGGCTATTGCCATGAAACGCCTTACGGCTGCTGTAAATTTCACATTGGAGAAAGCATAGTTCAGGGTATCACTTTCATCTTTTTAAAATTTTCAAAGATTTCCAGGAACATAACTTCCGTATCTACAAACTCTCCAAAACCTGCGCGGCGAGCTTTGCTGCCGTCGGCAAAAAAGTCGTAGTCCCACGAAAAAACAAAGTCACCGAACTTCCAGGAAGATACTTCCGCATAACTGTATTGCAATCCGTATTTTTCCATCATGGCATTCCACAAGGGCTCTTTGTCGGCCATTACTACGTCGAGCTGCATAGGCAGGGGGGCAGCTGTTTCCATGCCAAAATAACGGGCAATGCGCGGCCAGAGATCAGACCAGCGGAAAAGGTCGCCGTTGTTGATATTAAAGGCTTCATTGGCGCCGGCAGGACTTTCGGCTGCCCATACTGTAGCTTTTGCCAGCAGGCCGGCATCGGTCATTTCCATGAGTTTATCGTAGGCGCCTGGTTTCCCGGGGAAGCGCAGCGGCAGTCCAAGTTCCTTTGAAATAGCGGCGTATACGGCGATCACCATGGCGAGGTTCATGGGATTGCCCAATGCAAAGCCACCAACTACAGAGGGCCGGATGGCGGACCACGACCAGGATTTGCCCTGTTGATATGCTTCCAGGAAACGTTGTTGTTCCATATTGAATTCTGGCGGCATAAAGCTGCCTGCATCTGTTTCGCGCGCGGGTGTTTTAAATGGACCGAGGTGGGCGCCGTATACTTTGTATCCCTGCATCAGGCTGATGTGTTGCAGGTTGGTGGCAATGGGGGCTACCACTTCAATCACGTTGCGGAGCATGGTCATGTTGGGCGCCACCAGTTCTGCCCAGCTGCCGCGGTCCTGGTAGGCGGCGTAAAATATATGCGTCACCGTAGTAAGTGCCTTCAGTTGCTGTTCACTGTTTTCCAGGCTTAGTAAGTCTACTGCGATGTGTTTTACTTTGGCCGTATCAGTACCACCTCTCCGGGATAAACCAATGATATCCCAGTTGGGCTGCGTAAGCAGGTAATCGATAAGATTGCGTCCTATTACTCCCTGTGCGCCTGCTATCAGGGCTACTTTCTTATTATTATGCTGTTCCATATCTGTGTTGTATTTTTAACGGTACAAAGATCAGCGTTGCGGGTTCAGGATTACTTGTACATCCGCGGGGTTCATTGGTATATTTTAAAGAATGAAGAGATACATACAACACGAATACCTGAAAGTGTCGCACTTTACTGCCCGGGAATGGGAGCATCCGGTGCATAACCACAATCATTTTGAGCTCATCTTTATACATAAAGGCAGCGGTACGCATTGTATTTCGGGGATGAATATCCCGTATGAGGGGCCGTGTTTGTTTTTGCTGGCGCCCTGTGATGCACATCATTTTGAGATTACCGTGCCTACGGTGTTTACCTTTATCAAATTTACCAATGTGTACCTGCATGGCGCCGGCAATATGCGGCTGCAGCAAAGCTGGAACCAGGAGCTGGATCAGTTGTTATTGCAGGCACGGCAAAAGAAAATGATGAAGACAGGTATTCAGCGTATGGAGCCATTGATACAGCTGGTGGCGGCAGAGTGGAAAGCTGCCGGGCAGGAAAGCAGTGATACTGTTTTCTTTTTGTTGCAGGCGTTGTTTACCATGATCAAACAGGTGGCGGATCATGAATTGTTGGAGGCAGGCCCGAAAAGCGGTGCGCGGGTAACGCATATCCTGAACTATATTCACGAGCATATTCACCAGGCGGATGATATCCAGGTAGAGCAACTGGCGGAGTTGTTTGGGTTTTCCAAACATTACCTGGGGGCTTTTTTTAAGGAGCAAACCGGCACTACGCTGCGGGATTATGTGAACCAGTATAAATTACAATTGCTGGAAAACAGGTTGCATTACAGTGTTTTTTCTTTGAAAGAAATCAGTTATGAACTGGGATTTAACGATCAGAGTCATCTGAATAAATTTTTCAGGAGATATCATGATATGAGTCCTTCTGCTTACCGCGAACAGGTACAGGGGCTGGCCTAATAGGAATATAAATAAAATGGGGAGTACCGGTGGCGGTGCTCCCCATTTTATATTTAATGACGGCCCAGTTTTTTGAGCATGCGGGAATGTTCCCACAGGGCGCGTATAAAGGTAGGTTGAACCTGGTAAGGTATGTTAAAGGCTGCCGCCTGTTCTTTAACAATAGGCGCCAGTTTCCGGTAATGCACGTGGCAGATGCCGGAAAACAGGTGATGTTCTATCTGGTAGTTTAATCCACCGATACACCAGGATAATACACGGCTGCGCGGTGCATAGTTGGTGGTGTTTTCCATTTCATGAATGGCCCAGCTGTCTTTCATTTTCCTGTCTGCATCGGGAGCGGCATACCCGGAAGAGCTCATAACATGCGCCGGCTGGAAGATACAGGCCAGCAGTAACCCGGCGGTGAAATGCATGAGGAAGAATCCTGCCAGCACCCAATACCAGGGCATTCCGGAAAATATTAACGGCAACACCAGGATATATCCGTAGTAAAATACTTTGAATACGGAGATCCTGAACATGGCCTGTTTTAACGTAACTTTTTGTTTTGAGAGCAGACCATGACTTTTATAGCGCAGTACCTGCAGGTAATCTTTTGCTGTCATCCAGAAAAGGGTCATGAGCATGTAAAAGCCCCATGCGTACATGTGCTGGTAACGGTGATACCAGGCGCGTGGCTGATTAGGGGAGAAGCGCAGCAGTTTAATACTGTCTATATCTTCATCCAGACCGGACACATTGGTATACGTGTGGTGGAGCACGTTGTGCTGTATTTTCCAGGTAGGCGCATATCCGCCAATAATTTCCAGGATATGTCCCATCATATTGTTGATGCTCTTTTTGGGAGAGAAGGAGCCGTGATTGGCGTCATGCATAATGGATGCGCCGATGCCTGTAACACCCAGACCACTGAGCAGCCACAAACCGAGGTACAGCCATACGCTTCCTGCGCCGAGGCCCACCACCATCAATGTATAGGGTACAAAATATAAGGCGAGCATTACGATCGTTTTAATCCACATTTCCCTGTTGGCATACACAGAGATGTTGTTAGCGGAAAAATAATCCTGTACTGCAGCCTTTGCAGATTCAATAAAGCTGTTGTTACCGCGCGAAGCAAAGCGCACTATATGCCATTCCTCTTTTTTCATATTATTATTTTAATCAGAAAACGTGTTGTGATACAGAAAACGAGCAGGAGGGGAGAAGTGCTAATCAGTGTATGTACCCTGCAATTTACGACAAATGTTTTTAGCACGTGTTTAGCAGATTTCATCACTATCAAAAAAGGAAGTATATTCGGGTTTGCACATACATAATCTATATAACTGTCAATTATGGAACACCTGCTTACCGTTGACTCGCTCGTCAGCCTGTTAACGTTAACCGCCCTGGAAATAGTGTTGGGGATCGATAACATTGTGTTTATTTCTATCCTGGCGGGGAAACTGCCGGAAAATAAACAAAAGAAGGCCCGTCGCCTCGGGCTGGGACTTGCCATGTTTGTACGTATTTTATTGCTGCTGTCGATCAGCTGGATTATGTCGCTGACAAAACCGCTTTTTAATATCGGCGACTGGATTGGTGTGCAGAATACGGAGTGGCTTGGAAAGCTGGCCATTTCAGGTCGTGACCTTATTTTACTGGTAGGAGGTTTATTCCTTATTTATAAAAGTACTGCGGAGATCCATGAGAAACTGGAAGGAGATGAACACGGCGTCGCCAACGCCAAACCTATGAGGTTTGGACAGGTGATTGTGCAGATCCTGTTACTGGATATTGTGTTTTCACTGGATTCCGTGATTACAGCGGTGGGAATGGCAGATCATGTTGAGATCATGATTGCTGCGGTAGTGGTATCAGTAGGCGTCATGCTGCTGGCATCAGAATCTATCAGCCGTTTTGTGAACACGCATCCTACGGTGAAAATGCTGGCATTGTCGTTCCTGTTGCTCATAGGCGTTTCGCTTTTAGCGGAAAGCTTCGATCAGCATATTCCGAAAGGGTATATTTATTTTGCGATGGCATTCTCTGTATTTATCGAGGTGCTGAACCTGAAGGTAAAATCGCGTTCCGAGAAACCGGTGAAGCTGCATAATGAGGCTGAAATGCCTCCGAAGGGGGAAATAAAATAACGTCATCATCTTCCAAAAAAATAAGAGAGAAGGATATAAAATTATACAGGTCATGAATTTTTATACACGGAAATGGGTAAAGCCGGAGGATCTGAATGCGCACGGCACTTTATTTGGCGGCAGTTTGCTGCGTTGGATTGATGAAGAAGCAGCTATATATTCTATCATCCAGTTAGGCACCAACCGATGTGTAACCAAGTACATGTCTGAAATTAATTTTATCAATTCTGCCCGTCAGGGTGATATTGTAGAATTGGGTATTAAGGCCACGCATTTTGGCAGAACATCCCTTACACTTACCTGCCAGGTGCGGAATAAGATTACACAAAAAACTATTCTTACGGTGGATAAAATGGTATTTGTAAGTGTGGATGAACTGGGAAAACCGGTTCCCCATGGCAGAACAGCCATTACGTATACCGATGAACGGTTGAGAGAAGAATAGTATTATATTTTCAGTCCGCCGAACATACTGAACAAAATAATCCCCAGCACTAACGTAGTAATAAACACATATAGCCTGTCTTTTTCCACGGCAAACGCTATCAGTGAAAAAAAGATGCGGAGGATAGGTGTGGCCAAAAGCACCAGTACACCCAGTTGTATAAACTCGATGGCGCTGCCCGTAGCTACGCCGTGAAAAATTCCCCGGAAAGAAGTGTATTCCGCGTCTTCTCCCTTAAAGTGCGAATAGTCCGGTACGCTGGCAGCGCCCTGTTGCACGAGGTAAAAGATGCCTCCCAGCAATGCAATGCAGCTGGCGGTAATTACCCCGGTTCTCAGTTGTTTACCGATGAGTAATTCGATATCGCGGTCGCCGAGCATTTTCTTAAATATATTCATAACATCCTCATTAAAACTGGTGATTTAATCCGTTATAGATCATTTCCAGCGCAACAAATGTGATGGCTGCGCAGAAGATGATGCGTAGCGTGCGTGCGTTGATGAAGGTAAGCAAACGGGCGCCGGTAAAGGCTCCGCCCAATACGCCCAGTACCACCGGGAAGGCCATACCGGGATCGATATAGCCCCGTTGAAGGTATACCACCGCACTGGCTGCGGCGGTAACGCCGATCATAAAATTGCTGGTAGTGGTACTTACTTTGAAAGGAATGCGCATGGTGCTATCCATGGCCAGTACTTTTAATGCACCTGATCCGATGCCCAGCAGGCCTGATAACACACCTGCTATCAGCATGATGCTGAAGCCACCGGCTACATTTTTAAGTTTGTAACTCACTTCCCCGGTGGGTGTTGGATAGCTGCTGTTTAGTTTTAAGAGATAAGATAATTTACTGCCCGTTTGCTCCGCATGTTCATGCTTTTTCCGGATGGTCATAGCGGCGGAAAATATCAGCACTACCCCAAGCAAGATGGCAATAGTATTTACGGGAGTGAATATTGCCAGCAGCGCACCTCCCACCGCGCCCGCGGTGGTGGCTATTTCCAGGAACATGCCCAGGCGTATATTGGTAATGCCTTCTTTTATATACGCCGTGGCGGCGCCGGAAGAATTGGCAATAGAAGCCAGCAGGGCTGCACCGATGGCATACCGGATATCTACATGAAATACGAGTGTGAGTAATGGAATCAATATCACGCCGCCGCCCAAGCCGGTGAGGGAGCCTAAAAGCCCGGCCACATAGGCGCCCGCCAGGAGTATTAAGCTAAAGATCAGGATATTCATCTGTTGATATTTAATAATTATTGTCCAGTATGTCTTCCATTACCTGCCGGGATAATTTGGCGTTGCCACTTTTAATGGCTTTGTATAATTGTTCATGCAGGTGGTGGCTGATGGCAAAGTGACTGATACTTTGCGTATCGCGTTTAGTGAAAAAGTCGCGGATTACAGCAGTGAAGCTGCGAAAGAGATCGGCCAGCACATTATTACCTGAAGCGTTTGCTATAGCGGTGTGAAAGGCGATGTCGGCATCCAGGCATTCCTGGTATGCTTGTTCCAGGATGGCCTTTTTGCGTTGTTCCAGTAATGATTTCAGCTGGTGGAGATCTTCTTTGGTATGGTTTTCTGCGGCCAGTTTCACAATTTCATAGTCGAGCATGCGCCTTACCTGGTTAATTTCTTCGAAGTCGGCCCGCCTGAGCCGCTGGTCCAGCGATTCCGCCTGCACGGTTTCATTGACGAAAGTACCCGCGCCCTGCTGTACCCGCAGGATGCCCATCATGGCGAGTGTTTTAATGGCTTCACGAACGGTAGAGCGGCCTACGGCGTATTGTACCATCAGCTCGGGTTCTGCAGGTATTTTCTGGCCGGGTTTATATTTCCCCTGGGAGATATCTTTCTGGATGGCGTTGATCACGCGGTCTGACAATTTGGATGGTTGCTCCATAAATTTTCATTTACCCTACAAAGGTATGATGTTTAGTTAAACATCTGATGTTTTATTTTTTAATCATGATAATTTAGCCGGTTGCAGGGTACCGTGTGAAATTGTAAATTTAGTTTTGCCGTTTACTTTCCACGCGAGCTGGATTCCACGTGAAGAATTATAATACAGTGGTTATTTGTTGCCATTCCGCGTTTAGTATCAGGAAAGAAAAGTTATCCCGCATATCTTAAAAAATTTATGACATGAGAAAAATAGTCCTGTTAGCAACGATCCTGGTGATCCCTTATTTATTTTCCCGGGCAGGAGCGCCGGTGGATAAGGCAGACGTAATTATTTATGGCGGCACTTCGGCCGCGATTGTGGCTGCGGTGCAGGCGCATAAGATGGGTAAAACGGTGATCGTAGTATCGCCGGATAAACATGTCGGCGGTCTTTCGGCCGGCGGACTTGGTTTTACCGATACCGGCAATAAATCAGTCATCGGGGGGCTGGCCCGCGACTTTTACCACCGCATCTGGCTGCACTACCAGCAACTTGCCGCCTGGAACTGGCAACAGCAGGCGGAGTATGGCAATAAAGGCCAGGGCACGCCGGCAATGGATGGTACGGAGCGCACCATGTGGATCTTTGAACCGCATGTAGCAGAACAGGTATTTGAAGATTATATCCGGGAGAATAATATTAAGATTTACCGCGACGAATGGCTGGATCGCCAGCAGGGCGTAAAAAAGGAAGGAGGAAAGATAACGGCAATTACTACCCTGAGCGGGCATACCTATAGCGGTAAAGTATTTATTGATGCCACCTATGAAGGCGACCTGATGGCGGCTGCCGGCGTAAGCTACACGGTAGGACGCGAAGCAGTAGCCACTTATGGCGAAAGCTGGAACGGCGTGCAAACCGGTGTGTTACATCATGGGCATCATTTCAAGCAAAACATTAGTCCGTACCGCATTCCCGGTGATGCGAAAAGTGGATTACTGCCCCGTGTTTCCGGCGAAGACCCCGGTGAAAAAGGAGCGGCAGATAAAAAGATCCAGGCATATTGTTTCCGTATGTGCCTGACCGATAAGCCTGCCAACCGCATTCCTTTTCCAAAGCCGGAGGGATATGATGCCACGCAGTATGAATTACTCATCCGTGTGCTGGACAGCGGTTGGAACGAAGTATTCAATAAGTTTGATCCCATCCCCAACCATAAAACAGATGTGAACAATCACGGTCCCTTTAGTTTTGATAACATTGGCATGAACTACGATTATCCTGAAGCTACGTATGAACGCCGGAAGGAGATTATCCATGAGCATGAAGTGTATCAGCAGGGCTTATTATATTTCCTTGCACACGATGCCCGTGTGCCGGCCGCTATTCAGCAACGCATGCAAACATGGGGATTGTCGGCCGATGAATTCCGCGACAACAAGAACTGGCCGCACCAGCTGTATGTGCGCGAGGCAAGGCGAATGAAAGGCGTGCATGTGATGACGCAGCAATCGGTACTTGGCGAAAGTCCTGTGCCGCAATCGATCGGGATGGGTTCCTATACCCTGGATGCGCATAATGCGCAACGTTATGTGAAAAAAGACGGGTATGTGCAGAATGAAGGCGACATCGGTGTGGATATTAAGGAGCCTTACCAGGTATCTTACGGGTCCATACTTCCGCAGCGGGAAGAGTGCAGTAACCTGCTGGTGCCGGTATGCATGTCGGCGTCACATATTGCCTATGGCTCTATCCGGATGGAGCCGGTGTTTATGATCCTGGGTCAGAGTGCTGCCACGGCAGCAGTACTGGCCATTAACGGGAACAAGGCGGTACAGGAAGTGGATTATGCGCAGTTGAAGGCACAACTGGAGAAAGACCATCAGCGCTTATCAGCGCGATAGCTTACTATTTCAATGGCCATCCATGCCGCAGCGGGCAGAAGCAAAGCGGCATGGATGGCACAATGATTGCGGCTGCTGCGGTATGAAAAAAGCTATGATACCTACTATTTGCCGGGCTATTGGCCTGGGTATTGTTACCGGAATGCGCGGCGCGATGGGCCCCGCTTTTGCCAGTTATTTTGTTAGCCGGCAACCTTCGGAAAAGCTGCGTAAGTCGCCTTTGGGGTTTATGCAAAAAAACGTGACTTCCCGCTATTTACAAACCATGGCCGCCGGGGAACTGGTGATAGATAAAGCACCGGGTACACCAAATCGTATAGCCGCTACCGGTATTACGGGCAGGGCGCTTTCCGGTGCATTGGCAGGAGCTACGATCTACCAGGCAAAAGGTGAGAAAGCCTGGAAAGGGGCGCTGATTGGCGGCGTGGCAGCAGTAGCCGCAGCATATGCATTTTTCTATTTACGCAAGGCTAC
Organism: Chitinophaga sp. ARDCPP14; assembly: GCF_051362515.1. Lineage (NCBI taxonomy): Bacteria > Pseudomonadati > Bacteroidota > Chitinophagia > Chitinophagales > Chitinophagaceae > Chitinophaga > Chitinophaga sp. ARDCPP14. The sequence goes on along the minus strand of NZ_JBKIXB010000004.1, from coordinate 494,677 downwards.
CGGCAGGAAACTACACGTAAGGGATGCAGCGGTAGGCGGATTGGAAGACGCTGTGGCAGTGGGTATCGCGGCATTGTCTATCAGGAGGAAAAGATAAATACTTGTTTTCATAGAGAAAAAAACTACATTTGCATCCCCATTGAACAATGCCTAATAGTATAATGGTAGTACGACAGATTTTGGTTCTGTTTGTCTAGGTTCGAATCCTGGTTGGGCAACCAAATTAGAGAGAATGGAATTATTTCCATTCTCTCTTTTGTTTTTAGGCTCCAACAATAATTATTCCAGCGTCAAGAATATACCCGATTAAATTGTTAACTTTCTAAATGGATGAAGAATATCCAAAAGAAGTCAATAATTAAAATGCTTATCATGACAGCAGACGAAATTTATTTAAAAATCGGCCAGGAAATCTCTAATGTTATTGAAAGCGGGAATTGGACTAACGCCAGGTTGGAAATTGAGATTGTTGGTAATGGTGTTGTTGGTTATACCGGAGATTATTTTGCAAACAATGAGCAAAAGGATATGTCGGTAGAAAACATTGATGATGATATTACAGATTGGTTAAACGAACTACATAAAGTTACTACAGAAGGTGGCAATAACAAATGGAACAAAGCAATTTTTACATTGACCCCTGATGGCCAATTTGATATGGAATTCATTTGGGACCAGGAGCTGCATGATCAGGTTGAAAAGTTAAGTTAGTACCCGCATAACTAAAGAAATCAATATTTTTCAGCAAACAAACAAGTTATGGAACAGACGAACCAACTAATCAGGGAAATCATTCAGGGGGCTTGCGACAATATACCTTCAACTACCTGGGATAGTCTTTCAATTACAATAAAGGCATTAAACAAAATGATAGAAATCGGAGCCTTTTGCGAAGAAGGCGGCAAAATGCTTTCATTTGATCCTGAAGAAAATGGTAATGATATTACTATGAAGATAAAATCCCTACGCGAACAAATGTACCGGCTCTCTCCTGGTAATGGCGCCTGGTATTCCGCTTATTTTACGGTGGACAATACCGGGAAGTTCCAAACTGAATTTGATTATGACAATAAACCTGAATTTGAATATACGCCGTCTAATGAAAAATTTATCGATGATCTGAAAACCTTTCCGCGTAATGAAGCTTTAATCCCACAATGGTTGCACGATCTTGTAGGTTCTTAGTAAGATCGTTGCATGTAACATAAAAAAGGCGCCTTAGAAAGGCGCCATCGCTGTTTTAATTACCAGTTGCCGATCGGAAAAGTCATAGGTCCATCTATTTCGTATATTATACTGTTGCCGCATTGATGCTTCCTGATGATACGCCGCTGCGGGCCATATTCGGAGATGGATTGGTCTGCAGCAGTGTTGATGGTGGAAAGCACATACCGCTGGCCACTTACTTCCCTGATCACAATAAACGCATGCCAGTCGGGAAAGCCATCGAAGTATTCGTACACATAGTTTGTATATTCCGACGGATAGAGCTTGTCCGGCTCCGGCTCAGTAGTTTGTTTCAATACGCCGTTCAGCAAGGCGTTGAAATTAAGACCCGCATTAGGCGCATCGCTGTGCTGGTAAATACCTATTGCATTCATTGCAATGTTATCAGGCAGGAACATGATGCAGGGGATCTGGCCGGTGAGGTATTGACGCAGTGTATCGTTCAGGCTTTTGTTAGCAGGTGTAAGCGACATGTAATCCATCACTGCGCCGGTAAGATCCATTCCCGGATCCTTTTGCAGGTATTCAAGAATGCTGTTAGCAACGATGTTCGCCGGCCTTACTGCTACGGTCAGATCGTCTTGCTTGTACTTTGGGCCGTTGTAGGTTTGCCAGCTCAGTACTGCACGTATGCCTGTTCCGGCAGGAGTGATGATGCGGGCGGTATCAGGCTTTACAGTGACAATGTTAACGGGCACGCCGTCGAGCCATATTTTCAGTATCGAGGGGTCGTTACCGAGGTTTTCGCCGGTGAGGAGGATCGTATCGCCGGCATAGGCATAGCGTGGGTTGGCAGCCTTTATTTTCGGAGAGCCGATCACTTTTACTTCAGGCCACAGCGTGGTTTGCGGACCTATGTGCACAACGATATTGCCGGTGAATACTTTTTCAGGTACCAGCAATTGTAATTTAGTATCAGATTGACTGATAATGCGTGCGGGGCGGTCACCGATGAAAGCTTCCGTGGAATAGTCGGGAAGTTGAAGGTTTTTGCCGGAGAGTTCCAGCGTGTCGCCCGATTGCACAGTTTCGCGGCTTATTGCCGTGATCTCCGGGGTTGGCAGTGCAGGGACCTCATCTTTGTCCTGCCGGCAGGATGCCAGTATTCCAAGTATTATAACGGTATAGACTATACGCATTTTTAAATGTTTAAAAGTTGATAATTGCAGACATATTGATGGTGGTGTTGGGATCTTCTCCTTGCTGCTGTATGTATCCACGGAAGATGAAGGTATAGGAACGTCCTGCATACGTGGCAAACGCCTTTCTGAGCAGGTGTGGTTCATCTTTCGCTGCACCTGTTTTTTTTACCCGGAAAGACGGATTTTCTGCCGGAGTTATTTCTATAAAGGGGGTGATGGTTTTATAGGTCAGGCTATCCATCCCGGGCACTTTTACCGTATCAATGAAAAAATCCAGCGGTCCGGCGTCGGGTGAGAGATGCACGAACCTGATGCGGGCTTTGTGTTCCGGGCGATCTGCCATATTTTCTTCAGACATCAGCACCTGGTAATAGCCTAAACTATCTGCCAGGTAAAAAGTATACCAGGTATCCTTTGTGAGGGTAGTGTATTTTTCTGCAATCTTTACCTTGCCACTGGTATCAGTAAAGCCGATACGATGTTTGCCCGGAGCCACCCAGTTGTAACTGGCTTTGTTAAACATGCCCATTCCGGAACCATCGATATCGTTGTAGGCCCTGGCAGTTATAAAGGCGGTATCTACAAACACCTGGCTTAGTTTACTGATAAATGCCGTGCTGCCATTATAAATCATCAGGTGGGTAATGTCAGGTGATGGGGGTGCTTCTGTTGACTTATTGCAAGCCGTTATCCAGCAAAAAGTTACCGGCAGTAATAATCTGAAAAAGATATTTCGCATAGTTAAATGATTTATTACCTGGTGATGGAGATGGTGGACAAATGTATCTGGTCAAAAAAATCGTATCGGGTATAGCCCACATATAGTTTCCCGAACTGGTCGAACAGGATGCGGCTCACCGCACCTACGATAGCTGTTTGGCCCGGCTGTGGCTTTGTGGCATCGGAAGCTCCTTTATAACCGGCTATTTTGTACACCATTTCTTTATTCACATCTATTTTATAAATACCACGGGGTTCTTCCACATAGATCTGCTCATCGTACCCGATAAGAATATTGCCGTCGAAGTCTGCATCAAAAGAAGTAATGGTGCGCATATCTACTTCTTTAAAGGTGCCTGAGTAAAGGAAGTTATCGGGTGCGTTGACAGGCTTTCCAATGATGGTAGTCACTTCCTTTGTGAGTGGATTGTATTCCCGTACGCATTCTTTCATTTCAGCGCTGCCTGCTCCTTGCGCGAGATATATTTTGCCGTTTCCTCCCAGCACAATACCTCTGGGGGAGCAGATCCTGGCTTTTGAACCAAATCCGTCCACTGTATTACTGCCGGAGTTCACGATAGCGCCGGCTTTCATGGTTTCCGGGTGGGTTCCATCGTTGTTATAGAACACGTAATCCGCCAGGTCGTCTATTGCGCCGGCTTCTGTGGTCACCATGCCATCGGCAGATATTTTGCGGAGCACGGCTCCTCCTCCTGTTAGTCCGCCATCCAGGAAGTAGAGGTTACCTGCTTTATCCAGTTCCATACCTCTTACAGCACCTATCATGGCCTTATCAGCAGGTCCGTCCATGATCACCTCGTAGACCATACCGTTATCTATGCAATATTTGTCGTTACGTCCCACCAGCGTTTTCACTTCATTGGTGCGGGGATTGATCTTCAGTATGCGATGAAAACGAAATTCGAATTCTATTACCTCTGTGGTGCCTGGGAGTGTTATACGGCTTAATGGTGCATTGGTTACTGCAAGATAGATGGTGCCATCTTCAGCAATCCTCATAGCATCGATGCTGTTCAGTTTCAGATCACTCAACTGCGTCGCAAATTCGTTGTTACCTCCGCCACCGAGGGTTACGATCTGGTTGTTTGCAAACTTCCTGATGATCATGTTACGTCTGTTATATCCATGCTCGGGATTAAAATCGTAGGCGCCGTTATCAATGAAATAAATGGCTCCCTCCTTATCCATGCCTATATCGTGCACGGCCCCAACGGTGGCGGTGCCCACCGGTCCGTCTATAGGTTCACGCTCGGCGCTGGGTGTCATGAGCAAGGGGGTTACGGTTACGTCGCCTGGATACAGGATATCCGGTTTCTTTACGGTGAATTTGAAAGGTGCGCTCCTGATACCGTTTACTATAATGTAGATACTGGTTTCGCCGATCTGTGAGGAGTCAGGGACTAACATTCTGAAGGTATCGGCTACGATCGTTTCTTTATCGTCTGTGTATTTGGATATGGGCACCTCCAGCTTTGTTTGTCCGTGCGTGAGCACGGTTGCTTCGGCATTGCCTATAAAAATCTTCAGATCGGCATCCGGCTTACCGAGCTTTACGTACAATGTGAGTGGCTCTCCGCGCATGGCGATACCGGGCGTGTTCGTGGCTGCCATAACAATGCCTGATTCCCTCTCCCGTGAGTTCAGCTCTTCATCGAATGCTTTTTTGCAGGAAAAGCATACCGGTAGTAATAGTAGCAGGAAGTATTTTATCTCATTCATATGTATTGATTGATCCGGGTTAGTAAATAAAATTGAGGGCAAGTGAGTAATAAGGCCGTGGGCTGAAAAGCTGGTATGGCCTGTCTTTTGTCCAGTTATTACGGTCTTTCACTACCCCATCGTATTTATAGTTGCGGTTAAAGTCGAGGAATAATTCCCGTTTTTGATCCAGCAGATTTTGTACGCCGGCTTTGAGATGCATATGTTTGTTCAGGCGCTGGCTCCAGGTAAAATCCAGCAGGTGTTGCCCACGTTGCATTACATCCGGTATACCCCGAATTTGTTCGTCGGGCCGGTGGTTGTTAGTGCCCAGGAGCAGGATCATTGGGCCGGTAATGTTATAGCTGAGGGATATTTTGGTGCCGATGGCCGGATCTTCATAATTGAGCGAGGAGTTGAGGATATAAGGCGCCTGTCCTTGCAGTGGGCGTTTACGGCCTACCTGGTTACCATCTGAACCTTGCGGCTGCATATCTACACGGCTATGTATCCACGCCCCGTTTATCATAAAGGAAAGATTGCGGAACAAGGCGCCCGGTATAAAGCTGAGACTTTTACGCATTTCTGCTTCTATTCCATATACTTTTGTTGGGCCAGAGTTGATAAAGCCTATCTCGTTGATGAACGATGCGTAGTAGTTTTCCCTGATCAGGATTTGTTCGATAGGTTTATCCAGTGTTTTATAAAAGAAGCCAAGGTTAAACATTTCATTTTTCAGCATGCTTTCGGGATACCATTCCAGTCGTATATCATAGTTGTCAATATTCACGGTCTGCAGCGTTGGGTTACCTACATACATCAGGTAGTTTTCTATATCTGCATAAGGGAATGGGGCTACTTCACGGAATTCGGGCCTGTTAAGGGTTTTGCCGTATCCCGCCCGAACAATGATACGTTCTGCGGGCTTCCAGTTAAGGTTTATGGAGGGAAGGGCATGTGTGCGGGAATTTTTTACCACTAAAGGATAATTGGCCTGGCCGGCTGTTAGTGCGCCAATAATCCGGAGACGATTATTTTCCACCCGCAGGCCGCCGAAGATGGAAAGATTGGAATGGGGGATGCGGATGTCTGTAGCCAGGAAGTAGGAGAGATTACGGTTATCTGCAAAGTAGCTGTCGTATGGGCTGGTTTCTTCAAACCAGGTATGACCGGTATTGTCTGTCCGGAAATTGTCCGGCGACATATAATGATCCAGCATTTCTTCAGTGAGCTGATAGCCGATATGGCCGTTTTCAAAATCACCATTATATGCGGCGCCCTGGTTAAGGCCGAACTGGCGTAAGTTCACGCGTCTTTCCTTCTGCTCGAAAAAGAATCCCGCTTTTGCAGACCACCAGGGTAACAACCAATGCTCGGCCTCTGCATTGGCCTGTGCGGTATTTTCGTTGATGCGGGTGTAAATGCGGCGTATGCCGAAAGTTTGCGCCGCACTGCCTATCAACCAGGGATCGCCGGCGATATGTTCAGGGTAAGTACTGTCCTGGCTGTTCCGGCGGTACCATATTTCGCGGGTATCAGGATCGTTCCTGCGCACAAGAGTATAACCTGTATTGGCGAAAAGATGGGTGTTTCCTTTGTTCTTCAGGTTCCAGTAGGCGCTGAGTTGTGCGGTGTAGAGGAAGGTGCTTTGAAATATCAGCTGGTTGTCTTTACTCTGACCGCTATAATCACTTTCTCTTGACAGGATATACGACATCATTTGTTTGTTGCCCAGCTGATTCACAAATTGCTTTAATTCCAGGTGTGCGCTGTCGCCAACGGGCAGGGTGTTTTGCTGGATGAGGGTGATACGTGCGGATTGCGTGCCGCTGCGGATCACGCCTTCCGAGCCATTGGCATTACGGCTGTCGTACACTGGTATGGTATTATTTTGCGTGGTGTTGGTATAAGCAATGGAGGTGAGGTTGTTAATATACTTGTGGCCTATTTTCCAGGCATCGTAGTAATTCGCCAGTATCCGTTTATCGAGATCGGTTTTCACCTTGAAGGACTTGAAATTATTGGGAAAGGCTTTCCAGTAGCGGGCGTTATCTTTCGGGGCGCCGGTATTGAACGTTACTAAATCCGGTAAGCCTGCGGGCAATGCGCGTGTACCGTCGTCGAATCCAAGCGCGTCGTAACGGCCACCTGCGTAGGTAGACATATTGCTGAAGCTGGAGCCGGGGCGGTATTGAGCAGAGAGTTGCAGATCGAATTGACGTGTGAGCTGGCTTTTCTTGGTGTATATTTTTACGACGCCTCCTGCAAAATCGCCGGGAAGATCCGGTGCGGGTGATTTATAAATTAAGATCCGGTCTATCATACTGCTGGCAATCTGGTCATAGGAAAATGCTTTGCTGTCCAGCTCTGTTGCAGGGGCGATGTTGTCGTTCAGAAAGGTGACATTATAACGGCGGTTAAGTCCACGTACTACAATGAACCGGTCGTTTGTGATATTCACTCCGGCTACGCGACGCACCACTTCAGCCGCATCGCGATCCATGCTGCGGGAGATCTGCTCATTGGAGATGCCGGATACCACACTGCGGGCCTGGCGTACCTCATCTATCAGCTGCGCATCGGTGGTATTGATGACCTTACGGTGTGAAATACCTTTTACCACTACTTCCTTCAGTCCGCGTTTCGGCTGTAGCTTAAAACTGGCCTGTAAGGTAGTTTTGCTCTCTACTTTTACACCGTTCAGGCTGCCGGTTTCGTACCCAACATAGCTGAACATAAGATTGTATTTACCGGGCGGAATTTTATCGATCGTATAGTATCCTTTTTCATCCGTTACAGTGGCGAAGGAAGTATTGGCCACCCTTACGGTAGCGCCGATCAAAGGCTCACTGCTTTCGAAATCCACTATGCGGCCCGTTATCCTGCCATACACCACCTGGGGTTTGAGGGATACGATGATGTTGTTGCCATCAATTGTAAACTGCATGGCGGTGTTGGCAGAAAGCCGGTCGAGGCAGGAACGGATACCTGTTCGACCGGTAACGGTGATAGGAATGGTTACGACCTTCTGTTTCACAATGGCGGGATCATAGATAAAGTGAAAACCGGTATGATCTGCAATACGGTTTAGTACAGCTTCGAGTGTTTCCTGCTGTTCCACGACAGCTTTCGCGGCAAATGAAGGTAGCAGGGATAGCAGGAGCCAGCCTAAGCAAAAGCGTAAAGTTCTCTGATGCATATTTGTTTTTTATGGGACAATAAGCGGCCAGCCGCAGTAAAGCTGCGGTAATATCAGACCTGGAAATGAATATGAATGTTTGTTATCGCCTATTAATGAGCACGGTATCTCCCTTTTGTACAAAATAAATGTTGCGGTTGGTGCTTAATAGCGCCAACACCTTTTTGAGCGGCATGCCTTTATCAAAGGTGGCAGTGAACAGTTCCTTGCGGCATATACTATCTTCAAATACAAAAGCAGCGCCATAACGGGTGGAGAGTATGGCGGTAATATCCTGCAATGACTGGCCGTAGAAATCAAGTTCACCGTTCACCCATTTGCTGTACCGGGCGGCTGATACCTTTTGTACGGCATAAGTGCGGTTAGCGGCAATTGTTAGCTGCTCATCAGGCTTTAGCAGGATGGGCTTTGGCGCAATGCCGGTATGCACGGATACTGAGCCGGTGAGCAGCGTGATACGCATGCCTGCTTGTTCCGTATATGCCTGAACGTTAAAGGAAGTACCCAGTACCCTGGTTTCCACCCCTTTGCTTTTTACAGTGAAAGGGTGGTTAGCATGATGGGTTACATTAAAGAATGCCTCGCCTTCTGCAAGCACTACCGTTCTTTGATGTTTATTGTAATCAGTTGGAACCAGCAACCGCGAATGGCTGTTGAGCACTATTGTAGTGCTATCCGCCAGCTGTATGCTGCGCACCTGGCCAATGCCGGCATCTATTGTATCATATAACGGCCTGTTTGTTTGTGCAATAAAAGTACTGCCTGCAGGACGCAGAGTATAATAAAGCGATGCGGATGCCAGCACCAGCACGCATGCTGCAGCCACTGCATTGCGTACATTGAGCCAGCGGCGTTTAGGCTGTATAGTAGTATGGATCTCATTGCTGAAGCGCTCGAAAGCCTGTTGGTAGCCTTCATCATAAATGCCTATCATCTTGTATAGATGTTCTGCTTCCCGGAATACGTGTGCCATTTCCGGATGCGTTTTAAGCCAGTTGGCCCAGTAACGCACATCCTTTTCAGGCGCACCTTTGCAATAGTTGCAGAACGAAATGTCTGATAAAAAATCTTCCGGCAGCGCGTAATATTGTTCTTCCAACGATCCAATGTTTATTGTTCCGTTAGTAGGACAAAGAAGGTGGAGAAATTTCCATGAAAGAAAAATGGAGTTAACGATTCCTTAATATGGGAGAGAGGGTTTTGCCTTCAACTGCTTACGGAGCATTGCGAGGGCTTCATATACATAATTATAGGTAGTTTTTACCGGCTGGCCGGTGATGCGGGCAATATCTTCGTAACTGTATTGACGGAAAAAACGCATCTCTATCACCTCCCTGTAACGTGGCGGGAGGCTTTGCAGGGCGCGCTGCAGGTTTTCCTGCAGCGCAGTTTCATCTGCCTTACGTATCAGTATTTCTTCATAAGAGTATTCTATACCATCCATTTCCCCGGGCTCGTAGGGAATAATTTTGTTCTGCTGCTTTAAGGCAGTCAACAGCCGGTTGCGTAATGCAACGGTGAGATAATTTTTCAGATGCAGTATTTTGGAGAGCTCATCTTTTTTTTGCCAGCAATGGAGGAACAGCTGGTGGATACAGTCACGTATCAGTTCCTTGTCATCCGTAAGATAACAGCCTGCAGCAAACAACGTGTGATAATGTGTTTGGTATAATTGTAAGATGGCATCCCTGTTATCCATTTCATGTATAAGCGATCCGGTGTACTCAAAGTTACCATATCGGCTGGCAGAGGCATTTTAAGAAATTGTTAAGCATGTTTAGAGGTCAGGAGGAGGAATGGAACCCTTACCGGTCCGGATGGTTAAATCGCCGGAGGAGCCCAGGAACGGTTAGCGGCGGTATATTATTTACAGAGGCACTTTTTTTATTCGGGAAGGTTGAGTAGCTTGAGTTAAATTTAGCCCGATAGTTTGATGCGTATATCCCTGTATTTATTTTGTATCATAGTTTTTAACCTGATATCCAATCAATTATTTAGCCAGGCCAGTTTCACTGCGCCGGATACCGTTTGTGTAAATATGCCGGTCAACATAACTAACACTTCTGTTGGAGGGAATACTTTCCTGTGGAATTTCTGTTCCGGGGGGTTATATAATCCACCCCAGGTTACAAACCTGGGAAACATTGGTGGACTAATGAATTTACCTGTTTTTTTGGTGACTGCGAAAGAGGGGGCTAATTACTATGCTTTTTACACCAATAACATTGGTAACCTGGTGAGGCTATCGTTTGGTACCAGTTTATTGAATACGCCGGTTTCACAGGATCTTGGAACTTTTGGAGGATTGCTGACCAATACTACCGAAGGATTGCAGGTGGTGAAGGATGCTACCGGCTGGCATTTGATAATAGTAGGTGGCAATGATCCCGGCACTGCAAAGATCGTAAAACTCGATCTGGGTAACTCACTGGCTAACGCAGTGATTAGCCAGACAGATTGGGGAAATATAGGTTCGCTGTATTACCCGGTTGATTTGTATATCACTCAGGAAAGTGGGAACTGGTATGGATTTACAGTAAATTATTATAACAATACGGTTACCAGGTTTGAATTTGGTAACTCGTTCAGTAATATACCGGTGGCTACCAATTTTGGTAATCTTGGGGTAATGGATCATCCTACCGGCATTTTTGCTATGAAAGAAAACGGAGAGTGGCATTTATTTGTTACCAATGAAGGATCTTCCTCCATTACCAGGCTGGATTTGGGCACCTCCCTTTCCAATACGCCCACTGGCGTAAATCTCGGTAATCCGGATAATATATTGAATAGTCCCCGCGACCTGTCCCTCATCCACGATTGTGGTAATATATTCGCACTCGCAGTAAACAGGGGAGACAACAGTATGGTAAGAATTGATTTCAAAGATGGAATCAATAGCCAGCTGCCGTTCGGGTTAACCGGAACTTCCATCGCTGCCAACGGAAATTTCAGCTTCCCCCATTCGATTTCTACTGTTTTCCGGGAAGGAAATAACCTGTATGCTTTTATTACCAATGCCTATAACAATACCTTATCCAGGCTTGTATTCAGTAATTGTAATAATTCCAGCATTCCCTCTGCCAATACAAAACAGCCTCCGGTGTTTTCTTATAACCAGCCCGGTATTTACACCATTAATCTGCTAAAGGATGAATTTACCCTAACAGAAAGCGCCTTTTGTAAAAATATAGTGGTATTGCCTGTGCCGGTAGTAGATCTGGGTGCCGACAGGGTAGTATGTGACGGCACAATGGTGGAGTTAGACGGCGGCGCCGGATTTTCTTCCTATAAATGGAATACCGGTGAAACCACCCGGAAAATTTCAGTTGACCAACCCGGTGTTTATGAAGTGGAAGTAAGTAACGGCGGATGTACCGCGAAAGACCAGGTACAAGTAGACATATATAACGTGGCTGTTAGCAGTACTATTACAGATATTGATTGTAATGAGAAGCAGGGCGCAATAAAACTGGCCGCCACCGGGGGAACAGCCCCTTATACATTTTCCATTGATGGCGCTGCACCGGGAACAGACCCTCTTTTTGATCAATTGCCACAGGGTAGTTATACTTTTAAGGTAATGGATAAAAACGGTTGTGCTACTACCAGCACCTTAGCGGTTAAAATAGCGGAAGACAGACTGCTCAAAACAACGGCTTCCTCCACACCGCCCACCTGTAATGCCACAACAGACGGCACTATTACCATAAATGTACAAAAAGGAGTACCGCCTTTTGAGTATGCTATCAAGGGGCAACCGTTCCAGTCGCAACCTGTTTTAACGGATATTGGTCCCGGTAAATACATGGTATATACCCGCAACGGGGTTTGCCTGGATAGTGCCTACCTGGAGATAGTGGCGCCCGGGGTAATAGATTTGAAGGTACTGACAGAGGATGACCTTTGCGACCGGAAAACAGGAAAGGTACTAACTGACATCAAAGGCGGCACGCCTCCGTATAGTTTGTACTGGGAGGGCATGCCAACAACGGCCCCTATTGAAAACTTAGGCGCCGGCAGTTATGATTTAAAGATCCTGGATGTTAATAAATGCAGTATGGACACCACCATCAACCTGGTGAATAATATATATCCGCGTGTGCAGATCCTTAATAGCGACATCGCCATAAATATGGGAGAAACGATTTCACTTACAGCGGTAAATGCGCCCGATTATGAATGGACGCCTGCGGAAAGTTTAAGTTGTGCTACCTGCCCCAATCCAATTGCAATGCCTTTACAGAATACCACCTACATTGTAACAACCAAAACGGGGCTGAATTGCATTAAATCAGATACGCTGCATGTTACCGTATCCAGTGTAAGGAACTTATACGTTCCCAATGCCTTTACACCTAATAATGATGGGATAAATGATGTTTTCCGGCCAAGAATAAATGGAGTAGCCAAATATCACCTGGCCGTTTATAACCGCTGGGGCGAAATGATATTTGAAACGAATAATACCAAAATGGGTTGGGATGGACGTTACAAAAATGTATTGCAGCCAATAGGTGCATATGTATATTTTATCCAGTATTCGTATTATGGTTTTGAAAACCAGATGCTCCTGCAAAAAGGCGCCTTTACGCTTTTGAAGTAGTCCTCATAATTAAAAAATGACCCTGGCCGGCGTGAAATAACCACTCATCTTTTTTGCCCGAAGTATAATAATTTAAACTCTATATTTACCCCGGGATTCCGCCTTCACCATAAAAAATTAATATCAGCCATGCCGGCCATTGAGGGGCAAACAGATGAAGAATTGTTGTTGTTGCTGCAGTCGGGTAATGAACAGGCGCTCACCCTGTTGTATAAGCGGCACTGGGAACCACTGTTCTTGTCGGCCTACCAGGTGCTGAAAGATAAAGAAGCCTGTAAAGACCTGGTACAGGAGCTATTTACAGAGCTGTGGCAAAAATCCCATCGTATCCGGTTAACCGTTTCCCTGAAAGCTTATCTTTCTGCCAGTATCCGTTACAAAGTATTCCGGTATATCCGGCAAAACCCGGTGAGAGAGGAGTTGTTTGATCATATGATGGAGCGGATGGAAGCTGCTTCGCCGGAAAGTAAGCTCGCCGTAAAAGAGCTGCAATCCCTGCTGAATACCCTGATAGACACTTTACCGGAGAAATGCCGGATCATATTCCGGATGAGCCGGGACCAACATCTTTCCCACAAAGAGATCGCCACACAGCTGAATGTTTCGGTGAAAACCGTTGAAAACCAGATCAATATTGCCATCCGTAAGCTGCGGTCCGCCCTGGGCTATGCTTTGCTGCTTCTCCTGCTTGTTAATAAATAATTTTTTTTGCCCTGCTTTGGGGGTAGGCCTTGTTTTTTGTCACTAGTGATAAAATACCCGGTATGAACAGACAGGAGTTTTTTTCATTGATAGATAAATGGATGGACGGATCGGCGAGCACGGAGGAGATGCAATCATTAATGAATTACTATCACAGCTTCAAGGCTACCACCGAATGGGATGAAGCGCAGCTTGGCGCTAAAGCCCTGCTGGAGGCAGAAATGGAGCAGCAGCTATTATTGCGCATCAGAACCTCGCAGCCGGAAACAGCGCCGGTAAAACGCATCTGGTGGGCTAAGGTGGCCGCGGCAGCAGCCGTTGTGCTGGTGCTGATAGCCACCGGCTGGTGGTATTTCCAGCGCCCCCCGGTGCAAACGTCCGCTCATTCCCAACAGCAATTAGTGGCCACTAAAGCGGGGGAGCATAAAAAGATGCTCCTGCCTGATAGTACCATTGTTTGGCTCAGCCCAGCCTCCCGGCTGGAATACTCGGATGCTTTCGGGAAAGGGAACCGGGAACTTACATTGAGCGGCGAAGCCTTTTTTGAGGTGGCTACGGATGCCGGGCAGCCTTTTATTATTCACAGCGGGCGCGTAGATACGCGGGTGCTGGGCACCTCTTTTAATATCCAGGCATTTGATGCGCAGCCGGATGTAGCGGTAACCGTATTAACCGGTAAGGTAGCTGTAGGCAACGCGGATAGCGCGGTGCATGTATCTCCCAGTCAGCGGGCGGTATTCAGCAAGGCAACGGGTAAAATCACGAAGGAAGACCAGGTAGCTACCAACGGCTTGCTGAGCAGGCGGGAAGGCATCCTGAAATATGACCGGGCGGGGCTGCGGGAAGTGGCGGCCGACCTGGGATATTACTACAACGTAAACATTGAGATCACGGGAGATATTTCCAACTGTTTTTATTTCGGGGAATTTAATACCAACGGCACTTTGGAGAAAGCGTTGCGGCAACTGTGTTTGTCGCTCAATGCCACACTGGAAAACAAAGGGACCACTTACATCATCAGGAAGGACAAGGAATGCTGAACGTTATGATATAAACCACCAACCTATGCATAAAGAAGCGCCACCTACATAAAAAGAACCTCCCTTGCGGGAGGCTGAAAGTTAAGTCTTAACGCTAGTATGCCACACTGGCCTGGTAACCGATGGCAGCTAGTTTTTACTCAACCTTAATCTACGTAAAAGTATGAAAAAATGTGTACCTGTAATAGGCATGCTAATGAAAATGTCATTGTGTATTGTAGTCGTTGTATGTAGTACCACACTAACATTGCTGGCCAAGCATACCGAAGCTCAACTGCTTGAAAAAAGAATTACGCTGAAAGTGGAAGGAGGAGCATTGCATGATGCTTTGGATGAGATAGGCGCCAGCGCCAATCTTTCTTTCAGCTATGCGGTGAATAAGGAAATTTTCAACAGCATAGTCACTATCCGGGCAAAGCACCAGAAAGTAGGCAATGTGCTGAAGGATCTCCTGGCGCCGTTTTCTTTGGAATATTTTATAGCAGATGATAAAGTGATCATCCGCCGCAGCAATGAAATGCTGGCAAACATGCTGCTGGACGCAGATGCGGGCCTGATGTATAAAGATATCCGGGGCAAGGTAGTAAATGAAAAAGACGATCCCTTACCCGGTGTATCTATCCGGGTAAAAGATGCTTCCATGGCAACCGTTACTGATGAGAAAGGAGAATACCTACTGAAGGGAATTCCTGAAAATGCCATACTCGTAGTATCTTTTATGGGATATAATACCCAGGAGATAGCCAGCGGTAAGGATACCCAGCTCCGTATCGTACTCACGGAAGACACCAAAAAGCTCGGTGAAATTGTAGTAGTAGGCTATGGCTCCCAGAAAAGGGCCAGTCTTACCAGCGCGGTATCCTCTGTAAAAGGCGCCGCAGTAGCGGAAAGGCCCGTGCCTAACGTGGTAAACGCCTTACAGGGACAAGTACCTGGTTTGTTTATACAACAAACCGATGGTATGCCCGGCACCAACAACAACAAACTGAATATCCGCGGTATCAGCACTTTATCCAGCAACCCCGTGCTGGTGCTGATTGACGGCGTGGCCGGTCAGCTGGAAACCGTAAATCCCCAGGACATCGATAACATCAGTATCCTGAAAGATGCTTCTGCCACCGCTATTTATGGTGCGCGAGCTTCCGGCGGGGTAATACTCGTTACCACCCGCAAAGGTAAACTGAACAGCAAGCCTTCGCTCGCTTACGATGCTTACGCAGGCATACAGCAACCTACCTATCTCCCAAAACTGGTAGACGCAGTATCCTTTATGCGCAAATGGAATGAATCCCAGTTGAACGATAATCCCGATGCCACCGTGCGTTTTTCCGACGCCAATATCCAGCAATACGCCAGCGGCGAATTGCCCAGCACCGACTGGATCAGTGCCATCTTCAAAGAAAACGCACTCCAGATGCAACATAACGTTGGCATCTCCGGAGGAACAAAAAATACGGATTACTTTGTATCACTTGGATACCTGAAACAGGAAGGACTGGTAGAAGGCGTCATGAACGAGCGCTTTACCTCCAGGGTAAACGTGAATACTCAGATATTGGATAACCTGAAGTTTGGGATCAATACCGTGTATATGAATGCCCCTAAAAGCTTTGCAGGCGCCGGTATTTACACTACCGCCATGCACTGGGCGTATATTTTAAACCCTACAGAATGGGCGTATACACCGCAGGGCCGCGACAGAAGCTACCGCGGTGGTTCCCAGCCGGTAGCGATTATCAATCACGGCGGATTTGAAAATTACAAAGACAATTACTTTAATACCAACCTGACCCTGGATTACGGTATTGCTAAAAACCTGTCGGT
This sequence comes from Chitinophaga sp. ARDCPP14, assembly GCF_051362515.1. Taxonomy (NCBI): domain Bacteria; kingdom Pseudomonadati; phylum Bacteroidota; class Chitinophagia; order Chitinophagales; family Chitinophagaceae; genus Chitinophaga; species Chitinophaga sp. ARDCPP14. The sequence continues at coordinate 478,498 of NZ_JBKIXB010000004.1, read as the reverse complement.
AAAAGGACAGTATTCTTACAACACCCGCGATATCAAACATAAAATTTTCAGGGCTACCTACAAGTTGTATGATGATGAGGAGAACCTCGTTACCACCCAGCAATCGCCCAATTCACTGAACGACGATTATAATACCACCATTAACCAAACCTTTATTGGCACGCTTAATTATGGATTACAGGTAAAGCAGCACGACTTTAAAGCCCTGCTGGGATACAGCCAGGAAAGCCTGAAATATGACTCCTATTCCCTGGGCCGCCAGGATTTTCTGAATAATGATATTCACGTCATCAACGGCGGCAGTATGGAAAAAGACCAGTGGACTACCGGCGGCGGTGCGTATGAGTGGGCGATCCAGTCGATGTTCGGACGGTTGTCTTACAGCTTTAAAGACCGCTACCTGCTGGAAGTAAACGGCCGGTACGACGGATCTTCCCGTTTCAAGAATAACCGCTGGGGATTCTTCCCTTCTGTTTCTGCCGGATGGAGAATTTCGGAAGAAGATTTCCTGAAAGGGTCTGATATTGTCAGCAACCTGAAGCTGCGTGGCTCTTACGGTAAAGTAGGTAACCAGAATGCAACGGGAACGGATACACGTGGTATCTATTCCTGGGCCAGCCTGATAGGTACCGGCGCTTCTTATTTCAACGATAAGGCGCAAACCACTACCTACTATAACAATACCGCTAACCCGGATCTTACCTGGGAAGAAAAAGTAACCGGCAACATCGGGGTGGATGCAGGATTCTTAGATGAGAAAATTACCCTTACCGCTGATGTTTTTAAAGAGAAGACCACCGGGATTTTATTAACGCCCAGTGTGCCGTCGACCTTTGGCCGTGATGCCCCCGTAATGAACCTGGGGCGCATGAGCAACTGGGGATGGGAAGTATCTGCCGGCTACCAGAACCGCGATAATAAGCTGAAGTATGGCGTAATGGTGAATATCTACGATTCCCGCAACAAGATCCTTGACCTGGGCGGCACACCGGATGTATTGCAGGAAAACCCTGTCATGGTGGGCCAGTCGCGGTGGACCTGGTACGGCTATAAAGCGCTTGGCCTGTATCAGTCCGACGAGGAAGTGAAAGCATCGCCTACCTATAAGCCGCAGAATAAAGCCGGCGATATCAAATACCAGGACACCAACGGCGATGGAAAAATTACCCCGGAAGACCGTGTAATACTGGGTGATGCAGACCCGCACGTGATGTTTGGCGTGAACGCCAATTTTTCCTGGAAGCAGTTTGACCTGAGCATGTTATTCCAGGGGGTGCTGAAAAACAAAACCTATCTCACCGGCTATGCCGTGAGCCCGTTCAACTACGGCGGTTCCTTTACCACCGACCTGATGGACTCCTGGACACCGGAGAATAAAGGCGCCCGCTATCCATTGATGCGTCAGGACCTGAGCGTGAACTACGATCTTTCCGACTGGTGGCTGTATGATTCAAAATATGTACGTTTAAAGAACCTGCAACTGGGATATAATGTGCCCACGCATATTTTGCAGCGTGCGAAGATTGGCCAGCTCCGTTTTTATTTCATGATGGAAAATGCGCTGACGCTGAAGTCGAAACGTTTCCCGAAAAACTTTGACCCGGAAATCGACAACTGGCAGTCGGGTGTAAACTTCCCGCAAATGAAGACATACACCTTTGGTTTGAACCTGAAATTCTGATGACGCTATCACTGCAAAACAACAAGAACATGAAACGACTACACATCTTCACTATATTATGCGCCTGCTGCCTTTTGGCTGCCTGCTCTAAAAATTACCTCGACCGTGCGCCGCTGGATCAATACTCTGATGACACCTACTGGACCACTGAATCGGATGCGGTGAAGTTTGCTTCCAGGGTATATGAGTTCCTTCCTTCCGCCGATTTTTTTGTTTGCTATGAAGGAATGAGCGACAACGCTTTTTCCAAAACGGCTTCCTGGGGAAATACCCTTCGCAATGCACAGCTGATTGGCAACAGCACTTTTGTAGCCACCACCGGTAATCTTGGCGACGAATGGAAATACGACCAGGTGAGGCATTGCCTCGAATTCCTGGATCGTGTGGACAAAGTACCTGATATGAACGAGGGGTTGAAGAAAAGATTAAAAGCAGAAGTAAAGGTATCACTGGCTTACCGCTATTTTATAATGGCTACGCTTTTCAGGGATGTGCCTTTGGTGACAAAAGTATTTGCTACTCCCGCGGAGTCGGATGTGCCGCAGGACAAGAAAGCCCTGGTGATTGCCCAGGCCATCAAATGGCTGGATGAAGCTGCGCCGGACCTGCCGCCATCTTACACTGGTGATGATAAAGGCCGCTTTACACAGGGCGCCGCCTGGGGACTGAAAGCGCGTGTACTCTTATATACCGGCGATTATGCAGGCGCTGCTGCGGAAGCAAAGAAAGTAATTGACAGCAAGGTGTATTCCCTGTATCCTGATTATTATAACCTGTTTCAGCAGGAGGGAGATTATTCTGCTGAAAGCATCATCAGTTATATCCACGTAAAAGAGTTACGCCCCAATGGCCTGCGTGATATTGCCGGTGTGAATTCCGTTTCAGGAGGTACGCTTTACCTGAATCCTTTGCCTTCGCTGGTAGATGATTATGAAAGCGCTGCCGGTTATTATCCTTACACCAAAGACCCGGCCTATGATGTGCACGCACCGTGGAAGAACCGCGATCCGCGTTTAAACGCCACCATCTATTACCCGGGCAGCACACTGGCAAATGCCAAGATGTATGATCCTATTAACAGTACGCTGGATAAAATAGGCGGTGATAAAGCAACATACACTGGCTACGCCTTTAAGAAGATCTTCGATAAAACAGAACTGGAATCGCGCGATAACGGTGGCAACGACTGGAAGATCCTTCGTTATGCAGAAGTATTGCTTACGTATGCAGAAGCAGCTAACGAAGCCACCGGGCCATCTGCAGATATTACCAATGCGCTGAATGAAATCAGGCGCCGTGCCGGCATGCCCGATGTAGCTGCCACTTTTGCCCTCAACGGATGGAGTATGAGCAAGGAAACGCTGCGTACTTTTATCCGTCATGAGCGCCGGATAGAGCTGGCTGGTGAAGGACACCGCTACTTCGACATCCTGCGCTGGCGGATCGGCCAGCAGGCATTGAACGGGCCTGTCTACACCATAGATGCATCTGCCGGTTTAACGGATATTCCTGCCACTGGCGGCAAAACAAATAAGTATCCTAAAACAAAGCTGGAAGACCGGCATTTTACTACGGATAAATTTTATGTATGGCCAATACCACAGGGCATACTGGATCAGGGCCGCAAATTGGTGCAACAACCCGAATGGAAGTAGGTACTTTTTATTTTTTGATATTTTAACTCATTAGCTTGTGAAAAAGAATCAGGTTATCAGCATTTTGGCAGCAGCACTGTTACTTATAACGGGGCGGGCAGGAGCGCAGCAAACGCCGTCGCTGCCAGCATTGCAGCAGCAGTTTGTAGATCTGCGTTTTGGTATGTTTATCCATTTCAATATTCCTACTTTTATGGATGATGACTGGGCCGATCCGGAAGCATCGCCGGCTATTTTTAATCCAAAGAAACTGGATTGTAATCAGTGGGCGGAAGCGGCCAAATCAGCGAACATGTCTTACGGTTGTTTGACTACGAAGCACCACAGCGGTTTTGCCATCTGGGATACCAAAACAACTCCTTATAATGTAATGAACAGCCCGTTGAAAAGGGATGTGGTAAAAGAGTATACCACTGCTTTTCGTGCGAAAGGGCTGAAGGTGATGCTGTATTATTCCATCCTGGATACACATCATAAAATCAGACCGGGACAAATTACAAAGGAGCATATTAAGATGATCAAAGCGCAGCTCACTGAACTGCTCACTAATTATGGCGACATTACGGCGTTGATCATCGACGGCTGGGACGCGCCGTGGTCAAGGATTTCCTATGATGATGTTCCTTTTGAGGAAATTTACGGCCTGATCAAAAGGCTGCAGCCCAAATGCCTGGTAATGGATTTGAATGCCGCCAAGTATCCTACGGAGGCTTTGTTTTATACCGATATCAAATCCTACGAGCAGGGTGCGGGCCAGCATATCTCCACCGGTAATAACCGTTTACCGGCGCTGTCCTGTTTGCCTATCAATACTGCTTGGTTCTGGAAAGCTGATTTTCCTACTACGCCGGTGAAGAGTGTGGACAGACTGGTAAATGAAAACATTGTTCCTTTCAATAAAGCATGGTGTAATTTCATTTTAAACGTAGCGCCCAACCGGGATGGATTGATTGACAACAATGCGCTGGAAACATTAAAGCAAGTGGGCAAACAATGGAAAAATGACGGGCCGGTAGCGGCATTACCTGCGTATGCCTCTCCCATTATTTCTCCTAATATTGCCAAGCACCAGGCGGCTAATTCCAGCTGGAGCAGTGATATGAACATCATGGATTTTGCAAACGACGATAGTTTCAGAAGTACGTGGCAGTCGAACCCCGCGGTGAAGCAGCCCTGGTTTGAAGTGGAATTCGACCGGCAGCAGGGTTTTAACATGATTGTGATTACGGAAGATAAAGTGCGTCTTAAACAATACAGGCTGGAGTATAATGAGAACGGGGAGTGGAAGCCATTGCCGTCAGCAGGGGAAAATGCGGGGCGTGTGAGGATTCACCGTTTTCCGCGTGTGTGGGGTAATAAAGTAAGGATACTGATAGACGGTTACGCTGAAACGCCTGCGATTGCAGAGTTTGGCGTGTATAACGAGAAACGGTAATAATGGATGTTGTCCGCAGACTTTGTTCCTGGAGATAATTTCCAGGAACAAAGTCTGCGGATTTTTTATTTTTTCTCTTCATGATATTCCTGTTCTGTGTTGATAGACCAGATATTTGATTTGGTGACGATGCCGTTTGAAATATTATCTACTGCTACCATGGCGGTGAGCATAGAGTGGTCGGAGTTATTATATTTGTGCATACCGTTGCGGCCAACCAGGAACAGGTTTTCGAAGGTATCTATATAACTTTTCAATTCCTCAAAGCGGGCATAGGTGCCCCAATAGGCGGGGTATGTTTTTTCCATTCTGAGTACGGTGGCGTCCAGCACATCTGCCTGTTGGGCCAGTCCTATTTTACAAAGTTCTGTGATGGCTGTTTGCCGGATTTGTTCGTCTGTCAGTTCCCAGAAATCATCTCCTTTATTGCAGAAGTATTCCATTCCCACCCAGGTAGTGTCGGGGTCTTTCACCATATAGGGGCTCCAGTTGTTGAATAATTGCAGCCGTCCTACTTTCACATCTTTTTCCTGGATATAGATCCAGGTGTCTTTCAGTTCCAGTGGTTTGTGTTCGCCGGTTCTTTTATCCGCGAAGCTGAGGTTTTTTAACAGGATGCCGATGGTGATAAAGTCGCGGTAATGCAATCCTGCCGCGATTTCCCTAACATTACCCGGTACATTTGCTTCCAGGTCGGCTACCAGTTCTTTGATGGGCATGGTGGAAAAGAAGTAGTCGCCTTCCAGGAGCACTACTTCACCGGTGGTGCGGTCCAGCGCTTCGATGGCCGTGATCTGGTTACCGGAGGTACGGATCTTTTTCACATCGTGCTGCATGAGCACCGTGCCTCCTTTGTTGATCACCTGGTGGGCTACTTCTTCCCAAAGCTGGCCGGGACCATGTTTAGGGTACAGGAATTGCTCGATCAGGCTGGTTTCTACATTTTTTTGTTTCAGGTCTTTTGGCTTTCCTGCTTCGATAGCTGATTTTACCGCATGCGAAATTGCTTTGCCGATGGAGATGCCTTTGATCCTTTGTGCGCCCCATTCTGCAGAAATGGCTTTGCAGGAAACGCCCCACACTTTTTCTGTATAGTCTTTGAAGAAGAGGTGATAAAGGGTAAGACCAAAACGGTTTACCATGAAGTCTTCCAGCGATTTTTCATCTTTCCTGGGAAAGATCTGTGCCCACAGGTATGATACCATGATGCTGATGGTGGTGGAGAAGCCCAGTTTGCGGAGGGTATCTACTGACAGCTGAATAGGGTAGGTAAAGAATTTATGCAGGAAGTAGATGCGTGAGAGGCGTTTTCTGACCAGCATGATGAGGTCGGGGTCGGGAGCTACCAGGGTATCGGTGTTATTGCTGTTGCGGGCGGCTTTTACTTCTCTTGTTTTTTGCTGATAGCTGATAGAGAATATTTCCGCGGCTTCTTTGTCCAGCGGCATCATGTTCATCCACCAGTCCATTACGCGGTCTGATTTGGAGAAGAAGCGGTGGCCTCCGATATCGATGCGGTTACCTTTATAGTTTACCGTTTTGGAGATGCCGCCGATGTCTGTGCTTTTTTCCAGTACAATAGGGAGGATACTGGTGCGCTGTAGTAGTTCATAGGCAGCAGTGAGCCCTGCAGGGCCAGCGCCAATGATGATAGCTTTCTTTTGCATGAGCGAATGAGGTTATTGAATAAATGGTTCTGAGGTGAGCTGTTGTGAATTACCTGTCGGAAATTACCTGCCGGAGAGGCATTCCCCGGGCAAAGAAATGGTGGAAGCTGTTTGTTAGTGGCATAGTAGAAAAAATGGTTTTACGACAGGTATTTCCGGGCAAGGGAATTACCTGTTTTTTTTGAGGGTGTATATTATATGGGTTAGCAGCAGATAATGAGGGCTGCCCGCACTATACAAGTATAGACGATGTTACTGAAATGCGACGGCAGCAATAAAGGTTAACGGTTCAGAATTTCCATTTATAAAAATTTACGGGCGCGTGTTTTCCTTCGCTGATGGTAACATAGCCGCTGTTGTCGGGGAGGATGGTAATGCCTTCGCCTTGTTTCTCGGTTACATAAGGCAGTTCTTTTGCAGGTTTTGACATGGCCTGTTCCACGCTTTCATTGGTATTGCGGTGCCAGTAGTAAACGGTGGTGAGGGTTTTAATAACGATGTGATGGCCGTCTTTGGAGATATCGCCGGAGGTGATCCAGGTGTAGGGGAGTTTTATTAATTTCTCGAGGGTAGCTTTATCGCCGTCTTTAAAGAACAGCTGGCTGGTTTTATACAGGCTTATTTCTTTTTCTCTTTTGCTGAGGATATAAATTTGTTTGCTGATGGGATCAATCATGAGCGACTCTGCATCGCGGGGGCTGTTGGGGTAGTGCAGCGTGAGCACATCGGGGGTAACTTCCACGTGTGCCGCGGGCAGTTTATCGGGTTCCTGGAACCGGTAAATGCGGATATGATTCCGGATGCCGGAGTTATCGCCGATATCGCCAACATATACATAGTGCTTGCCTTTTTCGGGGCCTATACCTTCCGCGATATCTTCCCAGTCGCGGTTCCCTGCATCAGTGAGTTTCACGGTGCTAATCAGCGCCGCTTTACTGTTGAGCAGGTATACTTCTGGTTTATTGCCACTGTCGTTATGCGTCCAGTAGCAGCCTTTCAGGGTGGAGCTGGAGGCGATGCCGGAGGCTTCTTTGATTTTGTCGGAAGACAGGGAGCCGAGCGCTACCGGGGCTACGGTTTGTGCCACGGTGGTGATAGAGGACAGGAGCATGAGTATATAGATAGTGATATAACGCATGCGTTAAATTACGGAAAACTGGGGAAATATTGCGTGTATGCGGTGGGGTGGCTTCGGGGATACGGTGTATATACAGTATACACGCGGTGTACACGGATGGGAGGTGGACTTGAAGCGGATTTTGTCTTAACCAGGATTACGCTGATTATGTTGATTAGTTTTTTGATTGGTTTTTGTTTTTGATTTGATTTTTGATTTGATTTTTATGATTTTTTTTGATTGTTGGTAGTTGGATAGGGGATTTTTGATTTTTTTTGCGAGATGTGTTACAGGGGCGCATGGCGGCTCCATGGAACGATGGCTCCGGGGGGTAAGGGGATATTTTTTTATTAATTGTTTTATGCAGTGGGGGATTCATTCCCGTTGCTGTTTATTGGCGGTGCGTAATGCCGGAGCGCCTGGTATTTTTGCTGGTTTGTATGGTAATACCTTCCTAATATCCGGTATTTGTTGTTTCCTTTTGGGAGTTTCTTTCTTAGTTGCCGGTGTGCTGGTGAAAAGGATATCTGCGGCCATAAAGCGGCGGTCCCTGGTGAGATCGGCTCCTTTCCGGGCGGTTACCTGCAATACGATGAATAGTATGCCTTTCCCGGGGATGGAGGCATCCAGTTCTGCTCCACTGAAGGGCGTGTTGATATCCACTTTTATGGTGGTGGAATGCTGCCGGGTGATCCGCCGTTCCACGAAGCTGATTCGTGTGGCAATTACTGTTATTTCGAGGTGTGTAAGGGCGTCTTGCGTCGGTAATGTTTGGGCGGGTATTTTCAACCTCCCGTTTTGTATGACCGGCTGCAGGGGGAAGAACTTATCGATTCCCGTGTGTTTGTTGAACCGGAAGCCCTCTATTTGTTTCCACTGATCTTTTCCGGCGGTAATCAATGCTTTGTTGAGGCGGTTCACGAGGGAGCCGTCGCGGTTGATTTCCAGTTGAGGCGTAATGGCCTGCCGGATAAGTTTTGCTTTCCTGCTGGCGATCCCGAAATTACGGGATGCCTGCCGCGTAGCGGCAGTTTGTTTTACAGTGACCGGCATGGTGCGTACAAAATAGCTCCCATTTCTCCGGTAACCGATCACATTATCCAACTTACCGGTGAATTGGAATAACCCAGATTGTTTTGCCATATCGATTTGTTTTTCTACTGAAAATACGAAGAAAAAGCGAAAAAGGAGCTTCCCCCTGCTATTGACATTAAGAGATTAATATGCTATTTTGTATAGTATATCTTAACCAAAATCTAACCTCTATTCAATGAAAAAATTCTTCACTATCCTATTAGTGTACTGTACCTTTTCCTTATCCTCCATTGCACAAACAGGTATTGTTACCGGTAAGGTAACAGGGGAAAAAGGTGAAAGCCTGCCCGGCGTGAGCGTACAGATAAAGAACACTAATAAAGGCACCTCCACAGACACCGATGGCAATTTCCGGCTGGACGCCGGCAATACGGATGTGACACTGGTTTTCCGGCTGGTGGGCTATCTCACCACAGAAGTAAATACCGGCGGGAAGGGCAACATTACCGTTACACTAAAACAGGACACCCGGAACCTGGACCAGGTGGTGGTTACTGCGTTGGGCATCTCCCGTAAAGAAAGAGCAGTAGGTTATTCTGTACAGGAAGTAAAAGGCAGCAACCTTACACTTACCAAAGAACAGAATGTGCTGGGCTCCCTGGCGGGTAAAATAGCCGGCGTGCAGGTAGTAGGTGCATCCGGCGCCAGTATGGGCGGCACGCAGAAAATAAAGCTCCGGGGAATTAACTCCATCAACGGGCAGGAAGAGCCGTTGATAGTAGTAGATGGAACGCCCATTTCCAATAATAACTTTGCGGGCAGAAACGGTCCGGATCTGGGAAACCTGGCGCAGGACATTAACCCCGAAGACATTGAGTCCGTGAATGTGCTGAAAGGTCCGGCTGCTTCTGCGTTATATGGATTGAGGGGACAGTATGGCGTGATCCTGATCACCACCCGGCAAGGCGGCCGTAAGGGAAACAGAAAAGTGAACGTGGATGTTAACTCCGCTTTTTCTGTGGAAAAAGCCGGCAACTTTATGCCGTTGCAGAACATCTATGGCGCAGGCAGCAGCCAGCAATTCAGTACTATTACCGTGAACGGTCAAGAGCAGTTGGTGGCTTCCGGCACAGATGAAAGCTGGGGCCCGAAAATGGATGGAACACCGGTGAGACAAATGTATAGTTTCTATCCTGCTGATCCCGATTATGGCAAGCTGACGCCGTTTAGTCCGCATCCCGATAATATCAAGGATTATTTTGTAACGGGTACCACTTTTAATAACAACATCAGCATGTCTGGTGGCGGCGAAAATACCACTTTCCGGTTGTCGTTCAATCATACTGATATCAAGGGTATTGAGCCTAATACCTACCTCAAAAGAAATAACCTGGGCTTCAATGGCTCGCTGAACCTGACGCCGAAACTAACGGTGACTACCAGCTTCAATTACGCCAACAATAAAGGCTTGCGCCCGGCCCAGGGATATTACCAGGGTTCGCGCAACTTTTATCAGTGGTTTGAGCGGTCGCTGGATATGAACCGGTTGAAGCAGTATAAATATCCTGACGGTACTTTTTATCACTGGAATCATGAAGATATTGATGATCCTGATTTCCTGAAGAAGCCGGGCAGCGACTGGAACAACCCTTATTTTGAAGCATACGAGAATCTTAATCACGATACGCGCGACCGCTTCTTTGGTAATGTAGGACTAAGCTATGATGTATTACCGGGCCTGAAAGTAAGCGGCGCCGTGAGAGGGGATATGTATACGCAGAGCATTGATCAGCGCAAGGCTTACGGGGGCAGGGATATCAATGAATACTACGAAGCGAAATTTGAGAATAAGGAAATGAATTACGAGCTATTGGCGCAGTATAATAAAACATTTGATAAACTGAGTTTTAACGCTAACGTGGGCGGTAACCTGCTTACGCAGCGTTATAACGGCATCCAGGGAAGAACGCAGGGTGGTTTATCTGTTGTTAATTTCTATAATCTTTCCGCGTCCATCGACCGGCCGGATGTATCCAATTATCTTCGCAGGAAGGAGGTGCGCAGTGCGTTTGCAGCTGTTTCGTTTGGCTATGATAACATTTATTACCTGGATGCCACGGTACGTAATGATATTTCTTCCGCTTTGCCGGCAGGTAATAATTCTTATTGGTACCCATCTGTTTCTTTTAGTATGGTATTTAGTGAGTTGCTGCAATGGGAGCCGCTCTCTTATGGAAAGGTCCGTATCAGTTTAGCGAAGGCCGGATCAGACCTGGACCCTTACCAGATCTATGAGTCTTATATATTGGAAGCGCCGTATAAAGGACGTGACGATAATACCTACCTCCCCATGCACCTGCCTACCACGCTTAATAACCCGGGGATCAGGCCATCGCTGGGTAACTCCTTTGAAACAGGGTTGGACCTGAAGGTGCTGAAAAACCGTTTAGGGCTTGCATTTACTTATTATAACCAGCAGAATATTGACCAGGTGCTGAGCATACCTGTGTCGGGTGCTATTGGTTATGAGAATACAATCATTAATGCCGGTAAGATCCAGAATAAAGGCATGGAGCTGAGTTTGACTGCCATGCCTGTACAAACAAAAGTGTTCAACTGGAATTCCACGCTGAATGTGAGCAGGAACAGGAGCCTGGTAAAGGAATTGTATCCCGGTATAAATACCCTGCAGCTGGATGTGAATACCTATTCGCGGGTAAGCGTTTACCTGAATGCGGACGTAAACGCTGCGTTTGGCACCCTGGTAGGGAATGCTTACCGGCGGGATGCTAAAACGGGTAAAATATTACTGGATGCGGCCAATTTACCGATGTTTGAAGAGAACCACAATTTTGGCAGCGTGGTACCGGATTTCACCGGCGGCTGGCTGAATAGTTTCCGTATCGGCCGGTTTGATGTATCGGCGATGATTGATTTCCAGTCGGGCGGACAATTTTTCAGCTGGACAAAAATGCTGAGTGTTAAATCCGGTCAGGCAGAAGAAACAGCAGCCATTAATGATAAAGGAAAGAATGTGCGTGATCCGCTGGCAGATGGCGGCGGTGTGAAAGTAAATGGTATTTCCAGTGTAACAGGGGAGGAGGTGACTGCTTATGTAGACGCAAAATCGTATTACCGTACGGTGCTGGGCACATCGGTATATGAAGAATGGTTGTATGATGCCAGCTATATTAAAATGAGGGAACTCCGTGTAGGCTATACGTTTAGTCGTGAAGTGTACCGGAAAATGCCTTTCAACAGCATTAATGTGGCGCTTATTGCACGTAATCCTTTTATGATTTACCAGCAGGCGCCGAAAGGGCTTGATCCTTCCGAGCTTTCCACCGGGCGGTCGTCTATCAGCTGGCTGGAAACAGGTCAGTTAGCCACCACCCGCTCGTTTGGCATTAATCTTAACATTTCGCTGTAAACCCAGACTATCATGAAGAAGCTATTATATATTGTTATCGTACTTGCGTTTACGTTAGTATCCTGCACCAAGTTTTCAGACAGTATTAACCGCAACCCGAATCTGCCGGATACTTTTTCCAATCCGAAGTTGCTTACCTATGCCATCCTTAGAATGGATACTACCATGGCCACTCCTTATGGGTTGTTGTATGTGCAGCATCTTTCAGAAAAAGTGTATACAGATGCTTCCCGTTATATCAACATCTCCTTTGAATTTTCCAGCTTCTATGCGGACGCTTTGATGAACCTGAACAAGATCATTAAAACCGTTCACTTTAATGAAGATGAAGGGTCCGCTAATAATCAGAAAGCAGTAGCGAGGATACTCCGGGCTTATTTTTTCTGGTTCATCACAGACCGCTGGGGAGATGTACCGTATAAAGAAGCATTACTGGGACGTGAAAAAATAGATCCTGCTTACGACAGCCAGAAAGATATTTATACAGATCTGTTTAAGGAATTAACCGAAGCCGCCGCCCAGCTGGAAGACAGTAAAACTGCAGCAGCAGGCGATGTGCTATATTATGGTGATATCAGTAAATGGAAACGCCTGGCAGGCACCCTGCATGCGCTGATGGCACTGCGGCTATCGAAAGTAGATCCTGCCTGGGGCAAGCGTGAATTTGCGGCAGCACTGAGCGATGGCATTTTTACCAGTAACGACGACAACGCTATTTCACAGCACCTGGGAGAAGCAGCTTACCAGAACTATTGGTATTACGTGTATTCTGTGCAGGGCCGCAGATGGTATTGCATCAGTAAGCCACTGGTAGATTACATGAAGCCGCTGGGCGATCCCCGTTTGAAAGTATATGCAGGCACCACCGGCAGTGGCGATTATGTGGGCATGCCTTACGGCCTCCAGGGAAACGAGGCGCAGAATATACCAGCGGGCAATGTGTCTTTCCAGGGCACGGCTATCCGCAAACAGGATGCTACGGTTTATTTGGTGACCTATGCGCAGGCGCTGTTTGCCCGTGCAGAAGCAGCGAAGCTGGGATGGGTCCCCGGCGGCGATGCCGCTGCATTGCTGGATTACAATGCCGCTGTTACCGCCTCCATTAATCAATGGACGGGCTCTTCCACCGGTGTTGCCGCTTATCTCGCACGCCCGGAAGTAGCTTATAATCCCGCTACTGCCATTAAACAGATTGCGTATCAGCGTTGGGTGCATTTGTATATGAATGGCTATGAAGCATGGGCAGAATGGCGAAGAACAGGCTATCCTGTGTTGACGCCTGCGCCGGACAATAATAACACGCCTATTCCGCGGAGACAGGGATACCCGCTTTCGGAGCACAATGTGAATACCAAGCATGTGGAAGATGCTATTGCCGCGCAGTCGGGGCTGCATGGCAAGGATGATTTGACGGGGAGAGTATGGTGGGATGTGGAGAGGTAGGAGGGCTTTGGAATATGACTGCGGATAATAGCTCCTTTATTCGCCGCTTATTTTGCGGCGAATAAAGGAATTACCAGCTATTTATTTAACAGGGATCTTACTTTTATTATATAACAAACCTGATAATATTCATATTGTATCTGTAAATAACAGCTTTTAATAAGCTGTTATTGTTCTACCTAGTTTCAAATGTTTGAAGGATTTGCGTATTGACCTTGAAGTCCTTTTTAGGTTCGTTATTTTCTCTATATTAGCATTTATATGTTTTGTACAACTAATTGATTTTAACTGATTTAATAGTAATTAGTTTTGAAATTTTGTTACCTTTTTTATTAAAAAAGTAACAATTTTGAAGATTTTCGGTATATTTGCATATATGGGAAGTATTCAAACCAATATTGAGCATAAAATTTCTCACATTAAAAAAGGGAGTCTCATTTTTCCTGCTGATTTCAGGGGGGAGGGTTCAAGTGCTGCCATTAAAATGGCATTATCCAGGCTTACAGCAAAGGGGAAGTTAAAGCGACTTTCTCATGGAATTTATTATGTTCCCAAACAAGATCGCGTATTTGGGGAATTATATCCAGATCCCGAAAAGGTAGCAGAAGCTGTAGCGAAAAAGGAAAAAGTACGTATTAGGCCAACGGGTTCTCAGGCGCTGCACAAATTAGGGCTTACTACCCAAGTGCCAACAAAAATGACCTATTTAACAGACGGGGAGCGCAGGCAAATCAAAATGGGCAATTTGTATATTGAGTTTAAACCTACTACTCCCAAAAAGATGGCATTTGAGGGTGAGTTAAGTAGCCTTGTTATACTAGGTCTCATAGAAATTGGAACCAAAAATCTCTCAGCAGAATTTGAAAAAAGAATTAAGGAAATTCTTCAAACCGAAAAAAGTGAGGCACTGACAAAAGATTTGGCTTTAGCTCCTGCCCAGGTTTATGACTTTATTATACATCTATTAAGCGATTAGAATGATCGAGTGGCTAAATCTTACAGATGCCCAAAGACGAACTTCACTCAACCAGGCTGCTGTTAAATCGGGAGTGATTCCTGTTGCAATTGAAAAGGACTGGTGGGTAACCCTGGTACTTAAAGCACTTTTTGCAACCCCCAATGAAGGACATTTTATTTTTAAAGGTGGTACATCCTTAAGTAAAGGGTTTGGATTAATTGAGCGTTTTTCTGAAGACATAGATATAGCCCTGTCCCCGGAAGCTTTTGGTAAAAAGTATAAGGATGAGCCTACCCATAGTTATGTAAAGGGATTGAAAAGGGAAGGATGTGCATTTACTTCGGATACTATAATTAAAGAATTGGCAGTCAGTCTACAACAGGCAGGATTAGATCTTGCCAACATTGAATTGTTCGCCGAAGCAATAGATCCTCTAATGCGGGACAAAGATCCTCAAACAATTTATGTACGGTATCGCTCTTTATTTGAGCCCCACCCTTATTTGAAAAATGAAGTAAAGATTGAGTTTAGTGTAAGATCCCTGACTGAACCATTTGAGACAGTGGACATTCAATCTCTTCTTTGGCAACATTTTCCTAATCCCAGATATGCGGAGCAGTTATCTAAAATAAGAGCTACCCATCCAATGAAGACGCTATTGGAAAAGATGTTCCTACTTCATGAAAAATTTCAAATTATTAATCAAAGGCAGATTTTACCCGAAGATGTTAAGCTGGAACGCGGGTCCAGGCATTTATTCGATCTAATCAGAATGGATGACAAAGGAATTGCAGATCAGCTTTTGACCGATCCACAGTTTTATGAAAAACTATTATTACACCGGCGATACTGGATACGTCAGAAAGGGGTGAACTATGATAAACTTCAGCCGGCAACTTTAAACTTCAGACCTCCAGCAGAAATCTTAGAAATTTATCGGGCTGACTATGCCACAATGCGCTCTGAGATGATATATGGTAAGTCGGAGGATTTTGATTCCCTCATTCAAAAACTAAACAATTTAAACGACAAAATTAATAGGATGGTACTACCATCTTCTGTTAGCGGCCACCTTTTGTAAATGCGAGGTATTAATTTTCCCGATGTGCGGGTGTTGCCCTGGTCCAACGTCAATGAAAAGATGCCGGCTCCTTATTGAAGCCGGCATCTTTTAGTTTAAAATAATATAGGTATCTGTATCAGTATGCAATAAACCATTTCTGGCTGTTTGAAGAGTACCATATTTGTGGAACTAATTTAGCGCCGTCCAAGGTGGCACCGCCAGCAACACCGATCGATCTGCCACTCAGAGCATGTACGATGGAGTATTGGTAGTTACCCAGGTCATTTACTATCCACCACTGGGATACTAAATTCGCCCATTCTTTCTGAATGATTTGTCCACCTTCGGAAGGAAAGACATTTGTAGTAGTGATGGCTTTACCGCTGTGTACCGCTGTTATTTTATAATAGCCATTGTTCAGGTAAGTAAACTGCCAGTGTTGGTTATCACCGCCGTTCCAGGTAAACTGTTGCAGAGGGGTTCCATCCTCCATGGAGAAGCGATCTACATCCATGGCTTTGCCGCTGTGAACTGCCTTTAACTGATAAATGCCATTTGCAATGGACTGGCTCGGGTACCCAAGTAATGATCCATCGGGGGATGTTTTACCAGTGTTATTTACCAGTGCGGTCTCTTCAGGGGTTGGTGTTGCTATTTCTTTCCGGCAGGATGTCATCAGGGATTGTCCGGCAACAATGGCCAACACTAAAATGATTTTGCTACAATAATTCATGGAATTGTGTTTAGAAAAATTAATGTTGATTATAGTTAACATGTACAATAAGTTGCTATGACTGGGTTCTTGTCATAGTACATAGGATCACATGGAGATTTTTATTTTTTAAATTGGTTACCTGTACACCTAATGTAATTATAAACCGGAAGAATTTTCAATAAATATTCTGCTTGATAATTACTATACAAAACGAATCCAGAGCTTCATCATCACTGATCGCGCCATCCACACCAATAGGGCTGCCTACGATCAAGTTTTTGTGATTTTAGCCGGCTTGTTGTCTGACCTGATTCAAACCAAGACAAACAGTGTCAGAGTCTGTCGTACTACCGTTATATTGTCAGGCAATAGCCATCCGCAAATGTGAAAATACTTATTTTTTTAAGCGGATCCTTATACTCAATACTTTTTAAATCTGTAGACTGCCGTGTTCTTATCTCCTGTTTTTTCCAGCATACCCGCTTTTACTGCTTCTTTCAAATCCCGGCTTGCTGTTGCAACAGATATGTTTTTAAAGTTTTCCAGGTAATCTTTTCTGGAAAAAGAGGCGTCCTTTATTAGCGCTGCAAATTGTGTTATCCTGTCTTTTCCTTTTATGGGAAGCAGTTGATTCAGCGATAATTCGTTCAACGCCTCTTCTATTACAGCCAGCATAAATTCAATAAACACAGTGGAGTTTCCCAATTTGCCGGCAATGCTAAGCGCTTTATAGTAGTCTGCCTGTCTCCTTTTCACCACCGTTTCAATTGGCAGAAACTCAAAGACAGGGTAATGATCTTTGAGGATAATCGTTTGCCAGAAGCGTCCCATTCTTCCATTTCCATCGATGAATGGATGAATGAACTCAATTTCATAATGGAAAACGCAGCTTTTAATTAGGAGCAGGTCTTCATTACTTTTTAAATAGGCAAATAATTCATTCAACAATGGCTTTACCATTTGCCCTATCGGGGCAATGTGGGAGATCTTTGATCCCTTTACGATTCCAACAGCCGTGCTTCGTATTTTTCCGGGTGTTGCAATAAGTCCCTGCATCAGTATTTTATGGGCCTTCAAAAAGGAGGTTTGACTATTAGGCTTAAATTCATGAATAGCATCGTACAATGCAATTGCATTTTTTACTTCCAGGATATCCTTTTGCGGAGCCAGTATCCTTTTGTTGTTTAGGATGGCGGTTACCTGTTCTTCCGTGAGTGTATTGCCCTCTATTTCCAAAGAAGATTGTATGGTTTTAATCCGGTTGGTTTTCCTTAAAGCCGCTGGCGCCTTTTGTAAATGCGAGGCATTAATTTCCCCGATTTTCTCTGAAATAGAGACAATGAGTTGAAGAATCCGATGGGTAATCTGATATGGAGGCGTCATCTTTAGCGGTATTGATAGTATCACGTGATACTATCAAAAGTAAATATTTTAGCGCTCCCGGCGAAGAATTTCATAAACTGATAGTATCACGTGATAGTATCACGACCTCTTTCCCCAATAAAAAAGGTCCGCTGTCATAGCGGACCTTTTTGTTGCCTGACCTGAATGCACACCTATTTTATTTCGGCTTCCCCGAAAGGACTATAAAATCTGTCTGAATACAGCACAGTTAACGATTCTATTAAAAACCCGACTAATCAACACGTTAAGGAAAATTAAAATAAGTAAAGAATAGTTAAGAAAAAACGACAACCAAAGCAACAACCAAAATACTTTTAATTTACCTTTGCCAACACCTCAACCTCAAAATCAATGATCCGAGTAAAATTTAATCTCCGTCGAATGGATAGCGACACCCCCCAAATTATCTACCTTATCGCCCGTTGGAATGGAAACCGCCTTGTATATTCTACCGAATTAAGCGTTAAACCTAAACATTGGAGTACCAAAGCACATGAAGTGCGTAATATTATTCAGGAGCTTAACAGGGATACTATTAATTCACATCTTAAAAATCTAAAGGCAGAAACTATCAGGGTTTATGCTACAGCTGTAGAAAAGCGGGAAACCGTCACCAAAGAGCTGATAAAAGAAAAGCTGGACGATTTTACTAGACGGAACGACCAACCGGAAAAGCATTTTTGGGGATTCCTTGAATCATTTATCAAAAACTCTGATAAACGTTTCAGTAAAAATGGGAAGTTAATCTCAAAACGGACTATTCAGAAATACAACGTTTTTTCCGGTTTGCTTAAAGATTTTGAGAAGGCAAGCCGCCGCCATATTGATTTTTATAATATTGATATAGAGTTTTACAATGACCTGAAAGAGTACCTGACACAGGTAAAACAAATGAAGGTCAACACCATAGGCGGGCATATTGCCACGTTAAAAATGATCCTGAGCGAAGCTGCTACAGCGGGAATAGCTAATATAAACACTGAACGGATAAAACGCAGCTTTAAAGTTATCACTGAAAACACAACCGCCGTATATCTTCCTGAAAACGAGTTGCAGAATATTGCTGCCTTTGATTTAAAAGATAACCAACGCCTTATCCGCGCCCGTGACTTATTCCTGATCGGGTGCTATACCGGCTTGCGGGTAAGTGATTTTATGAATATTCAGCCCCACAATATAAAAGGGGAGTTTATTGAACTTTTCCAGACCAAAACAGGCGGGAAAGTGATAATTCCTATTCATGCTACAGTAAAAGAGATATTAAAGAAATATGGCGGCAATACTCCTGCGCGTATGTCAGATCAAAAGCTGAATGAGTATATTAAAGAGTTGTGCCAGCTGGTAAAACTCACTGAAAAGATTGAAATACAGGTAACAAAAGCCGGGATACGTACTACGGAGGTATTTGAAAAATGGCAGTTAATCACCAATCATACTGCCCGGCGCTCATTTGCTACCAATATGTATAAAATGGGGATACCGGCGCAAACAATCATGAAGATTACCGGGCATATTAAAGAGGCTGTTTTCCTAAAATATATAAAGCTATCCGAGCAGGAACACGCCAACATCATGCGGGATATGTGGAAAGCTAGGAAACCTAAGCAAGCGGCAAAGAAAGTAGTAAAAAAAATTGTTAAAGCAAAAACTGTTATAAGCCATGTTTGACCTATTGGGTAATGAAAAATTATACGAAGATCAGGAAAAAGCTCGCGAAATAGAGGATTTGAAGGAACGCCTTGCTTGGCTTGAAAATAGACTAAGGTTAGAAAAACTAGCCAAAGAACACCAGAAAAATAATGAAGTCATTCAATCTTTATTGAGAACAGCTGAAATGTTGCGCAGTATGGCACCTCATGGCGACCAAAAAACTGTTTTTGACATTCTTCCAGAGGAAATAAACAGGACGAAAGATTTGCTATTATTTGAAGAAATAAGAGAAGCGGTATCTAAGTTAGACAGTGATCAGGCAAAGAAATTTTATCTTATCGAGTGTAAAACGGATTTTAGGTATACAGAGCGGCTGCTATTCTTTACTGAAAAGAATTACTTGAAATTTCTGGATGACTTTATAAAAGAAATTAAAAACGGAAAAATGAAAGCGGAACAATCTACAGGCTTTGGGCTACAATGGAGTGATAAAACGGAAATGAGTGAGTTGATTAATGCGCTGGCTCTAAGTAAACGCATCACCAAAGGAGGCACCCCCATTACCAAAAAAGCATTAAAGGAAGTTTTTGAAAAGGTGTTTAATACGGATTTGTCCAATATTGACAAGCTACTCAATGCAAAAGCCCAAACCGCAAAACAGGCTGTAGACAAGGAACATTTCATGAAAGAACTATCGGAATTGAATAAAAACCACTTTACAGCTATTGTTGATAAAACCCCCAATAAATAGTTCAGGTAGATATTTTTTTTGTTCAAGTTGAATAAACTTGAACATACCCCTCTTTACTTCTTTTGAGATTTGCGTCATAATCAACTTAAAAATTATGACGCAAACCAAATTAATCCAGATTGAAAATTTAGAAGGCACAGTCCTTTTAGGGTTGTTTGATGACCTTAACAAGCGATTGGATCAGTTAACCCCGGCTATAGCTGATAACAACGAAGTATTCATTACCCGCCATGAAGTTGCCGAGCTATTTAAAATCTCCCTACCTACTGTTCATGCGTGGATGAATGCCGGTATTTTGAAGCCTTACAAAATTGCCAATAAAACCCGTTTTCTCCGTAGTGAGGTAGTAGCAGCTGCTAAGGATATTTCCCGGAAAGGAGGTAACCATGAATAAGGCGTTATCTATCCTTTCTCAAAAGGAAGGAGCCATTATCGCTGCATTTGATGAATTGGCGGTTATTCACACTACCGGCAAATCCTCAATTCCAATCCTACAATCAGTATTAATGGCCCTTTACGGTTACCCTAGCCCTGATTTGGAAACTAAAAGCATACCTGATGTGATCATTGCAGATAATATTATCCGCATGACCATTGGAATACTGGAAAGGTGTATCAAAGGCAGGATGCCGCAAAATGCCATATACAGCACCGGGCAATTATTAGGAATTGCTTTGGAGTATACGCAAACTGCTATCAGCAAGCAAACAGCAAACCACTAATTTTTAACCCTGTATTTAATTGATATGATAGACTGGATAAAGAGCCATCACCCATATTTACAACCTGACGCATGGCGTGGTAATCCGCTGCTGGTTTACGGGGTTGATGTGGATTTGGCAACCGGTGAAATTATATCAGTTGCGCAAATAGCGGATTATAAAGGATTGCGGTTTGAAATTAGACCATCTGTTAAAGGGCCGGGAGCGGCACTTTTGCTTAACGGATCGTTACATAAATACAGTAATGACGGTTTGCATAATGCAAATGATTATTCATTTTTTCAGCTGGTCAATACCGTAAAAGACCTGACAGCCAGGTTCGCGGTTATTCCGGGTGCGGCAACCCTGCATGGTTTGGAGATTGGAGTAAATATAAAGTTGCCATTTTCGCCATTAAGAATATTTAAACAGGTTGTTTGCTACCGGAATAAGCCATTTACCCAAATAGATAAAAAGGTAAAGCGTATGGGGCTTATTTGTTGCCTTACGGACTATGATGTAAAGCTATACGATAAGCAGGCTCAAAGTAAGCAGCCATGCGGGTATATGTTACGGTTTGAAGTAAAGGTTAAAAAAATGCGGTATCTCCGGCCTTACCGGATTACGTCAATGGCTGATCTTACGGAAGCTGATAAAATGTATAGTCTGATAAGCCTGCTTATTGAAGTATTACATGGTATCGTTTTCTTTGATTATTCCATAGACCAAAGGCAGCTATCAAAGCCGGAATTAAACCAATTTCTAATGCTGAGTAATCCGGTAAGCTGGGCTGCCATGAGTAAATACCAATTGACCCGTAACCGGCAGCGATTAAACGACCTGATAACGAAATATTCAAAGAGGAACCTTAAACCTCTTTTAAATGCCTTGCTGCTAGATAATTGGAACGGCCTTTTTGAAGCTGAAAAACTGCAACCTTTTCACCAGTTAGGAGGCGGGCAAAATACCTGCGTGGATGCAACCTTTTCACACCTTGAATATGTAGGGGAAAAGGTAGCATTATCCCTTAACAGTAATAGGAGAAAAAAAAGTGCGAATCCTGCACAAATTTATTCACTGGATCAGGTTAAAATATATAGCGCGAAAAATGTTCAAAGGCGTACCTGTAAAAGTTGTGGTCGGGATATATCCAGTCAACAGGTAACCAGTATGTTTTGTAGTGAAAGCCGGTATGGGAAAATAGCTAAATCCTGTAGAAATAAAGACAGTAACCGCCGTAGAGATTTAAAACGCACAATTTTTAAAGCTATGAACATTCAAAACTTTATATCAATCACCTATCAGGTTGGGGGAAAGACTTATACAGATACGTTGCACCCCTCAGAACTAGATATAACTAAAACGTGGTTAGACCGGATTACGAAAATTGACATTATGCCTGTTGCATCGGGCGAAAAGCCGGAAACTATAAAGGGAAAAGCAGCTAAACAATTTATACAATCAAACTTTAAAATTAAAAATAATGAATGGACTAATTAAAATTCAGAACCACGCTGGACAGAACGTAGTATCAGCAAAGGAATTGCACAAATTTTTAGATGTTAAACGTGCTTTCCATAAGTGGAGCAAGGAAATGTTTGCTTACGGATTTGATAATGGTTTGGACTTTCGGCCAATTTTGGCCAAAAGTATTGGTGGTCGCCCATTAACGGATTACATTTTAACAATGGATACTGCAAAGGAAATATCCATGCTACAGCGTACCGAAAAAGGGAAGTTAGCCAGATGTTACTTTATTGAGTGCGAAAAGCAACTACGGGAACAGATACATAATGAAAATGGAGAATTGCGCTTAAAAGCAAGGCTATACGATATAGTTATAATCTGTAAGGGGCTTAACAAAGAGGCTGCGTTTATCCGCTATCAATTGCGTAAGACTGAAAGAAACGAGCCAGTTTTGTACTACCCTGTTTTTGTACAGTCGCAATTGTTTACAGCTTAGGGCAATTGCGGCTCTTAAATGCTTTATACCTACCGGATCGGTATTGTATCAATGTTCCGTATCTGGTAGGTGTTTGGTTTTAAGATAGATTTAAAGGTTGTTTGATACTTTTTCCTATACAGGGGCATTGCTTAGGGCAAATAACGTATGGGGGGTACTATCTAAAACAGTTCAACAAACTACCCATATTGGTGTAAACAACCGCGACACGTTTAAGTATATTTTAGGTTAATTTAAAGTGAATTTTAATGGGAAACGTAAATGCAGCCCCTAAGACAAGGTTTAATAATTTACTTGTAGAAAGGGCTTATCAATACTATTTGAAAGGTTTAAACGCGGTTGAAATAGGAACGCTATTGAATATTTCACCACGTACTATACAGCGGTACGCTAGGGATAATAAATTTAAAGAATTGGCAACGCCTGAAACATTGCAGAATCGCGCAAAAGAGTTATTCAGGCAAGGTCATAGTTACCGGGAAATAGCAAGCATACTAAGAAAAAGCAGGACAACGGTTTATTATTATTTAAAAGATAAAGGCAACCGCTGATAAAAAAAGGCAGCAAAACTGCTGCCTTTCCGGGGTGCGAATGTCCGGCCTCCTTCACATTATTGACCTTATTATTATGGATTAAGCCGGATTTGGGTATTAACCGCACCACTGCAAATAAGCCCTCCGTTCTTTTTCTGTAGGGCTATTTCCTTCCGCAATTTTTTAATTTCTATATCCATTTTGCGGCAATCCCTTTTTAATAGAAGATTCTTAGCCTCTATTTCAGCACAGGCTTGTATTAGAAATTCTTTATCAGTCATAGAACCAGCTTTAATCTTGTTATTGTTTACTGGTTTGAGGATTGTATTTGCTTATGTACATCCCTGCCTTTTCAAACACCTTTAGTCCTATTTCTATAATTTTATCCTTTTCGGCTTTGCTGATAGCAGAAATTACCCTTTTCGGATTTTCGGGATTTACCATATCCTTTGTCCTTAACTTTCTGTAAAATGTTGGAGTACTCCAATTGCATTCTTCACATACATACTCCCTGAAAACTGTTGGCAATGCGCTGAAAAGTGTATGAAGGTCTAGGGCTGCATTTGACTTGCCAGATGATATTTTTATTATAATTTCTTTTTGCATTTTTGGATAATTGAAGGGTTAAAAGAAATGAAGTGAGGGCGGGGGGAAACTAGCGGGCATAAAAATGGTGTAGGTTGGTTCCTATCACTGCTGAAGGGCTACGACACCCCGAACAAGAGAAAAGAACGCCTACACCAATATAGTATAGGCGATTTACCTTTTTCCCTCTTGTTCTTGAAAGGTCGTAGTTTTCAGCAAAGAGAGCAAAGCAAACACGCTTAGTATTTTATTATCCCGCAAAAGTAATAAAACTATGATGTATCCATAAGTTCAAAATCATTTTAACAAATATAGGGAAATATTGATAAAACCGGACATGTCCGGTTGGTTTTTTCTTTCGATAGGCATTGCTTTACTCTCAAAATGACTATGGAAAGCAAGCCACACGCCACGGAAGTAGATTTGTTTGTAATAAATAAGGTGAAAGAAATGAGGGAGAAGGAAAAAATAAGACAGATTGATTTATCACAACATTTAGGAATGGCCGATAGCTTTATTTCCAATGTAGAAAGCAATAAGCGGAGGGATAAATATAATATCCGGCATCTTAATGAATTGGCTAAGGTTTTCAAATGTTCGCCAAAGGATTTTTTACCTGATTTGCCTCTTTAAGCCTAAGAAGGAGTGTAATTATTTGACATACCTTCTGGTAGCACGAATGAAATTGTATATTCCGTAGGATGATACTATCCTAATTAATATATCAAAAATGGATGCTTTGCCTGTTATGATATTGTCAAATCTCCTGAATGGTGAGCAATAGTATAAAAAATTGCCGATGGCATTGTAGTCTACTGAAGAGTGAAAACTGAAGATGTTAGCAAGAGCTTGTAGCCTAAACCCATATATCCCTAAGTAAATAAGGAAAAAGTTCACCACTAGCATGAAAAATATGGGTCGTAGCCAACTTAATCCAAAGTTACTGCTTAACCAACTGAGAAGAAGGACAACCCAATTTTGTAAATTTTGCCTCCATGTGTAAGTACGATTAATCTCACTGTTTTGAGACTTAAACAATCTACGAGTTGACAAAAGTAAAAGAGTCCGCATTTCTAAGGCATGAAATTCATGCTCCTTAACGCTATCACCTTGTTTTGACAATACAAACTTCAATTGTCTAAATTCTTCTCTCAGGTCTGCTAACCTATCTTCCTTTAGTTTGAGGTTTAACTTATAGTAATGCCGCGGCCACACTGTATTTATGAAAACACATTCAATAAGCTGACTTTGTATAAATTCTATTTCTTGGAAACAATTGAAATTGAAATTGAAGAACTCCGTTTTCCCCAAATTCGATTGGAAACAGTAAAATGAACGATAAGATTCGTCTGTAAGGGTATCATTCCATACTAAATCGGAGAACCGTATTTTCCCTTCATTAGACAGGTTCAATATATTAATTCTAAATGCCCTTATTGAAAAGAAAGACGCCTCAGAATCTTTACTATTCGTCCCATATAAGGTTAACCTATCAATTAGTAAATGTCGAAAAAGCATTACACCTTTCGAGCCAGAAAAGTCAATATGAAAAGAATTAACGGAGTACTTTTTACCCTTAAAGTCGGCCCCAATTATTAACTTTTCAAATTTTCCAGCTTCAATGTAAAGCGCACCTTCTATATTACTTTCGATTATAACAGAATTAAACTGTTTTCCATTTATTATCAAGTCTTTCTTGAAAATACAATCAATGAAGCGAATGAAATTCTTGCTTTCTTTACACAGAATTTTTACATCTCCTTCAAAAGCGCAATTTTTAAATGTATAGTTCTTATGGATAATCTCTTCTATGATTAACTGGCTTTCAAATTCACAATCTGTAACATAAAGATCGCGTGGCCATTGCCCTTGCACACTTAGGTAGCCATCCCCAGTAAAACGAATATCTGAAAATATCAAACCTCCATAGCTGTCATATGGTTTCTGAGGTTGCAGGATAATAGTTCTTAAGAGAGAAGCCGGTTGTTCTGTTATCATATGCGCAAAAGATTATAATCAAGATAGTAAAATTGGCGCATCTGGGATGCTATAGCAGTAGTTAATAAAAGGAGAGACAAAAAGTAATGCGGTAATTTATTTTAGACATTGGAATTAAAACAACCACAAAAACGACAACCGCATAAAAAAGAAAACGCCGCAATCACTTGTCTAGCAAGCGTCTGCGGCGATTAGGTTGTTGCCTGACCTGGATTCGAACCAAGACAAACAGAGTCAGAGTCTGTCGTACTACCGTTATACTATCAGGCAATAGCAAATCAGGACCGCGAAATTATGACATTTCTGATAATTACCAAATTTTTAATCCTTTTTTCTCAAAAAAAGATCCTTAAAGCGCTGAAAATCATATACTGACGCGCCAATTCAGTGGCTTCTTTTATACTTGCAGCTATAAGTCAAATCCCTCAAAACAGGCTATGTTATTACTATCTCCCCGGTCCCTTGTTGCCCCTGCTCCCGGTTTCGGCGCCTTTGTATTTGCCAGCCGGCGTAATGGCCTGCTCCTGGCAGCTGCTATTATTGTTGCGGTGATCAAGATGGTGGTATTCAAACATTTTTTCCCGTACATAGATTTTACATCAGATACCGGTTCTTATATGGAAACGGCCCTGCAGAACAGGAATTATAATCTCTGGCCTATAGGATATTCCAAATTCCTGTGGTTGTTTCACCAGTTTTCCCGCTCAGAAACGATGCTCACCGTGGTGCAGTTTGTATTGCTGGAAACCAGTGCGTTTTTCTTCTATTTCAGTGTATGTTATATTTTTAATCCACAGAGCTATTTCAGGTATGGCTTTTATGCTTTCCTGCTTATTAATCCCTTGTTCCCTTTCCTGAGCAATTATTTTATTTCAGATGCGCTGTTCCTTTCGCTCGGACTTACCTGGATTACTTTGTTGCTGTGGATCCTGCATAAGCCAACTACGTTGTTACTGGTATTTCACGGGCTGTTGCTGGGCTATGCGTTTACGGTGCGCTATAATGCCATGTTTTACCCGTTGGTGGCGCTGATCCCGATTTTATTATCTGCTTACCGGCCGTGGCAGAAAGTGGTGGCTGTTTTGTTGCCGGTAATGCTGATCGTTTCGTTTGTACTGTTTACCCGTCAGAAAACAGCAGAGCATTCCGGGGTGAAAATATTTTCTGCTTTCAGCGGCTGGCAGATCATGAATAACGCGATGTATATGATGCAGTATGTGCCGCTGGATTCTGCGGGCGTGCCGCCACAGTTTGCCAAAACACATAAGGCGGTATATCACTACATGACGGCGCTGAAGAAGCTGCCGAGGAAAATAGTGGTGTCAGACGGATCGTATTTTATGTGGGACATGAACGGGCCGCAGAAAGGATTGCTGAGAGATTATGGGTTGGCGCATCAGGGTAAAGATGTATATGCGGGCTGGTGTGGCGTGGCGCCTTTATGCAGTGATTACGGCAATTATATGATCCGGAAGTACCCCTGGGATTTTACCCGCTATTATTTGCTGGGCAATACAAAGCTTTATCTGTTGCCGGAACTGGAAGTGCTGGGCGGGTATAACCGGCCTGTTATTAACCTGGTGAATAAAGAGGTAGCCACTTTTTTTAAAGATGGGGACAAGCCTAAGCCGGAAGGTAAATATAATAACTGGCAAAGCACGCTGATGTCGCTGTTCCCTTCTTTGATCGTGATTTGTCATTTGTTGTTTATAGAAGAAACGATCCGCTATCTTATTAAAAAAGGTACCTGGAAAACCAGCCGTAAATTTAATATTGCGCTGTTGTTGTGCTGGGCTTTCATCGGGCTGAATTTTGCATTCAGCGTTTTTGCCGCGCCTATTGTATTGCGGTACCAGGTATTGCTGATCGTGTTGCTGCTGGGGTATACCCTGCTGCTCACAGAAATAACCGATGCGCCACATGTGTCGCAGGCAGAAGCCGAAGCGGAGGAAGAGCGGGTGATGCTGGGCATTTAGCAGGATGTAGAGTACCCGGAAAATATGAATTATATATTTGTATCTTTATCCGGGCTGTTACAAACTGCATTCATGCACTGCGAATGAAAAGACTGATCATTATTTTACTCATCTTGTTTTGGGGGGAATATATTTTTGCCCAAAGTTCTCCCTGCTGGTTGCGTTATCCTTCTCTTTCTCCTGATGGAAAAACAATTGTATTTACTTATAAAGGCGATTTATACACCGTTGCTGCCAGGGGTGGTACTGCTGTACAGTTAACGGCTAACCCTGCGGAAGAGTGGATGCCTGTATGGAGCCATAACAGCAGCAGTATTGCTTTTGCATCTGACCGTTATGGTAATGCCGATATTTTCCTGGTACCCGCAAAAGGAGGAACTGAAAAACAACTCACCTTTCATTCGGCAGAGGAGTATCCCTATGATTTTAGTGAAGATGATCAGCAGGTGATTTTTGGTGGGGTGAGAATGGATGCGGTAAACAGCCGGCAGTTTCCTTCAGATGCACAGCCTGAGCTATATCGTGTATCCGTACACGGTGGACGGGTAACCCAGTTACTGGGCGTTCCTGCGGAAGGTGCAAAGCTCAACGGCCCATTCATTGTTTATCACGATAAGAAGAACCGGGAGAATCCCTGGAGAAAGCACCAGGTATCTGCTGCGGCGAGGGATATATGGCTGTATGACACGCAAAACGATACGTATAAGCAATTGACAGACTTTCGCGGGGAAGACAGGTCACCGGTGTTTACCGACAAAGGGAAATCCATTTGTTATTTGAGTGAAGAGAGTGGCAGTTTTAATGTGCACCGTTTGTGGCCCGGTCGTCCCGGCGCATCAGAACAACTGACAACATTTAAGCAATTCCCCGTCCGTTTTTTGAGTGCATCCCGCAATGGCACACTGTGCTTCGGTTTTAACGGAGATATTTATTTACAGGCGCCGGGCACTGCGCCCAAAAAAGTAAACATACATCTTACCAGCCGGGTTACGGAAAATACAACCGTAGTGCCGGTAGCGGATCATATTAAATACGGGGTGGTTTCACCGTCCGGTAAGGACATCGCGTTTATTTTCCGGGGAGATGTATTTTCCGCCGGCATGGAACACGGCGTTATCCGGCAATGGACGCATACTCCCGGGGAAGAAGCAGACCTGAGCTTTTCACCGGATGGTACCAAACTGTTGTATGCCAGTGAAAGTAGCCATGGCTGGCGGCTTTGTGAAATGGATCTGCTA
The DNA here is from genome assembly GCF_051362515.1 of Chitinophaga sp. ARDCPP14. Lineage (NCBI taxonomy): Bacteria > Pseudomonadati > Bacteroidota > Chitinophagia > Chitinophagales > Chitinophagaceae > Chitinophaga > Chitinophaga sp. ARDCPP14. The sequence continues at coordinate 449,500 of NZ_JBKIXB010000004.1, read as the reverse complement.
CATGGAAAGGAAACCGTGTTGCTGGCCAACAACCAGGAAAACTATCAGCCTTTATATTCACCAGATGGAAAAGAAGTAGCTTATATCGAAAACAGGGTAACGTTAAAAATATATAACATCGCTTCGGGAAAAAGTCGCCGCATTGCGTCGTTGTTCAGTCGCAGGGATCATGATCAGTATTTCCGCTGGAGTCCTGATGCCCGGTATCTCCTGCTTCAATACAACCAGCCGGGCGCCGGCAACCAGGAAGTGGGCCTGGTAGCAGCCGATGGTAGTGGTAGTGTACAAAATATTACGCAAAGCGGCTTTGGTGATGAGGCGCCGCAATGGGCAACGGACGGAAAGATGATGATCTGGAAAAGCGACCGGAACGGACTCCGGGGTTTTTCCACGAGCAGCAGCCGGCAACAGGACGTATATGCGTTACCGTTTTCCGGCGGCAGCTTTAAAGATGCAGAACAGATTACAAAACTGACGCCTTCAGCCGCTATGCTGGCAGATGTATTACTCAGTAAAAGCGGCAACAAATTATATTACCTGGTAAAAGCCGGTGCGGCTTACCAGTTGTGGATAACAGATATTACCACTAAAACGTCCACGATGCCTTTGTCGGTGAAGGCAGAAGATTGCTCGCTGCAATGGGACGCTGCACAACAACAACTTTTCCTGCTGGCAGATGCCCGCATCCTGCAATTGGATACTACGGGGCAAACGCAGCATAGCATTACCATTAACGGTTCCATGAAAATAGACCTGGCAGCAGAAAGGAAGGCGATGTTTTCCCATATCTGGCGAAGAACAAAAGAAGCGTTTTATACCGCTGGTTATCACGGCGCCGACTGGGAAGCGTATGGCCGGAATTATGAAAAGTTCCTGCCGCATATTGCCAACAACTTTGAACTGGCCGAAATGGTGAGTGAAATGCTGGGTGAGCTGAATGTAAGTCATAGTGGCGCAACGGGCAGCCATGTGGTGGAAGAAAAGGAAGAAACAGCTTCCCTGGGTATTTGTTACGATGTATCTTACAGTGGCGACGGTGTGAAAATAAGTGAAATACTTCCTGGCGGACCGCTGGATCAGGAAGCATTTAATCTGAAGCCGGGCATGTTTATTACGGCCGTAGATGGTGAGGAGATTACGGCAGATAAAGATCTTTCGCAATACCTTAATCACCGGGCAGGTAAAAATACCCGGCTGCGTATTGATGATGGTGGCCAGCGACGGGATATAGTGGTGACGCCGGTTACGCCGGAAGCAGAAAACGACCTTCTGTATAAAAGATGGGTAAAACGTAACAGGGACGAAGTAACACGCCTCAGCAACGGACAATTGGGATATGTACATTTATACCGGATGAACGACGCCGCCTACCGCAATGCCTACAGCGAAATAATGGGCAGGTACGCCGGCTGTAAAGGTATTGTAGTGGATACCCGTTTTAACCGGGGAGGCGATCTGGCTTCAGACCTGGGCATGATGCTGAGCGGCACGGAGATCAGGAAAAATACAACAGACGAGCAGGTGGAAAGCATAGAGCCTGGCTTCCGCTGGACAAAGCCGTCGGTGGTGATTGCCAACGAAGCCAACTATAGCGATGGCAGCTGTTTTGTGTTCGATTATCAGTATCTCCATATGGGTAAGCTGATAGGGATGCCAGTGCCTGGCAGTTGTACCTTCATGACCGGGGAAACATTGCCCGATGGTAACCTCCATTGGAGCGTGCCTTCACTGGGTGTAAAAAGCCGGGAGGGCTATTACCTGGAAAATCATCAAACGGAACCGGATATACGTGTAAGGAATGCGCCTGAAGAAATAATTAAGGGAAGAGATCAGCAACTGGAAGCAGCCATCAGGGAATTGATGAAGGAAACTGCTCCATCAACATTATAACGACCTGCATTTTATGTCTTATGAAGAAGACAATAATATTCATTGGGAACGCCTGAGAAACGGCGATAAGCAGGCGTTGTTTGCACTGTATAATAATACCTATTCACATCTGCTGAGGTTTGGATTGAAAACCTGCGGCAGCGATGAACTGGTAAAGGACTGTATCACACAATTATTTTTGCAGCTGTGGACCCGGCATCAAAGTCTGCGCCCGGTAACCAACGTGCCGGCCTATTTATTTACCGCGCTGAAAAGACAGCTACTGGATCAGTTGGCGTACCAGTCGAAGATCCATGCAGCTATTCACCGGATGACTGATAAGGAAGCGGAGCGCGAATTATCTTATGAAGAAATTATTATCCAGGTACAACAGGACGAAGAATTAAAGCAGCGGCTGCAGCAGGCGCTGAAAGCGCTCACTCCGCGACAGACAGAGCTGATACGGCTTAAGTTTTTTGAAGGATTGTCGTACGAACAGATTGCTGCACAAACTTCACAAACGGTGAAAACGGCTTACAATACTATTTATGATGCCATCAAAGCATTAAGGAAAATGCTGAAATAAGCCCGGCTTTCCCATCTCCCGAAAAAAAAATTATAAAACCTTTAGGAAAAACGATTGATTTTGCCGTCTGTATAGTCAAAGGCATTATCTACATGAATTTCCAGGATTTCGAAGCCGCCGACTTTGCATGTGATGAATCTTTCCAGCGCTATTGCCTGGAAGAGAATGACAGCGATATATTATTTTGGGAGAGCTGGATAACCCGCCATCCTGAAAAGAAGGCTGCTGTACAGGAGGCCCGGTATATGATTGGGGTATTGTCGGCCCGGCAGGGTAACCGCCTGGAGCAGTTGAAACACCTGAAAGATGGTATTTTACAGTATGATCTGCTCCATTCGGCCCTGGAAGAGCCGTTGGGGCAAAATACACCTGCTCCCGCCAGGAAAACCGGTCCATTATTTAAATATGCTGCCGCATTGGGGGGCATCCTGCTACTGGCCGGCGCCATTTACCTGTTCAGCCGTACCAACACCGTTACTGATATCACCTCACCCAAAACAAGCATGGTTGTTATCAATGCCGGCAACGATCCCCGTAAAACCGTGGTGCTGCCGGATGGCTCTTCCATTATTTTACGGAAGAACAGTACCGTGGAACTGGCGGAGGGATTTAATGAGGCCAACAGGAAGCTAACCCTTACAGGGGAGGCTTTTTTTGATGTAACGCAGCATGCGCAGTATCCTTTCATTGTACATACTGCCGCTTTTGATATTAAAGTATTAGGTACCGTTTTTAACGTAAGTGCCTATGCCGGCAGCCATCAGTCGGAAACCGCTTTGTTTAAAGGCAAGGTGGAGGTTACGCTGGCCAATAAGCCCGAAGAAAAGATCATATTACAACCAAACCAGAAGCTAACGATGAATGTTGCCGGGCTGCCGGCGCCGGTCAATCCTTTTAAAGTAATGCCGCTGGACGCAGACCCGGTAAATCATAAAGCCAGGGAAATAGCCTGGGTAAGAAACCGGCTGGAAATTGAAAATGAGCCGCTGGAAGTGATAGCGGGCAAGCTGGAAAAATGGTATGGCATCAAGGTCACCTTTGCGGATGAAGAAGTAAAGCATTACCGGTATTCCGGCACCTTTGAAAGTGAAACGATCCTGAAAGCATTGGATGCCCTGCAGTTATCTTATCCATTCAGTTTTAAAATGGTAAACGGTCAGATTATCATCAGTAAATAAATAATTATACATCAACCAAATAAAGAAGGGGGAAGTGCTGGAACACTTCCCCCGGAATTAGGCTAGAAAATGTCCTGAATGATCATTAACTAAACCAACATCAAAGGTATGTTAAAACTTGTATTCCTGGAATGGAAGGGGAAACCTGTTCCCACCGGCAAATTGCTGCTTACTATGAAATTAACTGTTCTTCTTTTTTTGACCTGCCTTCAGGTGCAGGCTATTTGTTTCGCGCAGGAGACCATTACCCTGCAGGTAAAAGAAACAAGTATCAAACAATTGCTGAAAGCACTGGAGCATCAAACGGCCTACCGCTTTGTGTTCCATGATAAAACACTGCCTGAAAACAAAAAGGTGACGGTAGCAGCAAAAGAAGCCACGCTGGATGCAGTGCTTTCACAGGCATTTGCCGGTACCAACCTGGCATATACCCTGAAAGAAGACGGGCTGGTGGTAGTATATGCAGGCGCAGAAAGTACATCTGCCGTAGATATTACGATCAGCGGAACGGTGAGGGGAATAGATAACCTGCCTTTACCGGGAGTTACCGTTCGTGCCTCCGGCACCACCGCCGGTACGCTTACCAATGAAGATGGCGCTTATACGCTCATCGCCCCGGACAATGCCACCACGCTCCAGTTCTCACTGGTAGGGTATCTCAGCCAGCAGGTAACTATTGGCAACAGACGTGAAATCAATGTGGTACTAACAGAAGACATCAAAACGCTGAATGCCGTAACGGTTACCGGGTATACGAATTATACCAGGGATAAATCTACCGCAGCCGCCGGCGTAGTAGGCGCTGATAAGATTACGCAGGTACCGATGGCTACCTTCGACCAGATATTACAGGGACGGGTTCCGGGAATGGTAGTATCTGCCGGCTCCGGCCAACCAGGTACCGCTGCAACGATTACCGTGCGGGGCGTTGGTACCATCAATGGCAGCTCCTCCGTTTTATATGTAATGGATGGTATTCCCATTGAAGCAGGGCAGTTCCAGGGCATCAACCCTTCAGACATCGCTTCTGTTACCGTATTGAAAGACGCTTCTGCTAAAGCATTATACGGATCACGCGGTTCCAACGGCGTAATTGTGATCACTACAAAAAAAGGACAGGCCGGAAGAATAGCGGTGTCGTATAAATCGCAGTATGGTTTTTCCAATATGACCACCCCCAAGTTCCAGATGATGAACTCCCTGCAGCACCTGCAGTTTGAAGAAGAGATTGGCCTGGAAACCGGCGCTAACCTGGGACCGGGTTGGGAGTTCTCCAATAAAAATCCTGACTACCTCAATAAAACACCACAGGAACAACAAGAGGCAGATCATATCATTGATAGCTTAAGAGGTGTTAATACCGACTGGAGAAAAATTTTCCTTCAGACAGGTAAATTCCAGGAACAACAGCTGAGTGTAAGCGGCGGTAATGAAAATGTGCGGTTTTATAGTTCTGTGAATTATTACGATCAGCAGGGTATTGCCAAACGCTCTGAATTAAAACGCTACAGCTTTAAAAATAACCTGGATTTCAATGCGGGTAAATTAACCGCCAATATCAACGTAGGACTGGCCTATTCTGAGTCTTCCTTTATAGAAAGAGAAGCCTCCAGTAGCGGCAGCAACCCGTTGGCAGCGGTATACTATGCCCTGCCTTATGAATATCCTTATGCACCGGATGGCACACTGGTTACCAATTATAACGATGATGTGTACCCGGTATATGATCTGCGGGAAGGCAGTAATGCACTGGAAGCCTTATTAAATACCAGCAGTAAAGATAACCAGCTGAAAAGCATTATCGGTACTTCACTGAATTACATCCTGGCCAAAGGATTGGTGGCGAAAACCAGGTTGGGCATCGACTTCAGGGAAACTACCACCGAGCGTTATGTGAACCCGGATTCTTATTCCGGCTATAAAGTGGATAACGGCGGAAGAGGAAGTTTTGGAGAAGGCGTTACCAGGAACGTTACGCTGGTGAGCACTTCGGGGTTAACGTATTCAAAAGTTACCGGCAAACATGATTTCGAAGTATCCGGTTATTTTGAGTTTACCAGGAATAATTACCGCGCATTTGATTATACAGGTTATGACCTGGACGACAGGTTACCCGCCACTCCTGCCGCCATTACACCCGGTTCGCCCTACAGCGCCTTGCTGGGCGGAGGCCGCACCAAAAGTGCGCTGGCTTCTTACATTGGTGTAGGCCGGTATACTTTCAATGAAAAATATACCCTGAATGCGAGTTACCGGTATGATGGCGCTTCTACCGTGCCACCGGACAACCGCTGGCATGGGTTCTACTCCCTGGGTGTTGGATGGGAAGTAAAGAAAGAGAATTTCCTGAAAGATGTGAGCTTTGTAGATAACCTGCGCTTCCGGGCCAGCTATGGTACTTCCGCCAATCCATTTTCCAATCTCGGCCCCTTTGCTTATTTCCGGACTTATGGAACCGACCAGTATGGCGGTAACCCGGCGATTGTGCCTAACCAGCCGGGTAATCCGAACTACGACTGGGAGTACGCCAAAGAATTTAACATCGGTTTTGACCTGGGTGTAATGAATAACCGCATCCGCCTGGTAACAGATGTATATAATAAAGTAACCAATAACCTCTTTATAGAACAGCCGTTATCTATTACGTCAGGATTTTCCACCATGTTCCTCAATTCCGGCGCTATGCGCAACAGGGGAATAGAAATGGATCTCCAGGGAGATATTGTGAAGGGAAAAGATCTCACCTGGTCGGTAGGTGTGAACTTTGCCTATAATAAAAATGTGATCACCGATCTGGGCGTGTCCGGTGAATTTACGCAGGGTACTACACAGATTGTAAGAGTGGGCTTGCCTTACGGATCTCACTATGCGCCTAAATGGGCCGGTGTGGATCCGCAAACAGGCGATCCTTTGTACTATGACAGGTCAGGTAATAAAACAAGCGATTATAATGAAACGGCTTTGAGCGTAGCCGAATTCGGCACTTATATTCCTCCTTTCACCGGTGGATTTAATACGGCCGTTAGCTGGAAAGGTTTTTACCTGAATGCGCTGTTTACATTTGCAGATAAAACCATGCGGTATCTCAACGAAGATTATTACAACGAGAATCCAAGTTTTGCCAGCAGTAATCAATCGGTACGTATGCTGTATGACCGTTGGAAGAAACCCGGTGATAATGCCATCCTGCCTAAGTTTGATGCCAGCAGGGGATTTTCTTCCAAAGATATCCAGGATGCCTCTTACCTGCGTTTAAGGAATGTAAACATCGGCTATAATTTCCCGAAAGAAATCATGACCCACCTGAAATTTGTGCAGGGCATCCAGGTATTTGCGCAGGCTCAGAACCTGTACACCTGGACCAGCTGGAAGAGTTTTGATCCTGAGAATAATTATGGCGACGGCAGGTTTGATTACCCCAGCGCACGAACCTACACTTTTGGCCTGAACGTTAATTTTTAAATCATTAAGCTCATGACGATCCGTTATATCAAATATACTTTTACACTCCTGTTGTCGTTGTGTACACTTGCCTGTAATAAGCAACTGGACCTTTCTCCTACCGACAGCATTATAGATCCGGGAAGAACCTTCCGGACTGTCAGTGATCTGAATGGCGGCCTGCTTGGCGCTTATGCCGGTCTTACCTACAACACCATCTACGGCGTATCATTGGTTACCGATGAATGTACCCTGCCCAGTGAGAACGGTACTGGCGGCGGTGTAGCCACTTACCGCTGGCAGATAGATCCCAGCAATACTACTATTACTGCTTCTTTCGGGGAGTATTATATTGCCATTGACCGCGCTAACCGCGTATTGGGCGCTATGGGCAATGTTACTGCCAAAGGTGATGAGATAGCCTTGAAAGATCAGTACCGCGGAGAGGCGCTGGCGATACGCGCTTATTGTCATTTCCAGCTATTGCAGAGTTATGCAGAGGCATATGAGCCGGCAGCGATGGGAGTACCTTATATGGATACTTCCGTTAACAGTTTTCCTGCCCGGAATACTTTTGGAGAAGTAGTAGCTGGAATAGAAAGAGATTTACAGCTGGCTAAAACACTGATCCCAGCTGAAGCAGATGATAACACGAGGATTACGCTTCCGGCCATTTCTGCTATCCAGGCGAGAGTAGCTTTATACGCCAAAAAATGGACCGATGCCATCACCTATGCTACAGAAGCTATTGATGCGCTGCCGCTGGCCTCCGCCAGTGATTTTCCCGGCATCTGGAAAGACACCAAGCAATCTGAAGTTATCTGGAAGCTGAAACAGGTAGCAGGTAGTGATGATGAGTTGATCGGCAGTGCTTATTTCGACAGGGATGTAGCGTTATATGTGCCTTCTTTTGAACTGATTAACCTGTTCGATAAAAATAACGATGTGCGTTATCCTGCTTATATACAGTTTGACGATACCCGTGGTGATGGCAACTCTGAATACCTGGTGAATAAATATTTTGGATCTTCCGGCAGCATGGGCCTGGCAGATATTAAACTTTTCAGAACGGGAGAAATGTACCTGATCCGTGCAGAAGCATTGGCGGAAAGTAACCGGGTGGCGGATGGCGCCGCTGACCTGAACGACCTGCGCGCTGCGCGTATCAATGGTTACACGCCGCAGTCTTTTAGTAATAAAGATGCATTGATCACCGCTTTATACACCGAACGATTCAAAGAGCTGGCCTTTGAAGGGCATCGTCTCTTCGACCTGAGAAGAAGGGGACTGTCTGTAACCCGCAACCCGGAAGACGCTATCAACGCACTGGGTGCTGTGTTGCTGAAACCTGGTCAGAAGGGATATGTATTTCCTATTCCTGATGCAGAAACGAAAGCTAATAAAAACATGAAACAAAATCCCGGCTACTGATGAAAAGAATAATAACTGTACTAACCATAACGGCTATATGTTTAAATGCCTGTTATATGCGTATGCCCAAACCGCTGACTATTGCCGGCCGGCCGGCTTCCATCGGGATTATTGGCGATACGGCAGATGTAACCACGCCGGTAAAAGGAGGAGTAGCGTTAATTGGTGGTGGCGGGAATGTGGACGGCGCTTTCCAATGGATGATTGAACGCAGCGGTGGCGGTGATGTAGTAGTGCTTACCGCCTCCGGCAATGGCGGCTATAACCATGACATCGACTCCCTGGGGAAAGTGAACTCAGTAGAAACGCTGAATATTACCAACAGGGAACTGGCCAATAATGATACCGTGGCCAATATTATCCGTAATGCAGAAATGTTGTTTATTGCCGGTGGTGATCAGTCGCGCTACATGCTGCAATGGAGAGGTACCAAAGTAAATGATGCGATCAATTATTTACTGCAGGAAAAGAAAGTGCCGGTGGGCGGCACCAGCGCGGGTTGTGCTATCCTGACCGGGTTTTATTACAGCGGCGAGGGAGGCAGTGCGGTGTCTGATTCGGTGCTGGCCAATCCATATGATTCGCTGGTAAAAGTGTATAACAACGATTTCCTGCATGCGCCTTATCTTCGTGATGTAATCAGTGACCAGCATTACCTGAAACGTGGCCGCGAAGGCAGGCATGTTACTTTTATGAGCCGGATCATTAAAGACCAGGGCATTTTTCCAAAAGGCATTGCGCCCGATGAAAAAACGGCGGTGTGTATTGATGAAGCAGGAGTGGCCAAAGTTTTTGGCGTGAGCAAGGCTTATTTCATTATGTCTGACAGTCTTAAAAAACCGGAACTTTGTGAACCGGGGCAACCACTGCAATGGAACCATGGCGGGCAGGCATTGAAGGTATATGAAATCCCTGCCAGCGCTTCCGGCAACGGCAGTTTCCGGGTAGCTGACTTTGATGCCGCAACGGCCAGTGGCGGCGCCTGGTATTGGTGGTGGGTGGAAAAGGGACAGCTGAAGAAAAAAGCAATCTGATTATTTCCGTAATAAAATTTGATATGAAAGGCAGGTTTGGTATTTTATTTTTTCTGATGGTACTTTTTGTTTTGCCTGTAAAGGCGCAACAGAAGGCATCATCTTATGTGCTGGTGATCCATGGTGGTGCGGGTACTATTCTTAAAAAGAATATGACCCCTGAAAAGGAAGCCGCGTACAAGGCATCTTTACAAAAAGCACTGGAAACGGGCTATAAGATCCTGCAGTCGGGCGGAAGCAGCCTGGATGCGGTAGAAGCCACTGTAAGGGTGTTGGAAGACGATTCACTTTTTAATGCGGGCAAAGGTGCTGTGTTTACCCACGAAGGGCGCAACGAGCTGGATGCCGCCATCATGAATGGTAAAACCAGGGCAGCGGGTGCGGTAGCCGGTGTTACCACCGTGCGCAACCCGGTGAGCGCTGCAAGGGCGGTGATGGAAAAGTCGGAGCATGTGATGATGGTAGGGCCGGGTGCAGAAAAGTTTGCAAAGGAAGCAGGACTGGAAATAGTGGACCCCTCGTATTTCAGAACGGAATCGCGCTGGAGGGACCTGCAGAGTGCCATCAGGGAGGATTCTATTGCTGCGGCTAAATCAAACGCCTATACGAACCCGGGCAAGCTGGGTATAAAAAACCGGGATTATAAATTCGGAACGGTTGGGGCGGTAGCGTTGGACCGGCAGGGCAACCTGGCGGCAGCAACTTCTACCGGCGGTATGACCAACAAAAAATATGGCCGCATTGGTGATTCGCCTATCATTGGTGCGGGTACCTATGCGAACAATGAAACTGCTGCCATATCCTGTACCGGCTGGGGTGAGTTTTACATCCGTAATGTGGTGGCTTATGATTTGTCTGCCCTCATGGCGTATAAAGGGCTTTCTGTACAGCAGGCGGGTAATACGGTGATCAAAAAAGTAGGGGATATGGGTGGCGATGGCGGTTTGATTGCCCTGGATAAAAAAGGAAACATGACCATGTCTTTTAACACGGAAGGCATGTACCGGGGCGCCGTTACCAAAGACGGCAAAATTGAAATTTCGATTTACAAGTAAACATTATAACGAACGGATGCGGGGCGTAGTACCCGTATCCGTTCGTATTGTTTTACTCCAGCGGCCTTTTTGGCGCATCATCTTCTTCCAGGCTGTTTTCTGATACATCCTCATCCGTAATATCTTCTTCCTCCAGCAGCTCATCTATTTCCACGTCGTCATCTTCTTCGTCGAGTAATTCATCAGAGTTGTCGTCGCCCCGCCGGGATTGTTCATCCTGGTTGCCTCTCTGCGGCACGGGTTGTTGTTTTTGACTAAAAACATCGTCTGGTTGAAGATCGTCATTGAGCAGTGGTCCGGGTGTTTTAGGTTGTGTGGTCATAAAGCAAGTTTTCCAGGGAAAGTCCAAACATCGCACCACTAAAAACAGCTTGATTTACAGGCTGCTGTTGCGGAGGGCTGCGTAAATAAATACACAGTTAATGGGTTATTCATTCACCACTTTACTTTTTCTGAAAACGGCGCTCCATTTGCTTACGAAGGCGGCCGACAAAGTTTCTGTTTTTTGGGCAATGAAAATGGCATGAAAGGATCTGGGGCCCTGTATCACATAATACAGCTGCGATTCCGGACTTCCGGCGCCGGGTGTTTCCACTTTGAACAGTGCCCAGCGCCGCTGGGGAATATTTTCTTTTCCAAGCAATGTCACCTTTGCCTGTGATGCTTTACTCACAGCGGCTTCCGAGAAGCTTTTTACAGCGAGATCAATGTTATCGACCCGTGCATTTTCCATGGTCATATTGTTGATCAGCAGGGTCCATTGCTGCGCCGTTTCATTGGCAGGCAGGAACTGGCGGGTAGCGAGATTGTCCACTTCGGTATCGGTGATCGTTGTCCATTTTACATTAACCGGCAGCACAATTTTAAGGCGCTCTTTTCCCGCTGCTTTGCCTGTTTTGAAGGAATTGCCTATTTCATGGAATAAAGGCTTAAAACCGGCCGAAAACGGCAAAAGAGTGGTGGAGGTCAACAGGTAGGTTTTGTTGTTTGAATACGCAATAAAGATGCTGGCGAACATGGTATCGGTCCTGCTTCCCTCCAGGTGGATTTCATCCAGCCAGATCATCCGTTTACCGGCGCTGACAATGCTGCCGGAATCCAGTAGTTTGAAATAAGGATTGCGGCCGATATAGTACAGGAGTTTTTTTGCAACGGCATCTACGTTGGAGCGGGGTTCATCCACTACATTGACTGTGAAGTTTTCAGGCGCTACCAGGGCGCTATCGGCCCGCTGCGCCATGAATTTCAGGGAAGGGATCTGTTTGTTTTTTATTACCTGCCATCCGTTGGGAATTCCTACGGAGAAGTGATTCGCCGTATCGCGGTAGTTCACAAGGTTCTGGCCGTTGGCAAAAAAAGAGAGTAACACGAGGCCGCACACCAAAGCATATTTCATCCGGAGCAATTTGTTGTACAAATAAAACATATTTAGTGTTAGCCTGCAAAAGAGAAAGCCTCCGACCGGAGGCTTTCTCTTTTGCAGGCTAACATCAACGGACGATTATTTAGGCAAGTACTATACGCGGTTATCCCGTGGCGCACGTGTTCCATAAAATCTATCCTGGTCAAACTGGTCGTGGTTGTAAAAGTCGTTATCGGCGGTATATGAATCCGGCGACACAAACACATTCCGGATATCCCGTTCTGTTTCGGGGGTAACGATCACACCTTTTTCATAAAAAGGAAGGATGCTGATCTGTAAAGGAGTTATTTCCGGCAGCAATACGGTATCATCCTTTTCATGCAGGATGGCTACGCCGATAGGAAACAGTACTTTCCGGTCGGTGAGTCCTATCCGGTTACCCTTGAGGTTGATGACAAGATAGCGCACCCTGCGTGAAGCGGGATTGAACAGCAGGTCATCTACTTTTCCGAATTTATTGCCTTGCAGATCTTCCACCCCCCAGTTCCTGATATCGGGCTGTCCGTCTACAATTTCAAATCTGCTGCCGCTTAATTCTTCAAGACGATTGGTTTCAGTGATAGACATGGTAATATTTTTTAGATAAAGAATAGGTGAAAACCTTTACGGTTGTGCGCCGGGAGTATCTGCTGCGGGTGCAGCGTTGCCGGTAGTGCTAACAGTATCAGTGGTAGTGATTACGTCCTGTTGACGGTTATTACCGCTGCGCATCAGAAAAAACAGGATAGCAGCGATGATGATAAGACCTATGATCAGCCATAGCCACGCTGGATTTCTTTTCCTGGGTTGAACTTCTAAGTGTGCCATAGTTGTATGGTTAAGGTAGATAAATATTCCGGATGAGTTCATCCGGAAAAGGTTCATGCACTATCCGGCAATCATTATACCAATGCACAGGAAAAATGTGCAGAGGCGCTATTTTCCTTTCCTATGGCTTATTATAGGGGAATTAAGGCGTTGATTCCGGGGAGTTCAGCCATTTTTTTGTTAGGGTCTTTTTCCTACGTATTGCGGAATTATAGTCCGCTGTATATACTCACTGCTACGAGTAGTATACCTTACAGGGATGCGGTCCTTGTCCCGTTTCCCGAATGTTAACGAAAGCGTAATACACGCTGTATTGCCGGAGATACGCCGCGAAAGAGGCGTTGAGCTGATCCCGGAGGGCTTCCGTTTTTACATTCTGGTACGCTGCGGACTTGGCCCTTTACCTTTGAAGCCTTATATTGGCTGGTATGGCTGGCATTGAAACCGGCGTTGAAAAAATATATTGTATGAAGAAGATTACCGGTATAGCATTGTTGCTGATGATAGGATTCACTTCCTATGCGCAGCGCGCCTCGCATGTAGTGCTGATTACCATTGATGGCTTCCGGCCAGAGTTTTATACAGACGCTTCCTGGGGTATGGTAAACCTGCGGGCCATGAAAGACAGCGGCGCTTATGCGGACGGAGTAAACAGTGTATTCCCTACCGTTACCTATCCCAATCACACGTCGCTGATCACCGGTGTAACACCGGCGCGGCATGGTATTTATTATAACACACCTTTTGAGCCTAATGGCGCCAGCGGCATCTGGTACTTTTATTACGACAGCATCAAAACGCCTACGCTGTTTGATGCGGTGCATAAAGCCGGGAAAAAATCGGCTAATGTAATCTGGCCGGTATCTGTGGGCGCACCGATCGATTACAATATACCGGATGTATGGCTTATTGGAAAAAAAGACAGGCGGGAGCTGATGGCTACCGTCACCAATCCTGTGTCGTTATGGCAGGAAGTACAGGAACATGCCACGGGTAAGCTGGGTGAAAAGGATTTCACGATGGAGGATGAAGAAATGATCCTGGATGAAAATGTGGCGCGTATGTCGGCCTACCTGATCACTACCTATAAGCCTGCTTTTACCACGCTGCATCTGGCCTGTACAGATCATTATGAGCATGAACAGGGCCGGGATGGCCTGCTGGTAAGAAAGGCGGTAGCGGGGGCAGACAGGGCGTTGGGTACTATTATTGAAGCGCTCAAACGCGCAGGCATATACGAAAATACGACCGTCATTGTTACCGGCGATCATGGTTTTGTGAATATCGGCAAAAGCTTTTCCCCGAATGTATTGCTGGCGCAAAATGGTTTGCTGAATAATATCAAAACGGGTGATTGGAAAGCGCAGTTCCATTCTTCCGGCGGGTCGGCCTTCCTGCATCTCAAAGATCCGAAGGATGCAGCTACACAGCAGAAAGTACTGGCGTTGCTGAAAGCACTGCCAGCGGCACAGCAGCAAATGTTCCGGATTATTGGCCGCAAACAGCTGGATGCAGTGGGCGCTGATCCGCATGCTGCTTTGGCCATTTCCGCCTCTGATGGCGTTACCATTGGGGGTGGCTCCACCGGGGAACTGGTAATGGCAGCCAAAGGGGGCACACATGGTTATTTCCCGGATTTTAAAGAGATACAAACCGGCTTTGTGGCTTCCGGAGCAGGGATAGTGGCAGGCGGTCATGTGAAAGAAATGAATGTAACAGATGTGGCACCGCTGGTAGCGCAACTGCTTGGATTATCATTGGATAATACTGATGGTAAAGTGCCTGCGGGCGTGGTAGCTAAGTAAGCATTGAAACGTAGCAATACTGAGCGGACGCCTTGTGAAAGGGGCGTCCGTTTTTTTGTGGTGCCTGGGAAGCGATATTACATCTGCAGGGCAGGTAAATGCTCATATGCTGCAGGGGCTATTACTGCTGCGTCATCAGGCTTTGCTTTTCTGACAGAATTTACCGGCCAGCATTCCAGTTGTGTTGCGGGCAGTTCATACTGTATAATTGAGCGTATATCCGTATCAGTTAGTTCAGGTTGCAGCCATTGTTCTGCGAGTCCGGGAGTAAGCATCATGGGCATTCTGCCGGCGTTGTCGCCGCCGTTATGGATCTGTGCCATCAGTGGGTTAGCGGCACGGGTTAGCAGGGTGAACGCGGGAATACGTGCGGGTTTATCTACATCCCAGGAATTAGACATTGCCCACAATCCGGCTATAAAAAAGAGTTCCTGTTCTTTGGGTTTGATATAATAGGCCACTTTATTTTTCCATCCGGGAATGTGCCGGTATTCAAAGAAGCCGCTGGCTGGAACGAGGCAGCGCTGGTGCCGGATGGCATTCCACATGGTGCCGTTTTCAAGTACTTTTTCGCTGCGGGCGTTCAGGAAAAGTTGCCGCTGGCGTTTTACTTTTTCCAGGGTGTCCAGCATTTTAGGTATGGGACCCCAGGTGTATTTTTCAAGTTTGATGCCGTTGTTGTTGGTAACTACGGGCCATTGCGGATAAGACATCCCGATCTTGTGCCAGGTAGGGTCGAAGTCGATATCCAGTTTGCCGCCGGGTTTAAGTCGCGGCAGGTATTTGAAAATGCTCTCTATGCTGGAGGTAAAGGCAATATCGTAACACATATTATCTGTCGTGGTATTATAATCGGATAAAGGTACTTTTATTTCTGTATCTGTCCCGGTGCGCTATTTCCGCATATCTACAATGACGGCGGTTACCACGCCCCATACCTGGAAGTCGGCGTCTTCTGTGATAACAATAGGTTTATAAAAAGGATTTTCGGGATGTAATACCCAGCTGCGACCCGCTTTTACGAGCCGTTTTACGGTATATTCCCCATTGAGTGCCGCCACTACAATATCTCCCGTGGAGGGTCGGATAGAGCGGTCTACAACCGCCATGCAACCATCGGGAATGCTGGCATCAGTCATGCTATCGCCCTTTACCCTGATAATGAAGGAGGTAGAGGGATTTGGCTGCAGGATACGGGAGAGATCAATCTGCTCTTCTTCATAATCCAGGGCAGGAGTAGGAAACCCTGCAGGGACACTGGTATTAAAGAATGGCAGGGTAATGTGCGGGTCACTCAGTTTCAACACTTGCATATAACTATCGTTTTTGTAAATACTAATATTATTAGCAAAATAAAGCTAAAATTATTAGTTTATGAAATCCGTTAACACATCGTTTGCAAAAGATGGAAATCCGTTGCAGGAGAGGGGAGAAGTAAGTGCCGGGAGATCAGTGAGCTATGAATCCTGGTTGCTAAAACAGGCGCAGTAAGATTTTTTTTGACAGAAGGGAAGATAATGTATCCAGTTCAATATTTATCATTTATTGGCCGTTTATATTAATGTTAATCACTTGTTATTCAGTACATCCGGATTTTTTTTCTACACTCCCTGTATGTCCCACACATAATTTTATGCGCCGTTAAATTTTGCGCGGTGAAAATATTGTAAACCTCAGATAATCCTTATTTCTTATGGGCATTCAAATGAAAGCACTCCTTTTCTGCTGCCTGGCAGCCTTCACCTTCTTTGCACCCAACCATGCAGCTGCAAAAGTTAAATCCAAAAAGATCGTTATTAATACGGAGAACGACGCACGGATCTATGTAGATGGAAAACTGGTCAATAACACTTCTACAGAAATCAAGGTAGCAGCATACGCGCAGGTAAACATCCGTGTGGAAAAGGTAGGTTTTATTACACAGGAGCGGAACTACATCAATGATGGAAAGCATACATTGCCTTCTACAGATTATATTAAGCTGGAGAAAGACGATGCGTACGAAAATTCGATGGTAACGAATCTCGCGAACCAGGATATCGATGTACGGACCAGTCATGATGAAGAAAATTCCTGGAAGCTGATCAACCGCATCATTACCGGTTATTTTGATGTGATTGCGGTTACCGATAAAGCGACGGGATACATGTGCACTGCCTGGGTAGTAAAATCTTTTAAAGCAGCTACTGTCCGTACCCGTCTTATCATTAAAACAGGGAACACAGACCCGCTTACCTACAAGGCAAAGCTGGTAAGTGAAATAGCTCCTCCCGGTGTATCTGCAAGCTCTGATGAATCATTCCGGAACTGGGACCGGCTGCTGCGTACGTTTGAAAATGTAGTGCCTGAACTGCAAAGCAGGCTGGCGAAATAAGCAGGCTGGAATGCTGAAAAGAGATATTGGCAAAGGTTCATTATACCAGTGATTATATATAAGCGCTTATATTTAAATTTCCCGTTAATTCCAAAAAAAACCTTTGTTATTTCATTTTACTTCCTATTTTTGCACCTGAAATTATGATTACAAACAAACATACACATCACCACCATCATATCTTACCACAAGGGTAGGCAGGGGGATGATTTGTGTATATCACCATATTACATCATCAACAGGGGCTTACCGCAGAGGTAAGCCCCTTTTTTTATTTTATCAGGGATGAAACTGAAAATTGCAATCCAGAAATCCGGCCGCCTGCACGACGATTCCATCAAACTTTTGAAGGAGTGCGGCATCGACATCAACAACGGTGTTAATAAACTGAAAACAGAGGCCACCAACTTCCCGCTGGAAGTGTTTTTCCTGCGTGATGATGATATTCCGCAATACATTGAAGATGGTGTGGCAGACATAGGAATTGTAGGAGAAAATGTAGTGCTGGAAAAACAAAAGCAGGTAAATATTGTTCAGAAACTGGGCTTTGGAAAATGCCGTTTGTCTATGGCGGTGGAAAAATCGGTGGATTATACTTCCGTGAAAGACCTGCAAAATAAACGTATTGCTACCAGCTATCCTGTAATAGTGGAAGATTTTCTGCAACAAAACGGTATTACCGCAGAAATCCATGAAATCAGCGGCTCCGTGGAAATAGCGCCAGGTATTGGTTTGGCAGATGCTATCTGCGACCTGGTGAGCAGCGGATCTACCCTGTTCATGAATGGTTTGAAAGAAGTGGAAACGGTGCTGAAATCGGAAGCAGTGCTGGCAGCCTGCCACAACCTGAAGCCGGAACAACAGCTGTTGCTGGACAAACTTTTATTCCGTATCCAGGCAGTAAGGAAAGCAAAAAATAACAAGTACATCCTGCTCAATGCGCCCAATGATAAACTGAATGAAATTATTGGTTTGCTGCCGGGCATGAAAAGCCCTACAGTACTGCCTTTGGCTGAAGCCGGCTGGAGCTCTGTTCATTCGGTACTGAATGAAAATGATTTCTGGGATATTATCGAAAGTTTGAAAGAAGCGGGTGCACAAGGCATCCTGGTAGTACCCATCGAAAAAATGGTGATCTGATAAACTGAGTAAACGATGCAAACAACCAGATTTCCCGATAAAAGTTCCTGGAATACGCTGCTGCAAAGACCTGTAATGGATACCTCCACGCTCGAAAAGAAAGTGAATGATATCCTGCAGGAAGTACGCACCGGCGGCGATGCCGCCATCAGAAAATTTGCAGCTGAATTCGATAAAGTAACGCTGGATAATTTACAGGTGCCATCCGCCGCTTTCGCAGCGGCAGAAGCTACGCTGGAACCGGCGCTGAAAGCGGCTATCCAGCAGGCAGCAAAAAACATTACTACCTTTCACCGCGCACAGCAGGAAAAGGTACAGGTAATAGCCACCATGCCCGGCGTACAATGCTGGCGCAAATCTGTCGCCATACAAAAGGTAGGCTTATATATTCCCGGTGGTTCCGCACCACTGTTTTCCACGATCCTGATGCTCGGCATACCAGCCATGATAGCGGGTTGTAAGGAGATCGTGCTTTGCACGCCTTCCCTGCATCCGGCGATCCTGTATACTGCCCAACTGATAGGCATTGACAAAGTATTTACTATCGGCGGCGTACAGGCCATTGGTGCAATGGCTTATGGTACGGAAAGCGTGCCGCAGGTATATAAGATCTTCGGTCCGGGTAACCAGTATGTTACCTGTGCAAAACAGCTGGTGAATAAAAGCGGCGTGGCCATAGATATGCCGGCTGGTCCTTCTGAAGTGGCCGTGCTGGCGGATGATAGCTGTGTGCCGGCTTTTGTGGCGGCCGACTTGCTATCGCAGGCGGAACACGGCCCCGATAGCCAGGTGGTATTGGTTACCACAAGTGAGCAGGTACTCGCCAATGTAACCAATGCGTTGAATGCCCAGCTGGACGAACTGCCCCGCAAAGGCATTGCCACAGCGGCATTGGAAAACAGCAAGATGATCCTGGTGAAAGATATGGATACTGCCATTGACATGCTGAATGCCTATGCGCCGGAACACCTCATCCTGGCCTGTGAAGGCGCAGAAAACCTGGCAGATAAAGTAACAGATGCAGGTTCTGTTTTCATGGGAAATTATACCCCGGAAAGCGCAGGTGATTACGCCTCCGGCACCAATCACACCCTGCCTACAAACGGCTATGCCAGGGCTTACAGCGGCGTGTCGCTGGACAGCTTCGTAAAAAAGATTACTTTTCAGCAGATATCTCCCGATGGGCTGCGGAATATTGGAAGTACCATAGAAGCCATGGCAGCAGCAGAGGGACTTGAGGCGCATAAAAACGCCGTTACCGTAAGATTAAAACAGCTGGAATACACCGGCTCACTTATAACAGATTAATTAATGCAATATGTTTAATCTCGATACCCTGGTAAGGGAAAACATAAAAAAACTGGTGCCTTATTCTACTGCCAGAGATGAATTCAAAGGAGAAGCATCCATCTTCCTGGATGCGAATGAAAATAATTTCGGATCCCCGTTGCCGGTGAATTACAACCGCTATCCCGATCCGATGCAATGGCAGCTCAAGTACAAAATTGCTGATATCAAAGGTGTGCCGCCACAAAATATTTTTATTGGTCACGGCAGCGACGAAGCCATAGACGTGCTTTACCGCTCTTTTGTGAATCCGGGTGTGGATAACGTGATCCTTTGTCCGCCTACCTATGGCATGTACGAAGTAAGCGCGCACATCAACGATGCTATTATCCGCAAGGTAACGCTGACAGAAGATTTTCAGCTGGACATCCCGGCGTTGCAACAGGCCATAGATGCCAACACAAAGCTCATCTTCATCTGTTCTCCCAATAACCCTACCGGCAATTCTATCAACCGCTCGGACATAGAACTGCTGTTGAATAATTTTGATGGTATTGTGGTGATAGATGAAGCATATATCAATTTCTCCCGTCAGAAAACTTTTATACAGGAACTTACCGAATACCCTAACCTCGTGGTGATGCAAACACTGTCGAAGGCATGGGGATTGGCCGGACTCCGCATCGGGATGGCTTTTGCCAGTGAAGATATTGTGAACACCTTCAACAAGGTGAAACCACCCTATAATATCAGCCAGGCCACCAATGAGCTGGCGCTCCAGGCATTGGAAAATGTAAGCCAGGTAAATGAATGGATCCGCGAAATAGTGATAGAACGCGACCTGCTTTCCGGCGCACTGATCCAGTTGCCGGAAGTACTGCACATTTATCCCAGCGATGCGAGCTTTATCCTGGTGAAAACCACCGATGCAAAAGGTATCTACAATTATCTCATTGAACAGGGAATTGTAGTACGCGACCGTTCCAAAGTGGAACTGTGTATGGGCTGCCTGCGTATCACCATTGGCACGCCGGCCGAAAACCTGCGACTGCTGGAAGTATTGAAATCTTTTAACCTGAAAACAGCCACAACTGCATCTGCATGAAACGAGTGCTCTTTATAGACCGTGATGGTACCCTGATCAGGGAAGTGCCGCCAACTTACCAGATCGATAGCCTGGACAAAGTAGAGTTTTATCCCAAAGTATTTGTGAATATGGCGCGGATCGCCGCTGAGCTGGACTATGAGCTGGCAATGGTTACCAACCAGGACGGACTAGGTACTGCTTCCTTCCCGGAAGATACCTTCTGGCCTGCGCAGAATATGATCATGAAAGCGTTTGAAAACGAAGGGATCAAATTTGATGAGGTGTTTATTGACCGCTCTTTTCCCGCCGATAATGCGCCTACCCGCAAACCCCGCACGGGCATGCTCTCCAAATATCTCGATGGCAGCTACGACCTGGCCAATTCTTTTGTGATCGGCGATCGTATCACCGATGTGGAGCTGGCAAAAAACCTGGGCGCAAAAGCTATCTGGATCAATGAAGGCGTTGGTTTGGGAAGTGCCGAAATCAGCGATAACGCAGCTGCGCTGCAATCCGTGATTGCCCTCGAAACCACCGACTGGAACCGGATCTATGAGTTCCTGAAACTGGGATTAAGAACGGTAACGCATGTACGGAAAACCAATGAAACAGATATCAATATTGAACTGAACCTGGATGGAACCGGTAAAGCGGATATTCATACAGGGCTGGGCTTCTTTGATCATATGCTCGACCAGATTGCCCGCCATGGCGCTATAGACCTGAAGATCACCGCCAAAGGCGACCTGCATATTGATGAGCACCACACCATAGAAGATACGGGCATTGCCTTGGGAGAAGCCATTGCCAAAGGCTTAGGCGATAAACGCGGTATCGAAAGATACGGTTTCTGCCTGCCGATGGATGATTGCCTGGCCCAGGTGGGTATTGACTTTGGCGGCCGCAACTGGCTGGTATGGGACGCGGAGTTTAAGAGGGAAAAAATAGGGGAGATGCCTACCGAGATGTTCTATCATTTCTTCAAATCCTTCTCAGATGGCGCCAAAGCGAACCTGAACATTAAGGCAGAAGGCGAAAATGAACATCACAAGATAGAAGCCATCTTTAAAACCTTTGCCAAGTCTATTAAAATGGCGGTGAAACGGAATCCGGCTAATATGCAGCTGCCTTCAACGAAGGGGGTACTGTAGCGGACGGGCGGCGCCTTCGGCGCCTTTTGTCTTTCTGCAGGATTACTGGATTAATCGTGATTGCACTGATTTTCCCGCCTTTTGTTTTAATTATTTGGCGGAGATAGAAGCGGATAAGATTAAATGATTGGAGAAGATATAAGCGTATTTTGTTTTTTATCTCCATACCGATTTTCTAACAGAAATTAGAAAAATCAGCTTTTATCTCCACACCATAAAATCAAACAGAATGTGGGAAAATCAGTGCAATCACGATTAATCCAGTAATCCTGCAGAAAGACAAAAGGTGCCGAAGGCACCGCCCCCCACAAAAAAAATTTGCATTTTCTAAAAAAATGTTTCATTTTTGTTCTCGCTATGCAAAATATCATTACAAACAAACATTGGTGGTGGCACGGAATCAATTCCTGATCTGTGTTACAGTGCCATGTTTCGTTTAGAAATATATTTGGAAGGCCCGCTGTTACACAGCGGGCCTTCCGCTTTTTCAGCCCTTCCCATTTTAAAAAAAACAAATACTTCACCCAATACATCATGCGTACCATCCAAGTAAAAACGAGATCCAAACAGATGCTGGCAGACATTTTCACGCCAGTGGGAATATATCTGCGGCTGCGCGATAAATTCCCGGGTTCTATCCTCCTCGAAAGCACTGACTACAGGGCCAGTGACAACAGTTATTCCTTTATTTGTGTGAAGCCCATTGCAGGTATCGAAGTTACTTCCACGTCGCACTTCGAATTTAAGTATCCCAACCTGCCCGTAGAAAAGAAAGAGCTGAAAAATAAGCAACAGGTGCTGGATGAAATGGAGCAGTTTCTCGGCAACTATTCTTTCTCCGGCAAACACCCGGTACCAATGGCGCAGAGCCTCTTCGGGTATACCACTTTTGATGCCGTACAGTTCTTTGAAACCATTGAATTCAATAAAAAGAAACAAGAGGCCGGTAATACCATCCCGTTGATGCGTTACCGCTACTATCAATATGTAATAGCGATCAATCACTTTAAAGATGAACTTTATCTTTGTGAAAACCAGATAGACGGCATCGATAGTGAGTTTGAGCTACTGGAGTCGCTTATCCGGCACAAAGATTCCCCCGGGTATCCGTTTGCCACTACCGGGGAAGAGAAAAGCAATATGACGGATGCGGAATATATGCAGATGGTAGAACAGGGCAAACAACACTGCTTCCGCGGAGACGTTTTCCAGGTAGTACTTTCCAGAGCTTTCCAGCAATCCTTCAAAGGCGATGAATTCAATGTTTACCGCGCCCTCCGCTCCATCAACCCCTCTCCTTATCTTTTCTTCTTCGATTACGGCGATTATAAATTAATGGGTTCCTCACCGGAAGCACAGATCGTGATTACAGATGGCAAAGCTACTATTCATCCCATTGCAGGTACTTTCCGCCGCACCGGGGATGATGAACAGGATAAACTGCTGGCCAATAAACTGCTGGAAGATCCGAAGGAAAACGCAGAACACGTGATGCTGGTAGACCTGGCCAGGAATGATCTCAGCAGAAACGCCACAGAAGTGGAAGTAGCTTCTTACAGACAGGTGCATTTCTATTCACACGTAATTCACCTGGTAAGCGAAGTAACCGGAAAGGTAGATCCGAAGCTGAATCCGTTCACGCTGCTGGCTTCTTCTTTCCCGGCAGGCACACTGTCCGGCGCACCAAAATACCGTGCCATGGAAATTATTGATCAGTATGAACCCACTGCACGTGGCTTCTACGGCGGTTGTATCGGCGCTGTTGGTTTCAACGGCAACTTCAACCATGCCATCATGATCCGCTCCATACTCAGTAAAATGAATACCCTGTACTACCAGGCCGGCGCCGGTGTGGTAGCAAAATCAGTAGCTTCTTCAGAACTGGAGGAAGTGAACAACAAACTCAATGCGTTAAAACAAGCCATTCTGCTGGCACAAAAAATTTAGTATGAACATCCTCGTTTTCGATAACTACGACTCCTTCACATACAACCTCGTTCATCTCGTGGAAAAAATCATCAACGGTAAAGTAACCGTGGTACGCAATGATGAAATTCCATTGGAGAAAGTAAATAACTACGATAAAATTATTTTATCGCCCGGCCCCGGTATTCCGGAAGAAGCTGGATTACTGCTGCCGCTGATTAAAGAATATGCGCCCACCAAATCCATCTTTGGTGTGTGTTTGGGGCAGCAAGCCATCGGACAGGCATTTGGCGCTTCTCTCACCAACCTGAAGGAAGTATACCATGGCGTTGCTACCAACGTAAATATTATTAAGGAAGATGGACGGCTGTTTAACGGCTTACCACGACAAATACTGGCCGGCCGTTATCACTCCTGGGTAATTGATGAGTCTACCCTGCCTGCGGAACTGGTGATCACCGCCAAAGACGAAGATGGTTTTATTATGGCTGTACAGCATAACAAATACGATGTAAGTGGTGTGCAGTTCCACCCGGAAAGTGTGCTTACCCCGCAGGGAGAAAAGATTGTAAGAAACTGGTTAAGCCTGTAATAACAGCGCGACACCCGTTTTAAAATTATCGAACACTCAATCAGCAAAATTCTTCCAAAAATGAAAAAGATTCTCAATTACCTTTTTGAACATAAAACTTTCAGCCGCGAAGCTGCCAAAGATATCCTGATCAGTATTTCCAAAGGCATGTTCAACGAAAGCGAACTGGCGGCTTTCATGACGGTATACCTGATGCGCAGCATCACCATCGATGAGTTGCTGGGCTTCCGCGACGCGCTGCTGGAACTCTGTGTACCGGTTAATCTCAACGGTTACGATGTACTGGACATTGTTGGTACCGGCGGGGATGCAAAAAATACTTTTAATATTTCTACCTTGTCGTGCTTTGTGGTAGCCGGCGCGGGGGCAAAAGTAGCCAAGCATGGCAACTATGGCGTATCTTCTGTCAGTGGTGCTTCCAATGTAATGGAGCTGGTAGGGTATAAATTCAAGAATGACGATGCCAAACTGAGAACAGAGCTGGAGGATTCAGGGATCTGTTTTCTGCACGCACCACTGTTCCACCCGGCATTGAAACATGTGGCAGGCATCCGCCGCCAGCTGGGTATCCGTACGTTCTTTAACATGCTTGGTCCCCTTGTGAACCCGGCGCTGGCCAAACATCAGCTGATCGGTGTTTACAGCCTGGAAATGGCGAGGGTATACAACTACCTGTTCCAGCAAACGGACAAGCAGTTTGTGATTGTTCACAGCCTCGATGGATATGATGAAATATCCCTCACGGCAGATACCAAAGTGATTACCAATAAAGGTGAACAGGACTGGACCCCGGAGCAGCTGGGCAAACGTAAAGTTCACCAGGAAGATATTTACGGCGGTAACTCTACTGAAGAAGCCGCAAAGATCTTTATGAAGATCCTGAAAGGCGAAGGTACCTGGGCACAGAATTCCGTTGTTTTTGCCAACGCAGCAATGGGTTTGTACAGCCTCGGAACATATAATTCGTATGAAGATTGCTTCGCCGCCGCGGTAGAATCCCTGGAGTCGGGCAATGCACATAATGCGTTCAAAAAACTGATTGCTTTGCAGTCGTAGTACAGATAGTTTATCATGAAGAATATTTTAGCAGAAATTGTTGCTCATAAACACATCGAAGTAGCTGCCCGCAAATTGCAGCGCAGCGCGCAGGACCTGGAGCAGTCGCCGGCCTTCCCGAGGGAAACATTATCGCTCCGCCATTTCCTGCAGCAGCCGGAAAAAACGGGCATTATTGCGGAATTCAAACGGCGCTCTCCTTCGAAAGGAGTGATCAACGGCGATGTAACTGTTCAACAGGTAACTACCGCATACACCCGTTACGGCGCTTCCGGGCTGTCGGTGCTCACCGATGAAAAATATTTCGGTGGTTCTTCCGACGATCTGCAACAGGCGCGTAGCTTCAACCAGATCCCGATTCTGCGGAAAGATTTTGTGATAGATGAATACCAGATACTGGAGGCAAAGGCTATCGGGGCAGATGTAATACTCCTCATTGCAGAATGCCTGGATGCCGCACAGGTAGCACACCTGGCTGCTTTTGCACATAACCTCGGACTGGAAGTATTACTGGAAGTACACAGTGAAGCGCAACTGGAAAAAGTAACGGCACATACCCACCTGGTGGGCGTGAATAACCGCGACCTGATCACGTTCCAGGTAGACTTTAACCGTTCCTGTGAACTGGCGCCGAAGATTCCGGCGGATAAAGTGAAAGTGGCGGAAAGTGGTATCAATGACCCCGCTGCTATTGTAACACTGAAAGCCGCCGGATTCCAGGGATTCCTGATAGGCGAGCATTTCATGAAGCAGGAAGATCCCGCACGTGCCTTTGAAAATTTTGTACAAACACTCAGCGATCTGCAGCATAAATCATAACACGATGCGTATTAAAGTTTGCGGTATTACCAGGATAAATGATCTGCAGGCGCTGGTGGATAACGGCGTTGACTATGCAGGATTTATTTTTTACGAGAAGTCACCGCGTTTTGCCGGTAACAAAATAGATGCGAGATCGGTACGGGAAACCTCCGGCATCAAAAAGGCAGGGGTTTTTGTAAACGCGCCGCTGGAACAGATCCAACGCACCGTGAGTGATTATGCACTGGACCTGGTGCAATTGCATGGTGAGGAAACGCCGGAGTTTTGCGCTGCTGTCCGTACCTTCATCCCGGTGGTGAAAGCTTTTCGTATAGGTGATAACGTTAACTGGCAAACGGAAGTGGCGCCTTTTATACCGGTAACCGATTACTTTCTCTTCGATACCGCTTCCGTAAAAGGTTATGGCGGAACGGGCGAGCAGTTTAACTGGGATTTGCTGAAAACTTACCCGTTTGACCATCCCTTCTTTTTGAGCGGGGGCATCAGTGCCGGCCAGGCAACAGAAATACAGGAGATGCAGTTGCCGGCATTGTTTGCAGCAGATGTGAACAGTAAATTCGAGGACAGTCCGGGTGTGAAAAACATTGCGCTGGTAAAACAATTTGTGAAACAAATTCATTCATCAATAATAAAATAAGCGGTCATGGATATTGCGATTAATACTGGCAACTCCAGGTATCAGGTGGATAAGAATGGCTATTATGGCAGATTTGGCGGGGCGTACATTCCCGAGATGCTGTATCCCAACGTAGAGGAATTACAGTCCAAATATCTCGGCATCCTCAGCGATCCCGGTTTTCAGCAGGACTTTGAAGCCCTGTTGCGGGATTATGTAGGAAGGCCTTCCCCTTTATATTTTGCCAAACGTTTGTCTGAAAAATATAAAGCGAAAATTTATCTTAAAAGAGAAGATCTGAATCATACCGGTGCACATAAAGTAAACAATACCATCGGGCAGATCCTGCTGGCGCAACGCCTGGGCAAACGCCGTATCATCGCTGAAACCGGCGCTGGTCAGCATGGCGTGGCCACGGCTACCGTATGCGCGCTCATGGGCATGGAGTGCGTGGTGTATATGGGCAGCATTGATATAGAAAGACAGGCGCCCAACGTAGCGCGGATGAAAATGCTGGGAGCCACCGTAGTGCCGGCCACCAGCGGCAGTAAAACCTTGAAAGATGCTACCAATGAAGCGATCCGCGACTGGATCAACAACCCGGTAGATACACATTATATTTTGGGCACCGCTGCAGGTCCGCATCCATATCCTGATATGGTGGCCCGCTTCCAGTCGGTGATCAGCGAAGAAATAAAAAAACAGCTGTTGGAGAAAACCGGCAGCGAGAATCCTGATTATGTACTGGCTTGTATCGGTGGCGGCAGCAATGCAGCCGGCGCTTACTTCCATTACCTCGACAGGGAAAAGGTAAAACTGGTAGCCGTGGAAGCTGGCGGAAAGGGTGTACACAGCGGGTTTTCCGCAGCTACTACGCAGCTGGGCACCATTGGTATTATCCATGCCAGCAAAACATTGCTGATGCAAACCAACGACGGACAGATCGTGGAACCACATTCCATTTCCGCAGGACTCGATTATCCCGGCATCGGACCTATGCACGCCCATTTGTATGAATCGGGCCGCGCACAGTTCCTGTCGGCTACCGATGAAGAAGCCCTGGCGGCGGCTTATGAACTGAGCCTGCTGGAAGGAATTATTCCTGCTATGGAATCGGCTCACGCCCTGGCTAAACTGAAAGACCTGCCCCTGAATACTGATGATGTAGTGGTGGTATGCCTTTCCGGCCGCGGGGATAAAGATCTGGATACCTATATCCGTCACATGAATAAATAAATGGATTATGCAAAATCGTATTGATCAACTGTTTGCTGTTAAGCGGCACAACGTTTTAAATATATATTGTACGGCTGGCTTTCCGCAGTTAAATGACACCCTGCCTGTAATGACCGCATTACAGCAATATGGAGCGGACCTTATTGAGCTGGGCATGCCATTCTCCGATCCGCTGGCCGACGGGCCTGTTATCCAGGACAGCAGCACTAAAGCGTTGCAGAACGGCATGAGCCTGCACAAACTGTTTGAACAACTTACCGGTTTCAGGGACCGTATACAGGTGCCTGTTATCCTGATGGGATATTTCAACCCGGTATTAACTTACGGTGTGGAAGCCTTTTGCGCAAAATGTGCAGAAGTAGGTGTGGATGGTATCATTGTGCCGGACCTGCCAATGGCCGAATATGAAAATGAGTACAGACCAGTGTTTGAAAAATACAACCTGCACCTGATTTTCCTGGTAACGCCGGAAACCAGTGAAGCACGGATCCGTAAAATAGACAGTCTGAGCAAAGGCTTTATTTATGCCGTATCTTCTTCTTCCACCACAGGAAAAGACAAGGATATGAAAGACCAGCAGGCTTATTTTGAGCGGCTGAAGCAGTTGCAGCTCACAAACCCTG
Organism: Chitinophaga sp. ARDCPP14; assembly: GCF_051362515.1. Taxonomy (NCBI): domain Bacteria; kingdom Pseudomonadati; phylum Bacteroidota; class Chitinophagia; order Chitinophagales; family Chitinophagaceae; genus Chitinophaga; species Chitinophaga sp. ARDCPP14. The sequence goes on along the minus strand of NZ_JBKIXB010000004.1, from coordinate 420,961 downwards.
TTTTAATTGGTTTTGGTATAAAAGATAAAGCTACTTTTGATACGGCATCTGCTTATGCCAATGGCGCTATTATCGGCACTGCCTTTATCAGGGCCATTGAGCACAGTAAGAATATTGACGAAACGGTGAAAACGTTTATTTCGGGAATAATTCAGTAATAACATGAAAACGGTTATCATAAAATACAACGCCGGTAATATCCGCTCTGTGCAGTTTGCATTGGAGCGTTTAGGCGTAAACGGCACTGTTACGGATGATCACGAAGAGATCATGTCGGCCGATAAGGTGATTTTTCCCGGTGTGGGAGAAGCCAGCACGGCGATGCAGTACCTGAGAGAAAGAAAACTGGATGCCGTAATTGCCGGCCTGAAACAGCCGGTGCTGGGCATTTGCCTGGGTATGCAGCTGTTGTGTAAATATTCGGAAGAAAACGATACCAAATGCATCGGTGTATTTGATGTGGATGTGAAACGTTTTCAATCGCCGGTGGAAAACCTGCTGAAAATACCGCAGATCGGATGGAACAATATCACCGGTTTGCACAGCGTGGTGTTTGAACACGTACCGGAGAACTCCTATATGTACTTTGTGCATAGCTATTATGCGGCACTCGGGGCAGATACCGTGGCCATCACCAATTATGTGATCAACTATAGCGCTGCGTTGCAGAAGGATAATTTTTATGCGGTGCAGTTTCACCCGGAGAAATCAGCTATAGCAGGCGCCCGTATTATTGAAAACTTTTTGAACCTGTAAGATGAATATCCGGAAAATCAGCGCAGATGACACGCTGCAACTCCGCAGGGATGTGATGTATCCCAATGAGTCGCTGGAAGCCGTAAAAGTAGACCACGATGCAGATGGACTGCACTTCGGCGTTTTTGACCAGGGGCAACTGGTAACAGTAGTGTCCCTTTTCCTGGGCCGCGAAAGCGCACAGTTCCGCAAACTGGCTACAGCGCCGGCTGCACAGGGGAAAGGCTTTGGCAAAGCGATACTGGCACATCTGGTGGACATCTGTAAAAAAGAAAAAATAAAACTGCTCTGGTGTAATGCCCGTGATACCGCAGTAACATTTTATGACAGGCTGGGCTATACGAAGAAAGGGGATTACTTTGTTAAGGGAGGAATCACTTTTGTGAGAATGGAACTGCCTTTGGATCAGCAAAACATGACAACTAAAAAATTTGAAGTTATACCTGCCATTGATATCATCGATGGTAAATGTGTAAGGCTTACCCAGGGCGATTATAACCAGCAGAAAGTGTACAACGAACATCCGCTGGAAGTGGCAAAGGAATTTGAAGCCATCGGCGTTCGCCGCCTTCACCTGGTAGACCTCGACGGCGCCAAGAAAGGAGCAGTGGTAAACTGGAAAGTGCTGGAGAGCATTGCCGGTAAAACCGGTTTGATAACAGATTTTGGCGGCGGTATTAAAACGGATAAAGATCTGGAGATTGTATTTCAAAGCGGTGCTGCATTGGCTACGATAGGCAGCGTAGCGGTGAAGCAACCGGAACTGTTTTTCAGTTGGGTGAAGCAATACGGAGCCGGTAAAATATTCCTGGGCGCCGATGTAAAAGAAGAAAAGATTGCAGTAGGTGGGTGGCTGGAAACAACGGAGTTGTCGGTATTCGATTTTCTGGAAAGCAATATCGCGCAGGGCGTCAGCAATATCTTTTGTACAGATATCGCTAAGGATGGTCTTTTACAGGGACCGTCTGTAGAGCTGTATAAAAAGATTATAGAACGCTTCCCGGATATTAACTTTGTGGCCAGCGGCGGCGTGAGTAATATTGAAGATGTGGCTGCCTTGCAGGAAATTGGCTGCAGTGGCGCTATCATCGGTAAAGCGATCTATGAAGGTAACATCTCCATGGATGCATTAAAAACATTCCTGTAAACTATTAGCACATGTTGACCAAACGCATCATACCATGCCTGGATATCAAAGACGGCCGTACCGTGAAAGGCATCAATTTTGAAAATATCCGCGATGCCGGCGACCCTGTTGAACTGGGAGCGTTGTATGCTTCACAGGGAGCTGATGAGCTGGTATTTCTGGATATAACGGCAACGAACGAACGAAGAAAGACGCTGGCGGAACTGGTAACGAATATTGCCCGTCATGTGAATATTCCTTTTACCGTGGGCGGGGGCATATCTTCCGTGGAAGATGTATACGTGCTGCTGCAATCCGGTGCGGATAAGATTTCGGTGAATACCTCTGCGTTTAAGGACCCTGCACTGGTGGACAGGCTGGCCCGTGAATTTGGGAGTCAGTGTATAGTACTGGCTATTGACACCCGCTTTGAGGAGGGCGACTGGTATGTGTACCTGAATGGTGGCCGTGTGAAAACGGATATAAAGGCATTTGACTGGGCAAAAGAAGCGGTAGGCCGTGGTGCTGGTGAGATACTGCTCACTTCCATGAACAACGATGGCACCAAGAAAGGCTTTGCCCTGGATATTACCGGGCAGCTGGCACAGCACCTGAATGTACCTGTTATCGCTTCCGGCGGCGCTGGTACAATGGAACATTTTACCGATGTTTTTGAAAACGCACAGGCAGATGCCGCACTCGCAGCCAGCATCTTCCATTATAAAGAAATAGAAATTCCTGCGCTCAAAACTTTTCTTTATAACAAGGGAGTGAACGTAAGATTTTAAGTGATACCTGAAATAAGTAAACAATGCAGATAGATTTTCAAAAGTCGCCCGATGGCCTCGTACCAGCCATTATACAGGACGCCATCACCAATAAGGTGCTGATGCTTGGTTATATGAACCGGGAGTCGCTGGAGAAAACCGTTTTGGATGGCAAGGTGACTTTTTTCAGCCGCTCAAAAAACCGTTTGTGGACAAAAGGAGAAGAGAGTGGCAATTTCCTGATCGTAAAAGACCTTAAAGTAGATTGCGACCAGGATACGATTCTCATCAAAGCCAGTCCTGTAGGCCCGGTATGCCATACCGGCGCTGATACCTGCTGGGATGAAAAGAATGTAAGCAACGACTTTCTTTCTACCCTGGAGAACATCATTACCGACCGGAAAAATAATCCTTCCGATAAATCTTACACTGCCAGTCTTTTTGAAAAGGGCATCAACAAAATTGCACAGAAAGTAGGAGAGGAAGCGGTAGAAGTGGTGATTGAAGCTAAGGACAATAACGATGAGCTGTTCCTCAATGAATCCGCTGACCTGTTGTTCCATTACCTGATCCTTCTTCAGGCAAAGGGTTTCCAGCTGGCAGATGTTATATCGGTGTTAAAACAGCGCCACAAGTAGCTGCCGGCTTCGCCGGCTTTTAGATTGTCTTATTGCATGATTTAGTTGATTATACTGATTACCATGATTTTATTTTTATTTATTAGAGGTTGATAATTAACTTATAAGCTTGCTCATAAACAAAATCAAATCATGGTAATCAGTATAATCAACTAAATCATGCAATAAGACAATTTAGTGCTGGCGAAGCCGGCACCCCTCGCCATAAAAAAATCTCTTCGTATATTACACCCCACTAACTAATTAAAATAATTTGTAATGAAACAGATTTTACTGTTAGCCGCTGCGGTGTTGGTTTTCGCAGGTGTGAATGCCCAGCAGGTGTCGGGTGTTGTGAGGGGAGGCAACGGCAAAACCATTTATCTTTTTGACGACCAGGATAATAATCCGGATGATTCGGTGGTGATAAAGAATGAGCAGTTCAGCTTCCGTGTAAAAAGTGGCAAGGAGCCAGCAGTGTATGCGTTGATCCTGCGGGATGTAAATTACCCGATGTTGTTTGTAACAGGGAATGAGCCTGTTCAGTTTACTACTTCCGTGGCTACTTATCCAATTGCTACTTCCGTGAAGGGAAATGCGAATACGCTGGCGATGCAGGAGTACCAGAAGGCATTTGAGCCCCTGATCAAACAGGCGCAGGAGCTGAATAACGAAGCAAAGCAGATTAACCCCGAGGATGAGCCAGGGAAGAATGCCTTTCGTAAGAAAGCGGAGACATTCAGCCGGGAGGTGGTGAACACTGGTAAGCAGTTTATTACCTCACATCCAAAGAGTATTGCCAGTATATGGTTGATGATGAATGAGCTGCGCAGCAGGCTGGAACCGGAGGAGTTCAGGCAATTGTTTGAATCACTGGATAAGTCGGTGCAGGAAAGTTCGTACGGACAAAGCGTAACCGCCTATGTAAAAAGTCTGAAAGCAAATGTGTTGAATGTGGCCGCCGACGATTTTTCGCAGGAGGATACCAAAGGGAATCCGGTAAAATTATCGTCTTTCCGTGGTAAGTACGTATTGGTTGATTTCTGGGCGAGCTGGTGTGGTCCCTGCCGCCAGGAGAATCCTAATGTAGTAAAGGCTTATAACAGGTTCAAGGATAAAAACTTCACCATTTTGGGCGTTTCGCTGGATGACAACCGTGATCGTTGGTTACGGGCTATCAGCCAGGATGGACTGGCCTGGACCCAGGTATCCGACCTGCGAGGCTGGGGCAATGAAGTAGCGGTGCAGTATGGCGTTCAGTCTATTCCCACCAACTTCCTGGTAGATCCTGCCGGGAAAATTATCGCCCGCAATCTCCGTGGGGAAGAGCTGGAGGCGAAGCTGGAGCAGTTGTTAAAATAGCCGCTTATCAAAATCAGGTTGCTAAAGAGCGGCGGATTTTACAAATTTGTTATTCGTAAAACAAAAACCAATGAAAAAAGCGATTATAGGTGTTGCCCTTTTAGTGCCGGGGATCATGTTTGCCCAGGATAAGAAAGGCGCAACTGCAGGAAAACCTTATACTATACAGGGAACTGTTTCCCAGCAACAGAATCCGGCTACTGTTTATCTCAGGATGCGCAAGGGCGGTGAGAACTTCATGGACAGCGCGCAGATCAAAGACGGCAAATTTACCTTTAACGGAACTTTGGAAGAAGCCGGTTTGGCCAGCCTGATGCTGGTACAAAAAGGTTCAGAAAAGCCAATGTCGATGGGACGTGATATGCTGGCGGTTTTCCTGGATAAAGGCGTTATCACTATCAGCACTACTGATTCTATCAGCAAAGCTACTGTTACGGGCTCTAAAGCAAACGATGATTACAAAAATCTGAATGAACTGCTGAAAGATGTAAATGAGAAAGGTGCAGCTTTGCAGAAACAATACCGTGAACTTGCGAAGAATAAGGACGAAGAAGGGATTAAGAAACTTGAAGCAGCATATGATTCGTTAGATACAGAAGAGAAAAAAATTGAGAACGATTTTCTTTCTAAAAATACCAATTCTCCTATTGCGATGTTCCTGTTAAACCAGGTAGCCGGTTACGATATAAAACCTGCTGAAGTTACACCGCTGTTCAAGAAATTAAGTAAGGAAGCAAAGAATTCACCTTCCGGTAAAGAATTCTCCAAGCGTCTTGAGGCGGCCCGTAAAACGGCGGTTGGTCAGCCTGCTATTGAATTTGCCCAGGCAGATGCCAATGGTAAGGACATCAGCCTGTCGTCTTTCCGTGGTAAATATGTATTGGTTGATTTCTGGGCCAGCTGGTGCGGTCCCTGCCGTGCAGAAAACCCTAACGTGGTAAAGGCATACGATAAATTTAAGTCCAAAGGCTTTGAAATCCTCGGTGTTTCCCTGGATGACAAAAAAGACAAATGGCTGGCTGCTGTTGATGCAGATAAGCTCACCTGGACGCATGTTTCCGATCTGAAAGGCTGGAAGAATGCAGCAGCAGACCTTTACGGCGTGCGTGCCATCCCGCAGAATGTACTGATTGATCCTAAAGGAAAGATCGTAGCGAAAAACCTGCGTGGTGAGGAACTGGCCTCCAAGCTGGAAGAAATATTGAAGTAATAATTTCCTCTCCGGGAGAAACATATCAAGAGGTGCAGGGTTTATTCTTGCACCTCTTTCTTTTTTAAACAATTTTGCCTGCTAAGATCATTTATCTAAAAAAATATTTGTTTATCTACGAAACATTCGTAGATTTACGAAAGAATCGTAATTCAAAATATTCATTTGTATGGAAAAACTTACCCAGCAAGAAGAAACGGCCATGCTGGCTATCTGGAAAGTAGGGAAAGGTTTTGTGAAAGACTTCCTGGAAGCGCACAGCGCTCCGGCGCCGCCTTATACTACATTGGCTTCTACGATTAAGAACCTGGAGAAAAAGGGATTTGTGGAAAGCCGGAAAGTGGGTAACGTATATGAATATACGCCGGTTATGGAAGAAGCGGCTTATAAACAGAAGTTTATGAATGGCTTTGTAAAAGACTATTTCGAAAACTCCTACAAAGAGCTGGTGTCTTTTTTCGCGAAAGAGAAAAAGATCAGCCCGGATGAGTTAAAGGAAATTATCAACATGATAGAAAAAGGTAAATAATAAAATTACAGCCATGGTACCTGCTATTTTAATATACCTCTTAAAGGCAAATATCGCACTCACCTTATTTTTTCTCGCTTACCGCTTTGGTTTGCGCAGGCTTACCTTTTATACCGGGAACAGGTTGTTCCTGCTCACCGGTATTGTCTTTTCGTCCCTGTTTCCCTTAATTCCCATTGATGCGTTTGTAAACAGGCATGAAGTGCTGGCGGGCAACGTCATGACCTATGTTCCGGATCTGGCCGGCTGGCGGGCGCCTGCACCGGTGTTCACGATCTGGACACTACTGGTGTATATTTTCTGGACAGGGGTATCTGTAATGGCTATACGTTTTTGTTTCCAGTTGTTATCCTTATGGAAGATACACCGTACCTCGCAACGCAGTGAAATAGCCGATATCCCGGTGCAGGTATTGCGGCAACCGGTGAATCCTTTTTCTTTTTTCCGGAATATCTATATCAATCCGGTACTCCATCAACCTGAAGAGCTGCCCGCCATACTGCGTCATGAAAAAGTGCATGTACAGCAGTGGCACAGCGTTGATGTGGTGTTAGGAGAACTTAATAACATTTTTTACTGGTTCAATCCCGGCGCATGGCTGATGAAAACAGCCATCCGTGAAAACCTGGAGTTTATAACAGACAGGTACCTGCTGAAGCAGGGTGTGGATAAAACCGCCTATCAATACAATTTAATTAAAGTAAGTGGGATCCCATATGCGACGGCCATCGCAAACAATTTCAATTTCTCACATCTAAAAAACAGGATCATCATGATGAACAGCAAAAAGTCATCACGTTATCAAATGGCGCGTTACCTGGTATTAGGACTGCTGGTAGGTGGAACCGTTTTGTCGCTCAATTACACCAAGGCGCCTTCCGTTAATCCTTTAGCCCTTGTTATCGTCAAGGACACTGTACCGCCATCTCCGCCGGCGCCACCACTTCCTCCACCTCCGCCGGCGCCACCTAAAATAAAGGTGGCTAAACCGACACCACCGGCAAAAGTAAAAGAAGTACCAGCGCCGGAAGTCAAACTGAACGGTAGTATGACTCTTCGGGGAATAGACCCCGCCAATGCACCGCTCTATATAATTGATGGTAAAGTTGCGGAATCAATTGAAGGTATTGACCCTAACAGGATTGAAGCCATTGAGGTATTAAAAGACAAAAGTGCAACTGCTTTGTATGGCGACAGGGGAAAAAATGGGGTTATACGTGTTACGCTGAAGAAATCTGCAGCGACTATGACACCCATTAAAGCATCGGGCGTTGTAGTAACAGGTAATTCCTTTAGTGCCTCGGAAGGTGCACTGTTATTGGTGGATGGTAAAAAAATGACTAAAGAAGAAGTGGGGGCAATACCTCCTTCCAATATCAAATCTGTTAATGTGTACAAAGGCGGTAAGGCTACCCTTTACAAAGGTACGCCACAGCCAAACGGGATAGTGATGATCAGCACCAAAGACAATCCGGATGAACTGATTGTATCTGGTGTGATAACCATGGAGTCGGATACGGTTAAAATAAAATAGTAGCGGCAATAATCTGTCACAAAAAGCCACGGTCCGCCACCGTGGCATTTTTGTTTCTGCACAACATTATTCCGCAATAGCTGTTTATATAGGGTTAAGAACTCATTGCTTATGTTACAAAAAGGCGAAACTGCTCCCGATTTCACGCTGGATGCCACTCCTGAAAAGAAGGTGCATTTAAAAGACCTTCGCGGGAAAAATGTTATCCTGGCTTTTTACCCGGCCGACTGGAGTCCTGTATGCAGCGATCAGATGGCGCTGTATAACGAAATACTGCCCTATTTCGAAAAGTACAATGCGGTGTTGCTGGGTATTTCTGTAGATGGCGCCTGGTGTCATCAGGCATTTGCCAGCGCCCGCCAGATCCACTTCGACCTGCTTTCCGATTTTGAGCCGAAAGGCGCCGTTTCCATTGCTTACGGTGTATATGAAGAAAAGTTTGGGGTGAGTAAACGTGCCTTGTTTGTAATAGACGCCAACGGCATTATCCAGTGGAGCTATTTATCGCCGGTAAATGAAAACCCCGGTGCAGATGGTATCCTCGAAGCATTGGAAAACCTCAAAAATAAATAAGATATGCCCACCCTCATCCCGCCGGTAAATGCTATGGATCATGTGCTAGGCAAACCTGATGCAGCTATTGAACTGGTAGAATACGGAGATTTTCAATGCACTTTCTGCGGCGAAGCTTTTTTTATTATAAAACAGTTGCGGGAACAACTGGATACCCGGCTCCGTTTTGTGTTCCGTAACTTTCCTTTGTCCGAAGCCCATGAATATGCGATGGATGCTGCGCTCGCAGCGGAGGCCGCCAGCCGGCAAAACCAATTCTGGGAAATGCATGATGCGATCTACGCCCGTCAGTCTGATTTGACTGAAGGGTTGCTATTGCAGCTGGCCACCAGTCTCGGATTGGATCTGAGACAATTCAGGGAAGACATGGAATCCCCCAAACTACTGAGCAGGGTGGAAGCCGACTTTGAAAGCGGTGTTCGCAGCGGCGTGAATGGTACGCCCACTTTTTATGTAAACGGCAAACGTTATAACGGCGACTACCGTGAATTGCCGTCATTTCTGGACAAGTGAACGCACGCAACGGAAGCCAAGATTAGCCAGGCCCGATTCAGGCGTGCTTTTCATACGTGCAGATACCCGGTATCCCCGGCAATATTCATCACTGCACATAAAGGAGCCTCCCCGGATGACGCGCTTGGCCTGGCCCGGATCGTCCGGATCAAATCCTGCTGCCGGTCCGGCCGGATTCTTCACCCCTTTTTCTCCCTGGATATAATAATTGGCGTCGTACCAGTCTTCACACCATTCCCACACATTGCCGGACATGTCATATAACTGGTAACCATTAGGGCTATACGATTTCACTGGCGCAAGCCCGTAGTAACCATCTGTTTTGGTATTATGGTAGGGGAAGTTACCGTTCCAGGTGTTGGCTTTAGGTTGGCCGCTGGTTAAGGCTTCGGTTCCCCAGGGATATATTTTGCCTGAGAGACCGCCACGTGCCGCGTATTCCCATTCGGCTTCCGTAGGAAGGCGTTTCCCGGCCCATTTGGCATAAGCCTGTGCATCCAGCCACGACACCTGCGTTACCGGCTCATTTTCCCGCTTATCGATATTACTGGCCGGCCCTTCGGGATGCTGCCAGGTGGCGCCCGGTACAAACGACCACCATTGGGAAATATCATTAAAAGGAACAGCATGATCAGGAGGCGTGAATACCAGGGCTCCCGGCGCCATCATTCCTGCCAATGCCGCGCTGTCGGGTTCCGGTGTTCCGGGCGGCAGGCTGGCCAGCAATTCTTCTTTGCTGATGGGCTTTTCGGCAGTAGTTACATATCCTGTTGCGGTCACAAACTGTGCAAATTCGGCGTTGGTTACTTCATGTTCATCCATCCAGAACCCGGCGATATCCACCGTGTGTTTGGGATATTCATCGGCCATACCGGTTGAATCGTCGGCTCCCATCGTAAAAGTTCCCGCCGGTATCAGTACCATTTTATTCAGTGAGTCCTTTCCGCCGGCAGCTGCATCCTGCTTTCCCGGATTGCCCGCGCAGGCGCTCAGGAATGCAAGGCCAAGCAATAGGTTTATCTTAAACATATATTTGTCTATCAATTTAGTAGGCTTCCAAAAATAGGATATTAAAACAGCTTTTGCGAAATTTTCACGGCGGACTTTCACACCGTAATTACCCGTTAACAATTATATAATTAAATTTCCCCGAAAACTGTTGTAAACTGCATGCTGTTTCGGGAAGCACTTGGCCCCGGTTACAGGTATTGCATATGCAAACAACTGCCGTACCCTTTACCCGAAAGGATTTCGGGGACGATTTTCTCTGGGGGGTTACTATTTCCGCATTTCAGAATGAAGGTGCCTTCGATACCGATGGCAAAGGGCCTTCTATTTGGGATACTTTCACCGGCCGTAAGGGCAAGATCAAAGATAAAAGCCACGCACAAACCGCTACCGATTTTTATAACCGCTACACGCAGGATATCCTGCTGGCAAAGCTGCTGGGCTTTTCCGTTTTCCGTTTTTCATTGTCGTGGTCACGCATCATGCCTAAAGGCACCGGTGCGGTAAATCCTGCTGGGATCGACTTTTACCACCGGGTAATAGACGCGTGCCTGGAGTTGGGGCTGGAGCCTTATGTAACGCTGTATCACTGGGATTTGCCCCAGGCGCTGGAGCATAAAGGTGGCTGGAGCCACCGGGGTGTTGTTTTTGCTTTTGAAGAATTTGTACGGGTATGTGCCCGTGAATTCGGGAATAAAGTGAAGAACTGGATTGTGATGAATGAGCCTTTCGGGTTTACCGCCCTTGGTTATATGCTGGGTGTGCATGCACCTGGCAAATTTGGCCTTTCCTGGTTTTTGCCGGCGGTGCACCATGCGGTGATGGCGCAGGCGGAAGGCGGACGGGTACTCCGGGAAGAAGTTGCCGGCGCCAATATCGGCACGGCATTGTCGTGCTCACAGATTATTCCCAACAGCAACAGCGATGCCGACCTGCTGGCCGCGCGCCGCGCAGATGCACTGTTTAACCGCTTGTTCCTGGAACCCTCGCTGGGGATGGGATACCCGGTAGCAGATTTTCCGTTGCTTAAACGTATTGAACGCCGCTACGCCCTGTGGCGCGACTGGGACCGGCTGGCCTTTGATTTTGATTTTATTGGTGTGCAGAATTATTTTCCGCTGGTAGTAAAGTACAACACTTTCATGCCGGTGGTAAGGATCTCTGAGGTGAAGGCCAGGTACAGGAATGTACCGCTAACAGGACTGGGATGGGAGATTAACGGCAATGGGTTATACGAAATTCTACGGCAGTTTGCCGGTTACAAAGGAGTGAAAAAACTGATCGTTACTGAAGGCGGAGCCGCTTTCCCGGATATCCCCGGCGCCGATGGCCGTATCGCGGATACAGCCCGCATCAGCTACTTCCAGGAATATCTTGCTGCCGTACTGAAAGCAAAGAAAGAAGGGATTCCGGTAGACGGTTATTTCGCCTGGACCCTCACCGACAACTTCGAGTGGGCCGAAGGCTACCGTGCACGCTTTGGCCTGGTGTACGTAAATTTTGATACACAACAGCGCATGATTAAAGACTCCGGCTACTGGTTCCGCGAGCTGCTGTCGGCGGGATCATAGCGGAGATCGCCTTCGGCGATGCGAAATTTGTCTTGGCTCAGGATTACGCTGATTATACTGATTAGTTTGATTTACTTTTTTGATTTTATAAAGGATTAAGGGAGATAGAAGCGGATATTCGCTTTTATCTCCCTTAATTATTAATCTAAAAATCCAAAAAAAATCCAAAAGTAAAAATCAAACTAATCAGTATAATCAGCGTAATCCTGAGCCAAGACAACATCCGCGCTATTGTGCCAGGCGTTTGAAGAACCAGATATCGCGCAAGCTGAAGTTGAATACGGCGTTGACATAAGTTTCCTTGACCAGTGCCGTGCCTTCTTTTCCGCGTTGCCCGGCTTCCAGGCCGACGTAGTATCTGAGCTGCCCGTTTTTATTGGGGAGTGATACGCCTAGTGTGCCCGAGATATCGGTGATTTGCGTGCTGCCTATTACCAGCGGGGTTTTATTATAAGCAAATCCGGCCTGTAACACGGCTCCTTCAAAGCTTTGGTTATAGTAATGCCGTTTAATCGTATATTCTACACCGGTAGAATACCGTTCTCCGTCCTGGTAGCGGTAGGTAGCGCCTTTTTCATTCAGTGAGTTCCACAGTGAATGGCGGTAGTCTGCCACCCAGGTAATGGTACCGTTGGTAAGGCTCAGACCAGCGCCGTATTCTGCGGGCAGGGTAAAGAAAGAAGGGTCCTGGTCTTTCTGATACAACGACGTGCCGTCCTGGTTAACGATATTCAGTTTTTCCTGGAGTTTCATTGTTGTTTCGAAGCGATAAGTGGCGCCCAGTCCCAGTTGCCAGTCTTTACCTATTTTTCCTGCATATTGTGCGCCGGCTGTAAAGTTAGGTTTGAACCCATATTTATTGTGCTGTGTTTGTAAGGAGTCAGAACCAATGTATTGTGTAGTATTCAGCGGGCCAAATAAGAAAGCGGTGGATACGCCGGCGGAGAAGTTTTTGCTGATCTGGAATCCGTTGGAGATATAGGCCCTGTTGAACCCGCCGGTGCCGGTAGTAGTGGCGGTTACGGGGCTGCCGGTACCGGTTACAAATTGCTGGTTTTCCAGTTTGTAATCAATCGTGCTGAAAGGTGTGATACCTGCGCCGATGCCCCACCATTTGGCTGCTTTGAATCCAAGTGCAAGCCGTTTAAAGTTAATATCCCCGGCGCTTTGTGAAATATTATTGCCACTATAATTTATCTGTTGTGCTTTCAGCGACACATCAAACATAAAGTTTTGCGGAGGCAGTGCGCTATAGGAAGCGGGATTGAGTTCGTTGAGATAACCGGAGTGCCTGCGGCCGATGCCGGTGCTTCCCAGTCCGAAATTGCGGCTGTAATCCCTCGATTCCAGGTCGCCTATGCCGTAGGCAGAATAAATGGAATTAAGGCCACGTTGCGCTTTTACGGTAGCCGTGCACAACAGGAGTAAGATTAATCCGCTATATATTTTTATTCGCATGAGTGTCCTTTATTTATACAACAGGTAGTATAACTGTATTTTAAGCTGGTTTTGCGTATTCTTCTGATCACCGGTAACCAGCCTGTCCAGCGTTGTTCTGCTGTCGGTAGCACTTGGTGTAAGCAAAAGGCCGCGGGAGTCGACATCGCTGACAGTTTGTTCTTTTGTTACATAGTTGGTGATGTCGAAGGTGTAATTGGTATTTTTATCATACAGTTTATCTACTGTCAGTTGACCATAAGTAAGGGTATCTGTTACATCATTCAGTTTATTCACCTCGCACAGTGCCATTCTCGGTGGAAGGCGGTTATCTGTGTAGCTGCCGAGGACCGGTTTTAGCGTCATATATACTTTCATTATTTTAAAGAACTGCCCCATGTACACGAGGTTCTTGATATAAGGGATATCTATTCGTGTAGCCGATCCCGTGATAGGCCGGGTGAACACCCTGTTGCCGGTGCTGGCGGAGGAAAGTTCTTTAACGTTGCCTGTAAGCGGCGCCAGTGGCGTGCCGGTCTGATCTGCTACTACCTGGTTGAATTGCAGGTTAGATGCCTGCATTTTAAAATCAACATATTTAACGGTGGTAATAATTTCGTTGACATGATAGTATAACCGCATTACGAGATAATTTTCTGTAGCACGAAAGCCGCTAACGGCTTTGCTATTCGGGCCACCCCGTACATTCAGACCTTTAAAAAATTCGAGGAAAGTATTATTGGCGGTGATATCCGGACTTTTGTTAACCAGCATGGTAAATAGCTGACTGCCCAGCTGATCGGACATATGTACGGTAACGATGGTGTCGGTACCGGGCCGTATAAGGCCGTTGAAGCTGCCTATTGGGGTACTTTCTGTTGAGAAGCTGCTGTTGTTGTACAGGTAATAGAAATTTTTTGCGGTTTGTATGGTAGATGTTACCCGGTATACCTGGAGTTCCTGTGGTATGGTGGAATCGCCGGCGATGTAACCGTTGGGGCGCATCATCAACACCATTGAATCGTATGCGGAGCCATTCGCCGGAATTTCCACGGCGGCAGGTTGTGCTATCTGGAAAAAGGATTGTATGGTGGCGGTGCCAAAAAGCGGATCGGTATTTTTACCGGCCAACAGCACTTCTACTCCCGAGGTGGGTACAGAATCCTGCTGCACGGTTTTCACATTTACGGTAAGTGTGTCGGTCAGGATGTAATCTGTATTCTGATTATTATCTACAACATTATTATAGGTAAAGCCTGTTTTTTGGCAGGAAGAAACAGCAGCCACCAGTAAAAGCGCCGGGAGATACCTGCGTAAACTCCCTGCCGTACGCCTGAAAAATAAGTGATACATGGTATTGTTCATGGTGCGCAATTTTAGACAGGATCGATACTTTCAGTTCCTTTAATATGCCAACGGCCAAAATTCATCGATGAATAACGAAATATATCCTTTATGCCGCCAATAGCGCAGCAACAGGCATTTCAGGCGAAAGAAACCCACTGGTAGATGAAATAACGGTATCCGTCCGCTAAAAACAGGGGAACAGCTATTTCCTGTTTGCCGGAATGCTCCTGCGGATAATTTTGGCGCTAGTAAAAAGAACATGCTAATGCGATATTTAAAAGGTTATAGTTTATTATTGATGGCTTCCCTGGCAGCCTGTTCGAAAGGTTCAGATACTACTACGCTGGTAGGGAACTGGGTTAAGCGCTCTCAGTATGAAGGCGTTGCCAGGAGCTCGGCAGCTTCCTTTGTAATTGATAATAGAGCTTATGTAGGTACCGGCTATGATGGAACTGAAAGGTTACAGGATTTCTGGGTATATAACGTGGATCAGAACCAGTGGACACAGGTAGCGCCGTTTACCGGTGTGGCCCGTAACGGAGCCGTTGGCATGGCTATGGCCGGTAAAGGGTATGTAGGTACCGGTTACGACGGATTAAATAAACTGAATGATTTTTACGAATACGATCCAGCTGCCAACAGCTGGACAGCGAAAGCTCCTTTTAAGGGTACTGCCCGTTATGGCGCGGTGGCTTTTGCACTGAACGATAAAGGCTTTATTACTACCGGTTATGATGGCAACTGGTTAAAGGATAACTGGCAATATGATCCGGGTACCAATGCATGGACGCAGGTAGAAAGCATGAACAGCGGCAAGAGAACAGATGCTTCGGCGTTTGTGATCGGCAACAAAGCCTATGTTTGTATGGGTACCGCCAATGCTGCTAATGTAACCGACTTCTATTCATTCGACGGAACTACGTGGACGACGCTGAACCAGATTTCCAATGTAAGCGACGATAGCTTTGATGATGACTATAACTTTGCAGGCAGTTCTGCCGCCGCGTTTTCTATGCAGGGCAAAGGCTACATCGTTTCCGGTATTAAGGGTGGCTATTCCGCCGCAGTGTGGGAATACACTCCGGGTACCGACCGTTGGGTGCAGAAAACTGCTTTTGAAGGTGCTGCCCGGTCGGGTGCAGTAGGCTTTGGTATAAAAGACCGTGGCTTTGTAGGTTTGGGCGCCAGCTCCAGCCTGTCGCTGGATGACTTATGGGAATTTAATCCTAGTGCAGAGTACAATAAAAATGACTAAGCGTAATATCATTATCGTAACCGGTATAGCCGTGATCATACTGGCTTTTGTGGTGGGGAGATCTTACCGGCGACCACACGACGCTGGCAGCGATATGCTTCCGGTAGCGGTGGTGCCCTTTGAAATACACAACGGATGGGGATATAAGGTAAACGTAGACGGACATACCTACATCTACCAGGATATCATTCCAGGCGTTCCGGGCAACCGTGTTTTCAGTTCAAAGGAGCACGCCCTGCGCGTTGGACAGGCCGTGGCAGCGAAGCTGACACAGAACAAAATACCATCGGTATCCCGGCAGGAATTAATAGCCATCGGTATCCCGGAAGCGCAATAACGCGCGCGGATTTTGTCTTGGCTCAGGATTACGCGGAGGTTGTCTTTCTCAGGATTACGCTGATTATACTGATTCAGGGATTTGATCACTTTGGATTTTAAAGGATTTGGGGAGATATGTGCGAATCTATCCGCTTCTATCTCCCCGAATCCTTTATAAAATCCCAAAAGTAAAAATCAAACTAATCAGTATAATCAGTGTAATCCTGAGAAAGACAACCTCCGCATAATCCTGAGCCAAGACAATTTCCGCGTTTTTAAGCTGTTTTTAATTTCTTTATTAAATTTAACAAACCCTTATATCGGATTAACAAATTTTAACACAAGCCTAACCCTATCTGGTGTAAGTTTATCGCATCAAATAATGTGATGCTAAATTTTAAACGGATTATCAAAAGTCGTCCCTTCCTCATTTCACTGCACATCCTTGGCTGGGCGTGCTTTCTGTTTTTTCCATTTTTCATTTATCGCATCCAGATTCTGCATACAGGTTTCTTTATTAAGGAACTTATTGACAACCTGTTTTTAATCGGTATATTCTATCTCAATATTTATGTGTTGATCCCCCGTTTTTTTAACGGGAAAAAGATTGCTATTTATCTCAGCACGATCGTTTTGCTGATCGTTTTTATTACGGCGCAACAGGCGGTCTTAAATTTTTATTTCTTCCGGAATTATGCGCACAGGGCGCATCCGATGATGGCTATTCGCCTGGATAAAAAATTTAACAATTCAGAAGTAACATCCGACGACTTTCCGCCGTTTCAACGTCGTCGTATGATGATCAGGGAAAGAATGGCGGGTGCAGAGGCGATCCCTGTTGAGCAGGCAACTGTGACGAGAGACACGCCTAACGATACCGCCGGTGTTGCCGTTACCAGTGTAGCCGCTACTCCCTTGCCGCCCGGAATGCCGCCAATGGAGCCGGATGCGCCAACTATCCTGGAGTACCTGTTTTTTCCGGAAGTGCTGCGGAGATCCGGATTTTTTGCCTTGCTCATGTTGTTTATGAGCGGATTTATAAAGATTGCCCTCGAATGGTTTAAAAGTGAAAAACAACGGGAAGAGCTGAAAGTGGAGAAATTAAATGCGGAATTAAAATTTTTAAAGTCGCAGATTAATCCTCACTTCCTTTTTAACTGTCTAAATACTATTTACTCGCTGGCGCATAAACAATCGGCGCAAACAGAACACGCCATCCTGAAGCTGTCAACCATTATGCGCTATATGATCTATGAGTCCAATGAAGCCAGGGTATTGCTGTCGCACGAACTGAAATACCTCCATGATTACATTGAAATACAACGTTTGCGGTTACCAAAGGACATAGAGATCACCTACCAGTTAAACGGAAATGCAGATGGCGTAGAGATAGAGCCTATGCTGCTGGTGCCCTTTGTGGAAAATGCGTTTAAACACGGGATCAGTTACACGGAAGATTCCTTTATAGACATAGATATTGCTACAACTGAAAATATGATCAGATTAACGGTTAAGAACAGTCACTTTAAAGAACGGGTAGCCGAAAGGGGGGGCGTTGGCCTGGACAACGTATTAAAACGATTGGCATTGCTCTATGAGCATGAACATGAGATTGATATCACGGAAACCGAGAACCAATTTATTGTTGATCTTAAAATTGCGTTGAAAAAATGATAAAGTGTATTGCAGTGGATGACGAGCCGCTGGCGCTGGAAATCATGGAAGACTACATCCGTAAGGTTCCTTTTCTGACCCTGGCAGGTAAATTCGAAAACGCGGCCACCGCGTTACGCTTCATCCAGGATGAACCGGTAGACCTGGTATTCCTTGATATCAAAATGCCTGATATTACGGGTATCCAGTTCCTGAAGTCCCTCAAATACCCGCCAATGGTGGTGTTTACCACTGCCTACGGAGAGTACGCCCTGGATGGCTTTAACCTGGATGTGGTAGATTACCTGCTGAAACCCGTTCCTTTTGAACGCTTCCTGAAGGCGGCCGCCAAAGCCAGCGAAACATGGTCTGCCACCCAGCAGAAAAATGTAAGCGCCGGCAATAATGCCATCCCGATGGACGCCGCATGGGTAAATGACTACATCTTCATAAAAACAGAATACAAGATCATCAAGATCAATCTGGAAGACATTCTTTTCATTGAAGCACTGAAAGACTATACGAAGATTTATACACAAAACCTGCCGGTACTCA
Source organism: Chitinophaga sp. ARDCPP14 (assembly GCF_051362515.1). NCBI lineage: Bacteria > Pseudomonadati > Bacteroidota > Chitinophagia > Chitinophagales > Chitinophagaceae > Chitinophaga > Chitinophaga sp. ARDCPP14. The sequence goes on along the minus strand of NZ_JBKIXB010000004.1, from coordinate 402,830 downwards.
CGCTGCGCAGCCTGAAATCATTTGAAACCCGTTTGCCGGCCGATAAATTCATCCGGGTACACCGGTCATACCTCGTTTCCCTGAATAAAATCAACTGCGTGGAGAAGAATACCGTGATGATCGCCAACCAGTCGATCCCCATTTCAGATGGGTACCGCGACCGGTTCTATGACGTGATTAACAGAAATTCATAATATATTTTCCCTTCGGGAGATGTGGGTTAAAAGGAAACAACGCGCTCCAACAGCTTGGGCGGGCTGTTTCCTTTTAAATTTCCGTTCATAAAAAACCAAAATCAAAAATCCCAAAATTTTCGGAACTTCGCTTCCTTTTAAGACCACCAACCACCATTAATTATTATTCTTTTATCAAAAACCACCAAACATTGGAAAGAATATACTTCGACAATGCAGCTACCACATCGCTGGATCCAGCGGTATTGGAAGCAATGCTGCCATTTATGACGGAAAAGTTCGGTAATCCTTCCTCTATCTATTCTTACGGACGGGAATCAAGACTGGGTATCGAAAACGCGCGTAAATCAGTCGCCAAAACACTCAATGCACATCCGGGAGAAATTTTCTTTACCTCCGGCGGCACCGAAAGCAGCAATACGGCCATCAACGCGGCAGTAAAGGATCTTGGCTGCAAGCACATCATTTCTTCGCCAATCGAGCACCATGCTACGCTGCACACCGTAGAATACCTGCATCACCACGACGGCATAGCCCTCTCCTTTGTGAATGTGCTGCCTACCGGCCATATTGATATGGACCACCTGCGTGAACTGCTGCAGAATGCTCAGGAGCGTTGCCTGGTATCCCTCATGCACGCCAATAACGAAATCGGTAACCTGCTGGATATTCATGCCGTGGGCAACCTCTGCAAAGAGTTTGACGCCATTTTTCATTCAGACACCGTGCAAACCGTAGGTCACTACCCCTTTGACCTGCGTAATACGCCTGTACACTTCATCACCGGCGCCGGGCATAAGTTCCACGGCCCCAAGGGAGTTGGAATCCTGTACATCAATGAAAATGTTAAGATAACACCTTTCATCCAGGGAGGCAGCCAGGAACGTAACATGCGCGCCGGCACCGAAAACCTGTATGGCATCATCGGTTTTGCCAAAGCCCTGGAACTGGCCACCATACACCATGAAGAACACAGCGCACATATCAATGGCCTGCGCATGTACATGGCAGAACAACTGCAAAAGCATATTCCTGAAGTAGCTTTCAACGGCGACCTGTATGGCCGTAGCCTGTATACTGTATTGAATGTGGCTTTTCCCAAATCTGAGAAAACAGAGATGATCCTGTTTAATATGGATATCAACGGCATCTGCGCTTCCGGCGGCAGTGCGTGTACATCCGGCGCCAATGCGGGATCTCACGTTATTCGCGCCATCAACAGCAATCCTAATCAAATTGCGGTGCGCTTCTCCTTCTGTAAAAATAACACCAAAGAAGAAGTGGACAAGGTAGTGGAGCGACTGAAAGAATTGATGTAAGCGGATTTTGTCTTGGCTCAGGATTACGCTGATTTTACTGATTACCTGGATTTTTACTTTTGGATTTATAAAGGATTAAGGGAGATAGAAGCGGATATTCGCTCTTATCTCCCTTAATTATTATTTTAAGAAAATCTAAAAAATCAAAAAAAATCCAAAAGTAAAAATCCAGGTAATCAGTAAAATCAGCGTAATCAGCGAGAAAGACAAAATCCGCATCGCCGAAGGCGATCTAGTGCATAAATTCTTTAATGTCCTGCATGATCCTTTTGGCGATATTGTCTGCCGTAGTTTCATTCTGGCTTTCGGCGTATATACGGATGATGGGTTCTGTATTGGAAGTGCGCAAGTGTACCCAGTCTTTGTCGAACTCTATTTTCAATCCGTCTTCGGTATTTAAAGGCTGGTTTTTATACTTAACCTTGATTTTTTCGAAGATAGTTTTTACATCCACGCCTTTATCCAGCTCTATTTTATTTTTGGAGATGAAATAGTCGGGATAGCTGTTGCGTAAGGCTTTGATGCTTTTTTTGCTGTGCGCCAGGTGGCTCAGGAAAAGCCCGATACCGATCAGGGCATCACGGCCATAGTGCAGGTCAGGCACAATGATGCCGCCATTGCCTTCTCCGCCGATCACCGCGTTGGTGTCTTTCATTTTCTTTACCACATTCACTTCACCTACTGCAGACGGGGTGTATTCTCCACCATGCTTGAGGGTGACGTCTTTCAACGCCTGTGTGGAAGACATATTGGAAACGGTGTTACCTTTTCTTTTGCTTAACACGTAATCGGCTACTGCTACCAGCGTGTATTCTTCGCCGAACATGCTTCCATCTTCACAAACAAAGCACAAGCGGTCTACATCCGGATCAACGGCAATACCGAGGTCGGCATTGGATTTATTTACCTCATTGGAAAGAGCGGTCAGGTTTTCTGCCAGCGGTTCCGGATTGTGGCTGAATTTGCCGTTTACTTCCGCAAACAGCACTTCTACTTCCTCCACACCCAATGCTTTCAGCAAAGGTGGAACAAAGATAGCGCCGGTAGAATTTACCGCATCCACCACAATTTTGAAGTTACGTGCTTTAATGGCAGGCACATCCACCAATGGGTAGTTCACGATCAGGTCGATATGTTTCTGCAGATAGGAATCGTCGACGGTGTAGGAGCCGAGCTTATTTACATCTGCGAAATTAAAGTCTTCCTGTTCGGCTATTTCCAGCAACTGTGCACCATCTTCACCGGAAATGAACTCGCCTTTGCTGTTCAGCAGCTTCAGGGCGTTCCATTCTCTGGGGTTATGGCTGGCAGTGAGAATAATACCGCCTGCGGCATTTTCCATTGTAACCGCCAGTTCCACGGTAGGGGTGGTGGATAAACCGAGGTCTATCACATCAATCCCCAGCCCGTTGAGGGTGGATACTACCAGGTTTTTTACCATTTCGCCGGAAATACGGCCATCACGGCCTATTACCACCTTACGGTTGTCTGTTTGCCGGCTCAGCCAGGTGCCGTAGGCAGCGGTAAATTTCACCACATCTAATGGAGAAAGTCCCTCGCCGGGCTTACCGCCTATGGTTCCGCGTATGCCGGATATCGATTTGATCAGTGCCACAAGATTCAATTTTAAAGGAAGGCAAATATAAAAAAATCCATTCCAGAAATCCTAATTATGAAAAGATGACCACGAATACGCTGCTGTCATTCCTGTTTTTCAATTTTCCGCCATCACTTTTCACTATATTTGCAGCTACGCTTTTCAAAAAACAGCTATACGTTACATGCAATACTCGTGGAAGAATATACCCCGGTATATTCGTTATGTGTTTGTTCAAACGCTTTACCTCTTCCTGTTAATGGTGATGTTCAGGGCTATATTTTACCTGTTTTTCTTTAAAACAACCATTACAGAGCATGCAGCGATACTCAAAGCCTGGAACCTGGGACTAAGATTTGATCTCCGGCTGGCACTTTACCTCATGATCCCCATCTTGTTATTAACGCTGATTACCCGGAATAAATTTTTTACCTCCAGGGCTATACGTAATACCAGTTTTATCTATTTTTTCCTTATTTACCTGTTACTTACCCTTCTTTATATTCTTGACCTCGGTCATTACGACTACCTCGGACAACGTCTCGACCCTTCTGTACTGAGGTTCCTGGCAAAGGGGGAGCGGGCCGACAATGCCAGGATGGTATGGCAAAGTTACCCCGTAGTGCGGGGCGCCCTGGGCATTATAGTGTTCATGTTCCTTGTATACCGTTTGCAGAAGGCTACCTGGAAAAGATTTGCCGCCCAGCCGGTTACTTACCTGCGTAACTGGCCCTTTACCGGCTACGTTATAGGAATGGTGCTGCTGTTTGCCGCCGGCATCTATGGGAATATCGCTTATTTCCCGCTGCGCTGGAGCCAGGCCATGTTTACCCGCGATAACGGCGTAACCAGCCTGGGACTCAATCCCATCCTGTATTTCGCTTCCAACTTCTCCGTAAAAGGAGATACTTACAACCTGGAAGCCACCAAAAAATATTACCCTTACCTGGCTTCCTACCTGAAAGTGGATTCCACGGATGTTAATAACCTCAATTATGTTCGTACCGTTGCCGGCGATAGCAGCAAGCCCAGGCTCAATGTGGTATTGGTGATGCTGGAATCCACTGGTGCAGCGGTAACCAGTATGTACGGAAATCCGATGCAGGCCACGCCTCATATGCAGCGCCTGGCAGACAGCGGTATCCTGTTTAAGAATTTTTATGTGCCGGCTATCAGCACCGCCAAAACAGTATTTGGTGTGCACACCGGTTTACCGGACATTACCGCGGTAAAAACAGCGAGCCGTCATCCTAAAATGCTGGATCAGCGTATTGTGATGGACCAGTTCAAAGGATACGACAAACTGTACCTGCTTGGCGGAAATACCAACTGGGCCAATATCCGCGCGGTATTTACCAATAACGTGGAAGGTATCCGCATCTACGAAGAGGGCATGTACAAATCCGGGAAAGCCGATGTGTGGGGTATTTCCGATTACGACCTCATCACGGAGGCCAGTGGTATTTTTAAAGAAGATAATGATAAGAAGAAGCCTTTTGTAGCGTTCCTCCAGCTGGCAGATAACCACCCGCCGTATACCACCACCAGCGGCTCCGGCGATTTTAAGAAGCTGACGGAGAAAGACCTCGATATGAAAAAGTTTAAACAATCGGGCTTTGTGTCGGTGGATCAGTTCAATGCGTTGAGGTATGAAGATTATAACGTGGGGCACCTTATTGATATGGCGCGCAAAGATGGCTATCTTGATAACACCATTTTTGTATTTTTCGGTGATCATAACTGTGTGCTCAATCCATATAGTTTTATGCCGTTGCCGGAGTATGAGTTATCCACCGGCGGCGTGCATGTAACCGCATTTATGTACAGTCCGAAGCACCTGGCGCCGCAACAGGTTAATACGCCGGGAAGCTTACTGGATGTGTATCCTACCGTGGCAAAACTGGTGGGAATGCCATATAAAAATTATACATTGGGCGTAGACCTGTTTGACAGCACCCGGGTAAACGATAAATATGTGTTCATGACCTACCTGCGTAATCAGATGCCTTTTTACGCTACATTGGGCGATCGTTACCTGTACGAAATCAACCTGGTTACGGATGCTGCCGCTCTGTATGATCTGAAGGGCGACCCGTTGAAGAATATCCGTGCCCAGCAACCGGATACGGCGAAAAGCCTCGATAATTTAACACGTGGCTTTTACGAAAGCACCCGATATTTGATGTTTAATAATAAAAAATAGCTGTTAGTTTCTGCCTATAGCTGCACAAAATATGGAAGTAGATAAACTATGGTTTAAAGATTGGTTTAATTCTCCTTATTATCACCTGTTGTACAACAACCGGGATGACAGGGAAGCCGCGGCATTTATTGATAAGTTACTCACCTATCTGCAACCGGCGCCGGATGCGGAAATGCTGGATGTAGCCTGTGGAAGGGGACGGCACGCCAAATACCTGGCAGATAAAGGTTATTATGTAACCGGGATCGATCTTTCTATCGAAAGTATTAATGTGGCAAGAAAGCTGGAAAATAATCACCTGAGCTTTTTTCAGCATGACATGCGCTTACCTTTCTGGGTAAACTACTTCGATGTGGTGTTTAATTTCTTTACCAGCTTTGGTTACTTTGAATCGCAGCGCGATAATGACAACGCATTGCGTACACTCAAAAATGCGTTGAAGCCGGGTGGTAAACTGGTGCTGGACTACCTGAACAGTAATTATGTAGCTGCCCACCTGGTGAATGATGAAGTAAAGGAAAAGGACAATGTGGTATTTGATATCCGCCGGGAACTGAAGGCGCATAAATTTATGAAGCAAATCAGTATCCTGGATAAGGAAAAAATGCGCCGCGCTACTTACACAGAAAGCGTGAATGCCTTCACCAGGCAGGAGTTTGAGGTCATGTTTGCCAAACAGGGACTCAAAATAACAGAAATATTCGGCGACTATCACTTTAACAGCTATGATGAACAACGTTCGCCACGACTGATCATCATCGCCACAAAATCATAGCCATGCTTGAATCGATACTCCGCGGGGATCTCCGGCTCTTCTTTCATATTAATGGTCAATGGTATAACGGGTTCCTGGATGTGGTGCTGCCTTTTTTAAGGGAGCCTTTTGTTTGGGCGCCGCTGTACCTGTTCCTGGGGCTGTTTGTAACTATTAACTATGGCTGGAAAGGCCTTTTCTGGATATTATTTTTCCTGCTGTGCTTTGGCGTGGCAGATCAGAGCAGCTTGTACCTGAAAAGCGCGATCGGAAGGGTGCGGCCCTGCCGTGATCCGCTGGTGTCGCACTACGCCCGGGTATTGGTGGTGTATTGTCCTATGAGCGGAAGCTTTACTTCTAATCATGCCGCCAATCATTTTGCACTGGCTACATTTTGTTTCATAACTTTAAAACAGGCATTTCACCGGTACGCCTGGTTATTCTTTGCATGGGCGGCTGCTATTGCCTATGCTCAGGTATACGTAGGGGTGCACTATCCGCTCGATGTGGCAGGAGGTGCGGTACTGGGTATTTTAATCGGACTGCTGAGCGGCAGTTTTTTTCAACGCCGCATAAGACTGGAGTCTGAACTCGCATCATGAACTGGAACTATCTGATACTAATACTGGCTGCAACCATTGCTGGTGGGATGATTCCCATGACAGTAAAACGCGTCAATGCCAACTTTTCCATTTACCTGCTCGCTTTTACGGGGGCTTTTCTTTTCGGCGTGATCATTATGCACCTGCTGCCAGAAGTGTACGAGGCGCTGGGTCACCAGGCGGGTGTTTATATTGTGTTGGGATTTTTCCTGCAGGTATTCCTGCAGCAGCTTTCGCATGGAATGGAACACGGTCATACCCATATGCCGCAGGAGCATCATCATCATATTGCGGTTACCCCGCTTTTGCTGGGGCTTTCCATCCATGCGTTCATGGAAGGGTTGCCGCTGGGCTTTAAATATAATGATCATTCTGCGCTGCCTTCACTGATGGCGGGCGTTGCTGCTCATAAAATCCCGGAGGCATTAACGCTTATTACCGTGATGATGCATGCCCATAAGAAAAGGGCGGATCTCTGGCGGATCCTGATCATTTTTGCGCTGGTAACGCCGCTGGCCGCAGTACTGGCGGGTTGGCTGGGAAGCCGCTTTGAAGTGATACAACATTACTTTTTATACGTGGTAGCGCTGGTGGTGGGTGCATTTCTGCACATTTCCACTACTATCTTTTACGAAAGTGGTACAAAACATCATGAACTCAGCAGGAAGAAAGTGCTGGCAATAGCCGTAGGCTTGCTTCTGGCATTTCTAACCCTGATATTTGAATAATTTTTTATTTTTAGGCTTTATATATGGAAGTCGTCATTATCCTCATCCTTATTTTATTGAACGGCCTGTTCTCGATGTCGGAGATAGCGTTGGTCTCGGCCCGGAAGATCCGATTGGAGAACCAGGCCAATAAAGGGGATGAAAAAGCAAAGGCAGCTTTAAAGCTTGCCAACAATCCGGACACCTTTCTTTCTACCGTGCAAATCGGTATTACGCTGATCGGCATCTTAACGGGTATTTATTCAGGCGAGAACATCAAAACTGATGTGATGGCCTGGCTCAATACCTTTCCGGCCATACAGCCTTACAGCAGTGTGGTGGCCACTATTCTCATTGTAGTGGTGATCACTTATTTTTCTATGGTATTGGGAGAACTGGTTCCGAAACGTATCGGGCTGGCCAAACCGGAAGCGATCGCCAAGTTTATGGCGAAGCCCATGCAGGTGCTTTCCTGGCTTACTTTTCCTTTTATCTGGTTATTAACCGCTTCTTCTGCGGCACTGATAAAATTGTTAAATCTCAAATCCGGTGAACCCCATGTTACGGAAGAAGAGATCAAAGCCATTATTAATGAGGGTACCAGTTCCGGCGCCATTGAAGAAACAGAACAGGAGATCATAGAAAGGGTTTTCCACCTGGGCGACCGTAATATCACGTCGCTCATGACTTACCGTAATGATATTACCTGGCTGGATATCAATGATGAACCGGCCACCTACCGGCAAACGATCCTCGACAGCCTGCATTCGGTATATCCGGTGTGCGACGGGCAGATAGACAGTATTAAGGGATTAATTACCATCAAAGACCTGTATTCGGTAGCGGGCCAGTCGACCCCGCTTACAGAAATTATCCGTAAGCCGTTGTTTGTGCCGGAAAATAATACCGCTTACCAGGTGTTGGAGAAATTTAAGGAAACGCACCTGCACGCCGCTTTTATCGTAGATGAATATGGTACCTTCCTGGGAATGATTACATTGAATGATATCCTGGAAGCCATAGTGGGCGATATGCCGGAAACAGCTGAAAGCGACGACTATGAAATGGTGCTCCGGGAAGATGGGACCTGGCTGGTAGATGCCCAGATCCCGTTTTATGATTTCCTGGAAGAATTTGATAAAGAAGACTGGATGACCGAATTTGAGCAGGATTTTGATACGCTGGCAGGGTTTATCCTGCATCACCTGGAACACATTCCTCAAACGGGAGAGAAGTTCTCCTGGAGAGATTTTACCTTTGAAATAGTGGACATGGATGCGCATCGTATCGACAAAGTACTGGTTACACCGCCAACAACAAACGAAGAAGAATAGGCTTGCTCCCTTCCCTGATAAGTAAAAACCGCATGCGTAATTACCCGTAATTCGTTGAATGGGATTGTTATTTATTTGGATAAATCTAGCTTTATGCTAATTTTGAGCACTTTTTTACATATACAAATAATTTAATTTAAGATAAAATGGTTGCAATAGGAAGTAAGGCACTGTCTCTGGAAGAAGTGTACAGGGTCCTTTTGGGCGGGGAAGAGCTGACATTGGAAGCAGCGGCTTTGCAGCAGGTGGAAGCTAGTTTTCTATTCCTCGAGAAATTTTCGGCAAAGAAACTGATCTACGGTATCAACACTGGTTTTGGTCCGATGGCCCAATACCGCATCAGTGATGAAGATACTTTCCAGTTGCAGTATAACCTGATCCGCAGCCATAGCTCCGGCGCCGGCAACTGCATGTCGCCGTTGCATACCAAAGCCCTGATGATCGCCCGTTTGAGCAGCTTTATGCAGGCGCATTCCGGTATTCACCCGGAAGTGGTACATCTTTTAAAAGACCTGATCAACAAAAACGTATATCCCTGTGTGTTTGAGCATGGAGGCGTAGGTGCCAGCGGCGACCTGGTACAACTGGCCCACCTGGCGCTGGTACTGATCGGGGAAGGAGAGGTTTGGTATGAAGATAAATATCAGCCTACGGCAGATGTTTTTGCTAAACTGAACCTGAAACCTATAGGCATCCACGTGAGGGAGGGACTGGCCATTATAAATGGCACTTCCGCCATGACGGGTATCGGGCTGGTAAACCTCATTGAAGCGAAGAAGCTGCTGGGATGGTCGGTGGTATTATCTGCCATGATCAATGAAATAGTAGAAGCATTCGACGATCACCTGTCGGCCGAACTGAATGCCGTGAAAAAGCATGAAGGCCAGCAGCAGATTGCCGCAAAAATGCGGGAGATCCTTACTGGCAGCAAAATGGTGCGCCATCGCCCTGATCATCTCTATAAAGAACTGGAAGAAGAAATTTTTAAAGATAAAGTACAGGAGTATTATTCCCTGCGCTGCGTACCGCAGATCCTGGGGCCTGTTTACGATACCCTTGCACAGGCAGAGAAGCTGGTGGTACAGGAGCTGAATTCCGTGAGTGATAATCCTGTAGTGGATCATCACCTGGAAAACGTTTTCCACGGCGGAAATTTCCACGGCGATTATGTCTCCCTGGAAATGGATAAAATCAAGATAGCCATCACCAAATTGTCGATGCTGGCAGAAAGACAACTCAACTACCTGCTGAATGATAAGCTGAATCACAAGTTTCCGCCGTTTATGAACCTCGGCAAACTTGGCTTTAATTTTGGAATGCAGGGGGTGCAATTTACGGCAACCTCCACCGTGGCGGAAAACCAGACATTGTCGTTCCCGATGTACGTACACAGTATTCCGAACAACAACGATAACCAGGATATTGTGAGTATGGGAACCAATGCGGCTGTTATGACCAGCAAAGTAATAGAAAATACTTTCCAGGTATTGGCTATACAGGTAATGACAGTGTTACAGGCGGTGGATTATCTGAATTGCCAGGACCGTTTGGCGGGATTTTCACACAAAGTATACCAGGAAGTGAGAGCAATTTTCCCTAAATTTATTGAGGACAGCCCGCGCTATAAAGATCTTCAGCAAATTAAAGCTTACCTGGTAAAGAATATGCCGATCCAGTTCTGATCAGATAATTGTGGTTAGCCGTCATTCGTCATTCGTAATTTGTAATTCATGAAATGTGCATTAGTAACAGGAGGGTCAAGGGGAATAGGAAGGGCAGTATGTATTAAGATGGCCGAAGCAGGTTATCATGTGCTGATCAACTACAAGGGAAATGAGGCAGCAGCGCTGGAAACGCTGGAAGCAGTGAAGGCAAAAGGCAGTACCGGTGAACTGATACCATTTAACGTAGGCGATGCCGCGGAAGTGCAACAGGTATTGGGAGGCTGGGTGGAAAATAATAAAGATCAACAGATAGAAGTGCTGGTGAATAATGCAGGTATCCGGGAAGATTCCCTGATGTTCTGGATGAATGAGGCGCAATGGAGTAATGTACTCAATATCAGTTTGAATGGATTTTTTAACGTAACCAAGCAGGTGCTGAATGGCATGTTGCTGAAACGTTACGGGCGTATCATCAATATGGTATCGCTGTCCGGTATTAAAGGTTTACCCGGACAAACCAATTATTCTGCCGCCAAAGCAGGGGTAATAGGCGCTACAAAGGCGCTGGCACAGGAAGTAGCCAAAAGAGGGGTAACGGTGAACGCCGTTGCGCCGGGTTTTATTAAAACAGATATGACGGCTGAACTGAATGAAAAGGAGCTGGCAGCGCAGGTTCCCATGAACCGTTTTGGCACAGCCGAAGAGGTGGCAGATGCAGTGGCCTTCCTGGCTTCCAGGTCGGCAGGTTATATTACCGGAGAAATTTTGAACATCAATGGGGGGCTGCACACTTAATAACGTCAATATTACTGGGCTATAGGCTAACCGCTAAAAGCTAAGAGCTATGAACAGAGTAGTGATCACTGGGATGGGAATTTATTCCTGCATCGGAAAGGACATGCAGGAAGTGAAAGATTCATTGTATCAGGGCAAATCCGGTATTGTACTGGATCCTGAAAGAAAGACATTTGGTTACCGTTCCGGTTTAACCGGGTATATAGAAAGACCTGAACTCAAAGGATTGCTGGATCGCCGGGCCAGGCTTATGATGCCTGAACAGGCGGAATTTGCCTATATGGCCACCCGGGAAGCCCTTGCACAGGCAGGCATGACACCTGAATATATCGACTCCACACCTATAGGACTTTTATATGGTAACGACAGCTCCGCAAAACCGGTGGTAGAAGCCAATGACATAATGCGGGCTAAAAAAGATACGATGCTGGTGGGTTCAGGATCTGTTTTCCAGACCATGAACTCCACGGTAAATATGAACCTGGCTACTATTTTTAAGCTCAGGGGCGTGAATTTCACTGTAAGTGCAGCTTGCGCGAGTGGTTCACATGCCATCGGGCTTGGGTATATGTTTATCCGCAACGGTATGCAGGACGCTGTGATCTGCGGCGGGGCCCAGGAAGTGAATGTGTATGCCATGGGTAATTTTGATGCCATTGCCGCTTTTTCGGTGAGGGAAAGCGATCCTACCAGGGCTTCCCGGCCATTTGACCGCGACCGGGATGGACTGGTACCCAGTGGTGGTGCTGCCACCGTGATCCTGGAAAGCCTTGAATCTGCGCAGCGCAGGGGCGCCACTATTTTAGGTGAAGTGCTGGGATATGGTTTTTCCTCCAATGGCGCGCATATTTCCAATCCTACTGTAGACGGACCTGTAAGATCCCTGCAGATAGCCCTGCAGGATGCAGGGTTACAGCCGGGAGATATAGAATATATCAACGCGCACGCTACATCTACCGCCGCCGGCGATGCCAGCGAAGCCAAGGCGATTCATGAAGTATTTGGCGGTTCGCGCCCGTACGTAAGCTCTACTAAGTCCATGACCGGCCATGAATGCTGGATGGCGGGCGCCAGTGAAATTGTGTATTCCATGCTGATGATGCAGCACGGCTTTATTGCCCCCAATATCAACCTGGATAACCCCGATGAGGATGCCGCGAGGCTAAATATTGTAACCAGTACAATTAATAAAAATTTTAATATATTTTTGTCGAATTCTTTTGGCTTTGGAGGAACAAATTCGTCCCTGGTAGTAAGGGGGTGGAATGGAAAATAAATATCCTTAACTTTGGGCGCTCGGAATAGGATTAGCTGACCAATAGACTACGTAAACACAATTTTTAAACCGACCTATATCTGATTTCACACTTTATGGACATTAGAGAGATAATAACTGTTACGAATAAGTTTCTGGTAGAGGAGTTTGAAGCAAACCCCGCGGCCATCACGCCGGAAGCAAACATGAAATCCACACTGGATCTGGATAGTTTGGATTATATCGATATGGTGGTAGTAATAGAAGATAACTTCGGATTTAAAGTAAATCCCGAAGAATTCCAGGCTATTGTTACTTTCCAGGATTTCTACAATTATGTAGCCACTCGTGTACAACAAAAAGAACTGGTATAATGCCCTCCTGGCAAGGAAAATCTAAAGGGAGTAAGTTCGGATATAGTTGTTTTGTTTTCCTGTTGAAGCATGGAGGGGTGGTGCCTGCGTATATGTTGCTGAGATTTGTAGCCTTCTATTTTTTTGCATTTTCCTGGAGTTCCTCAAAACCTGTCTATCATTATCTCCGTAAAAAAATTGGTTATAGCAGGGCGCGCGCATTGCTCAGTTTATACCGGAATTATTACGTATTTGGTCAAACACTGATCGATAAGGTGGTGGTAATGGCAGATATGTCCAATAAATTCACCTTTGAGTTTGAGGGAGAACATCATTTGCGTGAAATGATTGCCGGTGGCAAAGGCGGTATCCTGCTGAGCGCACATGTGGGTAACTGGGAAGTGGCAGGTCATTTGTTTAAGCGCCTGCAAACCCGTATTAATATCGTGATGTTCGATGGCGAACACCAGCGGATCAAAGATTACCTGTCTGGTATTACGGGCGACCGGAATATGAATGTTATCGTGATCAAAGACGACCTGTCGCACATTTATGCTATCAATGAAGCATTGAGTAATAAAGAACTGGTGTGTATGCATGCCGACAGGTTTCTGCCCGGTAATAAAACTGTAACAGTCCCTTTTTTAGGACAGGACGCCCGTTTCCCGCTGGGTCCTTTCCTGTTAGCCGCCACCTTCCGGGTGCCGGTTTCCGTGGTATTCGCCTTTAAGGAATCGTCTGCCCACTATCATTTTTTTGCGACCGAGCCCCGTCAGTACCACGGCCGGCGTAACCAGGGAGTAGAAACCGCCCTGCAGGATTTTGTGCATCATGTGGAAGAAAAAGTATACCGTTACCCGGTGCAATGGTTCAATTATTACGATTTTTGGGAATAATGCGTGTTTTTACTGTTCATAATTTCGTATAATTCTATTTATTTCGTGTTTCATATTTAATAATAACTTGTGCAGATGTTTATTCATTCAGACGATATCACCGCCTATATTCCCCAGCGTACCCCCATTGTAATGATCAGTGGTATTCTGGCAGTAGATGGCCCTATCACCCGCACCGGTCTTCATATCGCACCTGATAATATTTTTGTGGAGAATGGGGTGCTTACGGCGCCCGGCCTGATGGAGAATATTGCACAAACCGCCGCTGCCCGCATCGGCTATATCGCCAAACAACAAAATACACCCGTTCCCCTGGGATTTATTGGCGCGGTGAAAGACCTGGAAATACTGGAGCTGCCGCCGGCAGGACAAATGATAGAAACGACCACCGAAATCGGCGGTGAAGTGTTTAACGCCACTATGGTAACCGGCAAAGTAATGTTTGACGGCCGCCTGATGGCACAATGTGAAATGAAAATATTCATCAATCCCCAAATTTAATCACACATGAACTGCAGAAAATTAATTGCACTTCCGTTGCTGATGTTGAGCATGATGGCTATGACAGCAAATGCTCAGACACTGAAGAACTTCCTGGACAACAAAGATTCGAGCTTTACCTGGCTGGGCGTGGATTTTACACAGGCTAAACTGATAGGTGACGCCGCTGCCAAAACAGATGCGATCGTAGACCACGAGTTTACTGCCCTGAACCAGGTAATTGTGAACGAACAAAAGAAGTACGATGTACCAGGCGCATTTCACCGCGATAAATACAATACCAGTATTGGTTTGGTGAACAAACGCAATGAAGCCATCAATAAAGATGCGCTGAAATCCGACGAATCTTCCGACTTTGAACGTCTTAAACCGGAAGACATCACCAAAGTAGTGAAATCGTATGATTTTTCCGGAAAACACGGAATTGGCGTAATGCTGGTAATGGAAGGTATGAGCAAAACCAGCAAAAGTGCGTCTATGTGGCTGGCCATAGTAGATATGGACCGGAAAAATGTACTGCTCACAGAACGTTATGTGGGTAAAGGCCAGAAATGGAGCTTCGCATGGCGCAACTACTGGCTGGCTACCATTAAAAGCGCGTTGGAAGAGATCAATGATGATTACAGCAAACTGAAAACCAAATATGCTGACGCCAGAGATCCGGAAGAACCAAAGCCGGTAGTGCAGGCGCCAGCAGCAAAGAAGGAAACTAAAGCTGCCGGTACAACACCCGCAACAAAGAAACCAAAGAAGAAAGGATAAATTATGATACTCACTGAATGCACCAACATACTGATACGATTTAATGAAGCAGATCCGCTGGGAATAGTATGGCACGGGCATTATGTGCGGTATTTTGAAGATGGCAGGGAAGCTTTCGGAGAAAAATACGGGCTCAGATACCTGGATATTTTTGAAGAAGGATTCACCGTGCCGGTAGTAAATGTACAATGTGATTACAAACGCTCTTTGCGCTACGGCGACAGGGTAATAGTAGAAACAAGGTATGTGGACGACCTGGCAGCAAAAATAAAATTTGAATACATCCTTACCAATCCCGCCACAGGGGAAATAGTAGCAAAGGGTTCTTCCGTACAGGTATTCCTGGACAAGGAAACTTCTTCCCTGCAATTGATTGCTCCTCCTTTTTTCAGTGAATGGAAAAAGAAGCACGGACTGGTATAACCAAAGGGTACTATGCAACAGGTGTATGTAGTAGCAGATAATATTGTGGGGCCTCTTGGCAGTACTACCCGGGAAAATTTTGACCAGGTGTTATCTGGCAACAGTGGCATAGCGCAGCACAACAATGCTGCCTATGCCGCTGCTCCGTTTTATAGCGCCATCACAACGCCTGCGCAACTGGATGCCTTTACGGCAAACACTAACGTAAAAGGATATACGCGGTTTGAGCGGCTGCTGGTTGCCTCCATACAATCGGCCCTGCAGCAAACTGCTGTTACGCTTACGGATACACGTACCGGCTTCATTGTTTCCACTACAAAAGGAAATATTGAATTACTGGAGCAGCAACCCGAAGGCGCCGTACCGCCGCTGGCCAACATGCAGCTGTACACCACCGCAAAGAAAATAGCGGCCCATTTTAACGCCGCTAATGAACCGCTGGTGATTAGCAGTGCCTGTATTTCCGGACTGGTAGCCATTTTAACCGGCAAACGGCTCATTGAATCGGGGCGTTATGACCATATTGTGGTGGCCGGCGCAGATGTGCTCACCCGCTTTGTGTTATCGGGGTTTCAGTCGTTCCAGGCGGTAAGCGCCGTTCCCTGTAAACCATTCGATGCCAACAGAACAGGTGTTACACTCGGAGAAGGCGCGGCCACCGTAATCCTCAGCAGGGAGAAAGGGAATGCGCTCTTTTCATTGGGTGCAGGCGCTATCAGCAACGACGCCAATCATATTTCCGGTCCTTCCCGTACCGGCGAAGAACTGGCGGCAGTAATGCAGCTCGCGGTAAATGGCAGCGGACTAACCGCTGCCGACATCGGTTTTGTATCGGCGCATGGCACTGCCACGCTGTACAACGATGAAATGGAGGCGAAGGCGCTGCACCACGCAGGCCTGGCAGCAGTACCAGTGAACAGCCTGAAGGGCTACTACGGTCATACGCTGGGCGCCGCCGGGCTCATTGAAGCAATCATCAGCATGCAGGCCATGAAAGCCGGTGTGGTATTGCCAACAAAAGGATTTGAAATACCCGGTGTAAGTATGCCGGTGAATGTTCATAATACCCTGCTGCAAAAAACATCCCGCCACTTCCTGAAAACAGTATCAGGTTTCGGTGGATGCAATGCAGCGATGGTTTTTAATCTTAACAGCTAAACAAAGTTATTGTCGTGTTTAATAAAGAAACAAAAACAGCACTCGAAGCAAAAGAAGCGGCATTGCGTCTGGCATTTGCCCCCGTTGCTTTTCAGGCTACCCGGGCATTACGTGATATGGGCATTTTAACGGCAGTGAGCAACAGCCGCTCTGCCGGTATTACCATTGAGGAAATAATGGAGCAAACCAAAATGTCGCGTTATGCCGTAAGAGTGTTGCTGGAAGCAGGTTTAGGTATGGAGCTGGTGATCGTGAACGATAAACGGTATACCCTCACCAAAACCGGTTACTTTATTTTACATGATCAGCTTACCCGCATCAATATGGACTTTTCACAGGATATCTGCTACAAAGGCATGAATCACCTGCAGGAAAGCCTGAGAGAAGGAAAGCCCGCCGGCCTGCGCGAACTCGGTCCCTGGGATACTATTTATCCCGGCCTGTCGCTGCTGCCACCTGAAGTAGGTAAAAGCTGGTTCGACTTCGACCATTACTATTCAGACCTTGCCACTCCGCAGGCGCTGGATATTGTTTTTGAAAAGAAACCGAAACGTTTGCTCGATATCGGTGGTAACACCGGTAAGTGGGCCCTGGCCTGCACGGCCAAAGATCCGGAAGTGGAAGTAACCATCTTTGATTTGCCGGGTCAGGCAGGACTGGCACAGCAGAAAATGAAAGATGCCGGCGTGGAAAACCGCGTGCATTTTCATATTGCCAACATCCTCCACGAGGAAGTACCCTTTCCGAAGGGCTTTGATGCCATCTGGATGAGCCAGTTCCTCGATTGTTTTTCTGAAGCAGAAATTGTTTCCATCCTGAAACGTTGCCGCGAAGCGCTCAACGACGGAGGAACAGTATATATCCTGGAACCTTTCTGGAACCGCC
The DNA here is from genome assembly GCF_051362515.1 of Chitinophaga sp. ARDCPP14. Taxonomy (NCBI): domain Bacteria; kingdom Pseudomonadati; phylum Bacteroidota; class Chitinophagia; order Chitinophagales; family Chitinophagaceae; genus Chitinophaga; species Chitinophaga sp. ARDCPP14. The sequence goes on along the minus strand of NZ_JBKIXB010000004.1, from coordinate 385,428 downwards.
AGCAATTTAAATCCGCCGCTTTTTGCCTGCAGCAGACTTCCCTGTACTTTACCGCTATGGCTAATGGTAACAGCCAGATGTATCACACAGATGATTTCTTCCAGTGTATTGATGATGCGGGGTTAACGATTATCGAGGAAAATGACCAGATGGGCATGAATTATACTTTGTTGAAATGTCAAAAAAAATAACCAATCCAATCGCATAAAATTTATAACTCCCAAAATCGTCACTTATGAAAACTGAGCAAGTTGATGTACTGGTAATAGGGGCAGGTCCGGCGGGAACAGTAGCGGCGTCTATTATTCATCAGGCAGGGTACAAGGTAAAAGTGGTGGAGAAGCAGAAATTCCCCCGTTTTGTAATCGGCGAAAGCCTGTTGCCACGCAGCATGGAAGCCCTGGAAGAAGCAGGATTTATTGATGCCATCAAAGCAAAAGGTTTTCAGCAGAAGTATGGGGCAAAGTTTGTAAAAGGAGATGCGCTCTGCGATTTTACTTTCGAAGAGCAATTTACGCCGGGCTGGACCTGGACCTGGCAGGTAACGCGTGCCGATTTTGACAAAACGCTTGCCGACACCGTAGAAAGTATGGGAGTGCCGGTAGCTTATGAAACAACCGTAACGGATATACGTTTTAATGGATCCGATTCCATTACAACCGTGGAAGATAAAGATGGCCAGCAATCGCAGATAGCCGCCCGTTTTATTGTAGACGGCAGTGGCTACGGCCGGGTAATTCCCAAATTATTCAACCTGGAGAAAAACTCCAACCTGCAACCCCGTAAGGCATTGTTTGCCCATACGGTGGATGTGCGCCGTTCCATGGCCGACCAGCCAAACCGCATTACCGCGGTGGTGCATAAAAAAGGCGTATGGATCTGGATCATTCCTTTCTCTACCGGGGTTACCTCCCTGGGTTTTGTAGGAGATCCTGAGTTTTTTGAACAGTACCCCGGCACTGATGAGGACAAATACCGCGCCCTGCTGGAGGCGGAACCCTATACCAGGGAACGTTTCCGCGATGTAGAGCTGGTATTTGAACCACGTGTTTTACAGTCGTGGTCTGCCACCACGGATAAATTTTACGGGGATGGATTTGTGCTGACAGGCAACGTGACAGAATTTCTGGACCCGATTTTCTCATCTGGTGTAACTTTGGCCTGTGTTTCTTCACAAACGGCGGCAAAACTGGTGATCCGGAAACTGAAAGGTGAGGCGGTTGACTGGGAGAAAGAGTATATGGAGCCTACTATGCAGGGCGTGAATACGTTCCGCTCTTATGTAATGGCCTGGTACGAAGGTACCCTGGATACTATTTTCTTTAAAAAAGATGCTGATCCGCTGATAAAAGGACAAATTTGTTCTGTACTGGCTGGTTATGTGTGGGATATGAACAATCCCTTTGTGAAAAATCATGATACTGCCTTAAAACGTCTGGCAAGAACTATTGAATTAACAGAAAAATTAAAAAGCAGCCCTGAGATTGAATAGCGGATCGACATATATTACGGGGAGTTGCGTCATACGGCAAAACAGGGTTTATTTAAATGGCTCTTTGTTGTGGGAAGCGGATTCCGCGCTGGAATTACCTGAATTTCTGCGGGCGGGATATGACCGTTTTTCCGGTCAATATCCTAAATTCCATAAAATGGATGCCCTCAGCAAGCTGGGCTGGCTGGCAGCGGAAGTATTGCTGAAAGATACCGGCATCCATTCGTTGTCACCGGAGCAAACGGGCATGGTATTGTCCAACCGGAGCAGCAGTCTGGATACGGATTTGCGGTATTACGCTACTGTAAAGGACTTTGCCAGTCCGGCGCTGTTTGTGTATACCCTGCCCAATATCGTGATGGGAGAGATTTCTATCCGGCATGGTTTTAAAGGAGAGAATACTTTTTTTGTATCAGATATTTTTGATACGGCTTTAATGAGTACCTATCCGGCACAGCTGCTGGCAGAAACACCTTTGCAGGCCTGTATTTGCGGGTGGGTGGAAGTAATGGAACAAGCATACGAGGCAATATTATTCCTCGTGGAAAATAAACAGCGAAACAATGCCATCCCGTTAACGGAGGCGGCTTTGTCAGCGTTGTATCAACAAAAAAACAGTTAATAACTTTAATCAAACTACAGTGGAAAAGTTGATGGCGGATCTGAAAGCGCAGATCATAGAACAATTGAACTTGCAGGAAGTAGCACCGGACAGCATTGGCAACGATCAGCCGTTGTTTACAAAGGAGGGGCTTGGGCTCGATTCTATCGATGCGCTGGAATTGATTGTATTGCTGCAACAGCACTACAATATCCGCATTGCCAATCCTGAAGAAGGACCGAAGATCTTCCACTCGGTGCGCACGATGGCGGTGTATATTACCGAAAATCAAACCGTAAAGGCATGAGTGAAAAGGTGTGGATAGCAGGTGGTGGTGTGATCTGCGGTATCGGGCTGGACGTACCTGCCTGTATACAATCATTCCGGGACATGAAGCCCGGTATGGAAGCCATGCAGCACCTGTCTTCTGTTCACCGCAGTACTTTTCCGGTAGCGGAAGTAAAGGCCGATAACGCCACCCTTGCCGATATAGCACGGATGCCGGAAAATATCAGCCGTACGGCCCTGCTGAGCATGATTGCCGCCCGTGAGGCATGGCAATCCAGCGGTTTGGGAGATATTTCCCAATACCGGGTAGGGTTTGTTTCAGGTAATACCGTGGGTGGGATGGATAAAACCGAGGATTTTTTCGCGGAGTACCTGTCTGATCCCCGTGGTGGCCGGTTGCAGAACCTGCTTCACCACGAGTGCGGGAGCATCACAGAACTGGTGGCCGACAGCCTTGGGGTGCGTCATCATATTTCTACCATCAGCACCGCCTGTTCTTCCGGCGCCAACGCACTGATGTATGGCTCCCGGCTGATCCGCAACAACATTGTGGATGTAGTAATTGCCGGTGGTACAGATGCGCTGACCCGCTTTACCCTCAACGGGTTCAATACCCTCATGATCCTGGATCAGCAGCCCTGCCGGCCTTTCGATGATACCCGTACGGGGCTTAACCTCGGCGAAGGCGCGGGTTATGTGGTACTGGTGTCCGACAGCCTGGCTGCCCGTTTGCAGCCCTGGTGCCGCTTCAGCGGCTTCGCCAACGCCAACGATGCCTTTCACCAAACGGCTTCTTCGCCGGATGGCACCGGTAACTACCTGGCCATGAAAGGTGCGCTGGATATGAGCGGATTGCAGCCACAACAAATTGGTTATATTAATTTACACGGTACTGGTACACAGAACAACGATGTATCGGAAGGAATCGCTATAAACCGGCTCTTTGCACCGTATTTCCCGGCAATGAGTTCTACCAAATCCTTTACAGGTCATACGCTGGGCGCCAGCGGCGGCATAGAAGCTGTATTTTCGGCGCTCGCAGTAAAGGAAGGAATTATTTACCCGAATGCACGTTTCGAACACCAGATGAAGGAGTTACCGTTTGCACCCGTTACCGCCTTTTCTGCAGGTCATGATCTGCAACATGTAATGTCCAACTCATTCGGTTTTGGCGGCAATTGTTCCAGCCTCGTATTTTCAAGGGCCAGTTAACAGCTATAAATTATGCAGATCTATATAAATGGCACCGGTTGTATTTCTCCGCAGGAAACTGCACAGGGAGGCCCTTTGCTGGCCGCTCCAAGGGAATATGAGCAGGTACGCCTGGCCGCAGTGGACCCGGACTACAAACAGTGGATTGATGTGAAACAGATCCGCAGGATGAGCCGCGTGGTGAAAATGGGAGTAGGGGCAGCGAATTTAAGCCTGGAAGCAGCCGGTGTTACCGCCCCGGATGCTATCATTACCGGTACTGCTTATGGCTGCCTGGACGACACCGGCGTATTCCTCACTAAAATGGTGAACCAGCTGGAGGAAATGCTGACGCCTACTGCATTTATACAAAGCACCCACAACACCGTAGCCGGCCAGATTGCGCTGCTACTGGGTTGCAACGGATATAACAACACCTTCGTTCATCGCGGCTTTTCTTTTGAAAACGCCCTGCTGGACGCTATCATGATATTGAAAGAAGGTTCGGCACAACATATTCTCGCCGGTGGCGTGGATGAAATTACGAATCACAGTCACCAGTTGCTGTCGCGTTTCGGACTCTATAAAAAGACGCCGGTAAAAACGATGGAACTGCTGAATAGTCCTTCCAGGGGCACTATTGCCGGAGAAGGCGCCGCCTTTTTTACATTGGGTATTGCCAAACAACCCGGCGCTGTAGCCGAATTATCCGGTGTAAGCACCTTATACAAGCCGCTCTGGGAAGGAGAAGTGATCGGGCACATCATGAAATTCCTGGAAGATAATAATTGCACGCCTGCAGATATCGATCTGATCGTTACCGGCAGGAATGGAGATATTGACCAGGATGAAATTTATGAAGAAGTAGCCGATGCCTTATTTCCTGATCATGCGGAAGCCAGCTTTAAACACCTCTGCGGGGAATACCCTACAGCAGCGGCATTTGGCGTTTGGATGGCGAATGCCATTATAGCGCAGCAGGAAGTGCCGGAAGCAGCAGTGTTTTTTGGCAGGACGCCGGAGAAGATAAAAAAAGTATTAATCTATAATCATCACCAGGGAACACATCATTCACTGGTATTACTCACTGCATGCTAAACAACAGGATTGTAAATATCATTGCTGTTATCACGCTCCTGGTACTTTTATTCCTGGATAAAGTAATGGCGTATGGTATTTCTTTCTGGTGGTATAGTTTGCCGGTGCTTATTTTTCTCCCGGTAACTGTTTACGGGGCGATGAATATTGAATCGGGTTTTTTTTTAAAGGCGTTCTGTGAGGCCAGTACTACGGAAAAGGTAGTGGCACTGTCTTTTGATGATGGGCCACAGGAGGCATATACGCCGCAGATACTGGATATCCTGCATCGGGAACAGGTACCTGCCGCTTTTTTTTGTATCGGGAAAAATATCAGGGGGAATGAGTACTTACTGAAACGGATATACGAAGAGGGACATGTAATAGGCAATCATACTTATTCACATCACTTCTGGTTTGATATGAAGTTGTCTGGTAACATGCTGAAGGATATGCAGGAAATGGATGCGCTTACGGTAAATGCTACAGGCTTGCATCCACGGTTGTTCCGGCCGCCTTACGGCGTAACCAATCCTAACCTGGCAAGGGCAGTAAAGGCAGGGAATTATCTGCCGGTAGGCTGGAACATACGCTCACTGGATACAGTAGCAAAAGATGAAACGGCTTTGTTGCACCGGATCATGCAGCAGCTGAAACCGGGAGCAGTTATTTTGTTGCATGATACCTGTAAAATAACCGCCGATATACTGCCTCAGCTGATCCGGGGCATCCGTGAAAAGGGATACCGCCTGGAGAGAATTGATAAAATGTTAAATGTTCGAGCATATGTGTAAATGGCTGTTATTATTAATTGGATGTGTGGTAAGCCTGCAAATGCAGGCGCAGTCCGGGTTTAAACCGGTAGCGGATATGGCGCCGCTGAAACAGCAGTTTGCAAAAGCGGCTCAGAGCACACAAAGTATTCAGTGCGATTTTGTACAGGAAAAGAACCTGAGCATGTTGTCTGATAAAATTGTGTCTAAAGGGAAATTCTGGTTTAAGAAAGATAATAAAGTAAGAATGGAATACCTCCAGCCTTCTTATTATCTGCTGGTGATTAACGGGAAAGATATCCGTATCAAAGATGCACAGAAAGAGAATAAAGTATCGGGAAAGAATAATAAGCTGTTTGAGCAGATCAATAAAATTACGGTGGATTGTGTAAGAGGAACTGTACTGGATAACGCCGATTTTTCTACCAAAGCCGCTGAAAATGCGCAGTATTACCGCCTGGAGCTTACGCCGGTAAACAAGGTGATGAAAACATATTTCCAAACGATTGTGTTGCTGGTAGATAAACAGGACTATTCTGTATCAAAGATTACAATGGCAGAATCATCAGGTGATGATACCACCATTAGTTTTTTACATAAACAATTGAACACAAATATCCCGGATGCGGTATTTTCTGCTAAGTAGCTTGTTGGGCATCGTGTTGCTGATGGCAGGTTGCCGGTCGGTGTACAAAGGGTTACAGCCTGTAAACGGCGATGTGACTTGTATCAGGCAGTTCAGCCCGCAGTTCACCTCCACGCTGTACAGCACACAGGTGGATATCCTGAAGCATCACCTGAGCGGACTCCTGTTTTTTAAGCAGATGCCGGATAGCAGTATCCGCGTGGTATTTGCCAATGAGATGGGATTTAAGTTCTTTGATTTTGAATTTGACAAGCAGGGAAATTTTACCAAACACTACCTGATGGCCAAAATGGACAAGAAGGCGGTGGTGAGAACCTTGCAGCAGGACTTTGCATTAGTACTGCTGCGGCCCGATCTGCTGGCGGCACATACGGCTTCGGATAACCGTTACCGTTATACAGTGGTACCTACCGAAAAAGGTAATAACTATTATATCACGGACACGGCTTGTAGTGAACTGGTACGGATAGAAAAGTCGTCGCGCCGCAAACCGGTTGTCACCGTATGGATGCAGCATTATAACAATGGCGTGCCGGATACGATCAATATTCGTCATGAGCATTTCAAATTCAATATTTCATTGCAGAAAGTAGAAAAGTAAAACGTCACCTTAATTATATAATCACATAAGTTCAATGTTAGCAGGAAATTTTTATACCATTACAGCGCAATCCCGGGAACCAGGGCAGGTGACTGCCACCATCGAATTGAATGCGGCACATCCTATATTCCAGGGTCATTTCCCGGAACAGCCTGTAGTGCCTGGTGTATGCATGATGCAGACCATTACGGAAATGCTGGAAAGCGCGCTGGATAAAAAGGTGATGCTGAAAAAGGCCAGCCAGATGAAATTCCTGCATATGATAGACCCGGTGAAACAGCCACTGGTGGATGTTTCACTTACCTACAAAGAAGATGAAGGAGGGTGGAAAGTGAATGCTACGCTGAAGCGCGACGATAAAATATTTATGAAGTTCCAGGGTATATTCAATTAAGTGACCAGTCAGCCTACACATAACGAACATTTTGAACGTCACCGCGCCGCGGTGCTCATTCCTACGTATAACAACGCTGGTACCCTGGGCGCTGTATTGTCTGATGCGCTTACCTATACCAGTCATGTGATTGTGGTAAACGACGGCGCTACAGATGAAACAGCTGCGGTGCTGGAAAAGTTCCCTTCCCTGCAAATAGTTTCGTATAGCCCCAACCGTGGTAAAGGAGTGGCGCTTCGCCGCGGATTTTCCTATGCGCTGGAGCAGGGCTACGACTATGTAATCACCATGGATGCCGACGGGCAGCATTTTGCGACCGACCTGCCCACCATGTTGCAGCAGATTGAAGAACATCCCGGGGCGCTGATCATAGGCGCCCGGAACCTGCACCAGGAGAATATGCCGGGCAAAAGTACTTCTGCCAATAAAGTATCTAACTTCTGGTTTCACGTAACTACCGGATTAAAAGGCCCTGATACACAATCCGGCTACCGCCTGTATCCCCTGCAGCGCATGGGGAGAATGCATTACTTCTGCACCAAATACGAATTTGAGATAGAGGTGTTGGTGCGTAGTGCGTGGAAAGGTATCAAGGTGGACTGGACACCTGTGCGTGTATATTACCCGCCACCGGAAGAGCGGGTATCACATTTCAGACCGGTAAGGGACGTTTCGCGTATTACTGTATTGAATACCATACTGGTGTTCGTTACCTTTTTATATATCAAGCCCCGCGACCTGATCCGTTTTCTTTTAAAAAAAGAAAACTGGAAAAAGATGTGGAAAGAAGAAGTGCTGAAGTCTGACGAATCCAATATCAGGAAAGCGGCTTCCATTGGCTTTGGTATTTTTATGGGGATCATACCTATCTGGGGATTCCAGCTGCTGGTATCTATCCTGTTGTCTATAAAATTCAGGTTGAATAAGGCGTTGGTACTGCTTTTTGCGCATATTAGCACGCCGCCGCTAACGCCGTTTGTGATCTTTGCCAGCTTCCTGGCCGGCCGGATATGGATGGGGCAAACTGCCAAAGACCTGGTATTTTCCAATGGTATTAACTTCGACACCATCAGGGATAACCTGTTACAATATGTATTTGGCAGTATTACACTGGCAGTATTGGGTGGATTGCTGGCCTGGATAGTGAGTTGGGCAATACTGACAATTTTTAGAAAAGAACGAAGAAATGGGTAATCTTTTTGTAGCGATCTATAATTTTTTTGAGCGGCGTAAAGCGTGGCTGTGGTGTTGCACCATCGCCAGTTTTTTGCTGGTTGGATATTTTGCTGCACAAATAAAGCTGGAAGAAGATATTACCAAAATTTTACCGCAGGATAAGAAACTGGATAAACTGCAACAGGTGTTCCAGGATTCCAGATTTGCAGACAAGCTGATTGTTACCATCTCCCAAAAAGATACTATACAGGAAGCCCGGCCCGACAGCCTAACGGCTTATGCCGCAGAACTGTCTGCCAGGGCGGGCGCGCAGCTATCGCCCTATATCAGGCAGATCCAGTCGCAAACAGACGACGCCATGATAATGGGATTGATGCAGGTGATACAACAACACCTGCCCATCTTCCTGGAAAAAAATGATTACGCGAAGATTGATAGTTTGTTGTTACCCGGGCAACTGCAGCAATCGTTACAATATGATTATAATACGCTGATATCACCAACAGGACTGGTGTTAAAAAAGATGATCCAGGCCGATCCCGTAGGCATCTCCTGGATAGGCGTAAAGAAACTGCAACACCTGCAGTATGATGACCAGTTTGAACTGTACGACAACTACATCATCACCAGAGATCATAAACACCTGATGATCCTTATCACCCCGGCAAATCCGCCGGGCGCCACAAAAATCAATGCACAGTTCCTGAAAGGACTGGATAAAATAAAAGATAGTCTTGATCGGCAATACCCCGGTATCGCCGCTTCTTACTTCGGGGGAACCGCTGTATCTGTGGGCAATGCCACGCAGCTAAGACAGGATACTTTTTTAACACAAGGCATTACCGTAGTACTATTGATAGTACTGATCGCCCTGTTTTTTAAAAAGAAAAGAGCGCCGGTGCTGGTCATGCTGCCGGTTATTTTCGGCGGACTGTTTTCACTGGCATGGATATACGTTATTAAAGGGCATATCTCTGTAATGGCCATGGGTGCGGGCGCTGTAGTACTCGGTATTGCGGTGAATTATTCGCTGCATGTATTTAATCACTACCGCCATTCGCAGGATATCCGTGAAGTAATCAGCGACCTGGCTACCCCTATGACGCTCGGTAGCTTCACTACTATCGGCGGGTTCCTGTGTTTGCAGTTCGTGCATTCCCCCATGCTGAAAGATGTGGGGCTGTTTGCCGCACTCAGCCTGGTGGGCGCTGCATTGTTTTCGCTGATTTTCCTGCCCCACTGGATTGTGATGGGGCAACAACCGGTGCAGGTAGCCGCGCATCATGATAACTGGCTCGACAAATTATCGGCATACCGGCCGGAGAAAAATAAATACCTGGTAGGCGCTATTTTCCTGCTGACCATCGTATTTTTCTATACCGCGCGCAACGTATCCTTTGAAAGCGATATGATGCGTATGAATTACATGACGCCGCAATTAAAAGCAGCAGAAGCACAGCTCAACAGTGTGAATTCCTATGTAGCGCAGTCGGTATATGTAGTATCGGATGGCCGGGACCTGGAAGGGGCGCTTGAAAGCGGCGAAAAGCTGTTGCCGGTCATTGAACGGTTGCAGCAGAAGGGTGTCGTAAAAAAGTACGCCGGCGTACAGGCGTTACTGTTATCCAATAAAGAACAACAGGCGCGCATTGACCGCTGGAACAAATACTGGACGGCAGACAGGAAACAACAATTGCTGGAATATCTCCGTAGTGAGGGAAGTGTGCTGGGCTTTAGCAAGGCAGCTTTTGATCCGTTCGATCAGCTGATAAACAATGATTTCAAACCACTTGATCCGGATGCTTTGAAGGTACTGCGCAGCGGCAACATGGGAGACTTTATCATAGAGAAGAACGGCACTACCTCCGTAGTAACATTGCTGAAAGTAGATCCGGCGCACAAACAGGCAGTATACGATGCGTTGGAAAATATCCCGAATACGACAGTGCTGGACAAACAATACGCCGCTAACCGCCTGGTGGAAGTAGTGAAAGATGAATTTAACAGCATTGCGTGGATGACTTCCCTGCTGGTATTTTTTGCGTTGTTGTTATCGTATGGCCGCATTGAACTGGCGCTCATCACCTTTATCCCGATGGCCATCAGCTGGGTATGGATATTAGGTATCATGGGGCTTTTCGGGATTAAGTTCAATATTGTAAATATTATCCTTTCTACTTTTATTTTTGGTTTGGGAGACGATTACAGCATCTTTATGATGGATGGGCTGTTGCAGGAGTACAGGACCGGAAAGAAAACCCTTTCTTCTTTTAAATCATCCATCTTCCTGTCGGCCATCACCACTATTCTTGGGCTGGGTGTGCTGATCTTTGCACAACATCCTTCGCTTAAATCTATTGCGCTGATTTCTATTATCGGTATTAGCACTGTAGTACTGATTTCGCAGGTAATGATCCCTTTCCTGTTTAACTGGCTGATCACCGGCCGTGTACGGAAGGGCTTTGCACCATGGACTTTCAAAGGATGGACGCTGTCTGTGTTTTCCTTTACTTATTTTGCCATGGGCAGTTTTATCCTTACCGCCATTGGTACGGTACTGATCCGCTGGAATCCGTTCAATAAAGAAAAGGGCAAGGTGTTGTATCACCGTATACTTTCTGCTTATACGCACAGCGTATTGTATATTATGCGCAATGTGAAGAAGCGCATCATCAATCCTTCCAATGAACAACTGGAGAAACCGGCGGTGATTATCAGTAATCATCAGTCTTTCCTCGATATATTGGTATCCACTATGCTGCACCCGAAGGTGATATTGCTTACCAATCAATGGGTATGGCGGTCGCCGGTATTTGGGTCAGTGGTTCGCCTGGCGGATTACTACCCCGTAGCGGATGGCGCAGAAGGAGCTATTGACAGGCTGAGAGACAGAGTGAAGGCGGGCTATTCCATTGTGGTGTACCCGGAAGGCACCCGTTCTCCCGATCCGGCTATTAAGCGTTTTCATAAAGGCGCCTTTTATATTGCAGAGCAACTGGGATTGGATATTTTACCAATGGTGATTCACGGTACCGCCTATACGATGAGTAAAGGAGATTTCCTGTTGAAAGATGGAACGGTATCGGTAAAATACCTGCCGCGTATCAGGCAGGAGGATAAGTCGTGGGGAGATAACTACAGCGCACGTACGAAATCTATCAGCCGGTATTTTAAACAACAATACGAGCTATTGCGCGCAGAAACGGAAGTGCCAAAGTATTTCCGGGAGCAGCTGAAGTATAATTACATCTACAAAGGGCCGGTGCTGGAATGGTATATGCGCGTGAAAACGGCGATGGAAAACAATTACCAGCTGTTCCATGAGTTGCTGCCCAAAGAAGGACGTATACTGGATATTGGCTGCGGATATGGATTCATGGATTACATGCTTACCTGGACCGCACCGGGCAGAACCATCACAGGTATTGACTATGACGAAGATAAGATTGCCACTGCCGCTTACTGTTATAATAAGCCGGAACAGCTGCAATTTATTCATGGAGATATTTCGGCTACTCCTTTTGCAGCATACGACGCCTTTATACTGAGTGATGTATTGCACTACCTGCCTGCCGGTGAGCAGGAAATGCTGCTGCAGCAGTGTATAGCGCGCCTTACGCCGGATGGCGTGATTGTAATCCGTGATGGCGACAGCGATATGGCCAAAAGGCACGAGCGGACGAAGTTCACGGAGTTTATGTCTACAAAAGTAATTGGGTTTAATAAAACGAAAGACCAGCCATTGTCGTTTTTCTCAGCTGCACATGTCCGTAGTCTTGTTCACAAATACGGCGCGGTGGCGGAGGAAATAGACAATACGCGGTATACCTCTAACGTAATATTTGTGATAAAAAAACTTCCCCGGGAGGATTATGCACCACTATGATGTGATCATTATAGGCAGCGGCCTTGGCGGACTGGTATGTGGAGCTATCCTCAGCCGGCATGGGTATCGTGTATGCATATACGAAAAAAATAGGCAAACGGGTGGATGCCTGCAAACATGGTCACGCGATAAGGTTATTTTTGACTCGGGGGTGCACTATATTGGCGGACTGGCGCCCGGTGAAAATCTCTACAAAGTATTTAAATACCTCGGCATTTATGATAAGCTCCGGCTGAAACGTATGGATATGGATGGTTTTGACCATATCAGTTTTGCCGGTGATGATAAAGTATACCGGATAGCGCAGGGAGAAGAAAATTTTATCCGCACGTTGCTGGAAGATTTCCCTGGGGAAGAAAACGCATTGCGTGCTTATTGCAATAAAATCACGGAAGTCTGCAGTAAGTTCCCGCTGTATAATCTCCGTACCGGCGATTATGAAGAGAAGCGGTCGGTGTTACAGCTGAATACCGCTGAGTATTTGCGCAGTATTACCAGCAATGAAAAGCTGCAGCAGGTATTGGCTGGTAACAATCTTTTGTATGCTGGTGTAGCGGAGAAGACACCATTTTACGTACACGCGTTGGTGTTAAACAGTTATATGAAAAGCTCCTGGAAGTGTGTGGATGGCGGCTCCCAAATAGGAAAGCTATTGTGCCAACAGATCCGGGAGAACGGCGGAGAGGTAATCCGCAATATGGCGGTTACCGCTATCCACGGCGAAGGTGATAAGGTAAATCATATTGTATTGCAGGATGGGAGAACGGTACAGGCCACGCATTATATTTCCAACCTGCATCCGGCGCAAACCATGGCGATTACCCACAGCGATGTATTGCGCGGCGCTTACCGCAGCCGTATGCAGGGGTTAGAGAACTCTATAGGGGCTTTTGTATTGAACGTGGCATTGAAACCAGGTACCTTTAAATACCTTAACTACAATCATTACTACCATGCCACGGGCAACGCCTGGGCAGGAATTGACTATAAAGAAGAAGATTGGCCGCAAACCTATGCGATGTATGTGTCGGCCAGCTCGCGGCATGAAACCTGGGCCGATAGTTTATCCATCATGACCTACATGCGGTACGACGAAGTAAAGCAATGGCAGCATACTTTTAATACAGTGTTGCAAACCGGCAGCAGGGGCGCGGACTATGAAGCTTTTAAAGAAAGAAAAGCCAACCTGCTGATCGATTGCGTGGAAAAGCAGTTTCCCGGCTTCCGTAATTGTATTTATACTTCCTATGTGGCTACGCCGTTATCTTATCGTGATTACATCGGTACCAGCGACGGCAGTATGTACGGCATAACAAAAGATAGTGCAGATCCGCTACGGACAATGGTTTCGGCCCGCACCAAACTATCCAATTTGTATCTTACCGGTCAAAACCTGAACTTGCATGGAATTTTAGGGGTAACTATCAGTAGTGTGATCACCTCGGCAGAGTTGCTGGGAATGGATTTTTTGGTAAATGAAATTAATCAGTCAATATATACTTGAAGTGAAAAATAAGAAACGCAGCGGCTGGAGACGATTTGGGCGCATACTACTATACATCATCGGCTTTTTTGTATTGCTTTTTATCGGGCTGGCCATTTACCTGGTATCGGTAAGTAAAATGCCGCCGCCGGTAATAGCCGACCAGCGTGCATTGCAGCTGCAACGTACCCAACTGGACAGCACCGCCTACACACTGGGTAACAACTGGTTCCGTAAAAGCAACAGTGGTTTATACGAGATGTATGTGGAAGGCGCTCCTTTTGAAAGAGGCGTGATCAACGGTAAGCTCTCCGGGGAGTTGATCCGGCGCCAGGAAGACGTATTTGTGGCACAGTTCAGTAAAATGGTGCCGTCCACTTTTTACCTGCATTTCCTGAAATATTTTATCGGCTGGTTTAACCGCGACCTGGCAGATCATGTGCCGGAAGAGTTTAAGGAAGAAATTTACGGAGAGTCTTTTTCAGCTTCACCCAACTACGATTATATCGGGACCAACTATGCCCGGCTGATGAACTATCATGCAGCGCACGACATTGGACATGCCCTGCAAGGCATGATGCTGGTGGGTTGTACGTCGTTCGGCACCTGGAATGATCAATCGGCCGACAGTAACCTGATCATCGGCCGCAATTTCGATTTTTACATGGGTGATGCCTTTGCAGAAGAGAAGATGGTGGTATTCTACCGTCCTGAAAAGGGACACAACTTTATGTTTGTCACCTGGGGCGGCTTTACCGGCGTGGTTTCCGGCATGAACGACAAGGGACTTACCGTAACGATCAATGCAGCCAAAACCAGCGTACCTACAGCTGCTGCTACGCCGGTATCGCTGGTAGCGCGGGAAATACTGCAATATGCGAAGAACATCCAGGAAGCATGGGAGATTGCGCGGAAGCGTAAGATGTTTGTTTCAGAATCCTTCCTCGTAGGTTCTGCGGAAGATAATAAAGCGGTGCTCATTGAAAAAACGCCTGAGGGCATGGATATGTACAGCTCCGGTAAAAATTTTATTACCTGTACCAATCACTTCCAGGGCGATTCACTGGGCAGCCTGGCCTCTAACAAATTGCAGATAAAGGAAAGCGCCTCTGAATACCGCTACGAAAGGTTGACAGAGCTGATGAAAGAGAAAGGACCCAATACTGTTCAGAAAACGGTGGATATCCTGCGCGACCGCGGTGGTTTACACAATGCCGATATCGGGATGGGGAATGAGAAAGCTATTAACCAGCTGATTGCACATCACTCAATCGTATTTGAACCTAAGAAGGGGATGGTATGGGTATCTACAGCTCCTTACCAGCTGGGACAGTTTGTGGCTTACGATCTGAATAAAATTTTCAGCATGCATGGTCTTACTACCGACCATGAAGTATATGACAGCGCGCAGAGCATTGCGGCTGATAGTTTCCTGCTGTCAAAAGATTATCTTGCCTTTGAAACCTACCGCAGGCTGAGAGACCAGCTGAAAGAAGGAAAGGCAGTGGATATACAAGCATTGATCGCTTCCAACCCGGCCTACTATCATACTTATGTGCTGGCCGGCGATTATGAGTATCAGCAGAAAGCATATGCAAAGGCGAAAGGTTATTACGAAACAGCGTTAACAAAAGTAATTGCTACCAAAGGAGAGGAAGATCACATCCGCAAACAACTGGCACTGTGCAATGCTAAACTAAAAAGCTAACCACTATGATCATTGGCATCGGAACAGATATCGTAGAAGTACCGCGTATCGCGGCCAAGCTGGCGAAGGGAGATGGATTCCGGAACCTGGTATTTACCCCTTTTGAAATCAGCTATTGTGAAAACCAGGCGATGCCGGCAGAAAGCTATGCCGCTCGTTTTGCTGCGAAAGAAGCCCTGCTCAAAGCGTTGGGTACCGGCTGGGGAAACGGCGGTGTTAACTTCGATGAAATAGAGATCCGTAATAATGAAGTTGGGAAACCGGAATTATTTTTAATAGGAAATGGTGCTGACAGATATGCATCATCAGGCATCAGGAAAATATGGGTATCCTTATCCCATGAAAAAAGTGCCGCTGTTGCAATGGTGATTTTAGAAGGATAAATTTATAGCAGATGTATATACCGGATATTGAACTACAGTCGAAAGCAGCCATCAGGGCCTACCAGGAAAAGGAAGTAATGCGCCTGCTAGGTTACCTGCGTGAATTTTCACCATTCTATAAAGCATGGTTTAAAAAACACGGCATCGTTGCAGACCAGGTTCAATCGCTGGAAGCATTTTCACAGATCCCGCCCGTAACAAAGGAAGATCTCCAGGAACACAACTGGGAATTTCTTTGTGTAGATAAAAGTAAAATAGCCGAATACACCACTACATCAGGCACTTTAGGACGCCCGGTGATTATTGCCTTAACGGAAAAGGACCTGCAGCGTTTAAGTTATAATGAATATATTTCTTTCTGTTGTGCAGATGGCACCGATAGCGACATCTATCAGCTCATGCTTACGCTGGACCGCCAGTTTATGGCAGGTATGGCTTATTACAATGGCATCCGTAAACTGGGAGCGGGCGTGCTGCGTGTGGGGCCTGGTGTACCAAGCATGCAGTGGGAAAACATTCAGCGGATACAGCCTACCACTATTGTAGGTGTTCCTTCTTTTATTGTAAAGCTGATTGCTTATGCCCAAGAGCATCATATAGATATCAATCAGACGTCTGTAAAGAAAGCTGTTTGCATTGGGGAGAATATCCGTAATACGGATTTTTCGCTGAATGTACTGGGCAAGAAGATTACGGAGCAATGGAATATCCAGCTCTATTCCACCTACGCATCCACTGAAATGCAAACTGCTTTTACTGAATGTAAAGCCGGGCAGGGCGGTCATCACCATCCCGAACTGCTCTATGTTGAGTTGCTGGATGAAAACAATCAGCCTGTTGCCCCGGGTGAAGAAGGCGAAGTAACTATTACCACCCTGGGCGTGGAAGGCATGCCCCTGCTGCGTTATAAAACCGGCGACATCTGCCAGTATCATTATGAAGCCTGTTCCTGCGGCAGACATACGCTCCGGTTATCTCCCGTAATAGGCCGTAAAAAACAGATGATCAAATATAAGGGTACTACGTTGTATCCACCTGCGCTGTTTGATTTGCTCAATGATATGGAAGATGTGAAAGAATTTGTGGTGGAAGTGTATTCCAATGAACTTGGTACGGATGAAATACTACTGCACCTGTGGCCGCGGGAAGAATCAGAGGAAATGGACCGCAAAATAAAATCTTATCTGCAGGCAAAGC
This sequence comes from Chitinophaga sp. ARDCPP14, assembly GCF_051362515.1. Taxonomy (NCBI): domain Bacteria; kingdom Pseudomonadati; phylum Bacteroidota; class Chitinophagia; order Chitinophagales; family Chitinophagaceae; genus Chitinophaga; species Chitinophaga sp. ARDCPP14. The sequence continues at coordinate 368,532 of NZ_JBKIXB010000004.1, read as the reverse complement.
TGCGCGTAATTCCACAGGTACGGTATACCAGTCAGCAGGATATTATGCGGATGCAGTTTCCGGAGAACAGCCGGAAGCCGGTGAAGTTTTTGGATAACAGGAGTTAAACATGCTGCATAATAAACTCTGCATCAATTTTGAGCTTGTGATAAATTTTCTTCAGAAAATCCACATCCGGATCTCGTTTGCCATTTAATATCTGTGAAAATTTGGCTTCTCCTATATCCAACATACTTGCCATCTCTTTTTGTTTGAGTTTCATTTCAAACATTTTTAATGCTATCATGCCAGCCAATGTAGTTGGCTTAGGGATTGGATAACGTGTATCTTCATAATGCTCAGCAGCGATGGAAAGTTGTTGAAGTTCTTTTAATTCATTAGCACTTAAATTGGATTCACCTTTTTTCATTAATAGGTGAATACGTTGCATTGCGGCAGCATACTCTTTTTCAGTAGAAAAGGAAGGGTTGGGTAACTTTTTCATATTATCGTTTTTACTGCGTGCACACATCACCCCATGTGCAGGTGGGCCTGTTATTAAAGCGAATCAGGTTTTACTTTATCATATTCTTTGTGAGTACCTATAAATCTTATATATACGGTTCGGACACGAGAGAAAATCCTTGCTATTAGTCTGAATTTATTTCCACCTATATCAAAAACATATAAGTCGTCTCGAAACGATCACCATAACAAGAGTTTACCTCTCGAAGGTAAGAATTAAATTTCAATAAATGAAATTTAATTTAGTTTATTGAAATTTTCGAAATCTGTTTTTATGGCCTAAAACCCCATCACCGCCACCTCTTTCGGGTTATCCAGCTTCACACTTTTCCGCTCTCCGCCCACCAGCACATGCACCATGTTTGTTTGCGTAACATGGCGTTCATACAACAGGTTATTCTTTACCTGTACCTGTTTTGGTGCGGGCACATTTTCCGCTTCCAGGAAGCTCCACACTGCATCTTCTTCTATTTTATAGCCAATGAAGTGCAGGGGAACAGTTTTACCGTCGAGTGTGATCATGAGATGCTGGGAAAGATAGGCGGAAATATAACCTTCCACCTGTTTCCTGTTGGCAGGGTGGGTGATATCCAGAGGAATTTTATACTGAGCTTTAAGGGTATTTTCCAGGTCATCTGTAAAAATGCGGCAGCTTACCTGCAGTTCCTTTTTACCGGCGTCGTGCGAAATCTCTGTCACGCTTGCATAGAAGGGGTGCAGGGCTGTGAGCCACAAAGTCATCCACCATTTACATAATAATAAACCCACTGGACTAAGATTTTAAAAAAAATTAACTTTTACTTTTTATAATTACCAAAATTATAGAAAAGGGAACAATGGATGAGTTGTATTTTCAGCTGGGGTGGCAACATATTATAAACTGGGATGCGTATGACCATATTCTTTTTGTAATAGCGTTGAGTGCCATTTACCTGCTGCGTGACTGGAGGAAAGTACTGGTATTGGTGACCGCATTTACCATCGGTCATTCTATTACGCTGGCTTTGAGTGTGTTACATATTATCCGTATACCTGCGGCGCTTATTGAGTTCCTGATACCGGTCACTATTTGTGTAACAGCTGTTTCTAACATTATCCGGAAAGACGATGAGCCGCAAAAGCTGCAGCTGAACTATTTTTACGCCTTATTTTTTGGTTTAATTCACGGACTGGGATTTTCCAATTATCTGAAAAGTTTGCTGGGAAGCCAGGCAGATATTGTAAAGCCACTGCTGGGATTCAATTTAGGACTGGAATTCGGGCAGATCATCATTGTGATGTGCATACTGCTCATTTCCTCTGCGATCGTGAATTTTGGAGGCGTAAAACGCCGGGATTGGAACATGTTCCTTTCTTCTGCCACCTTTGGCGTCGCATTTTTAATGATCATTCAAAGCGTAAGAGCACTGTTTATATAATACTGTTTATGAGAAAACAACTTTACCTCGCGGGGGTATTGTGTTGCAGCGTTTTGTTGCTGCAGGCGCAAAGTAACCCGGGATCCAACCATGGCAACCGTTTTGAGCAGCTGGGAACAATGCTGCAAACACCCAACATGTACCGCTCGGCTTCCGGCGCTCCCGGCCCTAAATACTGGCAGCAAAGAGCGGATTACGACATCGAGGCGCAACTGGATGATGAGCAGCAGAAACTCACCGGCGCAGAAACCATCACCTACTTTAACAATTCTCCCGATCCGCTCACCTACCTGTGGCTACAGCTCGACGAGAATGAACACGACAGCAAAAGCGATAACCAGCAGTTCAATGAAAGCCGTATGTCTGATAAAATGACGCTGGCTACGTTGAACAGCATTCTGCCTTCCGGGAAAGACCTGGGCGTAAAGATTGTAAAGCTCACGGATGCTGATGGCAAAGCACTACCTTATACCATCAACCAGACCATGCTCCGCATCGACCTGCCAAAGCCATTGATGCCCGGTGAGAAGTACCGGTTTAAAGTATCCTGGTGGTATAATATTTCCGATCGCATGACCATCGGGGGCCGCGGAGGGTATGAATATTTCCAGGAAGATAAAAATTACCTGTACACTATTTCCCAGTGGTATCCGCGACTGGCAGTATATTCCGACTTCCAGGGCTGGCAGAACAAGCAGTTTACCGGCAGGGGAGAATTTGCCCTCACCTTTGGTAACTTTCGTGTACGCATGACCGTTCCTGCAGATCACGTAGTGGGCGCCACCGGTGAATGCCAGAACTATAAAGAAGTACTCACACCGGCCCAATACCAGCGCTGGCAACAGGCGCAGAACAGCAAAGAGCCTGTTGAAGTGGTGAGCCTCGACGACGCAAAGAAAGCCATGCAGGGCCACGCGGGCAAAACAAACACCTGGGTATATGAAGCGCAGAATGTGCGCGACTTCGCCTGGGTATCTTCCCGTCGCATCGTATGGGACGCCCTGGCGACCAACGTGGAAGGCAACAAAGTAATGGCCATGTCGTACTACGGACCGGAAGCCTACCCGCTCTACCGCCGTTATTCTTCGAAAGTAGTGGCGCATACCCTTCAGTCCTACTCCAAACATACTATTCCGTATCCTTACCCGGTGGCTATTTCCGTAGAAGCGGCCAACGGCATGGAATATCCAATGATCTGTTTTAACTATGGCCGCGCCGATAAAGACGGTACCTACAGTGAGTCAACAAAGAACGGGATGATTGGCGTGATCACGCATGAAGTGGGGCACAACTTCTTTCCCATGATCGTGAACTCCGATGAAAGGCAGTGGACCTGGATGGATGAAGGCCTCAATACCTTCTGCCAGTTTATGGCGGAACAGGAGTGGGACAGCAACTTCCCTTCTTCCCGCGGGCCCGCTCATAAGATCGTGGATTATATGAAGATGCCGAAAGATCAGCTGGAGCCCATCATGACAAACTCCGAGAACATCGTGCAGTTTGGACCTAATGCCTATGCAAAACCGGCTACAGGATTGAATATTCTCCGCGAAACCATCATGGGCCGCGACCTGTTTGATTTTGCATTTCGTGAATACGCACGCCGCTGGGCCTTCAAACATCCCACACCGGCCGATTTCTTCCGTACCATGGAAGATGCCTCTGCAGTAGACCTGGATTGGTTCTGGCGCGGATGGTTCTTCGGAACGGAACCGGTAGATATCTCTATCGACAGCCTCAAATGGTATCGCATGGATGGTAAAAACCCGGAAGAAACAGCTAAAACAGCGCAGGCAGCTTACGATAAAAACATGGATCACGTAGCGAGGCAGAGAAATAAGGCGGCCGGCGTAAAATACACGGTGGACCAGGATACCAGCCTGCAGGACTTCTACAGCAAATGGAACCGCTTCGAGGTAAGCCAGGAAGATAAAGCGGCTTACACGCAGTTCTATAACGGCCTGAGCAAAGAAGAAAAAGCCTTGTACGACAGTAAGAAGAACTTTTATCAGCTGACATTCTCTAATAAGGGAGGGCTGGTGATGCCGCTCATCATTGAGTGGACGTTTGCAGATGGCACCAAAGAAACCGACCGGATCTCTGCCTACATCTGGCGCAAAGATGAAAACACCGTTACAAAGGTGTTTGCAAAAGATAAAGAGGTAGTAGCCGTGAAGCTCGACCCAATACGTGAAACAGCCGATATCGATGAAAGCAACAACAGCTGGCCGCGGGAGGCCGCACCCTCCAGGTTTGAGTTGTTTAAATCATCGGGCGGCATTCGTGGCGCTTCAACCGGCGATAACCCCATGAAGAAAGCAAATACAAAATAAACAAGCTATTTTATATTTTGTGGCGGCTATCATCCTGGTATGGTAGCCGCTATATTTTTTTAGATTCTTTTAAAAGCCCGAGTTATGAAAGTAATAGCCCGATTTTTATTATTGATATGCCTGGCGCAAACAGCCAGGGCCGCGGATGTAGATACCGTTTCTATTCACAGCAGCAAAATGCAGCGCGCCTACAAATGCGTGGTCATCACCCCCAATACCTATAAAAATGGTACGCAGCGCTACCCGGTGGTATACCTGCTGCACGGCGCCGGTGGCAACTTCGCTAACTGGGTAACCAACGTACCCATTATCAAAGAACTGGCAGACACCTATCAGTGCATGATCGTATGCCCCGATGGCGCGGTAACCAGCTGGTATTTCGACAGCCCCGTAGACAGCTCCATGCGTTTTGAAACCTATGTGTCGAAGGAAATTCCACAATACATTGACCAGCATTACCAAACCTTACCCGAACCCGCTCACAGGGCCATCGCCGGTTTAAGCATGGGCGGCCATGGTGCTATGTTTCTTGCCATCCGCCACCAGGATGTATTTGGAGCCGCCGGCAGCATGAGCGGCGGCGTGGATTTCCGCCCCTTCCCAAAAAACTGGGATCTGAAAAAACGCCTGGGTGAACCCGGAACAGATGGCGCTAACTGGTACGACTATACGGTCCTCAAGCAGGTAGATAGCCTCAAATCCGGCGCATTGTCCATCATCATCGATTGCGGAGTGAAAGACTTCTTCATCGATGTAAACCGGGATCTTCATAAAAAATTATTACTGGCGGGTATCGACCACGATTATACGGAGCGCCCGGGAGAACACAACTGGAAATACTGGGCTAACGCAGTGAAATACCAGCTGTTGTTTTTCCACGAGTTCTTTCAAAGGTAAAAGAGCGGATTTTGTCTTGGCTCAGGATTACGCTGATTTTACTGATTAGCTGGATTTTTACTTTGGGATTTTTTTTGATTTCTTTGATTTTTTTAATAATAATTAAGGGAGATAAAAGCGAATATACCCGCTTCTATCTCCCTTAATCCTTTATAAATCCAAAAGTAAAAATACAGGTAATCAGTAAAATCAGCGTAATCCTGAGCCAAGACAAAATTCGCTGCCGGTCCTCAACAGGACCGGCCTTTTTTATGCACGCGATTCAAAATAAGAATGTCTGGTAATTATTTTTTCGGATCCCACCACAGATGGGTACCACCTACGTCTTTTGGTTCGCTCAGGGTACTCACGGCTTTCGCAACAGCAGCACCGTTGGTAGAGTACTCGTTACTTGGGAATGGCGCCCTGCGAACGAAATCAGTTGTACTTACTTTTCCACCGCTGTTATTCACAACAACAGGGAACAGTTTAGGATAACCGGTGCGGCGGAACTCACTCCATGCTTCCTGTCCTTCAGGAAAGTTAGCGATCCATTTCTGGGTAATGATTCGTTCCAGCTTCCTGTCGAGTGTAACGCCTTCTTCCCATTTGATGGTAACAGTGCTCAGGTACTGTGAACCCTTCTTAATATCATTTTGTCCGGCAGTCATGGCCTTGGGATCAATGTATTCAGCAGGCAGGGAAGTGGCATTGTTGTAGTAAGTGCTGGCGCTGCCTAATGAATATTGATTAAAGGATGTCTGGATACCTGTTTCGTAGTTGGTTTGTGCATTACCGGCGCCTGCCCATCCGCGGATGGCGGCTTCTGCTTTCAGGAACCAGGCTTCGGCAGCTGTTACCAGTTGCAGTTTACCAGGCAGGTCTACCAGTTTCGAATAGTCGGCGTAACGTGCTTTACCGTCAATGTTAATACCATTGCGGATACCGATGTACCTGTCTTTTACAGCAGGGTCCACTGCTTTCTTGAAGTACAGGGGCAGGCGTGGATCGTTGTAACCACCGAGATAAGTACCAATGGGTGCGCCCATTAAAATATCGCCCCAGGAGCCGCAGATGGTGTTCAGCGGATGCGTGGTGCTTCCGATATCCACCGTGAAGTTATCTTTGTAAGTTTGCAGCAGTCCGCCGGCATTGGCGAGTGCGGCTTCACCTTCCAGCTTGGCTTTTGCAGCATCTACGTTTACGATACGCAGTGCGAGTCTTAAGCGGAGGGTATTGGCAAACTGTAACCATTGTTTGTAATTACCACCGTATACGAGATCTGATTTTTTAAACAGCTCTGTAGACGGTTTATCGGCCAGCGGCGTTAGAATATCGATCGCTGTTTTCAGTTCTTCAAAGAAGGTATAATAAACATCCTTCTGACTGTCGTACTCAACAGAACCATCACCGCTGGGTGTATTGTATTTGCTGTAGATGATGGGGCCAAAGATATCGGAGGTACGGTGCATGGCTTCCACCTTCACGATCAGCGACATGGCGTAGCTATCGGGTACTTTACCTTTTGTAAAACCGGCTACTTTATAGCAGGGGTTCATTACATTGGTATAGCCGGTGCTGAAAGTAGTGTTGATCCAGCCATCCACGAAGCTGTATGTGATGTTGTTGATGTTGCCGCCAAACGGAGTAGGAGACATCATATAACCACTGTAAATATCGCTCAGGAGATTTTGTTGCAACTGGAAGGTAGGCGCCGGCTGATACAGGTAAATACTGCGTTGTGCCTGTTGCAGTAGGGCAGGTACCAGGGCGAAATCAGCCGCTAACTCCTCATCAGTGGAGCCGTATGGATTTTTGTTGATGTCTTCAAAGTTTTTGGTACAGCTGCTGAAGCATAGTGTGGCTGCCATCGCCAGACCAGCTATTTTGAATATTTTATAATTCATAGCTCTTGTTTTTGTTGTTCTTAATCAGGTTAAAATGCACATTTCAGGTTCAATCCAAAGCTGCGGGTAGATGGTAAACCAAATACATCCACACCTTGTACACCATTGCCGGTACTCATGCTCAATTCAGGATCGTAAGGCGCTTTTTTAGTGATGAAGAACAGGTTACGTCCTACCAGTCCAAGCTTCATGTCTTTGAAGAATCCTGGTTTCAATGCGAAATTATAGCTGATGGATAATTCTCTTAAACGGATGTTGGTAGCATCATACATGTAGAATTCAGTGATGCCTGCGCGACCGCCAATGCCCTGGTAGTAGAGATCTGCAGGAACTTTTCCGGTGTATGCCTTACCACTGGCATAAACAGCAGGTACATCCACACCACCGTTATTACGGGCATCTGCGCTTGCTTTTGATACGCCATACTGGTCCATCATGGCCTGGGTAATACTCATTACTTTACCACCAAAGCGGCCATCTACCAGGATGTTTACATTGAACTTTTTCCAGTTGATAGTATTGCTCCATCCCAGGAGGAAGTCTGGTGTGGGATTACCGAGGTATTCCAGTTTGCCGTCTTTTGCTTTTGGCTTACCGGTTTCGTCATCTATTACGAGTGCACCGCTTTCACTGCGCACTGCTTTCCTGCCGTAAATGTCGCCATAGGAGCTTCCTTCATGCAGTACTAGCGCATATGTATTAACGTTATCGCCTCTTGGTGTGAGGGTATAATCACCGTTTAACTGCGGCGCCAGTTTGATAAGTTTATTCCTGTTACGGGTGAAGTTGAAGGCGGTATTCCAACCCACGTTCTTCTGTTTAACTACCTGGAAACCCAGCGTGGCTTCTATACCGGTATTCTGTACATCACCTGCATTCAGGTAAGCATTAGGATACAGGTAACCAACGGATACGGGGAAGTCGAAGTACTGGTCTTTGGTGTGTGAATTATACCAGGTCACATCCAGGTTCAGGCGATTGTCGAAGAATCTCCACTCTGTGCCGATTTCAACGGAAGTGGTGATCTCTGGTTTCAATGCCACGCCGCCAAAAGGACCGGCAATGTTTGATATCAGCGTTCCGGAAATGATCTGGTTGGTAGGGCGTGTTACAAACTGGTCCACGTCGTTACCCACCTTCGCATAAGATGCGCGGATCTTTGAATACGTGATCGCGGAAGGCATCTTAAATACATCACTCAGAATAGTATTTAAACCAGCTGAATAATACAGGTAACCTTTCTTCATGGAAGGGGTATAAGCCATGGTGGATGACCAGTCGTTACGGGCGGTCAGGTCCAGGAATACTTTTTCGCTCAGGTTCACACCCGCTGTTGCAAATACCGACTGGATCTGCCTTCTGGCGCCTGTGGGCGTTAATTTTGCGGCAGGGCTCAGGTTCAGGTTACCAATGTGGAATACGTTGGCAAAGGCCAGGTCGCCGTCTTTGGAATCTATAAAGGTACGGTCTTGTTTAAGGTCGTTGATGCTGGTACCGGCAGTGAAATTGAACCCGAGTTTATCGGACAGTTTCCTGTTACCCGATACTAACAGATCTCCGTAGTATTGTGTGCTGGTCAGGTAATCGTAGGTATAACGGCCGTTGGCGTCTGCAATGGTAGTTTGTGTACCGGCATTTGCTTTCAGTTCATATTTATCCCATGCTTTGTTGGCGTTACCGCGTACCTGTACATTTAACCAGTCGTTGATAGCATAACGTAAGCTCAGCGAAGCAATCAGGTTATCTTTCCTGTTTTCAGTGACGTTCCTGTTGAGGATCCAGTATGGATTCTGCTGAAAGTCTTCTCCCGCCTGGCCCTTATCATAATTGATATTCCACCAGTTCTGCATGTTCACGTTACGTTGGGCAGAAAAGTATTCGTAATTGTTTTTATAACTTTCGAAGTCCAGTCCTCTTGGGAAGATGTATAAACCGGTAAGCGGGTTATAGTATAAACCGGAAGTAGGGCGGTTATGTGCATTTTGTGTGGTCATCTGTACATTCGCGTCAATGTTCAGTTTATCGTTGAGGAAAGTACCTGTTTCCCTGAAGTTGAGCGTATGCTGACCATACTTTGCAGTAGGCATTATTCCTGTATTCGTGGTATTGGAGTAGGAGAAATAGGTTTGTGCCTTTTCTGTACCGCCGGCTACGTTTACGGAGTTGATCCAGGTGGTGCCTGTTTTGAAGAAGTCTTTTACAATTTCCTTACTGCTGCCTGCTTTACCCCAGCTATCAATAGTGCCGGCGCCGGTTTGAAGATAGGAGTTTTGTGATTCGGGCAGATATGCAGGTCTGTCGATAGTGAAGTTAGAAGAGAAGTTCACTTTTGCCTGACCGGCTTTCCCTTTTTTGGTAGTAATGATGATCACACCATTACCCGCCTGGCTGCCGTACAGTGCAGATGCAGAAGCGCCTTTCAGTACGTTGATGCTTTCAATATCGTCCGGGTTGATGGTGCTCAGGATGTCGCCACCATCGCGTCCACCGGAGGAAGCGCCTGATGCTTGTCCCCAGAGATCACCTGGCTGTGCGCTGGTGAAGTTCGCGATGGGTACTCCATCGATCACGTACAGCGGCTGGTTTTCACGGATAGATTTTTGTCCGCGTAAAATCACCCTGGCAGAGCCGCCCACACCGGAAGCGCTGCGGTTGATCTGCAATCCGGATACCTTACCGGATAAACTATTGATAACGTTTGTTTCTTTTACATTCGTGAGATCTTCTCCTTTTACCTGCTGGGTAGAGTAGGTGAGATCCTTTGCTTTACGCTGGATGCCCAGCGCGGTAACTACCAGTTCATTCAGTCCTCTTACATTGTCTTCCAGGGTTGCATTGAGGGTAGCGCTGTTGCCAACGGTACTTTCTTTAATGGCAAAACCAACATAGCTGAAAACAAGTACATCACCGGTTTTGGCATTGATGTGATATTTACCTTCTGCGCTTGTTTGGGTGCCTTTGGAGGCGCCTTTAATTTGTACAGTAACACCAGGAAGAGGATTGCCTTTGCTGTCCTTTACGGTGCCGCTGATTTCTTTTTCCTGGAAAGTGCTACGGAATGAAGATGCGGGCGACCATACATAGCTGGCTGCCTTCACATATGCACTGTCTGCTAATATGGAAGTGAGGGCCAGACCGGTCATAGCGCACACTTTCATAAGGCGTAGGTTTTTTTTCATACTTGCCTTTTTTTTGGTTAATAAATGGGATTTGTATTGTTGAATTAAACTGACCATTTTTTTATTGCGTGCATTGTTTGGAAATGAGATGTCCGTTAGCATGGCGCGTACCATCCTTTAGCGGCTGTTTTTCTTCGTGTTACATGCATTTACCGGCCTATAGGGGCGTGCAAGGCCTCATCGCTAATGGCAATGTGTTGACCGGGTTGAGCAAAGCAGTTTGTTGTTATGTGTTTTCCTTACATGAAATGTTGTTTTTAATAACGTCTGTTTTTTACAGGCTGCGTAGCATAAAGCGTTCAAATGTGGCGCTTCCGGAAAGGAGTCGTGTGGAGATATATTTAGTACTATCCTGTTTTAAATTATTTTTATTTTTTTTTTGAGATATTACCGGAGATCCCACCAGAGTGGTGTTCCGCCGGTGTCTGGTCCTTTTAACGTGGCTACTGCGCGGGCTACTGCTTTAGGATTGGTAACGAGTTCTATCTGCGGCATGGGCAGGCGGCGGATAAATTTTTCGGTAGAAATGGTGCCGCCGCTGTTGTTAATTACTACGGGGAATAATTTAGGGTAACCGGTGCGGCGGAATTCACTCCATGCTTCCTGTCCTTCGGGGAACATGGCAATCCATTTCTGCGTGATAATCCGTTCCAGTTTCTGTTGAAGCGTAGCGCTTTCATTCCACTTGATGGTAACCGTACTTAAATGCGGATCGCCTTCCGGTATGTTATTGTCGCTATTTTGAGGATCCGTATATGGATGGGGTTTATCCATATTGTTATTCATATATGCATCAGCGTTAGTAATGCCGTATTGATTAAAAGAAGTGTTGATGCCGGTGGCATAACTCGTAGCTGCATTACCGGCGCCCTGCCAGCCATACAGCGCCGCCTCAGCTTTCAGGAACCAGGCTTCCGCGGCTGTCATAAATAATATCCTGCTATCAAACTTTACCAGTTGTGAAAAGCCGCTGTATTCTTCCTTGGCAGCAATCTTAATACCGTTGCGGATGCCATGGTAAATATTTACGCCATCGTCGGTAGGCACAAAATAATGTGCCAATCGCGGATCTTTATATCCCGTGAGGATTGATTCCATGGGAGCGCTCATTCTCAGATCAGCCCAGGTATAACACATAATATTCAGCGGATGCGTAACCGGTGAAATATTCACTGCAAAGTTATCTGCAGGTGTTGTGAGCAATCCCAGCGGATGCCGCAGCGCTGCTTCTCCTTCTTCCTTTGCTTTCTTCGGATCAATCCCGGAAATACGGATGGCCAGCCGTAAGCGAAGGGTGTTGGCAAATTTTACCCATTGGGTGTAATCGCCTTTGTATACCAGGTCGAAGGCTGCAAAGCGTTGGGGGAAGCCACTGTTTATAAAACCGGTTAATGTGTCCACCGCTTCATCCAGGTCTTTAAAAAAAGCATAGTACGCTTCCTGCTGTGAATCATAATCAATGCCCATTTCTTCATTCAGTATACCATATTTTGTGTAGATCACGGGACCGTAAATATCGCTGATGCGGTGCATGGCTTCCACTTTGATGATCTGCGCCCAGGCATAAAAATCGGCATAATGGCCTTTCGCTTTCGACTGTGCAAAATCGCAGGTCTTCATTACGTTGCTGTAAGTTACCTGCCATGGTTTATTATTCCAGTAGTACAACAGGCCATAGTTGGTGTTATTGATATTGCCCTCAAAAGGAGTGGGGGCCATCATATAGCCGGAGAAAACATCTGCATTCAGATTCTGTTGTAACTGCGCGGTAGGCGGGTCGTTATAAATAAGCAGGTTCAGTTGCGCCTGGGATAAGGGTTCCCCCATCAGCCGGTAATCGGCTTTCAGCTCCTCTTCTGTAAAGTCGAAAGGGTTTCTGTTAATCTCATCAAAATTCTTCGTACATGCACTTGCCAGCAGAATTGCCATAACGGCGGATAATGTGGCGATTTTCCAGCTTTTCATTGGTGAGTATTTTAAATGCCTAATCTCAGGTTGATCCCCATACTTCGCGTGGGCGGTAAGCCAAAAACATCTACGCCCTGCAGTCCGTTGCCTGTTCCCATCGATACTTCCGGATCAAATGGTGCATGCAGCTCAAAAAAGAAAAGGTTCCTGCCTACGATGCCCATCCGCATATTCCGTATCCATTTCCACTTCAGCGGTATGCGGTAGCTCAGGCTCAGTTCCCGTAAGCGGATGTTGGTGGCGTCGTACATATACATTTCACCGATGCCGGCCCTGCCGCCAATGGTGGTATAGTAGCTTTGCGCATCCAGTTTTCCGCTGTAAGGCGTTCCATTGCTGTTCACCGCATTTATTTCCACGCCGCCTTTATCGCGGGCTTTGGCGCTCTCTTCACTTACGCCATACCAGTCCAATACCGCCTGTGTTACACTCATCACCTTGCCGCCGAAGCGGCCGTCGATGAGGAAGCTCAGGTTGAAATTTTTATAGTCGATGCTGTTGTTCCATCCCAATGTGAAATCAGGATTGGGATTGCCTACTTTTTTAAATGCGTTGCGCGTTTGCAATTTGCCGGCAGCATCAATTACATAAGCGCCCTTATCGTTCTGCAACAATTCTTTATTGGAGTAGATATCGCCCCAGGAGCCGCCTTCCATAATGAAGGAGCCAAACATATTTACCCCGAAATCGGTGAGCACAAACATGCTGCTCGTATCCGCTCCAATGATCCTGGAATTGGAAAGAGAAACGATTTTATTTTTATTCGCGGCAAAGTTGATGGTGCTGGTCCACGATACTGCCTTATTACGTATAGGCATTAAGGTGAGCGTAGCTTCCCAGCCCTGGTTTTGTATATTCCCCATGTTGAGGTAGTAGGTGTTATACCTGTTACCCAATGGCGCCGGCACTTCCATGTACTGCTTGTAGTTATTATTTTTATAGAAGGTTACATCGGCGGTGATCCTGTTTTTCAGCAAATGTGTTTCCAGTCCTATTTCAAAAGAACGGTTGTCTTCCGGTTCCAGGCTGAGACCGGGATACAGGGTACGTTGATTCAATACTACCCGTGTTACGCCGGCAATGGTTTGTAACGTAAATGCCGCCGGCCGGGATGCGTAAGCGGCGATATCATTACCAACCTTGGCGTAGGAAATACGGGAACGCAGGAAATCAATGAAGGCGGGCATTTTAAACATCTCACTCCATACGGCAGACAGCCCGGCGGAATAGTAAAAGTATCCTTTATGCAGGGTAGAGGTATAGGCAAAGGTGCTGGACCAGTCGTTACGACCGGTGACATCCAGGAAAAGGTAGTTGTTGATGCCTGCCTGCACATTGCCGAATACGGCCTGCAATTGTTTCTGATCTATGCTGTGTTGTGCATCGAGCGAGGTACTCAGGATATTGGATACCGAAAATTTATTAGGGTACGTGAGTCCCGGATCGGCATTGGGATTGGAGCCGTTAAAAGTGCGTTCGTGTGCTTTGGTGTCGGTGATGCTTGCACCGATATTACCGGCCAGGTGCAGCCACTTGTTCATTTTGCGGCTGGCATTCAGCATGATATCCCCGTACAGTTGGGTATTAAATTCCCGTTCGAGGGTATACCGGCCGTTGGAACCGGCGAGTACGATTTGTGTACCGGCGTATGCTTCCAGTTCGTATTGATCGAGCGATTTGTCAAAGTTGCCGCGCCCTTTCAGCGACAGCCAATCGTTCAATTGCCAGGTAAGCGATATGGTAGCGAGGCCGCGGTAGCGGGAATCCAGGCGCAGGTCGCGGTACAGCGCCCACATGGGGTTTTGCTGGTCGTCCTGGCCAATCCATTTTTTATCATTGCGGATGTTCCACCAGTTCTGCATGTACAGGTCGCGGCCCTGGTCGTAGTATTCAAAATTGTTTTTGTAATAGTCGAAGTCCTGCCCGCGGGGGAAGGTATAGAGCCCGGAAATGGGACTGTAGTACAATCCGGATGACAACCGGTTAGTCGTGTTTTGTGCGGTAAAGGATACATTGGCGTCCATTACCAGTTTGTCGTTCAGCAGCTTCAGGGTTTCGCGCAGGTTCACCGTATGGCGGTCGAATTTGTTGGTGGGAAGAATTCCTTTATTGGTGGTGTTGGCGTAGGAGAAGTAACTCTGTGCGGTTTCTGTGCCGCCGCTGAAGGCGATGGTGTTGGTAAAGGTGGAGCCGGTGTTATAAAAGTTTTTTACATGATCGGGTGCGTTCACAGGTCTGCCCCAGCTGCCGAGTGATCCGGGTTGTGGCGTGCCTACTTTATCTACGCCGGGCGTATCGGTTTGTGCGTAGCGATATTGCAGCGGGGGCAGGATTGCGGGCATTTCCCGGGTATAATCGGAAGAAACCTCGATTTTGCTTCTGCCGGGTTTTCCTTTTTTGGTGGTGATGAGGATCACGCCGTTGGCAGCCTGGCTGCCATAGAGGGCGGCAGCAGAAGCGCCCTTCAGGATGCTGATGCTTTCAATATCGTCGGGGTTGATGTTGGAGATGCCATCGCCGCCATCGCGGCCGCCGGCGCCGATGATGTTGTGCGACTGGCCCCATACATCTGAAGGTTGCGCGGGTGTGTAGTTGGCATAAGGTACGCCATCCACGATATAAAGGGGCTGGTTTTCGCGGGTGGATTTGTTGCCGCGCAGTACTACTCTCACGGAGCCGCCAACACCGGAGGCGCTGCGGGTGATGGTGGCGCCGGCTGTTTTTCCGTTCAGGCTGTTGATAACGTTCGCATCTTTCACCAGTTGCAGGTCATCTCCATCCAGCTGTTGGGTAGAGTAGGGCAGTTCCCTGCTTTTTTTCTGGATGCCTAGTGCGGTAACCACCAGCTCATTGAGTGCCTTTACATTTTCCTGCAGGCGTACATCGAGGTGTGGGTCGGCGCTCAGGGTAACTTCCCGGGTGATAAAGCCAACGGAACTAAACACCAGCACGTCGCCGGTGCTGGCTTTTAGTGAAAAACCAGCATCGGCGTTAGATTGGGTTCCTTTATTGGAATATTTGATCTGAATGGTGACTCCCGGGAGCGGCGTGCCTTTGTTATCGCGTACTGTTCCACTGATCTCTCTCTCCAGGGATACATGATTCAGCAGGTCTGCAGTGGGTGAGGGTTTGGCTTCACTTTCTGCGCCTACAATGATTTTGTTGTTGATAAGGGTAAACTTTAATCCGGCCTGAACTGATAATAACGCAAGTACTTCATCAATGGGTGTTTTCGTACAGTTTAACGTAATCTTTTTCTTCAGGTTAAGATCAGCTTTGTCGTAATGAAAGTTTAGTCCTGTTTTTACCGAAATTTCGGCCATTACTTCTTCCAGGTTTTTGTTTTTTACCTGTATGGTGACAACTATACCTGTGGGCGGGTCGGGTGTTTGCGTGATGGCACTAGTCGTTGTGTTCAAGCTCCCCGCCAACAGTAGTGTCAGCATCAACCCCATGGATACAAACCACATCATGGGGCATGGCTTTACCCTCATATGGACTAGTTTTTGTTTTGCAGGTGAACGGTATCGTTTTTAATGGTATAAGAAAGGGATTTGGCCAGGCAAATAATATCCATGACGTCTTTCAGGCTTTCGTTTTTGAAAGAGCCGTTGTAGTTCCATTCTTTTTTGTCGCTTTCGTTGATAACGGTAACGTCATAACGATTTTCTATACCTGTTACTATTTCATTATAGGGAGCATCTTTGAATACAAGGTATCCCTGTTTCCAGCCGGTGATGTCTTCGGGTTTATTGAAAACAGATTTTACGAGGCTAAGTGAAATAGGGTCGTAGCTGATCTGTTCACTTGGCAGCAAAATGAGTGATGAAGCGGATTGGCTGTTTTTATTCAGTTGGTCTACTTTTACCTTGCCGCTCACAAGTGCTACGGTTACTTTATGTTCGCTGGCATATGCGCGTATATTAAAGGCGGTACCGAGTGCGGTGGTGGCCAGTTCGCCGGTATTCACCACAAATTTCCTGGCCGGGTCGGCGGCTACATTAAAAAAGGCTTCTCCTTCTTCCAGGAAAATGGTGCGGCTGTTGCTGTCGAAATGTTCGGGGTAGCGTACTTTACTACCGGCGTTCAGTTCCAGGGAGCTGCCGTCTTCGAGGGTAATACTTTCTTTATTGCCTTTGGGCGTGGTGATTTCCACAAATCCGTTCCTGATGATCCGGTTGGATTGCCGCGCAATAACCGGAGGCTGGAAGTTGCCGGCACCTGGCCCGGTACGGGGCGTTTGTTGGTTAAACCAGAAAAGCCCCGCTGCCAGTAATATGATAGCCGCAGTTGCGGCGTACCAGTAACGGGTATGGATATGCCGCACCTTTGGCGTGGGTGTGATATGTTCATTGAGTTGTAAACGGATGCTGTCGAGCTCGTGGTCCAGTTCTTTATCTGCTATGTAAGTGGACTTATGCCGGTTAATATTTTCAAACCACTGATCTACAATAGCAGCTTCCTCCGGTGAGCAATTCCCCTGGTTATATCGCTCCAGCAATATTTTAATCTGTTCTGTGTCCACCTGTTGCCGTTTTATGTGTTGATAAGTCGTAATAACGTGGAAAAGGTACCATGTACATTTAATTATTTTTTACCTGGCTATGGGCCTGCGGGCTAAATAAACAAATAAATATATATCAGGAGTACGATCAGGTCGGTCCTGGCATAACTGGTCCTTAGTATCTTCAATGCTTTGGTAATCTGGTTTTTTACCGTCTGTTGGGAAAGGCCAAGATGAGTGGAGATCTGTTCTACGGTGAGGTTTTCAAACCGGCTGAGCATGAAAATTTCTTTCATGCGGTCGGGCAGGTGGTTGATCGCCTCAAACAGTTCCTGTGTCCGTGCTTTATTGTCTACTGTTTCCGTGATGGAATGCGGCTGGGCATCGAAATGTTCGATGAGTTGCTGCAGGTATTTGCGGTAAGTGGCGTTTTTCCGGTAAATATCGATGATTTTGTGACGGGCTACCTGGTACAGGTAAGCTTTCAATGATTCTTTGAGGATCAGTGAATGTCTCTTCTCCCATAGGGAAATAAAGAGTTCCTGCAGCACATCTTTGCTGATCTCTGAGGCATCCAGTTTGCTGTGTATGAATAAATACAGCATTTTACTGTAGCGGTCGTAGATGGCATTGAAGGCAGCGCTGTCGTCGCTTTTCAGCAGCGAAATTAGCTGGTTGTCGGAATAACTGCTGTACATCGAATTACAGTAGTAATTAAGCGTTTTGGTTGATAATTACTGAAATGAATGTAAGAAGAAAATTTTGATATTCTGACATTTGGCGCTTACTTTTTAAAATAACTAAAGAACCAAATGATAAAATAATTACATTTTTTATCATGCTTCCTTCAGGCGCAGTTCATTTTTATATTCCTTGGGAGTTTTGCCTACAATTTCCTTGAAGAAGCGATTGAAATTGGAAAGGTTTTTAAAGCCGCAGGAGTAGGCGATTTCCGCGATGGACCAGTCTTCCTCGGTTAACCGTTTACAGGCGTGACCGATACGTACTTCATTGAGGAACTGTACAAAGGATTTTTTTGTACGGTTTTTAAAGAAGCGGCAGAAGGATTGGGGTGAGAGGTTGGTGATGCTGGCCACATCCTGCAGGGATATTTCCTTGGAGAAGTTATTCATGACGTACTTGAACACTTCATCGATCTTATGATTATCCTTTACGTTGTAGGCGTGAGAGTAACCGGTGCTGGCCAGGTAGTAGCAGTCGCGGGTTTCCGAAAGTGTTTTTAAGATATGGAGAAGGGAAATGATGCGGTCCAGTCCCTCCTTCCGCGGAAGCGCCAGGATTTCGGGTTTCAGCAGTTCATGGGTGGCGCCGGTGATTTTCATCCCTCTTTGTGCCCGGTGAAATAGTTCACTGAGTGCTTTGGTTTCCGGCAATCCGTAAAATTTCTCCCCGAATATGTCTTTGGGAAAATAGATAACCACAGAGCGGGCTTTCAGATTTTCATCTCCCTTATAGTATTCTTCTTCATTATACCATACATGCGGAATATGCGGACCGAGAAACACCATATCGCCTTCTTCAAAGCTTTCGATGCTATCCCCTACAATTCTCTTCCCATGGCTTTCCGTAACATATACCAGCTCGCACTCCGGGTGGAAGTGGAATGGTGTATTGAAATAAGGATCACTTCTTTCTATGATCGTGATCTGATTATCGGCAAAAGCCCCAACTTTAATAAGGATGGGTTTCATTCATGTATTAATTTAAGCTACTATATTACTGTGACCGTCCTATACTTTATTACCATCGCCATTATCCTGGCTCAGGGGAACCCTATGCAGGCAGGTGAGTAGTATTGATATCGTCCTATGAATGATGCCAAATTATTAAAAATTGGTTAAAAAAATATCATTTTCCCGAAAATAACCTTTTTATGTGATAGAAAATCAACCGGGGTAGGGCAATAGTTTTGGCGGGGGTACTTGGAATAATTAGTACAACAATGTAATTTCCAACTTCATTTTGTAAATTACGTCCGGCTAAATCGATGTAGCATTTTTTCTATGAAAGGGATCTCTATTAAAGATATTGCAAAACAGGCCGGAGTATCTCCCACAACGGTATCTTTTGTACTCAACGGTAAAGCAAAGGAGAAAAGAATCAGTGAACAGGTAAGTAAGAAAATCCAGAAAATTGCAACCCGGCTAAAATATAAACCCAACCAGCTTGCCCGCGGACTGCGAACCGGCAAAACCAAAACGATTGGTCTTATTGTGGAGGACATTGCGAACAACTTCTTCGCCACGCTGGCTAAAGTAGTGGAAGACGAGGCCGACAAGCACGGTTATAAAGTACTTTACGGCAGTACGGAAGATAATACGGAAAAGGCAAAGGGACTACTGGAAGTGCTGAAGTACCGGCAGGTAGATGGTTATATTATTACGCCCACCAAAAACCTCGACAAAGAAATAGAACTGCTTCAATCGGCTGCGAAGCCGCTGGTGCTGGTGGATCGCTATTTCCCGCATGTGAACTGTCACTATGTGGTGCTCAACAACTATAAGGGCGCCTATGATGCTACTGCGCACCTGGTGGAGCAAGGCTATAAGAAAATTGCGATTGTTACCATCGCATCTGATCAAACGCAGATGAAAGACAGGCTGGATGGCTTCACGGCGGCACTCAAAGACCATAAAATTCCTTTTAATAAATCGTTCGTGAAACGCCTGCCATTCGACCTGGACCGCGAAAGTTTCAATAATGAAATAAAGAAATTCCTCACTGCTGCAAAGGGCGTAGACGCCGTATTTTTTGCCACCAACTACCTGGGCATTGCGGGTATTGAAACCATCCGCTCAATGGGATGGGAAATAGGAAAAGAGATCGGACTGGTGGGCTTTGATGACCACGACCTGTTTCGTTTGCATAGTCCTTCCATTACCTGTGTTTCACAACCTATTGCTGCCATCGGGAAAAGTATTGTGGAAGTGTTGATGAAAGAATTAAATCATCCGGCAGGGGCACCTGCTTCTCCACAACAACAGGTAGTGCTGGAGCCGGAATTGATTATCCGCGCGTCTTCGCGGAGGTGATCGCCTTCGGCGATGCGGAAATTGTCTTGGCTCAGGATTACGCTGATTATACTGATTAGCTGGATTTTTACTTTTTGGATTTTTTAAAGATTAAGGGAGATAAGAGCGGAGATACTGCTGTTATCTCCCTTAATCGTTATGTAACCAACTGTAATCAGAAGGTGTGACTCCGTATATTCATATTATATCGGGAGATAAAACGAGGGTAAGCCATAGATAAGCCGTACCTATATAGATACAGCTTAGATACGGCTTATCTATGGATTATCTCCCCAATCGGGGTCGCTTATGACTGAGATTGCAAACGGATAAATTAAGTATCTCCGTTCTTATCTCCCTTAGTCTTTAAAAAATCCAAAAAGTAAAAATCCAGCTAATCAGTATAATCAGTGTAATCCTGAGCTAAGACAATTTCCGCATCGCCGAAGGCGATCACCTCCTAATGCTATTTTGATCACATGGAATATTATTTTCTCTTTCTTAACGAGCTGTTAACGATAAATAAAAAAATTGTTAAATCTTCTTTGCACTTCTCATAATTATCCCTAAGTTTGAAACCATTATTCAGAGGGATCAGCCAAACTTGTAGTGAAAAAGAAATGTGAAGGTGGGTACAGGTTTTTTTTATGTGGTATTGCTAAAACGTTTTACTACTGGTATGATGTCAGAATAACAATTAATGCCAATGGAGTAATTCCATTTGATTATTTAAGAACGGAAACCACGTGATTACCATCAGGACTCCTGTGCAATGCAGGCAAGTTAATGGTAGCGGGACTTTCGTGTCTTTTTTGCTTATGTGTCTGATTCACTTGTTATAATTCACTAAACCAAAAGAAAGCTATGCGAAGATCACTTCTTCTCACCACGTTGCTTTTCTTATGCTGCTGTATCACTGCGTGGGCGCAGGATAAGAAAGCTGTTGCGGGAACCGTTAAGGACGCAAAAGGAACACCTTTACCGGGTGTTACCGTAAAAGAGAAAAACGCCTCCAACGGAGCTACAACCGGCCCCGATGGAAATTTTAAAATCCAGGTAGCAGACGGCGCTACACTCGTTTTTTCCTACATTGGATTTATCAACCAGGAAGTAGCTGTTCATGGACAGTCTGCCGTAAACATTGTATTAAAAGAAGACAACAAGAATCTGAATGAAGTAGTGGTTACCGCTATGGGTATTAAGAGAGAAGCCAAGGCACTGGGTTACTCTGTTAGCACCGTAAGTTCCAAAGAAATTACCGAAAGCGGAAGTACCAACTTTGCTTCTGCCTTGTATGGTAAAGCAGCCGGTGTGAAAATCGTGTCTGCTCCCGGTGGCGCTGCCAGTGGTGTTTCCGTACAGGTAAGAGGAGTTTCTTCTGTAAGCCTGAGCACACAACCGCTGTACGTAGTGGATGGTGTACCGCTGAGAAACTTTAATGATCCTACCACCAACACTTTTGGTACCAGCAACTCAAGGATTGAGGGGAATGGTGCACTGGATATCAACCCGGAAGACATTGAAACACTGACGATCCTCAAAGGCGCCAGTGCATCTGCTTTGTACGGTTCTGAAGCCACTAACGGGGTGGTGGTAATTACCACCAAGAAAGGAGCGAAAGGCCGCGGCCTGAATGTAGACGTTAATTATGTTTACAACCAGGAGAAACTCGCAGCTACACCGGATTACCAGAATGAATATGGTCCCGGTTATGACCCCGCAACCAACATCTCCGTAGGTGCTACACCAGATGGCTGGATTACAGACGCTGATGGTGCTATGCATCCTTATTACAGAGCGTACGATCAATTTGGACCAAAATTCGACGGCCGCGACGTGAAATACTGGGATGGCACTACCCGCAAGTATGTAGCGCAGAAAGATAACTACAAGGACTTCTTCCAGAATGGTTATAACTCTGCAGCCAACGTGGCTATTTCCAACGCAAGCGATAAAGGTAGTTTCCGGTTTTCTTACAATCGTGTAGATTATAAGAGTATTATGCCAGGAAGTAATCTCTATAAAAACAACTTTAACTTCAACGGTACATTAAAATTAAGTGACAAGGTCAGCGTAGATCTGATATCTACTTATAACAACACCTTTGTTCACAACCGCGCGAATGTGATGAGTAACATATTTGGGTCATTCGATGGCTTCTTCAGCCGCTTCGATGACATGAGTACGTTCTTCAATAAATATCAGACCAGTAACGGTTACAAATATGTAGCTGCGGACAATAACCAGTACGATCAGGATGAGAAAATGGCATACCGCTTCAGGGCTACCAACCTGATGGACTATCTGTGGAATAACCTGCGTAACAGGTATGATGAAACACAGAATCGCTTTATCAACAGCGCTACGCTGAATGTAAGCCTTCTGAATAGTCTGCGTTTCAGAGGCCGTGTAGGTGGTGACTTCACCAATGTTACAACTTCCGATCAGCAATACAACACCAAACCGGCTGTTTATGGCTATACCGGTCAGTATGCGCTGAATACCCGTAATAATAACTCCTTTTATGGAGATGCGATGTTGATCTATAACCCTAAAGTAGCGAAGGACTTTGATATGTCTTTCACCGGTGGTGTTACGGGCCGCAAACAGAAATATAAGAATCAGTTTACCCAGACGAAAGGTGGTTTGATGGATGAAAACTGGTTCAGTTTGGCCAACTCTGCTGATCCGTTGTATGCAACAGGAGTTCGCGCAGAACAGATTGATGTAGCCGGCTTTGGTATGGTGAACCTGGCTTATAAAGGATTTTTGTTCCTGGAAGGAACCGGTCGTTATGAGTCTACCTCCACTTTGCCGGTAAAAAATAACAAGTACTTCTATCCTTCCGTGAATGCTGGTTTCCTGTTGTCAGAAGTAGTAAAGTTGCCTTCTTTCATGGATTATGCGAAATTCAGGGCTTCTTACGGTCTGGTGGGTAATCATCCAAACATGTACCAGGCTAATGTTGCCTACAATCCTTACACGGTTACCCTCAGTAAAAATAACATTCCCTATCAGCAAACCAATCCCAGCGCCTTTGGTAATGAAGAGTTGAGATCCGAAAAGAAAAGGGAAACTGAGGTTGGCTTCGAGGCAAGGTTCCTGAAAAATAAGATTGGTGTAGACTTCAGTTACTATAATAACAAAGTCATGGATCAAATCCTGACTATGAGTACACCAGCATCCGGTGGTGCTACCTCTCAGATCATGAATGCAGGGGACCTCAGCAACTCCGGTTTTGAAGCAGCTATCAATGCTTCTCCCATCACTACCAAAAATTTCAGCTGGACTACCCGCTTTAATTTTGCCATCAACAAGAACAAGCTGACCGCGCTGAGAGATGGTATGACAACCTTAACCATGCAGAGTTATGACGGTGGTTACCTGTTGCTGCAATCCAACGTAGGTGATCCATTGGGTAACATTTATGTACACCCACGTGATAAAGACGCGAACGGTAACTACCTGGTAAATGCAGATGGTATTTATACCGCTAATACCAACGCATGGGAATTAGCCGGTAACATCATGCCTAAAGTAGTGGGTGGTTTCTCCAACTCGCTCCGCTATAAAAACTTTACGCTGGATTTTACGCTGGATTACCGTTTAGGTGGCGATCTCGTATCTATTCCTTACTACTATCAGATCGGTGCAGGTATGTTTAACAGTACCCTGCAATACAGGGATGCTGCTCATGGTGGTATTGCTTACGATGCAATTGACTATGCCAGTGGTAACCTGGTGGCTAACCCGAATGGTGCACATCACGATGGTGTGATTTTACCAGGTGTAACTGCTGATGGTAAGAAGAATGAAAAGGTAATTACTGCTGCGCAATATTACATGAATCAGTATGATTGGCAAACCAATGGCCTGTATGAGAATGCTGTAATGAAAAACAGTTATATTAAGCTTCGTGAAGTAACCCTTACTTATAACATGCCTAAAAGCATTGTTGAAAAATTACACTTCCAGGGTTTGCAGTTCTCATTGGTTGGCAGAAACCTCTTCTATGTATGGAAGACTTTACCAAAAGGTTTAGATCCGGAAGTAGCAGTAGGTTCTCAATGGTTTAGCCAGGGAATTGATGGTGGTACCGTTGGTCCAACAAGAAGTTTGGGAGCCAGCCTGCGTGCCCGTTTCTAGCAGAATACTGATTTGTAAACGAACTTAACAGATTAAAATGAAACGCCTTTTAATAAATACTTCACTGCTCATCTTGCTGGTAGCTACTTTCAGCTCTTGCAAGAAACAAATTGCAGACGCCTACCCGAACCCGGAGTTAACTACTACCGGCTCAATGAGCAAACTGCTCAGCGGTATGTACATGAACAAGCGTATGCGCCCGTCTTACTGGGATTACGCGACCTTTATACTGCCTACCACTGCAGCATTTTCGCAAACAACGGCACTGTCGCCATCCATAAAAATGTATATTCCTACTCCGGCTTATACAGAGAACCGTTGGATCGATTTTTACGCAGGTAGCAAAAGCGACGATAATGACCTGAACTATGTTGGTCCGGGTATCATGGCTAACTACCGGGAAATGGAAACTACTTATAGTAACCTGACGCCGGCCCAGCAGGCAGATCAACTGATTTTCCTGAACTGTGCCAAAGTGGTGTTGTACGATCAGGCTGCACAAATGATAGATCTCTGGGGAGATATTCCTTTCAGCAAGGCTGGTTCTCTCAACACGGACCGTGTGGTGATACCTGCACCTTTTGATAATGCAGCTGCTGTGTATGATACACTGATTGCCGGACTGGACAACCTGAACAGTTATTTTGAAACGGCTTCTATCTCTGTTGAAACGTTAGCCGCTTTTCAGAGAGCTGATTTCGTGCTGAATGGTGATCTTACCGCCTGGAGGCGTTATGCTAACTCCCTGCGCCTGCGCCTGTTGATGCATACTTCTTATGTGAAAGAAGCTAATGCCAAAACAGCGGTAACAGCTATGCTGACCAACCCGTCCAAATATCCGCTGGTGAGTGACAATTCTCAGAACGTATTGATCAAAATGAGTTCGCCTACTTTAAAAAGCGACCTGCAAAGCGCTCTGACGGGTAGTCCGTTTGCACCTGCTTTTCTGCTGGATACTGTGATGGCGATCAATGGTGATCCACGTACAGATGTTTATTGGGATGCGGGTGCAAAGCACGGTATGCATGGTTTCCCGGCAAATGGTACTGCTACTGATTATGAAAACTTAGGGTATGCTACCTACGATACCGCTACTTTCTTTAATAACTACAATGTGCCTGGCGTAATATTTACGGCATCTGAAGTAAGCTTCCTGAAAGCAGAAGCAGGTGAAAGATGGAGCATTGGTACACCGCAAACAGATTATGAAAACGGTATTGCTCAATCAGTAAATTTTTATTACAGTATTAACCAATCTGCTGTATTCAGCTCTGGTGTGTGGCCTATACTGCCTACACCGTCCGGCACTGTTATCAGCAGTTTCATTGCCAGGCCAGCCATTGCCTACACCGGTACTTCCCAGCAAAAACTGGCAAAGATCTGGACACAAAAATGGGTGAACTTCTTCATCCTGCAGGCAGGCGAGTCATGGACAGAAGTAAGACGTACAGGTTATCCTGTATTACCTTTTGCTACCGGTACATCTTCCGGTTCCACGACGCCACCACAGCGTTTGCTGTATCCATCTACAGAGCAGATTTACAATCCTGATAACTATGCTCAGGTAGCGTCAAAGGACAAAGCCAACATCAAAATTTTCTGGGACGTTCGTTAAGGACCAGTGAACAATGATTATAATAAAAAAACGTCCCGGATATTCCGGGACGTTTTTTATTATAAAGACGATCAGAAACCTACCCGATCATATTCTTAATCTCGCTCAGCTTCAGCAATGCTTCCACCGGTGTTAACCGGTTAATATCCACAGTATCCAGTTTCTCACGGATCTGCTGGAACACATCACTGTGGGCGTCAAATATATTCAGCTGTAGTTTCTGAGAGGGTGTGCTGATCTGTTTTATGTTTTTCTGCAATGGCGCATCAATATGTTTTTCTTCGAGATTTGCCAGCACTTCATTGGCCCTGTTGATCAGCTCAGGCGGCATGCCCGCCATGCGCGCCACGTGAATACCAAAGCTGTGGCGACTTCCGCCCGGCGCCAGTTTACGCAGGAAAATAATTTTGTTCCCCGATTCCATATTAGTGATATGGAAGTTCTTTACCCGCGCATGTTTGTTTTCCAGTTCATTCAACTCATGATAGTGCGTGGCAAACAGCGTTTTAGGGCAGTGCGCCGTCATATCGTGGAGGTATTCCACGATGCTCCAGGCAATGGAGATCCCGTCGTACGTGCTGGTACCGCGCCCTATTTCATCCAGTATCACAAGGCTGCGCGGGGTAATGCTGTTGATGATGCTGGCGGTTTCGTTCATTTCCACCATGAAGGTAGATTCACCGCCGCTCAGGTTATCGGAAGCGCCTACACGGGTAAATATTTTATCGGTAAGACCAATATCAGCACTGGTGGCAGGTACAAAGCTGCCCATGTGCGACATCAGGGTGATGAGCGCTGTTTGCCGCAGCAGGGCCGATTTACCGGACATGTTGGGTCCGGTAAGAATAATGATCTGCTGGGATGCTTTGTCCAGCTGCAGATCGTTGGAAACATAGCTTTCACCGGCAGGGAGTCCTCTTTCGATCACCGGGTGACGGCCTTCTTTGATGACCAGGTCAAATCCTTCCGTGATATTCGGGCGACGGTACTTGTACTGCATGGCATTATGTGCAAAACACAGGAGGCAGTCGATCCGCGCAAACACCTGCGCATCTTCCTGTACCGGCTTAATAAACGCCTGCAGGCTTTGTACCAGGTCGTCGAACAATCTGCTTTCCAGCACCTGGATCTTATCTTCCGCCCCTACAATCTTTTCTTCATACTCTTTCAGTTCGGGCGTAATATAGCGTTCGGCGTTGGCCAGTGTTTGCTTGCGCATCCAGCGGTCGGGCACTTTGTTTTTATGGGTGTTGGTTACTTCCAGGTAATAGCCGAATACATTATTGAAAGCTATTTTCAGGGAAGGGATGCCGGTAGCTTCGGATTCTTTCTGTTGAATTTGCAGCAGGTAGTCCTTCCCTTTGTTCGCGATATTGCGGAGGTCATCCAGCTCTGCGTTTACGCCTTCTTTGATGCAGCCGCCTTTGTTGACCAGTACCGGCGGGTTTTCCATAATTTCATTAAGAATGCGGTCCAGTAAGGGGACGCAGGGATCCAGTTTTTCGTTTAGCCGGCGGAGGTAGTCGCTGCTGCTGTTTTCCAGGAGTGCCTGCACGGCCTGTACCTGTTGCAGGGAGCGGGCCAGCTGTAGTACTTCCCGCGGATTTATTTTCTTCAGCGGTATCTTGGATACCAGTCTTTCCAGGTCGCCGGTTTGTTTCAGGTGGTGTACCAGGGATTTGGAGAGATCGGTTTCTTTGATAAAGTATTCCACGGTATCCAGCCGTTCGTTGATGGCTTTGATATCGCGGAGAGGGAATACCATCCAGCGTTTGAGCAGGCGTGCCCCCATGGGGGTAACGGTATTGTCCAGTACTTTCAGGAGGGTATGGCCGTTTTCCACGCTGCTGTTGAGCAGCTCCAGGTTGCGCACGGTGAAGCGGTCCATCCAGAGAAAATCGTCCTGGCTGATGCGCTGCATGCGTGTAATATGCTGGAGGTTGGGATGCTCGGTATCTTTCAGGTAGTGAAGGGTGGCGCCGGCAGCAATAATAGCAGCGGGCAGGCCTTCCACGCCGTATCCTTTCAGGGAATGGGTCTGGAAATGTTTCAGCAGTATTTCTTCCGCATAGGTGGTGGTAAATATCCACTCATCCATCGTATAGGTGTAGAAACGGGTGCCGAAAGTGGCTTTGAAATTTTTCTGTTGTTGTTTGGCGAACAGTACTTCCGCCGGACGGAAGCTCTGGAGGAGCTTATCCACATATTCCGTGCTGCCTTCTGCAATAAAAAACTCGCCGGTGGAAATATCGAGGAAAGACACACCGGTGGTGTCTGCACCAAAATGAACCGCCGCCAGGAAGTTGTTGCTGGCGTTTTCGAGCAGCTTATCGTTGATGGCTACGCCAGGTGTGACCATTTCGGTGACGCCACGTTTAACAATGCCTTTTACTGTTTTGGGATCTTCCAGCTGGTCGCACACGGCCACCCGGTGACCGGCTTTTACCAGCTTATGGAGATAAGTATCTAACGAGTGGTGGGGAAATCCTGCCAGGTCAACATAAGAGGCGGACCCATTGGCCCTTTTGGTTAACACAATGCCCAGTACGCGGGCGGCTATAACTGCATCCTCATTAAACGTTTCATAAAAATCGCCAACACGGAACAACAGTACGGCATCAGGGTATCTGTCCTTGATGGCCTTATGTTGCTGCATGAGCGGTGTTTCTTCCGTTTTACTTTTTGCCATGGCGCAAATATATAAAACTCATCCCATCCTATTATCTTTGCAGGTGATGAGAAAATTAAGCATGGATGAACTGGGCCGTAAAACGGTGGAAGAGTTCAAGGCTGCCGATAAAACGCCTATTGTACTGGTATTGGATAATATACGCAGCATGCACAACGTGGGATCAGTGTTCCGTACCGCGGATGCATTCCTGGTACAGGGGATCATTCTTTGTGGCTATACGCCGGTGCCACCGCACCGCGATATCAATAAAACGGCTTTGGGCGCTACCGAAACGGTGGAGTGGCAGTATTTTGACACCACCGTGAGCGCGGTACAGGAACTGAAAGCAGCCGGGTACCGGGTGATGGCCATTGAGCAGGCGGTGAACAGTTATATGCTGAATAGTTTTACGCCTCCGGCAGATCAGCCGCTGGCACTGGTTTTTGGGAATGAAGTGAGTGGGGTGGACGGGGAAGTAATGAAGCTGGTAGATGGTTGTATCGAAATTCCCCAGCTGGGCATGAAGCATTCCCTGAATATTTCCGTGAGCACTGGTATTGTGGTTTGGGATATCTTTGTAAAATTGAAGAAGGCTTAAAGGATTAATTATATGATTTCTACGGTCAACAAGTATTTATCGCTGGTAAAGTTCAGTCATACCATCTTTGCCATGCCTTTTGCCCTCACCGGCTTTTTTATGGCTACCACCAAAGGAGGCGGCGGCTTCAACTGGGTTACTTTTTTACTGGTAGTGCTGTGCATGGTGTTTGCGCGCAGCGCTGCAATGGCATTCAACCGGTGGCTGGATGTGGATATCGACAAGCTCAATCCACGTACGGCAAAAAGGGAAATCCCGGCCGGTATCATATCTCCCAAAAATGCCCTGTTCTTTATTATAGCCAATGTGGTATTGTTTATTATCGCTACCTGGTTTATCAACCCGGTATGCTTTTACCTGTCGCCGGTAGCTTTGCTGGTGGTGCTGGGATATAGCTATACCAAGCGTTTTACCGCGTTTTGCCACCTGGTGCTGGGCGTGGGATTGTCGCTGGCGCCTATAGGCGCTTACCTGGCAGTAACCGGTAGTTTTGCACTGTTACCGGTACTGGTATCTTTCCTGGTATTATGCTGGGTATCCGGATTTGATATTATTTACTCCCTGCAGGACGAGGATTTTGATAAATCACAGCAGCTGAATTCCATTCCGGCCTGGCTGGGACTTTCCGGCGCCCTGCGGTTTTCTGAATTACTTCATGTGATAGCGGCCGCGCTGGTAGTGACTATCGGCTTAACCGGGCATTTTCACTGGATCTACTGGATAGGAGCGGCTGTTTTTGTGGTGATGCTCGTTTCCCAGCATTTACTGGTAAAACCCAATGATCTCAGCAGGATCAATATCATGTTTATGACTACCAACGGGATTGCGAGCGTGGTGTTCGCTGTTTTTGCGATCACAGATATGCTCGTTTTTCATTAGCCCTAACCCTGTTAAAAGCTAGTATATGGCCCGCCTGATGGCAATAGATTACGGAAAAAAGAGAACGGGACTGGCCGTAACAGACCCTTTACAGATGATTGCCACCGGGCTTACCACCGTTGCCACGCACGACCTTATTCCCTTTCTGAAAAAGTACTTCGCCGCCGAACAGGTGGAAACGATTGTAATAGGAGAACCCAAAGGACTGGATGGTAACGCTACCGATGCCACTGCACTGGTGGTAGAGTGTATCCGCATCATTAAAAAGAATTTCCCCGATATCCCTGTTGTAAAGGTAGATGAGCGTTTTACCTCTAAAATGGCCTTCCAGACGATGATCGACAGCGGTCTGAAGAAAATGGACCGCCGGAATAAAGCCCTGGTAGACGAAATAAGTGCCACTATTATATTACAGGAATATCTCCGTAATAAAATATAATAACATATAAAAAATCACCAAAATCAGCGTAATCCTGAGAAAGACAACCTCCGCTGAACTCCGAAATTGTCTATCTTTGCGGATTAAACCAAGTATTTGAACATGATTTTGCCAATTGTAGCTTACGGGCACCCGGTATTGAGAAAAGTAGCAGAAGACATCACTCCTGAATATCCAAACCTGAAGGAATTGATTGCCAATATGTGGGAAACCATGTATGGTTCTAACGGTGTGGGCATTGCTGCTCCACAGGTAAATAAGGCGATCCGGCTGTTTGTGGTAGATAGTGAGCAGATTATTCATAACCTGGAAGAAGACGAAAAGAACGATTATCCCGGAGATGAAGGGGTAAAAGGTGTATTTATCAATGCACATATCGTGGAAACCGGCGGAAAAGAGTGGGCATATAATGAAGGATGTTTGAGCATTCCAAAGGTGCGTGAAGATGTAAACCGTGCGGAAACCGTTACCCTGAGCTATGTGGATGAGAATTTTACCCCGCATGTAAGAACATTCACCGGCGTGACTGCCCGGGTAATCCTCCATGAATATGACCACAT
This sequence comes from Chitinophaga sp. ARDCPP14, assembly GCF_051362515.1. Classification (NCBI taxonomy): domain Bacteria; kingdom Pseudomonadati; phylum Bacteroidota; class Chitinophagia; order Chitinophagales; family Chitinophagaceae; genus Chitinophaga; species Chitinophaga sp. ARDCPP14. The sequence goes on along the minus strand of NZ_JBKIXB010000004.1, from coordinate 337,903 downwards.
CGACGGGGTTTTATTCATCGATCACCTGAAGCCATTAAAGCGCAGAATGTTGAAAAGTAAGCTGGAAGATATTACCAAAGGTAAAATAAGAGTAGATTACAGGATGACTTTCCCTAAATAGGAAATAATTTTGTAATGTAAAGAAAACCTGTTATTTTGGTATCATAAAGTATAACATCCATATCCTCAAACTTGGGAGCTACCTTAACATACACTGAAGTTGAATTGATTCAGGGCCTTATAGCCAGGGATGAAAAGATATTCACTTATTTGTATGATCACTATTCACCCGCTTTATATGGTGTAGCCCTGAAAGTAGTGGGAGAAGAAACAGCCGCCGGAGATGTGCTGCAGGAAGTATTTGTAAAGATCTGGCGGAATATTGACCGTTATGATGCCTCAAAAGGCAGGTTATTCACCTGGATGTTGAATATCACCCGCAACACAGCAATTGATAGTCTCCGCTCAAAAAATCACAAACTGGAACAGCGCGTACAGGATGTAAACAGCGTGGCACTGATGTATGAACCACAACTGGCGGTGCATTTATCTGTGGACCATCTTGGTTTAACCAAAGTGATTGAAAAGCTTCAAAAAGATCAACGTATTATTATTGACATGGCTTACTTCAAGGGACATACCCAGGAAGAGATAGCCAAGTCCCTTGAAATACCATTGGGCACGGTGAAAACCCGCATGCGTAATGCTATTATACAATTGAGAACACTGTTAAAACAATTGTAATTATAAGAAATAGTGGATGTACAACGATACATATCATCCGGAATCCTTGAAAGCTATGTATTCGGTATGTTACCGGAAACAGAACAAGGTGAGGTAGAAACGGCCGTATCTCAATACCCCGACGTTAAAGCTGCAGTGGATTCATTGCAGCATGACAAGGAGCGTTTTGTGCAGCTGTACGCGATAGCCCCTCCCTACGGCATTAAGGAACGGCTGATGGAAATGATCCGTCAGGAAAACACGCAGGAAGGAAACAACCTGCTGCCGGATGAACTGCGTGCGCCCATCTCCGCTCCCCTGAACGGGAAAAATAAAAAACAAGTGCAGCAACCCTCCCGGGAAACACCGGTAAAACAGCTGCCGGTGGAAAAAAAATCAAATGACAAGCTATGGAAGTATCTCACAGCCGCCATTGTAGCTTTGTTGCTGGGCAGTGTTTTCATGAACTTCTTTTTCTTCCGTAAATCCACCGACTATAAAAGCCGCTACCAGTCGCTCATAGCCACCAAAGAAAAGCTGGAAGCAGATAAGGAACAACAGGCACTGACCAGTTTGAAGGAAACGCCCGCCAACGTGGTAGCAGAAGCAGATCCGCTGAATAACCCCGATTTTAAATGGACAAAGATCCCCGGTGGCGGCAAGTATGCAGGCAACCTGGTAGCCGTAGGATGGAATGCAAAAACACAGGCCGTATACCTGCAGGCACAATTAATGCCTATACCTCCGGCCGGTAAGCAATTCCAGCTGTGGGCCATTGTGAATAAGAAACTGGTGGATGCAGGTGTATTCCTCACCGGGGCCGATGCATCACAACTGTTACAACAGATGAAAGCGGTGGCTGCTGCACAAGGCTTTGCCATTACGCTTGAAAAGAAAGGCGGCAGCCAGGATCCCAGTATGGACCAGGTATGCATGTCGGCAAAACTGGCAAAATAACGCCGGGTTTGTTTATCATGATAAATGAGTATCTTGCCTTTACCGGCACCCCGATTAACCATTTCAAAGAAGCACAACTGTTATAAAAAAAATATCCGTGAAAGCTGAAGGCATGATGATCATGTTCCGTTCTGTCGTGTTGTGAAATCTATCCGTAACTAACTATCTAAAACTATATCCAATCTGTTTTGCAATACGCTGCTATATATACAGAAGCTGAGCTGGTGCAGGGTTTAAAAGCCCGTGACCAGAAAATATTCAGTTACCTGTATGACCAGTATTCGCCGGCATTATACGGGGTGATTGTAAAGGTGCTGAACGACGATAGCTCCGCCGGGGATGTATTGCAGGACGTATTCATGAAGATCTGGCGTCATCTCGACCGCTACGATGAAACAAAAGGCAGGCTTTTTACCTGGATGCTGAATATTGCGCGGAACACCGCGATAGATATTCTCCGGTCCAAATCCCATAAGATGGAGCAGAAAATCCGGAATATGCCGGATGACGTACATGTAGTCGACAGCCTCATTGCTGTGCAGCCATCTACCGACTACCTTGGGTTTTCCCGGATCCTGGAAAAGCTTACCAAAGAACAGCGTACCCTGATAGATTTAGCATATTATAAAGGTTGTACCCAGGAAGAAATTGCCCGGGTGATGGACATTCCTTTGGGTACCGTGAAAACGAGGATGCGCAATGCCATTAATCAATTAAGAACCATTTTAAACAAGTAAATATTTTTTGCAATAGTGGACCCACAACATTTCATATCGTCCGGAATTATTGAGCTATACATAGCAGGTATGGCCAGCGATGAAGAAATTCGGGAGCTGGAAGCCGCTATGGCCCAATACCCGGCTGTGGCCGAAGAGGTGGAAGCCTATCGCCGCAGTATGGAAGAATATATCAGGTTGCAGGGCAAAAATCCGGAGACGGATATTAAAACACGTTTATTCACACAAATCAATAATGAACCCAATTTGCAGGAGGGTGAACCTGTACCCGATCAAGACCTGCAACAACCAAAAGTAGTGTCCATGCAAGAAACTAAAAGCCTATCCTGGAAATGGCTTGCCACCGCCGCCGCCGTGCTGCTGGTGGGAAGTCTTGTTTTAAATTATGTGTTCTTTAACCGGTACAAGGAATTCAAGGAGTACAAAGATAAATACCAATCTTTGCTCGTATCCCAGAACTCCATTTTGTCAAAGAGCAATCTTTACAAAACCCGCTTAGAACAAATGCAGGAATCTATGGAAATTATCCAGGATCCTAAAGTTCTGAAAGTGCCGATGCCAGGTACCAAAGCGTTCCCTGAAGCATTAGCTACTGTATTCTGGAACCCGCAAAGTCAGGAAGTGTATCTGAAAGTTAACAAACTGCCAGAACCAACTGCCGACAAACAGTATCAACTCTGGGCTATCGTAGATGGCAAACCGGTTGATATGGGCGTGTTCGAAATGGGTGATACAGCCAGCCTCCTCCAGAAAATGAAAGTAACCGGCAAAGCACAAATGTTTGCTGTTACCCTGGAGAAAAAAGGTGGTGCGCTGCAGCCTACTATGGAACAAATGTATGTGGCCGGAAAAATCCCCGGTTGATAAAAAGAGATAGTTCTTCTCTATCTCCTTTTAAAGAAAAACAGAAAGCTGTTGTAAGTGCTACTTACAACGGCTTTCTGTTTTTAGTATTTGCCTGGCACCCACTTTGCTCTTTTTTACTAAATTGCAGCTATGTCACATTTTTGGAAAAATATAGCCGGAACCATTGCCCTCAGCCTGTTACAATGTTTACAACTCAACGCTCAGGACACAGCCCGCTATAAAGGAATGACGGTTAACCTGGATGAAGTTATTGTAGCCGCAAAGCGTATAGGCTTCGACGTTAACAGCTTTATTAAAAGGGTGGAAGATGACACCACCTTTTACCGCGCATTCAAAAACCTGCATATCGTAGGTTTTGACGCCATCAACGATATCCAGGTACTTGGCAAAAATGCGCAGGTACAGGCCTCCCTTTATAATCAAACCCACCAGGAAATGAAAGGGAAGTGCCGCACCATGCAGGTTTCTAACGAAAAAGTAACCGGCGATTTCTATACCCGCAAAGGAAATTATAATTATTATACCGCTGAATTATACGCTAACCTCTTCTTTACCAAAGGCACCGTATGTACAGATGAATCAGGTGAGGATCCCGATCGCTCCAGCGGCAGCCTTGCCCGGCACAAGGCGCAGTTGAAACAGCTGATCTTTAACCCCGGGAAACCTATCCGTGGCGTACCCATCGTAGGGCCCAAAGTAGCCATCTTCAACAGTGAAGTAATGCGGTATTATGACTTTTCCATCACTGCTGCAAACTATGTGGACGGGACCTCCTGCTATGTGTTTACCGCCAAAACAAAGCCCGGCCTGAGCCGCATCGACAGGGCAGATGTGGTGATAGATGAGCTGATCACCTGGTTTAACAAAGATAATTTTGAGATCGTTGGCCGTAAATATGCTCTTTCTTACAAAACGATGTTGTTTGATTTTAATGTGAAGATGGATGTACAGATGACCAAATACAATGGCCTCCTGATCCCCGCCCTGGTTACCTATAACGGCACCTGGAACGTACCCTTCAAGAAAAGGGAAACAGCCGTGTTCGCAGCCAGGTTCCTGAATTTCACAGGGGCGCAGTGATAGCTAATTCACCAAAGTAATGGTACCGGTTTTATGCACAGCAAACCTGGTGATCACTTCTTTATAATCCACTATCCATACATAGGTGGCAATATCCGCTAAAGTACCGTTTACACGCCCGTTCCAGCCAACCTGCGGATCTGTGGTAAAGAAGATCCGTTCTCCCCAGCGGTTATAGATGCTGAGTGTATAATCGTATATGGGACACCGGTATACCGGCCGGAAATAATCATTTCTTCCATCTCCGTTGGGGGAAAAGGCAGTAGGAAAATACAGCTGGCATTCGCAATCGTGGTATTTTACTTCTACCGAGTCAACGGATTGCCCGCAACTATTGGTAGCCACCATCGCATAAAACCCTGGCCGCGTAACGGTATACATGGGTGTGCTGGTACTGTCCTGCCATTTATAGGTACCCCCGCCGGCGCCGGTAGCGCGCAGCTGGTACACTTCATTTCTGCAAAGCAGTGTATCCGGACCAAGGTTTACCCGCAGGGTGTCTTCAAATTTTACAGAGATACTATCCATCGATTCGCAGCGGCCTATTTGTGCATGCACATAATAGAAGCCGGGCTTGGTCACATAATACGTGGCCTGATCGGAGCTGTCCTGCCAGAGATATTGCCCGTTTCCGAAATCGGCGGTAAGCACCAGGAAGTTCCCTTTGCAGATGCTGGTGTCGTTGCCCAGGTCCAGTTTTTTTAAACGGTTATAATTAATGAAGATGGTATCTACCACACTGCAGGTGTTGTTAATTTCTACCAGCGCCCACAGGTTAGTGGTATTGCTAATAGTCACCGCCGGCGTGGTGGCGCCGGTACTCCATTCCCACCGGGTGGCCTCGGGAATGGCAGGAGCTACGCGGATCGATTCTCCGGGGCACAGCAGGGTATCCGGACCCAGTGAAAAGGGATAAGGGGCGCCGGTGAACGTAATGGTGATATCGTCCGACACGGTAGGGCAACCTTTCGGATATACGTCTACGTGATAAGTGCCTGAGGTGTAAACATCCTGCGTGGGCTCTGTATTCCCGGTACTCCAGAGATACGTACAGTTTTGCGCGGTAGCATCCAGCGCAATATGTTCGCCGGTGCATAGCACGAGGTCTTTGCCAAGCTCTATTTCCGGGATGGGTGTATAGAAAATATTGACGGAGTCGGGACTCGGGCAGCCATTTATTTTTACTTTATAGGTAGCGGAAGTATCTACAAGAATGCTGCTGCCGGTGGAACTGTCCTGCCACAGGTAAGTAGCGCCGGGAATGATGGGCGCCTGCAATGTCATGGTGCCGCCTTCACACAGGGTAATGTCCTGATCGCCGAGATCGAAGATCACAGGCGTAACAATGGTAACAGATTGAATGGTGGTATCCGGAAGGCCATTGCGCCAGGCGATGAGGGTATCGGTATAAGTGCCAACGCTGTTATAAATATGATACGCCTGCATGCTCCTGGAAGAGTCTTTATCTCCCGAAGGGGGATCGTTAAAAAACCACTTCACAGAGTCAATGCCCGCGGGATTGATGATCAGGAAAAAAGAAGTATCGTTTACACAGGTAGAGGATACAGCAAAGGGGGTGTTCTGGGCGCCGGCCTTGTTGCCAAACAGGCAGCATACCAGCAAAACCGGTATAAGGAATAAGAATCGACAGAAAACAGATATGTGGTCTCTCATGTAATGACATGGGTAATTGCTGCTAAGATAACCTAAACATGTAGAATATTTATAATAATAAATATGAATTTTAGGAGAAGATGATTTTAGCGGAGACAGTTCTCCGCTAAAACCAGTTATGAGTTATACTTCGTCGTCTTTCAGCGGTCTGGCTGCAATATATCTTTTCCACTTTTCCAGTACGGAGGTAAAGTCGGAAGGCAGGTTGCTTTCAAAGTACATCTGCTCGCGGGTGCGGGGATGTATGAAGCCCAGCTGTTGTGCGTGCAGGGCGTGGCGTGGCATAATACTGAAGCAGTTTTCCACAAACTGTTTGTATTTCGTGTATACGGTTCCTTTCACAATGCGGTTACCGCCGTAGGTTTCATCGTTAAACAGCGAGTGGCCGATATGCTGCATGTGTACACGGATCTGGTGGGTGCGGCCGGTTTCAAGACGGCATTCCACCATGGTTACATAATTAAACCGTTCCAGTACGCGGTAGTGGGTGATGGCTTCCTTGCCATATTCGCCATCCGGATATGCATCCATAATCTTACGTAAGCGTTGATGGCGGCCTACGTGGGCCACCACGGTGCCTTCGTCTTCTTCAAAGTCGCCCCATACCAGCGCAATATAGCGGCGATGCACGGTGTGATCGAAGAATTGTTTGGCCAGGTCATTCATCGCTTTGTCGGATTTGGCGATGACCAGCAATCCGCTGGTATTTTTATCGATGCGGTGTACCAGCCCGAAGCGCGGGATTTCCGGCTCGGTAGCCTGGGTTTTATCGCCCAGGTACCACGACAGGCCATTCACCAGTGTACCATCGCGGTTGCCGCAGCCGGGATGTACTACCAGGCCGGCGGGTTTGTCGATGATCATAATATCGTCGTCTTCAAATACAATATTCAGCGGTAGCTCTTGTGGAATGATGTCGGTATTCTCCGGGTTCCGGTTGGAAAACACGACGATCCTGTCCAGTGGCCTGATCTTGTAATTGGCCTTAACGGGTTTGTCGTTCACCAACACCAGTTCACCATCCAGGGCCTGTTGGATCTTATTGCGGGTGGCGCCTTCTATGCGGTTAGTAAGGAATTTATCAATACGGATAGGGTCCTGACCTTTGTCGACCACCATATTAATCTTTTCATATAGTTCCTCACTGCCATCCCCGTTTTCCAGCTCATCTTCCAGTTCCAGCAATTCTTCAGCCATTAATATAATTTTTTGCAAAGGTAAAGCTTAGTTGGCAGTTTAGCAGCCCTGTGGGCAAATGTTCCGTATCACAGCGAATTGGCGTACCTTTGCGCAGCTGAAAAAGACCAATATGATCATGGATAAAGTAAAGCAGAAGATTGTAGTAAGAGACCTCGGCGTAATAGACTACCAGGCTGCCTGGGACTACCAGGAGCAGTTGCTGAAGGAAAATGTGCAGTTGAAAACCAGGGTAGCCGATCAGTTGCCAAAGGCCACTACCAACTACCTGTTGTTTTGCGAACATCCTCCCGTGTATACCATTGGTAAAAGCGGTCATATGGAAAACCTCCTGATCTCCCAACAGGAGCTGCAGGAGCAGGGGATAGGCTTTGTGCCTACCAACCGTGGCGGAGATATTACATTTCATGGTCCCGGCCAGGTGGTGGGTTATCCTATCCTGGATCTCGAAAATTTCTTTACAGATATTGGTAAATACCTGCGTTGCCTTGAAGAGGTGATTATCCGCACGCTGGCGGAATATGGCGTAACCGGCGACCGTTCTTCCGGGGAAACCGGCGTATGGCTGGATCCGCACGATAAAGCGAAAGCCCGTAAAATATGCGCTATGGGGGTTCGTTGCAGCCGTTGGGTAACCATGCACGGCTTTGCCCTGAATGTGAATACCCTGATGGACTACTTCAACAACATCATTGCATGTGGTATTGCCGACAAACAGGTAGCCTCACTCGATAAAGAAGTGGGTAAGCCGGTAAGCCTGGAAGAAGTGAAAGCTAAGCTGAGTAAACATTTCGGCGAAGTGTTCAACGCTGAAATGGTATAGTTACATTTTGTAGTTGAGCGGAATGAACAGGTTCCATTTCTCCTTTAATTTTCCCTCCTCAAATATTTCGAAGTTGAACCATCCTGCATGCATAAAAATAGCTTTCTCTAAAATGAGGGAAGGGCCTTTTACCTGGTCGATATCGAAAAGGAAAGTACCGTTGGATTCATAAAACTTAATGGAGTACTTCTTTTGCGGTGCATCCGGCAGCTTTATGTTGATATTGCCATCGGCAGTAGTGTAAATATAGTTGGAGGGGTGCCAGGATGCTCTTTCCGGCTCCCTGTTTTCCTGTTCCTTGCCTCTCAGGCCCCTTGAAGCATCCATGATGTCGGCATACTGCAATTTCTGATCGGCGCGGATAGTGCTGTCGGACAGAGCCAGTACCGTTTTGCTGTACATGAAACGTCCGTTGGTGAATAAAATAAAGAGACGGTAATAGTTACTGCCCGGTAACGGTTTATTATCAAGATAGGCGTTCCTTGTTTGAGTAGGGTAGCTGGCGTAACCAATGGTATTGAAGTTCAGTACGCTGTCGAGCGAGCGCTGAATACCTATTTCCTTTACCTGTGTGAAGCCGGAGATCCAGTCCAGTTGTATCCTACCGGTTTTAATAGAAGCGGTAAAATTAGGCAGCACAGGTGGCACAAACTCCTGTGCCTGAGCCTTTCCTGCAAATCCGGTCAATAAAAAAATTCCAATAACAAATGTTATACGCACAATCTGCTTCATACTGATTATTCCGTGAGCTCTTAAAGTTGGCAAAAATACACTACCGTTCAAATATAATGAACAGTTTTTAAAAGGATAGAACGCCGGGAGGGAGGGAAAGATTGCCCTGGAGGCCTCCGGTGTGTACCAGCAATACATTGCTGTTCGCCGGAAAGCAGCCCTGCTGGACCAGATCACGAAAGGCCATTACCAGTTTGCCGGTGTAAATAAAATCTGTGGGAATACCTGTTTCTTGATAGACAGTATTGATAAAATCTATAAGTGCAGGCGATTTTTTGGCATAGCCGCCACCGTGGTGTTCGTATAATAGCCGCCAGCGGTTGTTATTACCGGGATGCAGCAGGTCAGTAATTTCTTTTTCAAGGTACTGCGCGCCCTTTAATACGGGAATGCCAATTACCTGCTGATGCGGTGCAGCACTGTTGATCAGGCCCGCGAGTGTGGTGCCTGTGCCTGCGGCACAAAGGATATGTGTATAATTTGTTGTGGGGAAGATAGAAAGGATCTCTTCACAGCCCCGGGCGCCCAGGGCATTGTGACCGCCCTCCGGAACAACATGATAGCCGGGATATAAGGTGTTACCTGCTTTGTGATGGCGATAATCTTCCCGGCTAATAAAAACCAGCTTCATGCCATTGTCTGCTGCGGTTTGAAGCATATGATTCAACTGGCCCTTATGCTCTTCTCCACGGATAATTCCTGCACAGGGCAAGGCTGCTTCCTTACAGGCCAGGGCGGTGGCTGCAATATGATTGGAGTAAGCGCCGCCATAGGTAAGGATGCCGTTGCTGTTATTAGTCTTAGCCGCTTCGATGTTGTGTTTCAGCTTAAACCACTTATTCCCGGATACTTCCGGGTGAATTTTATCCAAACGCAGCATGGCAGCGTGGATATGCTCCGGCAGCCAGGAAGTTTGAAAGGATTCAAGGGTGATGTTATCGTAAGAAAGCATGTAGCGATTAAGTGATAAGGCAGTAAAAAGATCGGGGAGATGAAGGCATATTGCAGCATTCATCTCCCCAAATATAAAATTAAAATCGTTTATTAATCGTTGGTCAGGAAACCACCCTGGCCTCTGTACAGCTTCACGGCCTTATCCAGCTTCACTTTCAGCACAGTGATATATTTATCCTGTACATTTTCCGGTACGTTTATGAAAACCAGTCCGGGTACAGGACTCCAGGAAATTTTGCCGACTACTTTGTGGGTCAGCTGGCTGTTGTTGCCCAGTACGGTGATGCTTTCAATTTTATTGGAAAGTCCTTTCACCATTACCTGGCCACTGGTTTTAGCCGGCAGGAACAGGTAGAGGGTGCTGGAATCTTTTGAGAGGGTGGTGGGGCCGTAGAAGTGTCCCTGCGGAATACCACCGATGGTATTGAACACTGCTTCGCCATTGCGTTTGTTCCAGGCGCCGAGTTCTTTCAGCATGTGAACTTCTTCTTCCGGGATGCTGCCATCGGCTTTGGGGCCGATATCGAGCAGGAGGTTGCCGCCATTGCTTACGGCATCCACGAAGATGGTGATAATTTCAAAAGGCGTTTTCCAGTTGTTGTCCTGTGGCTGCCATCCCCAGTTGTTGTTGATGGTCATGCATAGCTCCCACCAGTGGTATTTCGGGCGTGACACGGGGAAGTTCTGTTCCGGCGTTTCATAGTCGCCGTATCCCTGCAGGCGTCCGTTGATAATGGTGTTAGGGTTATGGGAGGTGAGCATCTGTCGCATTTTGGGGGCTTCCCATTCTTCGGCGGAGTGTTCCCAGTCGCCGTCGAACCACCACAGGTCCGGGTTGAACTTCGTCATTATCTCGGCCATTTGTCCTTCGTAAAATTTCAGGAAGCGTTGCCATCTTTCGGGCTGGGCTTTGATATCATAGCGGTTGCTGTCTTTCAGGAACTGCGGATAATCGTTGTGGCTCCAGTCGATCAGGGAGAAATAGGCACCGCATTTGATACTATCGCGCCGCAAAGCCGCGTAGAGAGGGGTGAGCACGTCTCTTTTCGCCGGTGTACTGTTGGCAACATCCAGTTTACTGTATTTGCTGTCCCACAGCGCTACGCCATCGTGGTGTTTGGTGGTCATCACTGCATAGCGGGCGCCGGATTCTTTGATCAGGTCGGCCCATACCTGCGGGTTGTAATTGTTTGCAGTAAAGCCTTTCAGCTGCTGCATATAATCGGGGTAGGATATTTTTTTGTTGTGGAATGACCAGGATTCATCGATTCCTTTGACAGAATAGATGCCCCAGTGAATGAAAATGCCCAGTTTGGCATCGGAGAACCACTGCATTTTTTCTTTAATGTCATCCGGATTTGTTTTCTGTTGCGCATTGGCAGTAGTAAGAAGCTGCATGGCAACGGCTCCCAGCACTAATAATCTCTTCATTGTTCAGTTTAATTAATCTTTAAAAAAGGGCGTTACTACAAAAAGAAAGTGTGAAAATAGTTTTAATGATTAAATTTAGCGCCGATATTTTTAGGTAAATAGTTGACACTTATAAAACTAATATCAGAAAAATGCAACCGACTTTATTGATTTTGGCGGCCGGTATGGCCAGCCGATACGGCAGTTTAAAGCAAATCCAGCAATTTGGCCCCAGCGGTGAAACTATCGTTGACTACTCTATTTACGACGCTATCAGCGCCGGTTTTGGAAAAATAGTGTTCATCATCCGCGAGAATTTTGCGGCTGAGTTCAGGGAAATCTTTGAACCAAAGCTCAAAGGCCGCGTGGCTGTTGATTTTGTATACCAGGAAATGGATGCATTTTTAGGAGATCATACGGTTCCGGCCGACAGAACCAAGCCATGGGGTACTGCCCATGCGGTTCTTTGCGCCAAAAATGCTATCAATGAGCCATTTGCAGTGATCAATGCAGATGACTTTTATGGTACAGATGCTTTCGTTAAAATGGCTGCTTTCCTGAATAACGACTGTAAGCCCAACGTATACAGCGTAGTTGGCTATGAACTGGGCAAAACTATCAGTGAGCACGGTTCTGTTTCCCGCGGCGTATGCGAAGTAAGCGCAGACGGCAACCTGGCGGCTATCAACGAAAGGACCAAGATATATGCTGAAAACGACCAGATCGTTTATGAAGAAGCAGATGGCAGCAAACATCCGTTACCTGCCAACACGCCGGTATCCATGAACTTCTGGGGATTCCACCCGAGCGTATTTGAATTGAGCCAGGGCCTTTTCAGCGAATTTCTGGAGAAAAACAGCAGCAATCCTAAATCTGAATTCTTTATTACGATTGTAGCCGACGAATTTACCCGCCGTGGTATTGGCCAGGTAAAAGTAATTCCAACCAGCGCAAAATGGTTTGGCGTTACTTACAAAGAAGATGCACCGGGAGTGCAGGCCAGCTTGTCGGCGCTGGTTAAGAATGGAGAATATCCAGACAATTTATGGAAATAAAACCCAACAGCAGGATCCTTCAGGCTTTCGGACTTGAGCCTGAAGGATTAAATGTCCGAAAATTTGGATCAGGACACATCAACAACACTTTTTTGTTAGAAAAAAAGCAGGACGGCAGTAGATACGTTTTACAAAAGATCAACGTAAACGTATTTAAGGAACCAGGAGTGATCGCCGCCAACCAGAGAATGGCAGCGGATTATCTGGCAGTTCATCATCCCGGCTATCTGTTTATTACGCCGATCCCCACGGTTAATGGGGAAGAGCTCTTTGTAATTGACAACGAATACTGGAGATTGATCCCTTTTATTGCGGATTCCGTAACGGTAGACCAGGCCGACAACCCAAAGCAGGCGTATGAAGCAGCCAGACAATTTGGCCGCCTTGCCAGTTACCTTTCGGGAATTGACCTGAAGCCGTTTAAAGCTTCGATTCCAAACTTTCACAACCTGACCCTTCGGTACAGCGCCTTCCAGGAGGCTATCCGAACGGCAAAGGAAGACCGGAAAGTTGCAGCAGAAGAGATGATTGAAGATTTCCTCCGCTATTCTGACATCGCAGTAACGTATGAACAACTGAAAACAAATCCTGAATTCAGGGACCATCTGATGCATCACGATACCAAAATCAATAATGTATTGCTCAACAAGGATACTTATGAAGGTATTTGTGTATGTGACCTGGATACCCTGATGCCCGGAAAAATCATCTCAGACCTAGGCGACATGGTACGCACTTATGTTTGCCCCGTGTCTGAAGAAGAAAGGGATTTCAGCCAGATCGTTATCCGCGAAGAATACTACGAAGCCCTTATGCAGGGGTACCTCGCAGAGATTGGCGGTACTTTGACAAAAGTAGAAAAAGAACAACTGTTCTTTGCCGGGAAGTTTATGATCTACATGCAGGGGATACGCTTCCTCACCGATTATCTGAACGGTGACGTATATTATCCCATCAAGTACCCGACACACAATTACGACCGCGCAAAAAATCAACTGGTTTTACTGCAGCGGCTCATGGAAAAAGAAACAGTACTGCAGGATATCATCGATAAATGCCTGCACGTCAATGTAACAAGTGAACAGTAAATGAAATCATTTTTTAGAACGTGAACAGTAAATGAAATGAAATCATTTTATCCCGGTGCAGGAAGCACCGGGATTTTTTTTGAGCGGATTTTGTCTTGGCTCAGGATTACGCTGATTATACTGATTACCCGGATTTTTACTTTTGGATTTTTTTTAGATTTTTTAGATTTCCTTAAAATAATAATTAAGGGAGATAAAGCGGATACATCCGCTGCTATCTCCCTTAATCCTTTATAAATCCAAAAAGTAAAAATCCAGGTAATCAGTATAATCAGCGTAATCAGCGGAAAAGACAAAATCCGCGTCTTTTGTACACAAAACCAGTAGATTAATTTATAACGATCCTATGATTTGTTTAGAAAACAAGCAACTATTGCCTTGTTTTTTTAAATATTTTCAAAAACCCTTAATGTGATTAATTTTTTACTAAATATTGCCTGTATTGTTGTTTTTTATTTTTTTCACGAATACTTTTGTAGAAACGCTAAAGAAAATAAGCACCTCCATGTGGGTAAATAAAGACAATATAAAACTTAATCACATCGTGCCTCAGCTCAACTGGGCTATCACGAAGGTCGTGATTATCGTCGTTGTCATTATTAGCCACCAGTATGGAGGATAGGTAAACGTGCATATAATCACAAAATATAACGCCTTCCTCCGCAAAGAGGGAGGCTTTTTTTTGGACTGTATATTCCTGGTATAATTTCAATTTTATGTATAGCTATTACAACGACAACACTTTTCTTTACATCAACGGTGAGTACACCAAAGCAAATGCTGCTACAACTGACCTGTATGGCCAGTCGCTCCACTACGGTTATGCTGTTTTTGAAGGCATCCGCGCCTACAAAACCGCAAACGGCGAAGTGAAGATCTTTAAAGCAAAAGAACACTTCGACCGCCTGAAGCGCTCCTGCGAACTGATCCACATCCCCTACAAATTTGATAACGAAGAGCTGATCGCCGCTTGTTATAAAGTACTGGAGATGAATAACATGGAAGAAGCTTATATCAGGCCGCTGGTGTTCTGTCCGCCGAATATGACGCTGAAAGCCGCCGCAGAGTCGCACATCCTGATCTGCGCATGGGAATGGGGAGCTTACCTGGGAGAAAAGCTGTTGCGCGTAATGACTTCCTCCTACGAACGACCAAATCCCAAAGCCTTTAAAATAGAATCCAAGTCGGCCGGCCTTTATGTAAACTCAATACTGGCCTCGCAGGAAGCAAAAGAAAAAGGTTACGATGAAGCGCTGCTGCTGGATATGAATGGTTACGTTGCAGAAGGCCCCGGTGCTAACATCTTCTTTGAAAAAGACGGCAAAATATACACTCCTCCCGCCGGTAACATCCTCCCAGGCATCACCCGCGCCACTGTTATCGAACTTTGCCAGGAACTGAATATCCCACTGGAACAAAAATTATTTACCATCCCGGAATTAAAAGAAGCCGAAGCAGCCTTCTTCTGCGGTACTGCAGCAGAAATCATCGGTATCGACTCCCTGGACGGTCAGTCTTTCAGCAAGCCCTGGGCGCAGTCGCTCGGAAAAATACTCCAACAGGCCTACAAAGCTAAAGTGCTGGAAAAAGCATTCCAACGCGAAGCTCAACTGGCATAACCGTTGGCTGTTAGCTGTTAGCATTCGCTAAATGCTAACAGCTGACAGTTAAAATCCTTTGAAGGTTGTAAATCGAAAAACTTATAATCCTTTACAGTAAAGGGTTTTAAAGCTTAAAAGGCAGATTTGAAGACCGGTAAATTGGAATAAGTTGGTTTGAATTTGACGACGCCACCGGGTAATTTGTGGAGAGTTTTTAAAATAGGGTACCTATAAACACCTGTAATCGGGGTAATAACAAAAAGCAATGGAATTAAATAAATACAGCAAGACGATCACGCAAGACCCTACGCAACCAGCTGCGCAGGCACAATTGTATGGAATTGGTTTAACAGAAGAAGATCTGAAAAAAGCACAGGTGGGTATCGTTAGCATGGGCTACGATGGCAACACCTGCAATATGCACCTGAATGATCTGGCTAAAGATGTCAAAAAAGGCGTCTGGGCAAATGATCTGGTCGGACTCATTTTCCATACCATTGGCGTCAGTGATGGTATGAGCAATGGTACACCGGGGATGCGTTATTCCCTCGTTAGCCGTGATCTGATTGCAGATTCCATTGAAACCGTTGCAGGAGCACAGTATTACGACGCCCTGATCACCGTACCAGGCTGCGATAAGAACATGCCCGGCTCCCTGATGGCGATGGGTCGCCTCAACCGCCCTTCTATCATGGTTTATGGCGGTACTATCGCACCCGGAAAATATAAAGGCCAGGATCTCAACATCATCTCAGCATTTGAAGCATTAGGTCAGAAAATGGCCGGTAAACTGGATGAAGGCGATTTCAAAGGCATTGTACAGAATTCCTGCCCCGGCGCAGGCGCCTGTGGCGGTATGTACACCGCTAATACCATGTCTTCCGCTATCGAAGCACTCGGTATGAGCCTCCCGTACAGCTCATCCAACCCCGCATTGAGCCAGGACAAAAAAGATGAATGTATTGCTGCCGGTAAATACATCCGCCTGCTCCTTGAAAGAGATATTAAACCTAAGGACATCATGACCAAAGAGGCATTTGAAAATGCTCTCACCATCATCATGGCCCTGGGTGGCAGCACCAACGCCGTACTGCACTTTATCGCCATCGCGAAGTCAGTAGGCATTTCCATCAGGCTGGAAGATTTTCAGCGCATCAGCGACAAAACACCGCTGATCGCCGACCTGAAACCAAGTGGTAAATACCTCATGGAAGACCTCCACAACATCGGCGGCGTTCCTTTGGTAATGAAATACCTCCTGAAAAAAGGGTATATCCACGGCCATTGCCTGACCGTTACCGGTAAGACAATCGCCGAAAACCTGGAAGACGTGGCAGACATAGACTTCAGCACACAGGATATCATTGTGCCGCTGGAAAAACCACTGAAACCAACCGCCCACATCCAGATCCTCTACGGTAACCTCGCTACAGAAGGCTCCGTAGCGAAAATCACTGGTAAGGAAGGCGAACGCTTCAGAGGCCCCGCCCGTGTATTCGACGGCGAATTTGAACTGATCGCAGGTATCACCTCCGGTAAAGTAAAAGAAGGAGATGTGGTGGTGATCCGCCAGGTAGGCCCGAAAGGCGCACCAGGTATGCCGGAAATGCTGAAACCTACCAGCGCCATCATGGGCGTGGGATTAGGCAAAAGCGTAGCCCTCATTACCGATGGCCGCTTCTCCGGTGGTACCCACGGATTTGTGGTTGGGCATATCACCCCGGAAGCTTTTGAAGGGGGAAATATCGCACTTGTACAAGACAACGATATCATCGAAATAGACGCAACGAAGAACTTTATCAATGTGGAAATCAGTGACGAAGAGCTGGCCGCACGCCGGGCAGCGTGGATACAACCCGCATTGAGAGTGACCAATGGAATCTTATTTAAGTACGCAAAACTTGTAAAAAATGCAACAGAAGGATGTGTTACCGATGAAGCCTGAGATAGCAGATAAACAGTTAGCTGCAAAGCCTGTGATTACAGGTTCCGAAGCAGTGATCCGCTCCCTGATCGAAGAAGGGGTGGACACCATTTTCGGATATCCCGGCGGGGCGATCATGCCTATTTATGATGCCCTTTACGATTTCCAGGATCAGGTCCATCACATACTCGTCCGGCACGAACAGGGTGCCACTCATGCTGCACAAGGTTATGCACGCAGTTCCGGTAAGGTAGGTGTAGCTTTTGCTACTTCCGGTCCGGGCGCCACCAACCTGGTTACAGGTTTGGCCGACGCTTATATGGACAGTACCCCAATGGTATGCGTAACCGGCCAGGTAGCTGCCGCCCTGTTAGGAACCGATGCATTTCAGGAAACAGATGTGATCGGCATTACCATGCCTATTACCAAGTGGAATATACAGGTGACCCGTCCGGAAGATATTCCGGGCGCAATGGCCAAAGCATTTTACATTGCCCGCAGCGGCCGTCCCGGCCCTGTACTGGTGGATATCACCAAAAACGCACAGTTCGGGGAATTTGAATACGAGTACAAGAAATGTGAATATATCCGCAGTTACCGTCCTATTCCTGAATTAAACCAGGATGCGGTAACAGCAGCAGCAGCGTTGATCAACGGTGCAAAGAAGCCATTCATCCTCTGTGGCCATGGCGTACTGTTATCAGGTGCCGAAAAAGAACTGATCGCGCTAGCGGAAAAAGCCGCCATTCCTATCGGATCTACTTTACTGGGCCTGTCTGCCGTACCGGTAGATCACCCGCTGTATGTAGGTATGCTGGGAATGCATGGTAACTATGGTCCTAACATGCTCACCGGCGAAGCCGATGTGGTGATCGCAGTGGGAATGCGCTTCGATGACCGTGTAACGGGCGACGTAGGCACTTATGTTCCCAACGCCAAAGTTATACACATCGAAATCGATGCAGCAGAGATCAATAAGATCATCAAAGCTGATGTAGCCGTTCACGCAGATGCAAAGCCAGCCCTGGCAGCATTGATCAAACAGGTAAACCCTGCTGAGCATGCCGCCTGGCTGGAAGAATTCCGCGCCGCTGATAAAAAAGAATATGATAAAGTACAGCATGCTGAACTGTATCCACAGGAAGGTGAGCTGAAAATGGCAGAAGTAATCCGCCTGATCTCAGAAAAAACCAAAGGCGAAGCAGTGCTGGTAACAGATGTCGGTCAGCACCAGATGGTAGCCTCCCGCTATTACCGCTTCAAAAATCCCAATACCAATGTCACCTCAGGTGGAATGGGTACGATGGGCTTTTCGCTGCCGGCAGCAATGGGCGCTAAAACCGGTACGCCCGAAAAAGAAGTAGTTGCTATTATCGGCGATGGTTGTTTCCAGATGACCTTACAGGAACTGGCCACTATTCACCAGTCACAGATTGGTGTGAAAATAGTGATCCTGAATAACAACTTCCTGGGAATGGTAAGACAATGGCAGCAGCTGTTTTTCGACAGGCGCTATTCCTCCACTGAAATGGTCAATCCCGACTTTGTACAGGTTGCTAAAGGATTTTATATCCCCGGCAAAAAAGTAACAGCAAGGGAAGATATATCCGCCGCTATTGATGAAATGCTGGCGCACAAGGGTGCTTATCTGCTGGAAGTGGTAGTGGAAAAAGAAGATAACGTATTCCCTATGGTGCCCGCAGGTGCTCCTGTTTCCAGCATCAGGCTGGAGTAGCAGCATCCCGGAGGATTCACATTGATCATTTGTAATTCACAACAGGTATATGCAAAAAGAGTATACAGTAACGGTATATACGGAAGACCGTATAGGTATAACCAACCGTATCACCATAATATTTACCCGCAGGGGTATCAATATCACCAGCTTAACCACCGCTGAAACAGAAATTCCCGGTGTGTATAAGTTTGTAATAACGGTGATGTCTACACGTGAGAAGCTGGATAAAGTAGTTGGACAGATAGAAAGACTGATTGAAATTCACCGCGCTTTTGTGCATGAAGAAGATGAAGTGGTATACCAGGAGCTGGCGCTGTACAAAATTTCTACCCGGTCGTTACATACAGGTGATATTGAAAGACTGATACGTGAAAACAATGCGCGTATCCTGACGATCACCGCGGATTATTTTGTGATCGAGAAAACAGGTCACCAGCAGGAGCTGACCGACTTTATCAAGAAACTGGAGCCATATGGCTTGATAGAGTACACTAAGAGCGGA
This sequence comes from Chitinophaga sp. ARDCPP14, assembly GCF_051362515.1. Taxonomy (NCBI): domain Bacteria; kingdom Pseudomonadati; phylum Bacteroidota; class Chitinophagia; order Chitinophagales; family Chitinophagaceae; genus Chitinophaga; species Chitinophaga sp. ARDCPP14. The sequence continues at coordinate 318,841 of NZ_JBKIXB010000004.1, read as the reverse complement.
AGGGTAGCCATTGTAAAATGGAGCCGCCGTTTCCACGAGCACCTGAAAGAATTACACACACAGGAAGCTCCCGGCATTTAGCCGTGTGCTTTCAGCAAATAACTGGCTGCCGGCCAGCCGCCGGCAGCTGACATCTTAATCATTATTCATTCAAATCACACCTCAGCTAACAGCTAACAGCTAGTAGCTAAAAGCTAAAAAAACAACACATGGCAACCATCAATTTTGGAGGGGTACTCGAACAAGTAGTAACCAGAGAAGAATTCCCTATGGAAAAAGCAAGGGAAGTGCTGAAGAACGAAGTGATTGCAGTTATTGGTTATGGCGTACAAGGTCCTGGCCAGGCACTGAACCTGAAAGACAATGGCTTTAATGTTATTGTAGGTCAACGTAAAAATTCCAAAACCTGGGACAAAGCAGTTGCTGATGGCTGGGTTCCTGGTGAAACTTTATTCGATATCGAAGAAGCAGCTCAGAAAGGTACTATTCTTCAGTTCCTGCTGTCTGATGCCGGACAGATCACCCTGTGGCCTACTTTAAAGCAACACCTGACTCCTGGTAAAGCACTGTACTTCTCCCACGGTTTCGGTATCACCTATAAAGAACAAACCGGTATCATTCCTCCTGCTGATGTAGACGTAATCCTGGTAGCTCCAAAAGGTTCCGGTACTTCACTGCGCCGCCTGTTCCTGGCTGGTCAGGGTCTGAACTCCAGCTACGCCATTTTCCAGGACGCTACCGGCCGCGCTAAAGAACGCGTAGTAGCACTGGGTATCGGTGTTGGTTCCGGTTACCTGTTTGAAACAGATTTCAAAAAAGAAGTTTTCTCCGATCTTACCGGCGAACGCGGCTCTCTCATGGGTTGTATCCAGGGTATCTTCGCTGCTCAATACGAAACACTGCGTAAGAATGGTCACTCACCTTCTGAAGCTTTCAATGAAACAGTAGAAGAACTCACACAGTCACTGATGCCACTGGTAGCAGAAAATGGTATGGACTGGATGTATGCCAACTGCTCTACTACTGCTCAGCGCGGTGCGCTCGACTGGTGGAAGAAGTTCAAAACTGCTACCCAGCCTGTATTTGATGAACTGTATGCCAGCGTTGCTGCAGGTAAAGAAGCTGCCCGTTCTATCGCTTCCAACAGCACTCCGGATTACCGTGAGAAACTGAACGAAGAACTGAAAGAACTCCGTGAAAGCGAAATGTGGCAGGCTGGTGCGGCCGTACGTAAGCTGCGCCCTAACAACGCGTAATAGCAAATATTATACATTACAAATGGCAAAGCATTTTCGAATTATTGAAATTATTGGCGCTCGTATTTAGTACGGAAGAATACATCTTTCTGATACTGAATACAGGTTCCATGATTTCGATAATCCCGAAAATGCTTTGCCATTTGTATTAATTACATTTTATGTCTGAAGTAATGAGTAGTGTCAATTCCCTGAATATCCTGGACGCGGCTGTGAAACTGAAACCAATCGTTACCCGCACTCCGCTGATGTATAGCGCCAATCTTTCCCGGCGTTATAACTGCGACGTATATCTGAAAAGAGAGGATATGCAGATTGTACGCTCTTATAAACTGCGCGGCGCCTATAACCTGATCAGCAGCCTGCCTGCTGAACTATTGGCCAAAGGCGTTACCTGCGCCAGCGCCGGTAACCACGCCCAGGGCTTTGCTTATGCATGTAAAGCCATGAATATTAAAGGCGTGGTGTTTATGCCGGTGATCACACCAAAACAAAAAGTTAACCAGGTAAATATGTTTGGCGGCGATCATATACAAATCCGCCTCGTAGGGGATACCTTCGACGATTGCTCTGTGGAAGCCCAGGCTTTCACAAAAGCCAATAGTATGACCTTTATCCCACCATTCGACAACCCGAAAATAATTGAAGGACAAGGAACCGTAGCCGTTGAAATCCTGGAAGACCAGTCCGCTATCGATTTTCTTTTTGTACCCGTTGGCGGCGGCGGTCTTGCTGCGGGCCTCGGCACTTATTTCAAAACATATAGCCCTAATACCCGTATCATCGGGGTGGAACCGGAAGGCGCACCCTCTATGCTCCGCGCACTGGAAAACGGCGGTCCCGTTACCCTCGATGAAATAGAGCGCTTTGTAGATGGCGCTGCTGTTAAAAGAGTAGGTACCCTCAACTACGAAATCTGCAAAGATGTGCTGGATAAAATGCACCTCGTGCCGGAAGGAAAAGTGTGCTCCACCATCCTCCGGTTATATAACGAAGATGCAATTGTGGTAGAACCCGCGGGCGCCTTGTCCATCGCAGCACTGGACGACCATGCCGCGGAAATCAAAGGGAAAAAAGTAGTATGTGTGATCAGCGGCAGTAACAACGACATCGACCGCATGCAGGAAATAAAGGAACGTTCACTCCTGTATGAAGGATTGAAACACTATTTTATTGTACGTTTTGCACAACGCCCGGGAGCCCTGAAACAATTTGTGAACGATATACTCGGCCCGGATGATGACATCACCCGGTTTGAATATATCCAGAAACATAATAAGGAGATAGGTCCCGCGCTGGTAGGGGTGGAACTGCGAAACCGCGAGGACTATGATAAACTGATTGCCAATTGTCAGAAATATAATTTCCAGATCACCGAACTCAATAAAGACGACAGCCTGTTCGGATATCTTGTATAGAGATGAGGCGCGCCCGTAAAAGGGCGCGCTATTTTTTTTGCGATGTTACAACCGGAAGATCCAGTAATTCACACTCCTCAATTTTGAGATCCCATATCTGCCCCCGGCAATAACCCTTCAGTAAAACGCGGCTCCCCTTCGTTAAATTAATATCTTCTTTGTTCTGTAGAAAACACTTAATGGAATGGGACCTGTCGCCACTTTTAAGGATCATGTAGGCAGTACCCATCGGGTTAATACCAGTACCAATGTAAACACCGTTTATATACACCGTTTCATTTGTATACTTTTCCACGGCTACCGGATCATTCGCCAGATATAGCTTTTGAAGCTCTAATGCAGTGATGGGATACTGCGCGCATTTTCCTACACTGGTATCTTCTTCCGGCATTACTGCCTGGTGCAGGTTGGCGGCGATATCCGGTAAATCAGGCGTGTGCCGCTTAACAAAAAAGTACAGTAAAACGCCGGCAATGGCTATAACAACCGTGCTAATTATAGCTAAATGCAGGTGCCGGTACCTGTTGTGGTTCTTTGAGGTAGTACTCGACATAACGGGAAATTTAGGGATAGTGACTAATATACCAACAAAATCAAAGGACAATTTCTGCTTAACAACTGCATAACAAAAAAATACCCGTTCCGGTTTACCGGAACGGGTATAAATAAAGTGGCCACTCCGGCTACACTTATTTCAAACTGGCAATATCAATTACAAACCGGTACTTCACATCACCCTTCAGCATCCGCTCATAAGCGGTATTGATATCCTTAATATTAATTACTTCCACATCACTGGTAATATTATGCTCCGCACAGTAGTCCAGCATTTCCTGCGTTTCGCGGATGCCGCCGATCAATGATCCGGCAATGCTCCTGCGTCCCATGATCAGGTTGAAGGCCGGTACCACGGACGGTTCCGGTGGCACTCCCAGGCAAATCATCACACCATCCAGGTTCAGGAGGTTCAGGTAAGTCGTGTAATCGTGGGGGGCGGAAATAGTATTGATGATAAAATCGAATTGACTGTAGAGCTGCTTTACCTGCGCTTTATCTGTCATCAGCGCGAAATGATGGGCGCCCAGCCGGCGGGCATCCGCTTCCTTGGAGGGAGAGGTGCTCAGCATCGTTACCTCAGCCCCCATAGACGCCGCAAGCTTTACCGCCATGTGGCCCAGACCGCCCAAACCCACTACCGCTACTTTATGACCTTTGCCTACTTTCCAGTGGCGAAGCGGGGAATAAGTGGTGATGCCAGCGCATAACAGCGGCGCTACTCCCTCAAGCGGCAGCTTATCAGAAACCTTCAACGTATATTTTTCATCTGTTACAATATGGGTGGAATATCCGCCATAGGTATGCGTTTTTCTGTCCATTTCGTAACCATTATAGGTACTGGCGCCACCGGTGATGCAATATTGTTCCTCTCCGGATTTGCAGGGATCGCACACCCGGCACGAATCCACAAAGCAACCTATCCCCGCCAGATCGCCCACCTTGAATTTGGTGACATGATCACCCACTTTGGTGATCCGCCCCACTATTTCATGGCCGGGAACCATCGGGTAAATTGAATTGCCCCACTCATTCCGCACCTGGTGAATATCGGAATGACATACCCCGCAATAAAGGATTTCAATCTGCACATCATGCGGTCCCGGCTCTCTGCGTTCAAAATTCCAGGGACCCAACGGTGATGCAGCATCCTGCACAGCATAAGCTTTTGTCGCAATCATGGTGTATAATTTTAGTCCCCCGAAGCTACATAATTTGTACTATCCGGAATCCTGCGGGGTTAAACAGCTGCTTTTACTGTTTTTTCAATAACTTATACAGTAATAAACAGATACCCGGTTTTTATTTTTGGTCTAAAATATAAGATCATGGAGCTTAATTTAAAAGGAAAGGTAGCCATCGTTACCGGTGGCAGTAAAGGTATAGGCAAAGGGATCGCGGCGTCTTTGTTGCAGGAAGGCGCTACTGTAGTGATCACCGCCCGTAATGCCGATGAACTGGAAGATACAGCCGCTATGTTCCGCCTGCAGGGACTGGACGTGCTGGCGGTGGTAGCAGATATGACAAAAGAAGCGGACCTGCAGCAATTGGTCACTACCACGGTGCAGCAGCTCGGTCACATCGATATCCTCGTAAATAACGCCGGCGGTATAGACGCATTCGGTCCGTTGGACACCATCAGCATGCCGCAGTGGCGGCAGGTATTTGAAGTCAATTTCTTCGGCTTGGTAGCGCTCACCCAGCTGGTAATTCCTCACATGAAAAAGCAGGGTGGCGGCAGGATCATCAACATCTCCTCCGAAAATGCGGAACAGCCGGACCCCAACATGGGCCATTACAATGCTACAAAGGCCGCATTGAATAACTATTCAAAAACGCTGTCGCAGAATTACGGAAAAGATAATATCCTGGTAAACACCGTTTCGCCGGCATTTATCAAAACACCACTGGTAGATGAAATGCTGGAAGGCATCTCAAAAGAAAAAAATATTTCTATCGCCGAAGCTGCCAAAGAATTCCTGAAAGAAAACCGTCCCTACCAGGTGTTGGGCCGCCCCGGCACCCCGGAAGAAACCGGCAGCATAGTGGCGTTCCTGGCTTCTGATCACGCCTCCTTCATCACAGGCGCGGTATTCCGGGTAGACGGCGGATCTGTAGGCACTGTATAAATATCAAGTATGTTAAGTTTCTGGGAGAAGGAAAGCTTGTTGCAATACGACTATATCATTATCGGCAGCGGTATCGTTGGTCTGTCGGCTGCCATCAGCCTGAAAGAAAGAGCGCCCGGCTGCCGGGTACTGGTGCTGGAACGGGACATTTTGCCCACCGGCGCCAGTACCAAAAATGCCGGCTTCGCCTGCATCGGAAGCCTCACCGAAATACTGACCGATCTGCAAACAATGCCCACAGATGCGGTGAGGGACCTGGTCCGGCTGCGGCTGCAAGGCTTACGCCTGCTGCGCAGCCGCCTCGGCGATACCACCATCGGCTACCAGGAAAATGGCAGCCATGAACTGATTGGCCCCCGCGAAGAATGGGCCCTGCACCAGCTCCCGGAAGTAAATCACATCCTGGGTGAGCTCTTCAACGGAGAACCCGCATTCACGCTGGCAAACGACCGTCTTCCTGCTTTCGGTTTTGCCTCAGCATATGTAAAAGCACTTATCCGCAATAATTTTGAGGGTGAACTGCATACCGGCAAAATGATGCGGGCGCTGATCGATACAGCTGTATTAAAAGGAGTGGAAATTAAAACCGGTTGCACCGTGAAAACAATAGACGATTTTCATACAGGTGTGAACGTTATCGTGCCGCATCATACCCTGGAAGAAGATATTGCCTTTTCAGCCCGTAAGGTGCTCATCTGCACCAATGCCTTTACCCGCCGGCTGCTCCCGGAGGAAGAAGTAGTGCCCGGCAGGGGACAGGTGCTGATCACCACACCGGTAAAAGACCTGCCCTTTAAAGGCGTTTTCCACATGGAAGAAGGATATTATTATTTCAGGGAACTGGAAGGAAGGGTACTGCTTGGCGGTGGCCGCCAGCTCGACTTCGCCGGGGAAACTTCCACCGACTTCCGGTTCAACGACCGGATCCAGCACGAACTGGAAGTATTGCTGCGCACCGTAATACTGCCCGGCAGAGAGGTAACCATAGCCGACAAGTGGACGGGTATCATGGCTTTTGGTAAAACAAAACAACCTATCGTAAAAGCACATACGAATAATGTGATCATGGGCGTACGCATGGGAGGAATGGGAGTGGCCATCGGTTCTGTAATCGGGGATAACATCGCTGTAATGGCACTGGAGTCCTGAAGGCGCCCGCGGGATTTGCCCCGACCTGCCCATTGATTAAAATGTTTTTTCCCGACGGAGCGGAAAAACTTGCTTCCCGGTTTTCTGTGCTCTATATTTATTTTTTATTTCCACGCTACCAGGCATTCAGTTGACAATTCCCCACCCCCATAAAGGAAAGGAAATCAACCTGGAAGATATTTTATTCCGTTCACAGGTACCTTTTGTGAAAGTAAAGGGTATCAATTGTTTCTTTTTACATAAATGCACTATGATGAGCAATTTAAATGTATAGTTTTAACACCCGGTAAACCGCGGCAGCCCTCGCGTTTTTTTATTTCACGCAAAAAAAACAATTGTAAGCGTATTTTTTACATTTATTATGTATATTGATCCGCTAAATTTTTTATAACCACGTTTGAACGTTATGCAAACAAAATCCTTACACATCTTTGATTACCTGGTATTCCTGGTATATTTTTTAATAGTGGCTGGTTATGGTTACTATATCTATCAGAAAAAGAAGAAGACCACAACGGATTCCAAAGACTTTTTCCTGGCAGAAGGTTCCCTTACCTGGTGGGCTATCGGCGCATCGCTCATTGCTTCCAATATTTCTGCGGAGCAGTTTATCGGGATGTCCGGAAACGGATTCAGTATGGGGCTGGCCATATCCACTTACGAATGGATGGCGGCTGCTACGCTCATCGTGGTGGCAGTATTTTTCCTGCCGATTTACCTGAAAAATAAGATCTATACCATGCCCCAGTTCCTGGAACGCAGGTATAATCAAACGGTAAGTACCATCATGGCCGTTTTCTGGCTGTTATTGTATGTGGTGGTAAACCTTACTTCTATCCTGTACCTTGGCGCCCTCGCGGTGTCCACGATCTCCGGTATTAACTTCTATGTGTGTATGGTGGCGCTGGCCTTCTTCGCCATCCTCATTACACTGGGAGGGATGAAGGTGATCGGCTACACCGATGTGATACAGGTGTTTTTCCTTATCCTCGGCGGATTAGCCACTACCTACCTGGCATTACAGCTGGTGTCTGAGCACTTCGGCGAAAAAGGCGTATTAAGAGGCTTCTCCCTGATGACGCAACATGCCAGCGATCATTTCCATATGATCCTTCATAAAGAAAATCCCAAGTACCTCGATCTGCCCGGCCTGAGCGTGCTGATAGGGGGGATGTGGATCGTAAACCTGAATTACTGGGGATGTAATCAGTATATTACGCAGCGTGCATTGGGTGCGGATCTGAAAACTGCCCGTCAGGGATTACTGTTTGCAGGCTTCCTGAAACTCCTGATGCCGGTGATCGTAGTATTACCTGGTATTGCGGCTTATGTACTGTATGCCCAGAATCACGGCGACTTTGCACAATCCATGATGAAAGGAGGTTCCCTGAACCCGGATAACGCTTACCCGGTATTGCTCAATCTCCTGCCTTCCGGTTTAAAAGGACTCGCGTTTGCTGCTTTAACAGCTGCGGTGGTGGCTTCCCTGGCAGGTAAAGCCAACAGTATTTCCACCATTTATTCCCTGGATATTTATAAGAAGATATATAACAAAGATGCCGATGAAAAGAAGATCGTAGGCGTGGGCCGTGCTGTGGTAATTATCACCATGATCATCGCAATCGTGATCTCCAACTTCCTTGGCATAGATAAAAAAGGTGGTTTCCAGTTTATCCAGGAATATACCGGCTTTGTTTCTCCGGGCGTATTCGCCATGTTTGCCCTCGGGTTTTTCTGGAAACGGACAACCTCCAGCGCAGCCATGTTTGCGATGATTGGTGGTTTACTCCTTTCCTTCTTCCTGAAGTTTATGCCGGCATGGGTGAACCTGGAACCTTTGCATCAGCTTGGCTTTGCCGCACTGAACCCGGACAGCGGGTTATACGAAATGGCTTTCATCGATCGTATGGGACTGGTGTTTGTAGTGTGCGTAGTAGGTATGATCATTATCACGTTGTCGGATAAACGCAGTGTGAACAATCCGAAAGGACTGGCTATCGATGCCAGCATGTTTAAACCCAACCTGGGCTTTACGGTGGGCGCCTTACTGATTGTTGGTATCCTTATCGCCTTGTACACTGTATTCTGGTAATAAGAACATTTTATTATTTTGGTATCCGGATATTTTAGGACATTTTCCTGTCGTAAAATATCCGGTCCTTTTTCAGATTGTTAATTTCTCACGTTATGTACTTTATAGGATACGATATTGGGTCATCATCTATCAAAGCAGCATTGCTTAACGCTGACACCGGCGCCTGCGTGGCCACCGCCACCTGCCCCGAAAAAGAGATGGCCATTGATGTACCACACGCCGACTGGGCAGAACAAGACCCCGAGAGCTGGTGGAAGGAAATTGTTCACGCTACGGAACTGCTGCTGAACCGCTTTACAGTGGATCCTGCACAGATCAAAGGAATAGGTATTGCCTACCAGATGCACGGATTGGTGTGTGTGGATAAACAACAGCAGGTGCTGCGCCCGGCCATTATCTGGTGCGACAGCCGCGCTGTAAATACCGGCAATACTGCCTTTAAAGCACTTGGCGAACAGTACTGTCTGGAGCACCTGCTGAACTCACCCGGTAATTTTACCGCCTCGAAGCTTCGCTGGATCCAGGAAAATGAACCGCATATTTATGAACGCATTCATAAAGTAATGTTGCCCGGCGATTTCATTGCCATGAAATTAACCGGCGAAGCCTGCACCACCATCTCGGGCTTATCAGAAGGTACCTTCTGGGATTTTGAGGAAAATGCAGTTTCCAAATCATTACTGAAATATTATAACATAGACGAACAACTGCTATCTGCCATCGTACCTACGTTCGGCATCCAGGGCCAGCTTACAGCGGCTGCAGCTGCTACACTGAAACTGGCGCCCGGCACACCGGTTACCTACCGCGCCGGCGATCAGCCTAACAATGCTTTTTCTCTCAATGTGCTGCAACCCGGTGAAGCCGCCACCACGGCAGGAACCTCAGGCGTTGTATATGCCGTGCACGATAAAAACAGCTTCGACCAGCAAAGTCGCGTCAACACGTTTGTGCATGTGAATAACGACCACGCCCATACGAGAAATGGGGTGCTCATGTGCCTCAATGGTACCGGCATTGCCAACAGCTGGCTCAAAAACCTGGTAGGTGATATCACGTATCCCGAAATGAATACCCTGGCGCAACAGGCGCCGATAGGCGCCAACGGCCTGCAGGTATTTCCTTTTGGCAATGGTGCGGAACGTATCCTGGAAAACAGGAGCCTCGGCGCTACCCTCCGCAACCTTGAGTTCAACCGCCACAGCCGCGCGCACATTATGCGTGCCGTACAGGAAGGCATCGTGTTTGGTCTCAACTATGGCATGGATATCATGGCTGAAATGGACCTCAGCATCCATCGCGTAAGAGCCGGACATGCCAACATGTTCCTCAGCCCCTTATTCCGGGAAGCTTTTTCCAATACCGCCAATGTTGTGATAGAACTATATAATACAGATGGAGCACAGGGCGCAGCCCGCGGCGCAGCAATAGGCGCCGGTTATGTTAGCATGGCAGATGCTTTCCGTGGCATGGAATGCCTCGCAGTAATAGAACCGGATCCCGCCCTGCAATCACAATACCGGGATGTTTATGGCAACTGGCTGAACGGTCTTCGTACCCTGATGCATTAACGGAAACATATAAGTAGATCTGGCATTTTAAAAAACCATATTAGTTATGAGTATTACATTAGGAAACAACGAGTATTTCAAAGGGATTGGTAAAATACAGTTTGAAGGACCACAGTCAGATAACCCGCTGGCGTATAAATGGTATGATGAAAACCGCCTCATCGCGGGTAAATCTATGAAAGAACTGTTCCGTTTTGCCGTGTCCTACTGGCATACCTTCTGCGGAACAGGTGGTGATCCTTTTGGTCCTGGTACCAAACAATTCCCCTGGCTCGCTTCCCCGGATGCGAATCAGAGTGCTAAAGACAAGATGGACGCAGCTTTTGAGTTCATTACCAAAATGGGGCTTCCTTACTACTGCTTTCATGACATAGACCTGGTAGACGAAGGCGCCAACATCGCAGAATATGAAAGCCGTATGCAGCAGATCGTTGCCTATGCTAAACAGAAACAACAAGCCAGCGGTGTAAAACTGTTATGGGGCACTGCCAATGTATTCAGTAACCCGCGCTATATGAACGGCGCTGCTACCAATCCTGATTTCGCCGTATTGGCCTATGCAGGTACCCAGGTGAAAAATTCACTGGATGCCACCATCGCACTGGGCGGCGAAAACTATGTATTCTGGGGCGGTCGTGAAGGATATATGACCCTGCTCAACACCAATATGAAACGCGAACAGGAACATCTGGGCCGTTTCCTGGGCATGGCCCGCGATTACGCGAGGGCACAGGGTTTTAAAGGCACCTTCTTTATTGAGCCTAAACCCTGCGAGCCTACCAAGCACCAATACGATTATGATGCCGCCACAGTGATCGGCTTCCTGCGCCAGTTTGGTCTCGATAAAGATTTCAAACTGAACCTCGAAGTAAACCACGCAACACTGGCTGGCCATACCTTCCAGCACGAACTGCAGGTGGCAGTAGATGCGGGGATGCTGGGCAGCATCGATGCTAACCGCGGGGATGCGCAAAATGGCTGGGATACCGATCAGTTTCCCACCAACCTCAACGACCTCATTGAAAGCATGCTGGTTATTCTCGAAGCTGGCGGATTTGCCGGCGGCGGCGTAAACTTCGACGCAAAAACCCGTCGTAACTCCACCGACCTGGAAGACATCTTCCACGCACACATAGGTGGCATCGATACTTTCGCAAGAGCTGCTATTGTTGCAGAAAAAGTATTGACCGCCACACCGTATAAAAAATTCCGCCAGGACCGGTACGCGTCTTTCGACAGCGGTAAAGGACAGGAATTTGAAGCGGGTAAACTTACATTGGAAGACCTCCGCAATTTTGCAGTGGCAAATGGAGAGCCTAAACAAACCAGCGGCAAACAGGAATGGCTGGAAAACCTGATCAACGCAAGCATCTAATATACTATTGGGATTTTTCTTTGGATTACCGGTAGCAACAAATGGCTGTTACCAAATAATCCCAAAGTAAAATCCCAAAATGTTTTATTTTTCTTCCAAAATAATGAACAATGAAATTTGGCATCCATTCTTTTCAAGAGGCAGGATTTGACATCATTGCGCTCCAGGATCTCGAAGCAGGTACACAGGTGGAAATAATTCCTTCTTTCGGCGCACTGCTGCACGCTTTCAAAGTAAAGCATACAACAGGACCACTGAATCTGATAGATAGTTACAAAGATATCGCCGACCTGGAAGCAAATCTCCGCACCAGCTTCAAAAGCGTAAAACTTAGTCCCTATGCATGCCGCATGAAGGATGCACAATATACCTGGGAAGGCAAACCCTACACTATCCAGAAAACATTGGCACCCGGAAATGCCATCCACGGCTTATTATATGATGCGCCCTTTACCGTAACAGCGCAACAGGCAGATGACCAGCAGGCATCGGTAACCCTTACCCATCATTTTAAACAAACCGATGATGCAGGGTACCCCTTTGCATACGACTGCATCGCTACCTTTACCCTGCGGGCCGGCAACGACCTGCAGCTGAATACCACGCTCGTGAATAAGAGTGGCGTTGCCATTCCCGTGATGGATGGCTGGCATCCATACTTCAGCACAGGTACACCGGTAGATGAGCTGGTACTTACCTTCGCTTCCAAAGAAATAGTGGAGTTCAATGAAAAACTGCTGCCTACAGGAAACGTTTTGCCATATACCGAATTTGTTGAAGGAAAGGTGTTGAAAGACGTGGAGCTGGATAATTCTTTTGTACTGGATCTCACAAAGCCACAACCGCTGGCCACGATCCACGATCCGAAGAAAAATATCAACATTGCCTTCTATCCCGAAAATAGCTATCCCATCCTGCAGATATATATTCCACCGCACCGTACCAGCATCGCTGTAGAAAACCTCAGCGGCGCGCCGGACGCCTTTAACAACGGACTCGGACTGGTTCAGCTGGCTGCCGGCGAAAGCAGGGTTTTCAGTACCCGCATCCAGGTATCTTTATAAAATAAGGGTGATGGCATATTCTTTGGCTCTTCATGTTCATAAGCAACCCGATTATATCACCATATAAATTGAAAGATTATGGACAAGTTACAGATCAAAGGAAAGTGGAACGAAATAAAAGGTACCCTGAAACAAAAGTATGCAGACCTGACCGACGATGACCTGTTGTACGAAGAAGGACAAGAAGATAAATTGATCGGAAAACTGCAGCAGAAATTGGGTAAAAGCCGGGACGAAGTGATCGATTTACTGAAGTCTGCCTGATTGGTACAACCTGAAATTTTAAATACAGCGATCCTTCCGCCCCCGGGGTGGAAGGATTTGTTTTTAAAACACCGTGGCATTTTCTTTAATTTGTACTTCATTAGGGTAGATGAACAATGTCTATACTGATCTGTTTGTAAAGAATGGAAGGGATTCGGCTGTAAAAATTATTATATTTTATATGAAGGTTTTCATGCGCATCATAGCACTAGGCTGTATATTCAGTATGGCATTTGCTCCAAAGGTACAGGCCCAGGTAACTGTTACCGGGATGATTTCAGACAGCAACAAGCTGGTGCTGCCCTACGCCACCGTCAGCAATCTCAACTCCGGGAAGCGGTCGCTTTCTGACCAGGGAGGGTATTACAGGATATCAGCCTCCCGCAACGACCGGCTCCTGGTTACTTTCGTAGGGTACAAGCCGGATACGATCATTGTTACCCAAACTTCCGGTACTCAAACCATTAACGTGGTGATGGAATCTGCCGGTAAGTTCCTGAAAGGAGTGGAAATCACCTCCCAGTACAGTCCTTACCAGATAGATTCAATGGAAAGACGTAACCAGTACGGCTATATCCTGGATAATCCAAACAAGCCATTGGCTGGCGGTAGTACGCCTGAAGGTGCTGGTATTGTGTTTAGTCCGATTACCCGTTTCTCCAAAAAAGAAAAACAAAAACGGCAGTTTAAAGAGAATTATGAGAAGATGGAAAAGGAGAAGTTTATAGACTCCCGCTTTACACCGGTATTGGTAAGCCGGGTAACAGGGCTTAAAGGCGACTCACTCCAGTTGTTTATGAGGGATAATTATCCTGATTATAATACCATGCGTACCATTAATAACAACGATCTGTTGTACTGGATTACTGATAAATACAAATCCTGGTTGAAGAAATAACCAGGCTGGAACATAAAAAAGCGCGGGATATAACAATCGTTATATCCCGCGCTTTTTTATGTTAATAGGTGTTGGTTCAATTATACACCTTCACCATATATACAAAGTCCTCCAGCTTCCTAATCTGATCTACCCGGTTCATTCCTTCCAGGCGGCTCTTATGATTCCAATCCTTCCTGGTTTGTTTGTCTTTTGGCATCTCATCCAGCAGGTGTTTGAGGTGGGCAGATTTTACCGCAAAGGCAATACCATCGGAAGTAGTTTGTTTGCCGGTTACTATTCCTACTACATCTCCTTTGCTATCCAGCAGGGGAGCACCGCTGTTGCCCGGGTTCACCGGGATAGATACCTGGTAGGCAGTGGTATCCCCGTTAAAACCTGTTTTGGCGCTGATATAACCTTTGCCATAAACAATTTCATCGCGGGGGAATCCCATGGTGAATACTTCTTCGCCCAGTTTTACGCTCTGTGGTTTCAAAGCATAAGGCAGGGGCTGACTTTTAAAAGTAGAATCTGCAATTTTCAGTATTGCCAGATCACTGGAAATATCTTCAAATATGCTGATGGCTTTAAAAGCCTCTCCTTTATTATTCTGAACATATACGGAGTCGGCGCCGGCTACTACATGATAGTTGGTAACGATATAGCCATTACCGGATACCGCGAAACCAGTACCTCCATAAGTGCCGGGGTTTAACGGAGCCCGGCTCTTGCTGTTCATATCGTTGATGAGTGCATTCTGGGAACGCTGAATATTATTCAGTACCCTTCTTACATCTTCGTATTGTGCAGTTGATTTACTTTTAGATACATTCTGTATGATCGCAATGGTGGATAAAGAAGTAACCAGTGCTATACAGGCAGCGGCAGCCAGGTTCGTAATGGTTCTGCGGCGGATGGTTAATCTTCTTGCAGTCTGGTTTTCTTCCTGTGCCTGTTTGCGGAGGCTTGGCATATCCAGTTGTTGATGTATCTGGTTGAGCTTTGCCTGTAACTGCTGGCGTTTGCCGTAATTGCCCAGGTGCTGAAGGAACAGTTGATGTTCTTCTACCTGTTTGTTAATCAAGGGATTGGTATGACGTAAAGTTTCGAAAGCAGTTTTCTCCTGTTCGCTCATTTCCCCTTCCAGGTAACGCTCAATTTCACGTAATAAGATCATGTCTTCTTTCATGGCTGCTTTCTGCTTATAGTGGTGTTTTGTATTGATCAAAAAATAACTTCTTCAACCGCATCAGGCACTTATACTTCTGGTTCTTGGCGTTTTCAGCATTGGTGTATCCGAACTTTTCTGCTATTTCCTGCATAGATTTTTTATGCAGATAATAATCTTCCAGGATGGTTTGGCAGGGTTGACCAATATTGCTCATCGCGCCTTCCATGATCCTGAATTCCTGATCCTTTGCATCGTGCTCTTCCAGCTCTTCCGTAGCCGGAATCACTTCTTCCAGTTCGGGCGTTAAAGCATATAATCCGTAGGTACGTTGAACTTTTTTAAGCCACAGATGGCGGCAAACCGAATAAAGAAAGGTTTTTAGCCTGCTGCTTAAAGTAAAATCACTGGTTTGTACCTTTTCATATAATACTATAATGGCCTCCTGGAACACATCTTTTGCGTCATCTTCGGAGCCATTATGCTGAAGGATCATTCGTAATACCACCGGAAAATTCTCAGAATAGATGATTTCCAATGACTTATCCTCGCCTTTTGCCAGTCCCAGCAATAATTCCCGGTCTCTTGTTATGTCTTGATTTTGCTTCACTCTTAATACAGTTATTAGGCATTTGGTAACCCAAAGTAGCGAAAAAAAATATTTTTAAAAGTTTGGGTTACCTTTTAGGTGATCCCGGTATAAAGGTTAAATCATTCAAAAACAACTTAAATAATTGTAACATGAAGAACGTAATCAAAATTGGTTTCTTAGCTCTGTCTTTCGGTCTGTTCGCAGTTGCTTGCGGTGGTGCAAAAACTGAAAATGGTACTGACTCTACTGCTAGCGCTGCTGGTGCTTCTATCGATTCAGCTGCTCAGGTAGCTACTTCAGCTGTTGACTCTGTAGCTGACGCTGCAAAAGCAACTGTTGATTCTACTGCTAAAACTGTTGATTCAGCTGCTGCTCATCACTAATCTGACTTTAGAATTTATAATTAACCGTTCCGGCTTAGCCTGAACGGTTTTTTTATGCCCTGTTTTTGGTTACGGAAATATGTTTCTTTGAAAGTTATTCAATAAAGGACCTTTATTATTAAAAAAAGCATATTTTTTGATATTAGCCCTTGGATAATTAAAATCGTGCCGTATTTTTGTCCTACACTCAAAACGAGTAACAAATAATAATATGACGCAGCAAACCTCTTTCGGCTTTTTTAGCTTTTATTATTTCTGGTACCAGAAATAGGGAGGTCGTTTGTAAAAGATAAAAGAACTACAAAAAGGCCTTCCGGAACCGGAAGGCCTTTTTTAATACCATGACCGGCAGTGGATGCCAACAAACAAATAAGTACATGTTACAGCCAGTTTCAGGCAAATACTTTTTTTATTACTTCTCTTACTTCTTTTATGCGAAGAAGCAGGGGACTCGTTTGCAATAACATACTTACATATAAAAGTACAGCGCAAAGGGTCCCGGATCGGGACCCTTTCTGTTTTAAATAGCTAGTTGCTGTAGCAACTATAACTGAATAAAATCAATCACATACACATGAAAATTGCCATACAGGGGTTTGAAGGGTCTTTTCACCAGGTTGCTGCCCAGGGGTATTTCGGTAAACAAACTGAAATAGAATGCTGTGCCTCCTTTGCAGAACTGGTTAAAAAAGCAAAACAACAAACCGATGTGGATGCAGGTATGATGGCCATCGAAAACTCAATTGCCGGTAGCATCTTACCAAACTACAGTCTCATTAAAAACTCCGGTCTGCATATCACCGGTGAAATTTATCTCCAGATCAATCAGCACCTCATGGTGTTGCCCGGGCAAACAATGGAAGATATCAGGGAGGTGCATTCTCACCCGATGGCCCTTTTGCAGTGTATGGATTTCCTGGAAAAATACCCGCATATCAAACTGGTGGAAACAGAAGATACCGCCCTCAGTGCCAAGCACGTAAGACAGAAGAAACTGAAAAGTACGGCTGCTATTGCAGGTAAGCTGGCCGCCGAAATCTTTGAACTGGATATCATAGCGCCTAATATCCACACCAATAAAAATAACTATACCCGCTTTCTGGCTGTATCCCGTACGCCCATCGCTACGCCGGAAGATGCCAACAAAGCATCTGTATACTTTCAAACAAGCCACGACAGGGGCAGTTTGGCTAAAGTACTTACCCAGATTGCAGTGGCCGGCATCAACCTGTCGAAGCTGCAATCCTTTCCGATTCCGGCAAAAGAATGGAATTATTACTTCCACGCCGACATGGAATTTGATAACGCCGCTCACTTCGAAAAAGCATTATCGAAAATAGAGCCACTCACAGAACACCTGAAAGTGCTGGGTATTTATAAAAAAGGAAAAACACATTAATCAGTTTTATGCAGATACAGGTTGCTAAAAGATTACAAGGCACAGAAGAATACTACTTCTCCAAAAAGCTCAGGGAAATTGAGGAAATGAACCAAACCGGCACAAAGGTGATCAACCTCGGTATCGGAAGCCCCGATCTGCCTCCTCATCCTTCAGTGGTGGCTGCATTGAACGAAAATGCCGCTTTGCCGAATACGCACAACTACCAGGGATACAAAGGCATTCCCGCCCTGCGTAAAGCGATGGCAGACTGGTATCAACGCTATTACAACGTAACCCTGAACCCCGATACGGAAGTATTGCCGCTAATAGGTTCCAAAGAAGGGATTATGCATATCTGCATGACTTACCTGCAGGAAGGTGATGAGGCCCTGATCCCTAACCCGGGTTACCCTACCTACCGCTCCGCAGTGAACCTGAGTGGCGCTACTGTTGTTGATTATGACCTGACAGAAGAAAACAGCTGGCTGCCAGACCTGGATGCCCTGGCACAAAAAGACCTGAGCCGCGTGAAACTGATGTGGGTAAACTACCCGCATATGCCTACCGGCGCAAAAGTAAACAGGGAATTTGCCGCAAAGCTCATCGCTTTCGCCAAACAACATAATATCCTCATCTGTCATGATAATCCGTACAGCTTCATCCTGAATGAACAACCCGAAAGCCTGCTGCAGTTTGAAGGTGCAAAAGATGTGGTGCTGGAGCTGAACTCCCTCAGCAAATCATCCAATATGGCCGGATGGCGTATCGGTATGCTGGTGGGCAAGGCAGAATGGATTGCACAGGTGCTGCGCTTCAAAAGCAATATGGATTCCGGTATGTTCCAGCCTATGCAGATGGCCGCTGTAAAAGCACTGCAGCTGGGAAAAGACTGGTACGACGACTTAAATAAAATTTACCGTGCACGCAGGGAAAAAGTATTCCAGTTACTGGATCTGCTGCATTGCACCTACGATAAAAACCAGGTGGGCATGTTCGTTTGGGCGAAGATACCATCCACTAACGAGAACGGATATACGCTCACTGATGAAATACTGCAGAAGGCACGTGTATTCATTACTCCGGGAGGAATATTCGGAAGTAACGGTAACGGCTATATCAGGGTGAGTTTATGCCAGGATGAAAAGGTTTTCCAGGAAGCGATAGAACGTATCAAAACCAACGTAAAATGATTGCAACAATAATAGGAACGGGTTTAATCGGCGGCTCGCTCGCCATCACGCTGAAGGAAAAAGGCGTGGCGGAGCGGATCATCGGGGTGGATCAGAACCAGGAGCACCTGCAACGGGCACTGGAACTGAACATCATTGATGAAGGCGCGAGCCTGGAGGATGCCATGAATCGCTCCGGCCTGGTAATACTGGCCATCCCGGTGGATGCAGTGCTGCAAGCCCTGCCTGCCATCATGGATAAAGCGCGCCCCGGCCAGGTGATTATGGATGTAGGTTCTACCAAAGAAAAAATACTGCAACTCGTTGCCGGTCATCCCAACAGAGGACGCTTTGTAGCGGCTCACCCGATGGCCGGCACCGAGTATTCCGGCCCCGATGCTGCTGTACGCAATCTCTTCGTTAACAAAACGATGGTGCTCTGCGATGTGAAAAACAGCGATGAAGACGCACTTGAAGTAGTGGAAAACATGGTAGACCGGCTGCAGATGCGCACCGTATATATGAATGCGGAAGAACATGATCTGCACACCGCTTATGTATCCCACATTTCCCACATCACTTCTTTTGCACTGGCCTTAACCGTGCTGAAAAAAGAGAAGGAGTCAGGACGCATCTTCGAACTGGCGAGCGGTGGTTTTGAATCCACCGTGCGGTTGGCGAAAAGCTCCCCTGATATGTGGGTACCTATCTTCAAACACAACCGGAACAATGTACTTGATGTACTGGAAGAGCACATCAGCCAGTTACAGCAAATGAAAACATTGCTGGAAAACGAAGACTACGACACCTTTTACAAATTGATTCAAAAATCCAATAAAATCAGGAAGATCCTGAAATAACTAAATTCTGATAATCTACTTAACTTCAATACTATGGTACAGACAATGGAACAGATATTATCTAAAACAAAATTCTCCGATCCGTCTTCCGATAAAAAGCCGTTGATCATTTCCGGACCCTGCAGTGCAGAAACCGAAGAGCAGGTATTAGCCACCGCACTGGCCCTGCAGAAAACAGGTAAAGTGGACGTTTTACGCGCTGGTATCTGGAAACCCCGTACCCGCCCCGGTTCTTTCGAAGGCATCGGTACAAAGGGATTGGCATGGCTGCAGAAAGCCCGTGAAATCACCGGCCTGCCACTGGCGGTGGAAGTAGCTACTGCCAAACAAGTGGAAGACGCGCTGCATTTCGGTGTGGATATTCTGTGGGTAGGCGCACGTACTACCGTAAACCCTTTCTCTGTACAGGAAGTAGCCGATGCACTGAGAGGTGTGGACACTACCGTTTTAATTAAGAATCCTATCAATCCTGACCTGGAACTGTGGATTGGCGCCGTGGAAAGAATCCAGAAAGCAGGTATCAATAAAGTTGGTTTAATTCACCGTGGCTTCTCCAGCTATGGCAACACCCAATACCGTAATGCACCCATGTGGCACCTGGCTATTGAGCTGAAACGCCGTATGCCTGAACTGCCAATGATCTGCGATCCTTCGCATATCTCCGGCCGCCGCGATATCCTGCAGGAAGTTTCCCAGGAAGCAATCGACCTCGACTACGATGGTCTGATGCTGGAAACACACGTAGATCCGGATAACGCATGGAGCGATGCTAAACAACAGATCACGCCTGAAAAATTAGCAGACCTGCTGGATGGTATCACCTGGAGAAGAGAACATTCCGATAAAAAAGATTTCAACTCCGCACTGGAAAAACTGCGCGCGCAGATCAACCAGGTAGATGATGAAATTATGCTGTTGCTCGGCAACCGTATGAAAATTGCAGAAAAGATCGGTGTGTACAAGAAAGAAAATAACATCACCATCCTGCAAACAAACCGCTGGAATGAAATCCTGGACCGCGCTGTGTCTAAGGGTGAGAAGCTGGGTCTGACCAAAGACTTCATCGTGAAGTATTTCGATGCAGTTCACCTGGAATCCATCAACCGCCAGAACAAAGTAATGAACGAAGATAAGTAGATCCATCAGCCGCCGGCTGTTGGACAATCACAACAGCCGGCAGTAGTTTTTCTGACAGCTAAAGCTAATCGCTCCATGCTCATACAAACCCACCAGTTTCAACAACAGGAAACGACCTATTTTTTAGGAGCAAGCCTGATGGAGTTGGGCAATCATGTAAACCGTCACAGGGCTATACTGGTAATTGATGAAAATGTAGAATACTATCACGGTCATCATCTGCACAACTGGAACAAAATTGTGGTGCCCTCCGGGGAAGAATTAAAGAATATGGCTACGGTAGATAAGATCATCGATGGTCTTATTGCTTACGAAGCCGACCGCAAAACAACGCTGGTAGGAATTGGTGGCGGAATGCTCACCGATGTGGCAGGATTTGCCGCCAGCATATACATGCGCGGCATTCCCTTTGGCTTTGTACCTACCACCTTATTAGCGCAGGTAGATGCCTCCATTGGCGGAAAGAACGGGGTTAGTCATGGTAAACAGAAAAACCTGCTGGGCATTATCCGTCAGCCGGAGTTTATCCTCTTCGATTACACCCTGCCCCTCACCATGCCGGCAGAAGAATGGCACAACGGTTTTGCTGAAATTATCAAATACGCTTGTATCATGGATGCCACGCTGTTTGATTATCTCGAAAATAACAGGGAGAAAGCACTGGCCCGTGATGTGGAAGTACTGCAATACCTGGTGGAAAAATCGGTAGCAGCAAAAACGAAAGTAGTACTGGAAGATGAGCTGGAAATCGGCCCCCGCAGATGGCTCAACTTTGGTCATACCCTCGGGCATGCCGTGGAAAAACTCGAACATATAGCGCATGGTAAAGCCGTAGCGATAGGAATGGTAGCAGCTGCCCGCTTCTCGGAAAAGCTGATGAACCTGCCGGCAGATCAAACCATCCGCCTGATAAAACTGATCAGCGATTACCAGCTGCCCGTAGCTTTTAATTCAGATAAAGACGCGGTGTTCGACATCTTTAAACTGGATAAAAAACGGGAGAAAGATGTAATACATTTTGTGTTGCTGGAACAGATCGGGAAAGCAACCACCATGCCCGTTCCCATTGCAGAACTGAAGTTGTTACTGCAGGAATTGTAAATTTTTTTCTAATCAATTAAAGGCAGACGAAATATACATATGCAAGTTACTGTATCACCAGCCATCATTAAAGGCACAGTTACGGCCAATCCTTCCAAAAGCGCCATGCAACGCGCTGTGGCAGCAGCTTTGCTGGCAAAAGGGAAGAGTATTATCCGTAATCCCGGCCTGAGCAATGATTGCCTGGCAGCACTGGAAGTAGCCGAAAACCTGGGTGCTAAAATCAAACGGGAATACGACTATTTCGAAATCACCAGCAACGGTGTAGCACCGTTTTATGATGAAATCAACTGCGGCGAATCCGGTTTGGGTATCCGTATGTTTACACCCATCGCAGCGTTGTCGTCACTGCCCATCACCATAGAAGGCCACGGTAGTTTAACTACCCGCCCGATGGATTTCTTTGAAGAAGTATTACCACAACTGGATGTAAAGTGTTCCACGCAGGGCGGTAAATTGCCGCTGCATATCGAGGGCCCGTTACATCCGAAAGATATTACGATTGATGGTTCTCTCAGCTCTCAGTTCCTCACCGGCCTGCTCATGGCCTACGGTGCTGCCGCAGAAAATGTAACGATCACCGTAACAGATTTGAAAAGCAAACCATACATTGCGTTGACCCTCCAACTGATGGCGCATTTTGGCGTTCAGGTGGAAGAAAAGAATTTTGAAACCTTTCATTTCGGAAAGAAACAGGCATATAACGCCTGCGACTATACGGTGGAAGGCGACTGGAGCGGCGCCGCATTCCTGCTGGTTGCTGCAGCAGTAGCCGGTAAAGCGGAAGTACAGCATCTCAACACCTCCTCTGCCCAGTCGGATAAAGCCATCCTGGAAGCATTGGAGAAAGCCGGGGCACATTTAATGTCCGGCGTATTCACCGTAAACATAGAAAAAGGCGGATTGAACGCATTTGAAATAGATGCCACCGACTGCCCCGATCTGTTCCCTCCGCTGGTAGCGCTGGCGGCTAACTGTAACGGTACTACGAAAATAAAAGGCGTTAGCCGTTTAGCCCATAAAGAAAGTGACCGTGGCTTAACACTACAGGCAGAATTTGGCAAGATGGGTATCAGCATTGACCTCGAAGGCGATATCATGCTGGTACATGGCGGCACCGGCATTAAAGGCGCACACGTACATTCACATAACGACCACCGTATTGCAATGGCCTGCGCAGTAGCTGCCCTCACAGCAGATGGCCCGGTGATCATCGACAATGCAGAAGCAATCAATAAATCCTACCCGGAATTTTATGACCACCTGGAATTGCTGGGTGGTAAAGTGGCAGTAACCGTATAATTTCACTTTAAATCATCAGCGTGTGAACAGTTTTGGCAGATTATTCAGGGTAAATGTTTTTGGAGAATCACATGGCGCCAGCGTTGGCGTAAATATAGATGGTATACCTGCCGGTATCCCGTTAAAGCAGGAAGATTTCCTGGCAGACCTGGAACGCCGTAAAGGCGGCTCCAGGGGCACTACGCCCCGCAAAGAGGAAGACCTGCCCTTTATCAAGTCAGGTGTTTTTAACGATTTCACCACCGGTGCACCGGTGACTATTCTTTTTGAAAATAACAATACCCGCAGTACTGATTACGAAAAGCTGCGGGAATTCCCACGTCCGGGGCATGCCGACTTTGTAGCTACCGAAAAGTTCGGCGGCTTTGAAGACTATCGCGGCGGCGGACATTTCAGCGGCAGGCTCACCCTCAACCTGGTAGCCGCCGGTGTAATCGCTAAAAAGATCCTGGGCGAAGAAATCCAGGTAAACGCTACTATCACGGAAGTAGGGGGCAACCCCGATCCGGAAGCCGGGCTGGAAGCAGCTATTGCAGCAAAAGATTCGGTAGGTGGTATCGTAGAGTGCGTAGTAAATGGCCTCCCCATTGGATTGGGCGAACCCTTCTTCGATTCGCTGGAATCCGCACTGGCGCATGCCGTTTTCGCGATTCCTGCTATCAAAGGCATTGAGTTTGGCGCCGGCTTTGCCGCCGCTAAAATGAAAGGACTGGAACATAACGATCCCATCGTCGATACAACCGGTAAAACAGCCTCCAATCACGCCGGCGGCGTAGTGGGCGGTATCACCAATGGCAACCCGCTGGTATTCCGCATCGCTGTGAAACCTACCTCCAGCACACCGAAAGAACAACAAACCCTCAACATAAAAAGCGGAGAAGTGGAAACTTTCAGCGTGAAGGGGCGTCACGACCTTTGCATCGCGCTGCGCGTACCAGTGGTACTGGAAGCGGTGACCGCTATGGTACTGGCCGACTTCTTCCTGCTGGAACAGCGCCGCCCGCGGGTGTTTAGAGCGGAGTAGCGCCTTCGGCGCTTTTAAATTGTCTTGGAGCAGGATTACGCTGATTATGCTGATTGAGATGATTTTCCCACCTTTTGTTGTTTGATATTTTGAGGGGAGATGAAAGTGGGTATTTGATTTTATTGATTTTTTGACTAAATATCTCGGGGAGATAACAGCAAAAACATTTGCTGCTATCTCCCCGAATTTTGTTAATCTGGTGGTTATAATAAAATCAAATATCCGCTTTTATCTCACCAAAATATTTTATTACAAAAAGGTAAAAAAAATCAATAAAATCAAATATCCGCTTTCATATCCCCTCAAAATATCAAACAACAAAAGGTGGGAAAATCATCTCAATCAGCATAATCAGCGTAATCCTGCTCCAAGACAATTTAAAAGCGCCGAAGGCGCTATGAAGGCGCCCACCCGCTGCATTACTGCTCTATCGCCAGCAGCTCCACATCGAATATTAACGCCGCTCCAGGGCCGATTTTCGGACCCGCACCACGGTCGCCGTACGCCAGCTCGGAAGGGATGAAAAGACGCCATTTGGAGCCCACAGGCATTAACTGGAGCGCTTCTGTCCAGCCTTTGATCACGCCGCCCACAGGGAAGGAGATAGGTTGTCCCCTGTCTACGGAGCTATCGAACACCGTACCATCGATTAAGGTACCGTGATAATGCGTTTTTACTTTATCGGCGGCTGTAGGTTTAGGGCCATTGCCTTCTTTCAGGATCTGGTACTGCAAACCATCAGGCAGTGTTACCACGCCTGGTTTTACTTTATTCTCCGCCAGGAATTTAAGTCCTGCTTCGCGGTTTTTGGCAGCTTTGTCTGCTTTCAGCTGCTGCAGATAATTACTTATGCTCATATCACATTGATCTTTTGACAGTGTTAATGGTTTATTCTTCAACACATCCTGTACCGCTTTGGACAGGAGGGCAGGATTCACATTTTCCAGTCCCTGGGCTTTGAGGTTTTCCGCAACACTCACCCCAATTCCGTAGCTCACGGAATCCAGTTTGTTTTTCAATACCGGCGACTTAACGGCTGTTTTGGCCACTGGCTTCTTAGGTGCAGGTTTAGCCTGACTGAAACCTTGTACGGATAAGCATCCCAGGGCTCCTATGAACAGGTATTTTTTGTACATCATAAATAATAGACAGAAATGTTAGTTAAAATAAGGCTTTTTAAAGATGCTGCAAGTTAATCAATATAATATTTCACAGGCAAGCCTTTTGCAGAGATGAACATTCGATTACGTTACCTTGTTTTCATCTGTTTTTATTATGTGGAAATTTACCCTGTTTGTTTTACTGTTATTTTACGGGAGATGCCTGCCGGCACAGGATACCACGGATTTGTGGAAAAAAGCCAGGTTGAATCCAAACCTGGGAAGACATAAGTTTATTGAACTGAAACTCCACGGGGGCACGCATCTTTATACCAGCGATGAGCTGAAAAACGCGCTGAACGACGGTTATAAGTCGCTGGAACTGAGAATGGGGTGGCAGTCGACCGGGGAAAAAGAGTGGCAGCGGGTATTCAACTATCCCAGTTATGGCATTGGATTCTACACCGGCGATATCGGTAACCCTACCATTCTCGGCAACCCCAGCGGGGTGTACGGTTTTTTTTATGCGCCCTTCCACCGCCGGAAAAGAAATCACTTTGAAGCGGGTCTGTCGCTCGGTATCACATACGACCTGAACCCTTACGACTCCACTACCAACCCGCTCAACGACGCCATCGGGTCTAAGCTGGATGCCTATGTTAATTTCAGCATCACCGGAGTGCTGAAAGTGTCGAATTCATTCGATTTTCTTTATGGCATTGATCTTACCCATTTTTCAAACGGGCGCACCCATACGCCCAACCTGGGGCTCAATATGGCGGGATTGAATATTGGCGTGCGTTATCATTATAATACCATCCGCAGTATCGTAAAGCAACAGATTGACCCCACATACGAAGCCGCACGCCGCCCTACATTCATTACAACGCCGGTGCCACCGCTGCAACGTTATCATGAAATCAGTTTATACGGCGCTTTTGGTGTAGTGCAGGCCTCCAGCGATGAAAAGCTGGAAGCCTTTTATGGCACCGCCTCCCTGATATTGGGTTATGATTACCGCTTCAGTCATAAAAGCAGCGTTGGCATTGGCATGGATGGTTTCTACGACGGTTCCTTGGGTTGGACCTACCAGCAGCGCTACGGCGAAGTTCGCCCCAGCGATAAAATGCTGATGGGCACACACCTGGCCTATGTATTAAATATTAAGCGTTTCCAGGTAAGGGCAGAGGTGGGTACTTACGTGTGGAAAAGAGATAATGAAAAAGGCGATTATTTTATGCGGCTGGCTATCCGTTATAACATTGCTAAATACGGCTTTTTACAACTCGGACTTAAAACCGTAAACGGAGCAGCTTCCGACTGGATCGAATGGGGAGGGGGTGGAAAAGTACGGTGGTAATAATACCGGGATGATGCCATCGGCATCATCCCGGCAATTGATTATTTCACTACCGGCAGCACCACATTGGATGGATGCTGTGCATCGTGATAGATGCGGATAGTAGCCTTTTTAAAATCTTTATCTGTGGCCTTGTAAATATCCATGAACTGCTGCGGGTTCCGGTCTGTCAGCGGAAACCAGCTGCTTTGTACCTGGATCATAATGCGGTGTCCTTTCTGGAAGGTATGGGCTACATCCGGCATCGTGAATTTCACTTCAGCAGGTTGATTGGGAACAAATGCTTCCGGCTTTTCAAAGCTATTGCGGAATTTACCACGCATGATCTCTCCACGTACCAGCATCTGGTAGCCGCCCATCGGGTAAGTGGCAGAAGGCACCCGGCGATGTTCGGTAGGCGCGTCTTCTTCATATTTGAAATCGTCGGGGAATACGTCAATCACTTTTACAATGAAATCGGCATCTGTAGTGCTGGTGCTGGCAATCAGGTCTGCCACTACCGGGCCGGCCAGGGTAATATCTTTATCCAGTACTTCACTTTCAAATACAGCCACATCTGGTCTGCGGGCGGCAAAGCGCTGGTCGTCGGTCATGTAGTTAATGGTACGTCCAAAATGCACATCTTCTGTATATGGAACAGGTTTGGCCGGATCGCTTACATATTCGCTGAAACTATTAGCAGCAGCGGGCTTGGTAAAAGAGAGCTTGCCATCTTCCTGCAAATAAACCGGTGCATCTTCCATGTTAGCCGGAGGCCATTTAGGGAGTTGTTTCCATTTGTTTTCGCCGGTGAAGAAAATAGTGGCTTCTGCGATATCAGGTGCAGCGCCTTTGCCTTTGAGGTAATAGTTGAAAAAAGGAATTTCAACGTTTTGCGCATAGTATTCGGCGGTGTTACTGCCAAAGCGCACATTACCGAGGTGGGTACCATCATTGGATGCCCATTGTCCGTGGTACCACGGACCCATTACAATACGGTTGTTGGTAGCCGGACTTTTGGTTTCAATTGCTTTATAGGTATTCCACGCGCCGAAGCAATCTTCCGCATCAAACACGCCCCCAACAATCAGCATGGCAGGTTTTACATTTTGCAGGAAGTTGCGCACGTTGCGGGCTTTCCACCAGCTGTCATAAGTAGGATGTGCATACATTTCATGCCAGAAGGTTACGCTGTCGCCGATGATTTTGGCGAAGTTGGGCAACGCGCCGGTTTCCAGGTAGTATTTGTAATTGTCGTGCGTATAGTAGTCGATACCTTTTGGTCCTTCCGTAGTGGGTTTGGGATGCGGATGGTCAAACACGGTATAAAAAGAAAAGGCATCTGCAATAAAGAAAGCACCGTTGTGATGAAAATCATCTCCCAAAAACCAATCCGTAACAGGCGCCTGCGGACTCACGGCTTTCAGGGCCGGGTGACCACTCAGCGCGCCCATTGTTGAGTAGAAGCCAGGATAGGAAATACCGAATATCCCAACATTACCATTGTTGCCACCGAGGTTTTTTACGAGCCAATCGATCGTATCATAAGTATCACTGGCTTCATCAATATCCTTCTTCCCTTTTTTAGCGGGATTGAAAGGTCTTACATTTACAAATTTACCTTCACTCATCCAGGTGCCTCTTACATCCTGTATGACCATGATGTAGCCTTCTTTCAGGTATTCCTTGTAATGATTTTTATACAACGGACGGAAGACATTTTCGCCATAAGGCGCGCAGGAATAGGGGGTGCGGGTCATCAGGATGGGATGCTTCTCCGATTGATCTTTTGGCAGGTAAATAGAGGTAAACAATTTAATACCGTCCCTCATGGTGATGTATACTTCCTTTTTTGTGTAGTGCTCATACATCCAGAGTGAATCCTGGTTAACGGCCTTACATGCCACCGGAATTACAAACAGCGCGGCACAGGCCAGCAGCAGCCATTTTCTCATAAACAGTTTATTTTAGATTTAGATTTCGGGCTAATGTAATAAAAAAACGGGGGATGATTGCCAGGTATATGGGGAACGGTTATTGGCCCAGTTTCTCTCTTTCTTTCTTTGGCAAACTCGCCACTACTAAGTTGTACGAGTTCCGGATCCATTCCAGCAGCAATTTATTGGGGATACCGGAATGTACATCCACAGTATTCCAGTGTTTCTTATTCATGTGATAGCCGGGGATCACGCCTTCATAGCGCTCCCGTAGTTCAACGGCTTCTTCCGGGTCGCACTTGAGATTAATGGATTCAAAATTTGAAAGGCCGCTGAGTGCAAATACTTTTCCGCAAACTTTATATACCAGGGTTTCATCTCCAAAAGGAAACTCTTCTGTAACGCCGGGTAATGAAAGGCAATATTCCTGAAATTGTGCAAGGTTCATGAGTAACAATTATATCTGGTTACAAAAGTCAGGAAAATTTCCGGAAATTATGGGAGAAGGATATAATGATACTGCCAATGGGTGGTACTATTGGTAACACCATTGTTTAGAGTCACCTCTGTAGTGTATATGATATGGTTGTCGTGGTCATCATGGGTATCCTGAAAGAGATGGATAATTTCAGTCTGGCCACCAGGATACGTTATTTTTTTTACATTGGTGCGGCCGGCAAATAAAGGATGCTCCGGCGTCATTATAAACCGCAGATAAGGATATCGTTTGCCAAGGGCATAGAAAAAGTTGGGTGTATCATCGTATTCATACTGAAATATACCTGTGTGGTACAGATTGATTTTTTCTCCGCCAGGCAGTGTGGGGGAAACATAATAATTGTAAGCTTTGCGTGTCAGGTTGTTGAGCTGATCGCCAGAATAATTACAGGTAGTGATGACTATGAGTTGACTCAGATAATCGGTTTTCTTCTCCGTTGTCAATGTATCCGTGAGTTCAATCATTCTGCCGTTGTCATCAAATGCAAATCGCATGGCATCCGGTATCGTGTCCGGGGTTCCGGAGGATAGCCGATACAGGTTTCCTGTTATCTTAAATTCTTTTTCGAGTGATTGTACCTCATTTTTTTCTATCAGCTTAAAACCGGTTCCGTCTTTTTGGTAAAGGAGTGTTCCTATTAGCTTTCCGTTGGTATCGGTTTTAAATTCCAGACGGATATTATTTACTTCAGTGGTGGGGTCAAAATGATGCCAGGTGGTCAGTTGTTTGTTGTTATAGTCCAGCCGCTCATAAAGAACATTATCTTTATAAATGAACGTCAACAGGCGGGTAACTTCTAAGGGCGCCGGTCCGGTCGCTTCTTTAGGCCGATCTTTTTTTCTGCATCCGGCAGTACTAAGTATCGCAAGCACAAAGGCCAGTTGAGTAATGTATTTCATGGGTATAATCGGGTTCTTACTCTGCTTTAATCACTTTATAAGTGTAATCAATTGTTTTATTGATGCCTGCAATGCTTTGCGTTTGTGGATAATGCGTGGTATCATACATTTTATAGGTTACCGGGCATATCTTCGAAGGTATATCATCTGCTTCATACGTAAAAGCACCTGCCAGGTGTTCACTCAAGAGGTAAGGGTAATATTCGTTGGAAGGATAAGGAAATTTATCACCACCAATGGCGCGGAACAACAGCGGATTTTTTGATACCTGTGGAAACAAGGGGTTCTCAAATGGAAGATACGCCAGGTCAAATTTGTTCATGAGTAAAATGGGTTGCCCGTTATATACATGGTACCAGTTCCAATCAAGGAACTGTGTGACATCTTTCCCGTTATATTGATATTGTTTGAATAACACCGCCACCCCTACACCAGTAAGAAAGGTATCTTTAGTACCTTCGAGGGTGAGCAGTTTTTGATTGTTTATATGTAAATAACCAAGCGTATCGTATCCGGAAATTTCATTACCGAGTTCCCTGTAAAAGGTGGTGTAAACAATAAACCTGTCTGTTGTCCACGCTACAGAGTCCTTCTGGCTAAGACTTTTGATGGTATTATCATTTTCGGTGTAATATCTGGCCATTGATACATAACCTTCCTGGTTGTACTGGTAGGCCACATAATTTTGCCAGATCCTGTATGATGTATTATAGTCCCATCTTTCTGTAACCTGGTGGTGATCGTTATAAACGAGGCTGTCTTTCGGTACGTTATTCACACGGATGGAGGTAACGAGGTAAATGTCTTTTGGTGGTTCCGGCCGGGGTGGGGGAGTAACACTATTATCCTTTTTGCATTGGCAGGCGGGCGCTATGATGAATAGCAACAGCGCAGTACAATACAGTAGGATTTTTATTGGATGTAGCAAAAGTAAACGCATTAACAACCTGGTTAAAAATACTGTTTTATAGATAGTTTCCCGGAGAAAAACAACATCAAATTATCAAGCGCATCCCCCACGGGTACAGGGTTTATGATACAAACGCTTTTACCGGCTAAATGTTACATTTTGCAAATAATACAGCCCTGCACGTCAGCTGTTAAGCTCACGCACAGGGCCGGCATTTCAAAACGGTGGTAAATTATTTCTTGTTGATACTGATAATTACGCGGGAATAACGGGCATAGGTGATTTCCACTTCCTGCCCGGCCCTGTACCCTTCCAATGCCCCACGCATCCAGTAAAACAGGCGTTTCTTTTTATTCTCCAGCAGGATCATAATATTGGTTTGCGTATCATTGTTTTCCAGGTATACCGCTTCCATCGGCGCCTGTAAAGTGCCTTTCTGCAAGGCCGACAAATCCTTTTTAATAGCCCAGTAGCGTATATCCGTTACTTTTATCAACGCAAATATCAACGCTATCACAAAGCATAACAGCCATACCCAGAACCAAAGGTTTTTGAACGACAGGAGCGAATCATCCGCATCACCCAGGTTGTTGTGGGTGTACAAATAAATTTGCGGTATCACTGCAGCAATCAATAATAGCCCAAAACCGATAAGGGTGAATTTTGTTAACTGTTGCTTGTTCCTCTTCAGCGCATCCTGTAATAAAAAATGTTCCTCAGTTGTAATAAAGGTGTAATCAGACATAGTTGTTAGATGGTTTTTCAGTAGGCTAATATATAGATAAACAATTAATTAATTAAAATTATATATATAATTTTTTATTTAGTGATTATCATTTTGCTGATATATAGCTGTTTTGAGAAAATATGTGTTAAAATATTATTACATGTTTATGGAGATTTTAATAGTTGTGGTAACTCACAACTGTCCTTTTTTAACGGATATATAATTGCTGATCCCGTTTTGAATGGAAATAGTTTTCTAATTTGCCCCGCATTATAACCCATCATCTGTTATTCTTCCCCAATTATTACTATGCAATCATAAACATCGTAAATAGTGAAAAGGATTTTTTTATTAGCCGCCATCCTGTTATCGATCAGCTTTGCCGGCTATGCCCAGGATACTGCCCAACTGGTGGTGGAAGGAAGGAAGAACAGCGCAACACAGCAATCGAGGCCCTATGTGATCATGATTTCTATTGATGGCTTCCGGTATGATTACGCCGAAAAATACAACGCACAAAACCTGCTGCGCCTTTCAGGAGCGGGCGTTCGCGCTACCGCCATGCAGCCGGCATTTCCATCACTTACTTTTCCCAATCATTATTCCCTGGCCACCGGGCTTTACCCGGCTCATCACGGCCTGGTGGATAATCTTTTTTACGACCGTAAACGGGATGCCGTTTATAAAGTAGGCAACCGCGATGCCGTGGAGGATGGTACCTGGTACAATGGCGTGCCATTATGGGTGCTGGCAGAGAAACAGGAAATGCTCAGCGCCAGCTATTTCTGGGTTGGATCAGAAAGCGCCATTCAAAATATACGTCCTACTTACTATTTTAAGTATCAGGAAAAAACAGGTATCGATCAGCGCATCCAAACAGTAGTAAACTGGCTCCGCCTGCCGGAAGACCAACGGCCGCACTTCATTACCTTCTACTTCCCCGAAGTGGATCACATGGGGCATTCCTGGGGACCGGACGCCGACAGCCTACGCAGCGCCGTACAATTCGTGGATGCCGCCATCGGTAAAATGGTGACAGCTGTAGCACAGCTGAACCTGCCGGTAAATTTTATCGTGGTATCCGATCACGGCATGATGCAGGCAGACACCACTCACACCATCACCCTGCCAGATGTACCCGCTCTGCAACCCCTGAAAAGTATGCCAGGGAACGAAAAGGTAATGCTATACGGTAAAACCGATGAGGAAATCAAAACCGCTTACGATTATCTCAAACAACACGAAAATCATTATACCGCTTACCTGAAAAAGGAAACACCGGAAAGATGGCACTATGGCCAGGAAGATATTTACAACCGTATTGGTGATATTGTCCTGCTGGCAGAAGCCAACTATATATTTACACCGGCAAAAGAAGCACATCCCGGTCATCATGGTTATGATAATAACCTCACCAACATGAACGCTATATTCATGGCCTGGGGCCCGGCCTTTAAACCCCATACCCGTATTGCCACTTTTGAAAACGTACATGTGTACCCGTTAGTAGCAAGAATACTTGGCCTGGATATTACACAGCCTATCGACGGGCGCCTGGAAGTACTGGAGCCTGTCTTACAATAACTGTTATATATCTGCATAAAAAAGAGAAGGGGACAGACGCCATGTCTATCCCCTTCTCTTTTAATATTAAACCAACAGCTTATACTGCTGCTTCCTCATAGGCACTTGCAGGTTCGCAGGTACAGATCAGGTTCCTGTCGCCGAATGTATTGTTGATACGGCTTACAGAAGGCCAGAATTTATTTGCCTTAACATATTCCAGTGGGAATGCTGCCTGCTGGCGGCTGTATGGACGGGTCCATTCATCAGCAGTGATCACCTGTTGGGTATGCGGTGCATTTTTCAGTACGTTGTTTTGTTTATCGCTCTGACCCTGTTCTACCGCACGGATCTCTTCACGGATAGCCAGCATTGCATCGCAGAAACGATCCAGCTCACCTTTATCCTCACTTTCGGTAGGCTCAATCATGATCGTACCCGGAACCGGGAAGCTCATGGTAGGAGCGTGGAAACCGTAATCCATCAGGCGTTTGGCCACATCTTCCGCTTCAATACCGGCAGCTGCTTTAAACGGACGGAGATCTACAATGAATTCATGCGCACAGGTGCCGTTAACACCGGTATACAGGATGTCGTATGCTTTTTCCAGTCGTGCTTTCATGTAATTGGCATTCAGGATCGCAAATTCAGACGCCAGTTTAACGCCTTTAAATCCAAGCATGCGGATGTAAGCGTAAGAGATCAGCAGGATGCTGGCAGAACCAAACGGCGCTGCAGATACTGCGTTGGATGGTTTGCCGTCGTTCAGCGTAACGTGTCCTGGCAGGAATGGCGCCAGGTGTTTGGCTACGCAGATAGGGCCCATGCCGGGACCGCCGCCACCGTGAGGGATAGCGAAAGTTTTGTGCAGGTTCAGGTGACAAACGTCTGCGCCAATCAGTCCGGGTGCGGTTAAACCTACCTGGGCATTCATATTGGCGCCATCCATATACACCTGTCCGCCGTGTTCATGTATAGTTGCGCAGATATCTTTCACACTTTCTTCATATACGCCATAGGTAGATGGATAAGTGATCATGATACCGGCGAGGTCTTTACTGTTTGCCGCTGCTTTTGCTTTCAGATCGTCCACATCGATGTAGCCGTTTTCCAGCGCTTTTACAATGACTACCTTGTAGCCCGCCATTACTGCAGATGCAGGGTTGGTGCCGTGTGCGCTGATCGGGATCAGCATTACATTACGGTGGCCTTCACCTCTGCTCTTCTGGTATTCGCGGATCACCAGCAGGCCGGCGTATTCGCCCTGTGCACCACTGTTGGGTTGCAGGCTGCATGCGTCAAAGCCGGTAATTTTGCTGAGGTATTCTCCCAGTTCGTCCGCCATCTGTAAATAGCCGCCTACCTGGTTTTTAGGGGCAAACGGATGCATTTTGCTCCAGTGTGCCCAGCTCAGAGGAATCATCTCGGTAGCTGCATTCAGCTTCATCGTGCAGGAACCCAGGGAGATCATGGAAGTGTTCAGGGAAAGATCCTTGTTTTCCAGCATCTTCAGGTAACGCATCATCAGTGATTCGCTGTGATAGCTGTTAAATACCGGGTATTGCAGGTAGGGAGAGGTACGTTGCAGATCAGCAGGAACACCGGTGGTACCGTTGGAAACGGTTGCTGCATCTGTAGTACCTGCGCCAAATACGTGCAGGATATCATTTACATCAGCAATGGTAGTGGTTTCGTCGAGAGAGATACCTACATTGCCATTGGCGAAATAACGGAAGTTAATGCCCAATGCTTCTGCAGCATCTTTAACATCAGCGGCCGCGCCTTCCACTACAATAGTGTCGAAGAAGCTGTCTGACGCCAGTTTCAGCCCTTTCGTCTTCAGCTTACCGGCCAGTGTATTGGCCAGCAGCGAAATGCGGGTGGCAATATTTTTCAGTCCCTCCGGTCCATGATATACGGCATACATAGCGGCCATATTGGCCAGCAAAGCTTGTGCAGTACAGATATTGGAAGTTGCTTTTTCACGTTTGATGTGCTGTTCACGGGTTTGCAGTGCCATACGCAGCGCACGGCCGCCGTTGGCATCAATGCTCACGCCAATGATACGACCCGGGATAGAACGTTTAAAGTCGTCTTTTACCGCAAAGAAAGCAGCGTGCGGACCACCAAAGCCTAATGGAACACCAAAGCGCTGTGCAGAACCAAAGGCCGCATCAGCGCCCATGTCGCCGGGAGAAGTAAGCAGGGTTAGTGCCAGCAGGTCTGTTGCCACACCTACAAATGCACCCACGGCATGTACCTGGTCAATGAAACTACGGTAGTCGGCCGCAGCACCCACGTTGTCGGGATACTGGATCAACGCACCAAAGTATAATTCGTCGAAGGAAGCAGTTTTGTAATCGCCTACTACCACTTCAATCTGAAGCGGGGTAGCACGGGTATAAATTACATCCAGCGTTTGCGGGTATACGTTGTTATCTACAAAAAATTTAGGCCTGGTTACATGGTCATGATCCTTGTTCAGCGCATTGAAGAACATCGTCATGGCTTCTGCCGCTGCAGTGGCTTCATCCAGCAGGGAAGCGTTGGCAATTGGCAGCCCTGTCAGGTCACATACCATCGTCTGGTAGTTCAGCAGGCTTTCCAGGCGGCCCTGGGAAATTTCTGCCTGGTAGGGAGTATACTGGGTATACCATCCTGGATTCTCAAATACATTACGCAGGATAACACTCGGCGTAATCGTATCAAAATAACCCTGGCCAATGTAATTGCGGTAAACTTTGTTTTTCAGCGATATGTCCTTCAGATGACGGAGATAATCGCTTTCACCCATCGCTGCAGGAATAGCCAGTGGCTGTTGCATACGGATGGCGCCCGGAACGGTTTTGCTGATCAGCTGGTCCAGGTTGGAGGCCCCGATGGTTTCCAGCATCTGGTTGGTCTCTCTTTCATTCGGCCCTATGTGACGGTGCACGAATTCATTTTGTTGAATATCAAAAAGATTCATGATGTAAGCAGGTAATTTGAAATAGAATGCGCAAAGCTATGCAGATTTTAAGCAACGGCCAAACAATCAATACTGGCGGGGGAAAACAGTGATAAATGATACTTCAGGGATGGGCGTATATGTCATAATTTTGTCCACAGACTAATTACCTATCTTTGCACCAAATGAGCAAAATATTAGAAGACTGGGAACAGAAGGCCCAGGACAAGCAAAAAGCGAATAAACAGTTTCTCGCAAAACTGCAAACCCGCCGTGGAAAAGGAGTAGAGAAACTTTTACCGGACCTGCATGAGGAAGCATTCAGTAAAATTGACTGCCTCCAGTGCGGTAACTGCTGCAAAACCATCAGCCCCCGCTTCAAAGGACCCGATATCAGGCGCATCTCCAAACACCTGGGCATGAAGGAAGGCGATTTCATTGAAACCTACCTGCGGCTGGATAAGGATGAGGACTATGTGGTGAAGTTCACACCGTGCCCTTTCCTGGGCGCCGACAACTACTGCGGCATCTATGATGTACGTCCCGGCGATTGCGCCAACTATCCCTACACAGATAGTTACGACTTCTTTAAACGCCCGAAGATCACTTACGAAAACAGCACCGTTTGCCCGGCCGTTTATTATGTACTGGAAAAGTTAAAGGAAAAGATGGATTTATAAAGATAAGTGCCGGAAGCGGTTGGTGCTTCACAGCGCTGACCGCCCCACTACGGCTTCAGATCCAGCTTACGCATAGCCGGTGAAATAATATAAGTGGTGATCACCACACCCAATGTAACACACCCTCCAAATACCACCGACGGCACCAGTCCCATTGCCCTGGCCATAAAGCCGCTTTCGAACGCCCCCAGCTCATTGGAAGAACCTACAAACATCGAACTTACCGATGCCACCCGGCCACGCATGTCGTCCGGCGTTTTTAACTGCAAAATCGTTTGCCGTATGATCACGCTGATACCATCCAGCGCACCGCTGATCAGCAGCGCAAACATCGACAGGTAAAAGCTCGTGGAAAGACCAAACAATATAATGGTTAAACCAAAGCCGAATACCGCCGCCAGCAGCTTAATACCCGGTTTGTTCACCAATGGCCGGTGCGCAAGTATAAACATGGTTACTAATGCGCCCACCGCAGGAGCAGAACGCAGCAACCCATATCCCAGGGAACCCACATGCAGCACATCCGTGGCAAATGCCGGTAACATCGCTACCGCGCCGCCAAATAATACTGCAAACATATCAAGTGCCATCGCATTTAAAACTACTTTGGTTTTCCATACAAACCGCATCCCTTCAGTAAGACCGGTCACAAAACTCTCACCCTTCGGTTTATAATAAACCGGCTTGGGCTTTATCTTCAGCAAGCTGTATAAAGGAGCCAGGAAAACGAATACCACCATCAACATCGACCAGTGCACGCCGAACCAGTGAATGAAAAGCCCGCCCAGCGCAGGCCCCAGTACACCGCCTATCTGCCAGGCGGAACTGCTCCAGGTAGAGGCATTGGCATACAACTCACGCGGTACCAGCAACGACATCAGGGTAAAGTTGGAAGGACTGGTATAGGCCCGCACAATGCCGCCCAGGAAAACCAGCAGGTAAATGAGGTTCAGCACCCAGTGCTTTGAAACACCGGCTACGGCACGGTCCCAGGTTAAGAGGAATAATCCCGAGCTGATAAACAAATAAGCAATCACACAATTGAGCAGCATGCCCCGCTTCTCCCGTTTGTCCACCATATGACCGGCAAACGGCGCCAGCAACACGGCTGGAATTACTTCTGCCAAACCTATCAATCCCAGTGAGAAGGGATCTTTTGAAATTTCATATACTTTCCATTCTATAATGGCAAACTGCATAGCCAGCGCAAATACAAGCGCAAAGCGGATTACCAGGTAATAATTGAATTCCGGAAAGCGTAGCGAAGCGTATGGGTCGTTCTTTTTCGGTGCCGTAGTGTCCAACCTGATGAGTTTTTTGCGAAGGTACAAAAATCACAAACGGCGACAGCAGAATATCGGACAATCCGCTTTCACCGCCCACCACAATCACTTCTTCTTTTCCCATTTCTGGTTTATATTTATTCTGCATTAATACCGCAGTTCTATGGAAATACATACCCTCATTTTCCGGGCTTTATTGCCGGCGATATTCATACAGTTTGCCTGTGCCGGCAACAATTCCAACGATGATGGCCCGGAGCCTCCGGCTAATGCGCCCCGGAAAGCGAAGCTGCAGCTGGTAACAGACCAGTTCATATCTCCGGTAAATATGGCCG
The DNA here is from genome assembly GCF_051362515.1 of Chitinophaga sp. ARDCPP14. Taxonomy (NCBI): domain Bacteria; kingdom Pseudomonadati; phylum Bacteroidota; class Chitinophagia; order Chitinophagales; family Chitinophagaceae; genus Chitinophaga; species Chitinophaga sp. ARDCPP14. The sequence continues at coordinate 280,749 of NZ_JBKIXB010000004.1, read as the reverse complement.
TGCCAGGGGATGGTACCGGCAGGTTATTTTTCTGTCAGAAAGAAGGGAAAGTATGGATCGTGCAGCAAAATAAACTCCTTCCCACCCCTTTCCTGGATGTAAGCAGCGATATGATCTCCGTAAATCCCGGGTATGATGAACGCGGCCTGCTGGGAATGGCCTTTCATCCCGATTTTAAATCGAACCATAAATTTTATGTGTATTACAGCTCGCCCACCAAAAAGTCCGGCTTCGACCACACCAGCCGCCTGGTAGAGTTTACCACTACAGCAGCAAATCCCAACCTGGCCAACCCGGCTTCCAAAAGGATCGTGCTGGAAGTGGATGAACCGGAATCCAATCATAACGGCGGCCAGCTGCAGTTTGGTCCCGATGGCTACCTGTATATAGGACTCGGCGATGGCGGTGGTGGCGGCGACAAACACGGTACTATCGGTAATGGTCAGAACCTCAATACTTTACTGGGTAAAATATTAAGAATAAATGTCAATGGAACACCCTATTCCATCCCGCCGGATAATCCTTTCGTTAACCGGCCCGACACCCGGCCTGAAATATGGGCCTACGGCCTTCGGAATCCCTGGCGCTTTTCTTTCGATAAAACCACCAGGATGCTCTTTGCGGGCGACGTTGGACAGAATAAGTATGAAGAAGTAGACATCATCACCAAGGGCGGTAACTACGGCTGGCGCATCCTGGAAGGCAACCACGATTATAATGTGCCTGCCGGTGCTGATAAGTCGGCATTGATTGCACCTATCCACGAATACAGCCACGATGTGGGGATAAGTATCACCGGCGGCTATGTATATCGCGGAAGCGCCATCCCGGCACTGAAAGGATTATATGTTTTCGGCGATTATAACGGGAAAACCTTTGTACTCAGGCCCAACGGGCAAAAATGGGACAGCGCTCCCCTGGAACTCACCGGCCGCCCTGCCGATAACCTCCAGATCCTCAGCTGGGGAGAGGATGAACAGGGCGAACTTTATATGCTTGCCAGCACTTCCGGCAGCAGTGGCTTTAAAGGAGCCGTGTATAAGCTGGTAAAAGAATAATTATTTCAACATTCCAGCCACCTTAATCGTTTACACTAGGTCCACCCTTCATAGGAGGATACTCCCAGGATACTCCCCGTATACTTAGGGTATACTCCCGTCATGGAACCGTATAAAAGGACCGGCAACAACACCCTTACAGGTACTGTAGCGAGCGGGAAAAGCAACGCTTTTCAGCCATGTATCTCGCCTGGTGCCCGTTTGGCCCAATTTTTTGTTAAAAGGAAATAAATTGCACGACCGACGGGTGATTTTATTTTATATTTGATTTGACAACGTTTAAGTTCAATTGAGATACATATGAGACTGAAAGTGATTATACCGGTTGTGCTGCTTAGCATCTCCGCAGGCGTGTTGGCTTTTAATAAGCTCGGACATAATGACGATCCTCCCGGTCGTTACGAGGTGATCATGAACCTGGTAGGGCAGATGCTGAAAGAAGGGCATTATCAACCTAAAGCAATAGATGATAAATTCTCCACCGAAGTTTTTAATAAATACCTGCGTAGCCTGGATACGGAAAAGAAATTTTTCCTGAAAACAGATGTGGATAAGCTCATGCCGCTCGCCGTTCATATTGATGATGAACTGAAAGGCGCACCGATCGACTGTTTCCGCAGCATCAACACCCTGATCAAACAACGGGTGGCTGAAGCAGCAGCGATCTATCCTGAAATCCTGTCCAAACCTTTTGATTTCACCGTAGATGAAAAGGTAACACTGGATCCGGATAAAGTGGATTTCCCTGCAGACGAAAATGCCCGTAAAGAAGCCTGGCGCAAAGTACTGAAATATCGTACGCTGGAAAAACTGACGGACCTCCAGGAAATGAGGGAAAAAGATAAAGGAAAGGACAGTATTAAAACCAAAACCGATGTGGAACTGGAAGCAGAAGCCCGCGTAAAGGTAAAACAACTGTACGACCGCTATTTTGAACGTCTGAAAAACAGGCAGAACGATAATGATCGCTTTAATCTCTACGTAAATGCGATCACCACTACCATGGATCCGCATACCGACTACTTCCCGCCGGATGAAAAACGCGCGTTCGAAGAACAGATGGCCGGTAAATTCTTTGGTATCGGTGCACAGCTGAAAGAAGAAGGCGACAAAATCCGCGTAATCAGCATCGTTACCGGAAGTCCAAGCTGGAAACAGGGACAACTGAAAGCCAACGATGTAATCCAGAAAGTAGCACAGGGAAATACCGAACCAGTGGATATTACAGGTTACCCCGTAGAAGATGCGGTGAAACTGATCCGTGGTAAAAAAGGTACCCCCGTTAAACTGACCGTGAGAAGCGTAGATGGTACCACCAAAGAAATAACCATCATCCGTGATGAAATTGTTACCGAAGAAACATTCGCCAAATCAGCGATCATCAACGGACAACATAAAATAGGCTATATCTACCTGCCGGAATTCTACGCCGACTTCAACGACCGTAACGGCGCCCGCAGCGCGGAAGACGTTGCCAAAGAAGTAGCTAAACTGAAAGCAGAAAACGTAGAAGGTATCATCCTCGATCTCCGCTTCAACGGCGGTGGCTCCCTCCAGGATGTAGTGCAAATGGCCGGCCTGTTTATTCCGGAAGGCCCCGTGGTACAGGTACGTTCCCGTGGTGGCGACGCTGTAGTGCTGCGCGACCGCGATAAGAATGTACAATACGAAGGACCACTAGCCATCATGGTGAATGAATACAGCGCCTCCGCCTCCGAAATTATGGCCGCAGCCATGCAGGATTACAAACGTGCCGTTATTATCGGCAGCACCCAAACATTCGGTAAAGGTACCGTACAGCGTCTCTTCAACCTGGATGATTTCTACCCTGTAAAAGACGGTGGCAGCCTCGGCGCCCTGAAACTTACCCAGCAGAAATTCTACCGTGCCGATGGCGGCTCTACCCAGCTGAAAGGTGTGGCTTCCGATATTGTACTGCCGGATCCATACTACGAAATAGCTGAACGCAAAGACTCTGACGCACTGGCATGGGATGAAATTCCCCGCGCAAGCTTCACCGCATGGTATAACCCGGTAAATGCAGAATCACTGAAAAAGAACAGCGAAAAAAGAATGGCCACCAGCCCAGCCTTTAAACTGCTCAATGAAAACCTGAACACTTTAAAGAAGCTGGAAAAACAGGAAACCTATTCCCTGAACCTGCAGACTTACAAAACAGAACAAAAAACAAACACCGCTGCACTCAAGAAATATGATGCAGTAAACGATAAAGTAAAAGAACTCAATATCGTAAACATCAAATCCGACATGGAGAAATTTGGCAGCGACTCTTCCAAGATAGCCCGTAACAAGGACTGGATCAGGATCAGAACCAAAGACATCTATCTCGATGAAGCCGTGAACGTAATGAACGACCTGATTGTTCAGTCATTGCCTAAGATGCAGCGTAAGAACCAGTAGAAGATCGCCTTCGGCGATGCGGAGTTTGTCTTTCTCAGGATTACGCTGATTATACTGATTACTAAGATTTGATCATATTTGATTTTTAAAAGATTAAGGGAGATAAAAGTGAGTATTCACTTCTATCTCCCTTAATTATTTATAAAAAAATCTAAATAAAAATCTAAAAAAATCCAAGGAATAAAAATCCAGAGAATCAGTATAATCAGCGTAATCCTGAGAAAGACAAACTCCGCATCGCCGAAGGCGATTAGTCAGAGGCGCCTTTTTCCTTGCCCACTACTTCGAGGGCTTTCTTTACCATAGGGTCTTCGGCGTTAATGGCTTCGTAGAAACCCTCTGTTCTGTACAGTTGGCGGGCCAGCATGGCTTTGAGCCTTGTACGGATTTCTGTTTCGTCACGGGCAGTAAGATGATCCAGGCCAGGTACGCTGTCTTTTTGGGCGTACGCTTTAAAGTCGCTGATCAGTTCTGGCGTGGTCTGGAAATTTTTGGTGAAAGCTTCTGCATTCTTATAGGACTTGAAGGTTTCCCGGTGCGTGGTATAATATTGATACGCAAAGTTACTGAACGTATTACGGGTATAAATGGCTGTTAAAGTAGGTGTAAAGCGGGAGGTATCAAACGGAATGAAAATATCCGGTGTAATACCGCCACCGCCGTAAACCGGGCGGCCTGCTGCTGTTTTATAAAGCACAGTATCTATTATTTTGATACTGTCTTTGTTTACCATTTCGCCATGGTGGTAACGTTCAATGATGTCATCATCATAATCATCATGTCCTTTTCCATAGGGTTTCTGAATACTTCTGCCGGAAGGAATGTAGTAGCGGGCTACGGTAAGACGGAGTGCGCCTCCGTTGTCCAGGTCATATTGTTCCTGTACCAGGCCTTTACCAAAGGTGCGGCGGCCAATAACGGTGCCACGGTCCCAGTCCTGTATGGCGCCTGCAAGAATTTCGCTGGCGGATGCAGAGCCTTCATCAGTAAGTACCGCGAGGGCGCCTCTTTCAAAAAGGCCCGGCCGTTTCGTTTTATAATCCGTACGCGGGAAATCTTTGCCCTTCGTGTATACAATCAGCTTCTGGTCGTCGATAAGTTCATCGGCTATGCGGGTGGCTGCATCCAGGTAGCCGCCGGGGTTCTGCCTGAGGTCAATGACCAGTTTCTCCATGCCTTGTTTTTCCAGCTGACGGATAGCTTTCATAAACTCATCGTAGGTGGTAGCGGAGAATTTACTGATCTTGATATAACCTACACCCGGAGCTGCCATGTAGCTGGCGTCTACACTATACAAAGGAATAACGCCTCTTTTGATGGGAATGGTAATCTTTTTATCCTGTCTCAACACAATGGTATTCACAGTAGAACCTGCGGGGCCTCTCAGCAGTTTGCGGATCTTTTCAGGAGTAATGCTGTTGCCGGCTACGAGGCTGTCGTTCACTTTCAGGATCTTATCGCCGGTTTGCACACCTGCAGTTTCAGACGGTCCGCCGCTCAGCACACTCACCACGTTCACTGTATCTGCCGTGATATTGAATTCTACCCCGATCCCTTCAAAGTTACCTTCCATATCTTCATTCACCCGCTGCAGTTCGGAAGGAGGTATATATATGGAGTGAGGGTCCAGGTGGGTTAATAATCCTTCTATCGCTTCCTGCTGTAAATCGTCTGTATTGAGTGAATCTACATATTTCGCTTTGATCAGGTCCATTACTTCCTGTAACGGGCCCCTGTTGGGTTTGGTAAAAAATACAGTCGCCCCTCCGTTGTTCGATCCAGGCATTTTATGTCCGAGGAACATTCCCAGGGCTAATACAACTGCAAAGAGAAGAGGTAAAAAAACATTCAACTTCCTGTTAGACATAATCAGATTATTATCCCGCTAATTTATATGACCAATCTTTATATCCATGTAGCAAAAGCACCTGGCGGAAAGCAATCTGCTGCATACATGTATCATCATCACCTAAACTTAAAGGGGCCATTTGTTTTTATGAACCCCTTTTGTTTAAATTGTGACAAAAATAGCATAAATCGGGTGCAAACTTTTAGGATTCTTAAATTTCATAAATAACCGGATATGGGTGCTGGAATAAAGTTAATAGCAGACAGCGGATCTACGAAGACGGAATGGGGCTTGCTGGGCGCGGCGGAACCGCTGGTATTGAAAACGCAGGGTGTGAGCCCGTATTTTCAATCTGCGGAACAGATCAAGGCCATCTTCGAAACGGAACTGGTTCCCCAGTTACCTGCCGGCCAACCGGTAACGGACGTATACTTTTATGGGACAGGCCTGTCGCAGCCCAAGAACCTGCAACTGGTATCCGATGCAATAAAGGCAGTATGGCCGGCGGCCGCATTTGATGTGCAGCACGACCTCATGGGCGCGGCCCGCGCACTTTGCGGCACGCAGGGAGGAGTGGTTAGCATTTTAGGCACCGGCTCCAATTCCTGTTACTATGATGGTAAAGAAGTGGTGAAAAATAATCCGGGCCTGGGCTTTATCCTGGGCGATGAAGGCAGTGGCGCCTACCTCGGGCGTAAGGTGCTTCAGTATTACCTCTATCATAGTTTTGATGACGACCTGCACGCCCGCTTCGAATATAAGTACCATACCAATAAAGATGAGATCCTGGAAAGCGTATACCGGAAGCCGTTAGCCAACCGTTACCTGGCAGGGTTTACAGAGTTCCTGTCGGAAAACCGCGAGCATTATATGATCCAGAACATCCTGGAGGACGGGCTGAACGACTTCTTCTTTAATCATATTTATAAATACCGGGAAAGCTGGACTACGGCACTGCATTTTACCGGTGGCGTTGCCTGGCACTTCCGCGACATCATCAGCGAATTGTGTGAACTGTATGAATTGCCTATGGGCAAAGTGCTGCGCACGCCCATGGAAGGCTTGCTGGAATATCATCGTTAATCATTTTTAAGCATTCAATATGTCATTTGTAAAAGTAACGGAACAGGCCTCACACTATCGTCACCTTGAAAAGATGAGCGTGCAGGAACTGCTGACCAATATGAACAAAGAGGATCAGACCGTTCCGTTAGCCGTGGAAAAAGCCATCCCGCAAATAGAGAAACTGGTAACAGCCGTAGCCGATAAAATGCTGGCAGGTGGTCGCCTCTTTTATATGGGCGCTGGTACCAGCGGCCGTTTGGGCGTGGTAGATGCCTCTGAATGTCCGCCTACTTTTGGCGTGCCGCAAGGCCTGGTAGTAGGATTGATTGCCGGCGGCGATACGGCCATACGCAAAGCCGTGGAGTTTGCGGAAGACAGCCGCACGCAGGGCTGGGAAGATCTGCAGGCATACAATATCACCGGTAAAGATGTGGTAGTGGGCATCGCTGCCAGCGGTACCACGCCTTATGTAATAGGCGCGCTCAATGAATGCCGCAAGCACGGTATCGTTACAGGCAGCATCAGCTGTAACCCGGATACGCCGGTATCTGCGGCGGCCGACTTCCCCGTGGAGGTAGTGGTAGGACCGGAGTTTGTAACGGGCAGCACACGCCTGAAAAGCGGCACTGCGCAGAAACTGGTGCTGAACATGCTGTCTACAGCCGTAATGATCCAGCTCGGGAGAGTAGAAGATAATAAAATGGTGAACATGCAGCTCAGCAACGAAAAACTGGTAGACCGGGGCGTGAAAATGCTCATGGAACAATTATCGCTCACCGATTATGAACAGGCGCAACAACTGCTGTTAAAGGCCGGCAGCGTGAAAAAAGCGGTGGACGACTTCACCGGGAAATGATTTAAAAACCTTTGCACCCATAAACCAGGTATGCACAACATAGAGCCATATTATAACTGGCGGCATTTGTACACCGCCGAAGAAGATGAGTACTCTCCCTTTTATGGAAGGGAATACAGTGAGTTTGAATATTCCAATTCGGTGTATAACTATTATATACATCCACAGTGGGATGAATTTGGCTCACGCAACCTGTACATGAAAATCCTCTTCATCGATTACCAGTTTAACTTCGCTATCATAGAATTACTGGGAGAATGGAATGATGCCATTGATAACGACATCATGACCATGAAGCGTAACATCATCGATACCCTCATCGCCCAGGGCATCACAAAATATATTCTCATCACGGAAAATGTGATGAACTTCCATTCCTCCGATGATTGTTATTATGAAGAATGGTGGGAAGATATCCGCGATGAAGGCGGCTGGATCGTAAGCCTGAACATGCCGGTACAAACCCGTGAAGAGTTTGAAAGAGCCCGCCTGCACTACTATGTTCACCTGCTCGATGATGATAAATGGCGGACATATCAACCATTACACCTGTTCAATATGGTGGATAATATCATGTTAAAACGGCTGGAATAATATTAATTTTCATTACAAAATGAAAGATATTATGCGTGTTTGTATGATTATGAATACATAGTGCATATGAATAATAATATATGCGTATAAAAACCTGATAAATATCATTTGGTTTTTATTTTTCCTGCGTTAAATTTGCCCGACATTTCAAACATCTTTTTATACTAGGAAGCTTAGAATTTTACTTATGAAGTGGTCACAGTTTTTTAATACCTCTATCGGTAAGAAGTTATTGGTAGGTGCTACCGGCTTGTTTCTTTGCAGTTTTGTTATTGTACACCTGGCAGGTAATTTCCAGCTGTTGTACAACGACGAAGGCAAGGCCTTTAACGCATATGCTGCGTTTATGGGACACAACAGCCTGATTCAGTTTATTGCCTGGGGGCTGAAAATTGTGATACTGCTGCACGCCATCATTGCGCTCCAGCTCACGTTCAGCAACAGAGCAGCCCGTCCGGTGAAATATACCATCAACCCGGGTAATCAGACATCTTCCTGGTTCAGTCGTCAGATGGCCATTATGGGAAGTATCCTTTTAATCTTCATTGTTATCCACCTGGTTAATTTCTGGGGACAATTCCACTACGCGGAAATGCCCATCCGTACTTATGAAGGCAGCATTGAACCGTTGAAAGACCTGTACGCTTTATCTTATGAAACCTTTAAGAATGGCTGGCTGGTTGCATTGTACGTGATCGGGATGATCGGTTTGTCTTTCCACCTGATCCACGGCTTTAAAAGCGCCTGTCAGACCTTTGGTTTAAATCATAAAAAATACAACGGCTTACTCAGCTTCATTGGCATATGGTTGTTTGGTATCGCAATTCCTATCGGTTTTGCTATCATCCCCGTTGTAATCTATTTCAAATAATTCTGTAAAGTAAGGATATATGTTTGACGCAAAAATTCCTGCCGGACCATTAAATTCCAAATGGGAAGACTATAAAGGACACTGTAAACTGGTGAACCCTGCCAATAAGCGCAACCTGGAAGTGATTATCATTGGTACTGGTTTGGCCGGCGCTTCAGCAGCGGCTTCATTAGGAGAGTTGGGATATAAAGTAAAAGCATTCTGCTTTCAGGATAGTCCGCGCCGCGCACACAGTATTGCTGCCCAGGGTGGTATCAATGCGGCCAAAAATTATCAGAATGACGGTGACTCTGTTTTCCGCTTGTTCTACGACACAGTAAAAGGTGGTGACTACCGCGCCCGCGAAGCTAACGTACACCGTTTGGCAGAAGTGAGCGGTAATATTATAGATCAGTGCGTGGCACAGGGTGTTCCCTTTGCACGTGAATACGGTGGCCTGTTAAGTAACCGCTCTTTCGGTGGTACACAGGTACAGCGTACTTTTTATGCCGCCGGTCAAACCGGTCAGCAGCTGCTCCTCGGCGCCTACTCCGCACTGGAACGCCAGGTAGCACTCGGCAACGTGAAAATGTACAACCGCCACGAAATGCTCGACATCGTGAAAATCGATGGTAAAGCACGCGGTATCATTGCACGCGACCTGATCACCGGCGAACTGGAACGCCATTTCGGTCATGCCGTACTGATCTGCAGCGGTGGTTATGGCAACGTGTTCTACCTGTCTACCAACGCCATGGGCTCTAACGTAACCGCCGCCTGGAAAGCAACTAAAAACGGCGCTTACTTCGCTAACCCCTGCTTCACACAGATCCACCCTACCTGTATCCCGGTTTCCGGCGATCACCAGTCGAAACTGACCCTCATGTCAGAATCACTGCGTAATGATGGTCGTATCTGGGTGCCTAAAAAACAAAACGATACCCGCAAAGCCAGCGACATTCCTGAAGATGAAAGGGATTACTACCTGGAAAGAAGATATCCTGCATTCGGTAACCTCGTTCCCCGCGACGTGGCCTCCCGTGCAGCAAAAGAAAGATGCGATGCCGGTTATGGCGTAGGTACTTCCAAACAGGCAGTATACCTCGACTTTGCCGCAGCCATCGAACGTTATGGTAATATTGAAGTGGGTAAACGCCAGCTCTCCAATGTTTCCAAAGAAGAAGTGATTAAACTGGGTAAAGAAGTAGTAGCCGAGAAATATGGTAACCTGTTCGACATGTACGCCAAAATCACCGGTGAAAATCCTTACGAACTGCCTATGCGTATCTATCCTGCAGTACACTACACAATGGGTGGCCTCTGGGTGGATTATGAACTGGGTACCACCGTTCCGGGATTATATTCCCTGGGAGAAGCTAACTTCTCCGATCACGGCGCTAACCGCCTGGGTGCATCTGCACTGATGCAGGGCCTGGCCGACGGTTACTTCGTGATTCCTTACACAGTAGGTAACTACCTCGCAGATGAAATCCGCACAAAGGCAATCCCTACCGACCATCCCGCTTTCGTGGAAGCAGAAAATAAAGTAAGGGAAACCGTTAATAAGCTCATCAACATCAAAGGCACCAAATCAGTCGATTTCTTCCACAAGAAACTTGGTAAAATCATGTGGGACAAATGTGGTATGGCGCGTAATGAACAGGGCCTGAAAGAAGCGATCGAAGAAATCAAAGCGCTGCGTGCTGAGTTCTGGAGAGATGTGCGTGTTCCCGGTGAAGCCAATGAGTTCAACCCCGAACTGGAAAAAGCCGGTCGCGTGGCCGACTTCCTGGAACTGGGCGAATTAATGTGTATCGATGCACTGAACCGCCGCGAATCATGTGGTGGCCACTTCCGCGAAGAATCACAAACAGAGGAAGGAGAAGCCAAACGTGATGACGAAAACTTCAGCTACGTATCTGCATGGGAATACAAAGGCGATGGCCAGTATGAACTGCACAAAGAACCGCTGGAATTCGTTGAATGTAAACCAACACAGCGTAGCTACAAATAATGGTTATTGGTAAACCGTTTAACGGTTAGCCAGGATTATAAATCAAATAATTGTCCAAGGTATATGGAACATTATAACATGAACCTCACATTAAAAGTGTGGAGGCAGAAAAACAAAAACGATCAGGGTAGATTTGAAACTTTACAGGCAAAAAACATTTCTTCTGAAATGTCTTTCCTGGAAATGTTTGACGTAGTGAATGAAGAGCTGATCAATGAAGGCAAAGAACCAATAGCATTTGACCACGATTGCCGCGAAGGTATCTGCGGTATGTGCTCCATGCATATCAACGGCCGCGCACACGGTCCGTGGGATGGTACTACTACCTGCCAGCTGCACATGCGCGCTTTCAAAGATGGCGATACCATTACGGTTGAACCCTGGAGAGCAGGCGCATTCCCGGTAATTAAAGATCTGACGGTAGACAGATCAGCTTTCGACCGCATCATCGAAGCAGGTGGTTATATTTCCGTAAACACAGGTAACGCACAGGATGCGAACTGTTTACCGGTAGATAAAAATAAAGCCGACCTGGCTTTCGCAGCTGCTGCCTGTATCGGTTGTGGCGCCTGCGTAGCCGCCTGTAAGAACTCTTCCGCCATGCTGTTCGTATCAGCCAAAGTATCCCAGCTGGCATTGCTGCCACAGGGTCAGCCTGAAAGAACAACCCGCGCCCTCAACATGGTAGCGCAAATGGATAAGGAAGGCTTTGGTAGCTGTACCAACACCGGCGCCTGCGAAGCAGAATGCCCGAAGGAAATTTCCCTCACCAATATCGCCCGCCTCAACAGGGAGTTTATTGGAGCAGGATTTTCTTCTGAGAAATAAGCGCGCGCGGAGTTTGTCTTACTCAGGATTACGCTGATTAAGCTGATTACCTTGATTTTTTCTTTTAATATATTAAGGAGATAAGAATGGCTTGTTCATTCTTATCTCCTTTCTTTTTATCTCTCCTAAAAACTAAAAATCTTCCAAAAAAATCCAAAACCGCTATCATCTCCCCAAACTTTTTTAATCATTTACAAAATCCAAAAAAATAAAATCCCCCAAATCAGCGTAATCCTGAGAAAGACAACCTCCGCTCCCCCCGCTCATCCATCGAACTTTATCTTTCTAAATTTTTTTACTATCATGTGTTTTTTCCACGCAATGTAAAACAGAGAACATATGTCAGAACAATCACGCAGAAAGTTTATCAAACACATCGGCAGCACTGCCGCACTGCTCGGAATAGGCCAGCTGGCGGCCCTCGCAAATGAAAAGGAACATGTAGAAATCCTGCAGCCCGAAAAAAGGATCGCTCCCAGCGACAAAATCCGTATCGCATGTGTAGGAATGGGTATTATGGGATTCGGAGATGTGGAAACTGCTATCAAAGTGCCGGGAGTGGAATTTGTGGGCGCTGCCGACCTGTACACCGGTCACCTCGACAAAGTGAAGGAAGTGTTTGGCCCGCAGGTATATACTACCCGCGACTACCGCGAATTACTCAAACGAAAAGATATAGATGCCATTATTGTAGCTACACCCGATCACTGGCACGATACGATTGCCATCGCTGCAATGGAAGCCGGTAAAGCTGTGTATTGCGAAAAGCCGATGGTACAGCAGATAGAAGAAGGCCATAAAGTAATTGCCGCACAACAACGCACCAAAGCCGTTTTCCAGGTGGGTAGCCAGCGCGTTAGCAGCGTAGCGCTTGCGGAGGCGCGTAAACGTTACCAGGCGGGTGAAATTGGACGGCTGAACGTAGTGGAAGCCCGGATGGACCGCCACAGCGCACTCGGCGCCTGGCAATATTCCATCCCGCCGGATGCATCCCCTGCTACCGTGGATTTTGATACCTTCCTGAAAGATACCTCCAAGGTGCCCTTCGACCCGGTGCGCTTTTTCCGCTGGCGTAATTACCGCGCCTATGGAACCGGCATCCCCGGCGACCTGTTTGTACACCTGATTTCCGGCCTGCATTTTATTACCGGATCGCTTGGCCCCACATCTATTTATGCCAGTGGCAACCTGGTACAATGGAAAGATGGCCGCGATGTGCCGGATGTGGTAGTGGCCATTTTTGACTATCCCGAAACTAAAGAACATCCCGCGTTCCAGATGACACTCCGCGTGAATTTCGCCGACGGCAGCGGCGGTGGGGAATACACCCGTTTTATTGGCACCGAAGGTGTATTGGAACTGGGCTGGAACGACTTTAAAATCAAAAAACACAAGCTGCCCGAAGCGCCAGGCTACGGTGGCTGGGACACTTATAACACTTTCACCAAAGCACAACAGGCGCAATATGTGAAAGAATATAATGCCAAATACCCGGCAGATAAACGCAATGCCATCGAAACATCCAACTCCTACGCTCCCCCTAAAGGATACGACGACCGGCTGGAACATTTCACCAATTTCTTTGAATCCATGCGCTCCGGTAAACCCGTTGTGGAAGATGCCGTATTCGGTCTGCGCGCCGCAGGACCAGCCCTGGTTACAAATGAAAGTTACTTCAGCAAAAAACTGATCAACTGGGACCCGGTAAATATGAAAATAGTGTAGGGAGAATTCGTAATTTGTAATGCTTTTGAGTTAAAACCTTACTATTTAAATCTATCTCCTATGTTTAAAAACTTCCAGGGTAATTGTTGGTTGCTTTTGGGAACGGTGCTTTTGTCTTGTAATCAAAAGAAAAATACTATGAACGACCAGGCTGATATAAAACCTCCGGTAGCAGAAAAGATAGCTAAAGAACTCAGCATCCACGGCGACAAACGGATCGATAATTACTACTGGATGAATGACCGGGAAAATCCGAAAGTACTGGCCTGGCTGAACGCAGAAAACGCTTACCTCGACACGATCCTGTCGCCCGAAAAAAAGCTCCGCGAAAAACTCTTTACCGAGATGAAATCCCGGATCAAGGAAACAGACATGAGTGTGCCCTATCTTAAAAACGGTTATTACTACTATACCCGTTATGAAGAAGGAAAGGAGTACCCGGTGCATTGCCGTAAAAAAGGCAGCCTGGAAGCACCTGAAGAGGTAATGCTGAACGTGAATGAACTGGCTGCAGGTCATGCCTATTGCCACGTGGCCGGCCTGAGTGTAAGCCCCGATGCAAAATTACTCGCCTACGGGATAGATACGGTCAGCCGCAGACGTTATACCATCCGGATCAAAAACCTGGAAACAAACGAACTGCTCACAGACGAAATTCATGAAACCACCGCCGGCAGCACCTGGGCCAGTGATAACAAAACCCTGTTCTACTCCCGCAAAGATACCGTTACCCTCCGGGCCGATCGTATCATGCGGCATTCACTGGGTATCGCAGCCGACAAAGAAGTATATCACGAAGCAGATGAAACGTTTGATGTAGATGTATCTAAAACAAAATCCGGCAAGTATATTATCATCAACAGCGAAAGCACCTTATCATCTGAAAGCAGGATACTGGATGCGGCTAAACCTAACGAAGCATTCCGCATTTTCCAACCGCGTGAAAAAGATATGCTGTACCATGTGGATCACCGTGATGATAAATTCTACATCACCACCAACTGGAACGCGCTCAACTTCCGCCTGATGGAAACCGCGCTGGATAAAACTTCCCGTGAAAACTGGAAAGAACTGATCCCTAACCGCAGCGATGTATTGCTGGAAGGAGTGGAGCTGTTTAAAGAGTTTACGGTATTGGAAGAAAGAAAGGGCGGTTTAACCCATATCCGGATCATCAATGATAAAACACACACGGAAAAGTATCTGCCATTTTCAGAAGCAGCGTATACTGCTTCCGTGAGCAGCAACCCGGAAATGGACAGCAAGGAACTGCGGTATAACTATACATCCATGATCACACCCAACTCGGTGTATGATTACAATATGGAAACGGGCGCCAATGAACTGAAGCGTCAGCAGGAAGTACTGGGCGGCTATGATCCGAAAGATTATGCAACAGAGCGGTTGTTTGCCACCGCCACAGACGGTACTAAAATTCCGGTGTCCATTGTATATAAGAAAACGTTTGAAAAAAATGGCAAGGGGCCGTTATTGCTGTATGGCTATGGTTCCTATGGCAACAGCATGGATGCCACTTTCAGTTCTACCCGGTTAAGTTTACTCGATCGTGGTTTTGCTTTTGCGATCGCGCATATCCGCGGTGGCCAGGAAATGGGACGGCAATGGTACGAAGATGGCAAGATGTTTAAAAAGAAAAACACCTTCACCGATTTCATTGCCTGCGCCAACTTCCTGATACAGCAACATTACACGGATACCGCGCATCTTTATGCGATGGGAGGCAGTGCAGGTGGCCTGCTGATGGGTGCTGTAGCTAATATGGAGCCTACCTTGTTCAATGGCATCGTGGCACAGGTACCTTTTGTGGACGTGGTTACCACCATGCTGGATGAAAGTATTCCGCTTACCACCGGTGAGTTTGATGAGTGGGGCAATCCAAAAAATAAAGACTCGTACGATTACATGAAATCCTATTCTCCTTACGATAACGTGGAGCATAAGGCGTATCCGAATATGCTGGTAACTACCGGGCTGCACGATTCACAGGTACAATACTGGGAGCCGGCAAAATGGGTGGCGAAATTAAGGGAAATGAAAACAGATCATCATTTACTGCTGTTGCATACCAATATGGAAGCTGGCCACGGTGGCGCCTCCGGAAGGTTTAAAGCGCTGGAGGAAGTGGCGTTGGAGTATTCATTCCTGCTGAAGCTTGAAGGGAAGTAAGGAAGGAGATAAAAAATTAAAGCCTGCCGGTACATGATGCCGGCAGGCTTTTTTATTTGGTGAGCATCTTTGCAGATGTTACTGTTTGCCCATAAAAGATCTCCGCCATCTTATCAAAAATTCCGGGATCATCTGTTGTATAAAAACTACGCTGCTGTTGCTTACTCAGCCTGCTTTCCATTTCAGGATGACGTTTCAGGTAGTCTTTCAGGCTGTGCGCCACAATTTTACCCTGCGACAAAACAGTAATACCGCCGGGTAAAAACTGTTTGATCTTTTTCATCAGCAGGGGATAGTGGGTGCAACCGAGTACCAGGGTATCGATACCTGGTGAGCCCAATAATATCTTATCCAGGTATTCCTTTACAAAGTAGTCTGCTCCTTCGCTTTCATGTTCGTTATTTTCAATCAGCGGTACCCACATGGGGCAGGCCAGCTGATGTGTTTTTACATGCGGGAAAAACTTATGGATTTCCAGCGGGTAAGACTCAGATGACACCGTACCATTGGTAGCCAGTATGCCTACTTCACCGGTTTGCGTGATGGTACCCACCATTTCTGAAGTAGGACGGATCACGCCCAGTACCCGGTTGTCGGGAGCTATATTGGGCAGATCTTTTTGCTGGATGGTGCGCAGCGCTTTGGCAGAGGCGGTGTTACAGGCCAGGATGACCAGCGGACAGCCCATTGCAAACAGTTTTTGTACACATTCCAGCGTATAAGCGTGAATGGTATCAAAGCCACGGTTGCCGTAAGGTGCGCGGGCGTTGTCGCCCAGGTAGATGTAATCGTACTGCGGGAGTTCCGCTACTATTTCCCTGAGTACGGTTAATCCGCCGTAGCCGGAGTCGAATATGCCGATCGGACCCATGATTATTCGGTATCTTTTTGCATCAGGCCGGAACCTGTTAAGTCATAGATCTTTTGAATTTCGTGCAGTACGCCTTCGAAATCAATTTGGAGGTCTTTCAGCAAGCCGTTTTTCAGGTCATACACCCAGCCGTGTACGGTAGGGAATCCTTTTCCTACGTACGACTTCTGTACCGCAGCGGTTTTGATTACGTTAATACATTGTTCCTGCGTATTGAGTTCAACGAGGCGGTTGTAGCGTGCATGTTCGTCGGCGATAGCGTTGAGTTCGTCCATGTGCAGCCGGTAAACATCACGGATGTTGCGTAACCATGGGTTCAGGATGCCGAGATCTTTCGCTTGCATGGCTGCCTTTACGCCGCCGCAGTTATAATGCCCGCATACGATGATGTGTTTTACCTCCAGGTGTACTACCGCATAATTGATGACGCCCATTACGTTGAGGTCGGTATTGGGAACAAGGTTGGCTATATTGCGGTGTACAAAAACTTCACCTGCTTCAAGCCCCATGATCTCGTTGGTGGGAACGCGGCTGTCGCTGCAACCAATATACAGATAGTCTGGTTTCTGGGAGTCGGCCATTTTTTCGAAAAACTCCTTGTCTGTGGCCGTTTTGGAAGCTATCCAACGTTTATTGTTCTCAAATATCTCGTTATATGCTGTCATGCGGTTCCATTTTTATGCGCTAAAGATACGCATAGAAAGATATATGCAGACAACCCTTTCATGATGAATGGATTAACGAGTACTTTTTATTGATATGCCTGGGAGGACGCCTTCTTGGAAACCCCGCATAAAATCTGTACCTTCGCAGCTTCAAAATTTACATAGCCAGCATGATCAGTGTTAAAAACGTAACGCTCTCTTTTGGTAAGAGAGTATTGTTTGACGAAGTAAACCTCAATTTCACAAAAGGGAACTGTTATGGTGTGATTGGGGCCAATGGAGCAGGTAAGTCTACTTTTCTGAAGATATTGTCCGGTGAAATAGAACCGAATAAAGGTACTGTGGAAATCACCCCCGGTGAGCGCATGAGCGTGCTCACGCAGAACCACTTTGGGTTTGATGAGGTTACCGTACTGAATGCCGTATTGATGGGTAATAAGAAGCTTTGGGAAATAGCGCACGAAAGGGACACTATTTACGCCAAGGAAGATTTTACCGAAGAAGACGGTATGCGCGCAGGCGAACTGGAAGCTGAATATGGCGAAATGGGTGGTTATACCGCAGAAAGCGATGCAGGAGTACTGCTGAGCGATCTGGGTGTGAAGGAAGAAATGCATGGAGTGCTCATGAAAGACATTGCCGGTAGCCTTAAAGTGCGGGTACTGCTTGCACAGGCGCTGTTCGGTAATCCTGATATCCTGCTGCTGGATGAGCCTACGAATGACCTTGACGTGGAAACCATCGGCTGGCTGGAAAACTTCCTGGCCGATTACGAAAATATCGTGATCGTGGTATCCCACGATCGTCACTTCCTGGATGCCGTATGTACGCATGTGGCAGATGTGGACCGTGCAAAGATCCAGATCTTCAGTGGTAACTACACCTTCTGGTACGAATCATCCCAGCTGATGGCCCGCCAGATGGCAGATAAGAATAAGAAAATGGAAGATAAGCGTAAAGACCTCATGGACTTTATCGCCCGGTTTAGCGCCAACGCCTCCAAAAGCAAGCAGGCCACTTCCCGTAAGAAAGCCCTCGAAAAACTGGTGGTGGAAGATATCCAGCCTTCTAACCGTAAGTATCCGGGTATCATCTTCAAGCAACAGCGCGAAGTAGGTAACCAGATCCTGAACATAGAGAAACTGGAAAAACTGGTGGATGGCCGTAAACTCTTTACAGATGTTACTTTCTCCGTTAACAAGGGAGATAAGATCGCATTCCTGTCTAAAGATCACCTGGCCCTCACTACTTTCTTTGAAGTGATCAACAATGAAGCAAAAGCCGATGGTGGCAAGTTTGAATGGGGTACCACTGTTACCAGTGCCTACCTGCCAAACGACAACTCCGCGTTCTTTACCAATAAAGACCTGAACCTGATGGATTGGCTGCGTCAATACGTACCACCACATGTAACAGATGTGGATGAGCCTTTCCTGCGTGGATTCCTGGGTAAGATGTTATTCGGCGGAGATGAGATCATGAAGAAAACTTCGGTGCTGAGTGGTGGTGAAAAAGTACGTTGCATGATCAGCCGCATGATGCTGCAGGATCCCAATGTGCTGATACTTGATGAGCCTACCAACCACCTGGATCTGGAATCTATCCAGTCTTTCAACGAAAGTATGATCAACTACAAAGGCGTGGTGTTGTTCACCACCCATGACCATACCTTCATGCAATCAGTAGCCAACCGTATTATTGAGCTGACGCCTAAAGGCATTATCGACAGGCTGATGACCTTTGATGAGTACCTGGCAGATGAGCGTGTGAAAGCACTGCGCGAAGAAATGTACGGCAGCGCGGTTTTAGCGTAAAAGTAAGATAACTGAAAATAATTGAAGCGAATGGTCTGCCGATCATTCGCTTCTTTTTTTAATGGTGTTTTATATCTTACAGATACTCCTCTATTACCTTTAATTTATTTTTATCGAGCGGCTTGGTAATGTACGCCATCAGCTCCGGCGTATGCTGCACTTTTTGCATGTCGCGTACATCCACAGAGGAAGAACACATTATAATCGGGATGGTATTTTTCAGAGAAGTTTTCAATCCTCTGTAGGCCTCAATAAAATCCCAGCCATTCATTCGCTGCATATTCATATCAAGAATGATAAGAGAGGGTAAGGTAGTTTGCGGGGTACTGGAAAGCTGCTCCAGGGCCTCTTCTGCACAGAGAAAAGAGGTAACTATCAGGTGATTGCTTTGGTGCCCCAACATTTTTTTGATGATAAAATGAAATATTTCATCATCATCTACAACGTACACTATTTTATTCATGTCTTCCATGCTTCGGTTTTAATTGGGCTTCTGATCTTATCCAATAATAACAAAAGGCGCACATAAGACGATGTTAAAGAATGAATCACGGGCTAAACCGGCATCATATGCCTGTCACATTCTTCTTCTTAAGCATTGGTCAGGGGAGTGCAGTGGCCTCCGGCTATCTTTAATTGTGCAGCAAAGAACGTTAATTTAATTTTATTTTTATATATATCTTTTTGTCAATAACTAATCATTAACAAATGAGATAAGCGAAAAAAATACCATGAATCCGCTATAAAACCGCCACAAAAGCGAATGGCCGGAGTGAAAGAATAATCTTTGCTCCGGCCATCGACTTTATCCTGAATGCTGATTGTTACTAAAACAAGCCGCCTTTTTTCAGTGTTACTTTACCTTGTCCTATTTTGAAACCGTTGTGATAGATTTCAACTGCATAATCGCCTACCTTGAAATCGGAGTTCTGTTTCCAGTCCATGCTTACAGTTTGTTTCTGACCAGTAGTATAAGCAACTGTTTTCTTGGCAGTATATAATTTTTCAGTACCATCTTCCAGTGTAAAACGGCCGGAACCAAGCGCTTCTACAGCCAGTGGCGCTCCATCCGGAGCAGTAATGGCCACAAAAATTTCTTTATCACCGGTTGGTGCAATACGGTTGTCGTCCAGGTCAAAAGTAACCCGCATCATATCAGCGCGTTTTGCTTTGCTGGTTTCTACTTCTTTACCGTTATTCTTTACACGGATCGGTAACAGTTTAATGTTGGAAGCATGGAGTACGGAACCCAGGTCCACTTTTTTATTCAGACTGTCCTTTACCACAGACACAGAGTCGCGCTCTTTACGTGCATAATCTCTTTCACCAGCCAATACTATTTTTTCACCTTCCAGGCGTTCAATAGTTTCTGAATAACCTTCAATATTGGATTTCAGTTGCTCAATCAAACGACGGGCTTCCGCCAGTTGCGCCTGTGTAGCATTTTTGTTGTTCAGGATAGTAGAGATCCTGGCTTTCATATCCTGTATTTCCTTATCTTTTGTTTTAACCAGGCTATCCATCCGGGTGTTCTGTGAAACCAGATCATCCAGGCGGGCATTGGCCGCATTGTATTCCTGCTGCAGTGCGTCACGTGACGAAGAGATCGAATCTATCTGGGTGCTTTTTTGAACAATTTGCTCGTTGGATTTATTTTTATCATACAACATATATATCCAGGTACCGGCTAATGCTGCAATTAAAATACCGTAAATTAGACCGTTGCGGCTACGTGGTTTTTCTGGTCCGGGTGATCCCGGTGCAGGTGAATTAAAAGTGTTCTCCGTCATAGTTGTGAGTTTTATGTTTATTGTTATATGGTTAAAAATTGTTATTCAAAAGTACTTATAATATTCCTATTTTATAAATAGCTATAAAACTGTTTTTCAATCGTGCTTCCAAATATTGCGTTAGATCAATTATTACTGTTGGACATAGAAACAACACCCGCGGCTCCTGCTATAGAGCACTTATCCGAAGACATGCAACAGCTCTGGCGTGACAAAATTGCAAAAACTGCGCCAGTTTCCGGAAATGAAGATTCAGCATACGCTGACAGGGCTGGCATCTACGCCGAATTTGGGAAAATTGTGTGCATTTCGGCCGGCTTCTTTAGTCTTGAAAATAACAGGTACCAGCTAAGGCTGAAATCATTTTGTAATGATGATGAAGCAGTTGTGCTGTCAGGATTTTTAGAATTAATCAATAAATTCTATGCGAAATATCCCCGGTTCCAGTTTGCCGGGCATAACATCAAAGAATTTGATATTCCTTTTATTTGCAGGAGGTCTGTTATCCATCAATTATCTTTGCCACAGCCTTTACAGCTGCACGGATTTAAACCCTGGGAAATTCCCATGCTCGATACCCTGCATCTGTGGCGCTTCGGGGACTTTAAACATTATATTTCCCTGAAACTTCTAACGGCCGTTATGGGTATTGATACGCCCAAAGACGATATAGACGGCAGCATGGTAGGCAAGGTATACTGGGAGGAAAAAGATCTGGAACGTATTGCCGCCTATTGCCAGAAGGATGTACTGGCGGTAGCACAGCTGCTGCTGAAGTTCAAACGTTTACCGGCATTGACACAGGAAGATATTATTATCGTAAAAAAATAGACAAAAAGCATTCTAGTAATGGAGTACCAGGATATCATCAGGGATTGGAAGCAGCAAAAATTCAAATCATTGTACTGGCTGGAAGGAGATGAGGACTTTTTTATTGACCAGGTGACCAGCTATGCAGAACATGAGCTGTTACCTGAATCAGAAAGAGGCTTTAACCTCACGGTCCTTTATGGAAAGGATACTGACTGGAGCCAGGTGATCAACGCCTGCCGCAGGTACCCGATGTTCGCTGAAAGACAGGTGGTACTGCTCAAAGAGGCGCAGGCCATGCGCGATCTGCTGAAACTGGAAACCTATATCGATAACCCGCTTACTTCTACGGTGTTTGTAGTGGCGCATAAACAGGGCAAAATAGATGGCAGGAGTAAAATGGCCAAGCTCATAAAGGAAAAAGGCGTACTCCTGTCTACCAAAAAATTATATGATAACCAGCTGCCCACGTGGGTTGAAAGCTATGTGAGCAGCCGCGGACTGGCCATCTCACAAAAAGCGGCTATCCTTCTGGTAGATCATATCGGGAACGACCTTTCCCGTATCTCCAATGAAATAGATAAGTTGCTGGTAAACCTTCCCGCCCAGAAAAAGATCGACGAAGCGGATATTGAAAAGTATGTGGGCATCAGTAAAGAGTACAATGTATTTGAACTACAAAACGCCCTGGGACAGAAGAATACGGCTAAAGTATTCCGGATCATCGCTTACTTTGCCGCCAATCCCAAAGCAGCGCCCATCCAGATGACATTGCCCGCACTCTATAATTTCTTCGCTAAAGTAAACCTCATTTTCAGCGTAAAAGGGGGCGAAAAGGAGGTGGCCACGGCGCTGGGTGTACATCCGTTTTTTGTAAAGGACTATATGAACGCTGCCCGTCAATACGGACCCGAAGGAACCGAGAAAGCTATTTTGCTGCTGCACCAATATAACCTGCGGAGTATAGGCATTAACGATAGTGGCGTGGAAGACGGGGAACTGATGAAAGAACTGATGTATAAGGTGATGAATTAATTAATTATGCTGTTTTTTTATGGCTATTGGGGTAAAGAAGATATTCAGATTGCTGTTTGGCCTGCTGTGTTTCGTTTTAAGTAGTTGCTGCGCTTTAATTGTGCTGATGAACATCATCACTCTTCATCGTGGAGCGATCGGGTTGGATCTTAGCATGAGCACCAATACGGCTATGATCATGTGTTTTTATGTAATCGCGTCTGCCTTTTTTCTATGGCGTGGGGTTCGTTTAATGAAGCCCCCTAAAAAGGACGAGCAAAAAACGGAACTCCTGGGAGAAGAATTCTAAATCTTCGCCAGTATCTCCTTTGCCTGCGCAGAATCCTTATCCATTTGTACTATCAGCGCATCTATATTGTCAAATTTCAGGTTGGAGCGGATGTATGCTACAAAATGAACCGTTAATTCCTGCCCGTAAATATCTTCATGAAAATCAAAGATGTGTACTTCCAGACGGAGATCGGTGCCATTAAAAGTAGGGCGGAAGCCGATGCTCATCACGGCAGGTAATAATTCGCTGCGGCCGCTGAGTTGGGCGTTTACGGCGTAAATACCTTCAGCCGGAATCAGCTTTCTTTCGTCGGTGAGGTGCAGATTAGCGGTGGGATAACCCAGCTGCCGGCCCATTTTATCGCCATGCACTACGGTGCCGGTTAAAAAATAGGTGTAATCCAGCAATTCATTGGCCAGCCGGATATCGCCTTCCTGCAGGCTTTTACGGATTTTGGTAGAACTCACCGTAAGATCATGTACTACCTGCTGCGGAATTTCGATCAGGGTAAAGCCATACTGCTGCTGCTCTGCTTCGAGCAGTTCCAGTCCGCCTTCCCGGTTGTGGCCAAACCGGTGGTCGTAGCCTATAATAATGGTGTGCGGCCTGAAGCGCGCTACCAGGAAGTCTTCCAGGTAACTGCGGGCGGGCATCTCAGAAAATTCTTTCGTAAAAGGCACTACTACCAGGTGATGAATGCCGGCACGCTCCAGCAAGGCAATTTTTTCAGGCAGGGTAGTCAGCAGCCGGATATTATTCGGTTTGGGTTGTAATACCTCCCGTGGATGCGGATCAAAGGTAATGATCACGGTTTCGCCGCCGCAGGTGTTGGCAGCCTGCTCCAATTGCTCAATAATGAAGCGGTGGCCTGCATGTACTCCGTCGAAAGTGCCTATCGTGATAACAGCATTACGGAATTCCGGTAAATGGTCTAAGTCCCTGTGAACCTGCATATAAATCAATAACTATCAAAATCGCCGTGCAAATCTAACACATTCGGCGGGCATTCTGCATGGAATCTGTTACTTTTGCAGCCTGAAGAGCATCTTTATTTAGTTTACTTTTTATTTACATATTTATTTATTTCCCGGTGGATAATAATATTTACGCCAAACGCGGTGTTTCAGCAGGCAAGGAAGATGTGCATAATGCCATTAAAAACATTGACAAGGGCCTTTTCCCAAAGGCATTCTGCAAAATTGTACCTGATATTTTAGGAGGCGACGAAGCTTATTGCAATATTATGCATGCAGACGGCGCCGGCACCAAATCTTCCCTGGCTTATATTTATTGGAAAGAAACCGGTGATCTGGGTGTCTGGAAAGGCATCGCCCAGGACGCGATTATCATGAACATGGACGACCTGCTTTGCGTGGGCGCTACAGACAATATCCTTCTTTCTTCCACCATTGGCCGCAACAAACAATTGCTGCCGGGTGAAGTAATTGCTGCCATCATCAATGGCACAGAAGAAATCCTGGCAGAACTGCGGAACCACGGTATCAGCATTTACTCTACCGGTGGAGAAACCGCTGATGTAGGCGACCTCGTACGCACCATCATCGTGGATTCTACTGTTACCTGCCGCATGAAACGTGAAGACGTGATCTCCAACGACCGGATCCAGGCAGGCGATGTGGTGGTAGGGCTGGCATCCTACGGACAAGCCACTTACGAAACGGAATACAATGGCGGTATGGGCAGCAATGGCCTCACCAGCGCGCGTCATGATGTTTTCAGCAAAGCTATTGCGGAAAAATACCCTGAAAGCTTTGATCCCAATATTCCTTATGAACTGGTGTTCAGCGGTAAAAAATCGCTGACAGATAAAATAAATATTCCTGGCTTTGGCGCGGTGGATGCAGGTAAACTGGTATTATCGCCCACCCGTACCTATGCCCCTGTGATCAAGAAAGTGCTGGAGCAATTCCGGCCGCAGATACACGGGATGGTACATTGCAGCGGCGGTGCTCAAACCAAAGTGCTGCACTTCATTGAGAAACTGCACGTGATCAAAGACAACCTGTTCCCGGTGCCTCCGTTGTTCAGTCTTATCCAGGAGCAGTCCGGTACTCCCTGGAAGGAAATGTACCAGGTGTTTAACATGGGACACAGAATGGAACTGTATGTGCCGGAAGCAATAGCAGCTGATATTATCAGCATTTCCAAAAGTTTTAATATCGATGCACAGATCATAGGCAGGGTAGAAGCCGCAGAAGAGAAGAAAGTAACCGTGAAAGCGCCGGCTGGAACCTTTGAATATTAGGTCATAGTGTATAGGGAGTGTATGGAGAGTGCATTGATAGTGCATGAGGAGTCCATCAGAAGTGCATGGAGAGTCCATGGATGATCCATGGTATACCCAGGTATGAGGCATTGGCGAAGTACCCCAGAAGTAATTCCAAGCTGAGGATGATGAATAGAATAAGGGCAGGCCACAGTGTAAAACCGTGGCCTGCCCTTATTGATCATTTATAGTTGTGTTAGTTTTGCAGACTAAACCTGATAGGAAGATTAAACTGCACCGCCACCTGGCGTTCATTTTGCACACCTGGTTCCCATTTCGGCATGGCTTTCACTACCCTTATCGCTTCATCTTCCAGGCCGTAACCTTTCTTTGCGCCTATTGTTCTCACATCATGGATGCTGCCATCTGCATCCACAATAAACTGCACAAAGGTGGTACCGCTTACATTCGCTTTCTGTGCCTGTTTGGGGTAACGGATATTTTTACTAAGATATAATCCAAGGGCATTTTCGCCGCCGGGGAATTTCGGTGGATGTTCCACAAAGGTGAATACTTCTTTATCGTTAGGTGGCGGGAAATTGACGGTATGATCACCGGTTTTCGGTGTCTGTTTGCCAGCATCCAGCATAAAGCGGATAGGCAGGTTAAACTGTACGGAAACAGCCCGGCCCTGATGCCTGCCGGGTATCCATTGCGGCATTCCTTTTACTACACGCATCGCTTCTTCAGCAAGACCAAAGCCCGGGTTTTTTCCCACCGTACGAACATCTGTAATATTACCTTCCTCGTCTACCACATAATTTACGTACACCGTACCTGAAATGTTTTTTTCCTGTGCAGCTTTAGGATACCGGGTGTTTTTGGAAAGATATTTTGCAAGCGCTTCTTCTCCGCCCTGGAAAGTGGGAGGCTGGTCTACCGAAGTATAAACGTTGTCTTTCCTGGTGGTTACCTTTTTAACCGGTGTGGTATCCACTGCGATGGTGGCCGAAGGAATAGCAGCGGCAGTGGTGGTAAGCGCCGGAATGGCGGACGGACGCTTATCGGCCACAAATGCAAGGGAGCAAAAAATGAAGGTAGCCAGCGGCAATACCATGATGCGTCGCAGGTAACTGAATCTGGGAGTGTGGAATTGTGTCAGCATAAGGATTCTTCTTTTTATTGGCGGATGAAAAAAGTCGTTTGTAATACTGAATTGTTTGCTTTGAAAGGCCATCTGGAGGATGGTTTGCGCGTAGCCGGCTATTTCTTCCCCGGCTGCTTTTTTGTCGGCCAGGAATTCATGTACCAGTGCCAGTTCCCTTTTAATCAGGTGAAAGAAGGGGTTGATCCAGCATACCGCGGTAACCAGTTCCATGAATAGTTTATCCGTACTGTGTTTCTCCTGCAGGTGTACCAGTTCATGTTTAAATATCTGTTGCCCTTCGGGCGAATTCAATGATGTTTGTTGATCCCAGAAAATATAGCGGAAGAAAGAAAAAGGCGCTTTGATGTCCTTGTTCTTTACAAACCGGTAGGGAGGAATTTCCTGCACCTGGCTGCGGCGGATGAGGTTCTTAATCCTGAAAAGACTGATCAGTGTTCGTGTCAGCAGCAACGCTATCACCACGATGTACAGGATGTTGAGCACCATGCCGGAACTGATCCCGGGGTTGGCCGGTATCACGGTTTCGCGGATGTTCACAATGCGTGTTGTATAAGACAGCACCGTGGAAGATTCGGCGGCCTGGCCTGGCAGCGGAATTTTCAGGAGGGGGGTGAGCAGGGAAACCAGGGTGATGAGCACCAGGTAGTACCGGTTCCATTGGTGGAAACGGTTATTACGCAGGGCGATATAGTAGTAGCCGTATAAAACGGCTGAACAGATGATCACTTTGGAGAGATAGGTGAGCAGAACTGTCATGGTTAAGATTTTTGGGCTGCTTTAATTTTTTGTACCAGTTTCTCCAGTTCAGCGATGCTCAGTTCTTTTTCTTTCACAAAAAAAGAAACCATGTTGCTGAAGGAGCCGTCGAAATAGCCTTTCACGATATTGTTGACTGTTTTGTGGCTGTAAGCATCTTTGGTTACAAGGGCAAAATACTGGTGTGATTTACCGTAAGCTTTAAAGTCGACAAACCCTTTTTCAATCAGTATTTTCACAAGGGTGGACACCGTATTGTAATGCGGTTTGGGTTCGGGCATTACTTCTATGATATCTTTCACGAAGGCCGGGCCGGTTTCCCAGAGTGCCTGCATGATCTGTTCTTCTGCTTTGGTGAGTTGTTTCATATTGCTCGTTTGTAAAACCAAGTTATAACTAATAGTTTAGTTTGACAACTATTTTTTTAGTTTCAGAGAGATGGATATTTGACATATTATCACAACGAGTTATTTTTTAATTAGTTATTTTTGTCCGCACAGACCGTAAAAAACAGAAAGGACATGACGCCTGAACAACCTATCATACAATTAACAAACGCCAGTATATACCAGGGCCATTCATTGATATTAGCTGATGTGAATATCACGGTGAACAAGGGTGAATTTGTGTATCTCATTGGTAAAACCGGTACCGGGAAATCCAGTTTGTTAAAGACATTGTATGGAGATTTACCTTTAAATGATGGCACGGGACAGGTAGTTGGTTTTGATCTTAAGAAGATGGATTGGAAAAAAGTGCCGTATCTTCGCCGGAATCTGGGTGTGGTATTCCAGGATTTTCAGTTATTAACCGACCGCAACGTGCATGATAACCTGAAATTTGCGCTCCGGGCTACCGGTTGGCAGGATCCTAAGGAAATGGAGAATAAGATCAACGATGTACTGGAAAAGGTGGGATTGGGTACCAAAGGCTTTAAGATGCCGTACGAGTTATCGGGAGGAGAGCAGCAGCGTGTGGATATTGCCCGTGCTATGCTGAATTCGCCAAAACTGATCCTGGCGGATGAGCCCACTGGTAACCTGGATCCGGAAACTTCCGATGGTATTATGCAGCTGTTGTTCCGTATTTGCCGTGAAGGAACCGCCATAGTGATGGCCACACACGATTACATAGTATTACAGAAATTCCCGTCGAGAGTACTGCGTACAGAAAACGGGCATGTAACGGATAATGCAGCTGTGAATTTTTCTTCTTAGGAGTTGTTGAGAAAGAAAATATTACGGATGTACATTATCCTTCATTTATTATTAATTTCCCGTTAATTGGTAATTCCTATTTTTTAAATTACCTTTGCACCGGAAAAATAGCGACAAAAAACATTATTATTACTTATTATTTTTAAAGATGTCTTACTTAACTGTTGAAAAGAAAGCCAATATTTTTAAGGAATTTGGTGGAAGCGAAAAAAATACAGGCTCTGTGGAAGCACAAATCGCACTGCTGACTGAGCGTATCAACAGCATTTCCGGTCACCTGAAACAAAACAAAAAAGATTTTTCTACCCACCGTGGTTTGATGAAGATGGTTGGCCAGAGAAAGCGTTTGCTTTCCTATTTATCTAAAACCAACCTCACAGGCTACCGTGCCCTCATTGAGAAGTTAGGTATCAGGAAATAACCATGACTTAATTATAGCGCTATTCCCAACTTATATGGTTGGGAATAGTTTTTTTGTATGTATACCTTTTGTTATTCTTTAGCGATCAAAAAAGAATAATTTTATTTTTAATCCTCACTTTATTATGAATCTGACACCTATTTCAGTGAAATTCGATATAGGAGACGGTCGTATGGTGACCATCGAAACCGGCAAGTTGGCCCGTCAGGCTGACGGTGCCGTTACGGTGCGTTTAGGGAATTCAATATTGCTGGCCACTGTGGTAGCAAATAAAGAACCCAAACCAGGCCAGTCTTTCTTCCCCCTTACAGTTGATTACCAGGAAAAGTTTGCATCCGCCGGCCGTATCCCTGGTTCTTTTTTCAAGCGTGAAGGCCGGTTGTCTGATTCCGAGGTACTTATTTCCCGTTTGATTGACCGCGCTCTGCGTCCCCTGTTCCCCGATAATTATTTATGTGAAGTACAGGTACTGGTGTCCCTGATTTCATCTGATCCCGAAGTAATGCCCGATGCACTGGCCTGTCTTGCTGCATCTGCTGCATTGGCTGTATCCGACGTTCCCATCCAGGAAATTATTTCTGAATGCCGCGTAGCGCGCATCGATGGTAAATTCGTGATCAACCCTAACCGTACTGAACTGGCTAAAGCCGACATGGACTTCATCATCGGTGCTACCGATAAGAACATCATGATGGTGGAAGGTGAAAGTAAAGAGTGCCAGGAAGAAGACCTGATCCTTGCTATTGAAGCAGCACACGCTGCGATCAAAGTGCAGGTTAAAGCACAGGAAGAACTGCGTGACCTGAAAGGTGTAACCGGCAAACGTGAATACGCACAACCTCATCAGAACGAAGAACTGAAAGCGAAAATTGAAGCTTTTGCAAAAGATAAAATTTACCAGGTAGCCAAGTCAGCTTCAGCCAAGCACGATCGCAGCGATGCGTTTGCTGCCATTGGCACTGAACTGAAAGAACACCTGGGTGAATTACCGGAAGAAGACCAGCCGCTGGTAAAAGAATATCTGCATGACCTGGAAAAAGAAGTGATCCGCAACATGATCCTGGATGAATCCGTTCGTCTGGATGGCCGTGCACTGGATCAGGTTCGTCCGCTGGCAATGGAAGCAGATATCCTGCCTTCTCCTCACGGTTCCGCCCTGTTTACCCGTGGTGAAACACAGTCGCTGACTACCGTTACACTGGGTACTCCGGAAGATGAACTGCTGATCGAAAGCGCAGCCGTTTCCAATTATTCCAAATTCATCCTGCACTACAATTTCCCTCCATTCTCTACAGGTGAAGTGAAAATGATGCGCGGTCCCGGCCGTCGTGAAGTAGGACATGGTAACCTGGCCATGCGCTCCCTGAAGCAAATGATGCCAGGCAGCGACTACGCTTACACTGTAAGGGTGGTTTCTGATATCCTCGAATCAAATGGTTCCTCTTCCATGGCTACCGTATGTGCTGGTTCGCTGGCACTGATGGACGCTGGTGTGCCCCTGCCTAAACACGTTTCAGGTGTGGCAATGGGTCTTATCTCCCGCGCTTCCGATGGTAAATGGGCAGTATTAACCGACATCCTCGGTGATGAAGATCACCTGGGTGACATGGACTTTAAAGTAACCGGTACCCGCGATGGTATTGTGGGTATACAGATGGATATCAAAGTAGATGGTTTAAGCATGGATGTAATGCGCTCTGCACTGGCTCAGGCCAGGAAAGGCCGCCTGCATATCGTGGAAGCCATGTACGAAGTAATGCCGGCTGCACGTCCTGAACCAAAACCACATGCACCACGCATGGAGAAGATCATCATCGACCGTGAATTTATCGGCGCTGTTATCGGACCCGGTGGTAAAATTATACAGGAGATCCAACGCGAAACCGGTACTACCATCAACATCGAAGAAGTTGGTGAAACCGGCGAAGTAAGTATCTTCTCCGCGCAGAAAGAAAGTCTCGATAAAGCAGTTGCATGGGTGAAAGGAATCATTGCAATACCTGAAGTAGGTGAAGTATATGAATCCGTTGTAAAATCCATCATGCCTTACGGTGCTTTCGTGGAGTTCATGCCTGGTAAACAAGGCTTGCTCCACATCTCCGAAGTTTCCTGGAAACGCCTGGAAACAATGGAAGGTGTGCTGACAGAAGGCGAAAAAGTAAAAGTAAAACTGACTGGTACCGATCCTAAAACCGGTAAGTTTAAGCTGAGCCGCAAAGTGCTCATGCCTAAACCGGAAGGTTACGTGGAAAGACCAGAACGTGAAGAGCGTGGCGACAGAGGCGACTTCCGTGATCGTGGAGATCGTGGAGACCGCGGCGGTGATCGTGGCGACAGACGTGGTCCCCGTGACGACAGACGTGGCGGTGATGACAGACGCGGTGGCGGCGAGAGACGTGATTTCAACCGCGACGGTAACCGTGGTGGCGGAAATTACAACGCCGGTCCTGATAAACCTCAGGAGCCTACCTTTGATGCCGAATAGGCGCTGTTATAGCTAGCAGATAACTGGAATTAAATACAAAAGAAAGCAGTCACCCTGGTGGCTGCTTTCTTATTTTTATGACAAGGTGGTTTATCTCCTGGTCAGTTGCTCTACACGGAAAGTGCTTTCCCTGAAAATTTCGCGGCCGCTGTTCAGGCGAAACACCCGGTAATTATTGCCATCCACCGGTTCGGCAATCATCTTATAAGCAGGTTGCAGCGCTTTGGTACTCCTGTCTATCACCCGTACTTCCCCGCCAGCCAGCAGGTCCGGCATAATTTCTTCCACGTAGGGGAGCATAATACCGCCATCTTCTGCCCACAACATATTCATTTTACCGGTACTGTAGCTGAAGTCCTTGTTGGCAGTGTCTTCCAGGTAGCAATAAGCCTTGCGGAAATGGTTGCCCATATCTATGGCATTCAGGTGTGCAAACTGCACGCTGTTAAATACCTTGTTACTGTATTTACTGTTGCGCAGGGTGGAATCCATACCCGTCATATATTCCGTGAGATGCTTCCGGTCAAAGATCAATGTTACATTTTCAGTCTGGTAAATGATGGAATCTGTGATAGGTTCAGGAGGCCGTACTTTAATTACCTGGGCCATTCCCGACAGGGACAACGCCACGCCGGTGAGCAGGAGGAACAGTGCTTTCATAGGATATATGATATGATTTATTAATCAAATATAACAATTTTTAATATTGAGTGATGATTTTAGCTGCGGATGGGGTGTCAAAACGCTGAAAGCTAGCAGCTAATGGCTATATTTGCGGCCTATGTCTTACATTGCTATTACCATGCGGGCCGGCGCCGCACAAACAGACCTGCTGATTGCCCAATTATCTGAGCTGAAATATGAAGGGTTTGAGGAGCAGCCGGATACGCTGATTGCTTATATTCCTGCCACCGACTTTGACGAGGCCGCATTGCAGCAGCAATTGGAAGCCTACGGGGTAACCTATACAAAAGAAACGATTTTACCGGTGAACTGGAATGCCCTGTGGGAAAGCAATTTCCAACCGGTGCAGGTAGATAATTTTTGTGGTATCCGGGCGGAGTTTCATCCGCCATTTGATCCGCAGCCTGCATATGAAATTATTATTACGCCTAAGATGGCTTTTGGTACGGGGCATCATGCTACCACGGCCTCTATGATAAAGCTCATGGAGCCGCTGGATTTTAAGGGCAAAAAGGTTTTTGATTTTGGCACCGGAACCGGTATCCTCGCCATCCTGGCGGAGATGATGGGGGCTGATACAGCGGATGCAATTGACTACGACGAATGGTCCGTAAATAATACGTTGGAGAACATTGCTGCCAACGGGATGAACAAGGTAAAAGTATGGCAGGCGGACAACCTTGAGGCAATTACCGGAAAATATGATATATTGCTGGCAAATATCAACTATAACATTTTACTGAAATTTATGGGAGATATGGGGCATTTGTTAGTGCCGGGGGGCAAATTACTATTGAGCGGCATCTTACCTACGGATGAAGAAAACATTGCAGCGGCCGCGGTTTCAAAAGGATTTATCATGGAGAAACGGATCGAAAAAGACAACTGGCTGGCGCTCCAATTTTCTGTACCGGACTCAAAATAGATTAAAACTTACATATAAATAGCGTTGATAATCCAACTTTTGTGTTATAATCTTTTCTAATATTCTCTCTATTTTAACACAGAATTTGTTATCTTAGCATTCCTAACTTGTAGTGATGATAGAAATTTTATTGCTTTTTTGTGCTTATCTGATAGGATCTGTTCCTACAGCTGTTTGGGTGAGTAAAGGCGTTTTTGGTATGGATATCCGGGAGTATGGCAGCGGCAATGCCGGCGCCACCAATACATTCCGGGTGCTGGGGCCTAAAGCGGGTACTTTTGTAATGGTAGTAGACATGCTGAAAGGTGTGTTAGCAGTACGTTTAGCTTATCTGGCTCCTTATTATCTTGATCCTGAACATCTTACTCAATTGGTGAACCTCCAGATCGGTCTGGGGCTCGCTGCAGTGGTAGGTCATATATTCCCTATCTGGGCAAACTTCAAGGGTGGTAAAGGAATTGCTACCCTGTTCGGGCTGGTGCTTGCCATACAGCCGTTGGTAGCTTTATGCTGTGTGGGTGTATTTTTAATGATCCTTTTTTTAACGAGATACGTTTCTCTCAGTTCTATTATTGCCAGTATCGCTTTCCCGATCCTGATCCTCTATATCTTCAATGAACCTGAAATCTTTTATCGCATATTTGCTATTGCTGTAGCTTTAATGGTGGTGTTAACCCATCAGAAGAATATCACGCGGCTGTTGAAAGGTGTAGAAAGTAAAGTGCCGTTATTCAAGAACAGAAAAGACAAGAACTAGTTACAGTTATATATTAAAGCAGGAAGCAAAAAGCGACAGCCATAAAAATGTGCATGCTTTTTGCTTTTTGCTTTTTGCGTTTTCGCATATTTAAATTGATGCTCCCATGAAAAAGTATGTTTTATTCTTTACTGCAAGCCTCGCATTGGCGGCCTGTTCTCGTGTACCCATCACCGGCCGTAGTCAGCTGAACCTCGTTCCTGAAAGCACGATGCAATCAATGGCTGTGCAACAATACCAATCATTTTTGTCTGAAAACAAAGTAGTGGCGCAAACTGCCAGTAAAGACGCTGAGATGGTGAAAAGAGTGGGGCAGCGCATTGCGTCGGCTGTTACCAGGTACATGAACCAAAATAATATGGGGGGTGAAATATCCAGCTATAAATGGGAATTTAACCTGGTAGATAACAAAGAAGTAAATGCCTGGTGTATGCCCGGCGGTAAAGTAGTGGTGTATACAGGTTTGCTGCCCGTAACCCAGAATGAAACTGCCCTGGCCTGTGTAATGGGACATGAAATAGCACATGCCATTGCACGTCATGGTAACGAACGTATGAGCCAGGGACTGGTAATGCAGGGTATCCAGGTAGCCGGCGCTGTAGCGCTGAACAAGAACCCTACCGCGGTAAACCTTTTTAACCAGGCATTTGGCGTAGGCGGCAACTTAGGTACACTCGCCTTCTCCCGTGGTAATGAGCTGGAAGCCGATCACCTGGGAGTAATATTCATGGCGATGGCCGGTTACAATCCGCAGGAATCAATTCCTTTCTGGCAACGCATGGCCAGTATGAGTAAAGGTCAGAAACCACCTGAACTCCTGAGCACACACCCCAGCGACGCTACCCGCGTACAAAAATTACAACAGCTGATGCCGGAAGCAATGAAGTATTATACACCGGCGAAAGCATAAGGTCTTTAAAAAGCAACGGGCTGGTAATGTAGTATTACCAGCCCGTTTTCCTTATATCTTCCCTTATTCCGTTAGAATCTCAATTACCTTCTTATTTTTCTGCACCTTCATCTTCTCCGGCACATGTGCCAGGATTTCTTTTTTAAAGGCTTCTATCAGCGCCTGTTTAATAAAGTGACGATGGGTTACCAGGCTGATTTCCCTTACCGGTTCCGGCGCCTTGAAATAGCGGACCATGTTCAGTTGCCGGGAGGAGAGATCCTGTAATGACAGCTCCGGTAAAATTGTATAGCCTTCGTTGAGATCTACCATTCTTTTCAGCGTTTCCACACTGCCGGTATTGTATTCCAGGTTCTTGTTATCGCCCATGGTAAATTTATCCTTACAGATATTCAACACCTGGTTACGCATACAATGCCCTTCATTGAGCAGCCACACATCTTTGATATCCAGCTCGTCTGTTTTTACGATTTTTTTCTCGTATAAAGGATTGCTTTTAGCAGTGTACACCACAAAGGACTCATAAAATAAAGGATGTTCTTCCAGGTGCGGGTTATGCAGGGGAGTGGCCAGCAAACCACAATCCAGCAGTTCCTGTTTCAGTTGCTGCATAATTTGCTCTGTAGGATATTCCCATATTTCCAGGCGCACCTTCGGATATTTTTTCATGAACCCGGTGAGGATACGGGGAAGCAGGTAAGGCGCCAGTGTAGGAATGATGCCTACTTTCAGATTGCCTTGTACTTCCTTTTTCTGGTCTGCTATAATTTCACGGATGCGTGCATTTTCCTTAATGATGATCCTGGCCTGGGCAACCACGGATATACCTATTTCAGTAGGGACTACCGGTAATTTGCTGCGATCAAACAATTTAATGCCTAACTCATCTTCCAGCTTCTGAATCTGCATGCTCAGCGTTGGCTGGGTTACAAAGCACTTCTCTGCTGCCAGTACAAAACTTCTGTAGGTATCTACCGCAACAATGTACTCCAATTGAACTGTCGTCATTTCCTCTAAGATTGTGCAGCAAAGGTATAAATAAAATCTATAGGAAGACGTTAAAACCTATAAAAGCAACAGGCGATAGTGAAATCCTTCACTACCGCCTGTTGCTTTTATAGTAATATGTTTAACTAGAATATCCTGTAACGGTACTTGATTTTTTCTGTATTGCTATACAGTTCCCTGATATTGATAGACGCCTGGATTTCTCCTACTGCTTCTGTTTTCAGGTTCCTGAATTCCGCCTGTTTGGCATCGATGATGCTTTTATCTGCCAATCCATTATCCTGGGCTATTTTCAGCGAGTTGTTTACTTTGGTATAGTAAGAATCCAGCAGCGTGAAATATTCGTTGTAAAGATTTTCGAATCGCTTGGTTTGCAAAACCAGGTCTTCCAGCTGGTTGTTTACTTCTTTCAGGGAAGAGTTTTCGCGCAGTAGGGATTCATAATCGATCCGTTTGCCTTTGGTATATTTCTCTTCCAGTTTAGCGAAGTAATCAACTACCTTTTCTTTCTTAAAATCAAAAAAGTATTCATTCATCGTTTGGCTCAAACCCTGATTCCCTTTCTGCGGAGCAGGAAATTTAAGGGAAGTGGCGGTAAACGAAAGATGATCAAACAGGTTATCCTGTAAAAGGCTTAGCTGATCTTTATTGAAGTTCAGGCCATATTCAAATTTCTGGTTGGCATCATTCAATGCGGTGTAATACACTACATATTTGTTCAGCTCTTTTTCGAAATCCTGTAATGACTTCTGGTTAATCTGTTTGTTATTCACACTCACACTGTGCAGAAAGTTCATTACTGAGTTGGCAATCGCCAGCGGAGGAGTGAGGGAGGTAAAGCTCTGGAAAATAGGACTGTTGATGATGGATTTGGTAGACTCTACAATTTTAGAATTCTTCTCTCCTTTATCTCCTTTATTTTTCAGGATGATCTTTTCTACCAGCTCTACAATGCGGTCGCTCAAAGAAAAGCCCAGCGCTTTACTTTCCGGGTTATTCAGGGAGGTGATGAAAACATCGAGGTTATTGGTCGTAGTACGCGACTTCAGATCGATAATTTTCTTATTCAGCAGATAATACGTTTCACTGGCATTGATGATATTATTTTTTATCAGCTCGTACTTCGTGATATTATCTATTTCCTTTCCCTGTAACAGGGCCTGTATAGCGGTAGAGTTTTGTTTGTCATTGTCGGTGATCCGTTGTACATCTTCCAGCAGTTTGCGGATGGTGGTATCCTGAGTTTTAATGACAGGAGACGTGGTGCTTTTCAGTTCCGGGTCCTGTGCGTAAGCTGTCTGGAAAGTAAAAAGTAAAACAAGAGGGGCTGGTAGCACTTTAATCCATCTGGTCGTCAGGAATTTTTGAGCCAGGTGTACTAACGGTAATGACTCATCGGGCTTGCTGGTCAAGCGTTTATCGTGCCTCATTTCCGTTGGTAGGTGTTTTAACATATTGTTTTTGCTTTTTGTTAACAAAAATTTAAGAAAATATGATGCCAAAAACATCATCAGGCAAAGATAAATAATTAATAACAGTTAAAATTAAATCATGATAGGTGGTGTCCGGAATGCATTTTCCGGATATATTTTGAATTATCAGCAGGTGAGTTACCTTTGCTGCCAAATTTGATCCACTTTCATGCTTAATAACAAAAAGATAGTGGTTGTATTACCGGCCTACAACGCAGCACTTACGCTGGAAAAAACATTCCGGGAAATCCCTTTTGACATAGTTGATGATGTAGTGCTGGTAGATGATGCCAGCAGAGACGATACCCTTGAAGTCGGCAAGCGGCTGGGGATTCAGCACCTGATACGCCACGACAACAACAAGGGTTATGGCGGTAATCAGAAGTCATGCTACAACAAAGCACTGGACCTGGGAGCTGATATTGTGGTGATGCTGCATCCCGATTATCAGTATACGCCAAAGCTCATTACTGCGATGTGCAGTATTATTGCCAATGAGGTGTACCCGGTGGTTTTCGGGTCCAGGATTCTGGGAAAAGGCGCCCTGAAAGGGGGCATGCCGATGTACAAATACATATTTAATCGTTTCTTAACATTGACACAAAACATCCTGATTGGTCAGAAGCTGAGTGAATATCACACCGGCTACCGGACTTTTTCATCGGAAGTATTGCGTAACATCAACTACATGGCTGATAACGACGATTTTGTATTTGATAATGAAATGGTTTCGCAGATATTTATGAAAGGATACGATATTGCAGAAATTACCTGTCCTACCAAATACTTCGACGAGGCCTCCAGTATCAATTTCAAACGCAGCGCCATTTACGGGTTGGGTGTTTTGAGAGTATCACTGCAGCATCGTTTGCATATGTGGGGCATCGTAAAAGGAAAGATCTATTAAAAAATAATTTAGCAGTGGGTTTAGCGCAACAGTATAATTTAGCCGGAAAGTACCTGAAGTATTATTTTACTTCAGGCAATCGTCACGACGTACATTCTCCCTTTGTATTTTCACTGATTGAGGATGTGTTGCTGGATAAAAAACGGCAGCCGGCTTTCCGGGAAATAGAACAGTTGCGCAAACAGTTGCTGCAAAGTAATGAAACGCTCCAGGTAACCGACCTGGGCGCGGGGTCGCTGATATCGGCCGGTAATGAACGCCGTGTAAGGGATATTACCCGCTACGCGGCAAAACAGCCTAAATTCGGGCAATTCTTCTACCGGTTGATACAATACCTCCAGCCGGCCCGTATTCTTGAACTGGGTACTTCTATGGGGCTTTCTACAGCGTATATGGCAAAGGCCGCACCGCACGCGCGTATTTATACCATTGAGGGATGCCCGAATATAGCAGCCAGGGCCGCCAAGAATTTCGAAGCGCTTCATATCAAAAACATCACGCAGGTAACCGGAAATTTTGATACCGTGTTACCGGATGTATTGAAACAAATGCAGTTGCCTGATTGGGTGTATATCGATGGCAACCACCGCAAGGAACCCACGCTGGCCTATTTTGAGCAGTGCCTGCAGTTTGCAGATGAATACTCTGTTTTTATCTTCGACGATATCCACTGGACGCCTGATATGGAAGCCGCCTGGCATACGATACAGGAACATCCGCAGGTAACCATGACCATCGACCTCTTTTTTATCGGGCTGGTATTTTTCCGGAAAGATTTTAAAGTCAAGCAGCATTTCACGCTGAAATACTGACTTTGCCGTAGTATATTGGGAACAAAAATACCCCGTTATGCGTTACCTTAAATTATTCTTCCTGGCCTGCGCGCTCACCGGTAGCCTGGTAGCCGCTGCACAGGATAGTCTTTCCCAGTACAGCAGGGAATCGTTTATCCGTAAGGGTGATACCCTCCGCTACCGCCTGCTGCTGCCAGCCAACTATAACCGTCACAAAAAATATCCGCTGATCGTTTTCCTGCATGGGGCCGGTGAAAGAGGCAGTGATAATAACGCGCAGCTGCTGCATGGCGGCGCCATGTTCC
This sequence comes from Chitinophaga sp. ARDCPP14, assembly GCF_051362515.1. Lineage (NCBI taxonomy): Bacteria > Pseudomonadati > Bacteroidota > Chitinophagia > Chitinophagales > Chitinophagaceae > Chitinophaga > Chitinophaga sp. ARDCPP14. The sequence goes on along the minus strand of NZ_JBKIXB010000004.1, from coordinate 242,010 downwards.
TGCGTGATACCATCCGCGCCAATTACCCGGCATTCGTTGTTTTCCCGCAATGCCCTGCCAATCAAACCTGGGCGCCCATGAAATTTGTGCGCGACAGCACCGGTAAGGTAATCCAGGCAGATTTTCCGTTGGATGGCGATCCTACACCGCCCACGGCTTTACTCAACCAGTTGGTGGATAGCTTACTGGCCGGCGGAAAAGTGGATACCAAACGGGTATACATCGGAGGTTTATCGCTGGGTGGAATGGGCACCTTCTACGAAATCACCAAACGCCCCGATATATTTGCAGCTGCATTTCCTATCTGTGGCGCCGGCAACGTAGAGGCGGCGGACAGGTTTGCTAAAAAAGTGCCGGTGTGGATCTTTCATGGCGGCGATGATAAAGTAGTACCGGTAGAAGCCTCCAGGGCGTATGACGCCAAACTGAAAACGCTTGGTGCAGAAGAAAAATATACAGAATACCCCGGCGTGGGTCACAATAGCTGGGATAATATGTTTGTGGAACCAGGCGTAATGCCGTGGTTGTTTCAGCACCGTAAAAAATAAAATATACAGCGGATCGCCTCGTAAAGCGATCCGCTGTGTTTAAAAGAAAGAATTAGTTGCCTCCGAGCGCACGATACAACGATACCATTCCCTGGTACACATTCCGGCGCGTAGTAACCAGCGCCAGCTCCGCTTCCAGTACACTCTTCTGTGCAGTAATCACTTCCAGGTAATTGGCGTATCCGGTGGTAAAAAGAATGTTAGCGGTAGACACAGCCTCCTGCAATACCAGTACTTCCTTGCTTTTCAGCGCATAGGCTTCCTGCTGGTTTTCCACTTTATTTAAGGCGGAAGCTACTTCCTGGTAGCCATTTACAATTGCCTGCTGGTATTCGTAGAATGCCGTCCAGGCATTGGCGGTACTGATATTGTATTGTGCCTGTATCTGTTTTTTATTGAAGATGGGGGCGGTTAAATTGCCTACAGCGCCCCATGCGATAGACGCGGGTGACTGGAACAACAGTCCTGCTTTGAAAGCGTTAAAGCCCGCATACGGTGTGATGGTAAGTCCGGGTAAGAAGGCAGCACGCGCAGCTTTTACATCTGCTTTTGTAGCAGCCAGCTCCAGCTCTGCACGCTGTATATCCGGGCGTTGCAATAACAGGCTGGCGGATATCCCTTTTTTAATCGCTTCCGGCAACGCCTGCGCGTCTTTTACCGTGCTGCGTACAATTGGCTGTGGCAGCCTCCCCAGCAGGGCGTTGAGCTGGTTTTCCAGGGAAGCGATTTCCTGTTTTACGCCATATTCCAATGCCTGTGTACTCAGCAACTGGGCGGTGAATTGTTGCACTGCCAGCTCGGTGGCGCGTCCGCCGGCTTTTTGAATATGCACGGTAGCTACCGCCGTTTCCTGCAATTTGATATTGCGTTGTATAATAGCCAGCTCGTTGTCCATCGCAGTGAGCTCGTAATACAGCCCGGTAACGCCTGCCACTATTTGCGTGGTGAGCAGGCGGCGTCCCTGTTCACTGCTGAGAAAGCGTGCATAAGTGGCCTGGCGCTGACTTTTCAGTTTCCCCCAGAGATCTATTTCCCAGCTGCTTCTCAGGCCGGCAAAATATTCAGGTGTGGGACTGGGAATGCGTTGGTCTTTACTGATATTGGGCGACAGGTTGGTATCGAAATTACCAACGCCATTGAGCGTATAATCCGCATACTTATCCACACCGGCCGACAAGGCAAGGTTCAGCGATGGCAGCCAGGCATTTTTAGCCATCATCAGGTTGGCCTGTGCCGTAGCTACACGCTGTGCGGCGGAGAGCAGGTCGTAGTTGTTACGCAATGCGGTATCAATAAGGCTTCGCAAGTTCGGATCATTGAACACCTGTGCAAAATTGTGCAGCGAAATGGTATCACTGTTATTGCCTGATACAACGGGAACGCTTATACGTTCCGGCAGCGCCAGTTCTTTTTGTGTGCTGCAGGCCACTGTTGCAGTGGCCATCGCCGCATATAAGGTGTATTGATATATTCGTTTATTCATTGGTGTAATCTTTTAGTTCAACGGTTTTTTTCCTGATCATGGAAGCAAACAGCACATATAATCCGGGTATGATCAGTACACCGAAAATGGTTCCGATGAGCATGCCACCGGCTGCGGCGGTACCAATGGAACGGTTACCCATAGCGCCTGCACCGGAGGCAATACACAAGGGTATTAACCCGGCAATGAAAGCGAAAGACGTCATGAGAATGGGACGCAGCCTGGATACGGCGCCTTCTTTAGCCGCGGCCAGGATGGTAGCCCCGTGTTTGTTTTTCAGGATCGCAAATTCCACGATGAGGATGGCGTTTTTACCAAGTAACCCTATCAGCATTACCAATGCTACCTGTGCGTAGATATTGTTTTCCAGGCCCAGTAACTTCAGGGAAAGGAACGCACCGAAAATACCGGCCGGTAATGACAGCAATACCGGCAGCGGCAGCAGGAAACTTTCGTATTGGGCGGCGAGCAAGAGGTATACAAACACCAGCACGATGATGAAAATGTAGAAGGCCTGGTTACCGGAAAGGATCTGCTCTCTCGTCATACCACTCCATTCGTAGCTATACCCCCTGGGCAGCTCTTTGGCGGCTACTTCCTGTACGGCGGCAATGGCCTGGCTGCTGCTGAATCCTGGTTTGGCGTCGCCATTGATCATAGCGGCAGTGTACATGTTATAGCGTGTCAGTTGTTCCGGTCCGTATACACGTTCCAGTTTTACGAAGTCGGAGTAAGATACCATTTCGCCGCGGTCATTTTTTACATAGAGGCGCAGCAGGTCATCGGGTTTGGTGCGGTAGGAAGGATCCGCCTGCACCATTACCTTATACATTTGCCCGAAGCGGATGAAGTTGGATGCATAGAAACTGCCCATTAGTGTTTGAAGGTTGCTCATGGCATTTTCAATACTCACGCCTTTTTTCGCTGCCATCGCCTGGTCTACGTGGATCAGGTACTGAGGGAATTCCGCATCAAAACTGGTGAAGGCGCTGCCTATTTCCGGGCGTTTTTTCAGCGCGTCGATGAACTGGTTGGTGACCTGCGCCGTTTGCCGGAGATCGCCGGTGCCGCTGCGATCGAGCAGCCGCAGTTCAAACCCGCTGGAGTTACCGAATCCCGGAACGGTAGGCGGAGGGAAAAATTCTATGCTGGCATCTGCAATACCGGCTGTTTTCTTTTGTAATATTTCAATGATATCCTGAACAGATGCTTTGCGGTCGTCCCAGGGTTTCAGGTTCACCATGCCCATACCATAAGAGGCGCCGGCTACTTCGTTTACCAGGCTGTATCCCGCAAGTGTGGATACAGATTCCACTTCTCCCAGTTCAGCGGCAATGGCCTGCACCTGGTCCAGTATGGCTTCGGTACGTTCCACGGTTGCGCCCGGGGGAGTGGTCACGTTTACATAGATCATGCCCTGGTCTTCCGTAGGAATAAACCCGGAAGGCAGGATGGCGCTAATACCCCAGGTAGCGGTGAAGAAAAACACCAGGCAGGCCAGCGTGATCAATCTCCTGCCGGCGATGAAGCTGATAAGCTTCGCATATTTATTTTCGGTAGCATTATAGCCTTTGTTGAAACCGTTAAAGAAGCGCTGCAGCAGGCTCTTTTTGCGGGGTTTGCCATGCGTATCTCTGAGCATGAGGGCACAGAGTGCAGGCGTTAACGTTACTGCGTTGATACCTGAAATCACAATGGAAATGGCCAGTGTGAGGGAGAACTGCCGGTAGAATACGCCCACCGGACCAGACAAAAATGCTACCGGTATAAACACAGCGGACATAACGAGGGTAATCGCCACCAGCGCTCCGCTGATCTCTTTCATAGCGGCCAGCGTGGCTTCCATCGGAGGCAGATGTTCCTCGCTCATTTTCACGTGAACGGCTTCCACCACCACAATGGCATTGTCTACCACGATACCGATAGCCAGCACCAATGCAAACAGCGTGAGCAGGTTAATGGAGAAGCCCATCATCTGCATAAACGCCAGCGTACCAATCAGCGCTACCGGTACTGCAAGCGCCGGGATGAGGGTGGAGCGGAAGTCCTGCAGGAAAATAAATACCACGATAAATACCAGCAGGAATGCTTCAAATAAAGTTCTCACCACTTCGTGGATAGAGGCGTCGAGGAAGCGGGATACATCGTAGTTGAAGTTGAAGGTCATGCCCGGAGGAAAGGAGGAATTCTTCATTTCTTCCATTTTTGCCTTCACATTGTTAATTACTTCGCGCGCATTGGAGCCGGGGCGCTGTTTGAGCATGATGGAAGCAGAAGGCTTGCCATCTGTTTTGGAAACCATGCTGTAGGTAAGCGAGCCAAATTCCACATCGGCTACATCTTTGAGATGCAGCACGGAACCATCCTGGCCTGCCCGCAGCACAATTTGCTGGTACTGCTCCGGCTCAAAAAATTTACCGGTATAGCGTAATACATATTGCAGCATCATCGCGTTTTTATCGGAGCTTTCGCCGGTTTTACCGGGCGCTGCTTCAATATTCTGTTTGCGGATCGCCTGGATCACTTCATCCGCAGATACGTTGTAAGCCAGCATGCGATCGGGTTTCAGCCATACGCGCATGGCGTATTCCTTGGCGCCCATGATTTCCGCACGGCCTACACCGTCGATACGTTTTAATTCCTGTAGTACGTTGATGTCGGCAAAGTTGTAGATAAACTGTTCATCCAGGGTAGTGTCCTCGCTCATTACGTTGAGGTACAACAGCATGCTGTTCACTTCTTTTTCCGTGGTGACGCCGGCCTTGATTACTTCTTCCGGTAGTTCATCAATAATAGTGGCCACGCGGTTTTGCACGTTAACAGCGGCCTGGTCGGGATCGGTACCTACTTGGAAGAATACCTGTATCACGGTGATCCCGTCGTTACTGGATACAGACGACATATACGTCATACCCGGTACCCCGTTGATGGCTCTTTCCAGCGGTGTAGACACTGCTTTGGCGGATACTTCGGCGTTGGCGCCGGTATATTTAGCCGTTACCGTTACCGAAGGCGGTACAATATCGGGGAACTGGGTGATCGGCAAGGTGAATAGCGCAAGCAGGCCTACCAGTGTGATAATAAGCGATATGACCAGTGATAGCACTGGTCTTTTTATAAAAGTTTCAAACATTGTTCCGTGATTTCAGCTCAAAAGCTGTGTGATTATAAACTGAGTAAACTATCCATGGCAACGCCGCGTGGTGAAATCCGGATACCATCGCGGATGTTGCGCACACCTTCGCACACAATACGTTCTCCGGGCTGAAGTCCGGACTGAACAATATAAAAATGTGCAAAGCGGGCCTGTGGAGTAAAGTTTCTCATTTTCACTTTGTTACTGCCATCTACCACGAACACATAGTTTTTGTCCTGCATTTCGAATACTGCTTTTTGCGGGATGATCACGGCGCTGTCTATTTCAGTGGTAAGACGAACTTTACCGCTGGCGCCATGTTTCAGCAGCTTGGAAGGATTGGGGAACCGGGCGCGGAAGGCAATGGAGCCGGTGTTTTCTTCAAATTCACCTTCTATGGTTTCTATTTTACCGGTATGGTGATAATCGGTGCCATCAGCCAGTACCAGCGCCACCTGGCGGTAGCTGTTGTCGCCTTTGGCCAGCGCTTTATTATACTGGAGGTATTCTGTTTCCGATACGTTGAAGTAAGCATAAATTTCGCGTGTATCCGATACCGTAGTAAGCAGGGAGCCTTCACTGATGAGGCTTCCTTTCTTTAAAGGGATACGGTCGATGATACCATCAAAAGGTGCGCGGATGCTGGTATAAGACAGCCGCATTTCCGCATTGGCGGCGGCAGAGCGGGCTTCTTCTATTTTTGCCTGGGCTGCGGCGAGCTTTGCACTGGCCACTTCCAGTTCGGAGGGCGCTACTACTTTTTTCTCCACCAGTAATTTTACGCGGTCCAGTTCCAGTGCGGCGGCCTTGCTTTCTGCAACCACGCTGCTGAGAACGGCCTTTGCTTTGGCCAGTTCAGCCCGGTATTCCGCGTCATTGATCCCGAAAAGCAGTTGTCCTTTTTTTACTTCCTGTCCTTCGTCAATAAATATTTTATCAAGAAAGCCGTTGACACGAGCGCGTATTTCCACATTTTGTACTGCCTGAATATCTGTTACATAAGAACGGTGCAGTACTGTATCTTTTGTTACCAGTGTGGTAACCGGCAAAACTTTCAGATCCTCTTTGTTGGTGCTTTCTCCTTTGGTGGCGCAACCAGCCATGAAAAGAGCGATCAGCGATGTTAAAATCCCTGTATATTGACGCATAGCAATAAGATATTGATCCCGGCATAACCGGAATAGGTGAATACAACACATCAGGAGGCCATCCGCTATGGTAGCAGAAAAGACAGGCATCTCCCTAAGAAAAATTAAAAATGATTACAATAGAAACTGTGTTGCTATTCAAAAGGGCGTGAACCGGAAGAGAAAGGAATAGTAGGCGGGCCGGAAGGATTTCTGGCTGCCATACTCACCGGTTTTATTTTCAGGAATAAGACTGTATGCAGTATTGTCTGCATCAAGATATACAATGCGGGTGGCAGTACTTACCTGTGGAGCCGCAGCAGAAAGGTACCACCGTGTTTTACGGCGATGCTTGGTGACGTGCCATATTTCAGCACTATCATCATCCGCTTCGAGGTGTACCGGGATTTTATTAACAAGACTTAATAACCGGTCCTGCTCTACCTGTTGTTTGTGAAGATCAGGCAACAGGAAATAATGACGATGTGCCGCAAACGAAGGCAGGACGGCTGTTGCCAGCTGTAAGCACAGCAGGAAGCAGACGAGGGTCCAACGTTTTAATATGTACGTACGATCATTCATTAAACCGCAAAATTAATAGTTTTTAGTTTATTTGAAGATTAGTTTATTGTAAAGGGATTATTTTTTGATAGATGGTAAGGTTGTTTTAAAAATAAAGGGCCGTCTCGTTTTATAGAGACAGCCCTTTCCACTCTGCACAGGATTGAATTGTTAACTATTTTATTGCCTGCATGGCAGATTTAGCGGCAGCAATAGTTTCATCCAGGTCTTCGGTAGTGAGTGCATTACTCATAAACCAGCTTTCGAAAGCGGAAGGCGGCAAATATATACCACGCTCCAGCATGGCATGGAAGAAACGTTTGAATAATTCGTTGTTGGCGGCAGAGGCGGCGGTGAAATCCACAATTGGATACTCCGTGAAATGTGCACTCAGCATTGATCCCATCTGGTTGATGCTATGCACAATGCCGGCAGCGCCAAATGCTTCTTTTAATCCATTCACCAGGTAGCTGGCTTTATCTTCCAGTTGCTGGTAAATAACAGGATTATCGTTCAGCGTTTGCAATAAAGTATAACCGGCAATCATTGCAATCGGATTACCGCTTAATGTGCCTGCCTGGTATACTTTTCCGGCGGGGGCAAGATGTTCCATGATTTCTTTCGGACCGGCCACTGCACCTACCGGCATACCGGCGCCAATGATCTTACCAAAAGTTACGAGGTCGGCCCTGATGCCCAGTAATTCCTGTGCACCGCCACGGGCCAAACGGAAGCCTGTCATTACTTCATCAAAGATGAGCAGGATATTGTTGGCATCGCAAAGCTGGCGGAGCCCTTCCAGGAAGCCCGGCTGCGGAAGGATACAGCCCATGTTGCCGGCTACCGGTTCAATGATAACAGCGGCAATCTGGTTGATGTTATCGGCAATCAGTTGTTCTACTGCAGGTAAATTATTATACGGGGCAGTAAGCGTGTCTTCTGCTACTGCAGTGGTAACGCCTGGCACGGATTGAATGCCCAGGGTGGCTACGCCACTGCCGGCGCTTACCAGGAACGCATCTGCGTGACCGTGGTAGCAACCTTCAAACTTGATAAACTTATTACGGCCGGTATAACCCCTTGCCAGCCTGATGGCTGTCATGCAGGCTTCCGTACCGGAGTTTACCATGCGTATCATATCGATATTAGGCACCATGCCTGTAATCAGTTCTGCGATCTTTGTTTCCAGTTCTGTAGGCGCGCCGAAAGATGTGGAGTAGGTGGCATATTCCTGTATAGCCTTTACTACCGGCTCATATGCGTGGCCAAGGATCATTGGGCCCCAGGAATTGATGTAGTCGATATAACGGTTGCCATCTACATCGTACATATAGGCGCCCTTGGCGCGTTCCATAAATACGGGCGTGCCGCCTACACTTTTAAATGCACGTACGGGAGAGTTAACACCGCCGGGAATTACCTGCTTTGCTTTCCCGAATAACATTTCACTTTTACTGTACATCTGTTTCGTGGTTTATTATTTTACGCAAGATAGGGAATTATGCATTCAGCAGTTTTACCGCATCCTTTGCAAAGTAGGTAGCGATCAGATCCGCGCCTGCGCGTTTCATACTGGTCATAGATTCCATGATGGCCTTGTTTTCATCCAGCCAGCCTCTTTCTGCAGCTGCTTTGATCATGGCGTATTCGCCGCTTACATGATAAGCACTAACTGGTACGGTTACACGATCTTTAATAATGCGCATAATGTCGAGGTAAGCCATAGCAGGTTTTACCATTACTATGTCGGCGCCTTCTTCAATATCCATCAGTGTTTCCCGGATTGCTTCGCGGGAATTAGCATAATCCATCTGGTAGGTTTTCTTATCGCCGAAGCCAGGAGCAGAGTCGAGTGCATCACGGAAAGGACCGTAAAAGCAGGAAGCGTATTTAGCGCTGTAAGCCATGATGCCTGTTTTATCGAAGCCATTTTCTTCGAGGATGTTGCGGATAGCCAGGATGCGGCCGTCCATCATATCGCTGGGCGCTACAAAGTCGGCGCCTGCCTGTGCATGGCTCAGGCTCATGCGTGCCAGTACTTCTACAGTAGGATCATTTACAATTTCTGTTCCTTCCACAATACCATCGTGGCCGTAGGAAGAATAGGGATCCAGGGCAACGTCAGTCATCACCACCATTTCGGGGATGGCGTTTTTAATGCCACGGATGGCGCGCTGCATCAACCCGTTGGGGTTTACTGCTTCGGTGCCTTTATTATCTTTTACGCTGTCGGGCGCCTTTACAAACAGCAGTACACTTTTAATACCCAGGCTCCAGAGTTCCCTGGCTTCTTTAATAGTAAGGTCCAGGGAGTACCTGAAATAACCTGGCATAGAGCTGATCGCGTCCTTCACATTTTCTCCTTCGGTAACAAATAACGGTGCTATAAAATCGCTGGGTGTTAAAATTGTTTCCGCCACCATTGCACGAATAGCGGGAGATACTCTTAATATTCTGTTTCTTCTGATCATCTTTATAAAAATTTTATTGTTTTTATATCGTCGTCTGCCTGCTTGTTATTTTATCCATTCCCTGGGCTTCAGGTATTCTTCCAGCTGCGCTTCCGGGCTGCCGGGTGCAGGATGAAAGTCGTACTCCCAGCGGGCTACCGGTGGTAAGCTCATCAGGATGGATTCTGTACGGCCGTTTGTTTTCAACCCAAACAAAGTTCCCCTGTCATGAACAAGATTAAACTCTACATAACGTCCGCGCCTATACGCCTGCCAGTTTTTATGTGCATCGGTATAAGGCAGGTTTTTTGTTTTCTCTACCAGCGGAAGATATGCTTCGAGGAAGGCATTTCCATTTGCTTTTGAGAAATTCAGGAGTTCTTCTGCGGTTCTTTCCGCGTTGGGACGGAGGTAATCATAAAAGATACCGCCTATTCCACGCGCTTCGTTGTTACGGTGTTTATTGATAAAATATTCGTCGCAGTGTTTTTTATATGCCGGATACAATTCCTTTCCAAAAGGATCACAGACATCTTTAAAGGTACGGTGGAAATGAATACCGTCTTCTTCCTCAAGGTAATAGGGCGTAAGATCCGCACCACCACCAAACCAGCTGTCTTTCAGTGTTCCATCCTGGTCATACAATTCAAAATAGCGGAAGTTCGCATGCACGGTGGGTACAAAAGGGTTCACCGGGTGAAGCACCAGCGAAATACCACATGCCATAAACTGGCTGTTGGTAACGCCGAACTGTTGTGCCATTGCTTCCGGCAATTCGCCATGCACGACCGAAGTATTTACGCCGCCTTTTTCAAATACATTCCCGTTGGCAATCACCCGTGTTTTGCCACCGCCGCCGCCGGGACGCTCCCAGCGGTCTTCCAGGAAAGTAGCTTTGCCGTCTGTTTTTTCCAGCGCGGCACAGATTTTATCCTGCAGGCCATGTATGAATGATATGAAGTTATTTTTGATGCTCATGGTTAATTATCCGTGTGCTTTAACTGTTTCCACAAATGCTTTGGCATGATCAACCGGAACATTTGGTAAGATACCATGCCCCAGGTTGGCAATGTAACGCTGTCTGCCAAAGCCTTTCAGCATTTCCTTTACGGCCTTTTCAATTTCAGGGATGGGCGCCAGCAATTTAGCCGGGTCAAAATTTCCCTGCAGGGTGATGTTGCTGCCGGCAAACTGGCGGGCCAGTTCCGGTTTAATACACCAGTCGATGCCCAGTCCATGCGCGCCGGTAGCGGCCATATCTTCCAGGGCAAACCAGGCGCCTTTTGCAAATACGATAGTCGGACAAACATCCTTCATCGCGGCTACTATCTGGCGGATATATTGTAAAGAGAATACTTCGAAGTCCTGCGGGCTGAGTAATCCACCCCAGGAGTCAAATACCTGTACGGTATCGGCGCCTGCGGACACCTGTGCTTTCAGGTAAGCGATGGTGGTATCGGTGATCATCTGCAACAGCTGGTGTGCTACAGCCGGTTGCTGATAACAGAATGCTTTTGCTTCATCAAACGTTTTGGACCCTTTGCCTTGCACCATGTAGCAGAGTAAGGTCCAGGGAGCGCCACCAAAGCCGATCAGCGGCACCCTGCCATCCAGTGTTTTTTTAGTTAGCTTCAGGGCATCAAATACATAGTGCAATCTTTCCTGTACATCGGGAACGCATAAACGCTGCAGGTCCTGCGCGGTTTTAATGGGAGCGGGCAGGAGTGGTCCTACTTTTTCCACCAGCTGTACTTCCATGCCCATTGCCTGGGGAACTACCAGGATATCGGAAAAGATAATAGCAGCATCAACGCCTACCTGGTCTACCGGCATCACCGTTATTTCCGTTGCCAGCTCCGGGTTTTCGCAGCGTTCAAAGAACGTATATTTATCACGCAGTTTGATATAATCCGGTAAATAGCGACCAGCCTGACGCATCATCCATACCGGTGTGCGGGAAACAGTTTCGCCTTTAAGGGCCTTCAGCAATAAGTCGTTCTTCAATGCGCTCATTCGTAGCAGTTAATGTTGTTAAAATAAAATATAGCAGTTTGCACCATGCTTTCTTCGCTGATATCGGTGCTGATAATAATTTTGTTATCGGTATGTTCCCGCAGTTCGGTGGCAGTTGTTCTGCCGATAGCGAAGCAAACGGTTTTACTGTTTAGCCGGTTGGCCGACAGGTAACTTTTTACCGCACTGGGACTGAAAAATAATATGCCGTCGTAATGGTCCGCTATTACGGCCGGCGCAGGAATATTCTCGTAGATCACGAACTCTTTTACTTCAATACCGGCTTCCTGTAAGGTATCCGGTAATTCGTTTCTCCGGATACTGCCGCAGAAGAAGTTAACGGAAGTTATATCAAGTTGTATAATTATCCTGGCAAGTTCGCTGCCATAGGGCGATTCCGCTAAGATGTTGCAATCAGTGAACACGTTTTCCACTGCTTTCCTCGTGCTGCCGGAGATACAGCAGATATTTGGCTCGCTGATCACATAAAACGTATCATCCTGGTGGAGATAGTATTTATCCAGTATTCTTGCTGCATTGGCACTGGTGAACACATGTACTGTTTCCGGCCGGAACACCTGCAGCAAACGCTCTTCGCCCAGCAGCATTTCATTTTTAAGCGGCTTTATCTGTATAAAATCCTGTACATCTATGTGAATACCACTTTCACCAGCAACAGCCACAGAGCTGTCTGTTAAATGCCTGGTGCTTAATATGCGGTATTTATCATTTTGCATTTCTGATCTGTGCTACAATTTCAGCGCCGCCCTGGGCCATAATATCTTCCGCAGCTTCCTGTCCGAGGTGTTTGGCTTGTTCCAGTGGCACTTCGCGTGAAACAGAGAAGAACCGGGCGCCATCGAGGCTACACAGTTCGCCGTTGAAATGTATGTGATTGTTTTGTATATATGCGTAAGCGCTGATAGGGGTGGTGCATCCGCCCATCAGCGTGCGTAAAAATTCGCGTTCAATATGTGTAGTGAGTGCGGTTTCTGCGTGGTTAAAAGCTGCACAGGCATCCAGGCAAAACTGATCATCTTCCCTGCAAACTGTCACCACTGCACCTTGTGCAGGCGCCGGTAACATCCAGTCGAGATCAATGGAATTGGCAGGACGGACGTTAATTCTTTCCAGTCCGGCTACCGCGAAAATGGCGCCGTCCCAGTTTTCCTCCGCCAGTTTCTTCAGGCGGGTATTTACATTACCCCGCAGGTTATGCAGCTGGTGTTGTGGATATTTCCGCAGCCACTGGGCTTTACGGCGTACACTGCTGGTAGCGATGTTCGCTATATAACCGGGTTGTGAAAGGAAATTTGTATCGTTTTTGTATACCAGCAAATCTTTTACCGGTCCGCGTTGCAGGATAGCGGCATGCACAATTTGTTTCGGCAGTTGTGTGGGAACGTCTTTGAAGGAGTGAACGGCAATGTCTATACGGTTATTGAGCAATGCCAGATCGAGGCTTTTAGTGAAGATACCCTGTACGCCTATTTCATACAGGGGTGTTACCAGGTCTATATCTCCTTCGCTTTTGATAGGTACCAGTTCTGTACGGTAACCTTGTGCGGTGAGCAGATCATTTACCTGGTTTGCCTGCCACAAGGCCAGCTGACTTTCTCTTGTGCCTATCCTGATAACTTTATCCATTTGTTTATTCCTGGTTAACTCCGGTCTCAAAAATATCGTTGATCATGGCGATGTACTGGTCACTTTTGTCTGTTTCCTTGCGTACTTTACCAGCCATGAGATTAATCATTTTTTGTATGATACGGGAAGATACGAGTTCGATATCCTCCATGTTGTAGTGTCCTCCGTTTTTCTGTTGCTGTATTTCGCGGGTATGTATTTCCTGCAGTTTATCTTTTACGGCTTTCAACACTACCGCGTGTTTGCGCATTTTATACCAGTAAAGGAATTCCTCCATATGTTCATCGATGATGGAGATCGCCTTTGGTACTTCTCCCAGCCTGTTTTGCAGGGTTTCGTCCTGTACTTTGGAGAGTTCATCCACATTCACCAGGGTGATATGCGGGAGTTCACCTACTGCAGCTTCTACATTGAAAGGAATGGATAAGTCGACGATGAGTTTGGGAGAAGTGTTGCCAAGGTGTTTGGCCAATACCGTCGGATGCGGGGCATTGGAAGCAACAAGGATCACATCTGCCCGCTGCATTTCGCTGACCATATCTTCGATAGGAGCGTATTTCAGCCCGTGCTGACCGGCGAATTCGGCGGCCACCTGCAGGGTGCGGTTAATAAGGGTTACTTCTTTTACGCCGAGGTATTCGATCATGTTCTTGCAGGTATTGCGGCCAATTTTGCCTACACCCAGCAATACAATCTTTTTATCTTTTATATCAGGACAAATGCGTTCCAGCATCCTTACGGTGGCAAAAGCCACTGATACCGTGCCTTTGCTGAGTCCTGTTTCAGTTTTGATGAGTTTGGAAACCTGTAAAACGCTGTTAACAAGCCTTTCCAGGAAGCTGCCGAGGCTGTGATGCGCTTTGGCAAATTTAGTGGCGTTACGTATCTGACCTATGATTTCGTAGTCGCCGAGGATCTGGGAGTCGAGGCCTGTACCTACCTGGTACAAATGCCTGATAGCTTCTTCTCCCGATTTGGTATAAGCTAATTCTTCCAACTGGCTTCTGTCGCCGTTTGATTCCCTGCAAAGCAAATCCAACAACTGCCCCGGGTTCGCTGCAAATCCGTATACTTCCGTTCTGTTGCATGTAGAGAGCACAAAAAGATCGTCTAATTGCACTACCCTGGCATGCTCCAGGAGTTGTTGATACTGAGCCGGATTGATGGCGTATAATCCCCTGATAGCAGCGTCTGTTTTCTTATAGTTGATGCCAACGATATGAAAATTTGCTATTTCTTTTGAATGACTGACCTGCATGATTTTGTATAAGCTTCCGGTTGCAAAAGTACTTTCATACGTCCCAAACAAAAGGGGTTAGCTGTCATTAGTGTGTCATTTCTACTACTGGTAATCATTACGACGAAAAAATGATTTTTATCAGGTTTTGCCTTTACAAAAGAATGACACTAATCGTGCAGGCTGCGTGGCGACTATAATGCTTTTCGCTTTCGGCTTTTTGCTTACTTTTGCACCAATTTAAAAGAAATGGTATCTAAATCTGATGTTGGAATAGTATTAATGAACCTCGGATCGCCTGATTCTACCGCCGTGCCGGATGTTAAGCGTTATCTGAATGAGTTCCTGATGGACAAGCGTGTAATTGACTATCCGTGGTTGTTCCGCAAGATCTTAATTGAAGGTATCATTGTGCCTAAGCGTGCGGAGCAATCTGCCCGGGCTTATGAATCTATCTGGTGGGAAGAAGGATCACCATTGGTGGCTTTAACAAAGCAGCTGCAGATGGCGGTGCAGAACGACATGGAGATTCCGGTGGAAATAGCTATGCGCTATGGTAATCCGCATCCGCAGGTAGCTTACGACAACCTGCTCAAACAAAATCCTGACCTGAAAGAAGTAGTGCTGTTGCCGTTGTATCCGCATTATGCCATGTCTTCTTATGAAACAGCAGTGGAATACGCACAGGAAATCTACAAAAAGAAAAAATACAAATTCAAGCTATCGGTAGTGCCGCCGTTTTATGATGAACCGGACTATATCCATGCACTTACAGAAAGCATGCGCCCATATCTTCAGCAGGACTATGATTACGTATTATTCAGTTATCATGGGTTACCGGAAAGGCATATGCGCAAAGCTGATCCTACCGGCGCTCATTGTATGAAGGTAAACGACTGCTGTCATGTAAAATCGCCCGCACATGACTACTGCTACCGTCACCAGATTACAGTGACTACTGAGCTGGTAGCGGAAAAGCTGGGACTGCCGCGGGAAAAATGGGGCATCTCTTTCCAGTCGAGGCTGGGCCGTGAAGAGTGGCTGAAGCCCTACACCGCAGGTTTGCTGGAAACATTGCCCGCTGAAGGCAAAAAAAGACTGTTGATCGTGTGTCCTGCTTTTGTATCAGATTGCCTGGAAACGCTGGAGGAGATTGCAGTAGAAGGGAAGCATTCTTTCCTGAACAGCGGCGGTGAATCCTTCACCATGATTCCGTGTTTGAATATTCACCCGTTGTGGGTAAAAGCAGTGGTTAAATATTGCACGCAGATAATCGCAACCGAAGCCGTTTAAATTTAACATATGTCCGATCAACCCGTATTGATTGTCGGCGCCGGCCTGTCCGGGCTGAGCATTGCATATGAATTGCAGAAACTGCAGGTGCCCTACCAGGTACTGGAGGTTTCCGATCATAGCGGGGGCGTAATCAAATCTATACGGGAAGATGGTTTTGAGCTGGATGCAGGCGCCAATACCATTGCAGCCTCTCCTGAATTGCTGCAATACTTTACAGAACTGGGGCTGGACAAGGAAATCCTGACCGCTGCTGCCGCCAGCAAGAACCGCTTCCTGGTAAGAAGAAAACAACTGCATGCAGTTTCTCCCCACCCTTTTAAGATCATGGCTTCCCCGTATCTCAGCCGGAGCAGCAAGTGGCGGCTGTTTACAGAGCGCTTCCGTAAACCGGCAACCGTATCTGGAGAAGAAACCGTCAGTGATTTTGTAACAAGAAGATTTAATAAAGAGATTGCTGAATATGTTTTTGATCCGGTATTATCAGGCATTTATGCCGGTAATCCCGATCTGATGAGCGTAGCGGAAGTATTACCTGCCCTCCCGCGGTGGGAGCGGGAATACGGCAGCGTAACGAAAGGACTGATGAAAGATAAAGGCGCTATGGGTGGCCGGAAAATTATCAGCTTTAAAGGCGGCAACCAGCTGCTCACAAACCGTTTACAACAGTTGCTCACTACCCCTGTACGCTTTAATTGCAACGTAACCGGCATCACGGCTGCCAATGGCGGGTACATTGTGAGTGCTGTGGAGAACGGTGTTTCGGAAAGTTATGCTGCTTCAAAAGTTGTACTGACCACTCCCGCATACAGCACCGCAGAAACCATCACCCAACTTGATGCGGCCACCGCCGCCTTATTAAACAACATTCATTATCCCCGCATGGGCGTGCTGCACCTGGGCTTCGACGCTGCTGCGCTGCCACAGCCGCTGGAAGGCTTTGGTTTCCTGGTGCCGAATGCAGAAAATATGCATTTCCTCGGTGCTATCTGCAACTCTGCTATCTTCCCGGATAAGGCGCCTGCAGGAAAAATCCTGTTTACGGTATTCCTGGGAGGAGCGAGGCAGGAGCGCCTGTTTGACCAGATGGCTCCGGAAGCCTTGCAACAGCAGGTGGTTTCGGAAGTACAGACTTTACTGCACCTGTCGGCTCCGCCGGTGATGCAGCGGTTCAGCACCTGGAATAAGGCTATCCCGCAGTTGAATGTTGGTCATGTTAAGTTGCGGAATGCCGTAACAGACTTTGAAAAAAAATATCCAGGTATTCATATTGCAGGAAACTACCTGCAAGGCGTAGCCATCCCGGCTTTACTGCAACATGCGGCTGCTTTGGCCGCTTCGCTGAAGAAAAATTAAACAGAAAAATAGTTCGTTGTTGCCGTTTTTTCTTTAAATTCCATTATAAATTTCCACCAGATGATTGCAGGAATTTTAAAAGAAAAAAACGGCGAAACCAGGGTGTCTCTTGTCCCTGAAGTAGTAAAGCAACTGCAGCAAATGTCGGTAACCGTGTGGGTGGAGCAGGGAGCCGGCGACAATGCTTTTTATAACGACGACGCCTATATGCAGGCGGGTGCGGAAATAAAAACAGCTGCGGACATTCTCACCGGGGCAGATATCATCTTTACGCTGCAGCCTCCGTCAAAAGAAATAACAGACCAGATCCCTTCCGGGAAAATTATCGCGGGTATTCTGCAACCGCTGTACCGTGTAAACGAAGTGGAGCACTGGGCTTCCCGTAACATCACCGCATTCAGCCTGGATACCATCCCCCGCACCACCCGTGCGCAGGTAATGGATGTGCTTAGTTCCCAGGCCAATATAGCCGGTTATAAGGCGGTATTGCTGGCTGCGTATAGCTATTCCCGTTACTTTCCCATGTTCATGACTGCAGCAGGCAGTATTGCTCCCGCTAAAGTATTGATATTAGGCGCCGGGGTAGCTGGTTTGCAGGCTATTGCCACTGCCCGCCGTTTAGGCGCTGTAGTGGAAGTATTTGACACCAGGCCTGCGGTAAAAGAAGAAGTGATGAGCCTGGGTGCCAAATTTGTGGAAGTGGAAGGAGCGGCAGATGCTTCCTCCGCCGGCGGCTATGCGGTAGAACAAAGCGAAACCTATAAGCAGCAGCAACAACAACGTATTGCGGAGAGCATTGCGAAAGCAGATATTGTGATCACCACTGCGCAGATTCCGGGTAAAGCCGCACCTGTGCTGGTAAGCAGTGAAATGCTGGATCGCATGCGTGCAGGTTCTGTGATCGTAGATCTTGCCGCCGCTACGGGTGGTAACACCGGCGTTACAAAGAACAATGAAACCGTGCAGTACAAAGGAGTTACCATCATCGGGAATTCCAACCTGCCTGCCACTATGCCGGCGGATGCCAGCAAGCTATATGCAAAGAATCTATTCAATTTCCTGAAACTGATATTAACAAAAGAGGGAGCGTTGCACCTGAACTTTGAAGATGATATTGTGAAAGGCGCCTGTATTACGCACAACGGTGAAATTGTGAATGACCGTGTGAAAAACCTGATGCAGCCAGCTTAGTAGTCGAGATCGTAAAAATACCCGTCTGATATGGAATATATTTTAACTTTTCTTCACCAGCATATCGATCTTATCTACATCGTTATCCTGTCTGTTTTTTTAGGAATAGAAGTGATTTCGAGGGTGCCGTCTGTATTGCATACACCATTAATGAGCGGCGCCAACGCTATTCACGGCGTTGTAATTATCGGGGCCATCATTGTGATGGGGAAGGCCGAAGCGGATAATTATCCCGCGCTGATCATCGGCTTCCTGGCGGTGATCCTGGGTACGATCAATGTGGTAGGTGGTTTTGTAGTCACCGACCGTATGCTGGAAATGTTCAAAGGCAAAAAGAAATAGCTAACGGCTAAAAGTATAATACTTATGGGATCCAGCATTTTATCAATTATTTACCTGATCGGCTCTGTTACTTTTATCCTCGGACTGAAAATGTTAAGTAAACCGGATACTGCCCGAAAAGGCAATCTGGTGGCTGCCGCAGGAATGTCGCTGGCTATCCTCGGCACTATCTTTCTCTACCGGGTAAATGATGCCCCCCTGCATAATTATGGCTGGATATTCACCGGGCTGGTCATCGGTGGTGTAATAGGCGTGTTGTCCGCAAAGAAAGTGAAGATGACGGCGATGCCAGAAATGGTAAGCATGTTCAACGGGATGGGCGGTGCATGTGCGGCGCTTATTTCTATCGTGGAATTTGACCACCTGATCAAGCTGATAAAGAATTTATATGCACCTGTTTCTGACGATCATCTGGCACTTCAGTTACTGGAGTCGTCTGCATCCAAAGGAATGGTGATCATCATTTTGCTGAGCCTGATCATTGGCGCGGTATCCTGTGCAGGCAGCATTGTTGCCTGGGGAAAGCTCACCGGAAAGGTGAAGGATTTTTCCTTCAATGGACAGCACTTCCTCAACATGGGCATATTGGCGCTGATAGTAGGGCTGTCTGTTTGGCTGGTGTGTGTCTTTGGTTTGTCGCCTGGAACAGGCATCGTTGTATTTTATGTTATTTTCCTGCTGGCGTTGTTCTATGGGGTATTATTCGTGCTGCCGATTGGCGGGGCGGATATGCCGGTGGTGATTTCCCTGTTGAATTCATTTACAGGCGTAGCCGCAGCTTGCGGCGGATTCCTGTACAGTAATCCAGTAATGCTCACCGGTGGTATCCTGGTAGGTTCAGCCGGAACTATCCTCACCATCCTCATGTGTAAGGCGATGAACCGCTCCCTGAAAAACGTGCTGATAGGCTCTTTCGGCGGTGGTGCGACCGGCGCTGCTGCCTCCGGAAAGGAGCAGGGCAACTATAAAGAAATTAGTTTGAATGATGCCGCCGTAGTACTGGCATATGCCAATAAAGTGATCATTGTACCGGGTTATGGTTTGGCGGTGGCACAGGCCCAGCATGCCTGTCACGAGTTGGAGAAGCAGCTGGAAGAGAAAGGTGTGGAAGTAAAATATGCGATCCACCCGGTAGCAGGCCGTATGCCCGGGCATATGAATGTGCTGCTGGCCGAAGCAGATGTGCCCTATGAAAAGTTGTTGGAAATGGAAGATGCCAACGCCGAATTCCCCACAACAGATGCAGTATTGATCTTAGGCGCCAATGATGTGGTAAACCCGGCAGCCAAAAGCGATCCCGCCAGCCCTATTTACGGCATGCCTATCCTGGAAGTTGAAAACGCCAAAGTGGTAATAGTCAATAAACGCAGTATGAAACCTGGCTATGCGGGTATCGAAAACGACCTCTTTTTCCAACCCAAAACCTCCATGCTTTTCGGCGACGCCAAGAAGGTGTTGCAGGAGCTACTTTCCGCTATCAAGGAGGTCTAACGCGCGAATTTTGTCTTTCTCAGGATTACGCTGATTTTACTGATTTGTTTGATTTTACTTTTTGGATTTTATAAAGGATTTAAGAAGATTTGGGTAGATAAAAGCGAATATGTCCGCTTATATCTACCCAAATCCTTTAAAATCTAAAGTGATCAAATCCCTAAATCAGTAAAATCAGCGTAATCCTGAGAAAGACAAAATCCGCTTCCATCTCCCCAAATCCTTTAAAATCCAACGTGATCAAATCCAGTTAATCAGTAAAATCAGCGTAATCAGCGAGAAAGACAACCTACGCTCATATCTCCGCATTTTTGCTAAATTTGCGGAAAAAAATTTCCTTTGTCCAGTCAATTACCAGCAGCGCTATTAGATTCGTTAGCGGGACTTCCGGGTTATAACCGGGAAACATTTGAGCAGGTGCATGCCGCCGCCGAAAAGATTACTTCACTGCGATTGAATCCCAATAAAATAAAAACGCCGGAACGGGCGGCAGCCGTACTGCAATCCTTGTCTGTCACCGGCGCCACCCCGGTCCCCTGGAGCAGGGAGGGATATTATTTACCGGAGCGGCCTTCCTTTACTTTTGATCCTTATTTTCATGCGGGCGCTTATTATGTGCAGGAGGCATCTTCTATGTTCCTGGAACAAATGGTGCGGGCAACAGTGGATCTTTCGCAACCACTGAAGGTGTTGGATCTTTGCGCTGCTCCGGGCGGAAAATCCACTTTACTGCAATCCCTGATCAGCCAGGATAGCCTGTTGGTAGCCAATGAGGTAATTAAGCCACGCGCTGCGCTGCTGTCAGACAATCTCACAAAATGGGGCGCTGCGAATGTAGTGGTGAGTAATAATGATCCGCGTGACTTTTCACGATTGCCTGGTTATTTCGACCTGGCAGTAGTGGATGCGCCTTGCTCCGGCTCCGGTTTATTCCGTCGCGATCCGGAACTGGTGGAGGAATGGTCGCCGGAAAATGTAACGCTGTGCAGCCAGCGGCAGCAAAGGATTATGGCAGATATGCTGCCAAGTGTAAAAGAAGGCGGCGTTGTCATTTATTCCACCTGTTCTTTTTCTGCAGAAGAAGATGAAGCGATCCTGGATTGGCTGGCGGATCATTTTGAACTGGAAAATATCCCGGTTACCCTGAACCCGGAATGGAGTATTGTTACAACGGTAACGCACAAACGAAATTGTACCGGTTACCGGTTTTACCCGGACAAACTGAAGGGAGAAGGGTTTTTTATAGCTGCCTTCCGTAAGCGCAGCAGCGAAACTCCGCGTAAACCGAAGCAGCATAAATCAACAGCATTAACTGCCCGCCAGCAGGAAGTGATTACCCCCTGGATAGATATACCCGACAACTACCAGTATTTCATGCACCAGGAAGAAGTATTTATTTTGCCACCTTTGGTGGCAACAGAAATACCATTGTTGCGGCAACAATTGTATATTCGCAAGGCGGGTGTAAAAGCGGGGCATCCCAGTGCGAAGGAATTAATTCCGGATCATCAGCTGGCAGCCAGTACATTGGTATCCGATGAACTGCCGGTGGTATCCCTGGATTTGCGCCAGGCATTACAATACCTGAGAAAGGAGGATCCGGGAGTGAATACAAGGGTGCGTGGCTGGGCACTGGTAAGATATGAGGACATGAACCTCGGCTGGGCGAAAATTTTACCCAACCGCATGAACAATTACTACCCCAAAGAATTGCGCATCCTGAAAGAAATTACCGGGGTGTAAAAAACAGCCGGGCGCTATTTATCCGGGAATGATACCAACTTTGAAATACAGTGCCAACGGGGCGCCGTTTATACCGGTGGCCACAACAAAAAGGGATTTTCTCCGTTTGGTTTATTAAATAATTTTGTCAATTTTAACGCATATATTCGTTGCCCGAAATAGCAGATAAAAATTCAGGATCTGCTGCTGCTGTGATACCGGATTAATATGCTTTGCGGAACAGATGTTTCCGTAAAATGAAAGAGAGCAGTAGTCAGCATATCCATCATAAACAGAGTTAGTATGATAAAATCGATTCTATCAATCGTCTTGTTTGGTTTTAGTGCAGCGGCGGCGCAGGCGCAGGACACGCTGGAAGTACAAGGTACTTCCCCCGCTCTCTATATATCCCATGTTGTTAAAAAAGGAGAAAATTTTTATAGCCTTAGCCGCGCTTACGGATTACCACCGAAGGAAATTGCTGCGGCCAATAAAGTGAATATGGAACAGGGATTACAGCTTGGCCACAAGCTTCACATCCCGCTCACTACCGCCAATTTCTCACAAAAGGCGGATGCATCCGGCAAACCCGTATATCATAAAGTATCCGAAAAAGAAACTTTATACCGTGTAAGCGTAAACTACAATAAAGTGCCGCTGGATAATATCCGTCAATGGAATAATTTTTCCGGAGATGGACTCAAAAAAAACAGCTACATAGTTGTGGGCTTTATGAAAGCCGGCGGAGCTGCCGCAGAAGCAACTCCCCGCCCTGAAAAAGTAAAGGAGAAAGCCACACCGGCGCCTGAACCAGTGGTTACACAAGCACCACCACCACCCCCACCTCCGGTAGAAAAAGAAACAGCTAAGAAAGAACCTGAAACACGCCCCGTAGCAGAAGTAACAGAAACTCCTGCGCCTGCCCCGGTTAAAACTGCACCTGTTAGCAGCAGCACTGATTTTGAACAATTGTATGAGCAGCAAACCAATAACGGCAAGAAAACTACTTCCGAAAAGGGCCCTGGTACCTGGTTTAAGAGCAATGCGGTAGGCAAATACTATGCGCTGCACAACACTGCACCACGCGGCACCATCATCAAAGTAACCAACCCTCTCAACGGCAAAGCGGTATACGCCAAAGTACTGGACGTAATACCACAGATGAAAGCCAATGCAGGCCTCATCATCAAGTTGAGCGACAGCGCCATGCAGGCACTCGGCAGCAACGAAACGAAGTTCTACTGCGAACTGAGCTACGAGGATTAATGATCGCGGATTTTGTCTTTCTCAGGATTACGCTGATTATACTGATTACTCGGATTTTTACTTTTGGATTTTATAAAGGATTAAGGGAGATAGAAGCGGATATATTCGCTCTTATCTCCCTTAATTATTAATCTAAAAATCCAAAAAAATCCAAAAGTAAAAATCCGAGTAATCAGTATAATCAGCGTAATCCTGAGCCAAGACAAAATCCGCGCGATTAGAAGCGATAACCCCGGAGGAACGACTCCACATCCATTTTCTTCTTGCCTTCCAGCTGGATTTCATCCAGGTAGAGATAACCGTCCGGCGCTGCTATTTTTATATAGGTTTTTTGATCGGTGTCGAAGTCGCCCGGTGCTTTTGCGGGTGTAGTAAGTTCCTTATGGGCTTTGTATATCTTCAGCGTTTTGCCCTGGAAGGTAGTCCAGGCAGCGGGGTAGGGACTAAGGCCGCGTACCAGGTTGTAGATGTTATTTAATGGCTCCTGCCAGTTGATCTGGCAGGTTTCCTTGAAAATTTTTGGCGCATGTTTTATTGCTGCCGCGGGAATATTGGCCTGCGGTGTTTCCTTGATATCGCCGGCAGCAATGGCTTGTACAGTTCTCAGCAGTAAGCGGGCGCCTGTTTGCATGAGGGCATCATGCAGTTCACCGGCGGTTTCATCTTCACGGATGGCTACTTTGTCGCTAAACAGGATGTCGCCGGTATCTATTTCATGCTGTAGTTTGAAAGTGGTAACGCCGGACTCTTTTTCGCCGTTAATGATAGCCCAGTTGATAGGCGCGGCGCCGCGGTAGTTGGGCAGCAGCGAGGCGTGTACATTGATAGTGCCTTCCGGCGGCATATTCCATACTATTTCAGGCAACATGCGGAAGGCCACTACTACCTGCAGGTCAGCTTTCAGGTCTTTTAAGGCTGCAATAAAATCGGGATTTTTCAGTTTCTCCGGTTGTAAAACAGTAAGTCCTTTACTTACTGCGTATTGTTTCACTGCGCTTTCCTGCAGCTGTAAACCACGACCGGCGGGTTTATCGGGCGCTGTGATCACACCCACTACGTTAAATCCGTTCTGTACTAATATATCGAGGGAGGCCACTGCAAAATCAGGGGTACCCATAAAAACAATGCGAAGATCTTTACTCATAGGATGCAAAAATAACGACCTTTCGCGGATTTTAGCGAAGGGATAGCGGAAAGCTATCCCTTCTGCTTTTTAATACAACAGGTATTTTGTTCTTATAACCTTAAACTTCGCCAGTCCGGGTTCCCAGCTTTTGCGGATCTCTGCTTCAGACAGCCCTTTCACGATCTGTTGCTGTAGTATGTTGTTACCGGCAAGTTTGCTGAAGAAAGGAATGAAAAATTTAGATTTATCAGGGAACATGCGATAGGCCTCCAGCAGCCATTTCAATTCAATTTTACGGCCGGCATGCGGCGTGGCTTCAGGCGCATTGCTCAGGTCGAAGCCGTAGCACAGCTGGTCTTTCAGCACAGGCGTTGGATTGATAGCGCTGGCGCGGGGCGTAAATGAGTAACCCTTTTTAGGAAAATCCGGTGAGCCATACACCTGGAAAGGCTTGTCGGTACCACGTCCCAGGCTAAGTGCCGTGCCTTCAAAAAAGCAGAGGGAGGAATACAGGTTGATAGCGGCCATATTGGGCAGGTTGGGTGAAGGTTTGATAGGTACCCGGTAAAATGTTTTATGGCTGTAGTTTTCGCAGGGAATAACTTTGATATCGCACTGCACGCCGTTGCGAAGCATGCGTTCGCCGTTCAGCATCCGGGCGTATTCGCCAACCGTCATGCCATGCACAATAGGAATGGGTTGCATGCCAATAAAGGAACGGTAGGCGGTATCGAGGATGGGACCGTCTACATAGTCGCCGTTGGGATTAGGGCGGTCCAGTATGACGAGTGTTTTTTTATTTTCCGCTGCGGACTCCATTAGTTCCTGCAGGGACGAAATGTAGGTGAAAAAGCGGGTACCCACATCCTGGATATCGAACAACAGGATATCCACATCTTTCAGATCGGCTGCGGTAGCTTTACGGTGTTGCCCGTAGAGCGATACAATGGGAATGCCGGTAGCGGAATCGATACTGTTGGCCACTTTTTCGCCATGACCGGCATTGCCGCGGAAGCCGTGCTCAGGACTAAAGATCTTCTGGATTTTTACATTCAGTTTCAACAGGGAATCTACCAGGTGCGTTTTATCGATGGTGGCGGTTTGATTCACCATCATCGCTACCCGCTTGTTTTTCAGCAGTGGAAGGTAACGCGCTGTTTGCGTGGCGCCTGGCAATACATGGTCCGCATATTGCGCGGAGGTTTCATAAATACATCCTGCCAGGAAGATGCAAAGAAGGAGAATACGGTTCATACCGTTAAGATAATGCAAAGCTTTATTGACTGTATCAAAAAGCTCGGATTATGGCTGCTTTTTGTATCTTGCGCGTAATTATTAACACTAAACAATTAATTTTTATGCAAACTGTTAAAAACGGGGATACAGTGAAGGTGCATTACCATGGCCGTTTAACGAACGGAACTACTTTTGATTCATCCGAAGGTAGAGCTCCGCTCGAATTCAAGGTAGGTGCCGGTATGGTTATCAAAGGTTTTGAGAATGGTGTGCTGGACATGAAAGTTGGCGACAAGAAAACCATTCATATCCCTGTTGATCAGGCATATGGTCCCAAAAGTGATGAAATGATCATGGATTTTCCAAAAGAAAATATCCCGGCTGATCTGAATCCTGAAGTAGGTATGGAATTGCAGATGAGCAATCCTCAGGGACAGGTTTTCCAGGTAAAAGTAGCCGCTATCGGCGACGAATTTATTACCTTGGATGCTAACCACGCGCTGGCTGGCGAAGACCTGGTATTTGACCTCGAACTGGTTGAAATCGCATAATATTCAGTTATTTTTTTGATTTACGGATGCAGGAACCGGTGGATAACACTACCCTTGCATCCGTAAATTTTTTTATGCTGCTGCCTGATTTTCAGGGAGATGGAACAACGGCGGAAACCCATTAAGGGAAACAGTTTCAGGACGATGTTTCCGGTTGCTGGTAAATTGTTTTCATATCACGTAAACAGTCGGCACAAAGACAACCACTGTATTTTTGCTGGATGAAATATCGCTCTTCTTCACTCAACACCACATCCTGGCACTGACAGCGCAGAATAGTGCCTACGCGGCATTCAAAGGTGCGTTCGCACCGCGGACAGGTTACGGTTTCATGACATGCCATCCCTAAAATTACGGATTTTACACAGCATTCAGTAAATGCAGCGCAGATGATTTTTCGCTGCATTTACCCAACGCCCCCGGCGCTAGTTGCTCACCGCCTGCCGCACATTCTTTGCAGCAGTTACCATATTACGCAACGCCAATTCCGTTTCCGGCCACTTCCGCGTTTTCAATCCGCAGTCGGGGTTTACCCATATATTGCGCAGCGGCAGTAACGCGGCCGCCTTGTGCAGTAATGCCTCCATCTCCGCCACCGCCGGTACTCTTGGCGAGTGGATATCGTATACACCCGGACCGGTTTCATTTGGATATTTAAATCCTGCAAATGCTTCAAGCAGCTCCATCTGTGAGCGCGATGTTTCGATGGTAATCACATCTGCATCCATTGCGGCGATGTGCTCAATAATATCATTGAATTCCGCATAGCACATATGCGTGTGGATCTGCGTGGAATCATCCACCGTGCTTACGGCCAGGCGGAAAGCTTTCACAGCCTGTTCCAGATAGGCGGCGCGCTGTGCTTTACGCAGCGGCAGGCCCTCGCGCAGGGCAGGTTCATCTACCTGTATGATCGTAATACCGGCATCTTCCAGGTCTTTCACTTCATCACGGATAGCGAGTGCAATTTGCATCGCGGTTTGCATACGGGGTTGGTCATTTCTTACAAACGACCATTGCAGAATGGTGACGGGGCCGGTCAACATGCCTTTTACCGGCTTATTGGTCAGCGACTGCGCAAAACGGCTCCAGGCAATGGTCATGGGTTCCGGCCGTTGTACGTCTCCAAAAATAACCGGTGGTTTTACAC
This sequence comes from Chitinophaga sp. ARDCPP14, assembly GCF_051362515.1. NCBI lineage: Bacteria > Pseudomonadati > Bacteroidota > Chitinophagia > Chitinophagales > Chitinophagaceae > Chitinophaga > Chitinophaga sp. ARDCPP14. Next base: position 215,084 of record NZ_JBKIXB010000004.1, on the reverse strand, counting down.
ACCGTGTACCGTAACTCTGTACCCAACCATTTTGGGTAAATACAAATCCGTCCAGCTGCTCGCCAAAATATTCCACCATATCATTCCGCTCAAACTCGCCATGCACCAGCACATCCAGTCCGAGGCTTTCCTGGCGGTAAATGGTTTCCGTAATGGCATGGCGGATATCGGCGTTGTAAGTTTCCGGTGTGATGATCCCTTTTTTAAGATCAGCGCGGAGTTGCCTTATTTCCGTGGTTTGCGGGAAAGAGCCGATCGTAGTGGTGGGAAACAGGGGAAGTTGTAATACCGATTGCTGTAATTTCTGGCGGTGCGGGAAGATGCTGTGCCGCTGTGTATCCGCTGTGGTAATACTTTCCAGCCTGGCTTTCACTTCCGGCCGGTGTATCCGGGAGGAAGTTTTGCGGCTGTTCATCACCGCTTCATTATCCACAAGCAGGGAAGTATCGCCGGCTATAATGTGTTTCAGCGCTATTACCTCGGCTACTTTCTGTTTGGCAAAAGCCATCCACTGTTTTATTCCGGGGTCTAATGCGGTTTCATCTTCCAGGTTATAGGGGACATGCAGGAGGGAGCAGGAAGTACCCAGCAGTACCCGTTCTTCGCCGATTTGCCCTATTGCTTTTTCAATCAGCGCAATGGAAGCGGCATAATCATTTTTCCAGATATTGCGTCCGTCCACTACACCGAGTGACAACATTTTATCTGCAGGCAGGGCCGCCAGTACGGTGTCCAGCTGCTCCGGAGCCCTTACCAGGTCGATATGCACCGCCTGCACCGGCAGCTGCAAAGCCAGGGTGGTATTGTCTTCCAGCGTCCCAAAATAGGTGGTGAGCAGTACTTTGAGCGCAGGTAATGCCTGGCTGATAGCGGTATATGCGGCCTGGTAAAGGTCTCTGGTGGCGGGGTCCAGGTCGGTCACCAGGAAAGGCTCATCCAGCTGGATCCATGTAGCGCCGGCCTGTTGAAGAGATCTTAGCAATTCAATATAAACGGGCAGCAGTTTTTCCAGCAGCTGCGCGTGCGTAAGGTCATCTCCCTTAATTTTTCCACATAAGAGAAAGGTAACAGGCCCGATGAGTACAGGTTTGGTGGTGATACCATGACTAAGCGCCTCTTTGAATTCTTCCACACACTTGGGCTGGTGAAGGGTATATTGCTGAGCGGATTCAAATTCAGGGACCAGGTAATGGTAGTTGGTATCAAACCATTTGGTCATTTCCAGGGCGGTGATATCGAAGTTATTTTTCTGGTAACCCCTTGCCATCGCGAAATACAGCTCCGGGCAGCCCGGGTTGGCAAATGTTTGCTGCAAAGCTTTAAAGCGCGAAGGAATTACGCCCAGGGTCATGCACATATCCAGTACCTGGTCGTACCAGGAGAAATCGTTGGAAGGGATCAGGTCAATACCGGCTTGCTGTAACCCGCTCCAGTTTTCTTTTCGTAGCTGCCTTGACGTTAGCTCAAGACGCTCCAGTGAAATTTTTCCGGCCCAGTAATTTTCGCAGGCTTTTTTCAGCTCACGCTGGCTACCTATTCTCGGATAGCCTGGAATGTTGGTTAGCATATATAGGATGTATTTTATTCTATACAAACCTATTATTATTAGGTGTTTGTTCGATCATTCCGGTTAATTTTGGTTTTTTGTCTTAAAAAAGTAGCATTTTGAAGAATAATTTACTGTTGATGATATTGTGAGAGATGGTAAAACAGAATAATCTACGGCAGGAGTGTGAAGATGATTTTCCTTACGTTTGCAATATGTTTACAAATTACTCATATACAGTAGATAAACGCTTCATGCGTTACGCACAGATAGATACACAGTCGGACCCGATGAGCAACACTTTTCCTACCACGGAAAAACAGAAGGATCTTTCCCGGTTGCTGGTAAAGGAATTACAGGAAATGGGTATTACCGATGCAGCACTGGACGAACATGGTTATGTATACGCCACCATTCCGGCCAACACCGACAAAAAAGTGCCGGTGATCTGCTTTTGTTCACATGTGGATACTTCTTCAGACAGCAGCGGCACCGGCGTGAAGCCAATTGTGCATCGCCAGTATAATGGCGGCGATATTGTGTTGCCCGACGATGAAACAGTGGTGATCAGTGCAAAAGAACATCCTTACCTGGCCAGCAAAAAAGGCGACGATATTATTACAGCCAGTGGCACCACGCTCCTGGGAGCAGACGATAAGGCCGGCGTGGCCGAAATCATGGATGCCGCCAACTTCCTGATGACGCATCCGGAAGTGAAGCATGGCGCTATCCGCATCCTGTTTACTCCGGATGAGGAAGTGGGCCGCGGTGTGGAAAAAGTGGATATGAAGAAGCTGGCCGCAGATTTTGGTTATACCATGGACGGCGGTGAACTGGGTTCCCTGGAAGATGAAAACTTTTCGGCTGACGGCGCCAGGATCACAGTGTATGGCATCAGCGCCCACCCGGGTGCTGCAAAAGATAAACTGGTAAGCGCGATCAAAATAGCCGGTGAAATCGTAGATGCGTTACCGAAAGACGGTCTTTCCCCTGAAACCACCGACGACCGGGAGGGCTTTATTCACCCGGTTCGCATACAGGGCACTGTGGAAAAAACGGAGATCGATTTTATTATACGTGATTTTGAAACTGACCACCTTGAAGCACATGAAACTTTCCTGCGCCGGATCATGGATAAGGTGCTGGCAAAGCACCATGGCGCAAAGGCCACGCTGAAAGTAACAGAACAATACCGCAATATGAAAGAGGTGCTGGTAAATCACCCCGAGGTAACGGCCAATGCGGCAGAAGCCATTCGCCGTGCAGGTGTACAGCCCCTGAGAATGAGCATCCGCGGTGGTACCGACGGTTCCCGCCTGTCGTTTATGGGCCTGCCGTGCCCCAATATTTTTACCGGTGAAATGGCGCTTCACAGCAAACATGAATACGTGAGCATACAGGATATGCAGAAAGCCGTGCAAACAATTGTGTATCTGGCACAGGTTTGGGAAGAGAAGGCGTAAAATATTGCCGCGCACATTCGCAAATATTTTATTACTTTAACCGTTTATAGTAGTGTTCTACTTATGCACCCGTTAAAATATAGTTCATGTTGTTAGGTTTTATTACATTATTACAGGATTCTTTATCGTCTCTTCCGGCTGATTCAGCAGCCCTGGCAGCTGGTGCTGCCGGAGCCCCGGCGCCGGAAATCCATCTGATAGATATGCTGATGAAAGGCGGTGTGCTGATGATCCCCCTGGGAATACTTTCGCTGATAGCGGTATATGTATTCGTGGAAAGGGCCATCACCATCAGTAAAGCCGGCCGGTTGCCTGATAACTTTATGCCCATGATCCGTGATCAGATCACCACGGGTAACATGCAATCTGCCAGATCGCTGGCAAAAAATACCTACGGACCAATCGCCCGTATGATCGAGAAAGGGATTCAGCGCATAGGCAAGCCTATTGAGAATATTGAAAAATCCATGGAGAATGTGGGTAAGCTGGAAATTTACCGGATGGAAAAGAACCTGGTGATCCTGTCTATCATTGCAGGCATTGCCCCTATGTTCGGCTTCCTCGGTACGATTGCAGGGATGATCCAAACCTTTTTTAATATCTCCATCACCTCTGATATCACACTGGGCACCATTGCCGGCGGTATCTATGTAAAAATGATTACTTCCGCTTCCGGTTTAATTATCGGTATCGTGGCCTTTATCGGCTACAGTTACCTGAACGCCCAGATAGACAAGGTAGTAAACAAGATGGAAGGCGCTTCTGCTGAATTCATCGATATTTTGCAGGAACCAACCCGCTAAAACCACCCTCATGAATTTACGCAGACGAAATAAGAGACAGGTGGAAATGCACAACTCAGCACTGAATGACATCCTGTTCATTCTGTTGTTGTTCTTCCTTATTGTTTCCACCCTGGCTAATCCGAATGTGATCAAACTGCTGCTGCCAAAAGCAAAGAGCAATACCAAGTCGAAACAAACGGTAGTAGTGAGTATTAACGATAAACGCGAGTTTTTTGTAGGCACCAATAAAGTAACCTTTGATCACCTGAAACAGGCGCTGGCGCCTTCTATCGGCAATGAAAAGATTGATCCCACCATTGTTATCAATGCGGAAAAATCTGTACCGGTGGAAGATGTAGTGAGCGTGATGGAAGTGGCCAGGGAGATGGGAGCCAAAGTAGTACTGGCCACCGCTCATAAGTAATAATGCCTTTAATGTATAGCAGACCTGGTGGTGCGATACCACCAGGTCTTTTTTATTTTATGCCTTCTTTCCTTTTACCATCCTGTCTTTCCCGAACATATCCTGTTTCAGCGTTACTGCGGTAAACCCGATACTTTCCATCAGTGCCACTACTTCTTTTCCCAGCGCCTCGTTGATTTCAAAATAGAGGGCGCCGCCGGGAACCAGCCTGGAATGTGCCATTTCGGAGATATGTCGATAAAACAGCAGGGCATCATTATCGGGAACAAACAGGGCCAGTGATGGCTCGAAGCCCCAAACCAACTGTTGCATGGAGGTTTGCTCACTCTGCGTGATATACGGGGGATTGCTCACAATCATGTCAAACTCCGGTAAACCGGCCATCTGTTCAGGGTTCAACGCATCAAGGTGCAGGAACTCCACTTCCAGCCGTTGGCGTGCTGCATTGCTGCGCGCCACTTCCAGCGCGCCTTCACTTACATCAATGGCAGATACCTGCGCATCCGGCAGTGATTTTTTCAGTGCCAGCGGAATACATCCGCTGCCGGTGCCTACGTCCAGCAAGTGAAGCCGGTGGCGGTGTGCCGCGTCCTGCACCATCCATTCTACCAGTTCTTCTGTTTCGGGGCGGGGAATAAGTACATTTTTATTAACTATGAGTTCCATGCCGTAAAACCAGCTGGTGCCAGTGATATATTGTACCGGTTCATGGCGTTGCAGCGCTTCTATGGCTGCCTGGAGACGTTGCTTCTGATCGGGGGAAAGGATTTTTGTTTTGTGGACAATCCTGTCCAGTTTACTCATACCCGTTAGATATTCCATTATGATATGTGCGATGTTGGCGGCTTCCCGCTCATCATATAGTTCACTGATGGCGCCTGTAATATAGGTAAAGGCCGTTTGTATAGTCAATATAATCAGTTTAAGGCATGTGACAGGAAAAGTGCAAACCTGGGGGAGCGGCATTTTCCATTCGTTAAAAACGATACTTTTGCAAAAATATTACTTCGCGCGGTGATTATGAATAGCACGTTCAATGAATTTTATATGCAGCGTTGCCTTGAACTGGCTGCTATGGGAGCCGGTCAGGTAGCGCCTAATCCAATGGTGGGCGCCGTGCTGGTACACCAGGGGCGTATCATCGGGGAGGGCTATCACCGGCAGTACGGGCAGGCCCACGCGGAAGTGAACTGTGTGAACAGCGTGGCCCCGGAAGAACGTTCGCTCATTCCGCTGGCTACCATGTATGTAAGTCTGGAACCCTGCGCGCATCACGGTAAAACGCCGCCCTGCGCAGATCTTATCGTATCACAGGGCATCCGGCAGGTGGTGATTGGCTGCGTGGATACCTTTTCAGCAGTAGCCGGAAAGGGTATTGAAAAACTGGAGAAAGCCGGTGTACAGGTGCAAACAGGCGTGCTGGAAGCAGCCTGCCGGCAAATCAACCGCCGCTTTTTTACTTTTCATGAACAACAACGGCCTTATATTGTACTGAAGTGGGCGCAAACCAGCAATGGCCTGATCGCCGGCGCAGGCGGGGCGCCCGTGCGGATATCCAATCAATACAGCGACCGCCTGGTGCATAAATGGCGTAGCGAAGAAATGGGCATCCTGGCAGGTACCCGCACTGCCATAAATGATAACCCCCGGCTCAACAACCGGCTGTGGACCGGTAAAGACCCGGTACGCCTGATCATTGACCGGGATCTGAAAGTGCCGCGGTCCCATCATGTGTGGGATGGCAGCATTCCTACCATCTTTATCACTGCCGCATCGGCGGAAACCCACGGTCTTACCGAAACCCTGCCACTGGATTTCAATACTGCCCTGTTGCCGCAACTGATGCAGCAATTACACAGGCGGCAGATCCAGAGCATCCTGGTGGAAGGCGGCCAGGCGGTGCTGCAGCAATTCATTGCGGCCGGTTTGTGGGATGAGGCGCGTGTTATAACCGGTACGGGTACACTACCGGAAGGACTGGTAGCGCCGGTACTCACCAACGCATTGCTCACACATACCCTGCAGGTAGCGGGCGATCGTATCGATTTTTATCATCCCGCGCAGCTTTAAGCGCGTATTAAATTATTTTGATGGAGGTTTATTTTACAATTGATAAAACAGCAGTCGCAGAGTTCAAAGACAGGGGCAGCAAATTTCTCGCATACGCATTTCCTGTTAAATCGCCGGAGGAAGTAAAAGAATGCCTTGCAGAGGTGAAAAAAGAACACCCAAAGGCCACCCATCACTGTTATGCTTACCGCCTTGGCACCGCGGGGCTCCAGTTCCGCGCCAGCGACGATGGAGAGCCTTCCGGCTCAGCAGGCAAGCCCATCCTGGGGCAAATAGACAGTAAACAGATTACGGATGTGCTCATTGTAGTAGTGCGTTATTTCGGCGGCAGCCTGCTCGGTGTACCGGGGCTTATCAACGCTTATAAGATGAGCGCCGCTATGGTGCTGCAACTGATCCCCGTGATCCAGAAAAACATAGAAGCAAAATACCACCTCAGCTTCGACTATACCATCATGAACGACGTGATGATGGTGGTAAAGCAAAATAACTGCACCGTTATCTCACAGGAACTTCAGTTGTTCTGCGAAATGGTGATAGGCGTTCCGAAATCAGGCGAAGAACTTTGTCTGCTGCGCTTAAAAGATATTTACGGGTTGCAGGTGCAACCACAAAAAAATTAATAAGAAGAATGGATGATCCTGGTAAGCAGGCGGATGTTACAACATGTAGATAGGAATCCGTACTTCAGGATCATCTTCCCCCAAAAATGACCCCGAAAATATTTTCCCCATTTCCATAAAATGAGGGGGTTGTAATATAAATTTCCTTAAATTTAATTTTGTTAACTAGGATTTCCTTAACCCGTTTTTCAGGTATTTTTTGAGATGAGAGTTGCTTATACAGCAGCACCCATCCAGCTTTTTCAGATCAGATATAGGACCATATTAATTTAAAAGCCCCCCTGTATATGTTACATACCATAACAACCGTATCTATTGCTGACAAACAGTTTAAACAATTTCATTCCCTGCGCCTGGAACAACAGTTACAGGGACATCATCATTTTGAGCTAAAAATAGGCTACGACTGGCTGCAGGAACTGGGCCCCGGTATAGTGTCGGCTACCAAAGCATTTCTGGGAAAAGAAGTGAGCATTACCATACAGGCCTTTGAACAATTACAAACGTATGAACCGCTTATTTTCAATGGTATTGTGATGTCTGTGAGCTCGGGCAAAGAAAGTGACGGCACCCACGGCTTTTGCGTGATCCGCGGATACAGCCCCACTATTCTGCTGAGTAACGACCTGCATGTACAGACCTTTGAAAACCAGGACCTGGGCGCTATTGTAAACACAACGCTGAAAGCCTGCGGCCCATATGTGGCACGCCCGATGGTAGACCCCAATACCACATCGCCGCTGAAGTATATAGTGCAATACAAAGAAACATCATTTGATTTCCTCCACCGGCTCTCCGAGCGGTTCGGGGAATGGTTTTTTTATAACGGGCAACAATTGGTTTTTGGGAAATACCAACCCCGCGAAGTATCGTTGGTTCACCTGGTTGACCTCATGAGCTTCGACCTCGAAATGAAGGTGCAACCCAACAATCAGCAGTTGAACGGATTTGACTACCGGAACAATAAAGTAGTGGAAAATACCACGGTGGCACAGCCCGCCGGGAAAGTCAATGACTATACCTCGCATGTACAGGGACTAAGCGAAAAATTATACAGCAATACATCCACCTATAAAATGACCCACGCCTTTACCAGCAATGCCAAAGCAGAACTGGATACGCTGGTAACCCGGCAGAAAAAAGGACGTATGGCCGCTATGGTGCAACTGAAAGGCAGCAGCAGGCATACTGCGCTCCGCGTAGGAGATCATATCTCTATCCAGGAGAACGTATATGCAAAAGATGATCATGGGAAATTCATGATCTGGGGCCTCACCCATCACGTAACCGGCAACGGCGACTATTACAACGAGTTTGAAGGTATCCCTGCAGATGCGGCCGCTCCGCCGGTGAACCTGGAAAATATGCCTTTCTGTGAGGCGCAGAGCGCCATCGTAGTGGACAATCATGATCCGAAAGACCTGGGAAGGGTAAGGGCCCGTTTCAAATGGCAGCAACAAGGCATGACCCCCTGGATGAGGGTGGTTGGCCCGCACGCCGGTGGCAGCAAAGGCATGTACATGGTACCGGAAAAAGGGGAAGAAGTGGTAGTGGATTTTGAAGGAGGGAACCCCGAACTTCCCTTCGTGCTGGGAACCACTTATAACGGGGAAGGTAAGTCGGGATTTGGTACTGCCAACAACGACATGAAAGCCATCCGTACCCGCACCGGCATCTCCATTTTGCTGAATGATGCCGATGGCAGCGTTACCGTTTCAGATAAAGCCGGTAACACCATCTTCATTGATGGCACAGATAAAATGTCTCTCTTCTCCAAAACAAAAATGTCCATATCTTCCAAAGAAGTTGAAATAACCTCAGAGAAATTCAGCATCGCAGCCTCCGAGCAGGGCTCTATCACAGCCAAGAAAGGAATCTACCTGGAAGGCACCGAAACGGTAACCGTAAACAGTAAAGACGCGATCGTGAAAGGAGGAGAGTCACTCACCTTGTTATCGAAAGACCTGCTGGCGTCCGGAAGCAAAAATGCCAACGTTACCGGCGCCTCCGTTTCGGTAAATGGTACAAAAGATGTTACCGTGACCGGGCATGGCGACGTAGTAGTTTCCGGCGGGCTGGTGAAAATAAATTCCTGATCCTTAAAGCTCACTTATGACAACCTCACCAACTATCGGGCAGGAGTTTTATAAAGTAAGGGAAACATGGGCTGCCGCCGACCGTGATCACCAATGGAAACTGGCTATCTGGCTGATACAGTATGCGGATGTGGAAATTATCGATAAATTCCTGGAAACCGAACGTACCGCCATTGGTGTTTTTAAAGAGATATTTTTCAGATTCGATTCCCCTTACCAGGAAGATCACGAGGCATATGAACAGTCGCTGTGGAATGAATTCCTGGAATGGTTTGAACCCGTACCCCGCGAAGAATATGATGTTTACAGTGCACTGAAAAAAGACGGGCTGCTGAAAACAGATTATCAGCCCGACCGCCACCTCGCACCAACAGTACAAAGCATCTGGAAAGAACTGCGACGTTTTATGGGCTGTGTGCGCGGACTGGAAGAAACCGGGTGCTGTATTTATTTCCCTCCCTTAAGACCCGAGCAGCCCGATGCGGGCGCCTGGTATGCCGATGTACTGAAAAAAGGACTGCCGGACGGTATCCGGCTTGTTACGATAGATATAGCGGCTAATTCCCGTATAACCATACCGAGAACATTTGCCCACCAGGTAAAGATATTACAGCCATCACTGCAAATGGTGGCCGCTATTAACCATGAAATGGATAAAGGCGGTGGCAATTCCGACACCATCAGTGTAGATGCACGTTTCCGTAAACAGATCCGTAAAGTGATGGATTGTACCACACAACCCGATTCACCCACGCTGGACCAGGAAATATCGGTGCTGCTTTCACTGAGCAAAAAAATGGGGGGCGAGCCTCATGAAGTAGCTGGTATGATGATAGCCGCACAGGCTTATTTCATGGCGCGTGAATCCGATAAGAGCGCAGGCTACGCTGATAAAGCCATCCGGTTGTCGAGGCAGCTGATGGACAGGAATGATCCCGCAGGGTATCCCACCTGGAAATCCTGTGTGATGATCCGCGCCGCTATATTGGCCGGCAAGAAGAAACGAAAACAGGCCATTGCACTCTATGAAGCGCTGGCGCTGGAAGCCGTGAATAAAGGCGATGCTTTTATGATCATGGAAGGATACCGGCTTTGCGGTCACCTGCATTATGAACTGGGGCAAATGAATACGGCTTTTGAAAACCTGTTGTTGTCAATGACCGGCGGCAGCTACCTGGAACGGGAAGTAAGAAGGCAATCCACTTTCCTGCATGCCGCAGCAATGGCAGTACACCTCTGTGAAAAGATCCGCGGGCCGGAAGATCTGGCAATACTGGAAAGCAACTTACTGGAATTATTGGGCGACGACTGGCATACATTGTTACAGGCAGACGGTATGGATAAAGCCACTGTAAGACGTAAATCAACCTTGTTTGAGTTTAACTAAGATCCTATCCCAAGAGGGAGTAAAGTAATCATATCATGGCTGTAGAAAACAAAGGCTTTGGGGCATTATTTGCAGAAAAGAAAAACTCACTGGACCATATCCAGAAAGGAATGGCCAGTATCTTACCTGCTTTCCCGGGAATGCCCGCTGCAAAATATTTTGACCTCGGCATAGGCATCGACTTTCACGATTCCGTATTTCCTCCTTCGCCGTTATTGCCGGTGCCGCACATCGGTATGGTGTTCGATATCATAGGCGCTATTATGGCTGCTATTGCCAGTGTAGTGCCACTACCGCCGCCACCACCACCGGTGGAGGAAGGGAAAGAACCCGCACCGGAACCATTCTCGCTGGCAGCCACCGCACAAATGCTGGTGCATGCGCTCAGCCCTTCCGTAAAAGTTCATAACCAATGGGTAGCCAATGCAGGTACACCTATCCTGCATTTACCCGCCATCATTGCACATTTGCCCTTCCCGATCGTGAAGCCCAAAGCGGCTTCTGAAATGTGGATGGGTAGTTCTACTGTGCTGGCAGATGGCGGCCCTTTTTCTACGCAGTTCCATCCGGCATTGTCGTGTAACCTGGTAGGACTTCCTTCGCCGCCAAGGCTGAATAAAAAAAGTACGGCTATGGCGCTGATGGCGCCCACGTCCATGTTGCTGATCATGACATCCTCCGGAAAACCGGTATTGGTAGGCGGTCCGCCGACCATCGACCTGTTTCAGCTGATGTTTAAGCTGGGCCTGAAAGGAATGTCCAAAGCAGCAGGCGCGGCTTTGCAGAAAACCGTCAATAAAATGGAAAGCCGGTTTCCCAAACTGGCTGGTATGCTGCAGGACTTTAAATGTAAAAGATTTGGGGAACCAGTGGATGCCGTAACCGGCAGGGTGGTTTCCAACAATATAGATTTTGAATTGCCCGGACCTATCCCACTGGTATGGGAACGCACGTATTACAGCGACGCAGAAGTGCGGGGGCCTTTAGGGTACAACTGGCACCATAGCTACAATCTCAGCCTGTATGACCTGCGTAACGGTTACTTCAGCATCCGCCTGGCAGACGGCCGCGAAACCGTGATGCCGGCAATACCGCCAAACAGCAGCTATTTCAACAGGGGAGAGCAGTTATGGTGGCGCCGTGACAGCAGCGGCTATTACCTGGAAGATAAAGAACAACTTCAATATCGCTTCAACGCCCGGCCCGGGCCCGATGGCAGTTGTATGTTATCTGAAATCCGCAACCCCGCCGGGTTCCATATCCAGTTCCGGTATAACGGGCAAGGCTATCTGCAACGGATCGTGGATAGCAGCAACCGGCTGTTACAGGTAACCACCGATGACCATGGCCGCATTGAAGATATTTACACCCACAAAGGAGCAGAAGTTATTCACCTGGTACGTTATTCCTTTGATGAAGGCGGTAATCTTAGCAGCACTACCAATGCGCGGGATGTCAACAAATACTTTTTTTATAAAGGACACTTATTGGTGCGGCTAACGAACCAGAGCGGAATGAATTTTTACTGGGAATATGAAGGTAAGGGAGATGATGCACGCTGTGTGCATACGTGGGGAGATGAAGGCGTATTGGAATACCATGCACGATATGAAAAAGGGAAAACCATTGTTACTAACGGTCTCGGGCACACGACAACTTACTATTACGACGAACGTCAGCTTATTTATAAATTCATTGATGGCAATGGCGGTGTTACCCTGCAGCATTACAACAGGTATGATGAACTGGAAGTAGTGGTAGATCCTGCCGGCAACACTGAGAAATACGAATACGACGCCTTTGGAAATAAAGTGAAAGAAACCAATGGTAACGGGGAATCCACCTTGTTTTATTTTGATGAAGAGCAGCGCTTAACAGGGCTTAAAACGCCCGGTGGCAAACGAATGGAATGGATGTTCAACGACGAAGGGCTGATAGTGAGGAAAAAGAACATGGAGGGAGTGGTAACGAAATACAGGTATACAGGCCCTTATCTTACCCATGTAACCTATAAAAATGGCCGCACCTTTGAGCTGGAATATGATGAGCAACATAACCTCAGCAAAATTACGTCACCTGAAAATGCACAACGCCACTGGAAGTATGATGAATTGGGGCAGTTGATAAAAGAAACCACTGAAACGGGTTACTGGTACGCATATGAGTATGATGTTGCCGGTAATGTTATTCGCGTGGAAGAAGCCGATGGCAGTATTCATCTGTTTAGCTACGACGCCGCTGACAACATGATAAAGGCAGGAGACGGCCATCGGGAAGTAAGTTTTACTTATGGACCACTGGGCGTGTTAACGGGAAGAAGTCAGCATGGCGTAAATGTCCGGTTTAATTATGACAAGGAGTTGCAGTTACGCAGTATTGCCAATGAAGGTGGAGAGCTGTACCGGCAGGAGCCGGATGCAAACGGGAATATCATTAATGAATGGGGCTTCGATGGTGTGCATTACCACTACGAGCGGGATGCCGCAGGCCGTGTGAAAAAGATATTCCGGCCAGACAATCGCTGGACTGCCTGCGAATATGATGGTACCGGTTTACTGGTGCGGGAGGAGTACAGTGACGGCAGCGTAACGGCATATGGATATAACAAAGACGGGCAGCTGACAGGCGCCTTCAATGAAGACGGCGTAGTTACCATTCAACGCGATGCGTATGGGCACACTATCGGTGAAATACAAGGCGCTTACGCAGTAACCCGCGAATATAATGAATGGGGAGAACCGGTTTTTGTAGGAAGTACGTTGGGCGCGGCTATTCACCTGGAACACCATGCCGCAGGATATGTAGATGGAATGCAGGCAACTGATGGAACCGATAATTCCTGGCAGGCGCAGTGGAAACATAATGAAAGTGGATTGGAAGTATTGCGGATGTTATCCGGTGGAGTAACCGTGCAAACACAGCGTGATAAGCAGGGAAAGGTGGTGAGGCAATCTATCGGGGTTCATAAGGCAGAACAGAGCCGTATTCGTTATGAATGGGGAAAAAATACAAAGCTGCGGCGGATGGTGAATGAACTGAGTGGTGCGCAGGCGCAGTTTTCCTACGATGAATTTGATAACCTGGTAAGTGCTTCCTACGGTCAGTCAAACAGTAACGCAGTCGATACCGTTTATCGCATACCCGATAAGCTGGGGCATCTTTTCAGAACACCTGCACGAACTGATCGCGTGTATGGCAAAGGCGGACGCTTACTGGAATGCCCGGATTACTTCTATTACTATGATGGAGAAGGAAATCTTATCTGCAAGGAATTCCGTCACAACCACCAGGTAGCGGAAGATAAGCAGGCATGGGCCAGAGCAAACAAAATAGTGTTGAAGGGAAGCCGTACCGGCTGGGTATATGAGTGGAAAGCAAACGGATGGCTGTGGAAAGTGATCACACCGGCAGGAGGAGAAATTGTATTCAGTTATGATCCGCTGGGAAGGCGTATTGCGAAGGTAAATAAACGGAAGCAGGAGGTAACCCGCTGGTTATGGGATGGCAATGTGCCATTGCATGAATGGCAGTATACGGGTGATTATCCACCACACCTGGAAGCAGTAGCCGATGGGGCGTTGCAGATTGAACAGGAGCCGGTAGACAACCTGGTAACCTGGGTATTTGAAGAAAGTTCCCTGGTACCCTGCGCGAAGCTCACCGCAGCAGGATCTTACAGTATTGTTGCAGATCACCTTGGTACGCCGGTGCACGCATTTGATACATCAGGAAATAAAGTTTGGGAGCGCGAACTTGATTGCTACGGAAAAGTGAGACGCCTGCATGGTGATAAAACATTTTGTAATTATCTTTATCAGGGACAATATGAAGACGCCGAAACAGGGTTAAGTTATAACAGGTTCCGGTACTACGACTCCGGAAGCGGCATGTATATTTCCCAGGATCCAATTGGATTGCTGGGAGGTATGAAATTTTACAGCTATGTGCATGATCCGAATAGCTGGGTAGACGTGTATGGATTGGCTGGTGGTGCAGGAGCGGGATCAGGCAGGGGCTGGCTCAACTGGGCCAAACAATGGCATGATAAACGTGCCGATGAGATATTTGGAACAGGTAATAAGGGACGGTCTATAAGCGGTCGTAACTACGATAAATATTACGACGGCAAAGATATTGAGTTCAAATCTGATAACTTCTCCAAAGGCCCGAGATCAAAAGAATCTTTAGCCAGGATGGATAAACAGATAGATAAAGATATTGCTAACAAAGTTGCCGGAAGAGCAGATCCGCACTGGCATTTTGATCATGATCCAGGTGTAGCGACAGAAATGAAGGCTTTACTGAAGAAAATGGATGATGCCGGCATAACGCGTACACATGGTAAAACATACCCTGGTCACCACTAAAATAAGAGATATAGTATGTCTGAGTTTTTTAGCGTAGTCAATGAATTTGAAGATCTGATTAAGCAATTTGATTTTAAACAGCCGAAGAAATTATGGTATTCCCATTTGGTGGCATTGAGTAAACATATCGAAGATATTTTCTATTGTTATGTCATCGCCAGGGTGTATAAGGAGGATGGTTCCCTGCAAACCACTTTATGGGTTGGACCTATTGACAGGCCTGATGATGGGCTTAGTAGCCTTTCGGCTCACATTAAGGTGGATATTGGCTACACCCAAGTCCTTGATGAGAATTTTTTCCGGAATTGTGAAAAGAAGATCATCCGCCTGATTGAAGAAGGAGCTTTAACGTCATTATTGGCTACCTCAAAAAAAGAGTTGGCAGATCCGTCTGTCAATAACAGAAGACATGAGGTATATACCGCTTACCTGTTACCTTTTTTCAGGAAGATTTTAGCCGTAACAAACAATGATGTAAAAGTGCTGAAGAGCAAAACGAAATGTGAAGCAGTGATTGAAAAAGAGTTTTCAAATCTGGAAGGTGAGATGAAAGCATTCTTTGATAAATTTGGACTGAAGGCTACTAAAGACAGCATTTGGGAGTTATGTTACATTTATTCTCTGTAGCATGTAGTATGATAGCTGACAAATTTCGACCTTTTATATAATCTCATTATACAAGGCCTTTAGCAATTGACAAAGTCAATCGCTAAAGGCCTTCTTATTAAAACCGCCCGCTTACAACAAGGTCTTTACTACCGGGCGTATATTTATAAAATCCTTCACCGCTTTTAACACCAAGATAACCCGCTGTCACCATGTTCACCAGCAGCGGGCAGGGTGCATATTTAGGATTGCCAAAGCCGTCATGCAGCACCTGCAGGATAGAGAGGCAAACATCCAGCCCGATGAAGTCGGCCAGCTGCAGTGGTCCCATCGGATGCGCCATGCCCAGTTTCATGACCGTATCAATTTCCGCTACACCGGCTACACCTTCAAAGAGGGAGCAGATAGCTTCGTTGATCATGGGCATCAGGATGCGGTTGGCGATAAAGCCGGGATAATCATTTACTACGCAGGGAACTTTTTCCAGTTTTTCGGAAAGTGCCACGATCGTGTTGGTTACTTCTTTATCAGTTGCATAGCCATTGATGATTTCTACCAGTTTCATCACCGGTACGGGATTCATGAAGTGCATGCCTATTACTTTTGCCGGGCGTTTGGTAACTGCCGCAATTTTTGTAATAGAGATAGAAGAGGTGTTGGTAGCGAGAATGGCGTCAGCAGGAGCATGGAGGTCGAGGTCCTGGAAGATTTTCAGTTTAAGTGCAATATTTTCTGTGGCGGCTTCCACTACCAGGGATACTTCTTTTACGCCGGTTGCCAGGTCGGTTTGCAGGGAAATATTACGGAGGGTATCCGTTTTTACGGCTTCGGTAATAGTGCCTTTTGCCACCTGGCGGTCCAGGTTTTTGGTAATGGTTTGCAGCGCCTTATCCAGTGCGGGGGCCGAAACATCTATCAGGTTTACGGCGTAGCCGTGTTGGGCAAATACATGCGCAATACCATTTCCCATAGTACCAGCGCCGATAACCGCAATTTTTTGCATGGTGTAGTGATTTGTCGGAATTGAATAAGGCGCTAATTTAAGGTATTACGCGTTACAGTTAGTAACTGCCATAACTATCGTCTTTCCTTTTAAAGTCGCCCTGTTTCCAGGCCTGGATAAACTGGGCCCATGCCAGTGGATTAAAGATATTTTGCGGAGGTGGCTGACCGGCATAATAAAGGCTCTGTGCCTGTTTTTTGAGGTATTGACTGGTGCCTTCCGTGCCGTCCATAGGTGTATAACGGGCCATGGCGCGAAGCCTGGCATTACTGGTATTTTTTCGTGCTACCTCATAGGCATCATCGGGAATGTCCATATTGGCAAAGGCCCTTTCAAATTCTTCCCTGGAAAGATAAGGTTTGATAATAGTTACAGGGAGATAGGTGGTATCTTCCACCATCAGCTGTATCAGGGAAAAGCTATTGCCTTTGATATCCGGAGGTATGCGGTAATTTTTATGCTTGAAACCCACTGCACTGAACGACAGGGTATCGCCTTTGAATACAACGATAGAGAATATACCGGATCTGTTGGAGATAGTTCCCCTGTTTTGCCCCTTTACCAGGATGCTCACCGCGGGGATGGCCCGCAGGCTGTCTGCCGTCATGGTAATACCCGAAATTTGTATAACGCTGTCTCTGAATTCCGCGATCTGAGCTTTCAAAAGGAAAGGAGATAAAACGAAAACAATTATGAGTGACAGTATGTAGGATCTTTTCTGATGCATGCCGGCCCTAAGATATAAAAATTTAATTACGTGTTTCCATGCAGTTGATCACCTGCTCAGAGAAATTGTAAATTAAATCCCAATTGGGTTAACTTTGCTGTCTGGATTCAAAATTAACAACAATTTATGATCACGAAAGAGCAGGTTTTAAAGGCCCTGAGCAACGTAGAAGAGCCGGATCTGGGCAAGGATCTCGTTACGCTGAACATGGTAAAAGATATAGAGATTGATGGCAATAAAGTGAAATTTACGGTCATTCTTACCACGCCGGCCTGTCCGTTGAAGGACCTCATCCGCAATGCCTGTGTGAACGCTATTCACATGCTGGTAAGCAAGGATGCGGAAGTGGAAGTTGTCATGACGGCCAATGTAAATACCAAAAGAGCAAACGGGCAGGGTGTCCTGTCTAATGTAAAAAATATCATTGTGGTGGCCTCCGGAAAGGGAGGAGTGGGTAAATCCACTGTGGCAGCCAACCTGGCGCTGGCTTTGGGCCGTGATGGCGCCAAAGTAGGGCTGATGGATGCGGATATTTATGGTCCTTCCGTTCCCATTATGTTCGGATTACGCGGCGAAAGGCCCCTGATGGTGAATGTAGATGGCAAAGGCATGATCCAGCCGATTGAAAAGTTTGGTATCAAGGTGATGTCCATCGGTTTGCTGATAGATGAAAGACAGGCGGTGGTATGGCGCGGACCTATGGCCAGCAGTGCTTTGAAGCAATTTATTACGGATGTATACTGGGATGAACTGGATTACCTCATTATCGATATGCCGCCCGGCACCGGTGATATTCACCTCACCCTGGTACAAACGGTGCCTGTTACCGGCGCTGTGATTGTAACCACGCCGCAGGATGTAGCCCTGGCAGATGCCAAAAAAGGCATTTCCATGTTCATGGGACAGCAGATTAATGTGCCAATTCTCGGATTAGTGGAAAATATGGCCTATTTCACCCCTGCTGAACTGCCGGAAAATAAATATTACATTTTTGGAAAAGAAGGTGGAAAACAACTGGCAGAAGAAATGGATATTCCGTTCCTTGGCCAGATTCCGCTGGTACAAAGCATCCGCGAAGGCGGTGATGCCGGTGTGCCCGCTATGGCCGGCGACGATAAAATAACCCGCAAGGCTTTCCTGGATGTTGCCGGTGCAGCTGCACGCAGCATCGCTATGCGCAACGCCAATGTTGCTCCCACCAGGATTGTAGAAATTATTGTATAAAAGAATCATCCGTTACGGATTACAGATAGGAATATCTGTGATCCGTAATTTTTTTCTCTAACAACTCCGTATGTATACACCAAAACTCACCCGGGAAACCAACTGGGATGCTATTGCCAATTTTATCAGGGAGAATGGTTTTGGATTGCTGATCAATACAGATAATGCCGGAACCCCGCATGCTACGCATATTCCCATGACCCTGGTGGAAAAAACACCGGGAGAATTTGTTTTACACGGACATATCGCACGGATCAATCCCCAGTGGGAATGGTTTGAGAAAAATGAAACGCTGGCGGTGTTTTCAGGACATCATGCGTATATTTCTTCCTCGTGGTATGAAAAGGAAAAGATACCTACCTGGAATTACATGGCCGTGCATATTCACGGTACCATCCGTATCCAGGAAGAAGCAGAAGTAGTACAGGCGCTGGGCGCGCTGGTGGATCACTACGAGGCGGCATCTGCCTGCCCGGTGCATATCAGCGATATTGATGATAAAACACTCAGCAACAATGTAAAAGCTATTGTGGGATTTGAAATGAGCATCCGCGAGGTAAATGCCAATTATAAGCTCAGCCAGAATAAAAAAGATGCGGATTATTTCAGCGTAATCGCTCATCTGCGGGCATTGGGCGATGAAAATTCATTACGTGTGGCTGCAGAAATGGAAGCCCGCCGGTCAACCCAAAAATAGACGGAAACATTTTATTTTTGTTGATGGTCGTAATCCCAAAAAGGAATATCTTTATTTTAATCTTCCGCGTTAAAAAAATATCCAACATTGTCGGTAAACCACAACTACCACAGTGAATAAATAGCGTTGTTTTTCAATTACAGGTAATCATAATATGTTTAAAGAAGCGTCAATGCTTAAGTTTTTCTTAACTTTGCGCCCCAAATTAACCGACTATGAATCGACAGGAATTGGTGAATCTGATTAAGGAAAAGCAGTCTTACCTGTGTGTAGGACTGGATACGGACATTCAAAAGATTCCAAAACACCTGCTTTCTCATGCAGATCCGGTGTTTGCCTTTAACAAGGCGATTATTGACGCTACCAAAGATCTTTGTGTGGCGTATAAAATTAATACGGCCTTTTACGAAAGTATGGGCATGCGCGGCTGGGAAAGTTTACAACGGACCATTGAGTATATCCCGGACGGGATATTTACTATTGCAGACGCCAAACGTGGTGATATCGGCAATACTTCCACCCAGTACGCCAAAACATTTTTCGAAACCTATAAGTTCGATTCAGTGACTGTTGCGCCTTACATGGGTAAAGACAGTGTAACGCCTTTTCTCCAGTTCTCTGAAAAATGGGCGATCCTGCTGGGATTAACCTCCAATGAAGGCAGCCAGGATTTCCAGATGCAACAGATCGGAGATGAGTTCCTTTTTGAAAAAGTGCTGAAAGCCGGCATGGAATGGGGCACTCCGGACAACCTTATGTTCGTGATCGGGGCTACCCAGTCTTCACAGCTGGGATATATCCGTAAACTGGTACCTGACCATTTCTTCTTGGTACCAGGTGTGGGCGCTCAGGGCGGAAGCCTCGAGGAAATTTCCACACAAGCCATGAATAAGGATTGCGGACTGCTGGTAAACGCCAGTCGCGCTATCATTTATGCAGGTAATGGAGACGATTTTGCTACAGACGCCCGTCGCATAGCAAAACAATACCAGGTGGAAATGGCCGGGTATCTCAACAAGATTGTAGCTACCGTGTAAATAACTTTTTAATACCGGTACCTGGCAGCTGCGGTTTGCAGCAGGCGCCAGGTACCGGCATCTCCCTGATCTTTTACTTGAAAATACAGTTCTTTACGGTCCACCACGGCTTTACCTCGAAATTCAGCCGGCCCGCTATTACAGCAGCATCCTTGTTCACCAGCGACACTACCTCCAGGCTGTCTTTACAATCCATAATTAAAATACCACGCAGTTCTTCATCATTTTCAAAAGGACCCGCTACCAGCAATTTGCCGGCAGTTGCCATTTTATTGATATTGTCCATGTGAGCCTGTTGGATTTTTGCCGCAAGGGCAGTATCCTGGTTCCGGACGGGACCTTTCTTTAGCAGAACCATCCAATACCTTTTTAATTCAGGTGGTGCGCCTGATTTGACTTTTGGGGGGAGCACTTTGCTTAGTGCAACAGATTGTAATGGTGTGGGGTGAAATGATAACATCACAATGACTAAAAATCCCAATAGCAAAAGCGCAGGTATAACTTTGCTTGCCATAGTTGTCGAATTTGATGGAAAGGTACAAACTTGTCATGAAAAAACGTGATTGTTGTGCAGGTATTTTGCAGGAAAAAAATATAGGTTCCATGGCTGAAATCTCCCCGTGGACGTGGTTCCTAACAGGTAATTTCTTATATTGGGTATTAAACCCGTAGTTAATGCAACAAGATCTGTTTCAGTCGCCTGATTATTTTGCCATTGATGATTTGCTGAAAGAAGAACACCTTTTGATCCGCGACGCCGTACGCCAATGGGTAAAGAAAGAAGTATCCCCCATTATTGAAGACTACTGCCAGCGCGCTGCTTTTCCATCACAGATTTTAGCAGGACTCGGAGAACTGGGTTGCTTCGGCCCTACCATCCCGGTGGAATACGGAGGTGGCGGAATGGATCATATTGCTTATGGACTGATGATGCAGGAACTGGAGCGGGGCGACAGCGGCATACGGTCTACTGCTTCGGTACAGGGTTCGCTGGTGATGTTCCCTATCTATACTTTTGGCAGCGAAGCACAGAAAAAGAAATACCTGCCAAAACTGGCTACGGGAGAAATGATGGGCTGTTTTGGCCTTACTGAGCCCGACCACGGTTCCAACCCTGCAGGAATGCTTACCAACTTCCGGGAAGCAGGAGATCATGTGATCCTGAACGGCGCAAAAATGTGGATCTCCAATGCGCCATTTGCAGATATCGCCGTAGTGTGGGCAAAGGATGAAGGTGGTGTGATCCGCGGTATCATTGTGGAAAGAGGGATGGAAGGATTTACCACGCCGGAAACAAAAGGGAAGTGGAGTTTGCGGGCCAGCGCTACAGGGGAACTGGTGTTTGATAATGTAAAAGTACCTAAAGAAAATATTCTGCCGGAAGCCCGCGGGCTAAAAGGCCCGTTAACCTGCCTTTCTTCTGCGCGTTATGGTATTGCCTGGGGAGTGATCGGCGCGGCGATGGATTGCTACGATACGGCCCTCAGATACGCGAAAGAACGGATCCAGTTTGATCGTCCTATTGGTGGATTTCAGCTTACGCAGAAAAAACTGGCGGAGATGATCACTGAAATCACTAAAGCGCAGTTGCTCAACTGGCGGCTCGGCGTATTAAAAAATGAGGGGAAAGCCACGGCTGCCCAGATTTCAATGGCCAAGCGCAATTCCTGTGAAGTGGCTGCCAATATTGCCCGCAACGCCCGCAGTATCCTCGGTGGAATGGGTATTACCGGCGAATTCCCGGTAATGCGGCATATGATGAACCTGGAAAGCGTAATGACTTACGAAGGAACACACGAAATACATTTACTCATTACCGGTATGGATGTTACCGGGTTAGACGCATTTAAATAGCGGTATAAGCGTTTAGCCGCTTATACTCACTGCCAACAGCTGTACATGAAACGATTTTTTTTCCTGGCCATTCTCCTGTGGTCTGCCAACACCCGGGCGCAGCAGGCGCCTGCCCTGAAGCTGATCACCTGCGAAGGGAAAGCACAGGGCACTTATTATCTCGTGAAATATTTATCGGCCGATACTACGTCAATGGATAAACGCATTGATTCTTTATTTGGAGTAATCGATCAGTCGTTGTCCCTGTATAAACCCGGATCAGCCATCAACCGGTTTAATGAAACCGGCCATATCACGATGGATGAGCACATGAAAGCGGTTATCCAGAAAGCCTTGTTTACGAGTAAAGCCACCAATGGCCTCTTTGATATTACGGTAAAGCCGCTGGTATACCTCTGGGGATTTGGCGTTACCAAACCTTCTTTTAAAGGCGTGCCGCCACCGGACAGTATCAAGGCCGCTATGTCGTATATTGGTTACCGTTATCTCCGTGTAAAAGGCAACCAGCTGTATGCCGCAAAGAAAGGCGTGCAGATCGATTGCAATGGTATTGCCCAGGGATATACGGTAGATGTGATCGGACATTTTTTATCGCAACAGGGAATCGATAATTACCTGGTGGATGTAGGAGGGGAGTTGTGTGCAAAAGGGCATAACCATCAGCATAAAGTATGGAGTATAGGGATAGAAAGGCCATCGCCCGGCGATACTACCTATGAGCCGGTACAGGGGCTGGTACGGCTTCCTGGTAAAGGCATCGCTACCAGCGGAAATTACCGCCGCTTTTTTGACCAGGGGCGTACACGTTTTGCGCATACAATCCATCCGGGAACAGGGATAGCGCTGCATAATAATATTATCAGCGTAACGGTAATTGCAAAAGATTGTTTTACTGCCGATGCTTTTGATAACCCGCTTATCCTGATGGGTGTGGAAAAGGGGCTCGCCTATATTGCACAGCATCCGGAGTATGGACTGGAAGCTATTTATATTTATAAAGGCACAGATGGCGCCATTAAGGAAGCCTTTAGTAAAGGCTTTAAGGCGTATATGGAGTTCTGAAAAAAAATGTCCCGTTCGCTGGTTCACGAACGGGACTCACACGCACACTTTCTTCCTAGAATATGGACTCAAAAGGATTTAGTTCAATGAGAACTTCAATCCAATATTTCCCTGAACGGTATTGTAATTGGTGATATCGCCATACTTATAAGGCGCGTAGTTATACCGTACATTGGCATTGAACATCAACGGTGAAGCCTTGCCAAAAGGCACATTGATGCCTATTTCCGGGCTCACGAGGAATTGCCAGCTGTTATCTTTCTCTACAAATTCACCCCAGTATTTTTCATAATTCATATTAGCGGTACCTACACCTACGGTAGCATATGGAATAACGGCTGCAGCAGGTTTTGTGAACGCATAGCTCACCGTTGCCTGGATCGGGATTACCTGCAATGTGCGTGACTGAACAGCAGATACATCGCCTTGTTTATCGGGATATACTGCACGCGGAAGCCGTTCGTAAAAGTCCTGGAACCCGGAACGTAATCCTACGGACCACTGGTTGTTCAATTGATATTGGAGCCCTGCACTCCAGCCACGGAAGCTGGTTTTATCGGAATAGTCCTTTAATGAGCCAAGGGGTTGTGCAATGGAATAATTCACATCTACGGATAAAGGGGGACGAACCTGTGCGGATACTGCCTGGGCAGCAAAACATCCGGCAAAAATCAATATCCAGTTTCTTATCTTTTTCATTTCCTGTCAGTTTAAAAGTTGTCAATCAACATTAATTAGCGGTTTTACTCAGGTAAGGTGATTGGGCAAAAGATGCCTGCACCATTGAATCGATGTTACCGATACTCCATACGCCTGAGCCTCGCCATAATGAATTCCATACAGCTGTCAGCTTATTGTTCTTGGGGTTTTTGAGGTCAAACACATCGATGGCTACCTGTCTTTCGTTCACCTGGTAAACCGTGTAATAGGAAGGCCAGTACCAGCCGCCACCCGGATATCCCCAGTAACCAGGATCCCAGTAGCCGCCGCCGCCCCACCATCCCGGGTTCCAGGAGATGTTGGTATAGGAGTTGTCGATACGTGTGAGGTTGACAGCCAGATCAGGTTTGGCGGCTTTGCTCACAAGGGTGTAGCCCCGTTGCTGCATAGCAGTGCTTACGGAGGCAATCAGTTTTTTGTCGTAGTCAGTCAGCTCTTTTTTAGCTGAGTCGCTGCTACGTGTCAGCACGGCCACTGAATCTACTATGCTAAAAGTGGAATAAGAGGTGAAATTAGCGGTGCTGTCGTGGTTAGTGATGTAGATCCTCGACTCTTCATTAGTCATATCTTTCAGGGGATCTTTACGGCAGCTACTGAATGAAACCATCGCTACCAATGCGGCAGCGGCACTGAATAAAAACAAAGTTCTTTTCATGTCCTAGCGTATTAATTTAAAAAAATAAAATATACAGGCTAACGGTCATGAACCAAGCAGATTGGTATCCTGACATTCCGGTTTCCGTGTATGCTTCTTGAACGGATTAGATGGTTGATTGTTACAGAAAGTTTATCTGTGGAGTGTTAATGAAATCTTAAAGTGGACGAGGGGTTAACAAATACAATAAGTAATGTAGTGGATTAAATTAATATAGATCTGTTTTCTAATGCTGTTTTTAACTGTTCGGGATTTTCGAACAGGATGGTATCTATACCAAACTCACGCGCAGCTTTTACATTACGTAAATTATCATCGATAAACAATGACGTATATGCATCTGCGTTATAGCGGTCCAGCAGCAGCTGGAAGAAGGCGTGGTCGGGTTTGCGCATTTTTTCTTTGCCAGACACTACGATACCGTCGAACCAGTGGAGGGACGGATACATGGCCCAGGCAATGGGGAAAGTTTCATCCGACCAGTTGGTGAGCGCGTATAATTTGTATTGTCCGCTTTCTTTCAGTTGATGCAATATATTTTTTGTGCCTTCAATTTCCCCGCCGAGCATTTCACTCCATCTGCCGTAATAGGCGCGGATGTTTTCTTCATGGTGCGGAAAGGTTTTCACCAACAGCTCAGTGCCTTCTGCGAGGGTTCTGCCTTCGTCCTGTGTTTCGTTCCAGTCGGAGCTGCATACATCGCGGAGGAAGGTTTCCATTTCTTCTTCTGAAGAAAAAATTTTACGGTACAAATGACGGGGATTCCAGTCGATCAATACAGCTCCAAGGTCAAATATAATTGTGTTGATCTTTTTGTGTTGCATAGGTTAGTATTTATTCAGGAAGTTCATCGGCTGCATCTTCAAGTAGCTGCAGGTCTACCGAGTCGCTGCCGGCAATGCCTTCAATAGAGCCTTTGATATGCGCTGCGTTGAGCAATACTTTTTCGAGTTGTTTTTCGCGTGCTTTCCAGAGTTTTTCCATGGCATCGCGCTCGCGTTGGATGGATAATTTCATAGACATAAACCCTTCCCGGATAGCCTTCCATTGTTCTGCAAATTCGCCACCGGTAAGGTATTCGTAGAGCATATGCATTTTATCCCCTTTGTTTTCCTGTGAGCGGAGCTTACCCGAAATTTTGATGATACCATCTCTCAGCACATAAGCCAGCGCTTTCACTTCTGCGAAGGTGCAGATCCAGATGCCTTCTTTTTCGCCAAACCGTTCCATGTCTTTCGGCATGGTTTGGGTAACAAGGATGGCCACATCCACTCCCTGGCTGCGCATGTCTGCTTTCAGTTTTTCTACCCAGTCTTTGATAAATTCTTTCGTGCGTTTGCTTTCATAGATGATGCGCCCGCATTCCTGTCCGTATTGATTGCGGATCAGCTGTATACAATCTGCTCCGCGGATGCCTTTGCCCACCGATGTTATTTCATCAAACGGGAAATGAAGACGCAGCATTTCTTCCAGTACCAGTTCCTGTGCCTCCCCCTGCAGTTGCGTGGAGCCTTGTTCTGCCCGGCGTTTCATTTCTTCCGCCAGTTTGCGTTGGTCTTCCAGTTGCTTTTCCAGCTCACGGAGGCGCATCTGGTGTTCTGTATCTCTCAGGGAGTTACGTTCAGATTCTTCTTTTCGTATCTGGTCGGCCAGTTCCGACCGGGCTTCCAGTAATTTTTTCTGCAGATCAATTTCCAGCTCCTGTTCTTTGGTTTTCAGGTCCTGCTCCTTGCGGAGGAATTCCAGCTCCTGTTTGCGGGCTTCCCGGAGCTTTTCCTCCTGTTCCTGGTTGGCTTCCTTTAGTGCTGCCAGCTGGCTGCCGAAATCGGCGGTGATGGATTTACGCAGTTCCTGCTCCATGGCCTCCTGGAGCTGTTTTTTTTCTGCAAGTACGCGGCGGGTCACTTCTTCTTCCTGCTGCTGCTTTAACGTTTCTATCTGCCGGCGTTCGAGTGCCATCTTATTCCTTTCAGAAAGAAGTGTATCTTTTTCCTCCTGGAGAGATTTCAGGCGGCGGCGCCATTCATCTTCCATTTTTCCCCGCATTTCTTTTTCTATATCCGCTGCAAAAGCATCCTCCATGACAAACTGGTGCTTGCAACTGGGACAGGTAATTGATGTTCCCATAGTATCTCAGTAAAAAATTACGTAAAGATAGGGGTTTGGTGGCCGGAATAAAAAAAGGAAGGCGCTTGCTCTTCCTTCCTTCTGCATCAATAATGGCTAAAACAAACAACGTAGTCGGGTTTTTCAATTGGATAGCATTTCCTGGCGGGGGTAACAGCGGCAAGATGGGAAATGATTGTTAGACGGAAGTTAAGTGTGGGTTAGGGAATTGTTAAGGATGTGTTCCGGATATATTCGCAATTGCCGATATGTGAACCCTTCTATGGCTTATTTATGGCTTATCCTATTTTGGAGGGTGCCTGTAGCGGAGATTGCCAATAGCGAAAAAAGCCTGTTCCGGTAAGGAACAGGCTTTTTTATATACATTTAGCCAATGTTGTTATTGTGCCAGTAGCTTTTTCTTTTGCGCGTTATATTCTTCCTGGGTAAGGGCGCCCGAATCTAAAAGTTCTTTTAGCTTTTTTAATTCATCGGCAATAGAGCCTCCTGTTGAAGTACCACCCTGCTCTTTTTTGGCATATGCAGCAGGTGGAATGAGTTCTCCGCCGTCAACGGCATTATCTATTTCGATCCAATAGTTAACCAGCTCTCCAAAGCCAACCCTTGCAACAATGGTGTACCCTGTTTTCTTATTTCCATAAGCAATCAATGATTTTACCTTTGTTGATTTACCGGCCATATTTGTACCCGCATATCGCTTATTGCTATAATTGTCTCCGGAAGTTTCTGTTGCAAATCCTGCGGGCGACTGATAAATGAACGAAAATGTTTTATTGGGCATGGATCCCTTTCCTATCTTAAGTTCATCGCCCGGTTTAACAGTCCATCCGGAAGGAGTAGTATATCCTTTTTCCACCAGGGCCTGCGCAGCCATTTGTTTTGTTCCGGGTTCTATTACTGTTGGTGCGTTCTGGGAGAAAGCCGCTAAGGGGAATAATGCTGCTAATGCAAATAGAAATCTTTTCATGGTGTTAATTTCAGAGGTTATTATTTTGTATTGTTTTGTACACTTGTTTTAAAACAGGCCGGGCATCAATAAGTTATGTCCTGGGGTTATGAAGTAAAGTATGAGTGAATTACTCTTTTCATGTGCTACAAATAATAGGTATATAAACCTAATTTACAAAAATCTTTATATAACTATCCTTATCAGGTAATTTTTACGGACGAATCAGGTCAAGACAAACCCTGCCGTGGATTGCCGCTGTAGTAAGTCTTAAAAAAAAGCCTGTCCGTTACCGGAACAGGCTTTTAGGCATAGGTAAAAAGGATCAGTTTTTTATCAGTTTAACCGAAGGCACGCGCCAGTATTGGTTGCCGGAAGTCATAGTGGCCAGAAAGCCTAACGAA
Source organism: Chitinophaga sp. ARDCPP14 (assembly GCF_051362515.1). Taxonomy (NCBI): domain Bacteria; kingdom Pseudomonadati; phylum Bacteroidota; class Chitinophagia; order Chitinophagales; family Chitinophagaceae; genus Chitinophaga; species Chitinophaga sp. ARDCPP14. The sequence continues at coordinate 187,261 of NZ_JBKIXB010000004.1, read as the reverse complement.
ACGGTTTGTGGCTGGGCGAGGGTAAACTGGCACTGTGCGGTTCCGTTCACGAACCTGGTGGTGGTAAATGCGGTGTATCCTGCTGTAGTGGAGAGGTCACTGATGTCCGGCAGCGTATTGCCGGCGGCGGCTACCACGTATACCGGGTCAAGCGCTTCTGTGTAGTAGTTCACCAGGAAAATATAATTGCCGGCAGGTAAAGTAACCGTTTGATAAATTTTACCATTGATGATATTAGCAGTTCCGCTCCATCCGGATTCCATTACCAGGCAACCGCCGGCATCTGCTGCGTAGCCACCAAAACCGGAGTGGTTCATTACGTTGGCGCTGGTGATCCAGGGCGCAGCCAGGGTGCCCCATCTGCCGCCGTCGTAGGTGGCCCTTGCAAAAGGACCGGTATTCTGAAGGTATTGGACGGTTACATCGGCTTTTACGCTATGGTCCTGGAAGGCGACATAAAAGGTGTCAAACGCCGTTGTATTGGGCAGGTATGCCGTTTGGTAACTGATTGCATTGCCTGATTTAAAAGCGGGCAACGAAGTGGTGAAGGCGGTACTGCCGGACACAATCACGGTATCGTGCAGGTTACCGGCGTTATCTTCATACTTTATCCGCATGTTCACCACGCCGGCATCTGCATTCACATCTGCCCAGCTGATCAGGGCGGAGCCGTCGGGCTGCATTTCCGCATTGGCGATACCCCGGTTAATGAGCGCGCTTTCGTATAGCTGTCCGTATACGTTGGCGGCAGTATTTACCGGGATAGAAACGTGACCGGCGGCATCGTAAGTCCGGATCTCGAAGTTCATCAGTCCTTCCGGCAAATTGGGGATAATTACCTTTGCGGTGTCCACACCGGCGGTTCTTTTAACGGCTACTTCAATAGAATCCTGGCGGCTGTTCCAGAATACTTTGTAACCGGCAATCTTGGGATCTGAGGTAAAAAGACCGGTAATCATCACCCTGCTTTTACCGGAAAACGCCACTACGGAGTCCATTTTTCCGGGATAGGTGATGGCTCCGCCGGTCATATATTTATCCCTGTAATCGTCCATTTTAGAGCAGGCGCTTATAATTAACACCAGTGCCAGAATGATACAGGAAGCTGTAAGTTGATGCTGTTTCATTTGTTTTAAATTTCGTTGATTGATCATAACTAGTTACCCCACAATGTGAACTCCGCGATATTGATAAAGTAAGATCCCTGCCAGTTCGACAAGCTCCTTATCCTGATGTAGCGGTAAGGGGTTTGTCCTGCAGGAAAATCAAACTGCCAGCCGTTGTAAGCCAGTGTTTGGTCCGATGCGGTTTCAGTGGCATAAGGAGATCCGGATGGTTTTATAACATGACAGGTAGTTAGTTTGGTCCAGCTTTCATCCAGGTCGCCGCTCAGGCTGGGGGCGTTGGAAGCCCATATTTCAAAGTCTTTCACATTGCCTCTTACATAGTAGTTGTCGCCAACCTCTTTGTAGGGATTTACCTGCATACGGCTGAAGATGTGCGCCTTGCCAAGGTCCAGCGTTACTGTTTGCGGACTGCCGGCCTGTTCCACGGTAAACAGGCAACGTGGCCATCCCGGGTGTAAGTCGCCATCGAAGATGTACCGTACATCTGTTCTGCCACCGTTATCCAGGATCTCTGCATCTTTTGGCAATACGTAGTTGCTCCAATCTGATTTTGGTAACAGTTGTTCAAAAAATGGGGTGAGTGATACAAACAAGGTATCTGAAAAATTCATCCACCGGTCTCTTACCACAAAGGCGTAATTTCTTTTAACGGCAGGTTGTTCCCTCACTGCGCTTTTGATCACCGGGTCATTGCTGTATACATTGTCCATTCCCGATGTTTGTACCCATTTCCCGGTACCGGACGTATCCACCAGGGGAATGATCGCTAAGTTTTCCAGCGTTGGATTATTACAGGTAAGATTGAATCCGCCGAACGTGGCCTCTATATCCAGGGATCTGTAAGCCAGGTTAATAGCAGGTGTCAGGGGATTCACCGTAACAGTTACGGCCGGGGAGGATACCTCGCTGGAGTTTACGCAATACAGTTTAATAGTGTGCGCCAGCGTATCGCCGAAACCATCCACCGTCAGGTTATTTTCATAGTGCGAAGCTTTCACCTCTGCCGGATGACCGGGAGAAGTTTCATACACGGCTTTTACATAGGAAAGATCTGCATCGGGCGGCAGGGAATACGTGATCACTGACTTACCATTTGTGTTCGCTACTGTTATTCCAGTTACCACGCCGGGAGGATTGGTATTGGTAATAATGGCTTTGTTGAGCTCATCTCTTTTACAACCTGATATCAGCATCAGGAAAAAGGCTGTATATAAGATTGTACCTGGTTTTATTGTTTTCACTTCTTAATGATTTAATGTTAATACATCCGCACGGTGTGCAGGTTACCAGTTAGGATTTTGCACCAGGTTGGGATTCGCCAGCAGGTCGCTTTCTTTTATCGGCCACAGGTAATCGCGGGGGGCTACGAAATGCCTGGAGAGAAAAGAAATTTCGCGGTAATACAGTTCTGCCGTTTGACCGCTTACTACCCAGCCGGTGATATTGCCGCTGAGTTCCTGTGCAGCAGTTTTCCAGCGTAGCAGATCCCAGTAACGATGTCCTTCAAAACAAAGTTCAATAGCTCTTTCCCGTTGGATGATGGAGCGCATTCCTTCTTTGGTAGTGTATTTGGAAGGGTTCCGGCTGTAACTGGCCCATGAGCTTTGCACGGTTTGCAAGCCGGCCCTGGCCCTTATCCTGTTAACATAATCATATACATCTGCGGTAGGCCCCTGTGCTTCATTCAGCGCTTCCGCGTAGAGCAGGTACAGATCTGCCAGGCGTATTTCGGGATACGGGTAAGACGGGTAGGTAACTGTGTTCCAGTCCATATGCCAGTTCACTACTTTCTTCATATAAAATCCTGCTATGGGCACCGGCGATGACTGGCTCAGTTCACTGCCACGGGCCATCAGCCAGAAGGTATTCTCATCGCTTTTCGACGGGCTGTTGGCCATGTACCAGATGCCTCTGTCAAATCCCAGGTCGGCATAATATCTTGGTTCCCGGTCGAAATTTAAACGGGCAGTAGTTTCACCTTCCTTGATGTTAAATCTTTCGGCATGTGAACCTACCCGCAGTGCAGCGATATTTGAAAAGTCAAGCGTTTTATCTTCATCAATCGGAACGCCGTTTCGCGTGTAAAACATTTTAGCCATCTTGATGGTGGGTCCCAGTAAAGGATGCCCTGCCGTTTTTGAAGCCACTGCATTTACAAAATCAAACTGCCCTATACCACAGCGTTGCAGGAAGGTGCAACCCCAGGTAACACCGCTGGTAGAACCCCATACCAGTTCGCTGTTCCAGGGTTCGCTCATGGAATTGCGGACGCTCATCTGCGTCATAGTGGTGTCGCTCAGCGGTATCGTTTGCGTGGGGAAAGTATACAAGCGGATGCCTTGTGCAGTGCAGAGGTCTACTGCTTCTTTACAGGCGTCTGCCGCGCGTTGCCATTTTGCGGCGTTGAAAACAGTATTAAAAAGTTGTGCCCCGTCTTTATTTTTAAAAGACCCGTAGTCGGAGTTGCCGTTGAATAACGGGCTGGCGGCAGTTACTAACAATTTGGCCTTTAAGCTTAATGCGGCGGGCTTTGTAACACGCCCTAATTCTGAAGAGACATTGGCGATACTTACCGGCAGGTTCACTGCTGCGGCGTCGAGCAAACCGGCGATATAATCTACTACCGAATCTACCGGCTGGCGTTTAACAAACATCTGCTCAAGAGAAGCGCTGATGGGTAAATTTTTGTCTATCAGCGGTATAGGACCATAAGCCCTGAACATAAGAAAATGATAGTAGGCTTTCAGGAAGGTGACTTCCGCCACCCACCTGTTCCTGGTGTCGATGTCGAGATCTACTACTTTACTTACATCGCTTACATTCTCCAGGAAAATATTACAATCCCTGATAGCCTTGTAGCAGCTCACTCCATCCCTGTCGCCGGTCATGTAGTTGGCGATAGGATTTGATGTATTCTGGTCCCCATAATCCAGCCTTAATATATTGGTCGACCTGATAGCATTGGTTGGATCCAGCACAAACACCTCATCACTGGCCGAAAGCCCTACGTTGTAAGTAGGATCGTAGTTTACAGGAATGTATGCATAACAGGAGAACAAATATTTTTCTGCTTCCGTTTTGGAAGTAAAAGCATTATCGATGGTGGCTACATTATCCGGCACTACATCCAGGAAAGGTTTTTTACAGGCCATTCCGGAAATGATCATAATGAGCAGGCAGATGATGGAAGCGGCAATACGATGCCCGGTGTTACTGTAAGCGGGTGTGCTTACCAGGCTGTTGCTATTAAACTTATTATCGTTCATATGATTAAATGCTTTATTTGAATGTTAGAAACCTGCAACTACCCCAACGTTATATACCTTTTGAACAGGGTATCCCAATCCTGATGCGCCCATCTCCGGGTCCCATAGCTTAAAGGCGCTGATGCTGAATAAATTCAGGCCATTGGCATAAACGCGTCCACTGCTCAGGTGTAGTTTCTTCAAAAGCTGACCGGTAAGGTTATACCCGATCTCTGCTGATTTCATGCGTAAAAAGGAGCCATCCCTTAACCACCAGGTAGATGGTTGCGTATTATTTTCGGAGACGGTATTACTTAACCGCGGCCAGAAAGCATAGGAGTTGCGGTTATCTTCCGACCAGTGGCTGTCGGCAATAACTTGCAGCAAACCATTCTGGTAGCCGCCGTTCAGATAGAACGGAGTGGTATTGGCGGCGTTAATGATGAAAGACGACCTGGCGGAACCCTGGAAGAAAGTGCTCAGATCAAAATTTTTGTATCCAACAGAGAAACCGAAACCGTATATAATTTCCGGCGTGGTAGGATAGCCGATCGGTACATAGTCGGCATCGGTAATTTTTCCATCTCCGTTAATATCCCGGTATTTAATGTCCCCGCCCATAATACTGCCATATTGCAGGGGAGAGTTATTTACTTCCGCCTGGTCAATAAACAGTTTTTCTGCAATCAGGCCATAGATCTGGCCAAGCGAGTTGCCTACTTTCGACAGGTTCCGGTTATTTTCTGCGTACTGTGGTTCTTCATTTACCAGCAACTTACTTTTAGCATAGGTAAAGGTACCGCGTGCCTGTATCCAGAGGGAATTATTAAATGTTTTACGGTAATCGGCTGCCAGGTCTATTCCCCTGCTGTATGCCTTTCCTGCATTGGATGAAATATTTGCCTGTAATCCCATGGAACTGGGCACCGTGCCTCTTACCATGAGGATATTGGAACGGTTTTGTTCATAAGCATCTACTGTAATAGTGAAATCTTTGAACAGGGTGAGATCCATCCCGATATTGGTTTGTTTCGACAACTCCCAGGTGACATCGCGGTTCTCGTAACGGTTGATGGCTACGGTAGGCCGGTTGTAGGTGAAGTTGGTACCGAAGTATCCTGTTGAAGCGCCGTTTAAATTAACATCCGAGAGATAAAAGAAACGGTCGGTGGCGCTGCCTATCTGGTCGTTACCCACCAGTCCGTACGTGAACCGGAACTTCAGCTGGTTAACGGTATTCGCCAGCGGCTGAAAGAATTTTTCGTTAGATACGATCCAGCCTCCTCCCACAGAAGGGAAAAATCCAAACCGGTGGTTGGCGGCAAATCTTTCAGAGCCGTTGTATCCGAAGTTAAATTCAAAGAGATAACGGTTGTCGTAGCCATAGGTGAACCTGCCGGATATGCCCTGGTTGCGGGCCGGCAAAGAAAGCTGCAGGGTGGAGGCATTGCCGGTCAGGTAATTGCGGATGGTACCAATCACCATACCTCCTACGTTGTGTACCTTATCGAAGATCCTGGAATAGTTTACGGCTGCTTCGGCGTAGGTAGTGGTGTTTACATTTTTATCGCCTGGTGTATAGGTGAGGTACTCGGTGGGAGTTGTTCCAACGCTTCCCACGCTACCATCGTTGATCAGGTTTAAGCCGGTAAATTTTCCGTCCAGTGACCCTGCCTGGTAATAATAGGGGCTATACTGGCGGGAAACGGCAAAATTTGCGTACCGGCCGGTATATGCCATCATCCTTGCGGAAAGGCCGGGGGTAATGGCTGCGAGGTCCTGGCGCAAACTGAGCTGGGCTGTCAGTGTGCTGGTATTGGTGGCCTGGAATCCGGAAAGCGATTGGGCATAAGGGTTTACATATAACCCGCCGCCACCCGGTACCAGGGCATTTCCAAACAGGGGGTGTTTGGCATAGGGCATGAGGTCCGATGGGTATACTGCCGGAAATGCCACCGGGTTGCTCCAGATGGCATTATTAAAGGTAGCGGCGCCGCCGCCGATAGGACCGTTATAGTCATCGAACTGCCCTTTCAGGCTCACCAGTGCTTCTGTTGTTTTGGTGAGATTTAAAGTAACGTTTGATAAGATGGAATAGGATCGGAGTTTGATGTTATTGTTGAAATTATTCAGTGCGTTTTCCTTGAGGATACCGTTATCAATATTATAGGTCATGGCCAGGTAGTACTTTGCCTTGTCTGATCCCCCGCTGGCATTGATGTTAAAGCGCTGGTTGGTGGTGCGGTCCTTGATCAGCTGTTGAATCCAGTTGTTGTTAGGATATAATAGCGGGTCGTCTCCTGCAGCGGTATGATCGATCTTATTTTGTGAGTATGGCAATACGCCCAACGGGTTCCTGGTTAGCACCGCCTCGTTGGCGAGCTTCATATAGGTAATATTATCGGACAGTTTAAAATTTTGTGTGTTGGCAGAAGTGGAATTTTCCATGCGGAAATTGAAACGCATTTTTCCCAGGTTCCCTGTTTTCGTAGTAACCAGTATCACGCCGTTGGCGCCCCTGGCTCCGTACAGCGAGGAAGCCGTCGCGTCTTTCAACACAGAAAAGCCGGCGATATCATCTGGTTGCAGCCGGGCAAGATCCCTGGAGGAGGATTCTATGTTGTCAATTAAAATAAGCGGGTCCACTTTTCCTGCACCAAAGGTACCCACGCCTCTTACAAAGAACTGTGCATTGTCGGCTCCGGGTTCGCCACTGCGCTGGTAGGAAATGACGCCCGGAATTCTGCCGGCGAGCATCGTGGTGAGGTTCCCGGTAGGTCCTTTCAGTTCTTTTGGGTCAATGGCGGTAATGGAACTGACCATACTGGATTTCTTCTGGGTGCCGTAAGCTACTACCACCACATCTTTAATGGTGTTGTCTTTCGGCGAGAGTAATATCTCGTAATCGCCCACGATATTTTTAACGGGTACCTCTCTCGGTACGTAGCCTACGTATTGCACCACCAATATTCTGTTATCACCGGTGATTTTTAGTTTAAAACGGCCGTCCTGGTCTGTTTTAGCGCCGGTGGTGGTTCCTTTCAGCATCACTGTCGCCATGGGCAAAGGCGTCCGCGTATCTTCGGCAAGTACCAGGCCTGCTACCTGGCGGTCCTGCGCAGCGCCGGGATTCTTTTTTTCGGCCGGACTGGCATCGTCGGCAGCGGGTTTGGGTCCCCGTTTAATCAGCACCACGTTTTTCTTCACTTCATACAACAAACTGCGGCCTCTCAGTATTTCGTTCAGCACGGTGGCCACTTTGGCATTCGTATAGTCAATAGGGCCGCTGATTACCTCGTTTTTCAGCAGGTCGTCGCTGTAAAAAAAGGTAAGGTCTGTTTGTTTTTCAATCACCTGGAAAATGCCTTCCAGCGTCATATTACTTCCTTTGATAGTTACCGTGGAGGCAGGAATTTGCTGACTTCGTGCATTTAAGTGTAAAAAAAAGAGCAAAAAAATGGTGATACACACCCTGGACCCGGCAAAAAAACGCCGGCCAGTATTCAATAACGGGATACTTCTTTTCATTTTCCTTGTTTGGTTGACAATGACTGTAACGTGGTAACGATGGGTGCCTGCTTTTTGTGGTGCACTATACTAAGACGACACATTTTAAAAACGGGTGAATGAAAAAACCTTTATCCCGCTTGCTTAAAAAAATTAATAATTGTCAAACTAACATTTTATCAGACAAACGACTTATATTTAATTTCTATGTCCCAAATGAATATTGTCCGCGTTATCTGATCAACCAGCCTAAAAAGTATTTTTATGCCTGAATATCCGGGAGATGAAGTCATACTGGCGTTATTACAAACTGGAAATACCGGTGATGCTTTTGAGTTTATTTTCAAGAAATATTACCGGTTAATGTGGGCGAAAGCCTATGTCGGCACCAGCGATCCGGTGGCGGCGGATGATCTTGTGCAGCTGGTGTTAAGCGGTATGTGGGAAAAGAAATTGTACCGGAATATCAAGGGCTGTCTCAAAAATTACCTGCTCACCGCAGTCCGTAACCAGGTGAATGATTATCATAAGGTGAAGCAAAGGGCATTGAAGAAGATTGAGAAGTATGCGGAAACGGTTGACCGGTCTTATCAGCACGAGTCGAATATGCTTAAAGAAAGGGATATGGAAGACCGGTGGAGCGCGCAGGAGCAGCTTCACCGGCAGTTGCATGAATTGCTGAGCGAGCTTCCGGCCCAACGTCAGCGGGCATTTACCCTGGTGTACATGCAACAAAAGAAGTATCATGAAGTGGCCGACAATATGGGCATCAGCATCAATTCACTGAAAACCCATCTTAAAATGGCCGTTAAAACACTGCGCACCAAACTGCATCCACCAGTGTCGGAATGAAATGTACTGCAAGCGTTCACCTATCTTCTTAAGTTTACTATCAATGACCTCTGATAAACAACATATTGATCAATTAATGCTGGAAAAGCTGACCGGGAGTATTTCCGGGGAAGATGACCATGCGCTGCAGCAGCTCATGGCAGCCGATCCGGCATTGAAAGATGCGTTCAGTTGTTTGCAACAGCAACTCAATGAGCCTGCTGCAAAACAATACCTCGATCAAATGGATGAATCGCAGTTGTGGGAAGAAAGAAAACACCTGTTTAAGAAAAATAATACCCGCAATATGCAGGTATTGTATTGGGCTGCTGCCGGCATATTGTTGCTGCTTGTAAGTGCTTTGTACTTTCTTTTTCCCAGGGAACAGCCGCAGCAACCGGTTGCTGCTATAAAAAGCGCCGCGCCGGCCAACAGTGTTATCCTGCAGATGGCCAACGGACAAACCATTGTGCTTTCCGATACCACACAGTCATCGTTGCTCAATATCGGCTCTGCGCAGATGCGGGTGTCGTCCAAAAGCCTGCAATACGAGGCCGCAGGTACCGACGCACCTACTGCGATGAACCTGTTGCAGGTGCCGGCAGGGAAAGACTATAAACTTACGTTGCCGGACAGTACAGAAATATGGTTAAATGCGATGTCTGAAATCAGGTTCCCGGTATCGTTCAATGGCCGCACACGTGAAGTGTTTGTAAGCGGTGAAGCCTATTTTTCTGTCCGCAAAGATATTAACCGGCCTTTTATTGTACATACCGGGCAGTTTTCTGTTAACGTACTTGGTACTGCTTTTAATATCAACACCTACAGCAGCAACAGCCCCCGACTTTCGCTTTCTTCGGGTAAGGTTTCCCTGAAAAGTAAAACCGGTAATCAAAGGGTACAGTTGTCGCCGGGATATGAAGCCATTTACAATCCTCAACAAGGCAATGGTTTCAGGGTGGATGAATTCAATGCAAGGAATACGCTTGCCTGGATGGAAGGAAAATATTACTTCAGGAATACCAGCCTGAAAGAAATTGCAGTGGTGATCAGGCGCCTGTTTGATGTGAAGGTACAATTCACTGCGCCGGGTGCGGAAAACATCACGGTGAGTGGGGTGCTTACCAAAAAAGAAGGGCTGCCGGAATTTATGGATAACCTGTCGAAAACTACGGATATCAAATACCAGTTGACGGGCAGCGTGCTTCAGATCCTATGAGACGCCGCCCGCTTAAGATGTACGCCGCACTAACCCTTTAATTGTTTCCTATGATGGAAATTATTGTCCATAAGACAATTATACTATCAATTTCAACAAATAAGCCATCGGTTAAAAGCGGGTCCCTGTATTTTTGTTTTATTAACAGGTGCTTTAACCCACTACGCGCATTTGTAACAGGAAAAATCATTCAACATGAAAAAGAAAGTATTTAATCTTGTCATTCTGCTATTGTTTACCCTCACTGCTTTTACGCAAGGCATTATTGAGCATGCACCGCCTGGTTTTGATACCCTGCATGCAGCTATACCGCATGGCCGGATCGATACCATCAGCTATAGCTCCGTAACCGTAGGCAATCCGCGCAAAGCGCTGATATACCTGCCGCCGGGATTTTCGAGGAAGCATAAATACCCTGTGTTATACCTGTTGCATGGCATTGGCGGCGACGAAAAAGAATGGCTGAACGGCGGCACGCCCCAGGTAATACTCGATAACCTGTATGCCGAAGGGAAAATTGAGCCTATGATCGTTGTTATGCCTAACGGAAGGGCCATGAAAGACGACCGGGCTACGGGTAATATAATGGCTCCCGATAAGGTGCAGGCGTTTGCCACTTTTGAAAAAGATTTATTGAACGATCTTATTCCCTATATACAAAAGAAGTATCCTGTTTATACCGACAGGGATCACCGGGCCATCGCCGGGTTGTCGATGGGAGGAGGGCAGTCACTGAATTTCGGACTGGGTAACCTCGATACATTTGCATGGATCGGCGGTTTTTCGTCTGCTCCAAACACGAAAGTACCGGAGCAACTGGTACCGGATCCTGCCAGTGCCAGGCAGAAAATAAAACTACTCTGGATCTCCTGCGGCGCCAGCGACGGATTAATTTCTTTCAGCAAGCGTACACATGATTACCTGAAAAAAAACGATGTGCCGCATATCTATTACATTGAACCGGGAGTACATGACTTTAAAGTGTGGAAGAACGGGCTGTTTATGTTTTCGCAGCTGATCTTTAAACCGGTGGATACTACCACCTTCCCAAAGTACCCGGTGGTAGGCGCCCCTGCAGCAACCAATGTGCGCAATGCAAAGTATCCACAGGTAATGGCAGACCATCGCGTTGTTTTCCGCGTCAAAGCGCCGGAAGCCCGGAGAGTCCAGGTTGACCTGGGCCGCAAATATGACATGGTGAAAGACACCGGTGGTGTATGGACCGTAACAACAGATTCCATCGGCGAAGGATTTCATTACTATTCGCTGCTGATAGATGAAGTAGCCGTTGCGGACCCCGCCAGTGAAACCTTTTACGGCATGGGAAGAATGGCAAGCGGTATTGAAATACCGTTTGCCGGCGGTAACTATTATGCGTTAAGAGATGTGCCGCATGGAGATATCCGTATCAAAAAATATTTCTCAAAGGTTACCGGTTCATGGCGGCAGTTGTATATCTACGTTCCCCCTGGTTATGATGCAAATACAAACGGAAAATATCCCGTGCTCTATATTTTGCATGGTGGTGGCGAAGACCAAACCGGGTGGGCTACGCAGGGTAAAACGGATCTGATCCTGGATAACCTGATTGCCGCAAAGAAAGCCGAACCTATGCTGGTGGTGATGCCTGATGCCAATGTAGGTGGCACTGCTTTCGACGAATCCGCCTTGAAGACATTTGAATCGGAACTGAAGGAGGTAATTATTCCCCTGGTAGAAAAAAATTATCGTGTGGAAGCGACGGCAAAGAAAAGGGCATTAGCCGGATTGTCGATGGGCGGCATCCATACGCTCTATACAGGTATTAAAAACACGGATCTGTTTTCTTCCCTGGGTGTATTCAGTTCAGGCTGGATACAGTCGCGGCAGGCTGGTATTGCGGATGCGCAGTACGATTTTATGAAAGCCAATACCGCCACGATTAACAATAATTTGAAAACGTTGTGGATTGCAATGGGAGGAAAGGAAGATATCGCCTACAAGAATTGTCAATTGATGCTGGCAAAATTGGATGACCTGAATATAAAGCATACCTATAGCGAATATCCAGGCGGCCACACCTGGCCGGTATGGCGGAATAACCTGTTCAACTTTGCGCAAGTGCTTTTTAAGTAGCGGGCCGGTTTGTTGCCCCAAAAATAAGAGGTAAAAAATGGTTACTTACCCAGGCGTATGGGAGCACCACCTATCTACCGGCGTTTCACATGCAACAACGGGAATGGACAAGTAAGTATACCGGATTTTATTTATCTCCCCCAAATCCGCATTACCAAAAAACGCATGATGGAGCCATAATGCTCCCGGAATATACTATATTTGTGCTATAGCGAAGAGCTCTTTAAAATCCAGATCAGTATATCTATTCGTGATTAAATAGGTTATTACATTTATGTCCACGTCTGAAGAATCACCTACTTTTTTAGCCAACGGTGATAGAGATTCATTTAACGACTTATACAAACGGTATTGGGAAAAATTATTCATTGTTGCCAATAAGCACCTGAAAGATGCAGTGGCAGCAGAAGACGTGGTACATGATGTATTCTTAAGTTTGTGGAACAACAGGAAGAAGGTGGAAATAGGCCAGTTCGAAAACTACCTGGTAACGGCAGTCAAATACCAGGTGCTCACCCAGATCAGGAAGAAGGCTTACGCCCGGAAATATACCATGGATGCTGCTATGGACAACCATCCTGAATTAGTACCCGAAATCAGTGATGCCGTACATAACAGGAGGATACTGGAACTTGTATATAAGGAAATAGACCAGTTACCGGAAAAATGCAAGCTCATCTTTCAATACAGCCGGGAAGAAGGAATGAGCTCAAGGGAGATTGCCCAAACACTGAACATCAGCAAAAAAACAGTGGATAACCAGATCCATAAAGCTCTGGAACGTTTAAAGTTCCGGCTCAGGCATATGCTTTTTTCGTTTTTAGGATAATAAAAAGCGCCGGTATCTTTGCAAAGGTACCGGCGCTTTTTATTTGTTTTTACCAGCCAAAATTTTGTACCAGTTTACCACCTCCCTTATCTATTTCTGTTTGAGGAATTGGCATAAGATAGTGCCGCTTTGTAAACACGCGTCGCTGTATGGTGGTGAGCTTGTAAAACACGGCGAGGCCTGCTTCTTCGCTACCCGGATCAAATCCGGTAGCCTGTAGTTCGCCTGAGGAGGGCCGGGCATTCATACCATGCACATCCCTATTATCTACATTTTCAGCGATCAGCCAGCGGCGCACATCCCAAAAACGTTTTCCTTCAAAGGCAAACTCCACGCGCCACTCATTCTGGATTCGTTTTCGCATTCCCGCTTTTGTATTATCATTTGTGCCGCTCACCGGTAATGCCGGCATCGATACGCGGGCTCTTACTTTATTGATGGCGTCGTACATATCCTGGCTGGGAGCATCCAGGTATTCATTCATTGCTTCGGCATAAATAAGATAAATTTCGGCCAGTCGTATCACCGGGAAATTCCTGTTGCCATTTCCCCCTCCCCTCAGGTTTACACCAGGGTCACACCATTTTCTCCAGTTATACCCGCTCTCGCAATTGGTGCCTGATTTTGGCCATCCATCAGAAGCCCCGCCATTGTTGCCAAAGTAGGCATATTTTAACGGGCGCCTGTGGTTGGCGGAATCCCAGAAGGCATATTGAAAATTGATGCTGGCATAGAAACGCGGGTCCCTGTTTTTGTACATGTTGGAAATATTTTTTGCCTGCCGGTATGCTTTCCCGTCCCAGAGAGGGCCATCCCAGAAACCATCTTTAGTATAACCCGAATGGACGTCGGTAATTGGCAGCCCGTTGTTCATTTCGTAGGCATCTACCATTTCCTGGAATACGCTGAATTTACCATTTCCGCCGGCCGATTGTGCATCCTGCCCATTCGGCTGCATCGTCTGGTCCAAATCCCTGGTGGAGCCTATCAAATAGGGTAAAATGGTTTCCTTATACTCACGGGAGTAGAACAGGCGTGCATAGTTATCTATCGGGTTCGATGGATTGGGATTGTTCAACGCATATACATTCATATCCAATACTGCCTTTGCTGCATCGGCTGCCTTTTTCCATTTTTCCTTGTCATAAGTTTGTGGAAAGAGTTGTGCGCCGTCTGTATTTTTTATGCCGGCGTACATGGTATTCCCGTTAAACAAGGGGCTGGCAGCATATGCGAGCGTAATAGCTTTTAATGACATCGCGGCGCCACGGGTTATGCGCCCGGTTTCCCCTGGGTTATCGGTATAATCGATGGGCAACACCGGCGCTAACTGGTCCAGTTCTGTTACTATATAGTTTACCACCTCATCTACCGGCTTCCTGGTATTCAGTACATCAGGAATACCTTCGCTTACATCCGTAACATCGTCTCCCAGCAGCGGCACTGCACCATAGGATCTGAGCAGCTCAAAATATAATTTGGCCCTGAGAAAACGTACCTCTGCCTTATACTGGGGTATGCGGATGCTGTAGTAATCTGCCCGGTCTTGTGGAATCGGGGTGTTATCTATATTTTTCAGGAAAATATTGGCTCTTCTTATAAACTGGTAAGACCATCCCCAATTATCCAGCGAATTATCCGTAGGCCCCCAGGCGCCAGCGTTAAATTTCAACTCCGGCACATTTTCCCAGTGATTTTTGCATTCATCCGTACAGGCGCCCAACACTGTATTATAGTAGATGTTCGTGGTACTTGTATTTAACGACGTGTACATATTGGCCCAGGCCCGTTCCGCCGTATTTATATTATCGTAAATATCTTTTTCTGTAACAATTTCCTTGGGAACAACATCCAGATACTTCTTACAGGATATAGCTGTTACCCAGAGAAGCAGGAGTCCGTGGAATAATATTTTACGTGTCATTTGTTGTTGATTTTAATTATTCAGATAACAGGTGCCTGATCGCATTGATTTACTAAAATGAGAAGGTCAATCCTGTATTGATGACCCGCTGTTGCGGATAAGTGCCGGTACCGTCGCTGGCTATCTCCGGATCAAAAATTTTCAATTTATCCCAGGTAATGAGATTAATACCATTTACAAAAATCCTCGCATTACTGAATCCTATTTTATTAAGCCAGTAACGGGGAATATTATAGCCTATCTCTACTGTTTTTAAGCGCAGGTAATTGCTGGAGTAAATCCAGAACGTGGAATTTTGCTGGTTGTTGGTATTGTCCTGCGAAGAGAGGCGTGGATATTTATAATCGCCGTCAGGATTGGAGGCTACCCAGTGGTTGTCTTTCACATCTTCCAGCACACCTGCAAATCTTGAGAAAGGAAAGATACCAGACCCGTTCACCAGCAGGGAGCCGCCATAACCACCCTGGAATAATACACTTACATCAAAACCGGCGTAGTGGTAAGAAAAGCTTACGCCTAAAATAGAAGTGGGCTGATTACGTTTACCCGGCAGGAAACCGGCATCGAGAGAGTTAATAATACCATCTCCATTAATATCCTTGTACTTGATATCGCCGGGCTGCACGGTTCCAAACACGGATTGTGAAGGGCTTTTCGCTATATCATCATTATTCTTAAAGAAACCGATGGCGGTATATCCATATATGGATCCCACTTCGCTGCCAGCCCTGGCCTGCCATTCCCTGCCTTTATAGTCCGGTTGCGCATAATAGGCTATCCTGTTTGTTGCGTACGAATAGTTAACACGAACGGCATAGCCCTGTTTCCTGAATTCGTGCCGGTGCTCAACAGACAGGTCGATTCCCTGTTTATTCACAATGGCGGCATTCAAAGCGGGTTGATTCAGAAGTCCCACGGTGGCCGGCACCAGTTCGGAGTTAATAAGAATGTCTTTACGTTTCTCCCTGAAATATTCTACGGTCATATTCAATCCTCCTTTCCATAATCCCACATCCAGTCCTACATCGGTTTTATAACCCTTTTCCCAGGTAAGGTTGGGGTTGGGAATCCGTTGCTCATAAGCACCGCCATAACCGGTACCATCACGGTTTACGCCAAACTGGTAGCCTGCATCATCAGGGTTCCACTGGCTTAGGTAAGAGAACCTTCCGGATGGTAAAGCATAAGTTCCGGTGATCCCGTAAGAGCCTCTTATCTTTACCTGGTCTACAAATGATAACCCCGGAGCGGAGCGGACAAATGATTCTTTGGCTATATCCCAGCCTGCAGAAACAGCAGGGAAAAACCCGAAGCGTTTACCGGACGGAAAGTTTTCCGCACCATTGTAAGCGCCGGAAAATTGCACTGTGTAGCGGTCATCATAGTTATACATCACCCTTCCTACAACGCCCTGGTTTTTATACGGAAGCCCGGGAATAGCATTACTCACTCCGCCGCCAACGCCGTCAAAAAAGGAAGATTGGGTATAAAGCACCATGGCCTGTATGGTATGCCTGCCGAAAGTATTATCATAGTTCAGGTATGTTTCCAACGTGGTGCGCCTGGTGCCGTTGGCATTTACGTCATAGCCCAGGGTGCCATCCCCGTTTTCAATCACCTGGTAGGTGCCGCTTTTTGCGAGGTCGGTCACCGTATCGGCTACTACGCCTGGCAGTAACTTGTAGAGGAAAGTGCGCCTGGAAAGGCCCCGTTTCACGTTACGATAGCTGGTGTTGTCGAATGAGAGTCTTACTCTTGAGCTGAGTCCTTTCAGGAAATAATGCATATCCCATTTAAAGCCTGCGGTCGACTGAAGATTCGTTTCAAAGTTCCGTTGGTAGCCCGATTGGGTTAACTGCACATATGGAGAGGCCGGCACGGTATTAAATGCAGCGGGGCTGCCATCCGGGTTGGTAACCGGGTACCACCAGGCAGGCGCTGATTTAATGGCGTTAAAAATATCGCTTGCATTGGCGCCCGGGTAGTTCCTGTCGCGCACAATAGCGCCCAATCCCAGTTCCATGCTGAGATCTTTCGAGATCTGCAGATCAATATTGGAGCGGAAATTATACTTGTTGGTAATGGCCTGCATGTTGTATCCTTCGATCTGGTCTTCATACCGGTATAACCCGTTTTGTCTTAAATACCCCATGGATACAAAGTATTTGGCAAATTCATTACCTCCTGTAACGTTGATATTTCCCTGTTGCATGAGGGAGTAGGGCTTCAGCATGGCATCCATCCAATTTACATTGGGGTAGATATACTGGTAAGCGGGCTTGCTCCTGTTGCGGTAGTATTGCAATACGGAATCCGTGTACTGTATGGCCACCGGCAGCCCGTCATTGATTAGCCCTTCGCGGTACATGGTAAGCCCGTCGTAAGAGTCGGCATACTCCGGTAACCTGGTAGGGCTTTGCCATCCGTTTTGCAGCGTCACATTTATACGTGGCTTGGAAGTAGTACCTCTTTTGGTAGTAACCAGTATTACGCCGTTGGCGCCGTTGATACCATAAATGGCAGTAGAACCTGCATCTTTCAGGATACTGATGTCTGACACTTCGTTTGGATCGATATCACTGAAGGAGCGCTGAATACCGTCGACCAGGATAATGGGGCTATTGTTACCGGTGGTACTTAATCCCCTGATGAAGAGGTTGGATCCGTCAGCTCCAGGCTCTCCGCTGTTTTGCACCGTGATGAGGCCAGGTAACCTGCCGGCCAGCGCGTTGCTAATATTGGCTACGGGGCTTTGCCTTAGCTCCCTGGGTCCAATAGAAGCAATAGAGCCGGTAAGGTATTTCCGTTTTTGCGTACCGTATCCTACTACTACCACTTCTTCAATACTTTTTGCATTCAATTGCAGTACCACATCAATAGGAAAACGGGTAGTACTGAGCACATTGATCTCCTGGGAAATGTAAGTGGCATAGCTGATCACCAACGTGGCCCCCGTATCGGGCACCTTTATAGTAAACTTGCCGGCATTGTTGGTGATGGTGGAGGTTTGTGTTCCTTTGATCACTACAGTAGCCCCCACCAGCGGTTCCCCGATGTTATTATAAGCGGTTCCCGTTGCTTCAATATACCGGCCCTGCCTGGGTACAGCCTGAAGAGCAGGCTTTCCCCTGATCACAATTGTTTTGTATTTTAACTCATAACTAAATGGCTGGCTTTTGAAGATCTGCACCAGTATTTCTTCCAGCGGTTTATTCACCTCGTTAATAGTAACTGGTACCGCTTTTTTAAGCAGGTCGTCCTGGTATACAAAAGCATAACCGGTTTGTGTTTTGATCTTTTCAAAGATGGCCGGCAGCGACATGTTCGCGCCCTTTATCGTTACTGTTTGGGCCATAGTGGTGGCGTTCACCTGGAAAGTGGCAACAAGAATAAAACAAGCAATTAACTTCATGGCTAGAAAGAACGAGGCATGGAAGGGCCGCAGACGTTTAAATCTGCCCCAAATGGAAATAAGATTCATTATCTTTATAATGTTTGGGTGATAAATGGTTGTAAAGCGATATTGTTACAGGCTGTTTGGACCCAAATGTTATCGTCCGGAAGTGTGACCGCACTTCCGGATTTATTTTTGGATCTGCATGTACGCGGAATTTTATGTACTATTCATTGGCATTAGATTCTTATTTGGTTGATACAATAACTTTATTTCCTTCCAGTTGATAATGCACTGTACCAGTAGCCTCCAAAATATCCAGCATCTGTTTTACGTCACTTTTCCTGGAAAAAACGCCGGACAGGTTAATATTATCCATATTGCCCCTGTACTCTATTGAAACATCATACCAGCGTGCAATTTGCCGCATGATGCCTTTAATATCCATCCGGGTAAACCGGAATTCCCCGTTTTTCCAGGCAACCGCCCGCTCTATATCGGCTTTAGAAACTTTAAATTTCAGGTTGGTTTTTTCCAGTGTCGACTGTAAACCCGGCAATAGTGAGGCAGTACCTGTGGAATAAGCGGTTTCCACTTTTCCCTCCAGTAATGTTGTTTCAATGGATGCTTCATCATCGTAAGCCATCACGTTAAACTTTGTGCCGAGCACTTTTATCTTCATGGCCTTGGGCAGCCCGGTGTTACGAACGGATACAATAAACGGAATTTTCCTGCCCTCTTCTGAAAGCACGGTGGCTACTTCAAAATATCCTTCTCCCGACAATTCCACTTCCCTGCTGTCTGCATTAAATGCTACCGGGTACCTGAGTGACGACGCCGCATTAAGCCAGGCTTTTGTTCCATCGGACAAGGTAACACAGTATTGTCCGCTTTTAGGGGTAATAATAGTGTTATAAGCCACCGATGACAACTGCACGTGTTCACGTGTTGGCACATAGGCTACCTTCCCATCTTCGGATTTAATGATCTGTATTCCGCTTTTGTTGTCGATAGGTCCATCTGCAGTACTATCCAGCTCAATTTGCCTCCCGTTTGCCAGGATCAGCGTTGCTTTGTTATTTCCGGCATCTCCCTTTTTTACTGTTGTTTTAGCGGCAAGCAGCGGTTTGTTGGAGAACACCCCCCTCTGGACCAGGAAGTATGTTCCGATGCCCAGTATAACAGCCGCTGCTGCTGCGATTTTAAGCACTCCTGCGCGCTGTTTCTTCCGTTGCCTTATAGTGAGGTCTATACTTTTATCCAGGCGGTCATGTATCCTTTTTCCTATCTGCATTCTTAATGCTGCCAGTGCTTCATCTGCGGGAGCCTCTGCTGCGTCTGCCGAATAGAACCAATCGTTTACCAGCCGGGTTTCCTCCTCGTTGGCTTCCCCACGCAGGTATTTTTCTATAACGTGAATCGGTAAGTTCATAATAATAGAAGTATACTGAACGGGAGATGATACCCATGCGGAATAAAAAAAAAGTGGGAAGTATCCTGATTGTTTTAATTACGCCCGCTCCTGTTCCCTGTCTCAACAGGAGAAAAAATACTGGGTTTGATCATCAAGGGGGGCTCAATCAAAGACATCAGGGAGTGAACTGTATATTTCCGGGGATACGGTGAAAAACACATCGCCGGAATAATATCCGGTTTTCAAAATGCAAATGCTCTACCATAAAGTATTTTAGTTAAAATCTATTGGAATTGCCATGAAGTGAGTAAGGAGCAGAGCTTTCAAGAAAATACGATGTTCCGGTGTGGGCTTAGGTTTCAGGCAACAAAAATAAAAAAGGGTAATGCTTTAAAACATTACCCTTTCGTGTGCGAAGGAGGAGATTCGAACTCCCAAGCCCTTTCAGGCACTACCACCTCAAAGTAGCGCGTCTACCAATTTCGCCACCTTCGCATCTGGTAGAATGGGGTGCAAAAATAATGGCTTTTTTAAAATAAGCAAATTTATTTATTCATATTTTACTGAAAAGGCTCATTATTTCCGCAATAAGATCCGGAAAGTGGTGCCTTTATTTATTTCGGACGACTTCACATACAGCCGGCCGCGGTGATATTCTTCAATGATCCGTTTGGCCAGCGACAGTCCCAGGCCCCATCCCCGTTTTTTGGTGCTGAATCCGGGTTTAAACACTTTCTCGAAGCTCAGTTTAGGAATGCCTTTACCTGTATCGGCCACATCGATGGTGATAAAAGTAGGGTGGTTTTCTATGGTGATATCTATCTTTCCTTTTCCTTCCATTGCATCGAGCGCATTTTTTAATAAATTTTCCACCACCCAGTCGAAAAGCGGGGGTGAAAACATAGCGGGCAGCTCATCTTCTGCGCTGTGAACGGTGAGTATCACCTTCTGGGGCGCCCGTTTGCGGATGTAATTGGTCATGTTTTCTATCTGCGCCACAATGTCTTTCTCTTCCAGTTTCGGTACGCTGCCTATTTTAGAGAAACGGTCGGTGATGAGTTTCAGCCGGTCCACATCTTTGGAAAGTTCTGTTACGATAGTGGCATTGGCTTCATTGTCGCGCAGGATTTCCAGCCAGGCTTCCATAGAGGAAAGGGGGGTACCCAGCTGATGGGCCGTTTCCTTGGCCAGTCCTACCCACACCTGGTTTTGGGTGGCGCGGTTGGTACTGGACAGGGCAAAGAGCACAATGGCAATGAAAAGGGTTACCACAATCAGCTGAATGTACGGGTAATAGCGGATCTGCCGGAGTATCAGCGAATCGCCGTAGTAGATGTAGTTATACAGTTTCTGTTTGGAATCTACTTCCATGATAAACGGCGGGTGTTGCTTTTTAAACGCCTGCAGTTCGTTGCTCAGGAAGTTGGGGTCCTGCATGATCCGCATGGAGTCGAGGTTACGGCTGTCCAGGATCTTACCGGTTTCATCGGTCAATATCAGCGGGATGGTAGTGTTGTTGGTAACGATGTCTACTGCCAGGTTAAGGTTGGCTTCGGAACTTGCCCGCAGGAGTTCGCGGTTGGCTTCCACCCAGGTAGCAACTTTTTTTCTTTCTTCTTCCTGAATGTTCCGGGATAAATTACTTACAAACCAGATAGTAGTGCCTATGATAAGCACTGCTATGGAGGCCAGTACAAACTTCCAACCGATATACTGTTTAAACATACTTCTAATTTAAGCCTTATTCGACTTACCTGAATCTGTAATGATTCGCAAATATTAGAATCCTTTGTTGCATATTTGCATCTCAAAAATAATTGTTCACGCATAAACGTAATTGCCGTTGTCCGTATTGCCATCAGTAGCAGTTGTTATTTTAAATTGGAATGGGAGATCTTTTCTGGAAAAGTTCCTGCCATCAGTTTGCCGTTCTACCTACGGCAACCTGCAGCTGGTGCTGGCCGATAATGCCTCTACGGACGACAGCGTGGCTTTTGTGGCGGAACATTACCCGCAGATCCGGATTATTCAGAATCCCCGGAATGATGGGTTTGCCGGCGGGTACAATGATGCTTTGCAGCATGTGCAGGCCGATATTTATGTGCTGCTCAACCAGGATGTGGAGGTAGAACCGGGCTGGATAGAGCCGGTAGTGGCACTGATGCAGCAGGATACGAAGATTGCTGCCTGTCAGCCTAAAATGCGGGCTTACAAAGATCCCGATGAATTTGAATACGCAGGAGCAGCCGGTGGCTGGATGGATATCCTGGGCTATACGTTTTGCCGGGGACGCATCCTGTACACTACGGAGAAAGACAACGGGCAGTATGATGATGTGAAGGATATTTTCTGGGCAACGGGGGCGGCATTGTTTATCCGTTCGGCCTGTTATCACCAGGTAGGAGGCTTCGACCGCGATTTTTTTGCACATATGGAAGAAGTAGACCTTTGCTGGCGGCTGCAAAGAGCGGGGTACCGCATTTGTTACTGCCCCGATTCCAGGGTGTTTCACGTAGGAGGAGGGAGCCTGCCCCAGGGCAATCCCCGCAAGCTGTACCTGAACTTCAGGAACAACCTCATGATGCTGTGGAAAAACCTGCATAGCGAAGACCGCTGGATAGTACTGGTACAACGTTTTTTCCTGGATATACTGGCAGGCGTTAAAAGCCTGGTAGCGGGAAAGCCAAAGGATATGGCGGCTATTTACCGGGCCTATAGGGATTATTATCGCTGGCGCAGGAACTATGTGAAGAAAGATAACCTGCCGGAAATGAAGCTGA
Source organism: Chitinophaga sp. ARDCPP14 (assembly GCF_051362515.1). NCBI lineage: Bacteria > Pseudomonadati > Bacteroidota > Chitinophagia > Chitinophagales > Chitinophagaceae > Chitinophaga > Chitinophaga sp. ARDCPP14. The sequence continues at coordinate 164,876 of NZ_JBKIXB010000004.1, read as the reverse complement.
TGAAAATGAGTGGCGTGTTTCATGGTATTATGATCTGGCGCTATTATTTTCTGGGACACAAACATTTTTCTGAATTGATTTAGGCAGCGGCAGGCTCCGGGAAAAGTTGCTTATCTTACAAAATAACCCGGTATGAAAATTCGAAAATTTCAAAATATTATGTAGGTTTGCACCGGAAATAAACTGATTATGGAACAGAATACAATAGAAAATAAGTACGATATCACTATAGACAAGGTTTCCCGTTCCCGCTGGCTTTTCTACGTACAATTGTTTTGTATGGTAGCCTTTATCGTGGGAGTTAGCTACGGGCTTTACGCACACAGATACAAGGGCAAGCCTGAAGTAAAGGTGCAGGAAAGTTCGCTGTACAATCCGAAATATAAGTAAGCTGCGGCTTCAACATAATTATCCAGCCTCCACCGGTTTTCCGGTGGAGGCTTTTTTATGCCTTTCCGTTTTGCGTAAATAAAATTCCCGATCCGATCCGTTTTTCTGACCATTTGAATCGACTTTTGTATCTCCGGAATGATATCTACCGGAGGGTGTTAGTATGTTTAAACGGACGGACAAGTTAAAGAAGAAGCAGCACAAGTCGCTGTTCAGGGTAGTTGTGGATAAGTTGCATCTCTGGCTGGGGCTGGGAGCAGGCATTATTGTGCTTATTGTGAGCATCACCGGCTGTTTGTTTGTTTTTCAGAAAGAAATAAACGATTATTATTATCGTAAAATATTATATGTAACCCCGCAAAATACACCCTTCCGCCCGGTAAGCGAGCTGAAAAAGACGGCCCAGGCCGTTCTGGGGTCCGATAAACCGGCAATGACGATCACCACCTACACCAGGCCGGATATGGCCTGGGAGTTTATGTCCTATAAGGGCAACGATACTGCCTTGACCTATTTTGGCACATTGGAGCACTATGAATCGGTGTTGGTGAACCCTTATACGGGAAAGGTGACCGGGAAAATCGACTATAAGTACAATTTCTTTTCCATTATAAAAGGGATCCACTGGAGCCTGTTGCTGAACGATAAGTACGGACAAACCATTGTAGGCTGGAGCACCCTTATTTTTGTAGTGCTGATGATTACCGGGTTGATCATGTGGTGGCCAAAGAAGTGGAACAAAGCCAACCGTGATAAGAGTTTTAAAATAAAATGGAAAGCAGGCTTCAAAAGAGTGAACTACGACCTGCATAATGTACTGGGTTTTTATGCCATGATTATTGCATTGGTGATAGCTTTTACCGGCATGGTATGGGCGTTTACGTGGTTCCAGACAACCGTATATGTAGTGGCTTCCCGCAGCACTACCCCGCCTGATATAAAAGAATATCAATCTGCCAAAACAACTGCACAACTGAGCCAGGATCCGCTGGATATCGCTTACAGCAAGGCTCTGCCCATACTGAAAGATGCAAAGCGCCTGTTCATTTACCCGGCAGCCGGTGAAACCGGGGTGAACATCATCAGCGGAAATAAAAGAGACGAAACTTATTACGGCTCCGATAACCTTACCTTCGACCAATACAGCGGTGCATTGCTTGGAAGAAGGAACGACTCGCATAAAAATGCCGGAGAGCGGTTAATAGATATGAACTACGATATCCATGTAGGCGCTATTGCAGGGCTGCCCGGAAAGATCCTGGCGTTCATTATCAGCCTGATCTGTGCATCGTTACCGGTAACGGGTTTTTATGTATGGTGGGGTAAGCGGAAGAAGTCGAAAAAGAAGCCTGTAGTGATCCGTGCATCTGCAGTACCAAGCACAATGTAAATAAAAAGTATTACTTATCTTTCTGCTGAAATGCTTTTCCCTGTTGTGTTCCAGCAAGTTGCCGTATACAGCGGCGTGAAAAATATTCGAGAAAGTTTCAAAAAAAATTTTGTGTTTTCAGTCCGTTTCCTATCTTTGCAATCCCAACGAAAACGCCACGGGGCAAGCAAACGAAAGAATGCAGTTCAATGGGAGAGTTCTTAAAATAACAAAGTTTTTAATACCTGCGAAAGTAGCTCATTTGGTAGAGCACGACCTTGCCAAGGTCGGGGTGGCCGGTTCGAGCCCGGTCTTTCGCTCCAGTTTTTATAAAGTTCTTAATACATCTGCGAAAGTAGCTCATTTGGTAGAGCACGACCTTGCCAAGGTCGGGGTGGCCGGTTCGAGCCCGGTCTTTCGCTCTAAAGCCTGACTGATCATTTCAGTCAGGCTTTTTTTATGCCCGGAGGCGAAAGACTGTTCCACTTTTAATATCCTCCGCTTGCTCCGCCACCACCACCGGTACCACCGCCAAACTGTACATCATTACCAGCAGGTTGCGCACCAGGTGCATAAGTTTGCGCAATGATCAGCGACTCCAGTCTTAGTTTATCTGCCAGGGAAGGATCTTCCGGTTCTGCATAGGTGAAGCCATGCTTCGGCTCTTTCAGGTAACGGATCAGCGCCCAGGCGCCTACCGTGAGTACAAGGCCGCCGAGCACCATCGCAGTTTCCAGCGGAAGCACGCTATGATAATAACGGATGGTAAATACAATAGCCGCCAGCAATATCATACCCGTGCGCAGCAGCACGGCATCTTTTTTACGGATGCCCAGGTAAAGATATACTACCGGGATAACAGCGGTATAAATCCAGAAGAAGATAGCACCCGGAATACTTTCTCCGTCCTGCAGCTGCAGATCAAACATCGCATTACTCAGCTCCCTTACCACGAAATAGTTGCCCGCCAGGTACAGCGTGAGTAAAGATAATACGGATACCACCGTCAGGCAATGTTTATAATGCCTGCTGCTATGATAGGCGGATATTTTCTTCGCCGCCACGTACGCTGTTATAGAGACGAACATGATAAGGAACGGCACAATGGTTTTGGCAACAGGCCCCAGTTTGATCGCCACGGTGAATATAAATCCTAAAAAAGCCAAATAAGCCACACCTGCCATCAGCATATCTGCAAAGCGTAAGACAGCCAGCACGGTAACAAAGCCAACCACGAAACAGATAGTAGAAGCAGAGATCCGGTCTACGATAACCATGCTGCTGCAAATAAGCATTACAGCGCCCCATAACAGGGCATCATCAACTCCCGCGCGGAATAACTTCTTCTCACGGATAAACATTTCCAGGATACCGTAACATACCAATCCGGCGAAAATACAAAGACCGGCAAACCCGTCTTCGTTACGCAGCATATCCATTGCCATCAGCGATAACAAGCCAAGCGAAAAAGAAATGATCACCACCGTAAGAATAAACAAACCGATTTTAATCACAGGATTGGGTGTATAAAAATTTACCGGGTGTGCCGCTTCAATAGCCTGATAAGCAGGCACGGTGATACAGTTTTTCCGAAGCGCTTTTTCTGCTGCTTCTTTTATTTCAAGGTTGTCGAGTGTTTGGGAATTATACGCTAGCATGTTTAATTTTTTTGTTGAGGCTGATCAATAATACAATGACCCCGATGGCAGAACCAATGAAGTACAATAACCCGAGATACAGGCCGCCGATATCGTTTGTTAATATAAGTAAACGCACCACGGCAATACTCACTGCGATATAGCCATATAAAACGGTGATCAGCACAAAGTAGAACGACCGCTCTTTGAATGCTTCTTTAAAAAGAAAGAAACCAATAACTGCCATGAATGCAAGCCAGGCGAGCCAGCTGGCGTCAAACACGCACATGCCGGCAATACAGGCAATGAAAATGATGTGCGCCCCGAAGTTCTGGTAGGTAAATGCAAAGTGTTTTTTCAGATTTTTCCAGGCAGACAGGAATGCCAGCCCTAACAGGAGTCCGCCCAGTATCACGCCCGTATAAATAAGCTGTACACTGCCAAAGTCGTTGGCGGATAATAGCTGGAAGGGCGTTACTGCAATGCCCATCCAGGCGGCGAGGTTGGTGATCGCCATCGACAGCACTCCCAGGTGATCGAAATAATAGGCGCTCACGGTGAGCACGGCCAGTGGTATAAAAGTGGCCAGTCCATAGGCAGTACCAAATGCGGTGTATTGAAACTGGAGATAACCCACAAAGGTGACAAACGTGAGGCAACCTAACAGTAACGCATAATCGAAAAAAGCATTGGGCGAATTTACTTTACTCCATGAAAAAGGCGCTTTTTTCCGGATGCAGTAACTAAAGCAACCGGCGCAGATTACACCAATGATCATCAATATTACCTGGTGACCAATAGTGTCGATATTTTTATAGATCAGGATGCCCAGGCCACCGCTCAACAGCAGTACGCCCAGGTACAGTAGTGTTTTGATTTCCCAGTGGAGGGAGAATAGCTGCTGATCTTCCGCAGTTTTAACTGCTGTAAGCTCCGCATCATTTATCAGTTCTGCTGCGCGGAGTTTTTCAAATACTTTAATGTTCATAGATGGAGTTAAGGTAGTTGGAATTAACACTCGTTAACTCCTGCAATATACAATATCAGCGCACAAAACTATATATTGTGGTATATGGAAATGAATAGCAATACTGCTTTTATTTAAATCAACAGCGCGAACATGAAAACATTCCAGGCCTCCATATTATCTGCATTAACTTGTGAACTAGGCGAAGGCGCTTGCTGGTGGCCGGAAAGGAATAGCTGGTGCTGGGTGGATATCCTTGGGTTTACAATTTATATACAGGACGTAAACGGCTACCAGCAGCAGTTTTATGTTGGCGACTATGTAACCACGCTGGTGCCGGTTGCCGGCAGGAATGAGCTGGTGGTGGGTTTGAAAGATGGCATTGCCTTTTTTTCTCCGGAGCAGGGATTGGGTAAACGTATCGCTGTGCTGGAGGAACGCAGCCAGGTGCGCTGTAATGATGGTAAATGTGACCCTGCGGGCAGGCTGTGGATTGGCACCATGCAGATGCCGGCAGAAGAAGGAACGGGTAACCTGTATTGCATCAGCGGATCAGCAGCGCCTGTATTAAAACTGGGCGGTGTAACCATTTCCAATGGGTTGGTGTGGCAAGGAAATAAAATGTATTACAACGATACGCATACCCGTACGGTACAGGAATTTAGTTATGATGTTTCCACTGGTGCGATTGCCTTTACAAGAGTGGCCTTGCATATTCCGCCGGAAATGGGCTGGCCGGATGGCATGGCAACAGACAGTGAAGGGATGTTGTGGATAGCCCATTGGGGCGGTTACGGTGTATATTGCTGGAATCCTGAAACCGGTGAGTTGCTGGGAAAAGTGGGGGTGCCGGCGCCGAATGTGTCGTCCTGTGCTTTTGGCGGTCCGAATATGAACGAATTATTGATTACAACCGCCCGGGAGCACATGACGGCCGGACAGATGGCTGAATTTCCCCTTAGTGGCAGTGTGTTTCACGTAAGGCTACCTGTTAAAGGCTTACCTGCCAACTACTTTAGGTATTAATTATTTTTACATATTATTGTTTCACGGTTTTCTGCTATATTATTAGTATATTTGCAGACGGAATCAGCTTTTTCAGGGTATTTTAATACCATTCGTACTATCTTATTTCAACTTCCCTTTGCATAAGATACTTCCCTTTAGTATGCTACCGCTAGAAACATCATGTAAAAAATAATTATGATCATGAAGGATTTTAAAATTATTGACAACAAAGAGGCCAGGCAGTTTGAGGCGCATATCGCCGGACAGATGGCTAAAGTTATTTACGAAAGAAACGGAAGCCGTATTTTCCTGACGGGTGCAGAAGTGCCTCCGGTATTGGAAAAGCAGGGTGTATTGCCAATGATGCTGGGAAAAGTTATGGAGGAAATTTCTGCACAGAATATCCGTATGGTGCCTTCCAGCAAAAAAGTGGCTGAATTCGTACGCAGCAATCCTCAGTGGAAAACGCTGCTGGCACATGGCTTACACATATAGCTCTTTATTTTACATTTGACATTTAGTTATTTAATTATTTGCGGGCCATCCACATTATCAGTATCAGAATGGCGGAAGATTCATCAGGCATTGAGACCAGTCAAATAACTAAATAACTAAATATTCAAATGCCCTTCTACCTGATTCCCATCTTCACCTTGACTGCTGACATCAGGTCATCGGCTTCTGCGGATACCAACACCGCGTCTCTGGAGTTATCAATCACCAGCGTATAGCCCTTTTCGTTAGCTACCGCCTTTAAAATCTTTTTTGCTTTATCAAGAATAGGTGTCAGTAATTGCTGCTCCCTGGTATTCATGGCCTGTTCAGACATCTCTTTATATTTCTGGATATTAGCCTGCAGCGCTTTGATTTCAGATACCTTCACTTCCTTCATAGCCAGACTTAACGTATGCTGGGTACTGTCAAAATCAGTCACCTTCTTCGTGTACTCGGCCACCAGCTGCTGCCCGTCGGCATTCAGCTTTTCCTGTAAGATATTTAATGAATCTCCTGCCAGCTTACTTTCAGGCATCATACCAATCATTTGTTGAAAATTGATGTAGCCCGTTTTGGACTGGGCAAACAGAACAGTACTTCCTAACAGTAAGAGACAAAGTGTACAGATAAATTTCATCGGGATAATTTCCACAATAATAATCGTCCAGTTGTGAAATATTCTTTAACACGAATATAAAGTAATGTTAAAGTGACGTGCGAAGGTTGTCTTGCTCAGGATTTAACTGATTATGCGGATTACCTTGATTTTGTTTTTGCATGATTTTCAGATTACTTAATAACATGTTATAAAACATTAGTTTATATATTGTATAATCATTATAAAATCAAAAAATAAAATCAAGGTAATCCGCATAATCAGTTAAATCCTGAGAAAGACAAACTCCGCGTAGGGGTAAGTGCTTGGAAAGGTGTCGTATAATAAATCAGTTCAATTGGCAGAAGGAATTATATTTGACGTTAGATATCAAACCCTAGGCATGGAATTTATAAATCCGGGTAACACTGCAGCACCGGTAATAGAAAACTCATTAACATTTGAACAGGTTTTTAAAACTCATTTTAAAGGCTTGCATGCTTATGCATGTACCTTATTAAAAGACGAAGTGATGGCGGAAGAGATGGTACAGAATGTCTTTTGTAAGCTGTGGGAAAAATCAGGTGATATAAAAATAAAGCAATCTGTTTCGGGGTACCTATACCGGGCAGTGTATCACGAGTGCATTAATTATCTGCGGCACCAGAAAGTGAAGGCTACCCACCAGGCACATACCAAATACCAGATGAGCAATGACCATGATACCGGTAACGCATCCGGCAAAGTAATGCTGCGGGAGCTGGAAGAGAAGCTGGACGCAGCTTTGATGGCACTACCTGAAAAATGTCGCACCGTTTTTCAGCTCAGCCGCTTCGAAGAACTGAAATACCAGGAAATAGCAGATCGCCTGGATATCTCTATAAAAACTGTGGAAAATCAGATGGGCAAAGCGTTGCGCTTATTACGACTCAACCTGGTAGATTTTCTGCCCTTGTTATTAATTTTGCTCCACCTGTAAAAGTGCATCCGTGAAAAAGACATCTACACATATAAACGACGACCTGCTGGTAAAACACCTGCTGGACATTACCACACCATCCGAAAAAGCAGCCGTAAACGCATGGCTGGCAGAGGATACGGAGCACCAGCGCTATTTTGAACACTTCCGCCTGATATGGGAGGAGAGCCGTAAACTGGCAGCGGTAAGCACGGTGAATGAAAGTGATGCATGGTCACGCTTCCAGCAACGAGTAGGTACCAACGACAATACCACCCGCATCGTAAAACTGGATACCGGCATTGCCTGGCGACCTATACTCCGCATTGCCGCCATATTCATCGTCATGATAGGCGCTGCCGGCGCCTGGTTTATCTCGCAGAACCGGAATACCCCGCTGATCGTGAGCTCCGGGGAACAAATCAAACAGGACGTTTTGCCGGATGGCTCCCAGGTAACACTGAATAAACAATCTACTATTACCTATGCCGGCAACAGGAAACAACGCTCGGTAAAACTGGAAGGCGAAGCTTTTTTTAACGTGGCACAGGACCCCGGAAAACCATTCGTGATAAAGGTGAATGATGTAACAGTGACGGTATTAGGTACTTCTTTCAATGTTAAAAGTATACACGGTAAAACAGAAGTAATTGTGGAAAGCGGCGCCGTGGAAGTAACAAAAAACAATAACAGTGTACAGTTAAAACAACATGAAAAAGCGGTGGTAACAGACCAGGAGACCGCTCCCAGCAAACAAAGTAATACAGATGAATTGTATAACTACTACCGCACCCAAACATTTGTATGCAATAACACTCCTTTATGGAAACTGGTGGAGATTCTGAATGAAGCATACGGCGTAAACATTGTTATTGCAAATAACGATAAACGCAATCTGCAGATTAACTCTACCTTTACCAACAGTTCGCTGGATAGCACTTTAAAAGTAATCGGGCTTACTTACGAGATCACCGTGGAGAAACAGGGATCACAAATCACACTGAAATAATAGCCTTCGTACTGTATGTTACTACCTAAGCAATTGCTGACATTATTATTTGTTTGTTGTTTTTCACTTCCACTGGCGGCCCAGCAGCTACTGAACAAAACGGTTAGCATCGATGCAAAGCAGCGGCCACTTTCGGAAGTGCTTACCACCATCAGCAAGCAGGGCAACTTTTATTTCTCGTATCTCAGTACCATCCTCCCACAGGATAGCCTGGTAAGCATCTCCGAAAAAAATAAAACGGTAAAACAGGTACTCGATATTTTATTCAACGGTGATTATTTATATAAAGAATCGGGGAACTATATCATCCTGCTGAAAAAATCATCGGGACAAGTATACTACCTGATCAGCGGGGTCGTCACGGACCGGAAAACAGGACAACGGCTACCCAATGCGAGTGTGTATGAACGACAGCAACTCATTTCTACGCTAACAAACAACGACGGTTTCTTCAGGCTGCGGTTAAAGGATAAATATCCTACCGCAGCCATTAGTGTTAGTAAGGACCTCTATGCAGATACTTCTCTTTTGCTTACTACTGGCTACGACCAGGAAATTACTGTAAGTATTGCTCCTGCTACTTATCAGCTGAAAGTGGTGGATATAACCGGGCACTCGCACGTGGAAAAAACCTGGTTCGGTAACATGTTTTTATCTTCCCGTCAGAAGCTGACCAGCTTGAATATTGGTGGCTTCCTGGCTGACAAGCCTTACCAGGTATCTCTCACGCCGGGTTTGGGGACCCATGGCAAAATGAGCGGACAGGTAGTGAATAAGTTTTCCATGAACATGCTTGGTGGCTATGCTGCCGGGGTAGATGGCGTGGAAATAGGTACTGTTTTCAATATTGTGAAAAACGATATGCAGCATGTGCAAATCGCCGGCATGGTGAATGTAGTTGGAGGAAAAACCAAAGGCGTGCAACTGGCAGGCTTTCACAATAATGTACTGGACTCCATGAAGGGCGTACAGGTGGCTGGTATCAGCAATATCACGGAAGGTAACATGGAAGGTGTGCAAATCACCGGCGGTATTGGCCAGGTATACGGAAATATGAACGGAGCATCTATACAAGGGATCGCGGGTGTGATACGAGGTAATACACGAGGCTGGCAGGTAGCCGGTGGAATTACTTATAACGGTAAAAATCTCGACGGGCTGCAACTGAGCGGCCTGGCCAATTATAACGCGAAAGACGTTTATGGTGCGCAGATTACAGGTGGCGGCAATATTAACCGTGGGGTGATGAAAGGCGTGCAGATTGCCGCTATTTTTAACTATGCGCGGCAAATGGATGGTGTGCAGATTGGGCTGGTAAATATTGCAGATACGGTAACGGGGTATAGTATCGGCATCATCAATATTGTGCGTAAAGGGTACAAAAAAGTGGTGTTATTCAGTACAGATGTGCTGCCTTTTAATATCGCCTGGAAAGCCGGTCGCAGTGAGCTATACAGCATCCTGCTGGGTGGCGGGGATTTTGGCGAAAACAATAAGGCATGGTCGCTGGGATATGGTATCGGTAAAATTATCCCGTTCAATAAAACGTTGTCGTTATCCACAGAAATTACCGCGCAGAATATTTTCCTGGGCAGCTGGGAGCGTAATACGCAGATTTTCCGTTTACAGCCTTCTCTCCAGGTGAAACTATCCAAACGCATCAGCTTATTTGCGGGGCCCGCGATGGCGATCTATTTTGACGATAAAATAAGACCCATGCCCGGTTATAAGTCGGTCGATTTTGGTGCGCACTATCCCTCTTTTAATATAGGCAACTCAGTTACTTCCTGGCTGGGATGGCAGGCTGGTATCAGTCTTTTTTAAATTTCATTTTCCGCATAGGGGTATAAGTTCTTCAACGTGTCGTTATACAGTACGAAATAACTAACACACCATGAGAACATTTTACTTCAGCAGCCGGATCATTTGTTTTTTTGTTTCCGTTTTATTCTTTGTCACAGCGGCTTACGCGCAAACGCCGCTTACCAGTCCTGCGCATATTGGTTTTGTATACCCGTTGAGCAGCAATGGAAAAAATGCAGCAGCCTATACCAATCATTTTTCATTACATATTATTGCCGGCGTGTCCAAAGCTGAAACAGGCGCGGCAATCGCGGGTATTTCCAATATCATCAAAGACAGCGCTACCGGTGTACAGGTAGCCGGGTTTTCCAATCACATTGGTAAAACGTTTCACGCAGTTACGGTAGCAGGTTTTATGAACCAGGTGAAAACCAGCGCCAACGGCGTTATGGTGGCAAGTTTCCTGAACCTGTCCGGCAGTTTGCAAGGTTTCCAGATGGCAGGTTTCGCCAACCTCGTGCGCCAGGATGTAAAAGGTACGCAGATAGCAGGTTTTATGAATATGGGCGCTAATAATTCACAGGCGCAGGTAGCAGGATTTGCAAATATTGTAAAGAAAGATGCCAACGTACAGATAGCCGGCTTTATGAATAAAGCAGAGAATGTGCATACACAGATAACTGGTTTCCTGAATATTGCCAAAAAGGTGAAAGGCGTGCAGATAGGTTTTATTAACATCGCGGATAGCAGCGAATGCCCGATTGGTGTGATCAACATCGTGAAAGGCGGGGAAAAGCAGGTAAGTGTAAGCATCGATGAAACTGCCACCACCATTGCCTCTTTCAAATCAGGCGGAAGAATATTGTACGGTATTCTCGGAGTGGGATATAACTTTAAAGATAATCCCAATCCGCTGTACGCCCTGCAGGCGGGTATTGGTGCGCATCTTCCATTGTTGTCACATTTCAGGATCAATGCAGAAGCCACCACGCTGGTGCTTTCCGATTTCAAAAAAGGATATTATCACCGTCAAACACTGGGCATATTTCCCGCCTACCGATTCGGCAGCAGGGTAGAAGTATTTGCCGGGCCTACGCTTAATTTCGTGCAAACGGAACATGGTGTGGGAGCGGAGTTGAGCAACCATTATGTATGGTCCGAGCATAGGAACAACGACAAATTTCATGGTGGATATATTGGCGGAACCGCCGGTGTACAGGTAAGATTGTAAGCATTATTTTCAGTGGAGGAAGCGCACTTCCTCCACTGAAATATTTTTATTTTGAGATATTGTACCGTAACACGTTTCCCTCCAGCATAGCAGGTACAATCGCCGCACCGGTGGCATCCAGTGTAAAATCAGCCGGGCCGGCAATCAGTTCCTCATTCAGCGTGGTGATACGGCCACTGGCCAGGTCCAGTTTTAGCAGTATTCCTTTCTTCTCAAAAGCTACCCAGTCGGATACGATCAGCTGTGTATTATGTGTTGTAAGTGCAATGCCATCATAATAACCCGGCCGGCTGGTGAGGGGTTTGAATACTTTCTCCGTTGCTGTCATATCTATATAACCAATTTGTCCATCTGGTTTATTATTGCCGCCAAAGCCGCACACATACAGCTTTTTACTGCGGGCGTCATATGTCACACCATTGGTACCTTTTATGGGCGTGGTGTATACCAGTTCCTCAACGCGCGGATTTTTACCGGGATACACCAGGAAGAGTTTATTTACATCAGTTGCAGAAACCACCAGGGTAGTGTCGTTGATGGCGGTGATATCATTCACGAAAGCGGTGGCGGGTGCTAAGCTGATATTGTATAACTGTTTACCGGTGCTCAGGTCGTATCCCTTTACTTTATCGATATCTGCTACAAAGAGCGTGTGATGCAGGATAAAAGCGCCTTTAGGTGCATCCAGTCCTTTTGCGAAGACGGTGCCGTTGCCTTTTTTGTCCATACGGAAAATGATCCCGTTACCATCTTTTTTGGTGGGGTTGCCGCCTTCGCCAATGTCTGCAATATAATAATTGTCGTTGTCTGTTGCTACGCTTTCCGGCGCGTGCATAAATGCGGAACTATTGAGTTTTTGTTGTGCAAAAGTATGACCGGCCATCAGGATGAAAGCCAATACGGATATACGTTTCATAGTTGATAATATTTTTATCAAAGGTATATCCGACGGAGATGGAGCAGTAGCAGGAATCGTTCAGAAAATAGCATTTTTAGCCCGTTGTGCATTTTTGGGTGTAGTGCCGTATAGCTGCCGGTATTGTTTTATAAAGTAAGATACATTTTCAAAGCCGCACTCGTAGGCGATTTCATTGACATTGTTGCGGGAATGCAGGAGGAGTTCACGGGCATGTTTCAGCCGTTCTTCATTGATCCATTTTTTTGGAGGAGCATCGTACAGGCGGGCAAATTCCCTTTTAAAGCTGCTAAGACTTAGCCCGCACATTTTCGCATATTCTTCCAGGGTAAAAGGTTGAAAAAGGTTATTGCGGATGATCAGGGAAATATTTTCCGCACTGTTGTCGAAAAGATGGGAAAGGAATGCCCGGACAGATTGCCGGTGTTCGCCGCAAAGCAACAGCAGCAGTACTTCCTGTATTTTCAGTTCCAGCAACCGGGTGGTATGGGTGTTGGGATGCTCCAGGTAATCCAGGATGCTGTTCCGCACCTGCAGCAGGTTATTTTTACAGGAGATGACTACCGGGGATCCCGCTTGTGTGGTAGGAGCGGATATGCCATCTTCACTGATAAAGGAACGGAGCAAGGTATCATCTACGCACAGTAAAAGCGACTGGTAATCGGTGCCATCCGTAATAAAATCGGTCATCAGATACACGCCTCTTTTCAGCAGCACCAGATCGCCGGCATGTGCAATAATATCACCTTCCGGGAAGTGCATATGCTTGGTGCCCCGTAGAATGAACACGAGGGAGTTTTCTGTAAGAAACCCCTGTTCTTCACCGGGTTCATTAGATTGCCTGAACCACGCCACCAGTGACTTCCCGGCATGTTGTTGCCGGACGGCCGGTATATGTTCAAAGGCCTTTGGGTATCGCAGTAACATACCATAAAAATACGGATTAGCGCGGAATTATATGTTTATGGCATTGTATTTGGTAAAATAAATTAAAAGCAACTCAATATGAAAACATGGTTTTACCTGCCGCTGCTGTTACTGGGTTTTATATTGCCCGGTTGCACAAAAACAACCAATGAAGTAGTCATCCCTAACCAAACGATTTTGTTTGAAATAAACCCGAACGACTGGGGATTTGATGCTGCTACCGGCGTTTACTTTTACTCCATTCCTGTATCGGAATTAAATAATGTAAACCAGTTGGATGGTGTGATCGTTTCTATGGCCAGATATGATGCCAGCAACCCAACAGTGGTACCACAGTCATTTGAATTATTGCCGCAGGTGTATAACAATCAGTCTTATTTCATTATTCACGATGATCAGGCAGTAGAAGTAGATATCAAAGGTGTAAACGGTGTTAACTCACAAAAACCGGCTACCAAAGTGAGAGTGAAAATTGTATTGATACCTTCTGCGCAGTAAACCGGCTTTACCATTTCTCAACATATATAAAGGCTTCCGTGGAAACGGGCGCCTTTTTTATTTCCGTTAAACCGGAACCATAATAATAAAATAACAGCCATTCTTCATAGTAAGTTGCGTATAGCACAGGATTTTTACTATTTTCCATCTTTCGTAATCCCTTTACAGTGTACATGAAAAATTCAACGAATAATGGATAACAGAAGAGATTTTATTAAGAAGGCGGCGTTGCTATCCGGAGCTGCCGGCGTTTTCAGTGCCCTGCCGGCGTCTATCCAGCGGGCAATGGCCATTGATCCCAAGCCGGGTACCACGTTCCTGGATGCAGAACACATTGTAGTGCTGATGCAGGAGAACCGCTCCTTTGACCACTGTTATGGAACGCTCCGCGGAGTACGGGGCTACAATGATCCACGTGCTATCCAGCTGCCCAATAAAAACCTGGTGTGGTTGCAGAGCAATGCCAACAATGAAACGTATGCCCCTTTCCGGCTTAACCTGAAGGAAACAAAGGCTACGTGGATGAGCAGCCTGCCGCATTCATGGGGTAACCAGGTAGATGCCCGTAACAACGGCAAATACGATAAGTGGCTGCTGGTAAAAAAATCAGGCAATAAAGACTGGGCCCCGATGCCCCTCACACTGGGTTATTATAACCGGGAAGATATCCCGTTTTATTATTCCCTGGCAGATGCGTTTACCGTATGTGACCAGAATTTCTGCTCCTCATTAACCGGTACCACGCCCAACAGGCTTTATTTGTGGACGGGTACCCTGCGCGATGAGCAGAAGGCTGATTCCAAAGCTAACGTATGGAACGAAGATGTGGACTATGGCCGGGAAGCGCATTGGACCAGCTTCCCCGAACGCCTGGAAGACAACGGCGTTTCCTGGAAAATTTACCAGAATGAAATCAGCGCCGCGGGCCTGGAAGGGGAAAAGGACGGCATGCTGGCCAACTTTACCGATAATCCTATAGAGTGGTTCGCTGCCTATAATGTTCGTTTCGCAGCGGGGCATATCCAGTACCTGCAACGCAAAATCAAAGAACTGCCCGCTGAAATAAAAACACTGGCATCCAAACTGGCTGGCACTTCCGGGGAGGAAGCCACCAAGCTGCAAAAGCAACTGGATCAGCGTAAAGCGGAACTGGAAAGAGCAAAGTCTGATGCAGAAAAGTTTACAGCGGCTAATTTTGCAAAATTGCCGCAGCGCGCGCAAAATCTTCATAAAAAAGCATTTACCACCAATATTGGTGATCCTGATTACCATGAGCTGGAAACTCTCACCTACAAAGACGGAGACACGGAAAGAACTGTGCAGGTGCCAAAAGGAGATATCCTCCACCAGTTCAGAACAGATGTAAATGAGGGCAAGCTGCCAACTATTTCCTGGCTGGTGGCACCGGGCGAATTCTCCGATCACCCTGGATCGCCATGGTATGGCGCCTGGTACGTATCTGAGGTACTGGATATCCTTACCCGCCAGGAAGAGGTATGGAAAAAGACCATCTTCATTTTATGTTATGATGAGAATGATGGCTATTTCGACCACGTACCTCCGTTTACCGCACCGCATAAACCCGGTACCGGCAAAGTGTCTGCAGGAATTGATACCGGTATTGAATATGTAACACGTGCGGAAGAAGAAGCAAAGAAATATCTCAGCGCAGATGAAATCAGGGAAAGCCCTATCGGGCTGGGATACCGCGTACCATTGGTAATTGCATCGCCCTGGAGCCGTGGTGGCTATGTAAATTCACAGGTATGCGACCATACTTCCATCCTGCAGTTAATGGAGCATTTCCTGGAGCATAAAACCGGTAAGCCAGTTAAAGAAACGAACATTTCTGCCTGGCGCCGTACGGTGTGCAGTGATCTTACTTCCGTATTCCGTCCTTTTAATGGGGAAAAAATATCAGTGCCATTTCCTGAAAGGAACGAGTTCATTGAAACGATCTACAATGCGAAGTTCAAGAAGCTGCCGGATGAATTTAAGCTGCTCACTGCGGAGGAAATTGCGAAGATCAACGCCAATCCCGCCACAGCAGAATGGATGCCACAGCAGGAGAAAGGTACCCGTGTTGCCAACGCATTGCCTTATGAATTATACGTAGGCGGAAAACTGGGAGCGGATAAGCAATCGTTTGAGATCAGTTTTGAAGCGGCCAGCAAGGTATTTGGCGACCGGGCTGCCGGCGCTCCCTTCAATGTATATGCGCCCGGCAAATACCTGCAGGAAACCACGCAAACAATGGAACCGGTACGCACCTGGTCGTACGCTGTGAAGGCAGGAGACCAACTGAAAGATACCTGGCCGCTATCGTCTTTTGAAGACGCGCATTATCACCTGAGAGTATACGGCCCCAACGGGTTTTACCGTGAGTTTACCGGCGATGCCGGCGACCCGCAGGTGGAAATCCAGTGCAGCTATCAACGGACCCTTACCAACAGTAAGAAGCTGACCGGGAACGTAGAATTGAAACTGGTAAACCGCGGCACGCAGCCGGCTACCTTTACCATCAGCGACCTGGGGTATAACAAAGGCGTGCTGAAGAAAACAGTAGCCGCACGAACAACCGCCACCTTAGTAATAGATCTGGCTAAAAGCCACGGCTGGTACGATTTCTCTGTAAAGACCACCGGCAGTGATGGGTTTGCACAGCGTTATGCCGGCAGGGTGGAAACCGGGAAAGAAAGCGTGAGCGACCCGGTAATGGGAAGAGTATAATAATATTTACCTGAAGGCGTCTCTTTAACAGGAGACGCCTTTTTTTATTGTCCTATGGGAGGAGATTGTTTTTTATCCGTGAGCTTCAAACGGAGTTTGGTAAATAACGGTAATATTGATTTACACTTCTTTATAAAGCGTTGCGATAAATCGTGGCGCGACAGGAACGCATGATAAATGCGATCGTTGTAAGTAGTGCCGTATCCGAATTTATTATGTTCCGGATGATGCAGATACCATTGCTCGTCTTCGATATGGGTGGGCCACCAGTATTTTACATGGCCGCCCTGCCGGATAATTTCTTCTGTCAGGTTTTGCCCTGCATCCATATCTTCTGTCATATTCATATCCGGGTATCCCAGCTCTTTCAGATAAGCCGTGGAAATACCGAAGAAGAATGGCGAAACGTACAGGTTTTTTGCATCGCGCAGGTGATTAGCCGTTTGCGCGGCGCCGGCAATGGTACGGGGTTCGCGAAGATCTTCCAAAAGATCAGATAGCCACTCTTTACGCGTGGGCACGCAATCAATATCAAAAAAAATCAGGTAGTCGGTATCAGTAACGGTTCTGCATATATGATTCAGAAAATCGCCATGACTGAATTGTTCATCAATAATATGATGTACCGGTACTCCGAATTTACCAAACACCGCTTTTTGGTACCGGGGTACGCGGGGATTTACTTTATGATTATAAAAAGAGAATACCTTAAACTGCTTTCTTCTTTCTCTTGCCATCATTTATTATTTAAGAATTTTTTAATTGAGCTGGTTACTTCGTCCTGTTCGCGTGCAAATGGCGACAGGTAAAAGAGTACCTGTCTTTCTGTTGTCAGATCCCTTTTAGATAAACCTATTCTTGCCAGCAGTATCCGGAAGGGAGTTATCGCGAGTAAGCGCCACCTGTTTTTATGTTTGTTTTTGTTGTGCAGGAAAAGCGCCCTGTCGTACACGCTCAGCACTTTTGTGGCTTCGCGGATGCCGTCCATCAGGCGGTCCCTGTAATCTATTGTTAATCTTTCTGCCGGTATAAAATGTTTCAGCTTCAGATCTTTATCATAATATAAAGTAAACCCCCACAGGAGCAGGCGTTTGCAGTATTCGAAATCGTCGCCGGTGGTGAGTTTTTCCCCATTCCTGCCGTTCAGGAGGGAAGGGTACCTGTCGTCAAATACCTGCAGGAACAGCGCCCGGCGGGTAATCAGCCCGGCGCCGAGCAAAAACCCGCGATGTGTTACATCGCCCGATTCTTCCGCGGGAATGCCAATGGCATATTTATCTTTGTATTCTTCAAACCAGTCGGGATAAGCTGCCGAATTTGTTACCGGAACATTTTGTCCGCCTGCAGCTCCTATCTTTTTATCTTTCAACATCACCTGCCATGAAAGATAAACGTAGTTTTTATCCAGCAGGTTATCATCATCACAAAATATGAGGCATTCATAATTAGCTTCCCTGGCGCCTCTTTTCCGGGCATACATTTGCCCGCGTGTAAGCTCCTCCACTACCCGGCAGGTGGCGTTCGCCGGTTTATTTTCCTTCCACACCGTGCTGGTGTATTCAACGGTGTTATCTGTTGAGGCGTTGTTAACTAATATAATCTCCCAGGAAAAACCTTCCGGAACTACCTGTTCATTCAGATGCGCTAATGTTTGCGGCAGCCGGGAAGCGCTGTTATAGCAGCAAATAATAACTGAAACGCCTTTCATATTACTTTCCGGAATCTTCCACTTCATATTGATAATTATTTTTAAGCTACTCCACTTTTAGTATCCTTACTATCTGGTTTACCGGCAACGGTATTGGTTTATCCAGTGCGGTATAGGTGCCCGCATTGGTGGCAATGAATTCCACGAGGTCAAACATTTTGTGCGGATCTTTACTCCACCGGGCCCTGATGAATTTCTTCAGGGATTTCCGGGAGAATTTCCATCGCGGCATTATTTTTTGTTCGAGCGATCTTTTTTGTTCCGGGAATACCTGTAACAGGCAGGTTTCATAACAGATAAATGTGCCATACAGCAAGCGTTGAAGGTATTGGCTGTTGGCCCGGCTGCGGGGTATGATATGCGTAAGTTTCAGGGCGGGGGATACGCCTGCCTCGTATCCTTTGCTGATGCAGTGTAGTACCATTTGGGTATCTTCTCCGCTGCTGAGTTTATTCCCTTTTCTTCCCGAGGCAGTAAAGCGTCCCTGGCGGGCCAGCTGCACAAATTCTTTTAACAGGGAAGCGGTGGTGCAAAGACCGGTACCAAAAGGATAACAGGATTGCCATGAAGTTTCGCGTGCGGTTCTTACCGTTTGTTCTTCCCGTTGCTGAAAGGCCATGCTGGCAAAATGCATAATGGCAGCATCTACGCCGTCAATGAAATCCACCTTCACCTTACCAGGGCCCCAGGCTGCCACGTTAGGGAATTGTTCGTTTAGTTTTTTTAGTTCCCGGAGGTAATCCCTTTCCGGTTCATTGTCGTAATCAAAGTATACGATAAAGTTGCCAGCGGCTTTTTCTATGGCCGCCATCCGTGCATAATTTACGCCCTGTTCCCGTACCAGGAGGAGGTGCATGCCGGGGATCTTTTCTTCAAACTCCTTTACATATGATTGCTGGTGGAGTGGGAGATCGCTGTTATTATCCACTAAAATAACTTCGGTGGAAATGCCGGTAGTGTCCAGGCGGTATACTGCTTCCAGGCAACGTTGCAGGATGCGTTCGTCCGGGTTAAAGGTGCATATGACCAGCGAATAATCTATCGTTTTTTTCCAATCCATAACGAGTCATATTGCCTGGAAAAATTAAAATGGTCGCCTGCCAGGTTCTGGATTACATAAGTAGGTCCCAGTTCATCCCGGTCCGGGTAGTAATCGTGGAAAGCGATGTAGCCGCCTCTTACCACTTTAGAGGCGTATAATTCAAAATCCGATCTGCATCCTGCGATGGAGTGGTCGCCATCGATAAAGAGGAAGTCGATCTTTTGAAAATCGTTGTGCATTTCATATGAGTAGCCTTTCTTCACGATGATTTTATCATGAACAGACAGGCGTTCCATATTTTCCGTAAAGCGGATCAAAAGATCGGTAGTGGCGCCTTTTTCTGCATATTCCTTCCGGCTTCCCTGGTCGAACCCTGCGTCTGCATTAAATGGATCAATCGCATAGATTTTTCCTGACCGGAGTCCTCTTGAAATGCAGTAAGTGCTTTTGCCCTGCCAACTGCCAATTTCCACCACTACTGCATCGCGACGCAATTTGCGGGCGGTAAGGAACAGCCCCAGCGCTTCCCGTTCGGTTAGCCATCCATCTATTTCGTAATAGGGGTGGATCTTTTTCAGGGCAGATTTTTCTATCATTTTTTTAAACATACTGCTGGACGTTTGAGGATGATTTATTTAAAAAGACTTCTTACCCACCGTTTAAACCGTCTTCTCAGCAGTTGCTCTTTTTTTACTTTTTGCCATTTCTCTTCGAGCCTAAAGTCTTTGCTTAAAAAATAATAATCGGCGCGTTTTTCCGGCGTAAAATGCAAAGGATGCACCAAAGGTTTTTCCAGTTGTTCCGCCGGTAAATTGGCGTGATCTTCCGGGACATTATAAGTGTGGGTGGCATCCGGCCTGAACCCTAAGTTGCTGATCAGATTTACATTTGGTGTAATACATAGTCCATTCCGGAAAAAGTTAATCAGGTTAAACTGGTAGTCCCAGGAATCTATTTCTTTTCTTTTTAATTTTTGAAAGATTTCGATCCATCCATCGATCAGGAACTGATCACTAAAGATATTTTCCAGTACAGCAACGGCGTCTTTTTCGTTATAGTGTTCCAGGTCGATGTCGTATGCTTCCCATGCCCGCCGCCAGCTTGCCCATCCCCAGATGTGGCTGTATTGTGAGAAATAATAGCTGCCGTTTCCCCACTTTTTTCCCATCTGCAAATTGGTACCGGTGATATTTACCATACGGGTATCGTGCCGGTACCGGGGAAGCAGCTGATCGCAAAAGTAGAAGAAGTCGTTGGTGGGCAGGCAATCATCTTCCAGGATAATACCTTCCTCTTCCTGTTGAAAAAACCAGGTCACAGCTTCCGCTACAGCAACCTTGCAACCTTTATTTTCTTCACTGAATAGTTTGTGCACGCTGCAGTCCCAATCTACCTGGTCATAAATCATTCTTGTTTCCCGGCATAGCTGTGTATCTTTTTCTACACCGGCTCGTGGTCCGTCTGCAGCGATATACAACTTAGCGGGCCGGGCTTCTCTTACCCGTTCAAATATTTTTAAGGCAGTATCAGGTCGGTTGAAGGATAATAATAGGACAGGTGATTGCACATGATAATTGGCCATACCTGATAAATAGATGTATAGTAAATTTAATAAAATGATGCATGGTAAACAAGGGTAACTGATCAGTGCACAGTTATCTTCTTTATATGTTCTTTCCAGAAAGGAAATCTGAACCAGGCATGGCATCCGAGTGGTAACCTGCCGTTATTTAATTCATACAGCCGTTCTGGATTTACTTCAAAACTGAATGCAGCGGCGGTTTCCGGCGGAGCTGTTTTGAATGAGGGATCCAGGAGTGGAACTACCTGCGTCCAGATCATATCTTCATTAAAATTTTTCCCGGTATAATATTTTTTAAGATGGATATTAAAAAAGATAGCGTCCTGATCCTGTTTTATTCTTTTCCGTAAAGCGGCGCAGTTGGCATAAATAAAATGGTAGAACTTCCATCTTAGCCTATATCTTCTAAGTAATTTCAGCACGCTAAGACATGACTGTATATTCCGGATAGAAAAACCGGAATTAAGCGCACCATGGAATGGTGCATCCGGTGTTGCATTCAGGTATCCCTCAAAAACAGGCGCTCCTATAAAATCGAAATCGAATCCATGATGCTCGTGTACTTTGGAACTGAAGATATAAGCATCCAGTTCGTAGGTCATCATAAATTCGTAGTCAGCAAATTGCTGGTAAAACGGAACAGATAATTTCATCCGGTTATAGTTTGCCAGAGAAGAAAGCCATGACGGAGCTACCGGTTTTGGGATGAGCCCGGGATGAATTGCGAGAAAGCGGTCGACGGGCAAGCCTTCCGGGAAAACAAGAAAACAGTCGAATGCTTTTAAATGCCTGTAGCAAGCGTGTAGCGATAACGTTTCCTCCTCGGACAACACGGACTTATGTACAGGTATTATTACACAGAGTTTGCGGTGCACGGTCATATTTTAACTATAGGTTATTAAAGAAATGGTTCAGATGATAAAAAGGGTCTATTGTATTTAAACCAACAAAGAGCGATTTTGTTTTAGCCAGGGGCAGGAAGTTATGGAGGGCTACCTGAACTAAATTATCGCATTTTTGTTGTTTGTTTTTTTGTATATTGACTAACGTGTTAAAGATCCCGTTGCCTTGCATCTCCACATATCATTAATTATATTAAATCATCCAAAATCTTCCTTTATGAAATTTTCTTCCCGTCACCTGCCCCTGATGTGCTTATTTGCTGTAATTCTGGCTTTTGCTGCCTGCTCCAAAGACGGAGCCCAGGGCCCTGCCGGAAATCCTGGTCCTGCTGGTCCAGGGGGCCCCGCCGGTCCTGCCGGCCCCGGTGGCCCCAAAGGTGATACCGGTGTGGCCAATGTGATCTACTCGGACTGGCTCAACGTTGCTTTTGATAGTATCCGGGATGAAAATGGCGTGCCAACCGGCGATGGCTTTATTGGCGCCATAGAAATTCCCAAACTGACCAAGGAGATACTATCCAAAGGCGTCATAAATGTTTATTTCAACATTGATTCGGCCGATGCACCTTATATCGTGCCTTTGCCTTACGTGGACCCCTACCTGTTTGTAAGTTTCCGCGCCTCCGAAGGAGGAATCGTTATCCTGGCCAGTCATGATCTCAGCTCGGGCAATTACCCCGGCGAAAAAGTGATCCAGCAGTTCCGTTATGTGCTGGTGCCCGGCGGCGTTGCTGCCCGTAGCGCCAGTGGAGTGGACTGGAAGAATTATAAGTCAGTACAGCAATACCTGGGACTAAAAAATTAACACAGATATTTTCGTGAGAAAGCCCTCCTGGTATCCCCGGGAGGGCTTTTTGTTGCGCTATATGCACAGTTTGTTCCGTCACGGCTACGTCCGCTCTTCCTTTTGCCGCTGTAGCATGGCATCTGGCAACCGGCTTCTAATTTGATAGTAGACCAGTATGAAAAGGCTACTACTGATTACATTGTTTGCATACATACTCAATGGCTGTAACTCCCCGTCTGCGCCAGCCACGTCTGCTGAACACATTAGTCCCCGCAACGCCGGGATTACCCCTGAAAATGCCTATAACGACCTGTTCCTGGACAGTTCGGCGATAGCCGCATTCATCACTGCAGAAAAACTGAACGATACCATTGCTGACCGGTTACGCAGCTTTTATAATGCACGTAATTTCGAGTTTGCCTGGTTCGACAGTAAAGGGCCTGTAGAACAAGCCGCCGCCTTCCGGAGCCTGTACAATTACAGTAACGATAGTACCAGCAACCGGGCGCTTGATAAGCGGCTGAACGCCCTTATGGATGAAGACAGCCTGGTGGTGAGCGCCACAGACAAAGAATTCATTAAAACGGAATTGCAGCTTACCTGGCGGCTCATCAATTATTTCAGGGAAACCGGCGGCAGTATTGGTCAGCTTGAACATATGATACCAGCGCAGCGCTACACCGTGATGGAACTGGCTGACTCCATGCTTAAAACCAATGATAAAATGTTTCCGGCAGTTGCCCCCATGAAGGAACCGCTCAAAGCCTACCGGGAATATGTAAAAAATGGTGGCTGGCAACCATTGCCCGTGATTAAGAAGGGATTAAAAAAAGGGCAATCATCTCCCGAAATTATAGCCGTAAAAAAACGGTTGCAGATAACCGGGGAGCTGAAGCAAAATGACAGCACCGATGTATTTAATGATGAACTGGAAACTGCCATCAATACGTTCCGTAACAGCAATGGATATACGCAAAACGGTGTATTGAATGATACAGTGATCAATGCACTGAACGTTTCTGCGGAAGAGCGGATGCAGGCGCTGCTGCTGAATATGGAACGCATGAAATGGATGCCTGTTAAGCCGCAGGGGAAGCTGATCCTGGTGAATATACCGGCTTTCATGCTACATGTAACGGAGGGGGATAAACGTTTGTTCGATATGGATATTGTGGTGGGAAAAGAAGGACACAGTACGACTATGTTTTCAGGAATGCTGAACCAGGTGGTATTCAGCCCTTACTGGAATATACCCCGCAGCATTGTGCGAAAGGAAATTCTGCCAGCCATTCAGCGCAACAGGGGCTACCTGGCCTCGAAAGATATGGAAGTAACAGGGCAGGCGAACGGGTTGCCGGTGATCCGTCAGCGCCCCGGGCAACGTAATGCCCTTGGCCGCGTGAAGTTCCTGTTTCCGAACAGTTATAATATTTACTTTCATGATACGCCTGAGAAAAGTCTTTTTGACCGTGATAACCGGGCATATAGTCATGGTTGTATTCGACTGAAAGATCCGGTAAAAATGGCGCAGTTTGTTTTGGAGGACTCACCCCAATGGACCAACGAAAAAATTGACAGTGCAATGAACAGCGGAAAGGAAAAGTTTGTGGCGGTGAAAGATCCGGTGCCGGTGATTATTACCTATTTCACGGCATGGACAGAAGGAGGCAAATTATATTTTGCCTCCGATGTATATGGGCATGACGCCGTTTTTAAGGAAAAGCTGTTTAAATGAATTTAAGACGCGGTGCTGTCTTTTACAAGAATGCGGGTATGTGCAGAATAATATTTATCCGGGCTGTAAAGAAACAGGCAGGTACCATTCCTGATGCTGCTGATCACTTTACGGTGCACATTTTCGGGGATGGCGGGACATCCCAGGCTGCGCCCAATATAACCCTGTAATTTACCGAGGTTATCGTTCACATAATTTGCGCTATGCATCACAATACCCCTGCTGAGGGCATTATCGTTGATGCCGGCTTCTTCTCCCTCCAAACGGAGAGAATAACCATGTTCGCCGTTATAGGTATCGCCGGTAACATAAAAACCAAGACTGCTTTTAAAGCTGTTCATCTTGTTGGAAAAAGCATTGGCAATATCCTTACCGGAGTTCCGGCCATGAGAAACGAGCGTATTAAAAAGTAACAGCTTATTCTTCAAGTCTATCACAAACAAACGCTTTTTGGTACTGGGCAGGGAGAAGTCGATAATAGACAACACATCCGGATTTTTGATCCTTCCGTTTTCCTGCAGATGCTCGTATCCTACCAGGGCATTGTCAAACGCCTCCCTGGAAAGACCGGTGGTATCCAGTCGCATCATGTCGTATAAACTTTCCCGTTGAACCGAGTCCGTTTTTACAGCGGTAGCTGGTTTAATAACCGCGGTGGATGTTCCGGCAGTAGTAAGGTTTGTAAAATTTGTAAATAGGAATACGAAAAGACAAATGGTAATAATAAAAATCAACGGTTTAATCACTTTCTTCAATTTCATGTTCACACTCCGTGTTTTATTGGTTTAGAGAAAAGGCATAGACTGCAAATATACCGATTTTTAGGTTTAAAAAGTCCTGAAATCCGCGTCTGAGGCCGCTGAGCGGATATTTTAACAGGCCGTTCACATACATGAAAATTATGTATAAGTGGTTAATATTGGTTAAATGATGGACAATATCAGCAAAAGCTGATCTGCTATGATCCTTATCTTTAGTTTGTTGTTTCGTAAAAGGAAAAAACTGCCATAAAAATGGGCCGGTTATTGCTGCCGGCCCTTTATTATTTCCTCCATATTCGTTAACTTATCTTAAAAATATTCATTATGCCTGAGTTACCTGATCTGCAAGCCTTCCGGCATAACCTGGAAAAGGCGCTACTTCATAAAAAACTGAAGTCCATTACGGTAAAGAACGCGAAGAAATTACATACCAAAGAGGCAGACCTGCAGGCGGCCCTGGAAGGGCAGGTACTGGAACATATACAGCGGGTAGGAAAGGAGTTGCATTTTGTATTTAAAAACGGGCATGTGCTGGGGATGCATTTAATGCTGCACGGGAAATTGTATTTATTTGAAAAGAAGAATGAGCAGAAGCATACTATTGTAGAATTATTGTTTGCCGATGGCACCGGGCTGGCTTTGACGGATTTCCAGGCGGCTGCCAATATCACCCTCGATCCGGAAGAAAAAACGGCACCGGATGCGATGTCGAAAGACTTCAATGAAAGTTACCTGACCGCCCAGCTGGCAAAGAAGAAAATAACCATCAAAAAATACTTGCTGGATCAGCACAATGTACTGGGCATTGGAAACGCCTATGCAGATGATATTTTATGGGATGCAAAGATCTCTCCTTTTTCTGTTGCCAATAAAATACCGGCGGCAAAGATCAAAGCATTGTTGAAATCAGTTAAAAAAATACTCGAAGGAGCCGAAAAGAAAATCCTGAAAAGTAACCCTGATATTATTAATGGCGAGGTCCGCGATTTTATGCTGGTACATAACGCTAAATTAACGGAGAGTCCCGGTGGTGCTCCTATTAAGAAGGATACCGGCGGCGGCCGGAAAACTTATTATACGGATGAGCAGGAACTATTTGAGTAGTGCCATCACCTGTTCCGCATTTTGCAAAGCGTAGCCGTGCCCGTCGTTGTTAAAGAATGCCCAGACTGTATGTTTGTCCTGTTGCCATTCTTTGAATTTGCCGGCATAGGTATCCATCGTTTTTTCAGGATATAGTTTATCGTATTTGCCGTCGGGTCCGTGGAAGCGGACGTAGATATGTTTTGCTGTTATGGCTTCTGCAAACGGCCAGCGGCGCCCGGATAGTGCAATTACCCAGGCAATTTTGTATTGCCGCAATAACGTCATTGCTTCCTCAGAAAGCCAGCTTTCGTGTCGCGCTTCCAGTGCGAAATGATAATCGGGATAGTTTTCAGTCAGCACTTTAAAGAAATGATCAGCTCTTTCTGCATCAAAAGCAGCCGTTGCCGGCAACTGGATGAGTACGGGTCCGAGGTGTTTGATGAAAGGATCGAAGATATCAAAGAACCTGGGCAGTGATTCTTCCGGATCCAGTAATCTTTTCACGTGAGTGATATATCTGCTGATCTTTGGGCAGAAGCGGAAACGCGCCGGCACTTTCTCTATCCAGGCGGCTACCGTTGCAGGTTTTGGGAGATGATAGAAGCTGGTATTTATTTCTGTTACCTTAAATTGTTTTGCATACCAGGGAAGATAGTCAACGGGTTTTAATCCTGTTGGATAGAATATTTCGCGCCAATGCTTATAGCTCCAGCCGGATGTGCCGATATGAATGCCTGCAGTTGCCATTATCTTTTTAATAAGAGCGCTGCAAATGTTGTTCCCATATACATCAGAAAGCGGCACCAGGCCTGATGCCGCTTTCTGATATAAGCAGGGGTTGTATTATGCGGTGAGTGCTACTGTGCCGGCTTCCTTCTCTTTTGGTTCATAGATGCCTGCGGCGATTTTCTCTACAAATAATTTCGGGAAGAATTTTGGCAGCCATGCGTTCAATTTATTGGTGAAGCCGGGAATGATCTCCGCTTTGCCTTTGAAGAGGCCGTCTATCGCAATTTTGGCGACTTTTTCCGGCGTCATATTGAAGCGGTTGGCAATGTTGCGGGTGTAGTCACCCATGCGTGCCCGGTTCACAAAGTCCGTGTCGGTGCTCCCGGGACTCAGGGCACTCACCGATATGGGGGAATGCCTGAGTTCATACCGGAGCCCGCGTGTAAAGGAAAGCGCGAAGGCTTTTGTAGACGCGTAAATGTTGAGATAAGGCACCGTTTGATAGGCGGTAGTGCTGGCAAGATTGAGCAGGTATGCTTTAGAAAATTGCCGCAGTACCGGTATATAGGCGTACGATAAGCCTACCTGTGCCCTGATATTTACATCAATGATGTTGAACTGTTCCTGCAGCGTGAGTTGCTCAAACTGTCCGTTGATGCCATAGCCGGCGTTATTCACTACTACGGTCAGCGAATGATGCCAGGTGCTGCTCCAGCCTGTAACATTTGATAAAGCATCCGGGGCGGACAGATCCTGGTGTAACGTATGTACGTTCACGTGATATTGCGCCGCGAGTGTTTCCGCTGTTGCTGCCAGGCTTTTTTCATCTATATCTACCAGCAACAGGTGATAATTTCTTTCCGCGAGTTGTGCAGCAATGGCTTTTCCTATTCCTTTTGCTGCGCCGGTTATTAATGCGTATGACATCGGAATATATTTTTAAAGAGATGGCGTGTTTACTTCTGCGAGGCTTTCGGACCGGGCTTTTATATGTGCCCATTGTGGTTTGCCACCATACAGATGTTGTTTGAGATGTGCCAGTTTGTGATAAAACGGAGTAGGACTGCTGGCTGTTTTAGGCTGATAGGCGCCGGTGATGATAGGAATATACATCACTCTCCGGCGGCTTTTTTCGCCGGTGTAGGGCGACTGCTGTACGCGGTGCCAGAGGCGCCCGTCGTGAACCGTGAGGTCACCCGCTTCAATTTCAAGGCCTACTTCTTTTTGATCAGGGTTATTATCGATGAAGTATTTCTTTCTGAATAATAACTTCAGTATTCCCTGTTCATGTGTGCCGGGTAATACTCTCAGGCCGCCATTGTCCAGCGGGCAATCGTCGAGATGAATGCCTACATTGAGCATTGGCAGGATGCGTGAGCCCAGGAACAGATCGCGCGGACTGTCGGTGTGCCAACCCAGTTGTTTAAACTGGCTCTCCGTAGTGTTGACGTAATGGTTTACCACCAGTCCGTCTTTTTCGTTTTCACCGATCCTGCCGGAGTAGGGGCCCAGCAAAGCTGTGAGTGTTTGCAGTCTTTTATCTTTTAATAGCTCCCGCAGCACGTTGCTGTAGTGCGATGCGAAGGCGATGCGCTGGATCAGCGGGCTGCCGTCCACGTCTGTGCCAAATTTGAGCGGAATACCGTTTACTTTCTGGATGTTATTCCTGATCAGTAATTCCTGTACACGTTCCACTTCTTCATGCACGGTTGCCAATGCACTTTTGTCGAGAAAGTTTTTGAACTGTATGATGCCATAGGTGCGGAACCAGGCAAGATGCGCTGCAGTGACTCCTCCGGCAAGGGAGAATACGGGTTGGTTGGTCGTTTTCATGACGAATTTTTTGTTAACAGTGTTAAATCAGTTGTTGAAATAGAAAATGGTGTCGCGGCAATTGGTGGGGTGGCCGCAGGGGGGAGTGGGAATTAACAACAACAATAAGACGCCGCTATTGCGGGGTGGTTGGTTGATGCGCTTATCTGGCGCAGCTTTAGGTAATACTGATCTGTGTTCATGGCGGTAAGTTTTTATTAGTCTACCAATCTTGTGGACAAATATAAGCATGTCATTTTATTTACCAAAAAATATTTTTTCAGAAAGGAGAAAGCGATACCCGGTCAGGCACCTGTAATACAGTACCATAAAGGTTTCTTCGGTTGGGTAACAGATAGAAGGGTGTATTCATACTGGAGTTGTACCCTGAAACAGCGGTTTATTTTGTACTGGTAAGCAGTTGTTCATAGTCGCCATTGGTATCTATATCTACTGCTCCCTGTGGAAAATCGACGGTAGCTACCTGCTCCCTGTGTTGGAGCAATATTTTTTTGGCGCCTTCCTGGCCATTGAGAGCCAGCAGTTGTGGAAAGAATGATTTGCCAAAAAGCGCCGGTGTGCCGGTAGCGTCGCCATAGGTGCAAGCTACCATGGGTTTGCCGGTAGCATCTTTCAGTGCAAACATTTCTTCCAGCAGCGCAGTGGTAATGAAAGGCTGGTCGCACAGCAGCAGCAAAGCATTACTTACGTGAGGGGCTATACGTAGCAGGTGCTGCAACCCCGTATGGATAGAGCCGCCCATGCCGGCGGGCCAGTTGGGGTTTACCACGGTGTGTACTTTTTCTGACACCAGCTGTTCCCTGATCTGGGTGGCAAAGGCGCCAAGCACCACCACCGTGGGCATATCACACTGGCGGGCAGCATGCACTACATTTTGCAACAGGCTTTTGTTCTGGAAGGGAAGTTGTTGTTTGGGTGTTCCCAGTCGTTTTGAGGCTCCGGCGGCCAGGATGATGATACCAGTTGTTTCCATTATAGTTGTTGTTGAAGGATAATCTGTTGTTCGCGGGAATGGATAGCAGTGCTTTTTTCCCGGAGTGATGTAGCGGCAGCGGCAGAGAGTACAGACTTTATTTCACTGATAACAGACAAGGCTATTTCTTCCGCTGTTTCTGCACCCAGGTCCAGTCCTGCTGGTCCGTATATACGTGCCCGTTGTTCCGCGGAAACGCAGATGCCGTTTTCAGCCAGTTCGTCGAACATGCGCTGCAGCTTTTTGGCGGGACCCAGCACACCGGTGTAAGGCAGTTGCAGCGAAAGCAGTTGCGCCAGCAGGGCGAGATCATAGTTGTAGTTATGCGTCATCAGCACTGCCACGGTATAGTGATCTGTTTGTACCTGGGAGAGCACTTGTGCAGGCTTGGCGGTGATCAGCTGTGTGGCTTCCGGAAAACGCATAGTGGTAGCGTAACCGGGGCGGCCATCCACAACGATGGTGTGCCATCCGAGCAGCGCAGCTATTTTTACCAGCGGGATAACGTCGTTGCCGGCGCCGGCGATCAATAGTTGTGGCGCTGGCGGGATGTAAGCTATATGTGCCGTATAGTCGTTGCCGGTAGAGAGGTATGTTTTTGTAAAAGACGTATGCGTTTGCAATGCGTGATGTGCATCTGCGGTGACGGCGTTTTGCAGGTCGCCGTCTGTTATGCAGTGCTGCATCTGGCCATTGGCGGTGAGTACCAGGCAGGTACCGGGTTGTGGCGCTTTGCGCTGGCGCAGGGTGAACAGGGTCACCAATACTGCCGATGCGCGATGGGATATTATTTCCTGCAACATGGCCACGGGATTGGTGGGATCTTCCGCGTTCACCGGTTCCAGCAATATATGAATGATACCGTTGCATCCGAGTCCTACGCCCAGTTTGGCATCATCTTCATCGTTGGTATCATAGGTTACCAGCATGGGTTGTTGCTGCATCATTACCAGTTGCGCTTTCCGGAGGGCGTCTCCTTCGAGGCAGCCGCCGCTGATGGCGCCGGTGAGCACACCGGTTTCTGTAACCAGCATCCTTGCGCCGGGTTGCCGGTAAGCAGAGCCTTCTACGTGTACCACGGTGGCCAGCGCGGTTTTCATGCCCTGGCTGCAGGCAGCATAATATGATTTTACGATATCTTCCAGTTCTTTCATGAATTCATTTTATTTCTCGTTTCCAACTGGTATACTTTCTCATCAAGCACTTTATCGGGAGTGATAGGCAGGTCACGTATCCGCTTGCCGGTAGCGTGGTACACTGCATTGGAAACTGCGGCAGCAAAGCCTATCAGCGCTATTTCTCCCATGCCCTTTGACCCCATCGGATTAATGTAAGGATCTTTCTT
Organism: Chitinophaga sp. ARDCPP14; assembly: GCF_051362515.1. Lineage (NCBI taxonomy): Bacteria > Pseudomonadati > Bacteroidota > Chitinophagia > Chitinophagales > Chitinophagaceae > Chitinophaga > Chitinophaga sp. ARDCPP14. The sequence goes on along the minus strand of NZ_JBKIXB010000004.1, from coordinate 133,860 downwards.
GTTAATGAAATATACATCGGTGGGTGGTGTATCTGCATTTACAGGAACGTGGTAGTCTGCATAGTTATTGTTTACAAAACGTCCGAAACGGTGATCCATGACCGCTTCTTCGGTGAGCGCCATGCCTATGCCGCCTACCACGCCGCCAATCATCTGGCTGCGGGCTGTTTTAGCGTTTACAATAGTACCTGCATCTGCCACACTTACAATATGTTTTATACGAACCACGCCGGTAGCCGGGTGTACATGTACTTTGGTAAAGTGAACGGAGAAAGAATACATGGAATATTTTTTTCTTTCTTCCCCGCTTTGCGAAGTGGCGACTACATTTACTTCCGGCAGCTGTTGTTGTTGTAAGATCGTTTCGTAAGAAATTTTTTCAGATTGCCCGGCTCTCTGCAGTTGTCCATCTTCAAAAGTAATTGTTTCGGGGGCAGCATTTTTAAACGCCGGCACATGGTTGATGGCAAGGTCCGCCAGCTTTTGCTGCAGCGCCTTACAGGCATCTGTTACCGCGCTGCCTAAAGTAGATACGGTAGAAGAACCGCCCTGCTGTGGTGCGAACGGATAGGCAGATTCACCGAGCATGAACTTTATTTTCGCAGGGGCAATGCCGGTTACATCTGCTGCTATCTGTACCATTGCGGTAGCAGTACCCGGACCAATATCGGCAGCGGCGCTCTGGAGAATAAGCGCACCATCTGCTTTCAGTGTAGCCGACACCGTAGCCTTACCGCGGAATGCACCAAAGGTACCGCTGCTCATGCCATAGCCAACCAGCATACCGTCTTCCTGCATGCTGCGGGGAGCGGCTTTGCGGTTCGACCAGCCAATTTTTTCAGCTCCCAGCTGATAAGCTTCCCGGAGATATTTACTGGAGAAAGGCAGGTTCTTTTCAGGATCGGTATCCGCGTGGTTCAGTATTCTGAGCTCCAGCGGATCCATATTGAGTTTATATGACAGTTCATCGATCGCCGATTCCAGCGCAAATGCGCCGGTAGCTTCGCCGGGGCCGCGCATCCAGATAGGCGTGCTGATATTAAGCGGTACCAGTTTATAGCGGGTATTTACGTTTGGGCAGGCGTACATGAATTTACTCATGGCTACAATGCCTTCGGTAAAATCCTCGTAAGGAGAGGTAACTGCCACCGCTTCATGGGTGATACCGGTGAGTTTACCATCCGCTGTGGCGCCCAGGCTTAATTGCTGTACGGCGGCAGGGCGGTAACCTACCAGTGTAAACATCTGATCACGCGTTATCACCAGCTTCACCGGTTTGCGCACTTTTTTTGCGGCCAGTATAGTGGCTATTTCAAGTGGCCAAACGCGGAGTGCCATACCAAAACCGCCGCCCACAAACTGTGAATGCACGGTGATATTCTGTTCGGGTAATTGGAATAATCTTTTGATGGTGTCCTGTACATTTTTTACTCCCTGGGTTTTGGCATACACTACCAGTGAATCCGGCGTATCCCAGTGGGCAATAATACCAGCCAGTTCCATGGGATTATGCACTTCCAGCGGAAGACTGTAGGTGGCATCAATGGTTACCGGCGCTTTTTTCCAGGCGTCTGCTTCCCCGCGTGTATAGTCTTTCATCCGGTTGTTCTGAAAGGCTTTGCCCATATTGGCATTCATATCGGTATAATGCGTTTCCTGGTTGTATTGTACTTCCACCAGGGAGGCGGCATATACGGCGCGTTCCATTGTATTGGCCATCACTATGGCTACGGGTTGCCCGTTGGAGTAGATGCGGTTGTCTTTGAATATTTTGAGACCGTCTTTCGCGTTGGGATCGGAATTCTTGTATCCCGGCACCGGCGGCGCGTTGAGGTGAGACACCACATCCTGCACACCGGGGGCCTTGAGAGCTTTGGTAGTATTGATGCTCTTAATGGTGCCGTTGCTGATAGGGCTGCATACCAGCGCGGCATACAGCAGATCCGGCAAGTGATGGTCGGCAAAATATTTTGCCCCGCCGGTTACTTTCAGGCGGCCATCTACACGGTCCATCGACTGTCCTGTTTGTTGCTTTTTCATACGCTGGCAGCTTTAAGTAAGGCGGTTTGGATACTGTTGACAGATAAACCGGTTTTAAACCGGTTATGCTGGTATGCTTTGGCAGATTGCAGGGCGATGTTGGCGGCATCGCGGAAATTTTCTTCCGTGGGCGCTTTACCGGCCAGTGCTTTCTCTGCCTCATATAGCCGCCAGGGCTTATGCGCTACGCCACCCATTGCCAGCCGGGCGCTCCTGATTACATTATTGCTGATATCCAGCGCTGCAGCTACTGATACCAGGGCAAATGCGTAAGAGGCGCGGTCACGAACTTTCAGGTAGTATACATTTTTCGTGTAGGCGTTAGCAGGAATTTCCACCGCTGTGATCAGTTCTCCCTTTACCAGGTTATTGTCCAGCTGCGGGGTATTACCCGGCAGGCGGTGAAAATCTGTGAAAGGAATACGGCGGTTACCTTTTGGGCCGCTTACCAGTACGGTAGCATCCAGTGCGGCGAGGGCCACGCACATATCGCTGGGGTGTACGGCAATACAGCTTTCGCTGGCACCAAAGATGGCGTGCATACGGTTGATACCACCAATGGCGCCACAGCCGCTGTTGGGGCTGCGTTTATTACAAGGCATGGTAGTATCATAAAAATAAGTGCAGCGGGTACGTTGCATCATATTGCCGCCTACGGTAGCCATATTACGGAGTTGCTGTGACGCACCTGCCAGTAATGCCTGCGACAGCAACGGATGATGCGTGGTAACCAGCTCATGTGCGGCCAGTTCACTGTTAAGTGCCAGTGCGCCTATATGCAGGGTATTACCATTTAGCTGGATATCTTTTAACGGCAAACGGTTAATGTCTACCAGTTTTTCCGGGATCATTACACCGCTTTTCATCAGGTCCAGCAGGTTGGTACCACCGGCAATGAAGCGGGCCGTGTTATCTTTTGCCACCGCATCTATGGCTGCTTTCAGACTGGCGGGGCGTACATAGGAGAATTGGTTCATACTGTTTTCCCTCCCTGTTTTACATCCATGATGGCATGAACGATATTGTCGTATGCGCCGCAGCGGCAAATATTCCCACTCATAAATTCTCTTATCTCTTCCGGGGAACCGGCATGGCCTTCGCGGATACAGGCTACCGCCGACATGATTTGCCCGGGCGTGCAATAGCCGCACTGGAAGCCATCGTGCTTAATAAAGGCTTCCTGTACCGGGTGGAGTTGTTCCCCGTTGGCGAGGCCTTCAATAGTAGTAATCTTTTTGCCTTCCTGCATAACGGCGAGCGTGAGACAGGAATTGATACGGTGGCCGTTTACATGCACCGTACAGGCGCCGCACTGACCGTGATCGCAGCCTTTTTTGGTACCGGTCAGATCCAGTTGTTCCCGGAGCAGGTCCAGCAATGTAACACGCGGCTCTACAGTAACCTGTACTTTTTTTCCGTTTATTTCCATGCTAACCGGCATCTTCTCAAAGATGCCGGCAATGGCTTCATCGTGCTGCGCTGCTTTCATTACCAGCGGCGGTGTGAGGGCCAGTGCCATCATCGCGGAGGATTGTTTCAGGAAGTCGCGGCGGGCCTCATGTTTTTCCTTTTTATGCGGATGGTTTTGTTGGTCGTTTTCCTGTGGCATTTTCTACCGGATTTAATCACTAATAAGTTAGCAAATAAATCCGGATTTTGGCTTTAAAATAGATGAACGGATATATCTTTTTAACGGGCGGAAGAAGAACAGTAGTTTTAATTAGTCCTGTTTTATGCATGAATAGCACCAGTTATCAACACAGCATTGATTTATTTTCGTGTAACAATCCTCGACAATGCGACTAACCTTATTACTGGGCCTGCTCTGGGTTATGCATCCGGCCTGTGCACAAAAAGAAAAGGAGATGACTATGCGTGATATGATCATTTTTAAAGCGGCTGCGGCCAATGATACCGATGCTATCAAAACGGCGGTTGCCAGGGGCGAACAGGTGGAAGCAAAAGATGCGGAAGGGCGTACGCCGTTAATGGTGGCGACTTATCATCATCATACTGCTGCCGCAAAATTACTGCTCGCTGCCGGCGCTAATGTAAATACGCAGGATCACCTGCAGAACTCCCCTTTCCTGTATGCCGGTGCGGAAGGCTATACCGATCTGGTAAAACTATACCTGCCTGGTGCGGATTATAAAGTGTATAACCGCTATGGCGGCTCTGCGTTGATCCCTGCCTGCGAACGCGCACACCTTGAAGTGATAGCCATTTTGCTGGCAGATAAAAATTTCCCGGTAGATCATATCAACCGCCTGGGCTGGACTGCCCTCCTGGAGGCAGTGATACTAGGCCAGGGTGGCGCCGCGCATCAGCAGGTGGTGAAGATGCTGATTGCCGCCGGCGCCCATGTGAATATAGCGGACAAAGACGGTGTAACGGCTTTGCAACATGCACAAAAAAGAGGCTATAAAGAGATCGTACAGCTGTTGCAACAGGCCGGGGCCCGCTAGTTTTGTTCTTCAGATCTGACAGATAGCTTTTTATTGATCAGGTAATATCCACCGGAGAGCCCGACGATGAGCGCTGCCAGCGCTATCTCCGACATAGGATTCCCTTCAAAAATATCGAGCATCAGGATCTTCCGGCTTACAGCAATCATACATACCATCAGGATAATCCTGATTTTTACTTCATGGCTTTTTTCAAACACCTTTACCGTTTCCAGTATCTCCAGGGCCAGCAGTATATTGAAGAACAGGAGGGTCATGCTCCGGCTGTATTCAGGTGCATATGTAAACCCAACATCCTGGAATCGTTTTATAAGGCCGGTAGCTGTAAGCCATAACAGTTCTACAATCTGGAACGTGATATAAAACATGCCTATACCCAGGAGTGTATAACAGGTGTATTTTTCAAACGTACGGAGCGTCTTTTCCATTTGCGGTTATTTTTCGGGAGTTCTTATTTAACAACCGCTCCGCGTAAATAGTTTATAACCGCAGTTATTACCCGTCACTTTTCAGATGTGAAAGCCACTGTTGTGCGAATTCATTGCCCGGTTCCAGTTGCAGCAGTTGTTCAAAAGAGGCAATGGCTTCGGGGATCTGTTCCATATGGTAAAAGAGTACCGCACGGTTCAGGTGCACATATGGATTTTCGGGTGCAATGGCGAGTGCTTCGTTGTAAACGGCGAGCGCCTGATCGTATTGTTCCAGCAGCATCAGTATGGAGCCTTTGTTCATGAGCAGTGGCGGCTGACCGGGTGATAGCTCCAGTCCTTTATTGGCGTACACCAATCCTTGTTGCAGGCGCTCATACACGCTTCGCTGTGTGGCTTCATTGGGGCCGCTGTCTTCCATGTGCGTGATGGCAGCATTGGCGTCCTGGAGGATCTGTACCACCTGTTGTTCGTACCAGGCAGCACTTTTATCGACCTGTTCTGTAAATGCTACGGCTTCGAGGTCTATTTCTTCTTCCACATCTTCCGGCGCGGTGGCGGGCATTTTATCTGCTGCGGGCGCGTACCACCACTTACAGAATTTCCCCAGCTCACCGCCTACGGGCAGTTCATCTGCCGGCGGCAATCCTTCATCAGGAATGGCGTCGTTGGCTACTACTAGTTCCAGTATGGCTTCCAGTGCCTTGTAGTGAATGGGTTCACCTTCCTGTTCTGCCTCCATTACCATGTAAGGAAGGAGCTGGTACCAGAGGCCCAGCACATCTTTATCTTTTTGTTCGCCGGCTGCTTCCGCCACTTCATGCGCCAGCGGGAAGGTATCTATCTTTTCCGGCGCTGCGGCATCGTCGCCGGTAAGGACGCCATGGGCTACCATAGCGGTCCAGAGAGAAGATCCCGCATCGCAATATAAAATATAGGATTGGGTGGCAAAATCGAAATTGGCGTAACCCGCTACAGGATTGGTTTCCTGATCCCATTCAGCAGTAGGCTCTTCATAAATAAAGCTGAATTTCTGACTGGCAGCCAGTGCATCAAACCAGGCCGCATGCGTGGCATAGAACGGATGCGCGGTAACGGGAAAGGTATAAACGAAATGATGTTTGATTAATACATCCATTACCCGGAAATGGGTAAAGCCGGTGTCGTATTGCTGTTGTAATTTGTACAGATTAAAAAAGAGGCTCCTGCGATCAAGTCCTTCTTCCTGGCTTTTATCCAGGCAAAGAACAGACAGTTCCACCAATGTTTCAATTTCATGCATCGCCATAGGTTACTTGCTTTGGTGCAAAACTACGCGAATTTTGTCTTCGCGGATGTGGTCTTACTCAGGATTAAACAGATTTTATTGATTTAAGGATTTGATCCTGTTGGATTTTAAAAGATTTGGGGAGATATAAGCGAATTTTGCCTATATCTCCCCAAATCCTTTATAAAATCAAAAAAAGTAAAATCAACAAAATCAATAAAATCCGTTTAATCCTGAGTAAGAGAAAATCCGCGGGCATATCCGCTTATATCTCCCCAAATCTTTTAAAATCCAACAGGATCAAATCCTTAAATCAATAAAATCCGTTTAATCCTGAGTAAGACAACCTTCGCTATTTCAACAAAACGTTCTTCACATATTTATAACTCTGCGTTACGCTGTCGAATGGTTCGATGGTGATTTTGTCCTGTTCTACAAAGAGGTGTTTTACACCGGCAAGTTTTGCCTGGGCAAATATTTTGGAGAAGTCGATGCTGCCGGTTCCTACTTCTGCAAAGGTAACGCCGGAGAGCAGTTCCATCGAGGTTTTGTTTTCTGTGCCTGCAGCGGTAAGACTGGCAGTATTGCCTTTGTCCATGTCTTTCACGTGCCAGGCGACAAATCTGCCTGGTGCTTCTTTAAACAGCGTAATGGGATCGTGCCCGGATTTTACGACCCAGAAAAGATCCAGTTCAAAGGCAACGAGTGCAGGATCTGTTTCTTTCAGCATAATCTCATAACCGGTGCCGGGGTTGTCTGCCAGTGGTTTGAACTCCCAATAATGGTTATGATAACCGATTTTCAGGTTAGCTTTTTTGCATTGTTCGCCGGCTTTATTCAATTGTTCGGCCATGAACTTATAATCATCTGCGCCCAGCTTTTTATCCCAGAGGGAGAGGGGCAGTACAGGAACGATAAAATATTGTTGTCCGAGCGCGGCGGCCAGGTCAATTTGTGGCTGCAGTGCATCTGCGTTGCCATTGCCTTTGGAGAGGTAGTCGTTAAGCTGGTAATGGCCACTGGGCGTACTGAGCTGGTGTTGTTTCAGCACGGCATTTAGTTCGGCGGGTTTCAGTCCCCAGAACTCAGCTTTGTCGCCCGCTCCCTGGTAGCCGTAAAACGTTTCCACTTCTTTGTAGCCGATGCCTGCTACTTTGGCCAGCGTGCCTTTGGGGTCTTTGGCCAGCTGGTCGCGGAGGGTATACAGCTGTAAACCTATTTTCTTTGGCAGCGCTTTGTTGCCGTTCATGGCGGCCAGCGCACCGGGTAACATCATACCTGCGGCTATCAGCCCGGTTTGTTGTATGAAAGAACGTCTCGACGTATGCATGGTAATTATGTTTGGAACGTGGGTAAATGTGCAACTACTGAAGTGGTTACGCAGAGCAATTTAATAAAACGATTTTATCTTGTTGAAATTTTTTAAAAAGGATAACGGGAGGTAATACTTTTTTGCGGAAACGGGTAGAATAGTACAACAGGATGTACTGGCTTCAATAACACAGATACCTCGCTGCAGCAACCCTTGTTTTCAGCTGTATGATACTGCTGTAAAGCTTTGTACGCCTTGCTTGCTGCATCATTGCAGCAGCCTTTTTTGTTCCTGTAAATTTTGAAAAGATGTGGGTATAATTAATTAAATTGTTAGTAGTTACTTATCCAAAACCACGTGTAAAATGAATTTTTCTTTCAGCGATGTAAAGCAGCCGGAGGAAGGTACCCGGAAGAAATCGAAGGTGAGAGAATGGATAGAAGCTGCTCTTTTTGCTGTGGTTGCCGCTACCCTTATCCGTACCTTTATCTTTGAAGCTTTTGTTATCCCCAGCGCTTCTATGGAAAAAACGTTGCTGATCAACGATTTTATTTTTGTCAGCAAAATCAGTTACGGTCCGCGTATCCCCATCACACCACTGGCCTGGCCTTTTACCCATCACACGCTCCCGTTTACCAGAAACACCCCACCCTTTTCCACGGCTGTTCAATGGCCTTATACACGGTTGCCGGGTTTCAGCAGTATTCAACGAAACGACGTGGTAGTATTTAATTATCCCTGCGGGGATACTGTACTGAAAACCATTACCGGCGATGATGAGGATTACTACACGAATATGCGGTCGCTTGGTGCGGAATACGTTCATAAAAATTATCCTCCTGCTATAACCCGGCCGGTCGACAAAAGAGAAAACTGGATCAAGCGATGCATTGCCATTCCCGGTGATACGCTGCAGATCATCGATGGCATCGTGTATATCAATCATATACCTACCGCTTCACCTGAACATTTTGAAGCGAGGTATTATGTTACCATGCCGGATAAGAAAGAACTCAGCGACTCTATGCGGGATGTGCTGGGAACAGACCATATCCAACGGGCTACCCGCGATTCAGGTATGTTTATTTACAACCTCACCACCGCCAATATAGATACCCTGAAGTCGATGGGCGCTACCGTAAAGCGTTATGTATATGACGCCTTCGCGGATTCCAGGGTGTTTCCCTTTGATACAAAACACTACGAGTGGAATGAAGATTGCTTTGGCCCTTTATATATCCCGCGGAAAGGTTCCACCGTAACGCTGGACACGCTTACACTGCCCTTTTACAGCCGCATTATAGATACCTATGAACATAACACGCTGCGCGTAGTAAACGGAAAAATTTATATCAACAACCAGGAAACCAATACCTATACCTTCAAAATGGATTATTACTGGATGATGGGGGATAACCGCCGCGAGTCGATGGATTCGCGCTTCTGGGGCTATGTTCCCGAAGACCATGTAGTGGGCAAAGCCTGGATCATCTGGATGAGCATTCATCATAACCGTATTCGTTGGGGGCGGCTGTTCTCGGCGATAGAGTAGGGCGCCTTCGGCGCTTTTAAATTGTCTTGGCTCAGGATTACGCTGATTATACTGATTAGTTTGATTTTTACTTTTGGATTTTTAGATTTATAATTAAGGGAGATAAGAGCGAGTATATCCGCTTCTATCTCCCTTAATCCTTTATAAAATCCAAAAGTAAAAATCAAACTAATCAGTATAATCAGCGTAATCCTGAGCCAAGACAAAATCCGCGCTCTACTTCGTACGCGCGACGTTGGCTTTTACCTGCTCCAGCAGGCCGTCGAGTGCGGATCTGTTGAGGAATTTGCCTTTTACTACGAGGGCGTGGATTTTCTGTGTGTTGTGGATATCAGCTAACGGGTTGGCATCCAGCAGCAGGATGTCTGCTTTTTTGCCGGGAGCGATAGCGCCATAATTGGTTTTATGCAGGTAAGCGGGTGAGTTGATCACGGAGGCCTGTAGTGCCTGTAACGGAGTTAATCCGAACTTTACCATTAGTGCCAGTTCCTGGTGAAGACCGATGCCCGGATAATCAAATGAGTTCAGGTAGCCGGCATCGGTGCCGGCCATAATGGTAACGCCGGCTTTCTGCAGCAGCGGGAGGATGGAAGATGATTTTTCATAGATCATCTTGCGCCAGGCAATGGCAGCGCTATCATCTGCTATTACGCGCTTCACGCGCATTTCATAAGTGCGTTGAATACCTTTGCCAATATATTGCAGGTAGGGATCGTGTGCGTGGTTATCCTGGTCAAAGTACGCCATTACATTTCCCAGTGTAAGCGTTGGCGTTATGAAGGTGCCTTTTTCTGCCATGTGACGGTAGGTGTTCATAGCAGCGGCGGTATCAAAGTTGTTGAGGATATATTTATTGATATCTTTTCCTTTGATTTCACCATTGGCGATGGCACGCGCAAAAGCCGCATCATCTTTTACGCCGGCTTTCCAGGCATAGGTCAGGTGTTCTACGGAGCTGAGTCCTGCGTCTGTTACCTGTTGCATGGTGAGTACATAAGGTACGTGTCCGGAAATAAACATCCCTCTCTTCCTGGCTTCTTTTAATGCTTCGAGGTAGATCTCCGGCTTAATGGTATTCTCGGTAATTTTTACAAAGTCGACTTTCAGTTTTTGCAGGGAATCCAGCGCCTGTTGTAGTTCTGCGGAGGTGCCTATTTCCAGGTCGCCGAGCCAAACGGATTTGTAACCTTCCAGCTTTGGACCGGAGGTGAAAATGGTAGGGCCCTGTAACTGGCCGTTGTTGATGGCATCGCGCCATTTTAAAACGTCTGTGCTGATATCTGCGGCACAATCGCGGATGGTAGTAATACCGTGGGCGAGATATAGCGGCAGGAAGTTTTTATTTTCTTCGGCCAGTGTGTCGCCGCCACCAAAGTGCATATGCATATCCCATAAGCCGGGCATGGCATATTTACCCTGCCCATCTACCATTTGCGTGGCCTGGTATTGCGTGGCCTGTTTGTTATTCATCACAGCAATAATACTGTCGTTGCGCACCGCGATGGCCTGGTTGGCAGTGATTTTACCGGTTTTTACATCAATGATGCGTACAGACCTGATCAGCAGGTCGGCTTTTTTTTGCTGGCTGAATGCGGATATCCCGCAAAGCAGTATCAGCGAAGAGAACAGTATTTTTTTCATACGAATGTTATGCTATAGCTGCAAAGGTATCCCCGTATGGAGGTGGAAAATGGTACTGGTTATAATATCACGGGTACATTTTATAACTGGCGCCGAAAATCCATGGGGGTAAGTAGCGTATATTTTCTGAAGAACCGGGAGAAGTAAGAAGTATCATTAAAGCCCAGCGTAAAGGCGATTTCTTTTATATCCATATCGGTGAGTGTGAGCATGCGTTTGGATTCGAGCAGCAGCCGTTCCCGGATGTAGGCGCCGGCGGTTTTGCCGGTTTCCTTCTTACATACCTGGTTCAGGTAACTGGCTGTAACATGCAGTTTGGCAGCATAGTAGGCCACTTCATGATATTGCGCATAATGTTTCTCCAGCAGCAGCAGGAAGCGGTTGACCAGGTGATTCCCCGCGGCAGCCACTTCTTCCGGGTGGATGGCGGCGTACCAGCGCTGCAGCAACAGCAGCACAATCTGCAGCCGGTGTTGCGTAATAATGGCGGCGGTTTCCTGCTCCATCAGCTGCAGTTCCCGGAAAAGCTGGTCGTACTGTGCGTTGTCCAGCTTTAATACAGGTTTGGACGATGGTGTGAAAAAAGGCCACAGGGGCCCTTTCTGTAACATGAACTCCGCAGAAAACATCACCTGGTAGCCGCTGGTGTTCTTCGATAGCTGCCAGTGGTGCGCCTGGCCCGGCGCCAGGAAAAAAACGCTGCGGGCGCTCACTTTGTAGTCGTTGAAGTCGATGGTATGAACACCGCTACCCTGGCTAATCACCAGCAGCATGAAAAAGTCATGTTTATGCGCTTCCGGTATCACCGTCATATTGATCGGTGCATGATATACTATTTTAAAATCTTCCTTTTTGTAAGGGAGATTAAATATTTTCTCTATACCAAAAACGGGAAGTGACATGCCGCGAAAATACGGATTAAGGTGTTTGAATCCGTAAATTTGCAGGATGCCCGTATTACATAACTCAGATTACCAGGCGCCTTTTTTATTGCAGAATCGCCATATGCTTACCATTTATCCCTCTTTATTCCGCAGCATCCGGCCGGCGGCTTACAGGAGGGAGAGGATTGCTACGCCCGATGCCGATTTCCTGGACCTGGATTTTAGTGAAAAGGGGAATGAGCGTATTGTAGTGATCCTGCATGGACTGGAAGGTAACGCCACCCGCAAGTATGTGCTGGGAATGGTGCATATCTTCAATGGTGCAGGGTTTGACACGGTATCCATGAATTTCAGGGGGTGTAGTGGCGAACCGAATAAAAATCTGCGTTTTTACCATAGCGGTGAAACGGAGGACCTGCATACCGTGATCCAATACCTGGTATCGCTGAAAAAATATAAGGCCATCCACCTTGTAGGCTTTTCCCTGGGAGGGAATGTAACATTAAAGTATCTGGGAGAAAGGGGCGCATCGCTGGACAGTGCTATAAAGTCGGCCGTGGCTATTTCTGTGCCGTGTGACCTGAAAAGCGGCTCTGCGGAGTTAGAGAAAAGACACAATATCATCTATATGCAGCGGTTCATCCGCGACCTGGGGGAAAAGCTGCGGTTGAAAGAGTTGCAGTTCCCGGGAAGCATCAGCCTCGACCGGTATGCGGACATCCGTTCTTTCCGGCAGTTCGACGACCGCTATACGGCGCCCATGCATGGGTTTAAAGACGCCCTTACCTATTGGGAACAATGCAGTTCCCGGCCGTTGCTGTCCTCTATCAGGATACCGGTATTGGTGATCAACGCGAAAGATGATCCGTTCCTGGGAAAGGAGTGTTACCCTTATGAGATAGCGGCCGATAGTCCCTACCTTTTCCTGGAAACTCCGCACCAGGGAGGCCATGTAGGCTTTGTGAAGTTTGGAGAAGATTTTTACTGGTCAGAAAAAAGGGCGCTGGCATTTATACTGGAAGTATAGACCGTACGCCTGAGCAATGAAATTCAGGTTGATATTTTCTAACGAAACAATTGCTCCAAATAAGAAAATCCGGAATTTCCTGAATACTTTTACCGATTAATAATTTGTTTTGCTATGATGAAGAGAACCGGACAACTCCTATGTTGCCTCGCCTTGCTGACAGGAAGTATACAGCCAGTAAAAAGTCAGCAGAAAAAAAATAAAGAGATCAGTTACTGGTTAACATCTCCCGACAAATCCATCGCGCTGCAGCAACAAACAGCTAAGTTGGCATTTACCGCGCAGGATAAAGGTATCGCCACCATTGAGGTAGATGCCGCAAAGAAATTCCAGTCGATAGACGGCTTCGGATTTACCCTCACCGGTGGCAGCGCCACGCTGATCAACCAGCTGCCTGCTGCGCAACAGGATGCATTGCTGAAAGAACTGTTCCTCACAAAGGGAAATGGCATTGGCATCAGCTACCTGCGTCTCAGCATCGGCGCTTCCGACCTGAGCGCCTCTGTATTTACCTATGACGATATGCCCGAAGGACAAACAGATCCGGAACTGAAGCATTTCAATATCAACGAAGAGAAAAAAGACCTGATCCCTGTGCTGAAAAAAATTACCGCACTAAATCCGGGTATTAAAATCTTAGGCTCTCCCTGGACGCCGCCAGCCTGGATGAAAACAAACAACTCGTTTATTGGAGGCAGCCTGAAACCGCAATATTACGGCGCTTATGCCCAATATTTTGTAAAATATGTAAAGGCGATGAAAGCCGCTGGCATCACCATCGATGCCATCACCATCCAGAATGAACCTTTACATCCTAAAAATAATCCGAGCATGCTGATGCTGGCGGAAGACCAGGCCATCTTTATCAAAGATAACCTGGGCCCCGCTTTTAAAAAGGCCGGCGTCAAAACAAAAATTATCCTGTATGATCACAACTGTGATAAACCGGAATACCCGCTCACTATTCTGAGAGACAAAGCCGCTTATCCTTACGTGGATGGCTCTGCATTTCACCTGTATGGCGGCACTATTGATGCACTGAGTAAAGTACATGATGAGTTCCCGGAAAAGCACCTTTACTTCACAGAGCAATGGTCTGATGGAAAAGGCAGTTTTTCCGGCGAGTTGAAAAATAATGTCAGCAAACTGATTGTAGGCGCCACCCGTAACTGGAGCCGCAATGTATTGCAATGGAACCTCGCCGCTGATGCGCATTGGAATCCGCATACCGATCAGGGTGGATGCTCCCAATGCCTCGGTGGCATTACCATTGATGGACAGGCTATTTCACGCAACTCCTCCTACTACGTAATAGGCCATGCATCTAAATTTGTTCCTGCCGGTTCCATAAGAATCGCTTCCAATATTGCCGGTCCGCTTGATAACGTCGCCTTTTTAACGCCTGGCGGCAAAACCGTACTGATTGTGGTAAACACTGATGCGGCGGCGCAGGACTTCCAGATCAAAGCAAAAGGCAAAGTGGCGGCTGCATCCCTTCGCGGGGGAGAAGTGGCTACGTTTGTATGGTAGCGCGGATTTTGTCTTACTCAGGATTACACTGATTATGTTGATTACCATGATTAGATTTTGTTCACTGGATTTATAAGGATTAGGGAAGATAGTAGCGAATATATCCGCTGTTATCTTCCATATTATTTACAAAAATCAAAATCAAAATCAGCAACAAAATCTAATCATGGTAATCAACATAATCAGTGTAATCCTGAGAAAGACAACCTCCGCGTAATCGCCGAAGGCGATCCCCGCCTGATGATTTCTTCACATTTCCTGACGCTCTGTTAACATCCGGTATAATCCTTCCCGAAGGTTATATATATTGCTTGACACTCGTTATGATCAGCACCTGGCAGGAAAATATAGCATTGAACAATGACAGTAATGCCTTTAAGGCATTATACCTGCATCTGATGCCGGGACTCTCCAAATTTGCCAATTCTTTCATAAAAGATCCGCTGGCTGCCGAAGATATAGTAGCAGACATATTTGCAGGGTTATGGAGTAATCGCAGTAATCTTCTGAAGATAACACAGCTCAGGGTATACCTGTTTACCAGCGTACGCAATGCCTGTATGAATTATCTGCAGCGCCGCGACAGGATCACTTTTTATGCGTTTGAAGAGATGGAGGTATTACTGGAGCCGCTGGAACAACCACTAAACCCCGAACAGCAGCTGATTACACTGGAAATGACCCAGGCAATGCAGGCTGCTATCGACAACCTGCCTCCCAAATGCCGGCTGATTTTCCGGCTGGCAAAAGAAGAAAAGCTGAAATACAAGGAAATCGCTGCCATCCTGAGCATTTCTGTTCGCACTATCGATAGCCAGCTGGCTATTGCACTGCAACGCATTCATACAGCAGTAAATGCCCATCTTGTAAAATAATTTTATTCCTTTTAGGTGATTTAACGGTGTGGCTTGTCTTATTAACAGGACGAACCATATTTTAATGCCTATTCAGCGATATTGGATATTAACAGCACGTAAGCTTAACGGTGAAGCTACTCCGGAAGAATTGTCGGAGTTGGCGGCTTTATCTGCGCAGCAGGAGGAGGAGCAGCGAACCGCTGCTGCACTGGAACAGATATGGCAGCAGGAAACTCCCGGTATATCCGTAACAGAAGAACAACGGCTGCTGGCATTGCTGGAAACCCATATTCCGGAACTGGCGGAGGCGCCATCCAACGTACCTTTTCCCCGGCGCAGATACCTGACCCTGGCAGCCATGGTACTGACTTTGCTGATCACCATAGGATATTTTTTCTTTGCCCATCCTCATAAAAAAAACGGGATACATGAAATAGTTGCCAATCGTGGTACCCGCAGCCAGGTTACGCTGCCTGACGGCACACTGGTATGGCTCAACGCCGGCAGTAAATTGGTTTATAACGATGAGTATGGCGTACACCGGCGTTTCCTTCAACTGGAAGGAGAAGCCTGTTTCGATGTAGCCCGTCAGGCGGATATCCCTTTTGAAATACAGGTGAAAGATGCCACTATACGGGTGTTGGGAACTGTTTTTAACGTACGCGCCTACAGGGATGAACCCAACATTGAAACATCCCTTATCAGCGGAAGTGTACAACTGGAATACCGGCAGGAAGACGCCCTGCACAAAGCGTTGGTGAAACCGGGACAAAAAATTACACTTATCCGGAGGGAAGGAACTGCCATCTTCACCGCCAGATGGGATTCGCTCTGGCACAACCAACAACAAGCCGTTACAGAAATAGCGTGGAAAGACAATACCCTTTCCTTTGACAAAGAGAAATTTTCCAGCCTGGCAACCCGGTTGGAAAGGTGGTACAATATCACCGTTGTATTTGAACAGTCACAATTAAAAGCACTGGAATTTTCCGGTAGTATAAAAGGTGAACAGATGAATGAAGTAATGACCGTATTAAGCCGCTCTTCCGGGCAGTTTTCGTGGCATTACAACCAGGCCAGCAGAGTTTTAAAAATCAGCACTAAATAGTTTCAAACCAAAATCAGCGAAGTTATGCCGTTGTATTAATCAGAACAGGATCATAAAAAAGGGGAAGATGATTGCGCCATCCCCCCCGAATATGTTATCAGAAACAGACATCCTTGCTTGGTAAGGAAAGGGGTGTCTATTGCCTCAACAATCCAATACAAACTTATGAAAAATGACTACAGGAAACAAAAGCGGGTGTGCCGGCTTTTTTTCCGCAAGTGCTTGCGAATTATGAAAATTACAACTGTATTAATCATGGTTGCACTCTTACAGGTGCAGGCGTCTGTTGTCTTCTCGCAAAAGAAACTGAATGTGGAAGTGAAAAATGTTCCGCTGAAAGAAGTACTGCGCTTGATTATGGCCCAGTCGGATTATCGTTTGTTCTATAACGATAATACGTTGCCGGAGAGTAAAAATGTGACCATCAGCGCCAGGAACGCCTCCCTGAAAGAAATATTGGACGCAGCGCTGGCGGGCACCGGTTTCAAATATGAAATCCGGTCGTCAGGGCTGGTGCTCCTGGAACCGGGAGCGCCTGAGCAGGCGCTCATCACCGTATCCGGCCGGATAACGGATGGAACAGGCGTTCCGCTGCCGGGCGTAACGGTGCTGCACAAAAGCACCGGCAAAGGCGCGCTTACGGATGAAAAAGGTAACTATACTGTTAGTGTTCCCGGCGATGCGGTACTTACTTTTTCACTGATCGGCTTCACCTCACAGGAAATACCGGTAAATAACCGTACTACATTAGATGTAGTATTGCTTACATCTACCAGTAATCTCGACCAGGTAATCGTAGTTGGATATGGTACCCAGAAAAAAGCTAATCTCACCGGCGCAGTAGGCACCGTAAATGTAGCGCAGGCCTTTAAATCCCGGCCCGTTACCAATGCACAGGAATTACTCGCAGGCACCGTTCCGGGATTAAATGTGAGCAAAAGCTCCGGCGCCGTGGGCTCCGGTGCAGCAATTAATATCCGGGGAACTTCCACCATCGGTAACAGCTCCGGTGTGCTCACGCTGATAGATGGTATCCCGGGTAACATCAATACCCTCAATCCCAACGATATCGCCAGCGTATCAGTATTGAAAGATGCCGCCAGTGCATCTATTTACGGCTCACGCGCTGCGAATGGCGTTATTCTCATTACCACGAAAAAAGGACAGGCCGGAAGTCAGCCGGTAGTAGATATTTCCTCCAGCATTGGCGTGCAACAGCCGCAGTTCCGTCTCGACTTTGTAGGCGCCGCTGATTATATGAAATTATGGGACGAAGCGTTGGCAAATGACGGGAAAACGCCCATATACGGTCAGAAAGGACAGGACGATCTGAAGGCAGGTAAGCTGCCGGATAACAAATGGTATAAA
Organism: Chitinophaga sp. ARDCPP14; assembly: GCF_051362515.1. Taxonomy (NCBI): domain Bacteria; kingdom Pseudomonadati; phylum Bacteroidota; class Chitinophagia; order Chitinophagales; family Chitinophagaceae; genus Chitinophaga; species Chitinophaga sp. ARDCPP14. Next base: position 116,381 of record NZ_JBKIXB010000004.1, on the reverse strand, counting down.
GAGATTTATAAGCGCAATACGGTTATCAACAACAACTATGCTGCTGTTTCCGGGCAGAAGGATAATATCACCTACCGCTTGTCCGGCTCTTACGATTACCAGGATGGTACGTTACCGAATAACGACTACCGCCGTTACATTATCCGGCCGGATATGACTATTAAGCTTTCCCGCCATTTATCAGTGTCCGCCAACATTCAGTACACGGAAACGCAGATCACGGAACCGCAGGGCGGAACCACCATCTGGCAAACCCAGGCAGCCCGGGTATCTCCTATATCTCCTGTCACCTCGGCAACAGGACAATACGGCACCGGTTCCTCCATGGCAGGCAACCCCATTGCAGGCGTTAATGAGGGCGGTGTAAATAAGAATAAAGTGAAAGAGCTGATGGGCATCTTCGATATCACTTACACCCCGCTCACCAACTGGAACATCAAAGGAAGTTATGCGAAATACAGTTATGATAACTGGGTAACCAGCCGGCTGAATACCTACAACCTGTATGATGATAATGGCAACGTGGCAGCAGTAAAAAACCAGGTGAACAGCCTGCAGAATACCACTAATTCCAATTTCCGGAACACACTCCAGCTGACCACGGATTACACCCTTCACCTGGGACTGCATCACTTCAAAGGACTCCTGGGCTATTCACAGGAGTTATATAACCTTACTAATTTTTATGCCTCCCGGGATGGACTTCCTTTCGCCCAGGTGAATGTGCTGGATATAGGCACCCTTAATAAACAAAATGGTGGCAACGCCAGTGAAGTAGCGATCCAGTCGGTATTTGGACGGGTCAACTACGACTATGACGGTAAATACCTGCTGGAAGCAAATATGCGTGGCGATGGATCTTCCCGGTTTGCACCGGGCCACCGCTGGGGTATATTCCCTTCCTTCTCTGCAGGCTGGAATATTCATCGTGAACATTTTATAGCAGATCACTTCAGCTGGTTATCCGAATTAAAAGTAAGGGCGTCGTGGGGTATTTTGGGAGATGCAGAAAAGGTTGGCTACTATGCTACGGCAGCTATCCTGGATTTTGAGCCGAATATCTATGGATTTAATAATGCTATCGTTCCCGGCGCTTATACCAGCGTAGCTGTAAATAAGGATCTTTCCTGGGAAGAAGCCAAATTAGGTAACATTGGACTGGATGCAGGTTTCCTCGATAATAAGGTAGGGTTTACAATCGACTATTTTGTTAATAACCGCGATAAAATCCTCTACCAGGCGCCCGTGTCAATGGAGTTTGGACTACAGGCGCCTTATACCAACCTGCTGGGAATGCAGAGCCGCGGTCTCGAGGCATTGGTATATTACAAAGACAGCCAAGGCGGTTTCAACTGGGGCATTACCGCCAATGCCAGCTATGCAAAGAATAAGGTATCCAACATGGCGGGTACCGGACCATGGATTGAAACGCCGGACGCCAACACCTACTATACTTCTCAGGGCGCCCAATACCGTTTGCCATACGGGTTACAAGCCATTGGCCTTTTTCAGAATGCAGATGAAATTGCAAAAAGTCCCGATCAGGGTCCCAATATTTTCCCGGGAAATATTAAATATAAAGATCAGAATAACGATGGAAAAATTGATGGAGGTGACCGCATAGTATTGAATACAAAGGTGCCACTTCGTTTTGCCCTCAACCTAAATGCCGGATGGAAGAACTTTGATTTTTCTGCCAGCATGTACGGCACCCTGAATACTTTTCGTTATATCAGCAGTTACGAAGGCTGGGCATTTTTCCTTTCGCAAAATGCAAGGCCCATGCACCTGGACGCATGGACGCCGGACAATCCACAGGCCAGCTATCCGCGTCTTTCTATCCAGTATACATCTAATGATACCAAATATTCCAGCTACTGGCTGCGCAAAGCCGATTACCTGAAACTGCAGAATATACAGATAGGCTATACGTTACCCAAACGGATCCTGCAACAGTGGAAGATGAACTACCTGCGGGTATTTGTATCCGGTCAGAATATCGCTACTATCAGCGGTTACGACGGATTTGATCCGGAAGGGGGATACTACCCATTATCAAGAACATGGGCTTTTGGTGTGAACTTAAAATTCTGATAATTATGAAAAAGATTAGCATATATATATTGATCACAATAGCAGGATTCCTGCAAAGCTGTTCCAAATATTTAGACCGGTCGCCATTGTCGGAGCCCACTGTGGATGACTTCTGGAAAACCGCTGCAGATGCAGAGCAAGGCGTGAACGCCTTATATGCCACCCTGCCTGATAGCCGTGATTTCTGGCGCGACTGCCACAGCGATAATTCTGTAATGACCAATGCATGGGGCGAAGGCGGAATGGGGTATATCTGCCAGGGTAGTCAATCGGCAGCAGATGGCTACATTGCAGAAGAATGGAAATACGACTATATCAACCGTGCACTCACCTGCATCGATAAGCTAAGCGGTATGACTATCGACGAAGCAAAGAAAAAACAATACCTGGGGGAGGCCCGTTTTATACTGGCCCTGCGCTACTTCCGTATGGCGCAGCTCTATGGCGATATTCCGCTGATAAAAGAAAAACCTTTGACGATTGAGGAATCGAATATTGCCAGGAGTCCGAAACAAGAAGTATTGGATTACGTGATCACTAACGTTGATACCGCCATATCCATGTTGCCTGATGCCTATTCCGGCGCCAATACCGGCAGGATCAATAAGGCCGCTGCCATGATGCTGCGGGCAAATGTATACCTGTACATGGCCAGCTATAAAAAATTTCATACCGGTACCAATGATGTTACGTTATGGAAGGAAGCGGCAACCTCCGCGCAAAATGTAGTGAACACCGGCGCTTATGACCTTGAAAAAGATTATGCTTACCTGTTCACGCACGAATCCAACAACGCCAATAAAGAAGTGATCCTGGCCTATCAGTATATCCAGAATGAAATCACCAATATGTTGCCGGTGTTGGCCCTGCCTACAGGATGTTCTATTACCGGTGAAGGCTGGGCGAGTTTTTGCCCGACACGTGACCTGGTAGACTCCTATGAATGTACAGATGGGAAAAGCATACAGTCGTCTACGTTATACAATAAAAGCAGCCCCTGGGATAACCGTGATGCACGCTTGAAGAAAACTTTCCTGTTGCCTGGTGTGCCCTGCCTGCGGCCTGATGGCAGCTATTCCGCCTATCAGCCGCATCCTGCCTATAATAAGCCGGAGAAAATGAATAACGAAGGTGGCGGATTAACCGGGTTTATGTACCTGAAATTTGCAGAACCCGGTAATCCGGACCCGGAAAGGGCCTATATGAATTTCCCGATCTACCGGTATGCCGAAACCCTGTTGATCCTGGCGGAAGCGCTGAACGAATATGATCCGGCTAATCCTGCGATCGTTACCGCCATGAATAAAGTAAGGGGCCGCGCCGGCTTACCAGGCGTAGATGCACTACTGGGCAACCAGGATGCTATGCGTGAAAAAATCCGTAACGAGCGTCGCCACGAATTTGTGGCAGAACATAAAAGGTATTTTGATATTTTACGCTGGAAAACTGCGGAACTGGTATTGAATAAGCCTGCTTATGGTATTAACCAGGATGAAAAAGCGCCTGTTGGCGACTGGACGCAACCTGCTTTCAAAGCGCAGGACAGAACCTTTAATCCACTAAAGCATTACACATGGCCAATTCCACAATCGGCCCTCGATAAAAATAAAAACCTGGTACAAACAGCTGCCTGGAAATAAAACACTTTTTTATGGGTATTGAACGCAGGAAATTTCTAAGAAATATTGGTTTAACAATGGCTGGCGCATTAACGGTGCGCCTGCCGGTGTTAGGCAGCGCTATGGCAGGAAGTGGCCGCTTATTGTTCACCCGGCAACCGGATGCCGCCTGGATCGCTTCCCTGTATGAACGTGGCAACGCTACCACTTATCTTAAAAGCAAAAATGAACTGCAATACATCGGTATGCCGGTGGGAGGTATTATGTGTGGCACGGTGTACCTCGGCGGTGATGGCCGCCTGTGGCTCTGGGACATTTTTAATAAAAACCAGGAAGGAATAGAACCCAAAGTGGTTAACTATAGCGCCAATGTGTTGGATGGTGGCAAAAAAGTACGCTCCAGGGATGGCGCCTGCTATATTGAGCCATCGAAAAATATCCGGCCGCTCGACCAGGGATTTGCGTTGCAGCTTACCTGGGGCAAACAAACCATTATCCGCCGGTTCGATGAAGAAAGCTGGCCTGAAATCAGTTTTGAAGCCACTTACCCGATGGCCACTATCCGTTATACAGATCCCGCGCTGCCGGTTGTTGTAACGCTGGAAGCATTCTCACCTTTTATTCCTTTGAATGAAGATGATTCCGGGTTGCCTGTAACCATTCTATCTTATAAAATAGAGAATAAGGATACCGTACCTGTTACTGCAACCGTTCTCGGATGGCTGGAAAATAAGACGGCTATTTATTCTGCCGGGGATGACCATGAACGCGTAAATACTACTGTGAAAGGAAAGAACTGGCAGGGCATTTATGAAACAGTACGTACTAAAAGCGGCAATGATGACGATTTTCAAAAACAGTACGACTATGGAAATTTTTGTATTGCTGCAGCAGGTAGTAAAGTAATGGTAAACCCGGCGATGCCCCCTGGTGAATTAACGGCCGCACATTTTTCCCTGATGTCTTCAAAGCAGGCAGTAAAAGGATTTGGGGAGAAGCTGACCGGCACCGTTGCCACCAGGCATACCATACTACCGGGCAAGAGTATACGTACTGATTTTGCGATCTCCTGGTATGCGGCCAATCTGCATTTTAAAGATATCCAGGGTGAGGGACGTTATTATGCCAATAAATTTACCGATGCATCGGCAGTAATGAAATACATGCAGGAAAATTATGCGCGCCTGGCCGGTGAAAGCCGCTTGTGGAAAGATACCTGGTACGATGCATCATTGCCATGGTGGTTTATGGAACGTACTTTTCTCAACATATCAACATTGGCAACCACCACGGCACACCGTTTCCGTTCCGGACGTTTTTATGCCTGGGAAGGCGTAGGCGCCTGCGAAGGTACCTGCACGCACGTATGGCAGTATGCGCAGGCCGTTGGACGTATCTTCCCGGCGCTGGAGCGCGACACGCGGCAACGGGTAGACCTCGGCATCGGCCAGATGCCTGATGGCGGCATCCTGTTCCGTGGAGAAGCAGAAAAGCGCCCGGCTATCGACGGACAAGCAGGCACCATATTGCGTATTTACCGCGAGCACCAGATGAGCAGGGATCATTCTTTCCTGCAACAAAACTGGCCGAATATAAAGAAGGCCACCCTGTTCCTGATCCGCCAGGACCGTAATAACGACGGCATGGAAGACACACCGATGGAGAATACACTGGATGCTGTTTGGGACGGGGAAATTGCCTGGATAGTAGGCCTGTGTATCGCCGCTGTTAAAGCCGCCGCACTCATGGCCGCAGAGGTAAATGACACCACCTTCGCTGCTATTTGCAACGACTATACGGAGAAAGGGAAACGGAACATGGAAACGCAGTTATTCAACGGCGAATATTTTATTCATCAGCCGGATAAGGTAAAGGGGAGGTCGGTGATCGGCTCTTACAATACCTGTCATATCGACCAGGTATATGGCCAGAGCTGGGCTTTCCAGGTAGGCATGGACCGGGTAATTGACCGTGAAAAAACATTGTCGGCTTTAAAGGCGCTGTATAAATATAATTTTAAGGCAGACGTGGGACCTTATATCGCCGCTCATCCCGGAGGCCGGCCCTATGCCCTCGCAGGCGAAGGAGGTATGATCCTGAATACGAATCCCCGCAATGAAGAATTTCCATTCGGCGTAAAGAATGCCTGGCAGCTCGGTTACTTTAATGAATGCATGAGCGGCTTTGAACACCAGGTAGCCGCGCATATGATGGCGGAAGGGATGACAGATGAAGCGCTTACACTTACCCGCGCCGTACACGACCGGTACCATGCAGCAAAGCGTAATCCGTTTAACGAAATTGAATGCAGTGATCACTATGCGCGGGCAATGGCCAGCTATGGTACTTTTATTACTGCCAGCGGATTCCGCTATCATGGTCCTAAAGGTTTTATCGCCTTTGCACCGGCTATAAACAAGGAGCATTTCAAAGCGCCTTTTGTCACCGCCGAAGGCTGGGGAACTTATACACAACAAGGGCGCAGGCATACACTGCAGCTGAAGTATGGTCAACTGCAAATAAATACACTGTGCTTGCAGCATACCGGCGCGAAGCAGGTATTGCTGGGAGATAAGAAAATACCCGCCACTTTCAAAGAAGAAAACGGCGCTGTAACTATTCAACTGTCCGCACCACTGCTGTTGAAGGCAGGCCAGCATTTTCATCTTACTATCGTATAATTTATGAAATCATATTTTCGTTTAGCCATAGCGGTTATATTGCTGTTTTCCTGTAAGATGGAAAACGGACCAGTAGCTGCTGTGGCAAAGCCATCGTGGCAACTGCAGCTGGATAGCCTGTTGCCGCTGCTGGGTCACCGTAACTGGATTATTATTGCCGATGAGGCGTTCCCGCTGCAGTCGTCGCCCGGAATGGTGTATATCAATACCGGTGCAGCGATGCCGGAAGTGGCACGTTATACGGTTCAAGGGCTGGATCGCAGTACACATGTTCAGCCAATCCTTTACATGGATAAAGAGTTGTTATATGTACCGGGCGCCGCTGCTTACCGCGATACGTTGCAACAGATTTTTAAAGGACAGTCCGTACAAACCTTACTGCATGATTCCGTTTTTTCTAAGATGGATAAAACAGCGGGACTGTTTAAAGTGGTGGTGCTGAAAACAAACAGCACACTGGCCTATTCTTCCGTTTTTATGAGCCTTGATTGCAAATACTGGAGCGCAGATAAAGAAAAACAGCTCCGGGAAGCCATGAACAGGAACTAAAAATGCTGTACCTTTCTTACTGCAAACAGTAAAAAAATGGCAGAGTTAAAATTGTTCATGGTGGTGTTGGGATGTTCGCTGGAAGGGCGTCATACCGAACAACACGATGTTTTTTTTGGAATCGGTCATCACCTGCGTGACCTGATTCCTGATATGAAGGCCTTCTGGCCGGAGGCCAAAGATAAACTTCACATTGATGGGTACCGGGAAGTGAATATGGTGGATAACCACCGGATCAGGGTAGTGGAGAAAAAGGAGCCCCTGAACCAGGAGATGCAATTATTTTTCCTGAACCTGGGCGGTTACAAGCCTGATGAAATGGAAGAATTTCATTACAAGATCCTCAGCGTGCAGAAAGACATCGGTGCATCAATACGGGCATCCAAACAAACGGCCTTTTACAAGCATACTTCATTTGGAGAAGCCACTTCACATGTGGATGATAAGTATGGCGTAGATGTGGATGATGTGCATACCGTAAAAGATATTTTACCGGCGCATCTCAAAGAAAGGTATACACTGGAGGTCAGCCCGGCAAATGGTGTGGCAGCAGATCCCATTTATCTCGGATATTTTCAGCTGCAACACTTATGAATGGATCTGAATACATTGATTGGTCGCGGTACCAGCACCTCTATGAAGATATCCGCGTACCTGCCAAGTCTGTTCTGCTGGAGGAAGGCAAAATATCCCGGTATGCTTATTTCATCATAGAAGGAGCGGTGCGCGTGTGGTTTAACAATAAAGGGAAAGATACCACCTTCCAGTTTTTCTTTGAGGGAGAAGGGGTGTCTTCTATTGAAAGTTTTCGTACCGGCCAGCCAAGTATGTGTACAATAGAAACTATTACTGCCGCCCGGCTCTATAAGATCTCGAAAGAAAACATGGACCTGGTAATTGATAGTATGCCGGGTTTCAGGTCGAAGATGGAAGAAATTACTTTCCAGCGTTTGCTGCGTTACGCTAAAATGTTCATATCCCAGATCCGTGACACGCCACAGGAGCGCTATGAGGCGCTGATACGTGAGCAACCGCACATCCTGCAAAGGGTTCCCCTGCAATACATAGCTTCCTATCTTGGCATTACCCCTGTATCCCTTAGCCGGATCAGGAATAAACTCCAGCGGTAATTTCTTAACAAATGTAAAGTGATCCTGTTTTTTCGTCGTGCACCTTTGTAACATAAAAACGCAAAGAAGATGAATGCAGCAATTGTAACACCCGGTCAGGCTCCTCAATATGGATATTTCGCCGATCCTGCCGCCGGAGAAAAAGAACAAATCATACAGGTAAAGGCCGCGGCCATACATCATGTAGTAAAGTCTATTGCAGCGGGAAAGCATTATTCTGCGGGTGGCGATCAGCCCTTTATTCCCGGTGTGGATGGTATAGGGCTGCTGGCAGACGGCTCCCGGGTATATTTCGGCGCCGTACGTAAGCCTTATGGCACTTTCGCAGAATTAAGCATTACCACCCCGGGCTGGCATATCCCGGTGCCGGATAACCTCACTGATGCCACTGCCGCCGCTATTTTTAATCCCGCTATGTCGTCGTGGATGGCATTAACCTACCGGGCTCAGTTGCAACAGGGGGAAACGGTATTGGTGCTAGGCGCTACCGGCACATCCGGTCAACTGGCAGTACAGGTGGCAAAATTGCTTGGAGCAGGCAAAGTAATTGCCGCCGGTCGCAATAAAGCCGTACTGGAAAAATTGCGCGGGCTTGGAGCGGATGAGTGCATCGCGTTGGATCAATCTCCCGAAAACCTGGTAAAAGCTTTTGCCACCCAACCTTATGATGTGGTATTGGATTACCTGTGGGGCGAGCCGGTGATGGCGCTTATCACGGCATTAATGACTAAAGGTATGGCGAAGGAAACACCGCGTACACGCCTCATACAGGTGGGTGCTATGGCAGGAGATCCTATTTCGCTCCCTTCCGGCGCATTGCGCAGTTCGCGGTTGGAGATCCTGGGAAGTGGTATTGGCAGCGTATCTATAGAAGCTATCTTTAAAATACTTCCCGAAATTATGAAGAATGCCGCCGAAGGGAAACTGCAGATTACTACTATAGAGATGCCCCTCAGTGAAATATCCGCTGCCTGGACGCGGGAAGTTCCCGGCGGCAGCAGGCTGGTACTCATTCCCTGAGTCACGCCGGTAAACATGGTTCATCGACCGCCTGTCATTAAGCATTTGAAGGGGCTGCCGCATTTTTATACTTTCGGGCAAAACCAACCAATCATTCATCGTATGAAAAAAATGATTCTCGGCTGCCTGGCAACAGTAGCCGTTTCAGGTGCATTTGCACAAAAGAAGTCTGTCATTACCGGTAAAATACCCGCGGCTTTTGACAAGGAGTACATCTACCTCTTCAATGTATCCGGTAACGGCTACAAAAAGCTGGATTCTGCCCTGATAGAAAAAGGCGCTTTCAAACTGCAGTATGAAGTAACCGATACTTTGGCGGCGATGCTAAGCGTAGCGACCAAAGCGGCAGATAAACCACTGCGTGGCAACCAGGCCCTGTACATTACGCCGAACGACAAGATGACCTTCACACTCAAAACGCTTGGTGAGACCAACGCATTGTCCGGTGCAGTGATCAAAGGTTCCGCCATTACCAAACAACAGCAGGAAATGGAGGCGGCGCTGGCGCCTGTTACAAAAGGTATGGATTCCCTCCGTGCTATCGGGCAGAAAATGATGATGCAGGCCGAGAGAGATACTACCGGTTATTATGCGCTGAGCATGGCTTTCAGAAAACTGGCAACAGAGAAAGATGCATTGCAGGAAAAGTTTATGCTCGCACACACCGATTATTATGTGAGCCTGGCGACCCTTTATGAAAACATGGGTGGCCGCGTGGAAGACGTGGAAGGTACGCAGCAACTGTTTAATAAATTTCCAGCGGCATTGCGGCAGTCAAGCCTCGGGCAAAAAGCAGCCGAACTGCTGAAAGCTTCTGCATTACTGGGAAAGAACCAGGTAGCTCCTGATTTTTCTGCTGCTACTCCTGATGGTAAAACGCTGAAGTTATCTGACCTGAGAGGTAAATATGTATTGCTTGATTTCTGGGCGAGCTGGTGTGGCCCCTGCCGCGCTGAAAATCCTAACGTGGTAAAAGCATACAATAAATTTAAAGATAAGAACTTTGATATCCTGGGCGTTTCACTCGACAGAACTGGTGATGAAGCAAAATGGACTGCTGCTATTGAAAAGGATGGTCTTGTATGGCATCATGTGAGCGATCTGAAATGGTGGAAAAGTGATATCGCGAAATTGTATATGATTCATTCCATTCCGCAGAATTTCCTGCTCGATCCGCAGGGGCGCATTATTGCTACTAATCTGAGGGGGGAAGCATTGGAAAAAGAACTGGAAAAAATACTGCACTAAGTTTTTAATCCTCATCTGTTTATTCATTTCCGGCATGGTATCTGCACTATACCTGCAACGAATTATTTATTCGGTGAAATGGATGACAATGGACCACCCGTCCCGGTTTCCCGGGACGGGTTTTTTTATGAAAAAAATGTGAATTATTTTATTACTTTTAATACGTGTTATATTGACATTTAATTATTTCCACGTATATGAAATACATTCACCGATTGTTATTTATGGTATCCGTTGCTATCAGCGCATGCCAATCCAATAAACCTGCGGCTATCCCGCCTGTACTAACGGAAGCGCAGCAACGCTTGCCTGAAAATGCCGTACACGGACTGAAAACACTTTCCGGCCTGGAAACAACCCTGTTTGCCAGTGAACCCAACATCATGAATCCCACCAACATGGATATTGATGAAAAGGGGCGGGTATGGATCACCGAGGCCTATAATTACCGCAATGAATTAAATCCCGGTCATCCCTACAAGGCTGCCGGTGACCGTATTATGATCCTGGAAGATCTTAACGGCGATGGTAAGGCAGACACTGCCAAAGTGTTTTACCAGGATACCTGCATTAATGCAGCATTAGGTATTTGCGTGCTGGGAAATAAAGTGATTGTGTCTTGCAGCCCGAACGTTTTTATTTTTACAGATACCAACGGAGATGATAAAGCGGATAAGAAGGAATTGCTTTTCCGCGGTATTGGCGGCATACAGCATGATCATGCCATCCACTCATTTACTTTTGGTCCTGATGGAAAACTGTATTTTAATTTCGGTAATGCCGGCGACAGCATACTTGATAAAAATGGAAACGTTATCCGTGATGCAGAGGGTAACCTTATCGCCAACAAGGGAAAGCCTTACCGGCAGGGAATGATTTTCCGCTGTAATGAAGATGGTAGCAACCTGGAAGTAATGGCGCATAATTTCCGCAACAACTACGAAGTGGCGGTGGATGCTTTTGGTAACATGTGGCAGAGTGATAACGATGACGATGGTAACAGGGGTGTTCGCATCAATTATATTCTTGAATACGGCAACTATGGTTATACGGATGAGATGACCGGCGCTGGCTGGTCATCCCGCCGTATGAATATGGAAGATTCTATTCCTTACCGGCACTGGCATCTCAATGATCCCGGTGTAGTGCCTAACCTGCTGCAAACCGGTTCAGGTTCACCTACCGGTATGGTGATCTATGAAGGCGACCTGTTGCCCGCTCCTTTCCGTAACCAGATGATCCACGGAGAGCCCGGCCATAATGTGGTGAGATCCTATCCTGTAAAAAAATACGGTGCCGGCTATACGGCCACCATTGAAAATATCCTGGAAAGCGGTTCCGATCAGTGGTTCCGGCCATCAGATGTATGTGTGGCACCGGATGGTTCCCTGTTTGTAGCCGATTGGTATGATCCAGGTGTTGGTGGTCACCAGGTAGGCGACCTGAACAGGGGACGGGTATTTCGTATAGCCCCGCCCGGTAGCCAGTATAAAGTAAAGCCACCGGTGCTCAACACCGCGGCCGATGCCATTACTGCATTGAAGAATCCTAATCTCAGTACCCGTTATCTTGCCTGGACGAAACTGTCCGGCATGGGTGCAGCCGCAGAAAAGGAGTTGCAGCAACTGTATGCCAGTGATAACTCCCGCTACCGCGCCCGCGCCCTGTGGCTGCTCAGCAGGCTGCCTAACGGCAACGGGTATGTGCAAACGGCGCTGAAAGATAAAGATGAAGATATCCGCATTACCGCCATCCGCGCTGCCAAAGAAACCGGCGTATCCTATGGCAATCTGCTGGTGGCAGATACTTCTGCCGCTGTGCGCCGCCAGTTATTGCTGGCCATGCATCATAGCCGCGAAAAAGACATGCCGGCCAACTGGGCACTGCTCGCTGCACAATACAACGGGAAAGACAGGTGGTACCTGGAAGCACTGGGCATCGCGGCAGATGGCAACTGGGACGCCTGCTTCAACGAGTGGCGGAAATTGCCACCGAATACAAAAAATCCCGCAGCAGACCACGATATTATCTGGCGCGCCAGAACACCGGCAGCACTACCGTTGTTAGCGGCGCTGATCCTGGAACCGGGTACAGATCCCCTGCAAAACAAACGTTATTTCCGCGCATTCGATTTCTATCCCGCCGCAGAAAGCACGCCGGTGCTGCTGGGATTACTGAAAGGCCAGCACCCGCAACAAGCCTATATCAATGCACTGGCATTTATACAACTGGATGCGAAAGCAGTGCCCAAAACACGGGATATTGAAGTCCTGCTCCGCAACAGCCTGAGTGCATTTAAAGGACATATGGAGTTCATCGACCTCGTGTTAAAGTATCATGTCCGTGATCAGAATGAAGCGCTTTTGCAGATGGTGCTGGAATCAAAACGCGACGACATTCAGGGATACGCCATGAAAACCCTCCTGCAATGCGGCGGCCAGCCGCTGGTAATCAAAGCCATTTCGAAAAAGGATTCAGTATCCGGCGTTATATTGATAAACGCCATTGGCAAAGCGCAGGATCGCACCAACCGTGCGTTACTTGCTTCACTGATGCGTAACAACATATACCCTTTAACGTTACGGCAGCAGGCGACCCGCAATCTCGGTCATGGATGGGACGGATTTGCAGATCTGTGGAATATGGTAGAAGGCAAATCACTTCCTGCCGACCTGGATACGGTGGCCAGGGCAGTACTCACCAACGCATGGCGGCAAGACATCAAGGCCAAAGCTGTAGCCTATTATGAGCCTGCAGCCGTACACCACGTGCTGCTGCCTGTAGATAAGCTGGTAGCCTTGCCGGGCAACATCTCCGGAGGAAAAAAAGTATTTAATAATTATTGTGCTACCTGTCACCTGGATGGAAACTCCGGTGTGAACTTTGGTCCTGCTTTAACAGAAATTGGCAGCAAGCTTACCAAAAGCGCTATCTACGACGCCATCATTGAACCGGATGCCGGCATCAGCTTTGGCTTTGAAGGCTATTTCTTTAAACTGAAAGATGGCTCACAGGTGTTGGGCTATGTTGCAGGGGAAACAAAAGACGAAGTGGATGTGCGTACGGCGGGTGGCCAGGGTGTAAAACTGCAGAAGAGCACCATCGTATCGCGGAAAGCATATGAACACTCCCTGATGCCTACCGGCCTTGCTACGGCCATGCCGCAGCAGGAACTGGTGGACCTGGTTACCTACCTGGCATCGTTAAAAAAGTAAGGAGGAATTGATGCTTATCTTTCCAGGATAGCCGTTACGCCCATGCCGCCGGCGGTGCAGATAGAAATCAATGCCCGGCCACTGCCCCGTTGTTGCAATATCTTAGCGGTTTGGGCAACTATGCGGGCGCCGGTGGCTGCAAAGGGATGGCCAATAGCTACGCTGCCGCCTTTGGTATTTAATTTGTTTCGATCGATGCTTCCGAGCGGCGTATCCCATCCGAGTTTTTTGCAATAAGCGGCATCTTCCCATGCCTTCAGCGTGCACAATACCTGCCCGCTGAAGGCTTCATGGATTTCATAAACATCAAAATCCTGGAGCTTCAGGTGATTGCGTTTCAGCATGCGTGCCACAGCATAGGTGGGCGCCATTAGCAGGCCTTCACCGTTCACATAGTCCACGGCAGCAGTTTCTGCATCCACGAGGTGCGCCAGTACCGGCCAGTTCTGCTGCTGGGCAAACTCTTCGGAGGCCATCAGCAAAGCAGCCGCGCCATCGGTGTATAAAGTGCTGTTACCTGCTGTTAAGGAACCTTTGCCGCTGAAGTCGAAAGCCGGCTTCAGTGCAGCCAGTTTCTCCGGCGTGGTATCTGCCCGCACAATAGTGTCTCTTTTTACACCCTTGTAAGGAATAATGAGGTCATTGAAGAAGCCTTCCTCATACGCCTTTGCGGCATTCATATGGCTTTGGTATGCCAGCGCGTCCTGTTCTTCCCGTGTAATTCCCCATTCTTTCACCATCTTTTCAGTATGTTGGCCCATCGATAATCCCGTTCTCGGTTCTACGATGGAAGGGTATAATGGTTTCAAATCCTTGAAGCGGATGGAGGCGAGTATTTTTAACCGTTGGGAAAAGGTTTTGGCAGCGCGCAGGTCAGCCAGCTTCCATGCGAGCTGTTGTTGAAACAGCAATGGGATATCACTGTTGGTATCGCTGCCGCCGCTGATGGCGGTATCTATTTGTCCGCAGCCAATACGGAGTCCCAGCTGTATAGTGGTATCCAGGCTGGTGCCACAGGCTCTTAGTACGCCATAGGCGGGCGTATGCGGGTCCAGGGAAGTGCCCAGTACACATTCCCTGGCGAAGTTCCAATCTGTGGAGCGGTTCAGTAATGCGCCCAGCGCCACTTCTCCCAGCCGTTTCCCGGAAAGCTGGTATTTGTCCACCAATGCACTCAGTACCGTGGTCAACATTTCCTGGTTGCTGATATGGTTATACTCTTTAAAGGATCTTACGAAAGGGACACGTAATCCGCCAATGATAGCGACCTTTTTCATGCTGCTGTGCTTTAACTAAAGTTACTGAATTGTACCAGCCCAACAATCAACCGCGGTATTTGTTTACAGGTCATAAATATGATTCACCGGGTTCGGCACCGGCTGGCCGGTTAACGCAGCAATTACATTCTGTGCAGCGATCCTGGACATGGCGTTCCGGGTTTCCAGTGTGGCGGAGCCGATGTGCGGCAGTACTGCTACAGTAGGCATTTCCAGCAGTGGATTATCCGGTTGCATGGGTTCGGGATTGGTAACATCCAGTCCGGCGCCCCATATTTCTCCTTCGCGTAAAGCGGCAATGAGGTCTGTTTCATTGTGGATGCCTCCACGCGCCGCATTAATGAAAATGGCAGTGGACTTCATTTTGCGGAAGGCTTCCCGGTTAAATTTCTCTTTTGTTTCCGGTGTAAGAGAGGTATGTATGCTGATAACATCGCTTTGTTGCAACAGCTCATCAAAAGTTACAAAGGTGGCATCCAGTTCTTTTTCGGCGGCTTCATTGCGGTGCCGGTTACAGTAAATTATTTTCATGCCAAAAGCAGCCTTGCAGCGTTTAGCCATTACCGTGCCTATATTGCCCAGGCCCCATATGCCCAGTGTTTTCCCTTCTATGTCGGTACCGAGGTTGGCGGTAGGAGTAGAAAATCCCCATTCGCCTTTTAAAATTCTTTTATGTTGATAAAACGCTTTACGAGCCACGGAGAGCATCAGTAAAAAAGCGGTGTCGGCGGTGGCATTACTTAATACGCCAGGTGTGTTGGTGATCTGTAAGCCTAGCTCTGTAGCGGCTTTCAGATCTACGTTGTCGTACCCTACGGATAAAAGACTGATCACTTTCAGGTGCCGGCATTGTTCTAAAAATGCCCGGTCCAGTTTTTCACCACCAGCGAAAAGCAAGGCGTCACTGTTTTTGCAATACTGCACTCTTTGCGCAGCTGTCATCTCCTTTTCTTCCGACCACTGTGTAACGGTAAAGCCTGCACGTTGCAGGAGTGATAATCCTTCTTCCGGAATAATCCTTGTTGTAAATACCTTCATCATATCATCAGTTTAAATTGCGCTGAAATTTTCTCTTCCCCAGTTTCCATATTTCAAACCATAGTACCGATGCTGCGCTGATAGCGGTGCACAGCAGCAGTTCATACGGTGAAAGACCGGTAATACTGAAGAACCTTGCCACCGGCGGAATATATAGCATTGCTGCCAGCAGCAGCAGGGTGATACCAATTACGGCAACCATCAGTTTGTTCCGGTTGCGCATGCTGTGTATAAAAGAATAATAGAACGAACGGTTAACTAAGGTAAGAAAAATATTTGCGAGCACCAGTGTGGTAAACACCATGCTGCGGGTGAGCAGTTCTCCCGCATCCTGCGCCACGCTCCACTGGTAGGCTGTTAACACGCCTGCGGTAATGATCAGGCCCTGCAGGATGCTGATATTCATTTCCCGGAAAGAGAGAAAAGTTTGGGTAATGGGCCGGGGTGGTTGCAACATTGCGTTTTCCTCTATCGGTTCATTCTCATATACAATAGAACAGGTGGGGCCCATAATTACTTCCAGGAAGATGACATGCACAGGTGTAAATATATTGGGATAAATCCAGCCGAGGAACAGCGGAAGCGATACCGTGAGTATGATAGGAATATGAATAGAGATGATATACTGTACCGCCTTTTTTATATTGGTATAAATTCTCCGTCCCATTGCAATGGCATCCACCATGTTACTGAGGTCATCATTCACCAGGATGAGCGCTGCGGCCTGTTTGGCAATTTCTGTTCCTTTTTTGCCCATGGCAATACCAATGTGAGCGGCCTTCAGCGCAGGGCCGTCGTTTACACCGTCGCCGGTCATGGCCACCACTTCATTATCTGCCTTTAAGGCATTGATAGCCGCCAGTTTTGCTTCGGGGAACATGCGGGTGAAAATGTTGACGGACTGCAATGTTTGCTGCATCTTTTTTTCATTCATCTGCATCAGGGTATCACCATTCACGGCTTCATCTGCCTGCTGCAAGCCCGCTTGCCTTGCAATGGCGCGGGTGGTAACGGCGTTATCACCGGTAATGATCTTCACCTTAATACCGGCCTGGTAAAACTGGCGGAACACCTCACTGATATTGCTTTTGGGAGGATCGTAGAAAGCCAGCAAACCGGTAAAAAAAAACGGCAGCTCCTGTTGAGTGGCGGGGTAATTGTTGCCGGTAAAATCAGAAGTGGCTACTCCCAATACCCGGTAGCCTTTTGCCGCCAGTATGTTTACCTGGTCGAGGATCATTTGTTTTTCTTTTTCCGGGAGATTGGAAACCTGCAATATTGCTTCCGGCGCTCCTTTCGCTGCCACGAGGCGTTTGCCGGCAGCATTCTCAAAAATATGCGTCATCATAGGCGGCTTGCCTTCCAGCGGGTATTCATGTACCATGGTGTAATTGGTACGCTCATCCAGCGGCGTCATTTCTTCGTATAGCCGGTGCAGTGTTTTCTCCATGGGGTCAAAAGGTACCGGCTCACTGGCCCACATCGCGGTGCTGATCAGCACTGACGGAAAATGGCCTGTTTCATATAGCGTATAGTCGGTGCCGTTATATACCGCCTGCAAACTCATTTTGTTTTCAGTAATGGTACCTGTTTTATCGGTGCAGATAACGGTAGCACTGCCCAGCGCTTCTACCGTACGGATCTTTTTTACAATGATTCCCATCTGCATGAGTCGCCTGGAACCCAGTGCCATAAAGGTGGTGAATGCTACCGGTATTTCTTCCGGTAAAACCGACATGGCCAGGGTTAATCCTTTCAGCAAGCTGTCGGTAAGACTGCCACTGCGGATATAATTAAACAACCATACCGCCAGGAAAACGATGGCCCCGGCCACGGCCATCCATTTTACAAACTGCCGGATTTGTAATTGCAGTGGTGTTGTTTCTTCTTTGATATTAAGGATGGCTTCCCCCAGCTGGCCGATTTTTGTTTGCGCGCCTACTTCCTGTACTTCACAGATGGCCAGTCCGGATGCCACTACCGTGCCGCTGTACACTTTGTTATCTTCACTGTCGCTTTGCTTGAATACGGCGTAAGCCTCGCCGGTGAGCGCGGATTCGTTGACGGAAAAGTCATTGCTGTGTACAATCATACCATCGGCATTGATCGTATTACCTTCAGATACCAGCATCATATCTCCCTTTACAATTTCGCTGGTGGGTAAACTTTTCAATTCTCCGTTGCGGATAACCTTGCTGAGGGGCTCATTCATTTTCTCCAGCGCCTCCAGCGCTTTGCGGCTGCGGCTATCCTGGTAAAATGAAATGCCTGATACCAGCGCAATGGCCGCCAGCATAAAATAGGCTTCGCCAAGTTCACCCATCACAAAGTAAATAGCCGTTACTGCTATCAGCAATACCAGCATGGGTTCTTCCATGATTTCTTTTAATACGGCTTTCAGCGGACTGGTAACAGGTTCCGGAGGAATATTACTGCCATATTGTTGTCTTGAAGCGGTAACGGCTGCTTCATCTAAACCTTTGATATGCTCCGGTAAATTGATCTGTCCAGCCATGCAGGGTTGTTTTGGTGAAAAGAGGTCTGTTAAATTTACGAATTATGAATTAAGGATCTGGAATTCATAATTTTTTACCATCTTTAAAGATTGATTGATCTAACAGTGAACCAATGAAAAATAAGAAACTGCTGGCAGCGCTGCTGCTATGCTTGTCTGCGTCTGTTTTTGCGCAGGATTATCCCGCTGTGAAACAACTGGCACAACGCCGAGTACCGTGGCTGGCTGATAAGCTGGTATTGAAAAGTATCCCCGCGGAAAACGGCAAAGATGTATTTGAAATCACCACCCCCGGCAAAGAAGTAAGGATCACGGCTTCCAGCCCCAGCGCCGCTGCAGCAGGCCTCAACTGGTACCTGAAGTATTATTGTCACCGTTCCATGTCGCACATGGGCGATAACCTGGCGCCGGTATCCCCGCTGCCCTCCATAAAGGACAAAGTACACATCAATACCTCCTACGATTACCGTTATGCGCTCAATTATTGCACCATCAGCTATACGATGAGCTTCTACAGCTGGAAAGACTGGGAGCATGAACTGGACTGGATGGCGCTTAATGGCGTAAACGTAATGCTCGCTACCATGGGTACGGAAGCGGTGTGGCAGCATACGCTGGAGCGGCTAGGATACAGCAGCGACGAGGCCCGTAAGTTTGTGGCAGGTCCGGGATTCACTGCGTGGTGGCTCATGGGCAACCTCGAAGGATGGGGCGGGCCGGTTACCCAGCAAATGATCGATCAGCAAACAACATTGGAGAAGCAGGTGCTTACCCGTATGCAGGGACTCGGTATTGCCCCTGTGATGCAGGGCTTTTATGGAATGATCCCTGTAAGCCTGAAGGAGAAAATGAAGATCAGGGTAGTGGAACAAGGCAAATGGGCGGGTGGCTTCCAACGCCCGGATTTCCTGGCGCCCGGAGATAGTGCCTTTACCAAAATAGCCGGTATTTATTATGAAGAGATGAAAGAGCTCTACGGCAGCAATATCCGCTTCTTTGCCGGTGATCCCTTTCATGAAGGAGGGATCAGTAAAGGGGTAGATGTAACCGCCGCCGCCCGTACTATTCAGCAAACCATGTTACAGCATTTCCCGGGTAGCACCTGGGTGTTGCAGGGATGGCAGGCCAATCCCTCGGGCGCACTGCTGGCAGGACTTGATAAATCGAAAGTGCTGGTGCAGGAACTTTTTGGAGAAAATACGGCCAACTGGGAAACCCGCAAAGGATATGAAGGCACGCCCTTTATCTGGTGCAGTGTTACCAACTTCGGGGAAAAGTCCGGGCTCTATGGTAAGCTGCAGCGCTTTGCAGATGAAACATGGCGCGCGGCGCACAGTCCGTATGCTGCCCGGTTCAAAGGAGTAGGTATTATGCCGGAAGGAATCCACAACAACCCGGTGATCTATGACCTGATGTTGGAACTGGCCTGGCATTCGGAGAAAACAGACATAGAGGAATGGATAAAATCATATGTACGTTACCGTTATGGCAGCGATAACGCGCAGTTGCAGGCTGCGTGGCAGGGATTGATTGCTACCGCTTACAGCAGCTTTCCGCAATACCAGGAAGGCCCCAATGAGTCGGTATTCTGTGCAAGGCCCACGCTGGAAGACAAGCCCGTGTCATCCTGGGGTACGCGCAAGCGGAACTATGATACCCGGCAATTTGCCGAAGCGGTAGCGGAGTTCATGAAGGCAGCGCCCAAAATGAAGGATAACGCTACCTATGAAATTGACGCCATTGATTTCCAGCGCCAGGTAACCGCCAACCAGGGCGAAGAGGTATTTGCCGGTATGGTGGCTGCCTACCGGAAAAAAGACCTGGCAGCATTTAAACAAACATCCAACGCTTTCCTCGCGCTCATAAAGCAGCAAGACCTGTTGCTGAGTGGCAGCCGTCATTTCAGGCTGGATACCTGGATAACCGCAGCGCAGAGTATGGGACAAACACCCGCTGAAAAAGCCCTGCTGGTAAAGAATGCCAAAACACAGATTACTTATTGGGGGCCGGACAACCCGGAAACAGATCTGCATGATTATGCCAACAAGGAATGGGGTGGTTTGATGCGGAATTTTTATCTCCCCCGCTGGAAAATGTATATTACTTATCTCACTGCGCAGTTAGAAGGGAAGCCGGCCGCCGCGCCTGATTTCTTCCAGTGGGAAAAACAATGGACGATGCAGCCATAGCGTATTTGCCGGCGTTCGAAAATGAACATATTCCATACGAAAGTGAACATTGTCTATCGGGTGCTTAATTATAAGGAACTGATAACCAAAGGTGCCGGATTCCGGCACCTTTTTTATAAGTATGTTTCAAATCTCACCGCAATGTTTCGCAACTATTGTAAGATCGCTTTCAGAAGCCTGATGAAAAGCAAATTCACCTCATTTGTTAACATCGGTGGTTTGGCAATAAGCCTGGCAAGTTTTCTCATTATCTTACTATATCTTAACTATGAACTCAGTTATGATCGCTGGGATCCTTCGCTGAAACAGGTATACCGTGTGTCACGGCAAACGGAAAGTAATTTCGCCAACAATCCTGTGCCGGCTCCCCTGGCGCCTTTGCTGCAGGAACATATGAAGGAAGTGGAGGCATACACCCGTATAATACCCTCGGGTAAACATGAAATACTGATCAGTGTAGATGATCGCAAAATATATCAGCAAAACGTGGTGATGGCTGACAGCGGATTTTTGCAGGTATTTCCTTTGCGGCTACTGGCAGGAAATGCAGCTACGGCTTTCAATGCACCTGCTTCTGCATTGATTACAAAAGCGGTCAGCGAAAAATTGTTTGGTAAAGAAGATCCCATGGGGAAAGTGATAATGGTGTATAACCGGATGGCTTTCACTGTATCCGGGGTTATTGCGGAACCGGCCACGCCTTCGCATATAAACGCTTCCATTATATTGAGAGACCCATATATGGCTGCTAATAGTGGCTGGGGTAATATTTCCTATATTTCGTATATCCGTTTAAGAGAGCCATTAACACCGGGAATATTGGAAGATAAAGTGAACCGTATTTTTTATGAGCATCGCCTGAAAACAGGTAATGAATCTTACGCAGCCTATATTAAAGCGGGACATGCGCCTTCGCTGTTTACGGAAGCCGTACCGGATATTCATAATTTCCCACGTTTGGGAAGCAGCCCTTTTAAAACAACCATGATTCTGTTCCTGCTGGCAGGTTTACTATTGCTGAGCGGCGCGCTGAATTCCAGCAACCTGTCGCTGGTAAAAACGTTGAAGCGCTCACGGGAAGTGGGAGTACGAAAAGTGATGGGTTCCAGCCGCTCCCAGATACTCGGGCAGTTTATGATGGAAGTAACCATTCAATGCGGTATCAGCCTGTTACTGGCAATGTGCCTGTGTATTATCATGCTGCCTTTGTTTAACCAAACGTTTGGGTTGTCGTTGTCTTTCTCCGGTCAGCTGTATTCCTATAAAATGATCCTCCAGGGCGGAGCTGCTTTGTTGGCTATTATACTTATTTCGGGCTTGTACCCGGCAATGGTATTTGCGCGCAGGAGCGTTGTACATGTGATGAAGGGTAATTTCAGCATGGGCAATACCGGCAAGCGTTTCAGCCATTCGCTGATCGTGGTGCAGTTTGCCGTATCTGTATTTTTTATGGTGAGTGTGTTGGTGATGGCGCACCAGATGAATTTTATGAAACACCGGGATATTGGTTTTAATCCTGAGCAGGTAGTGCAGATAGAAGCGATGCAGCCAACCCGTGAAAAGAATTTTGAGCAAACAAGAGCAAAGCTGCTACGTATTCCCGGGGTGCAACTGGTATCCAAAACCACGGCGGTTCCCGGCGGCGATATAGATACTTCTTTCAGCACTTTCAATTATGCAGGCAGCAGTAGGGCACTCTCTTCCGTGCGGGTAAGTACCGATTTTTTTGCCACACTCGGTATTGCGGTCCTGGCTGGCAGGATGTTTTCGGATGCACACCCGGAGGACCAGGACAACACGGCCATCATCAACGAATCGGCGGCCAAATCGCTTGGCGTGGTTGATCCTGTGGGTACACAGATCCGCTATGCCTCCTGCGACAGTGTGCCCTACCAGATAGTGGGGGTAGTGAAAGATTTCCAGGTGCAGGGGTTTGACAGTTATGTACGCCCCACCCTGTACAGTATTTCCAATGCACATTGCACTTATCAGTCCGGAGGAGCGCTCCTCGTGAAGGTGAATACGGCCAACCTGGATAAAACGCTGGCAGATATCAGTGCCCTATGGGAAACGATAGAGCCGGGATTTCCGCTGCGCTATTCATTCCTGGATGATAATTTTCAACAGGTTTTCAGCAGCTACACGCGGGTACAATATATCATTCATGTGTTCACTTTCATCTCCGTTTTCATTTCTGTAATGGGCTTGCTGGCGCTGACGGTATACATGACGGAGCAACGTACCCGGGAAATAGGCATCCGGAAAGTATTGGGAGCCAGTGTGGGTGGGATTGTAGCGTTGTTGTCAAAAGATTTCCTCAAACTGGTGATCTTTTCTGTATTGATTGCCACACCTGTAGCCTGGTATCTACTGGAACGCTGGCTGAGGGATTTTGCCTACCGGGCAGGCATCAGCTGGTACCTGTTTGCGATAGCAGCAGCCGGCGCATTACTCATTGCTTTTGCTACTGTGGGACTGCAGTCGCTACGGGCAGCAAGGGCTAATCCGGTAAATAGTCTGAAGGCGGAATAATCCCTTGTTGAAGCTGAACGAAGGGGTACAGTAATGTTAATTATAGTTAAGCAGCAGGTATGAAATCACCAAGCGGCACAGAGATTGTGGAAGGAGGGCATCTGACCACATCATCTGTTATAATTACAACTGTCAGCCTATCATATGCAGGATCTACCGGGGAGTAATCGTTTCATTGCTTATATCACAGCGCATAAATGCATGGCTATCGCCATCGGAATGATTGTGCTGCTAAGATTTTCGTTTATAGGTATTATGGGTGCCATGCCCCAGGACGCCTATTATTATTTCTACGGACAACACTTCGCCCTGTCATATTTCGATCATCCTCCGGCTATTGCCTGGATCCTGCGTGCTTTTACAGACTTATTCGGCCGGCATATATTTGTGATCAAGCTGGCAGATACCCTGGTTACCATTGGTACGCTGCTGGCCTTTTACAATTTATCGAGGTGCTTCCTGCCACTGAAGCGTGCCTGGAATAGCCTGTTGCTGCTGGGCGCTACGCTGATGGTCACTATCTTATCACTGGTATCCACACCCGATGTGCCGTTGCTATTGTTCTGGACTTTATCGCTGATAGCAGTGTACAGGGCGGTATTTGAGCAGCGTAAAGCCTATTGGATATGGGCAGGGATTGCCATGGGGCTGGCATTCGACAGCAAGTACACAGCTGTTTTCCTGCCGGCGGGAGCGGTGCTTTATTTATTACTGTCGAAAGAACACCGGCGGTATTTGTGGTCCCCCTGGTTCCTGGCCAGCGTCGTGTTTTTCTGCATCACCATTTTGCCCGTGGTGATCTGGAATGTGGATAACGACTTTGCCTCTTTCCGGTTCCAGTCGTCCGACCGGGTAGAGGGCGTGGAGTTCCGTCCGCTGGACTTTTTCGGTGTTATTGGTCACCAGGCGGCTATTCTGCTACCTGTATTATTCTTTGCTTTGCTGTATTATGTGTATAAACTGGTCCGTAAATACAGATGGCATATTACGCGCATCTCTGCCCGTCAGCTTTTCCTCTTATGTTTTTTTATTCCTGTTTTTGGTATTTTCCTGGTCATTTCTCCCATTTACTGGGTAAAGATAAACTGGATGATGCCTGCTTATATAACGGGCACTATATGGATAAGCACCTGGATCACCTTTAAGTATGTACGCTGGCAATGGATCTGTTCATTGGTGATCCACCTGGCGCTGGCAGTGGAAATCATTTTTTATCCTGTACCCATTCATTCAGATGATACCATGATCGGCTGGAAGGGGCTGGGCGATGGTGTGAAGGCATTGTCGAAAGAATACCCCGATGATTTTATTTTTTCTGCCGATGATTATAAAACCAGTGCGATGCTCAATCTTTACCTGGGGCGCATGGTATACTCCCGTAATATTATTGGTGAGAATGCACTGCAGTTCGATTTTATCGGAACCAATATAAACGCATTAAAAGGAAAAAATGCCCTGTTTATCAATTCACTGACCGACGTAAATGATGATGTGGATGAACGGGAATTTGTAACAGAAGAACTGGCGCCGTTCTTTAGCTCCGTGCGGTCGCTGCCTCCTATTGTTGTTACCCAGCAAGGCCGCGTAGTAAGGAAATTCCTCGTTTTCCGCTGTATAAATTACCAGCCTCATCAGTCCGCTAATGATCCCGGTCATCTAAAAAAATGATGACTGTCAACAGAAGGAGTAATGCCCGTCATTGTTCAGCAACGAATTCCGGTTTAGTTTTACGGCAGCATTTGGACATCCACCTGGATTCCTTGGCGTAAACAAAAAGCGAAGATGTGCTGTTGAGAAGGTATCACCGTTCTATCAGCGGTGGTACTTTTACCTACTGTTAAAAAAATGCAAATCATGTTCAGCGGATTAACTCCTACATCCCGTCAGCGGAAATTTTGTGAAGGTTTTCTTTTTTTTCCCATCAGGCATTTACGTAAATATGGGAATCATATTTTCAGACAATACGGACGTCATGCCGGTGTGAAAACATTGCTGGATATGCAACTGGGGATGCCGGGTAACAACGACCGGTACGCAGAAGAAATACAACGCTGTATCGCAGATAAAGCGGCGCCTGAAACCGCAAAGGTGATGCTGAAACTGGAAGAATTTTATACACAGGTACAGGCATCAGCTGGTAGTTTACCGGGGCTTTACCTGGATTTCAGTGATCTCATCATTCATTTCTACCGGGAGGTATCTATTTACCACAATGTAATCCTGCGTAATATGAAGCAGGAATTGCAGCCGGCCGGAAGGTCTAAAAAGCGGGAACCGGAAGGGGAGCCCGCACAGGAACACATCAATAAACTTTATAAGGTAGTGAAGGAATTTGTTTTGCAAAGCAAAACGATGTTGTCTGTATTGGAAGATGTGGCAAGAAAGGAAAACTATTTACCGGGCGAACAATATCTCCGTCATATTATGGAGTTAATGTCAGGTATCCGGCAAATGAATCATCATCAGCAACATCTATGTCAGCTATTAAAGAAATGGGGTGTAGATAAAAATCTGCACATGCAGCAAACCTATTATAATTAGCAACTATCAATATGCCGTATGATCCTAGCACTGAAACAGATATTGCGGCCTACCGGGAGGCATGTAACAACTGGATCAGAACCCTGAAAGCTTTAAGAGAAGATAATGCTTCGCTGATTAACCGGCTGGCGGCTGCGTTGAAAGAAACTACGCGGCGGTCGTTTATTGAGGAGGCAGAAGAATTTCAGCTCACGATGCTGGACCGGGAAGAGTCGTTGATCCTGTTACGGCATGAAATAGGGGAGCAGCTCGACTGGCTGAATAAGCAGCCGGCTGGCGTGCCTTCGCCGCATCTTTATGCGGTGCTGAAAAATGATATGGAGGGAATGATGCAGGAGTACGAGCGTTTAAAGGTGGCATTCCTCATTTTTATAGCGGCAGAAAAAGTATAGGCATCAGTTTACCAGCGCCGCCAGTTTTTTGAGAGATAAAAATGCGATCTGCCCCTCTTTCAGGGCAATCAGCTGTTCATCCCTGAAATCGCCCAACGTGCGTATCAATGATTCTTTTGCGACTCCCGCTACTGCGGCAAGGTTTTCCCGGCTGATATCGATCGTAAAATGTTTACTGCCGGCGGTATTGTATTTTTTGTCGAGCATCAGCAATGCTTCCGCTACTTTCTTACGAAGCGAGTTATACGCCAGCCCGATCAGTTGCTGTTCTTTTTCCGCCATTTCTTTTGATAACAGCTGGATAAATTTCCCCAGCACTTCCGGGTTACTGCTGATCAGCTGTTCAAAATCTTTTTGCGGGATCACTGCTACCAGTGTGTCTTCCATCGCTTCCGCATATTCCTGGTAGTTGCCGCCTTCGAGCAGGGCATTATATCCAAGAAAATCCCCTTCGTTATATAAACCTATGATCAGTTCTTTTCCTTCATCGTTCCGTTTATACGTTTTTACTTTTCCCTGGAGCAGGTAATATAAATGATCCGGGCGGTTGCCGGCAGCGTAAATGCGTTGTTTCTTCTTATAGTGATTGGTATTGCGGTTTTCTTTGAGTAGGGTGAGCTGATCTTTGCCGGTACTGGCCGACAGCAGTACCTGGAGCCCGTGCAAGCCGGTAACCGTGTCCTGTTTGATCTCAGCGCATCTTTTCAGCCGGCTTTCTATCGCGCTGAGCAACTCTGTGCCTTCAAAGGGCTTGGTAATATAATCATCTGCACCCAGCTCCATTCCTTTCCGTATATCTGTTCTTTCTGCTTTGGCTGTCAGGAAGATAAAAGGCGTTTTCTGGAGGGCCTTGTTTTTATGCAGCATGTGTAAAACGCCATAGCCATCCAGCACGGGCATCATGATGTCGCATACAATAAGGTCGGGCAGGTGTTCCAACGCCATGGCCACGCCTTCTTTGCCATTGGTGGCAGTGAGCACCTGGTAATTGGCCAGTTCAAGGATTTCCGCTACATTTTCACAGATGGCAGCATTATCTTCAATCAGCAGTATTTTTTCCATGAGCCTCAGTTTTGGGGGAAGGGAACCGTAACAAGGAACTCTGTGCCTTTTTCCGGAGCGCTGTTACAGGAAACTGTACCATTCATCAATTCCGCATATTTGGCTACAATGTGCAGCCCAAGCCCTGTACCCTGAATATTGGACACATGCTGGCTACGGAAAAACCGCTCAAAAAGATGCTGCCTGTCTTCTTCTGAAATACCTATTCCCTTGTCTTTTACGGATAGCTGGAAGCTGTTGTCGCTACATTGTGACCGGATGGAAATAATGGCTCCCTCCGGAGAAAACTTGATGGCATTGGATACAAGATTCATAACAATGTGTTTTAATAGTGTAGGGTCCATGCAGGCATGGGCGGCGCCGTGGTGCGCATAGTAAATATTCTGTTTGGTTTTTTTGAGTCCGTCCATTTCGCCCAGGATGTTGCTGATGTGTTTACCGGCGTCGAAGGTGCTGTGGCGTACCTGGATCTTTCCTTCTTCTATTTTTCCTACCGAGAGGAAGTCGTTTAGTATATCCGTCAGCATATTTACCGCGGAAATAATACGTTGAATGTGTTTGCTCCGTTTGGCTACGTCATCATCTGCTTCATATTTGGACACCAGGTAGATGGAAGAAAGGATGGCGCTGAGGGGTGTCCTGAATTCATGGGAAGCGAGGGATACAAACCTTGATTTAAGTTCATTAAGCTCCCGTTCTTTTTCCAGGGAAGTTCTCAGCTCAGATTCCGCCTGTTTAATGCGGGAGAGGTCGATGGCAATACCGATATACCCGGTAATATCGGCCGCATCCCGTATGGCGGATACCGTCAGGGAAACCGGCAGCGTGCTACCATCTTTCCGGATGTACTGCCATTCATATTCATTATAGAGGTTTAGCCTGGCTTTAATGGTGAGCGTTTCCATACCGGGAGCCACCGGCTGGTTCAGCTGCTGTGAAAATTCTTCTGCCCGCAGGGCTACTTCCTCCGGATCGTGCAGCAGCATCGGGGTATATACATCCACCACTTCACTGGCTTTATAGCCTAGAATCCTCTCTGCTGCAGGGTTGAACCACCGGATGAAACCATCGTTATTGATTACGATGATCATGGCGCCGGTACTGGTCCATAAGCTGTTAAGGAAGCTGTTCATGCGCTGGAGCGAGCCGTCTTTCACAGCCGCTTCTTTGCGTTGCTGCGAAAGTTCCCGCAGGGTCATCTCCGCATTCCGGCGATCGGTGGTGTCGGTGATGTAAATAATGGTTAGTATTCCTTCCGGGGTGGAGTGGTTAGCCTGGCTGATCTCTGCCGGGAACTGGCTGCCGTTTTTCCTTACCGCATACTGTTCTTTATGATCGCTGATAAGCAGCAGGCTCACCAGCTGACCTGTCACTTCTTCTTTCGTATAGCCAAACTGGTTAAGCAGGAAGGGATTGGCCATCACGATCCGCTGCTGATTGTCGGCAACCAGTATGCTGATGGTGGCATGGTTAAAGAGTACCTCGAAACCTATGTAATTATTTTGGGAGGTATTAATCATACAGGTAATTGAGCCTTTGAAGCGGTGCAATATAAATTTAATGATTCCCGGTGGAATAAATTACCTGTATGAATAAATTGGATGTTATTATTTTAGAAAAGTAATAATATGTCTGTATTTAATATGTATTAAGAAGAGATTTACTTCTGATTGACAGGCGTTTCGATAACCAGGAATGTTGTTTTTTCGCCGCACTGCAATGTCACCTCACCGGTTTCCCATATCCCTATCGCATCACGCGGCTGTAATACCTGGTCCTGTACCCTGAGGCTGCCGTCAATAGAAAAGATAAACAGGCACTTATTCAAGGGGTTGAAGGCATAGGTAACACTGGCAGGTTGCTCATAGTATCCGAGCGACAGCTTCGCATTCTGATTGATCCAGCAGTGTTCCATCCCTTCTTCACCGGATACGATCGTCACCAGTTTGTTCTTTCTTTTTTCCTGCGGGAAACTCCGTTGCTGATACCTCGGTGAAATGTTTTGTTGTTTGGGAAGAATCCAGATCTGTAAGAAGTTAACTTCTTCCGTACCTATATTATACTCTTCATGCCTTAACCCGCTGCCGGCACTCATGATCTGCACCGCAGGTGCTTCTATCTCGGTACTGTATCCCATGGAATCTTTATGGTTCATCTTTCCTTTCAGTAAAACGGAAATGATTTCCATGTTCACATGCGGATGTGTACCAAAGCCTTTGCCGGCTTCTACGTAGTCATCGTTGAACGCGATCAGCGTACCGAAAGCGCTGCGCATGGGATGATAAAAATCGCTGAAGCTGAAGAAGAAATTACTTTTCAGCCAGCCTATGTCTTTAACGCCTCTGTCGGCCGCCGGGAAGTATTGTGTTTTCATATATTAATGAACAGGTGATGATTTAAAATTGTTCCGGTAACGGTTAGTTTTCCGGACTAACTAAGTTAACAGCAAATTTCCGGATCTCGTAAATAACTTTCCCAAACTCGTAAAGGTGCTGTTGTTTATGCCCGTACTTTTGCTTCACAATTTCAGATAAACCTTAAGATGTATAAATATTTATTCCTGCTCACCTGCATCATGCGGGTAGGGACCCTTTTTGCCCAAACCGACACTACTTCCGGCAGTAAAGTGTTACAGGAAGTAGTGGTTACCGCTACCAGGAATGAACAACTGTTAAGCAAAGTGCCGGTACCGGTTACTATAATCCATAAACAACAGATACAGGCCATGGGAGCGGTATTGCTGCAACAGGTACTGGCAGAACAAACCGGCCTGTTCATCACCTCCAATCATGGAGCAGGTGTGCAGATGCAGGGACTGGAAGCAGAGTACACACTGATACTGCTGGATGGAGAACCGCTCATAGGCAGAACTGCCGGCACGTTCGACCTGTCGAGGATTGTGGTGAGTAATATAGAAAGAATTGAAATCATTAAAGGGCCTGTTTCTTCACTCTATGGGAGCGATGCACTGGCCGGCGTTATTAACATCATTACCAGCAACAACAGCAAGGAGGGAATAAGCAGTATCAGCGCGCGGTATGGTTCCAATAATACCTATACCCTTGATGGCAGTACACGTATTCCTTATAAGAAAGGCTCTTTCTCCGCCAGTGTAAATGCTTATAACAGTGACGGATACACGCTTGGTAACCAAAGCACTGCGCCTACTGTATCGCCATTTAAAGCATATACGGCACAGTCGCGCTGGCAGCACAACTGGTCCGGCAAATGGAGCACCATCCTCTCCGGGCGCTACTATGAACAAAAGTATAACAGTTATTTCCCGGATGCCAAAGGAATGGTGGATGATATCGGAAAGGAGAAGGATATGAACGGATCGTTACAGCTGATTCATACGCCGGTACAGCGTTTCAAACAAACGTGGCGGGTGTATTATTCGCGGTATTCCACCAATGAAGATATGCATTACCGGGAGGACAAAAGTTTGTATGATGCATCATTTTTTACCCAGCAATATCTGAAACCGGAATATCAGGCCGACTGGCAGCTGCATCCGAAACATCAGCTCACCGCGGGTGTGGGATATGTGCATGAATCGCTCGAAGCCACCCGCTATGAGGAACGGATGGCCTTTAATACCGGGTATGTATTTATACAGGAAAACTGGAAACCGGCAAATGCATGGAATGTATTACTCGGCGGCCGCTTTGATACGCATAACCAATACCCGTCTCAGTTCAGTCCGAAGTTATCGGTGTCGTATCAGCTAACGCCCAACTGGCGCCTGCTGGGCACCATCGGCCGCGGCTACCGTGCGCCTGATTTCAGGCGGCTATACCTGCATTTTAATAACGCAGCAGTTGGTTACACCGTGGTAGGTACCAAACTGGCAGCGGATATCCTGAAAGAAATGGAGCAACAGGGGCAGATCAAACAGGTGAACATCGATCCGGAACAATTGAAAAACCTGGATGCCGAAAGCTCCTGGTCCTATAACCTGGGAGTGGAAGGGAAACCATTTTCCCGTACCACCACCAAAGTAAATGTCTTTTATAACAGTGTAAAAAACCTGATAGACACCCGCGCTATTGCCGTAAAAACAAACGATCTGGCAGTATATAGCTATGTAAACATCAACAGCATTACTACTGCCGGCGCAGAAGCGGAGCTGGGACAAGCTGTAGGCAGGCATTTGCAGCTGTCCGCCGGCTACCAATACCTTCGCTCAAAAGATAATGATCTTTTCAAAAAGGTGAAAAACGGGGAAGTATATACGAAAGATGAAACCACCGGGGAAACACGCGCACTTACCCGCCGCGAATACTTCGGATTATTTAACCGCTCACATCATTCAGCCAACCTGAAAATAGCGTATAGCCTGTACCGTTTGGGTATCGATGCAAATGCACGAATGCTGTACCGAAGTAAATACGGCTTCACCGACGAGAACGGGAATAACACACCGGATAAGGACAGTGAGTTTGTGCCCGGTTATGCTACGGTAAATCTTGCGGCAGCTAAATACCTGTTCAAACGGCAGCTGCGTATGCAGGCCACGCTGGAAAACGTGTTTAACTACACGGATGCACAGCATATCAGTACCATGCCAGGCAGGATCTATTCCATTGGCGCCACCTGGAATTTTTATCATCACGTAAACCATTAACCAAATACTATATGAAACAAATACTCACAGCTGGTATGCTGTCACTGTCGCTTTTTACACTGGGATCCTGCAGCAAGGATGATGATGCCGTTACACCGCCGGTGGTTGCAGTGGAAACCAAAACGGTAACAAACATTGATGCAGATGCAGCAAATAAAGGCAGCTTTACTTTATACAGCCTCGCAGATAATAAAGTAATTCCGAACAGCGATTCCGCCACCACCAAATGGGACATTGGTTTCAAAGCCACTACCATTATCATCAATGGCGGCACCAGCGGACCTGGTAAAGCCGAAGCCCAGGTGATTACCGGTGTATTCAGTCAATTGGCAACAGCGCCGGAAACAGGCTATACTACCGATGCTACTGCAAAGAAAGCCATCACCGGCTGGTATGCTTACAACATGACCACACACGTAATTTCACCGGTAACAGGCGCTGTAATTGTACTGAAAACCGCGAATGGTAATTATGCCAAACTGGAAGTGACCAGCTATTATAAGGATGCGCCGGCTGCACCGGACCAGAATTCAGTAAGCCGTTATTATAATTTCCGGTTTGCTTATCAGCCAAATGGCACACGCCAATTCAACTAACCACTCATTATTATTTTTATGAAACATATTTCCATTTTAGCCATCAGCGCATTCATAACGCTGGCAGCAACCGCCCAGCAAAAGGGCGGCGATAAATTATCGCAGGATAAAGCAGCGATCAAAAGTATGTGTGGCTGCCAGGACGTGACCTTTGAATACACAGAAACATTCCCGGCAGATAGCAGCTATAAGCCTAAAGGATATCATAAGATTATTGACGCCATTGAATATGTAACGGTGGCCTCAGAAGATCCGCACCGCATTGTATTGCAACATCTGCTGATTGCAGATAGCAACGTGATTAAACACTGGACAGAGGACTGGCAGTATGAAAACCAACAGTTGCTGACCTATACGCAGGATAACCAGTGGAAGAAGGTCACGCTGCCCGCCGCACAGGTAAAAGGTCAGTGGTCACAGAAAGTATATGGCGTGGACGATGAACCGCGCTATGAAGGTTCCGCTACCTGGGTACATGCAGACGGCCGCCACTACTGGGAAGCCGCCTCAGATGCGCCGTTACCCCGCAGGGAATACACAACCCGTAAGGACTATAACGTATTGCACCGGGTAAATCATCATGAAATCACCGCTACCGGCTCTGTGCATGAGCAGGATAACCAGAAGGTGATCCGCGCAAACGGCATGGATAAGGTGATTGTGGGAGAAAAGGGATTAAATACCTATAACCGCACCAGTGAAAGTAAATGTCAGCAGGCTAAGGAATGGTGGGAGCAGCATAAGGCTTTCTGGGCGGTAGTCCGTAAAAGCTGGGATAAGATCTATGGAGAGAGCAGCGAAATTAACCTGCAGAAGAAAGTAAATGATGAACCGCTATACAAGGTGATATCCGCACTGGAGGAAAAAGCTTTCCGCAAAGAGCTGGCCGGCGCCGAACTGGAAAGGGCTGTAACGGCTACATTACAACAGTTTTCGCATAATACAGCGTTGAGTTTACAACGATAAACGAGTGGATAAGAAAAGTACCGCAGTCATTCCTGGCTGCGGTTTTTTTGTTTTGCTAAAATATTTTGAACTATTTTGTCGGGCAATCATATATTACGTGGATATGCCTTCCCCGAGTAATTACGATGAGAACACAATGCTGGAACTGTTATCACAGGGCAGTGAGTATGCTTTTACGGAGCTGTTTAGCCGCTACCGTACGAAGGTGTATTCTGTGGCGTTCCGGTTTCTCCGGTCGCAGGCAGCCGCTGAAGAAGTGGTGCAGGATGTGTTCCTGAAGTGTTGGCTGAAGCGTGAAACCCTGCCGGAAGTAAAAAATCTGGATGCCTATCTGAAAGTTGTGACCAGGAACCTGGTCCTGAACCGTTTCCGCAAACGGGCCAATGAGGCCGCCGCCCGGGAAGAGCTTGGCCGCCGGGAGGTAATGGTAAACGATACTGACCACCGGATCCAGGAACACCAATACCGGGAAATTATCCAGACCGCCCTCGGACAGTTGCCGCCCCAGCAACGGGAAGTATACCGCCTTGCCAAAGAAGAAGGACTAAGCCATGAAGCCATCGCCAGCCGCATGCATATCTCCGCCGTTACCGTGAAATCCCATATGGCCAGGGCGTTACAGTCGATCCGCCGTTACCTGAACGGCAGCATCAGTATCCTCCTGATGATCACTCTTGTTAAATAACAATAAAAAATATATTTATTCACCCTCCACCATCGGAATTTGTCAGGTGTCTGTTATTATATAAGTTTTGAAAAACTACCTGTAAGTTCCTGTAAAGTTATTGTAATCGTTATGACGAACGACCCTGGATTCAATGGATTAATGGATAAATACCTTGCCGGGAAAGCCAGCGAGGCAGAGTGGAATGAATTGAGGGGATTGATCAACAAAGGCAACTTTGATGAAGAAATAAAGAACCGGATAGATGCGGAATGGGATAGTGGCATCATGGAACCAGACGTTTCATTTGAGCGCTATCATGAGATGATCGGCAATATCATGTCGGCCGAATCACACATTGCCAGCATTATCCCGCTTAAACGGAACCGTCGCCGCGGCATGCGGAGGCTGGCGCTGGCTGCCATTGTAACTGGCTTGCTGGTGCTGCCTGTCGCCGGCTGGTGGTGGTGGCATGCAGGCGAAAAACAGCCGCTGGTAGCCATTAACCTATCCGCAGCTACACCTGCCGCGGAAGAAATAGTGGAAGTACAAACGAAGTTTGTACGCCTGCCCGATGGAAGTACAGTGTTACTCGCGGATAACAGCCGCCTGGAATACAATCGCGACTTCAAAGGGAATAAAAGAGAAGTGCGGTTATGGGGAGAAGGATATTTTGATATTAAAGAAGTGCCGGATAAACCCTTTATCGTGAAAACCGGTAAGCTCAGCACGCAGGTACTTGGGACCGCTTTTAATGTAAAAGCATCAACCGATCAGCAGCGTGTAGTGATTACCGTTACCAGGGGTAAGGTAAAGGTAAATGATGAGAAAAGCAGCTATGGCGTACTGGTAGCAGATCAGCAGCTATCAGTAAATATGCTTACCAGTACAGTAGTAAGGGCGCAGGTGAAAAGTATGGAAGTGGTAAAATGGAAAGATGAATTCCTGGTGCTGGACGATGTAAGTATGGAGGAAGCAGCTGTTATGATAGGAGATAAGTACCATGTGAAAATATTATTTGCCAATGAGGCATTAAAAAATTGCCGTATTGCAGGAACATTTTTTCATAACCAGCCTTTGGAGAAAGTGCTGACCATTATTTGCAGTGTGGCAAATGCCGGGTATACCATTTATCCCAACGATAAAGTAGTACTGAACGGTGAAGGATGTGCCAATCAATAGATAAACGCTTATAAAACGGTAGTCAATCAACAAACGGAATATAATATCGGTGAAGATCTTCATCCGGTAAAGCGCGTTGTGCACCGCGTGTAGCTGCTAATTTTTTTAATTGTAATTATCTAAATCAACCATCAGAATTATGGATCTAATCTCCGTGAGGGATCGCTATGTCCCTATGCGAATCAACCAACCATACATTAGGAAAAAGGGCAAAACAGGTTTTATTATGAAGATAATTTTCTTGTATTCTTTTCTGCTGGCATTGTCCGTTCAGCTACTGATAGCCTCACCGGTGTGGGGCCAGGAATTGGGAAAGAAAACAATTACACTCGGCCTCAGAGATGAAACGCTCCACAGCGCTATTAAGAAAATTGAGCAGGCCAGCGGATTTCTTTTTGCTTATCCCCCTACAGCAGTAGCGAAGTACAAACATATCACGCTCCCCACTGCCAGCCGTTCCGTAAGCGCTACGCTGAATGCAGTACTGGAGAATACTAATCTCGCCTACCGGGAGGTCGACAGCAGCGTGGTATTGTATGTAAAACCTATTGCCAATCCCGGCATTTCGGACAATGAAGCAGCAGAACTATTCCAACAACAGGCAGTTATTACCGGCCGTATCCTCGATGAAAAAAGCGGCGACCACATTGTGGGCGCCACTGTTATTGAGAAAGGAACTAAAGTACTGAACGGCACCACCTCCAACGAAGTAGGCGCCTTTAAAATACCGGTGGATGTATCAGCCGGTAAAGCCACCCTGCTTATCAGTTATGTTGGCTATGAAACAAAGGAAGTGGAAGTACGCAGATCCGCTAACCTCACGGTTAAACTCAGTACCAGTTCCAAGTCACTGAACGCAGTAGTGGTAACAGGGCTGTTTTCCAGGCCGGCGGAAAACTTCACCGGTGCAGCATCTTCCTATACAAAAGAAGAGCTGAACAAGGTATCGGGTAACAGCGTATTAAGCGCACTGCGCGCACTCGATCCCTCTTTCCAGATGCCGGAAAATATCGCTGCCGGCTCCAACCCCAACGCAGTGCCCAGTGTAGTGGTAAGAGGCGGCAACAGCCTCGGTAATCTGAATGGCACTAATCAAAACAACGTATACGACTTTACCACCAGCCCCAATACACCACTCTTTATTATGGATGGCTTTGAAGTATCACTACAACGGGTAAACGATTTTGACATGAACCGCATCGCAAAGGTCACTATCCTGAAAGATGCGGCAGCTACCTCTATTTATGGTTCCCGTGCAGCTAACGGCGTAATTGTTATTGAAACCGTAAGACCCCGTGAAGGCAGTTTACGTGTAACCTATACCGGTAGTGTGGTGGCAGAACTGCCCGACCTCAAAGGCTATGACCTGGTAAACTCCAAAGAGAAACTCCAGCTGGAAAAAGAAGCAGGTCTTTATAACGGCTATCCCATCCCCGTTTGGCAGGAAGAAAAAGATTTCCAGTATAACTACCGCCTGGCGGAAGTAGCCAAAGGTATCAATACCGATTGGCTCAATGTACCCCTGCGCAACGGCATTGGCAGTACCCATAACCTCTACCTGGAAGGTGGATCGGAATCGGTGATGTACGGTCTCAATGGTACCTACAACACTACAGAGGGAGTCATGAAAGGCTCCAGCCGGCAGAATATCTCCGGTAACACGTATTTGTCCTATCGATATAAAAACTTTTTATTCAGAAATGATCTTACCCTCAATTTCAACAAGGCAGTTAACTCACCCTATGGCTCATTTTATACTTATACTAAATTAAATCCTTACTGGTCGCCTTACGATGCAAACGGAAATCCCAAATACTACCTGGAAGATATCCGCTTCTTTGATGACACCCGGCTGGCTTCACAACTGAACCCGGTTTATAATGTATCCCTGCACACAGTAGATCAGTATACACAGCAAAATATCACTAACAACTTTTTTGCGCAATGGCAGGCAAAAGAATGGCTGCGCTTTACCGGCCGCTTTGCCTATCAGCGCACCACCAATGGCGGAGATCAGTTCCTCCCGGCGCAACACACTGCCTTCGACAGTATCCCTGTGGAACGATATTATGAAAAAGGATCTTACACGAAAGGTTACGGTTTAAGGAATACAATCGATGGGGCTTTCACCATCGACTTAAACAAATCGTTCGGATCACACATGTTCTTTGGTTCACTGGGTACCACCCTGCGCCAGGAAAAACTGACTTCAGAATCCTACACCATCAACGGGTTCCCAAATGATAAACTGGACCAGGTGACACTGGGAAACGGATACAAAACAGGTGCACGGCCATTCGGCACAGAAGGGCTTACCCGTTTGCTGGGATACTTCGCCAATGTGAGTTACGCATACGATAACCGTTACCTGCTGGATGTTTCATACCGGTTGGATGGATCTTCCCAGTTTGGCGCCAATAAACGGTTTGCCTCTTTCTGGAGCGTAGGCGGCGGATGGAATATTCATAAAGAAAAATTCCTGGAAAACAGTACCGCTATCAACCGGCTGAAACTCCGCTATTCATACGGATATACCGGCTCTTCCAATTTTGCCAGCTACCTCGGTCTTACCACCAGCAGGTACTATACCGACCAGGATTATTTATACCACCTCGGCACCTCCCTGCTTGGCTTTGGTAACCCCAATCTTGCCTGGCAGCAGACCGCCAAAAGCAACTTTGGTATTGACGGTACTTTTTTCAGACGACTGGATATTACCGCCAACTATTTTGAAGAGAAGACAAAAGGTTCTGTTGTGTCTATCACCACCGCCCCATCTACCGGCTTTTCCATGTATATGGATAACATGGGCGACGTAGTAAGCAAAGGGTATGAAGTAAATTTACGCTACACCATTTTCTCTAATTCGCGGAACCGCGACAGCTGGTCCGTTTTTGCCAACGGATTTCATGTGCAGAATAAAATTGAGAAAATCTCCAATACCCTCGAACAACTAAACAAAAGAAATACTGATTCACTCAGCACCACACCGCTGGCCCGCTTTGCTGAAGGCCGTAGTACCACCGCTATCTGGGCAGTGCCTTCGCTGGGCATCGACCCTTCTACCGGGAGAGAAATTTTTCGTACCCGCAACGGTACCACTACTACTGTGTATGATCCGCTGGACCAGGTAATAGTAGGAGACGCCCGCTCTACACTGGAAGGAACCTTCGGAACCAATTTTGAAAAAAGAGGCATCGGTGTGAACCTCTACTTCCGGTACCGGTTTGGTGGCTATACCTATAACCAAACACTGGTTGACAGGGTAGAAAGCGCTGACATGAGATTTAATGTGGACCGCCGTGTATTTGAAGAGCGCTGGAAAAAGCCAGGTGACATAACTTTTTATAAGGGAATTGTGGATAATAACGGGTACACCATTAACACCATCACCTACGCCACTTCCCGCTTTGTACAGAAAGACGACTGGCTGAGCCTCGAAAGCGCCTCGCTGTATTACCGCTTAAGTGACGCGCAGAACGCACGGTTACGCCTGCACGATACCAAGCTCACCCTCTTCACCAACCAGCTGTTCTGGTGGTCCAGCATTAAGCGGGAAAGAGGCCTGGATTATCCTTTCAGCCGCAGCTTCACTTTACAGTTACAAACCACTTTTTAATTTTAAGAGGATCTGAACATGAAACATCTACGCAATATACTTTTCCTGGTAGCTTCCATCACCTCACTCACACTTACCTCCTGCAAGAAATGGCTGGATGTAAGACCCAAGACAGAAATCAAGGAATCAGAACAGTTTTCTACTGAACAGGGTTTCAAAGATGCACTGTATGGCAGCTATCAGAAAGCGGCCGACGGGCAACTATACGGTGGCTACCTGACTTTCAGTTTCCTGGAAGTCTTATCGCAGGGATACGACAACACCACGAAAATAGATCACGACTTTTTTTATGCGGCCACCTACCAGTATACCAATGCCGGTATAACAGGCATCATCAATAGTATCTGGAGTAATATGTATGCCACCATCGCGCAAACAAATTATATCCTGAAAAATATCGACAACAAAAAATCAATCTTTACAGCGGATAACTATAATATTATCAAAGGCGAAGCGCTGGCACTGCGGGCTTTTATACACTTCGATCTGCTGCGTTTATATGCACCTTCTCCTAAATCAGATGCTACTGCTACCGCCATTCCTTATATGACTTCCTTTACGGTAACACCACAGGCGCGCTTAAAAGTAAGCGAGGTGATTACCTTATGTGAGAAAGATCTGAAAGAAGCAGAAGCATTACTGAAAGTATATCCGCAAATGAGCAACCCCGGTGGCAACGACGACTTCCTCGCCTTTCGCAACAACCGGATGAACTATTGGGCGGTAAAAGCATTACTGGCAAGACTGTATCTCTATAACAACGATAAAGTACAGGCACTCGCCTATGCAAAAGAAGTAATTGCCAGCAATAATTTCCGCTTTATTACTTCCGGTGAATTAACTACCAATGCCGTTGATCTCAACAGGACCTTTACACCGGAACACATTTTCTCCATTTATGTATCCAAGCTGAAAGATCCCGTGAGCAGCTACTTTATGATGGCTACCGGTGATAAGATGTACAAGAAATTTACCATCACTGAAGAACGCAGAAAGGCGGTGTTTGAGACGGCAGCAGGCGGCAGTACCGACATCCGCTTTGTAAGTAACAGCTTGTGGGGCGTAAGCAATGGTATTATCTTCCCCAGTAAGCTCTGGCAGGTAGATGAAAACAGGGAATCACTAAAGAAGAGAATACCGGTGCTTTCTCTCTCAGAGATGTATTACATCGCCGCAGAAAGTGAACCGGCTCCTGCTGAAGGGCTTAAATGGCTGAACAAAGTCCGCGCTGCCAGGAATATTATAGAACTGCCTGCAGGACTGGACGCAACTACTTTACAGAATGAAATATTTAAAGAGTATCGCAGGGACTTTATCTGCGTGGGACAACTCTTCTATTATTATAAACGGTTAAACCTGGCTAAAATTGAGGGCGCCCTTAATGGCACCATCAATAATACGCAGTACGTACTGCCATTGCCAAACCAGGAAATCGAGTTTGGAAAGTAATCATCTCTGCATCTCTTTAAATCATCAAACATGAAGAATATTAACAGGCTGATAGCAACAGCCATATTATACCTGCTGGTAAGTGCATGTGGCAAGGAAGAGCGGCTGATGTACAAAGAATTGCCTGCGATCTACTTTTCCAGGGATTTTGTACTACCCGACAGTATCAATTATACATTTGTGGTAAAACCGGATACCGTATTGAAAGATACCGTGTACCTTAATATGCGGATCACCGGGCTGGCTACTGCTACCGACAGGAAGTTCAACCTCGTAATAACAGACAGCTCCACCGCTGTAAAAGGAACACATTTTGATATAGGCCCTGCCGTTATAAAGGCAGGCGAATATGCCATAAAGTTTCCGGTATACCTGTTCCGCACCCCGGACATGAAGAATAAAGTGTTCTCTGTTTATTTTCGTATAGCCTCCTCCGATGACTTTGCCGCAGGATTCGCTAATAGCCTTAATTACCAGATAAGGATAACGGATATGTTGCTGAAACCCGCTGATTGGAGCGACTTCTTCTATGGCGCATATTCACTTACCAAGCATCAGTTCATGGTATCACGGTTAGGTACCACCGCTATCACAATGGGAACAGGCGCACAATTTTCGGAGATCATGTCTATCCTGCAAAAGATGCGGGTAGAACTGATCCGTTACGAAAATACAAACGGGCCGCTGATAGATGAAAATGGCAACCGGGTCACTTTCCCTGCTATTTAACCTGCACTCTTATTTCTTTATCCTAAAAGTTGCAATATGAAATTGTCAGTATATAATTGGTTGTGTGTTTCAATGCTGGTGATGCTCACGCTGTCCGGTTGCCTGAAAGACAACAGCAATAAAGCTATTATCCCTATTAACGTGCTCAGTATCTCCGATACTACGGCAGTTGACGCCGTGCTGCAGTTTGACACATTAACTGTGAAGCCCGATATTAAAGAGGCCGTGCCTGCAGGCGATAATGGCCTGGTATATGAATGGAGTATCCATCAGAATGATTCTGAAGATGCTTATCCGGTATATATCCTCGACAGCACCCGTTACCTTCACCAGGCTATCCGTGTGAAACCTGGCATTTACAGGCTCATTTATAAAGTAACCGTGAAAGCTTCCGGCGTTTCTTACTTTAAGTTCTTCAACCTGAAGGTAATCAACCGCTTCAGCGAAGGATGGCTCGTGATGGAAGATGTGGCTGGCAAAACAGATATGACCATCATCCTGAAAACAGATACCTTCTTCCATCATATTTTCACAGAGCTGAATAAGGACTATGTACTGAATGAACCGCTGCAGGTAGCTACCACGAACTATTACGGTGCTAAATCGGTATGGATGTTTGGCGCTGACAACGCCATAGAACTGGAGTATACAGAAATGACGAAGCTAACAGACTACACCAGCTGGTTCTGGGAAACACCGGCCGTGTTCCATCCGCAGAAGTTCGGGCAAATCAATACCGGCATGAATATCCTGATTAACGACGGTCATCTGCAGGTACGTGTTGCCGGAGGTTTTCCGGGAGATGTAAAATATCTCAATACCCTTCCTTTTCCGGGAGGTAAGGGCGATGACTATTATTTTTCTTCTTATACAGGAGTCGGTCCGCAACCCTATACTGGTGAAAAAACACCCTATACCGCTTTCTTTTTTGATACAAAAACCAAAGGCTTTGTGTACCTGTCAGGCGCTTCCCTGATCCCTTCCCTGGTGGCTTTCAGCGCACCCGAGCCGGGCAGTTACTTTGATATGCGTAACATCGGGAAGGATCTTCTTGCTATGGACCAGGGAAATGCGCCTTTCCTGAACAACGCTATCTTCAAGGATAATGGTAATTATTATTTGTACCAGATAGATGGCAACCGCTCGGACCCCGCCGTCGCAAAAAAACTGATCACAGGCGATGCTCCTGAATTGGCGGCCTTCACTAAAATGACCAGCTCCAAAAAACTGCAACAGATCTATTTTCTCGTTAACGGTAACATCTACCTGTATGATATCCCCTCTGGTAAAGCAAGGACCATTAAGACTATTGCAGCAGGAGAGCAGGTAACTTACTTCCAGTGTACGGGCGACGACGTAATGGTAGGTACCTGGAACGGTACAGCAGGAAAATTGTACCGCTATAAGATCAGTCCTTTGGGCGATTTCCAGGATGTAAAGGTGTTCACCGGTTTCGGCAAAATTGTAAGTATGACCTATAAAGCAGCATAACCATCAAAACCCACTATTAATATGAAGAAATCAATCGTCCTGTTGGCAGCCACTGTTGGTATGCTGTCGGCACAGGCACAAAACGGTAAGGGCTATACGATTAATGGCGTTATCCACGGCGGGGATAGCGGTAAGGTATACCTGAATACTTTCATGTTGCCAGACCATAAGCCGGATTCCACCATGCTGAAGAATGGAAAGTTTACGTTTAAAGGAAAAGTAGGCTCACCGCAACTGTATTCGATATGGACTGCCGCTGATAAATATAACGGGATATCATTCTTCCTGGAAAATAGCACTATTACCATTACCGCTCATAAGGATTCCATGGGAGCCGCAAAAATAGCAGGCTCGGGAAATCAGCCTTTATATGCCGGGTGGGCGGAAACATGGGAAGCGATACGCCAGAAAGCCGGTAAATTATATCAGCGTGCAGATGCAGCAGAAAAAAACAAAGACAGCGTGGAGCGAAAGGTGGTAGCAGCCGGTTTTGCCGATCTGGATAAAGAACTGGATAGCTCCATTACCGCTTTTGTAAAGCGTTCACCCGGTTCCGCGGTAGCCGCATTTGTGATCCTGGACAGGTATATCAATTATTCCTACCCGGAAAAAGCGGCGGCCGCCTATCAGCTACTCGCAGATCCCGCAAGGAAAACGGACTACGGACTGGCTATCAAAGCCTCGATGGATAAACATGCTAAAATGAGCGTGGGCGCCCGGCCGGCAATGTCGCTGCCTGATAGCACCGGCAAACTGGTGAAATTGACCGACTACAAAGGAAAAGTTGTACTGGTAGATTTCTGGGCCAGCTGGTGTGGTCCCTGCCGTGCAGAAAATCCTAACGTAGTAAAAGCATATCAGCGCTTCCATGATCAGGGTTTTGATATCCTCGGTGTATCACTGGATACCGATAAAAAAGCATGGCTGAAAGCTGTAGGAAAAGATGGACTCACCTGGACGCATGTATCTGATCTGAAGGGTTGGAAAAGTAATCCTGTATTGGAGTTTGGCATTTCAGGCATTCCTGCCAACTTTATCATAGACGGCAGCGGAAAAATAATAGCGCAGAATTTACGCGGAGAAGAATTAGAGAAGAAGCTGGAAGAAGTATTTAAGAAATAGTTACTGGTAGATAAATGGGTAGATATCCGCGATGGATATCTACCCATTGTTATTTTATTTTGTGAAGCTGTTGTATCTGCCGATCATGGTATCCAGCGCGTTATCGAGGGTTTCGAGTTGGCTGTCGGTCATTTCGCCTTTTTCTTTGGCGTCACGCATGATCCTTTTGGCTGTCAGCAGGAACTGATGAAAGCTGTCATAGAAGCTCTTATAATATGAATCTTTGTTTTCTTTCGCGGCATTGGCCATATCCATGCCCGCATGTGCCGCCTGGTTTTTTTCCAGGGCGTCGTAAGCTGCCTGTGCTTTGTCACTGATCTTCGCGAAATCGGCGCCGCCTTCTCCCAGCAGGGTAATGTAATCACGTACCGACTGCATATCGGCTTTCATGGCCAATACGTAATCTTTTATGGGGCTGTCTTTCAGGATGATGGCCTCACTGGCATCTGCTACTTCGTTCACTCTTTTCATCAGGATAGCTTTCTGCTCAAAAAATACCTGGGCGCTGCTGCGGATAGAATCTGCCAGTGCCAGGCCTTTTGCGCCTTTGTCGTCTTTGTAGTCCTGTGCTTTCAGGTAATCATCCAGTTGCGTGTAAGTAGTTTTCAACTTGTCGAACGAGCCTTTAAAGCTGGTTACCTTTTCTTTAAAAAACTGCTGGTCTGCCTTATTTAAGGCATCTACCGGTTCTTCCACTTTCACCTTACCATGACTGATCATATTAATCATAATAGGTTTGATGATACTGCTGAGGAAGGCGGGATTACCTTTGCCAGACAGTAATTCGGTTACACGGTCGGCATTATTAACCAGCCGTACTACGTAGTCGGAGTTCTTGTTAGAAAGGTCTACAATCAGGTTGGTGTACTCAATTACATCATTTGCGGAAGATGCAGATTTATCTTCGTACGCAGCGTTGCTGTCTTTTTTACCAGTTTCATTACATGACGTAAACGTGGTGAGAAGGG
Source organism: Chitinophaga sp. ARDCPP14 (assembly GCF_051362515.1). Classification (NCBI taxonomy): domain Bacteria; kingdom Pseudomonadati; phylum Bacteroidota; class Chitinophagia; order Chitinophagales; family Chitinophagaceae; genus Chitinophaga; species Chitinophaga sp. ARDCPP14. The sequence goes on along the minus strand of NZ_JBKIXB010000004.1, from coordinate 71,866 downwards.
CGGTTCCCAGGGCTAAGTACAGTACGGATCTTTTCATGATAAGTTTTTTTCGGATTAAGCTATGGCACAATCGCGTGCCGGGGTATTTTGTGGGCAAAGATATTTTTTCGGGCAAACAAAACAAAAGAAAAGTAAGACGACAAACTACTGGTATGAGTATATGTCATCATTTATATAACCGGTAATTTTAATCCGGTAAATGAGCGGCATGTTTTCAGATCTCACAGTTATATACGGAATACTATGCTGCTGGCTGTTTTTGGCGTTGTGTGTGCCTGCGGAGGCACAGCAGATACCCTTAAGTAACCCTTCGCTGGAAGGCCGTACCGGGAAAGGTTTGGTTCCTTCTGGCTGGCTGGTGGCTAATGGTACGCCGGACACACAGCCCGGTGTTTTTGAAATCCTGCTGGCTCCTTCAGCAGGTAAGAGTTATGTAGGGGTGCATAGTGGTAAAGGATTCCTGGAAGGCATTGCCCAAAAGTTGCCTGCCTCGTTGAAACAGGACAGCACTTATGTATTGAGTTTGGATCTGGCGTTTACACTTTATTATTTGTATCCCGCCTGTTATGGCAACCTGGCGATCTTCGGGGGTAATGCCCCGGGAGATACCGCCGAGCTGTTATGGACATCCGGTAATTTTACCCATGAAAACTGGCAAAGGTATCATGCCATATTCAGACCGCATGGCAACTATACGTATATTTCCTGCTGGGCTTATCCAACAGCGGCCTGTAATAAAAGTATGTATGGAATAGCGCTGCTGATGGACAATCTTTCAGCTATTGACCCATTAATACCGCCTGCTGTGCAGGCTAGTGTAAAGCCCTGCAGTTGCGGGGAAGTAGCCGACGGCAGGATTATGCTGCATGTAACCGGTGGTGCGCCGCCTTACCGTTACCGGCTGGACAACGGGCAATGGCAAACCGATAGCGTGTTTCCCGGGCTTGCAGCGGGTAGCCATGTAGCGGAAATTATGGATGCACATGACTACAGCGCCGGTGTAACCGCTAAGGTGGAATCTCCCTGGAAAAACTGCCTGGTGGTGATGCCCGGTGCTTTCAGTCCTAATAACGACGGTCTAAATGATTTGTTCCGTCCGAAAGTATATGATGTGATTCATGACTACCGGTTACGGGTATATGACCGGTGGGGGGCCTTGGTATTTATGAGTAATGCACCCGAGGTGGGGTGGGACGGGAATTTTAAAGGCACGCCGGCGGGTGTGCAGGCCTATGTATATATATGTACGTTTACAGACAGCCGCAGTGAGCAGCATTTATTGAAGGGAACAGTGATGTTGGTTCGTTAGTAGTTAAAGGTAACCGAGAAAACAGAACCATTTTTGCCGCTGGTAACGCTGATATGCCCGTTGTTGGCGGCAACATAGGATTTTACAATGGCCAGGCCCAGGCCGGTGCCCTCTTTACCGTGAGCGTTTGTTGCCCGGAAAAAAGGCGTGAATAAAAAACGTATATCCGCCTCCGGTATACCGATGCCATTGTCTTTTACTTTAATGCAGAGGTGATTTTTCCTGAAATGCAGGCCGAGTAGCGGATCGCCGGAAGAGTATTTAAACGCATTGCTGATGAGATTAGTGAATATCCCGGCCAGGTGGCTCCTGTCGATGTAGATATTCCGCGGGCGCCCGGATACTTTGATGCGGAGTTGGCGCTGGTCGGCGCGGTTGCTGAAATACTGTTGCCGGATCATACTGGCAAAAATAGGTAGCTCCGTTTCTTCCGGTTGTGTTACAGGGTTGCCGGCTACCATGCTGCCGGTGGTGAGGATGTCGTCTACCATGCTGCTCAAAATGTCTATTTCTTCCTTAATGCGGGATAAATTGCGTTCGTAAAACGGCAACATCAATTCATCTCTCTGCATTTTGGTTTCCAGCAATTCTATGGAAGACGAGATGGCACTGATCGGTGTTTTAAATTCATGGGTAGCCATGGCAATGAAATCCGATCGCATTTCCAGTATTGATTTTTGGCCAACTGCATGCCTTTTGATATGGTTCAGCATACTTCTTTTTTTGGTTGATTCTTAAAAAGGTTTTCTATTTCGAAGGATACCGGGTTAGGAGCGTAAATGGTTCTGTACACAATATACGAAACTTATTCATATTATTAAAAAAGTAGCATTTGGTTGCATTTATTTAACATGTAGTGAGAATTTATTTACATAGAATTTATTATAATATAATTACTTGAGCGGACTTATTTTTCTTTCATCTGTATATAAGCCTTTAACATATTCATAAAAAATTATACTAGATAACTATCATTTTTCCGACTATATTTACTATCAGATTATTTTAATAAACCATATCATTTCGAGCACCATACCCCCGTTTAGCCATGATCAACATTGGAATCATTGAAGACAACCATTTTCTGCTAAGTAATTACCGTGAGTTCCTGGAGGACTTCCAGGAGTGTAAGGTCATGTTTGCCTGCAAATCGATAGAGGAATTTATGGACTTGCCGGTTACTTACCCGGATGTAAAAGTAATCCTGTTGGATATCACCTTGCCAGGTATATCCGGCATTGAAGGGCTCCGCGAAGTAAAGCGGGTGTATCCCGATACAAAGGTGATTGTATTATCCGGTCATGAGGAGCAGCAATATATTATTGAGGCCATTAAAAATGGTGCGAGTGGATATGTGATTAAATCCAGCCGCCTTAGTGATATCTATCAGTCGGTGATGGACACCGTGCAAAGCGGCGCTTCTTTATCTCCCCGTGCTGCCCATCTGCTCATTACTCATATCAATAAAGATCCGCTGGAAAGTATCAAAGACAAACTTACCCGCAGGGAGTATGAACTGGTAGCCTTGCTCAAGGAAGGCTACTCATATAAGGAAATGGCAGCCAAGTTGTTTGTAACCGTGTTCACTGTAAACCAACATCTGAAAAAAGTATATTTTAAATTAAATGTTTCAACCAAATCTGAGTTAATCTCAAAAATTTTATCAAATAATTTATTCATCGCCCTGTTTTTTGCCCTTCTTCAGATAAAATAATCAAATTTTCGTTTTTGGTAATATGTCAGTGGCTGTGAACGGTAAGTTACTTTAATAAGTAAGGACTCCAAACTAATCGTCTCAATTTATACTGTAGTGAGTAATTGAATCCCACCCCGTTCTGAAGTAATATTGTATTGAGAGGAACGGTCAGTGTAAGTGATGATGTTAAATGCCATATCGATGATATTGAAAGCCTGCTTAACCTGGATAGGATTGGGATTGCTATGCTTGAGTTGTTTGTTTACTTCGTGCGTGTCAACCAAAAATGCTGTTTATTTCAATGATGTAAGGGATACGGTGCTAATGCCGTCAGATAGCAGTTTCGACCCCCGTATCCAAAAGAACGACATATTACAGATCAACGTAAGCAGTCTTAATCCGGAGGATGTGATCATTTATAATGTATCCAACATGACCTCCGCTTCCGGCGCAGGAGGCGCCAATGCAGGAGCCGGTGCCATGCTGGGAGGCTTCCTGGTAGATGAACAGGGATTTATACAGTACCCCGTACTGGGTCCCGTAAAAGTAACAGGCCTCACCAAAAAAGCACTCACCGTATACCTGCATGATCAGCTCATTGAACGAAAGCTCCTGGTAGATCCGGTAGTGAGCATACGGTTCCTCAACTACCGTGTAACCATACTGGGAGAGGTAAGTAAACCAACCGTAGTAAACGTAACCAACGAAAAGATATCGGTCCTTGAAGCATTGGGAATGGCGGGAGATATAACGGTGTTCGGTAAACGGAATAATATTCTGTTGATCCGGGAGATAGACGGGCAGCGGATTATACGACGCATCGATCTGAACGACAAGAGCATTCTGAACTCACCCTACTATTTTCTGCAACCCAATGATATCCTATATGTAGAACCCAATAAGTCAAAAGTGGCGACGGCTGATCGTTCGCGGCAAATCCTGCCAATTATTCTCAGCAGTCTTTCACTACTTGTTATTATCCTGGACCGGTTAGTTATAAATAATTAGGTTATGCAAAAAGTTAACGGACATAAAACCCAGCACACGGAAGCGCCTCAGAGTTTGCTGACTATCATCCGCTCCCGCTATCTGCCATACTGGCCTTTCTTTGCAGGAGCCGTAGTAGCCGCACTGATAGCTGCTTTCCTTTATCTCCGTTATGCCACTCCGCTGTATAAAATATCCGGCGTGCTCCTGGTACAGGAAGCTACCAATGGTCTCGGCGCCAGCGATATGCTGCAGTCGCTCGACCTGATGGGTGGCAGCAAAACCGTGATGGAAAATGAAATAGAAATCCTGAAATCACGCACGCTCACAAAAGAAGTGGTAAGGAACCTGAATCTTTATGGAGAAGTAATAGAAAAAGGAAAAATAAGAGACGTTGTACTTTATAAAGATAGCCCGGTGAAATTTACCTTCCTGGAACCGGAGTCTATCCAGATGGCTTCTACCGGCAACTGGCCTTTTACTTATGATCCTGTGCAAAAGCGTATAGCCATCGACGGTAAAAAATATCCGCTGAATGATACGGTACAAACCCGTTGGGGAAAAATGCTCATCCAGGCAAAAGCCCGGCATACAGATACCACCGCTGGTTATGTACTGCATATCATGAACGAAAAAACATGGATGCAGATCATCCTCGGTACCATGAAAATTATGCCTGCCGCGAAAGCCGGCAGTGTAGTGGATCTTGAATATACAGACGAAGCGCCGGAACGTGGGGAAGATATTGTGAATGAACTCATCCGGGTATATAGCCAGGCTGCCGTGGAAGATAAGAACAGGACTTCCGCAAACACCATGCGCTTCGTGGAAGAACGCCTGCGCATCGTGAGCACAGAACTGGGCCAGGCAGAAACAGAAGTGGAACACTTCAAAACCTCCCAGGGTATTGTGGATATCAGCGAACAAAGTAAAATATTCCTGGCAGGCGTGCAGGAAAATGACCGGAAGATCAGTGAAGCCAATATGCAGATCTCCGTACTGGATGCCATTGAAAGATATGTTACCAGCCAGAATCCGGGAGGTAACATTGTACCCGGTACATTAGGACTTTCTGATCCGGTGCTGCTGGAGCTGGTGAGCAAGTTGTCTGAAACAGAATTACAACTGGAGAGACTCCGCAAAACCACCGGCGAAAACAGCCCGCTGCTGGCAAGCCTCACACGGCAGGTAGATCGCCTGAAACCTGCTATCATGGAGAACATCGGGAGCTTGCGCGCCAATCTGCAGGCTGGTTTAACACGCCTTCAGGCGGAGAACAGCCGCAACATGGGTATCATCCGCAGTGTACCCGGAAAAGAAAAAGCATTGCTGGAAGTAAGCCGGCAGCAGGTGATCAAAAATAATATTTACACCTTCCTGCTGGAGAAAAGAGAAGAAACCGCACTGGCATACGCGGCCGCCGTATCCGACAGCCGCGTGGTAGATGCGGGGGAAGCAGCAGCCTATGCTTTCAGTCCGCAGAAACCAATGGTGTACGGTATCTCTGTACTGGCGGCACTTGCTCTGGTAGCAGGATTTGTATCGCTGAAAGATATGATGAACCGTGAGGTGATGTTCCGGGCAGATATTGAAAAAATAACGACGGCGCCGATTGCAGCAGAAATTATGTACCACGACAGCAAAGATGCGATCGTGATGTCCAATAACAGCAGAACAGCCGTTGCAGAACAATTCAGGGCATTGAGAACGTCTTTGTCTTATATAGGTTTAAACGGCGATCGCAAAACATTGTTGATAACCTCTTCCATATCTGGCGAGGGAAAGAGCTTTATATCCGTTAACCTGGCCATGAGTTTGTCGCTTGCCAAAAAGAAAGTAGCCCTGCTGGAGTTTGACCTGAGAAAGCCAATGGTCAGCAAGATGCTGAGCATGCGCGCGGATCCGGGTATTACGAACTACCTCGTTGGAAAAGCATCACTGCAGCAGATATTGCAACCTGTTGGAGACAACGAGTACCTGTATTTACTGTCTGCCGGTATTATGCCGCCAAACCCGAGTGAACTTATTCTGAATGGTGAACTGGAAAGGTTGCTGAGTGAACTGAAAGAACGTTTCGATTATATCATCATTGATTCTGCCCCTGTCGGACTGGTAACAGACGCCCGCCTGATAGCGCCCTATTGCGATGCTACGTTGTATGTGGTGCGTCACCAGCGTACTCCGAAAAATTATCTTAAACTGATTGAAGAGTTGTATCAGAATAAAGAATTAGGAAAACTGAACATTGTGTTTAACGGTATCAAACGGCAAGGTGTGGCAGGATACGGATACGGATCCGGATATGGTGATATTAACGGATACGGTTACACGGAAATAACAAAGAAACCCGGATTATTCAGGCGCACCGTAAAGTAAATGCAGCCCGCTATAGTCGAATTAAATAACAAAGGGCGAAGTCATGCCCGTTCCTGCCTTTATAAATTCTACACAAAACTATCCGATCACCTAAAAACCGGCTACTATGTTTAATGAACAGCCTCCGGTCTGGTATGCGGTATATACCCGGCCCAAATGCGAAAAAAAAGTGGCAGACCTTTTCACCCGTAAAAAGGTGGAACACTACGTCCCCGCTAAACCATTGGTACGTGCCCGTAAGATCATCCAGGAACCTCTTTTTCCATCCTACGTATTCGTACACATTCCTGAAAGCAGGAGTTGGGTGGTAAAGGAAACAGACAACGTGGTCAACTTCGTATACTGGCTGGGGCAACCGGCCGTGATACCAGACCACGAAATAGCGCTCATCCGCCATTTTCTCCGTGATTATGAAGATGTATCTGTAGAAAAATTTCCTATCCGGGCAGAGGAAGAAGAAAACCGTTCTCCTTCCACCGCCAGGATCTTACAGATCAGCCGTAACCGCGTGAAAGTGGAACTGAATAGCCTGGGCTGCATGCTCGTAGCAACAGTGCCATCCAGGGAAATAACGGTGGTCACCGGCCATAAAACGGTGAACGGACATCATTACTGACCATAAACCAATCATCCTATGATGCAGCATATTCTCCTTTGCGGTGGCTCCGGCACCCGGTTATGGCCTTTGTCCAACCAACAAACGCCCAAGCAGTTACTCACCCTGTTCGACGGCTATAGTCTTTTACAACTCGCTTTCCGGCGAAACCGTTTTGCCTGTAATAAAGTAATGGCGATTGTTAATGAACAACAGTCCGAAATTGTTCAGGAGCAACTGATGCAGGCAGGCGCAGCTGCCCCGGTATGCCTGGCCGAACCGGTAGGCCGTAATACTGCTGCTGCCATTGCCCTGGCTGCCTTTACAGCGGAGCCGGAAACCATACTACTCATCACTCCGGCCGATCACCTGATTGGTACGCCCGACCGCTATGCCATGGCCATTGAAACGGCCGGCCTGCTGGCCGCGGGAAATCATATTGTTACCATCGGCCTGGTGCCTACACGCCCGGACACCGGATTTGGCTACATCAGCTACTCCGGTCATGATGTGCTCCGCTTTGTGGAAAAACCCGACCGCGCCGTAGCAGAAGCCATGCTGGCCGCCGGCGGCTTCCTCTGGAACAGCGGCATTTTCTGCTGTAAAGCACGCATCATGCTGCAGGAGCTGCAAAAACATGCACCTGCTATCTATGAAGCCGCTGCCATCGCCGCGGAAGAATGGAAACAAACCGGTGTGTTGTCGAAAGAAAGTATGGAAGCCATTCCTTCAGATAGCATCGACTATGCCGTGCTGGAAAAAAGTGACATCGTAAAAGTAGTGCCCAGTAAAATGGACTGGAGCGATGTAGGCAGCTACGAAGCATTGGCAGACGCATTGTCGCAACACTACCAGTACAGGAATCACCAGGCGGTTTTTATTCAAAGCGATCCGCATAAAAGTATGGTAATCGGAAAAGATAAATTGGTCGCATTGGTGGGCGTGGAAAATATGGTGGTGGTTAATACAGAAAGCGCACTGCTGATCATGCAGAAAGGAAGTGGACAGGATATTAAACAACTGCATCAATGGGTAAGGGAAAACCGCCCGGAGCTGCTCTAAACATAAACACAATCAATCAACACGTATGGAGGCAAACGATCTTATATATGTAGCCGGCCACCGCGGAATGGTAGGAAGTGCTATAAAAAGGAGACTGGAAACTTTAGGTTACCAGCACATTATTACCCGCACCTCCGGCAGCCTGGATTTACGCAATGCCGCCGCAGTGGATGAATTCTTTGCAAAGGAAAAGCCGGCATATGTATTCCTGGCAGCCGCCAAAGTAGGTGGTATACATGCTAATAATACTTACCGCGCAGAGTTCCTGTACGATAACCTCATGATTGCCGCCAACGTTATTCATTCGGCATGGAAGCATAACGTTACCAAGTTGCAGTTCCTGGGGAGTTCCTGCATCTACCCGCGCATGGCGCCGCAGCCAATCAAAGAAAGCTTTCTGCTGACAGGCACGCTGGAACAAACCAATGAGCCCTACGCAATTGCAAAAATTGCCGGCATCAAATTATGCGAGGCTTACCGCGATCAGTATGGCTGCAACTTTACCAGCGTAATGCCTACTAACCTGTTCGGCATTGGCGATAACTATCACCCGGAAAATGCACATGTTTTACCGGCGCTGATCCGCCGGTTTCATGAAGCGAAAGTAAATCAGAAACCATCCGTAACAGTATGGGGCACGGGCATGCCTAAACGGGAGTTTTTATTTGCAGATGACCTGGCAGATGCCTGTGTATATCTCATGCAGCATTACAATGATAAAGAACCGGTGAACATCGGGATAGGAGAAGATCTCACCATTAAGCAACTGGCAGAGTACATCCGGGAAGTAGTTTGTTATGAAGGGGAAATCATTTTTGACGCTACCAAACCCGATGGCACGCCGCGCAAGCTGATGGATGTATCCAAATTGCATCGCCTGGGATGGAAACACAGCATCAGCCTGAAAGAAGGACTGGTAATGGCTTACAGGGATTTTCTGCAACAGGATCAGTTCAAATTACAACCTTAAAACCAGTGGTATGAAAGTAGTCATTGTAGGAACAGGATATGTTGGACTGGTTACCGGCGCCTGCCTGGCTGAAGTGGGAACCAGTGTTACCTGCGTGGATGTGGACGCAGCAAAGATAGCACGGCTTCAGAAAGGGGTATTACCCATTTATGAACCTGGTTTGCCTGAAATGGTGATGCGTAATCAGGCAAGCGGCCGTCTTTCTTTCACTACCTCGCTGGCCAGCGCATTGCCCGGAGCTGAAGTGGTATTTATTGCCGTAGGCACACCACCTGGAGAAGATGGCAGTGCAGACCTGAAGTATGTATTACAGGTAGCGCATGAGGTAGGACAATACATGGAGCATTACCTGCTGCTGGTAACCAAAAGTACCGTGCCTGTTGGCACCGCCGCCCGCGTGAACCGCGCAGTAAAGGAGAGCCTGTCGGCCCGCCAGCTGATCATCGATTATGATGTGGCTTCCAACCCGGAGTTCCTGAAAGAGGGCGCCGCCGTAAATGATTTCCTGAAACCGGATCGTATTGTCGCCGGCGTGAGTACTACCCATGCCCGCGAAGTGCTGGAACAATTATACCGCCCATTTGTGTTAAACGGACACCCGCTGCTTTTTATGGATATCGCCTCTGCGGAGATGACCAAGTACGCAGCCAATGCCATGCTGGCCACCAGGATTTCCTATATGAATGATATCGCCAACGTATGCACGCTCGTGGGTGCGGACATCAACCAGGTGCGTAAAGGCATCGGCAGCGATCCCCGCATCGGGAAACACTTCCTGTATCCCGGCATTGGCTACGGTGGTTCCTGTTTCCCCAAAGATGTAAAGGCCCTGATCCAAACCGGCCGCGAATATGGCTATCAGCTTCGTATCCTGGAAGCAGTGGAAGCCGTGAATGAAGATCAGAAGAAAATATTATCCGATAAAGTGCTCCGTCACTTCGACGGCGACATCAAAGGTCGCACGTTCGCCGTATGGGGACTGTCTTTCAAACCCAACACCGACGATATGCGCGAAGCGCCTTCGCTGGTGCTGATCAACAGCCTGCTGGAAGCCGGCGCACAGGTTCGTGTATACGATCCCGTTGCCATGGAAGAGGCGCTTCACCTGCTGGGCGACAGCGTCACCTTTGCGGATGATATGTATGCCGCCGCTGCAAATGCAGACGCCGTATTGCTGGTAACGGAATGGAATGCCTTCCGGATGCCCGACTGGCCACGCCTGCGCAGCCTGCTGCAAACGCCGCTGCTGTTCGATGGCAGGAACATCTATGATGACGTACAACTGGTAAAACATGGGTTCACTTACTATGGTATCGGCAATACAGCTGCTACCCCGGTAAATGCCCTTATGCAATAACTTATTTCTTTTTATCACTAAAAAATAACGATCGTATGAAAGTAGCCCTGATAACAGGTATTACCGGCCAGGATGGCGCTTATCTGGCAGAACTGCTGCTGGGAAAGGGATATATGGTGCATGGTGTAAAACGCCGCGCTTCGCTGATCAACACCGAAAGAATTGATCACCTCTACCAGGATATGCACAGTGAAAATGTGCGCTTCCGTTTGCATTACGGCGATATGACCGACAGCACCAACCTCATACGCATTATACAGGAAACCCAACCGGATGAAATTTATAACCTGGCTGCCATGAGCCATGTACGGGTAAGTTTTGATACCCCGGAATATACTGCCAACGCAGATGGTATAGGCACGCTGCGCCTGCTGGAAGCACTGCGCATCCTGAAAATGGAAAAGAAAACACGCATCTACCAGGCCAGCACCTCCGAGTTGTACGGACTGGTACAGGAAGTACCACAACGTGAAACAACGCCTTTCTACCCGCGCAGCCCATATGCTGTGGCGAAGTTATACGCCTACTGGATTACGGTAAACTACCGCGAGGCTTATGGAATGTATGCCTGCAACGGTATCCTGTTTAACCACGAAAGCCCGCTGCGCGGAGAAACTTTCGTAACCCGGAAGATCACCAGGGGCGCTGCTGCGATCGCACTCGGACTGCAGGATAAACTGTACCTCGGTAACCTGGATGCACAACGCGACTGGGGCCACGCAAAAGATTATGTAGAAGCCATGTGGCGCATCCTTCAACAGGAAACACCTGATGACTACGTAATTGCTACCGGTATTACCACTACCGTGAGAGAGTTTGTACGCATGTCCTTTGCAGAACTGGGTATCGAAATCGCCTTCACCGGCACCGGTGCTGAGGAAGTGGGTACCGTAGCTGCCTGCACAAACGAGGTATATGCGTTGCCGTTAGGAAAGCAGGTAGTCGCTATTGATCCGCGTTATTTCCGCCCTACGGAAGTAGAGCTGCTGATAGGCGACCCTACCAAATCCAAAACAGTACTCGGATGGGAACCAGCCTACGACCTGGCTGCACTGGTAAAGGAAATGATGGCCAGCGACGTGGCATTGTTTGCAAAGAAAGAAGTGACACAACTGGAACACTTAATCGGATAATTAAATCAACATGCAGGTAGCGAACAGGGTGATATTAAATACAGGCGCGCTTTACGGACGGATGCTGATCACCGTTTTTATTTCCTTATATGCCACCCGGCTGGTACTCAACCTGCTGGGCGCGGCAGACTACGGATTGTTTAACCTGATCAGCGGGGTCATTGCCATGTTGTCTTTCCTGAACATGGCAATGACCATCAGCACGCAGCGGTATATGTCTTTTCACCTTGGCACCAAAGACGCACACAAACTGAAAGTGGTGTTTAACTCCAGCGTATTGCTGCATTTTGTACTGGGCCTGGCATTGGTGCTGCTGTTTGAAGTGATAGGCAGCTATCTTTTTGATCATGTGCTCAATTATCCTGCATCCCGCACCATGGCTGCCAAACTTATTTTTCAGTTCATGGTGGTCAGCGCGTTCTTTACGATCATCTCTGTGCCTTACGATGCTACATTGATTGCACAGGAAAATATGGTGATGGTAGCTATAATGGGAATAGTGGAATCCGTAGGCAAACTGCTGATAGCACTCAGCCTGCAATACACTTCATACGACCGGCTCATTGTGTATGGCGGCCTTATGGCATTGCTCACCGTATTACTGCTGGTGTTTAAGCAGGTGTATTGCGCGGTGAAGTATGAAGAAAGCCGCATCCGCATCCGGCAGTATTTCGACAAAAGCCTTTTGAAAGAAATGTTTGCCTACGCAGGGTGGAATATGTTTGGCGCCGGCAGTTTTGTAGCACGCAACCAGGGCATCGCTCTTCTGCTGAATGTTTTCTTTGGCACCATCGTTAATGCGGCTTATGGCATCGCTAACCAGGTGAATGCACAGCTCAGCTACTTTTCTGTTACCATGCTGCGGGCATTAAATCCGCAGATCATTAAAAGTGAAGGCAGCGGCGACCGTCCGAGGATGCTGCGGCTGGCCATGATTGCCAGCAAGTTTTCCTTTTTCCTGCTGAGCCTTTTCGCCATCCCCATGATGATAGAAATGCCATTTGTATTACAATGCTGGCTGAAACAAGTACCTGATTTTACCGTCATGATGTGCCGCCTGATTATCATCGCTACATTGATTAACCAGCTGTCGTCGGGCATACAGGTAGCGGTACAGTCGGTGGGGAAAATAAGAAAGTACCAGGTGGTAGTCAGCACAATGGTACTGTTCAATTTACCCATTGCCTGGTTGCTGCTGAAAGCAGGATATCCGGCCGCTACGGTATTGATCAGTGCCATCGCCATAGAAGTTGTAAGCGGCATTTACCGCATGATGGCGGCGAAAACTATTACGGGCTTATCGCCGGCAGTGTTTACCCGGCAGGTGATCATCAAATCAATAGTGCCGGCATTGCTGGCAGCCGGACTGGCCTGCATCCCGCAACTATTCATGGGGGAAGGATTTATGCGGCTGGGCGTTACCACAACAATAAGTATCATCAGCATCGTATTCCTCATCCGGCTCATCGGGCTAACCACCGATGAAACTGCGAAAGTGGAACAATTACTCAACAGGATTTTCACAAAACTACAGGCACGGCTAGTGGTATTAAAAGCGAATTAAGATATGAACATTCTTTTCTTCACAGACATATCTCCCTTCCCGCAAAACGGGGGAGAACGCATCAGGAGTTACTACCTGATCAAAGCTTTGTCGCAGCTCGGTTATGAGGTGATTGCCGTGGTACAGAATGTGGAGAAGGTGGACCTGCAAAAATACCATCTCCCTAACGTTACTTTTTATACTTATGAAACAAAACCTTTCGATCTGCTGACCCGCATTACGGGTAAGCAATACTTCCAGCGCTCTGCCACCGTTATGAGCATTTTTGAAGAGGTGTGCCGCGATTATCCGCTGGCAGCAGCTATCCTGGACTATGGCTATGTAGGTCATTATATTTCTTATTTCAGGCAGAAACAGATTCCCGTTATCCTGGGCACGCACAACGCACAGCCCATGATTACCTGGCAGCTGCCCTCAAAAAATATTGTGGATAAGCTGCGCAAGTGGCAGCTGTTCAGTATGGAAAAACTACATGAGCGCATGTACTTTAACAAAGCTGCTGCGGTACTGGTAGTTAGTGAAGATGATAATGCCTATCACACACGCTTCCTGCCTAAACAGAAAGTTTTTACGGTTCCCAACTTCCTGGACGCAAAGGATTATCACTTCACCGGGAAGAAGCAGCAGCGTGTGCTGGTGATGACGGCTAACTTCGGCGTATATATGAATTTTGCCGGCCTCAAATGGTTTATCGAAAACGTGTGGGATGATGATCTGGCCGGAAAGTACGACCTGTGGCTCGTAGGCAGGGGTTCTAAAGAAGCGTTGAAACAAATTACCGGCAAAGAAGAATATCGCAATATTGTAGCCTTTGGAAAGGTGGATGATGTGAAGTGGTATATCTCCGTGGCCAGCGCAGTGATCATTCCGTTAGTGCATGGCAGCGGTACACGCCTGAAATGCCTGGAAGCAATGGCACTCAGTACACCGATTATCAGTACCCGGAAGGGAGTGGAAGGCGTGAAGAGTCATCACTTTATTGTGTCTGATGAACCTGAAGCGTTTAAGCAATCCCTGCTGGCTTTTGATCCGGAAACGGATAAGGGCGCCCGGTTACGGGAAGATTTTTTACAGGAATACAGCCTGGACGTAAACCGGGAACGGCTACAGCAAATTGTTCACTACGCGGTTCGCGATAAAATGCCTGCCTATGTTTAACCGGATCAAAATAGCCATGTACACTTTGTTGAGTGGCGTGAATGTAGCACTGGTAGGCCAGTTGAAGCTCAATGAGATCATGGTGCTGCTGTCTACCCCCTTTGTATTTGACCTGCGGGACTTTAAAGCATACCCCATGTTCCGCAAGATCATCTTTGCATTGGTAGCGCTCTTTGTGTTCCAGGCTATTACTGATCTGTTTATTGTACATAGCTCTTCAGAGAATTTCATGCGGGGCTGGGCGGCCATCATTATGTCTATCCTCTCTTTTATTTTCCTGTTTAAAACTTTGGAAGATGACCAGGCCATCTTCTTCTTCCTTTGCATGACCCTTATCAAAAATATTATCTGGACAGATGATAATGCCGATACGGATATGTCGTACTTCAAATTTAAGATGGTACCTATCCTGTCGTACGCTGTTTATATCTGTTCTTTCCTTTTATATCGCAGAGGACAATGGAAGGCAGTGCTGGCGCTGCTATTAGGCTACAGCCTGTTATGTTTTGCCCGCGACTCGCGCTCAACAGGCATGGTCTTTTTCCTGGGCGCCATTATCATCTACTGCTTTAACAGTGGTATGTATCTCACCCGCGACCGGTTGCTGGTGTTTGGGATTGCAGGCGCTATCCTGTTCCAGTTTGCCTATGTATGTTATGTAAATGCAGTGATGAATCATGAAATAGGAGGAGATCATGCTTCCGAGCAAATCGACCGGCTCGATAATCCTTATAATCCGTTGTCATTACTGATGACAGGCAGGGGCGAAACCTTTGCTGCAATGGCAGCCATTGCCGATGCACCGCTGTTCGGTCATGGTTCCTGGGCAAAAGACGACAACCTGCAATATTACCGGATCCTGTTGCTGTACCAGAATGAAGAAATGAATGAACAACTGGCTACCTCAACAGACCACCTGATCCCCAGTCACTCGATCCTGTTGGGGGCCTGGGTAAACTGCGGGCTGGGTGGATTTATTGCGGTACTGCTGATATTCATATTCCTGCTGAGAATGGGATTTTACCTCATTCGCAACGCTGCGGATACAGCATTGTACCCGGTACTGGTACTGATGACGATTGGGGTAATATGGACTTTTCTTTTTTCCCCCATCCAGCAACTAAGGTTTAACATACCTGCCATTGGTGCAGTACTGTTGCGCGCCTACTATGATTTTATGGAAGAATCTGCCACGGAGGAAGTACCCGTACAAATAAATGAAACGATCGATATGCTATCTCCCGAAGGGAAAATATAAACGGTAAAAAAACATCAGCTATGAAAATATGCTTCATTACACTAGGGGATATTAAATTCATTGCCACCATGAAACGGGCGATAGGCATGGCCGGACCGCTGCTGTCGCTAGGCTGGGAAGTGTCTATCATTGCGCAGGACAGTGAAGAGAACCGGAAACGTATAGCCATGGAGTGTAGTGAGGCAGTGAAGGTATATTACTATCAGCCTGGCTCCGCAGGAGAAGAAGTCAGGGTTAAAACAGAGCTGGTAAACCAGATTGCACCAGACTATGTGTTATTCTGTTCTTTCAGTTTCCGTAACCGTATTTCCAAAGGTAAGCTCAACGTAAAACCCAAAATACTTATCGAACATTCGGAGCTGCCTTCCGGTATCCCCGACAATAAAGGCATCCGTAAGCTGGCTATGCTGGCGCTGGAGTATTGGTCGGTGTTGTATGCCGATGGATTGCTGTGCGCCAGCAAGTATCTCTGTAACGTATATACGAAAAGGGCGGCGCAGCTGTTCCGTAAACAACTTCCGGTGTTGTACTCGCCTTATGCATTCAATAATGATGTGATAGCGTCGCCGCGGATCCGCCTGGATGAATTGCAGGATGCTTATAAAGGCAAAACGATACTGATCTATATGGGCACGCTTACCCGCAACTATGGCCTCTTTACCATGTTGCAGGCAATGGAAATGGTAAGCAAGGAAAGAAGTGATGTGGTATTAATGTTATTGGGACAGGGCCGGCACATGGCGGAAGCAAAAGCTTTTGTCAAGGAAAAGCAGCTGGATGCGCAGGTTGAATTCCTGGGCTACGCACCCGAAGAAGATCTCAGTTCCTGGTTCACCGCGGCCGATGCATTTATTTCCCCGCTGAATGATACTGTGCAGGACTGGGCGCGTTGTCCCAGTAAGATTTACATGTACCTGCCATTTGACAAGCCGGTGTTTACCTGTGCTATTGGCGAGCCATTGGAAATATTCGGGCACCAGGGATATTATTTCAACAACAATGCGCCGGCATCACTGGCGGTATTGATCAGCAAACTGGCTAATGGCAAGCTGGCGCCGGCAACGGTGAATAGCGAAGCCCACAGCTGGGAACGACGGGCAGTTGACTTTACGGCATGGATCAACAGTAACGATGCAGTAAAAGTATTACGTATTGCTAACCTGTAAATGACTACAACGTGGATTATGTTTATTATAAAGATCCCAAAGGCAATTTTGGTGATGACCTGAACGGGTGGCTCTGGCCCAAGTTATTTGGCGAAGGAAATATCAATGATCCGGAAGCATTCCTGGGCATTGGTTCCATCCTGTTCGACGGCTCTCCGCTATTCAGGGATATACCGGACAAGTGCAAGATTGTTTTCGGCACAGGCGTAAGGCCTTCTCATCAAACCTTCAGTCTTAACAGCAGCTGGGATATCCGTTTCCTGCGGGGCCCATTGTCGGCCTACGCGTTTAATAACCAGTTCCCGTACATCGCTGATGCTGCCTACGCTATCCGCCAGCTGCCGGAGTTTGATAAATTCCTGAAGATGAAGAAAAAGCACAAGGTGAGCGTGATTCCTTATTTTAAATCAGTGCCGTTTTTCGATTGGGAAGCACTCTGTAATAAACTGGGTTATAATTATATCTCACCACGGTCGGAGCAAGGCGTAGAACATACGTTGCAGGAAATCGCCGCATCGGAGTATGTGATTGCGGAAGCCATGCACGGCGCCATCCTCGCCGATGCGCTACGCGTGCCCTGGCACCGCTTTATATTATCCACGCCACATACGGAGGGCAGTGGTGTGGCTGAGTTTAAATGGATGGACTGGCAGGCTGCTATTCAACTATATAATATCAATGCTACACCGGTAAAACTTTATCGCAAATCATTTCTTCACCAGAAAATTAAAACCCTCTCCGGCAATCGCATCAGCGCAGAATTTATGGCCAGGGATATTGTAAAAACAGATCTGTTGAAAACACTGCAGGGTGTGAACGGTTTTTATTTATCTGAAGAAGATGTTATCAGACGTATTGATAATAAGATTCATGATCAGACTTTTTTGTTGAGAAAAGAAAAGTGCATGGATAAATCATCTTTCATCACAACACATTAATATATGCAGCAGGAATTTATTTTATCAGCAGGAACAGGACATTTCTTTTTTGGTTTTCATGACCTGGTAGCTTGGAATGCTGCAGGTGATAAATTGCTTGCATTACAAACACCCGACATTACTGTTCCCCCGGATCCGCGCATTCCCTGCGGCATTGGCTATTTCGATGCAGCACAGCAATTCCGCCGGATGGGAGACACCTACGCTTATAATTATCCACAGGGCGCCCGCCAGCAATGGATCGGCGATACAGATACTTTTATCGTGAATGACCGGGTTGATGATGTATGGGGTTCCCGGATATATGATACAAATGCCGGCAAATGTGTGAGTGTGTTGCATCAGCCCGCCCATGTGATCACAGATGAAGGCGTTGCCTTTGGTATCGACTACGCAAGGCTGTATCGTGTAGGAGGATATGGATACACCGGTATTGCTGATAAGTATGCGCACGTTCACGTACCTGATAACTCCGGTATTGTAAAACACAATGTATATACCGGTGAGCAAACATTATTGCTGTCTATTGCTGCTGCCGCTAATTATAAAATCAATCCCGCTTTGGGACAACATCATTATATCACGCACCTGCTGCTGAATCCCTCGCAGCAACGGCTGGCCTTCCTGCACCGCTATAAGTTAAAAGACGGAGGTGAAACCACGCGGCTCATGACGATCGGTGTGGATGGCAGCGACCTGAAATGCCTGGCTACAGGCTTTCTCAGTCATTTCGACTGGAAAGATGATTCACACATCGCTATCTGGGGCAGAACAGGCAGTAACATCGAAAAACTGCGTGGTTCCCTGTTGTATAAGATGATGCCTTCCGGATTGATTTCCGGGGGAAAGAAAGTGCTGAAGAAATTATTGTATACAAAAGAGAAAGGTGCAAAAGCGGTAGCGCCTTTCAACTGGTTGTTACTGGAGGATGTGGATAACGGGGCGCCGGCTATGCTGGCAAAAGATATTATTACAGAAGACGGGCATCCGATGTTTTGCCCGGCTGACCGCGACTGGATGATTTGTGATACTTATCCCAATCAACAGGGAATCCGGACGCTGTTCCTTTTCCAGTACAGCACACAAAAGAAAGTGACGTTGGGTACTTACCGTATGATTGACGATAAACCTGATCTGAAGCAGGCGCACCCTTTACTGGCCGGCGTGGAAGAAGGGGTGTTAAAAGCGTTTTCGCTGGAACAGATGGCCTTTACACGCAGCGGTCTCCACTGCGATTTACACCCACGCTGGAAGCGTGATGGTAACGTGGTGGCGTTCGACTCCATCCACGAAGGCCGCCGCATGATCTATGGTTATGATGTGAGCAGTATTATTCATGCACATAAAAATGTACTGGTATGATTGCCATTCTGCAGCCACTGGTGCCGCATTACCGCGAACATTTTTTTAACCGGCTCAATGAGCAGGCGCCTTTCGATCTGTATTGTTATGATCAGGCAGATGCTATCAAACAGCAAAACCTGTCTGCCGGCAATACTGCAGTGAAGCAATTGCCTGCCTGGAGCATAGGCCCGTTTGTGTTATATAACCCGTTACGTTTTTTTAATAAAGACTATAAGGTACTGGTGTTGATGCTCAATTTCGCGCATCTGTCTACCTGGATGATCCTGTTGCTGAAACCCTTGCTGAAACAAAAAGTTATCCTTTGGGGACATGGTATTTCGGTGAAGAGATATGTGCAGGAAGAACAACGACCCAGCCGCCTGTTGAAATGGATGATACAACTGGCCGATGCTACCTGGTTTTACACACCAAAAGAGATGGCGCTCTGGCAACAGGAAATGCCGGGGTTAAAGGCAGTGGCTTTGAACAATACGATTTCTGAAGTGGAAAAGATTATGCAACGGGAGGCGCCCGATAAAGCAGCGCTCCGTGAAAAGTATAATATCCGCTCAAAACGGATACTGATCTATTGCGCCCGCTTTAATGAAACCGGCCGTCGTATTGATTTGCTGGAGAAGCTGATGCAGGAAACTGATCCGGAGCAGTATGGATTTATCATCATTGGGGCAGGTAAATACAAGCCCGACTTCAGTAGTTATCCACATGTACATGACTTTGGGGCGGTGTATGATCCGATTATAAAACAGGAGCTGTTTGGTATCGCCGACCTGTATTTTCAGCCGGGATGGGTGGGACTGTCGGCGGTGGAAGCAATGGCTTATGGCAAGCCGGTATGCACTTTTAAGCGCAGCGAGGAAGTACTGCAGTGCGTGGAATATAGTTATGTCCGCGATGGCTACAACGGGCTGATCTTCGATAGCATGGACGAGTGTTTGTATGTGCTGGATCAGTTGTCAGATGAAGAGATCACCAGGCTGGGGCAACATGCCAAACAATTTGTGGGAGAAAATCTAACCATGACGGCTATGGTGGATAATGCTTTTCACTCGCTGGATTCAATGAATAAATAACCCTTGTTTATGAAGATACTTTTTATTGTTCCGTCCTACAAACCGGCCTACGTGTACGGAGGTCCTATTGTAGTGATAGCGCGGCTGGCAGAGCAACTGGTGTTAATGGGGCACCAGGTGGAAGTATATACTACCACGGCCAACGGCGCCAGGGAACTGGATATAGCGGCTAATACCACGGTGATCATGGATGGGGTGAAGGTAACCTATTTCAAAAGAATCACCGGTGATCACACGCATGTGTCGCCGGCATTGTGGAAAGCAGTTTGGTCTAATGCAAAACAGTTTGATAAAGTACATATCCACTCCTGGTGGAATTTCCTGGTAATGGGCGCTTCCTTTATCTGTAAATGGAGAAAGCTAAAACCACTGTTGTCTCCGCATGGCATGTTTTGCGACTATGTGCTGACGGCGCGGAACAACCGGAAGAAGAAACTGCTGCACACGGTGATGGGTAAACGTTTGCTAAAGAATACTTACCTGCATGTATCGTCGGAACTGGAGTGGAAGGAATGCCGGCAGGTGAATACTCACTGGGAGGGCGGACAGGTGTTTAACCTCGTGGATTTACCGGAGGGGAGTTTTGTGCGGAAAGAGAACGAGGTATTTACCATCAGCTTTCTTTCCCGGGTAGATCCCAAGAAGGGATTGGATCTGCTGATCCGTGCATTAGCGAAGGTAACATTTCCCTACCGGCTGCAGATTGCCGGCAGTGGTGATGCGCAGTATATAGCAGTATTAAAGGATTTAATTGCGTCGCTCGATATGGATAATAGCGTCGAATGGGTAGGTTGGAAAGGCAGTGAGGATAAATTTCATTTCCTCGCTGCCACCGACCTTTTTGCGCTGACCTCCCGTAATGAAAACTTTGCCATTGTAGTGATTGAATCGCTGTATGCCGGTACCCCGGTGCTGATCAGCGATCAGGTGGGACTGGCAACCTATGTGCAGCAGCATGACCTGGGCTGGATTACCGGAATCGATAGCGTGGAGATGATTACAGCGCAGCTCACTGCTGCTTACCAGGAAAAGGGGCAACGGCAAAGGATTACACGGTCTGCCCCTTTACAGATCCGTAATGATTTCAATGATGCCACGCTGGCATCGTCTTATGTAGAACTGTATGAAAAATGTAGCTAGATGAAGATCGCGGTAGTTATACTCACATTTAATGAATCGTTGCACCTGGCACGCTGCCTGGAGAATCTCCGGCAAATAACGGATGAGCTGTACGTAATAGATGCTTTTTCAACAGATGATACTGTAGCGATAGCGGAAAGATATGGCGCAAAGGTTTTTCAGCGTAAATGGGTGAATTATGCCAACCAGTTTCAGTGGGCATTGGACCATTGCGGCATTGAAACACCCTGGATCATGCGCATGGATGCAGATGAATACCTGGAACCCGGACTGGTAAAAGAAATCCGGCAACGGATGGATAAAGTGCCGGACGGTATAACAGGCATATATATACGCCGCAAGGTGTTATTCAAAGGTAAATGGATCCGCTTCGGCGGTTTCTACCCGCATACCCTGTTGCGGATATGGCGCAATGGGGTAGGCAGCATCGAACAGCGCTGGATGGATGAACATATTGTATTGTCCGACGGCGCTACGATGCTGTTTAAAGAACATATTGTAGACGATAACCTGAACTCCATTCACTGGTGGGTAAACAAGCATAACAACTACGCCATCCGCGAAATGGTAGACCTGCTGAATATCCGCTATGGCTTCTGGCAAACCGATGAAAGGCTGCTGCGGGAGAGTGGAACGCAGGCCAAACGCAAGCGATTCCTGAAAGAGAAGGTGTACGCTTCTATGTCGCCGGGAATGCGGGCCTCGCTGTATTTCCTGTTCCGCTATATACTGCGTTACGGTTTCCTTGACGGCTACAAAGGCTTTCTGTTCCATTTCATGCAGGGGTACTGGTATCGTTTGCTCGTAGACGTTAATGTGCAGGAATTTCAGCAAAAGCTCGATGGAAACGAAAGCCGGGAAGATATTATGGCGTTGCTAAAACAGGATTATAACATTCATATCTGATATCACATGACCACTAATCTTGCTGCATTTAATACAGGCAGTTATTATGCCGGCCCTAAGTGGAAAGTGCTGTTATGGTACTTCTGTAACTACTATATTTTCAACAGTGCTTTCCCCTGGCCTTATGGGTTCAAAAGTAAGCTGTTGAAGCTGTTTGGCGCCCGTGTTGGGAAGGGACTTGTCATAAAAACAAAAGTTCGTATCAAGTATCCATGGTTGCTGACCATCGGCGATCATTGCTGGATAGGGGAATCGGTGTGGATCGACAACCTGGCTGCGGTAACGCTGGGAGATCATGTTTGTCTCTCACAGGGCGCCTTGTTGCTTACCGGCAACCACGACTATAAGCAACCGGATTTTCCTTACCGGCTTGGTCCTATTCATATTGAAAATGGGGCCTGGATAGGCGCTATGGCGGTGGTGTGTGCAGGTGTTACCTGTGGCAGCCATGCGGTACTTACGGTGAATAGTGTGGCATCAAAAGAGATGGAACCCTGGCTGATTTATTCCGGGAATCCTGCAGTGGCAGTTCGCAAACGGGAAATGAAGGGACATACAGTAACCCTGCTAAATACAGCGGCTATATGAAGAAATGGTGCTTACATATCGCGTTAATAATGGGCCCTGCCACGGCAGTGGCGCAGGTTCACTTTACGGATTCGCTGGAGGTGCATGCCGGTGCAGTAGGAACTGTTGCTTCGAAAGACTACCAGCCGCTCTGGCTCATGGCGAATCATTTTGGCACTATCAGCGATCGTAAAGGAGATGTGTCTACCCATGTAGGCTTCAGCAACGGGCATGTATGGAGGGAGGATTATTACGTCAGGTATGGGCTGGATGTATACAATAACGACCAGTTTCATCAAACATTTATAGAGCAGGGATATGTGAAAGCCGGTTACAAGCACTGGGAAATCAGGGCTGGACGGTATGAGGAAATCGTCGGGGAAACAGACAAGGACCTCAGCAGCGGCTCTATGGGAATCAGCGGCAATGCGCTCCCCATCCCGAAAATAGGGATCGCGGTAACGCAGTATACCGATATTCCTTATACGAATGGCTGGCTGCAGTTCAAAGGGCTCATCAGCCATGGCTGGATGGGAAACGATCAGTACATCAAGAACGCCTGGCTGCATGAGAAAAATTTCTACCTCCGCATAGGGAAAAGAAAACTAAAGTTATTTGGCGGCATACAGCATTATGCGGTATGGGGTGGTAACCGGAAAGATCTGCCAAAGATCACCGCTGACTGGCAGGGGTTTATGGATGTGCTGCTTGTAAAAACGAAGGATGATGGAACCGTTGGCACCACCGATATACAGCCTAACCGTCCCGGCGATCACCGCGGTATTATAGAAGGGGGGATTGAGTGGGAAAACGACCAGTTGTCGCTGCGCCTGTATAATCAAACTCCTTTTGAATCCGGGCAGGGCATTGATATCCGGAACATCGACCGGCTCCTGGGCATTGTGTATACCAATAAGCAAGCCGGCAGCTGGCTGGAGAAGATTACAGCAGAGTTTCTTTATACGAAACAGATGAATGATTTCTTCCCGTTGCACCAGCGCGAAAGCTACTACAACAACGGCGTATACCTTACCGGCTGGGATTATCATGAGCGCGTGATCGGCACGCCGTTGTTCATCGACCGGGATCGCGGACAGTATTACTTCCCCAGCATGAAGCCATTCAATTGGAATGATCCCAAGGATTCGCTGAGAGCAAAAGGAGGGAATATTATTAACAATCGTGTAATGGGAGTGCATATCGGCGCACTTTATCATCTCCCGAAAAAAATTACCGGCAGAACATTAATTACCTACACACAGAATTATGGTACCTACACCAATACCGCCCTTTTCAAACCAATGAAACGGCAATGGTATACACTACAGGAGTTCCAGTACCAGGTGTCGTCGAAAGGACTTGCCCTGAAAGCATCCATAGCAGTGGACCAGGGACAGCTCTCCGATAACGTGGGATTTATGTTAGGGGTATTGTGGAGTTGGCGGAAATAATATTTAAATATAACGTATATGGGTAAACGAATATTACTGATAGGCGGCAATTTTTCACCCGAGCCAACGGGAATAGGAAAGTACAACGGAGAAATGATCAGTTGGCTGGCAGATAACGGGTACGACTGCACGGTAATAACTACTTATCCTTATTATCCGCAATGGCAGGTGCAATCGCCCTATGAACGCTCCAAGAACTGGTTTAAAAAAGAAGTACATCCGCAGGGAAAGGGAAAATTAACGGTGTACCGTTGCCCGCAATATGTGCCTGCAGAGCCTTCCGGCAAGAAAAGAATGTTGCAGGATTTTTCTTTTGCAGCCGCTGCATTCGTAAAAGTGATGCAGCTGGTATGGAAAAAGAAATATGATATAGTAATTACAGTGGCGCCGCCGTTTCACCTGGGGTTGCTGGCTGTTCTCTATAAAAAACTACGAGGCGCCAGCTTCGTGTATCATGTGCAGGATCTGCAAATAGAGGCCGCGCGCGATTTACAGATGATCCGCTCCCCGCGGCTGATTAACACGCTGCTGAAACTGGAAAAGATGATTCTCCGGCAGGCGGATCATGTAAGCAGCATAGCAGACGGGATGATCCGTAAAATAAGTGACAAGGCGGGCAGGGAAGTATTTTATTTTCCAAACTGGGTGGATGTAACACAATTTCATCCGCTAACGGATAAGGCTATATTAAAGCAGTCGTTCGGTTTTTTGCCCACTGATAAAATTATATTGTACTCCGGCGCCATCGGTGAAAAACAAGGGCTGGAAGCCCTGCTGCATGCTGCTGCGTCCTGGCAGCACCGGGAAGAAATGAAATTCCTGATCTGTGGTTCCGGCCCATATAAAGCCAAGCTGGAACAGGTAGCATCGCAACTGCAGTTAAAGAACACGATCTTTTTTCCATTGCAACCGCTTGCACAGTTTAATAACTTTTTGAACATGGCAGACGTACACCTGGTCATACAAAAATCACATGCCAGCGATCTCGTGATGCCATCCAAACTAACGACCATACTTGCAGTGGGCGGCATTGCACTGATTACGGCCAATGAGGGTACCGGCCTGCATGAGCTGGTAAGCCGGCATCAGATGGGCATCCTCGTAGAGGCGGAAAACCAGGAAGCCCTTCAAACAGGAATAGGCAGGGCCGTATGGGAAAATACTGCCGACATTGCAAGGAATGCCCGTGAATTTGCAGCCAGCCACCTTTCCATTTCGGGTGTGATGACGCGCTTTAAAGAACAGGTGGCGTAGCGCTTTCTTTTATTGATCAACCATATTCTATTTTATGCTGAACCGGTATCTCAAAATTTGCAGTATCCAGTTGATTGTGCTGGATTTTATCTGGCTGAATGTATTGTTTTTTTTAACCAGCTCCTGGTTGCAGCGGTACGACCGCATGCAGGATATTAATGTGGATATTTTCCTCGTGGTATCAAATCTCTCCTGGCTGGTTGCTTTATACACTACCGGTATTTATTTCCTCAGTCAGCAGTTGTCGTTTGACCGAATCGCCCGCAAAACCATACAGAGCATATTGTTGTACCTGTTGCTGTTGTTGTTGTCCTTGTTTCTGACCAAGCAGTTATATTCCCGGTTGTTTATCCTGAGCTATTGCTCCAGCTTCCTGTGCATGGTATTGCTGGGCCGGTGGCTTTTTTACAAGGTAACCCGGCATATCCTGCATCGCAGCGGCGTGGAAAAGAAAGTGGTAATCCTCGGGTATAATGATCTTTCCAAACAACTGGCGGATCAGTTGATAGGAGATAACAGCAATCTCAAGTTTGAAGGTTATTTTGAAGAATACAGCAACGTGCATGAGTTGTCTTACTACCCGGTGATAGGCAACCTGGAAGCTTGCGTGCCTTATGCACAGTCTAACAATATCCGTGAAATATATTCCACATTATCTCCCGAAAAATTTCCTTACCTGTATACTTTGGCAAGGGAAGCAGAATTAAACCTGATTCATTTCCGCTTTGTGCCCGATTTCAAGTTGTTTGTAAACAGGCAGATCTTTGTGGATTACTTTAATAACATTCCCATTATTTCATTGCGTTCTGAACCGTTGGATGATATTGCCAACCGCATCCGTAAACGGGTGTTTGATATCATCTTCAGCAGTCTTGTAATTGTTTTTATTCTTACCTGGCTGATCCCTTTGCTGGCGCTGCTAATCAAGCTGGAATCGCGTGGACCGGTGTTCTTTATTCAATATCGTACAGGCCGTAATAACCTGAATTTTCCATGTTTGAAACTGCGGAGTATGTATGTGAATAACGAAGCGAACGCGAAGCAAGCTACGCGGCATGATAGCCGGTTTACGCGGATCGGTCGTATCCTGCGTAAAACAAACCTGGATGAAATGCCGCAGTTCCTCAATGTTTTTATGGGTGATATGTCTATTGTAGGTCCCCGGCCACATATGCTTCGTCATACCGAAGAATTTTCCCGGGTAATCCAGCAATACATGATCCGTCATTTTCTGAAACCCGGTATTACCGGATGGGCGCAGGTTTGCGGCCTGCGTGGAGAAATTACGGAAGAATCGCATCTGCGCAAAAGGATTGAACATGATATCTGGTATATGGAAAACTGGTCCGTATATCTCGATCTCCGTATTATATTTTTAACGATCAGGAATACGATTAAGGGAGATGAAAATGCGTTTTGAATAGGTATGGTTTGTGTGAATGATTGGGTCCTGCCTCATCATTAAAATCACCAAAACCATGGCAAAGAAAAAAAATCCTATTATCGGAACGTCAAACAGGAAAGTGGATAGTCTTACCCCGCATACAGAAGAAGGGGTGGACCAATTCCTGACAACTAACCAGGGAGTGCGCATTAATGATAACCAGAACTCGCTGAAAGCGGGCGAACGTGGTGCGTCGTTACTGGAAGATTTTATTTTAAGGGAGAAAATTACACACTTTGACCACGAACGCATTCCGGAAAGAATTGTGCATGCACGGGGAGAGGCCGCTCACGGCTATTTCCAGGTGTATGAGTCTATGGCGAAGTATACAAAGGCCGGTTTCCTGCAGGATCCGTCGAAACAAACACCGGTATTTGTCCGCTTTTCCACAGTAGCGGGCTCACGCGGCTCTACTGACTTAGCCCGCGATGTGCGCGGCTTTGCGGTAAAATTTTATACAGATGAAGGGAATTATGATCTTGTAGGTAATAACATGCCGGTGTTTTTTATCCAGGATGCGATGAAGTTCCCGGATTTTGTGCACGCCGTTAAACCGGAACCACACAACGAAATGCCCCAGGCTGCTTCCGCGCATGATACCTTCTGGGATTTTATATCTCTCGCACCGGAAAGCATGCATATGATCATGTGGGTGATGAGCGATCGAGCTATTCCCCGTAGCTTGCGTATGATAGAAGGATTTGGCGTACATACTTTCCGTTTTATCAATGCGGCAGGTGAGGGCAGTTTTGTGAAATTCCACTGGAAGCCTTTGCTGGGCGTTCATTCCGTGGCATGGGATGAAGCGCAGAAGATCTCCGGTAAGGACCCGGACTTTCATCGCCGCGATCTGTGGAATGCCATTGAATCCGGAGCTTATCCCGAATGGGAATTAGGCGTGCAGATAGTGGCGGAGGAGGATGAACATAAATTTCCCTTCGACCTGCTGGATCCTACCAAAATAATTCCTGAAGAAGTAGTACCGGTGATGCGTGTCGGTAAAATGGTATTGAACCGTAACCCGGATAATTTTTTTGCGGAAACAGAGCAGGTGGCCTTTCACCCCGGGCACCTCGTGCCGGGGATAGACTTCACCAATGATCCGCTGTTGCAGGGAAGGTTATTTTCCTATACGGATACGCAGTTGTCGAGACTGGGCAGTCCCAATTTCCACGAAATCCCCATCAACCGCCCGATAGCGCCTGTGCATAATAATCAGCGCGATGGTCACATGCGGCAAACCATCAACCGAGGTGAAACCGCTTATGAACCTAATACGATCAGCAATGGATGTCCTTTCCAGGCAAAAATGAAAGACGGCGGTTTTACTTCTTATGAAGAAAGAATAGATGCTAAAAAGATCCGTGGCCGCAGCGAAAGTTTCTTTGATCATTTCAGCCAGGCTGCTTTATTTTATAACAGCCAGTCGGAAGCAGAGAAAAGGCATTTGATCAACGCCCTGCGTTTTGAACTTGGCAAAGTAACCCGTACGGATATACGCGAGCGGATGGTCGGGGTCTTGACACAGGTCGACCGGTCACTTGCCGCGCAGGTGGCTGAAGGCCTGGGATTACCAGTCCCGGAGAAACCGGAGTATCCTGTTAACCACATACGGCCTGCGGATGCGGATGTGGAAAGTTACGAGCCGAGAACCGTAAAACAGCAGGTAGATACTTCTCCGGCGTTGAGCATGGCCAATACCGTGAAAAATACGGTGAAGTCGAGGCAGGTGGCTTTCCTGGTAGCAGACGGCGTTTCCGGCAAAGACATCGCTCAGATGAAAGCAGATCTGGAGGCCGCAGAAGCGCAGGTGCAGTTGATTGCGCCAAAGCTGGGTATCATAAAGGTAGATGGCGGCGCAGACCTCGAAGCCGATCAGAGCTTTCTTATGGCGGCATCTGTATTGTTTGATGCGGTATATGTACCAGGAGGCAAGGCCAGTGCATCCGTGTTAGCCAAAGAGCCGGCAGCGCTGCATTTTATCAACGAAGCCTATAAACATTGCAAGGCGATTGCGGTAAGTGGTGAAGGCGTAGAAGTGCTGAAGAAAACCTATCTGCAAACAGAAAATAATGAACCTGGTCTGTTACTGAACAAAAGTAGTGATGACTTTATAAACGCCATTGCACAGCATCGTTTCTGGGAAAGAGAAGTCAATGACAGTATCCCGGCATAGATATTTTATTAAGTTAAATGAAAGGTTTAAATTCAGGGATATCTGAAATTAAAATATTCCTATGGAGATAAGAGCCATTATTACAGGAAGTACCGGGATGGTAGGAGAAGGGGTGCTGCACGAATGTTTACTTCATCCGGATGTAAAGGAGGTGTTGGTGATTAACCGCAGGCCCTGCGGCGTGCAGCATCCCAAGCTAAAGGAAATCATTCATGAAAATTTTTATGACATGCTGCCTATCGCTACAAAGCTGCATGGATATAATGCTTGCTACTTCTGCCTGGGTGTTTCTTCTGTGGGAATGAAGGAGGACCGGTATAAGCGGGTCACCTATGATCTTACCATGGAAGTGGCTAAAACACTGGCCGCGCTCAATTCAGATATGACCTTTTGCTATGTTTCCGGTGCGGGCACCGACAGCTCGGGGAAAGGGCGCAGCATGTGGGCGCGGGTAAAGGGCAAAACCGAGAACGACCTGCTGAAGCAGCCGTTCAAGGCGGCGTATATGTTCAGGCCGGGGTTCATGCTGCCTACCGATGGACTGAGGTATACCCAGAAATACTACAAGTATATGACCTGGGCTTATCCGTTCTTCCGGCGGGTTTTTCCACAGTGGGTGTCCACGCTGGCAGAAGTAGGGCAGGCAATGATCAATGTTACCCGTTTTGGCTATAAGAAACCAGTGCTGGAAGTAAAAGATATCCTGACTTTGGCCCATCATCCATAAATACTGGTAACCTTCGGGATAGCGGTCTACTTTATATAGATACCGGGGTGTATATTTGCATCTTGTTACTTTAACAGTGTAACAGTTGTAGGTTATGAGATGACTGGAATAATCCTATCCCGGGTCCAAATAAAAAAGGCGGTGCTTCGGCGCCGCCTTTTTGTTTACAGATAAAATCCCCTCATTTTTAGGTTATCTCCCTAAAAAATCTTTACTTCACGTTAAAATGACGCAAACAGAGTATGAAGTCTTTCCACGAGTATAAGAACCCCTCCCTGGCGGTAGACCTGGTGGTATTTGGTTACCACAACAATACCTTGTCGGTATTGCTGCTGAACCGTAAGGAGGAGCCGTTCAAAGACTGCTGGACCTTACCGGGCGGCTTCCTGCAAATGGAAGAGACCTTCCTGGACACCTGTTCCCGCATCCTGCAAACGAAGCTGGGCATGAAGGAAGTATTTCTCGAACAGCTTTATTCCTTTGACGCACCCGGCAGGGATCCGCGTGGCCGCGTAATAGCTGTGGGATATTACGCACTCATTAACCCCGCTAAATTCGATGTGGTGGCTGGTAGTATGGCCAATGATGTAAAATGGTTCAATGTCAGGAAAATGCCTGCCCTGGGCTTCGACCATAAACATATTTTTAAACAGGCGCTGCAAAGGCTCCGGTCAAAGATCCAGTATTACCCCGTAGGATTTGAATTGCTGGATGAACTGTTTACCATTACGGAGTTGCATGAACTGTATGAGTGTATCCTGCAAACAACCATCGACCGGCGCAACTTCCGCCGCAAAATATTGGACGCCGCCTACGTGATCAACACCGGCCTGAAACGCGAAGGGTTGAAGAACAGGCATCCTGAACTGTACAAGTTCAATAAACAACTGAAGAAAAATAGTTTCCAGATCAATATTCCCACTGAAACCTGATGTTATGGAAAAAATCACTTACACCTCCGAAATTTTTACCGTCAAAAATTTCCTCAGCACGGAAGAATGCGCCCAGCTCATAGAAAAAAGTGAAGCAATGGGCTACGAGGAAGCCACCGTAGACGTAGGCGGCGGTGTACAACGGATGATAAAAGGTGTACGAAATAATGAACGGGTCTTGTATAAAGACCTGGCTTATGCTACCTTTATCTGGGAACGGCTGAAAAATTTTGCTCCGGAAGGAAAAGAAAACAGAACGGCCTCCGGTGTGAATGAGTTGTTCCGGTTCTATAAATACAGCCCGGGACAACGCTTCAAAATGCACAAGGACGGCAGCTTTGAGCGGAACAGGTTTGAAGCCAGCCAGTATACTTTTATGATCTATCTGAACGAAGCATATACCGGCGGGGAAACCATTTTTGCTTCCGGCGAAATTATCCGCCCGGAAACAGGTACCGCCCTGATATTTCATCACCCGCTGCGGCATGAAGGTGCATTGCTTACCGCCGGTGTGAAATATGTGCTGCGAACAGACATTATGTACAAATAAAACAAAACATGCCCGCAACCTACGTAATAGGTGATATACACGGTGCGCTGAAAGCCCTCAAACAGCTGGTAGAGCGTATCGCGCCGAAAACAACCGATACACTGATTTTTTTAGGTGATTATGTAGATGGATGGTCTGAGTCTGCCGAAACCATCACCTGGCTCATGGAACTGGCATCACAACACACCTGTATTTTTATAAAAGGAAACCACGACGCCTGGTGCGAATCCTGGCTGAATGGCATAATGCCCGAAGCCTCATGGCAACGCAACGGCGGCAAAGCTACGGTAGACAGCTTCAATAAATTATCGCCCGCAGCGCTGGAAGGCCACAAGGAATTTCTGAACCGCATGCGCATGTATTACATCGATGACCAAAACAGGTTGTATATACACGCAGGGTTCACTTCCACCCACGGCCCCGCCCATGAAAGGTTTGAACCCATGCTCTATTGGGACCGAAGCCTGTGGGAACTCGCCCTGGCAATGGACCGCAGCATTCCGAAGAACTCTATGTTTTATCCAAAACGACTGCTGCAGTTCAAAGAAATCTATATCGGTCATACCCCTAGTCTTAATTACGGTGAGGAACTCCCCATGATCGCCTGCAATGTGCATAACATCGACACCGGCGCGGCCTTCAAAGGCAAAATATCCGCCATGAATGTGGATACGAAGGAAGTGTGGCAAAGTGATGCCGTGTATTTGCTATATCCGGGGGAGAACGGCCGGAATCCATAAAAAAAAGCACCGGAATGCCCTCGCATTCCGGTGCTTTAAACTTTAAAGCAACTTCTTACTGAATCACTTCCTGCATTCCCTGCATGCCTGCACCCATGTTCTTTCTCTTAAACAAGCTGGCGTCAATTTTACCAAACCGGTAAGCAAATGTCAGGCGCATCATCTGCGGGTCGCGCAGGCGGCTGTAATACTGTGTGAAATAATCGCTTTGTGAATATTGGTCAGACCAGCGTGTCCTGAAGATATCATTTATGCTAAAGGTCACCGAAGCCGCATTGTTTTTCAGGAAGCTCTTTTTGATGGCGGCATCTACACCATAAAAAGAGGCGATGTAGCCCTGTGAAGCATTCTGCGACTGCTGCATAGGCGGACCGGCCTGCACGTTCTTGTTGTCATTCACCGGCAGATTGGTTTTCGACTGGTAAGTGCCTGTGAGCTGCACTTCAAAATTTGCCGGCAGCTTAAAGGTGCTGTTGAGCTTACCAAACCAGCTCCAGAGCGCATCCTGCGATTGCGTTACATTATCTGTATTGATCTTCGAATTGTAGAGATTCACATTCGCGGTAGCGCTCCACCATTTGGTGAAATTATACATGGCAGTCACTTCCGCACCGGCAGAATAGCTGGAATTCGCATTGATATAAGTGTTCACCAGCAGTTCCTGGCCATTTACCGGATCGGTTTCCTTTGTGAGGTAACGGGTGATCAGGTTGTTGGTATGCCTGTAGTAGAGAGATGCCAATATGGTATTGTTTCCCTTCAGCGTTTTCAGGTACGACATTTCCAGTGAAGTAGTGAACTCCGGCACCAGCCCCGGGTTACCTTTTGTGATGTTCAGCTTATCGGTAGAGTCGGTGAACGGAATCAGCTGGAAGAAGTTAGGCCGGTTAATACGACGGGTGTAGCTCACCTGCAGTTCCTGGTCGTGTTTCAGCTTCTGGCTTAAAAACAGGGATGGGAACAGGCTTACCGGGTAGTTGTTGGAGAAATGCTGTCCGTTGTTGAGCAGATCACCCGTGTAGTTGGAACTTTCTGCACGTACACCTACTTTATAACCAAAATTACCAATGGTGTTGGATACGCTTACATAAGCGGCGTATACATTATCACTGTTTTTATAATTATTGGAGGCGGCAGGTATCAGTACATATTCCTTTGTTTCCGGGTCCAGCATATAGTTGTTGAAGTTGCTCTTAATTTTACGGACAGAGGCTCTCAACCCGGTTTCCAGCTTTAATTTACCATTGAAGGGCTTTACATAATCCGTTTGGATGGTCATAAAGCTCATGGCGCCATTACCCAGGATCTGTTGTATATCGCTGCCGCTGATGTTGCTGCCGGCATAACGGTCGGTCCGGTAGTCGGAGTTATTATCGCTCTTTCCGCCAAAATAATTGAAGTCGGCGGTCAGTTCTTCCCCTTCTTTAGGGAACAGGTGTTTCATGCCCAATACCACGCCGTTAGCGTTGAACTTGTTATGGGAACTGGAGTTACGCTGACTGAAGGACCTTATATCGCCGGCTTTATTCAGGGTGTCGGTATTAATATCGATCCTTTCAGAAGGATTCATGGAGCCATGCACCTTGATCCCGGCCACAGACAAGGTGGTACGGTTGGTAACAAACCAATCGAGTCCAAGTTTACCAAAAACGAAACCGCCATCTGTTTTGTTGGCGTTATATTGGTTGATGTTGGTGGCCGGTTCATCTGCAAAGTTGTTACGCTCGGTGGTACCATTGGTACGGCCTTTCATCTGGTTGCCCATTACGCTGGCGGAAATATTTACCTTATCCTGGCGCAGGTTAAAGTCCGCTCCACCGTTTACAGCGCCGCGTTTATCAACACCGGCACGCAGGTTACCATTGTAACCCGTTTTGCGGTTCTTTTTCAGCACAATGTTCAGGATACCGGCACTACCCCCGGACGCATCGTATTTGGCAGAAGGATTGGTGATCACTTCTACGTTTTCAATCGCATCCGCCGGAATCTGTTCCAGGGTGAGGGTGGTCGGGCGCCCGTCGATATACAGCTGCGGGGCGCTGTTACGCAAGGTTACATTACCGTCGATATCCACATTTACAGAAGGCACGTTTTTCATTACATCCAGCGCGGTACCACCGGCGCTGACGATGTTTTTCTCCACGTTAAATACCTTTTTATCGATATCCATCTGCATCAGCGGCTTGGTGCCGGCTACAGTAACGCCTTGCAGCTGGGTGGTGCTTACCGCCAGCTTAATATTGCCGAGATCCTTTTCAAAAGGAGGAAAGGTCACCGCTTGTTCCACAGTTTTGTACCCGGTGGCAGTGATCCGCAGTTTCAGCGGGCCCCTGCCGGGCAGATCCTCCAGGCTGAACTCACCATTGCCTTTGGTCAGCACGCCTTTCAGCAGTTTTTCCTTCATTTTTTTTGTGGCGCTATCCATACGGTTCTGCAGGATAATTACGGAAGCATAAGGAACGGCTTTACCATCGGGGTCAATAATTTTGCCATATACATGGCCGCTCATTCCCATACCCATCGGCATTTTGGCGCCTGCGGGAGGCTGAGCTACAGCACTCATTGAAAGCAAAAACAGGGTGATAAACAAATAAATCTTTTGCATTTTATATAAATTCAGATCATGCAAAAGTATACCCGCCAGATGGATAAAATAAATTAAATGAGATGAGTGGGGAAAAAACTGCTACGAACTGTCGGATCACTGACCGGCCTTTCCGGCAATAGCATATACTGCATCACGATAGGTGTCGCCCACCGGGAATTCCAGCGTGTCGAGGAATACACTGTTTTTCCGGATAGCAGTGATGGCGGCAATGGAAACGATATACGACTTGTGCACACGCACAAACCTGGAGCCGGGTAACTGCTCCTCTAATCCTTTGATACTCATGCGTGTAATAACCGGTTTGGGGTTGCTGTTCAGGTGGATTTTTACATAGTCTTTTAGTCCTTCTATCCACCGGATATCGGAATATACTACTTTCAGCAGGCTGTAGTCTACGTTTACAAAAAAGAAATCAGCTTCTTCCCGGGCTGTTTTTCCACCTGTTTTGAGCAGGAAAAGCTCCTGTGCTTTATTACAGGCTTTGATAAAACGCTCCAGGGACACCGGTTTTACAAGATAATCCGTTACCGCGAGGTTGAAGCCTTGCAAGGCATATTTTTCATAAGCGGTAATCAGTATCACCAGTGGTTTATTGGGCAGCGATTCCAGGAACTGTAACCCCGTAAGTCCCGGCATCTGGATGTCCAGGAAGATGAGGTCCACCGGCTGATGCCGCAAAATCTCCATCGCCTCAAATGCATTGTTGCATTTGCCGGTGAGCTGCAGGTACGGAACCATGCTGATATTGTCTTCCAGCAGGTCCAGCGCTAACGGTTCATCGTCTATGGCGATACATTTCATCATCAGTGGAGATTTAATTGCAAGGATACTATAAACCAGTCATCTTTTTTATCTATATGCAAAACATAATTATCTCCATATAACAAATTCAAACGCCTTTTTACATTGGTAAGACCTATACCACTGGTTTTATCTTTTATTTCGGAAGAATCTTTATTGAACCGGTTCTGCACAGAGAAAAATAACTTGTCATCCCGCGTATATAGCCTGATATCTATCGTAGCATCGGTGATCATGCCGGTACCATGTTTAAAAGCGTTTTCCACAAAGGGAATCAGCAGCATCGGCTCTATTTCATAACAGGTGTTGCCCGTTTCCAGCGATACCTGGATAGTTACATTTTTCCCGAAACGTTGCTGCTGCAGGTCGATATAACTTTGCAGGTATTCTGTTTCCTTTTGCAGCGGAACTTTGTCCTCATCCGCTTCGTACAGCATATAACGCATCAGCGACGAAAGCTTGATGAGAGAAGGTTCCAGCACATCCGACTTTTTACGCGCCAGAGATACCATGTTGTTGAGCACATTAAACATAAAATGCGGACTTACCTGCGAACGGAGCAGCGACAATTCCGTTTTCAGCAATTCATTTTCCCGTGCACTGCTTTGTCTTTCCAGCTTCATTTTATCTACAATCATCTGGAAGGCAGTACTGGCCGATAGTACGAAGAAAAAAGTGAAGAAAGTGAACAGGATGGCGGGTTTAATATCTATGTTATGTGGTTTCAGGAATATCTTTTCAAAACCATACCGCATGGTGCACATAAAAATAAATACCCCTACGATGTAAAGGATATAATCGACGATCTTCTTTTTATAAACCAGCTTCGGTATAAACACCCAGGCATTCAGGTAAAAGAACACCACCAATATCAGGTACGTGAAATACAGATACATGGCCCACGCCTGTTTTTCATCCATGCGGTCCCGGTCGTACTTTTCGTTGGTAGGATGTAACAAATAGGGGAGAGAGAAGAATATCAGCCATGCGAGGACATGCCTCGCTATTATTGCCCATTTCTGCTGGTACCATTCCTGTTTCATGGCGGCAAATTAGGGGATTTGTGTAATTATCAAGGCAGAGTTGCGACCAATTGTGATAATTCTACGACTAACATGGAAAAGAACAAAGCTTTCCGGGATTTTCCCCGGAAAGCCTGTTAAGCAATTTTCCTGGCGGTCATCAGCTCCTGTATCCTGGCGGGGCCGGTGATCACATTCGCTTTCAGGTCGCTCAGAATGGAGTATAACCCAAAATAGGTACGGTTAATATAAAGACTATGCCTGGAGCCACGCGCTACCTTTGAATCACGGATCTCTTTCATATTGTAGAGTTCATCCATGTAGGCATATATTTCATTAAAATAAACTTCGTTGCCGAAATCAAAGTTGTCCAGCGTAAAGGGGAGGGTCAGCAAATCGATCATATGCTGGAAAAGGCCGGAGAAGAATTCCACCTCTTTGGGGCTGTCCGACGGATGAATCATTTCCAGGTTGGTATAGATCTGGTGCCGGCGTTTCTCGTCTTTTAACACCTCTTTGTCAACCAGCAGGAAGTAATTCTCATAGAAATCTTCCGGTATTTCCTTTACACAACCAAAATCAAAGATGCCGACAGTGCCATCCGGGCGCATCAGGAAGTTGCCGGGATGCGGGTCTGCATGCACCTGTTTCAGGCTGTGTACCTGGAACTGGTAAAAGTCCCAGAGGGCCTGGCCAATTTTATCCCGCACTTCCTGCGAGGGGGTGGTCAGCAGGAATTCTTTCAGGTGCTGACCATCCAGCCAGTCCATGGTAATGATCCGGTCCGACGACATTTCAGGGTAGTAACCGGGAAATTTCAGGTTAGGAATATGCGCGCATTCCCTGGAAAGGTCCATAGAACGGCGGAGTTCCAGTTTGTAGTCGGTTTCCTCCAGCAGCTTACTTTCTATTTCGTCAAAATATTTGTCCATGTCTACCTCATTCATGCCCACAATGCGGATGGCAAAGGGTTTCACAATACGGAGGTCTGACTTTACGCTATTGGCTACGCCGGGATACTGGATCTTAACGGCCAGCTTTTTACCATCTTTGGTGGCTTTATGCACCTGCCCTATGGAGGCGGCGTTAGAAGCCTGCAGGTCAAACTGGTCGTACAGCTGTGAAGGCGATTTCCCCAATGTCTTTACAAAAGTATTTACTACCAGCGGGCCGCTCAGCGGGGGAGCGCTGTATTGCGACATGGCGAATTTTTCGGTATAGGCTTTCGGCAGCATGCCTTTATCCATACTCAGCATCTGCGCCACTTTCAGTGCGCTGCCTTTCAGGTTACTCAGCGTATCGTAAATATCCGCGGCATTGTCCTGGTGAAGCTCTTCTTTGGTGGTAGAAGGATCCATCAGTTTGCGGGTGTAGTGTTTGATATAGTTGGTACCTACCTTAAATCCTGTCGTAACGAATTTGCCTGCCCTTTCCACTTTGGAAGTGGGAATATTGGATTGTTCTTTCATGATGCTTATTTCCGCGTAAAAATAAATTTCCCGAAGTCCAGCAAACTATCCAGTGTATTGGATTTGATCAGCTGGAAGCTCAGGTTAACCGCTTTTTCAATGGCGGCATCGGTCATTTCAAACTGGTTGCTGGTATCATCCAGCCAGTATTTCAGCACAAACAGGGCCTGTAACCAGAAACCATGTACATACTGGTCGGAGATATATTTCCTTTCCTTGATTTCGCTGGATTGATAACCTTCTTTTACCAGGTCGCTTACATACTTGTTAAACGCGTGACGGAAAGTTTCCAGTTTGTTGCGGTACAGGTCCGGTAACCGGAAGTGTTTGCGCTGCAATAACAGGTAACTCCGGTCTTCCTTCAGCTTCTGCACCCAGAGGAAATAAAAGGCCAGCAATTTTTCCTGCGCATTATATTGCTGATAAATTTCATCTGCATGCAGTTGATCCAATGTTTGTTGGAAGATAGCTAACCAGATATCTTTTTCTACCGCTTCCAGTGAACTGTATTGTTCATAGAATTCGGTTTCAGAAACGTCTACAAGTTTGCAGAGCGCATAAACAGAAACGGGCGCTTTGCCGTTTTCCAGCCAGTACACTTTATAGGCGTTGCGGATGAGCTGTTTGTCCATAAGAAAAAGTTTTATAATGTTGATGTAGCCCGTCCGGAGCGGGTTCCGGAGGTTAAAAATGCGGGTACATACAAATTTACGTCATGCACAGTTATAAACCCTTTTTTATAGGCTGGAGAAATGTTAAAATCTGCGACTATCTGCGCTAAAATTATTATGTGAAAAAAATGCGGCTGTATTTATAAAATAGCTATATCTTTGCACCCGAATTCCTTATTCTTCATCTTTTTAAAATACAAGGAATCATGACAGAACGTACCCACATATCGCTCCTTTCGCTCCTTGCCTGATCAGGCAAACGTTGCTGCTTACCTTTTACATAAGCCGGAATAATACTTGTATGGATCTTATACTTTTTGTATAAATACATTTCGTATATACGGATACGTTAGTGCCTCCGTTTGCTTTATCTCTCCTTTCAGCGGAAGGTGTGTTCCAGCACGGAACAACATTTACATTCATTTATATTTAATACCGCACCGGGTTACCGGCGCCGCCGTGATGTGCCTTTAAAAGCCGCATCACGGCACATACATTACCTTTTATGGGCAGTATAAAAACAAAAGAACTTAGTAAAATAGGTTATACAAACGACCAGGCCAGAAGCCTCGTCATCAATATTATATCAAAGCATTTCAAACACGAAACGAAGACAGATCTTATAGCGCTGTTAACCGCCATCAAAGCTGATCCGGCCAGCTATCGCTCCCACGAAATACTGGGAAAAATAGCTGATACCTTTATGGATGAACCGGTGGAATGCAATTTTCAGTCGTACGACCTGCTGGAAAAAACAGGCCAGCTGAAAGTATACGGCGCCAAAGAAATAGAACGCTCCGCCAAGCAACAAATGGAAACGGCGATGTCTTTGCCTGTTACCATACAGGGCGCCCTCATGCCGGATGCACACACGGGCTACGGCCTGCCTATCGGCGGCGTACTGGCTACAGATAATGCCGTGCTGCCGTTTGCAGTAGGCGTGGATATTGGCTGCCGAATGGCGCTCACCATCTTTGATGAAGGTGAAAGCTTTTTAAAACGCTTCTCCCACCAGGTAAAAGTGGCGTTGAAAGAATACACGCACTTTGGCATGGAAGGCGGCCTGGAATTTCCACAAGAACATGAAGTGCTCGACAGCACAGCGTTCCAGTCGACAGAATTGTTGCGGAAATTACAAGCCAAAGCTGCGCGGCAGTTAGGTTCTTCCGGCAGCGGCAACCATTTTGTGGAAATCGGTTTAATAGAACTGAAGGAAGACAATGCCTTGCAGCTGCCACCCAAAAAGTACCTGGCATTGCTGTCGCATTCCGGCAGCCGTGGCCTGGGCGCTAACATCGCGCAGCATTACACGCGCATCGCTATGGACACCTGCAAGCTGCCAAAGTCGGCGCAACAGCTGGCCTGGCTGGATCTCAACAGCGAAGCGGGGCAGGAATACTGGCTGGCCATGAACCTGGCCGGTGATTATGCCAAAGCGTGCCACGACCGCATTCACCTCAACCTCATGAAGGCGCTGGGTTTGCAGTCGCTCGCAAAAGTGGAAAATCACCACAACTTTGCCTGGGAAGATACTCTGGCAAACGGTCAGTCCGTGATCATTCACCGCAAAGGCGCTACCCCGGCTCATGCCGGCGAAATGGGCATCATTCCCGGCAGCATGTGCACTGCAGCCTACCTCGTAATGGGAAAGGGCGTGGACAATGCTTTATACTCCGCCTCCCACGGCGCAGGCAGGGCCATGAGCCGCAAAAGGGCCAAAGAAAGCATGACCGTATCCGGTTTGAAAAAAATGCTGGCCGCTGCAGGTGTTACCCTCATCGGCGGCAGCGTGGAAGAAAACCCGCTGGCGTATAAAGACATTGAAGATGTTATCAGCGCACAACAGGAATTAGTAGACATACAGGGCCGGTTTATGCCCGCCATTGTAAGAATGAATAAAGACTAACAACATGGAACAAATGATTATACAGATCACCTCGGGCCGCGGCCCTGCAGAATGTTGCAGGGTAGTGGCAAAGGTGCAGGAAATAATGATAAAGGAAGGCCGCGCAGCAGGCATCAGCATACAGGTATTGGAAAATATCAAAGGAGATATTAACGGTACCCTGCTTTCTGCTACGCTGCTGCTCAAGGGGAAAAATGTAATGGCTTTTTGCGGATCGTGGGAAGGTACGGTGCAGTGGATTGCACAAAGTCCCTACCGTAAATTTCACAAACGTAAAAACTGGTTCGTGGGCGTATCTGTATTCGATATCAAAAAACAGGTGCAGTGGAATCCGAAAGACGTAACGCTGGAAACCTGCCGGGCCGCGGGTCCGGGCGGTCAGCATGTGAATAAAGTGGAAACCGCCGTACGTGGTATCCACCGCCCCAGCGGATTACAGGTGCTGGCAATGGACAGCCGCTCACAACTGCAGAATAAACAGCTATGCCTGGAACGGCTGGAAGCAAAGTTCCTCGCCTGGCAAACGGACGAGCTGGTAAAACAGCAGCAGGACCGCTGGCAGGAGCATAATGAACTGGAAAGAGGGGATGCGGTGAAAGTGATCCGCCAACGGTTGTAAGAAGAAGGTGTATCGGATGGTACACCTTCTTAATTTAATATTGCTCTATCGCCTTCGTATATTCTATCTCAAACGTTTCTCCGTAAATCCTTTCATACTCGGCAATAAATGAAGTGTATATTTTCTTCGCAGACGCATGCTGCCGCAGCGTTACCAATGCCTTGCATTTTAGCATCACCGCTTCTTCACACAGCGAATCGAAGGTGAGAATACAATCACAGATACTGATCACCTCTTCCGGCTCCGCTGCATGTTCCTCCAGGTGGTGGATCAGCAGCGGAATTGCCTGCGCGGAAATATCCGCTTTGAATTTGTCCAGCCACGGGTATTCTGTTTCCTGCAAAAAAGCGCCTCTTTTTACAATGTCTGCAACCCGGTGAATATTGCTTCCATCGATTGTAATAACGGACAATAAGTGCAGGTACTCGGCCAGATCAACCTGTATCTGCGGATCGTCAAAATGAAAGATCCATTTATCGTTTTCTTTTGCGAGCGTATAGGCGCCGGTTTTATCGAGAATACTTTTCAGCTTCACAATATTTACAGAGCGGTTATTTTTGGCATCTTTCACAGAGCGCCCCGGCCATAGTATTTCATTGATTTTTTCGGAAGATATACCCGTTTTACCCGGTAAGGAATGCAGGAATAATAACAGGAACAGTTCTTTTAGCAGCGGGCTGAATAACCGGGTGATATCGTTGCCTTCTTTGTCGAGTACCGTGAAATGCCCGAATAAATAAACAGCCGATGCTGGTTGCGCGGGAAGGATAGTTGTTGCCGGTACCGGCGGCGCTGGCGCTTCCTGCTGTGGCTCAGTGGGCATTACCGGCTCATCATCTTCCTTTACTGTTTTATTAATTTTTACAGCAGAAATTCCAGCCGCCAGCAAAAACAGGGAAAACCCAATGGCTATTGCCAGCAGCAGCCTCATAACGTATTCGGGTATACGCTCATTGGCGGGGGCTTTTACAGCAAGGCCGTAAGGTGAAAAACTAAGCGTATATATTTTTGCCTTTGTAATGTTATTTTTTGGAGAGAAGAAGGTAATGGCTACCAGCTTATCATTTTGTGGGCAATAGAACAGGTAGGCAGCTGATTTGGTATCGTAGAAATTGTACGGCAAACTGGCCGCCATTTTAACATATGTAGGGTTTTTCAGCGAACCCCGGATCAGCTGCAGGGAAGAATTCATGCGGTCATTGGGAAATGTCAGTGCAAAATATTCCTGGTGCGCGCTGTTGATGATCATGTTACCGGCCAAAGCAAAAGGTTCTTCCGGTTCCTTCAGCTTATAAATAGTTTTGAAGGTCCTGCGCTTTACATCAAACAGCATGAGGTCGTACAGCGCATGTGGATTCAGCAGCTGGTCACCGGTAATACTGCCGTAGCCACCCAGTATATAAACAGAATCCCCCGCGTTGTTGGCGCCGGCGGCGGCTAAGTAGCGTGGCGTGAAAAAGTCGCCGGTTACATGTACGGTATCCCAGTTCTGATGACCAGGATCATACCGGTGTACCTCATTTTTATAGCGGAAGTCGCCATATCCGCCCAGTGAATAAATGGCGCTGTCGTATAAGGAGAAGAAAATATTGGAATGCCAGTAGTTGGTTACTGCATCCGCATCAATAGACTGACTCCAGCTGGCGGTACCCGAATCAAACCGGGCCACCTGTTGCCTGTCGGGAAATAAATTGTACAGTTGATGCCGCGCAATGTCGTATGCCGACCGGATCCCGGCGGGAGTGCCTTGTGGCTGCCCGAGCGTACTGGCAGCCAATGTGTGCGAACTGCAACTGTATTGATATATGGAATCCCTCCCCGTGATATACACATTTTCAGTAGCGGGGTTCATCGCTACACTGGCATTGCTGTTAATAGAAAAGGAGTCGGCCAGCTGCCATTCGGTGAATTGTGGCCGCAGCCAAATGGGGTTTTTAATGGTGGCAGTTTGCCCGGTGAACCCATCTTTTGCAACCGTACCGCTTACCTGGTCCAGCGGCCAGTGGTGCAGCAACTCCTGCCCGGCGGAAATTTTCACATCCTTGAGCCGCATGGGCGCTACATCAAAGGTTTTGAATGTTTTGCGGTAATTGGCGCCGAAGCAAATATTCAGCTGGTGTCCGGAAATAACCGGGTGACGGATACTCTTTACTGCTTTCCCGTTTACAGTAACGAGCAGCGTATGCGCACGGGTGTTAATGTCCAGCCGGATGTTATTCCATTGATGGTACAGGGAATCCCGGTCTATCTTAAAAGAAATCCCGGAAAATTCATTACCGGTAACCACATTAAACGCATACGTATGTACATTATATATCAGGTCAATATTTTGTTTCTTTTCATCGGTTATCCGGAAAATATACCCGAAATAGGAAGAAGAAAAAGGAAGGAAAGACAGGTCAAACGAAAGGGCATATTTATCTTTCACAACCAAAGGTTGCCCGGGGAAAAGATCAAGGGA
The DNA here is from genome assembly GCF_051362515.1 of Chitinophaga sp. ARDCPP14. Lineage (NCBI taxonomy): Bacteria > Pseudomonadati > Bacteroidota > Chitinophagia > Chitinophagales > Chitinophagaceae > Chitinophaga > Chitinophaga sp. ARDCPP14. The sequence goes on along the minus strand of NZ_JBKIXB010000004.1, from coordinate 28,418 downwards.
AGTGCGCGATTCCTGCGGGATATTCTTGCACGCAAACTCCAGTCCGTAAGCTTCCTGGGCTTTGCTGATGATAGTAATAGTCAGTAACGTTAATAACAAAAGAGTAGATCTGTACATTGGCGGCCTTACAATTATTGCTGTAAGAATTTTTCAATTATCCTATGGTAAAAGCGGGTCACCGGCTTTCAATAACGTGGCAAATTACTCGCTAAATAAGTATTATCTCCGATCTGAAAGTTAACTTTAGTTTAAGAAACTTTTCTAGTGTTAATTTAGGCGATTATACACGCATTTCATAATTTATTTTGGGTTAATTCACGCCATTAATCACCAGTTAACCCGCCCGTTAACCCGCACTTCCTTATTTGCAGCAGACATTTTATTATTCCTGATCTACAAAATCAAAGAATCACCATGAAGAGATGGTTATGCATTCTACTGCTGCTAGGCTACGCATTCAGAAGCACTGCGCAATCGCACCCGGTAAAGGGCAGGGTGGTCGACGACGCCGGCCAGCCGTTGCTGGGGGTGTCTATTAAACTGTCGGGCACGGGCACCGGTACCAACACCGATACCAAGGGTAATTTCAGTATCAATGCTACTGCCGGCGACCGCCTCATATTCAGTTTTGTCGGATACAAACCGGATACCCTCGCCGTAGGTAATCAAACTAATATCCAGGTAGTATTAAAAGATAATATATCCAACCTCAATGACGTGGTAGTGGTAGGATACGGTACGCAGAAGAAAGCAAATCTTACCGGGGCCGTTGCACAGGTATCCGGTAAAGTACTGGAAAACCGCCCGCTTCCAAACCTCAGTCAGGGGTTACAGGGCATGATCCCCAACCTCAACCTGGTACCCGGCGATGGAAAACCGATCCAGTCGCCCGCCTATAATATCCGCGGTACAACATCTATCGGACAGGGAGGAAGTGCCCTTATCCTTATCGATGGGGTAGAAGGGGATCCGGCTATGCTCAACCCCGCCGACGTGGCCAGCGTCACTGTATTAAAAGATGCATCTTCTGCCGCCATTTATGGCGCAAGAGCCGCATTCGGCGTGGTACTCATCACCACAAAAACACCGGTGAAAGACAGGCTGAGTGTGAGCTACTCCTCTAATTACTCTATTAAAAAGCCTACTACCGTTCCCGATATGGTGACTAACGGTTACGAATATGCCAAAAACTTCAATGAGGCCTGGAGCGCCTGGAATGATTATTCCCAGTCGCCGCAAAACATCAATAAAACACAACCCTTCTCCAAAGCATACCTGGATGCCCTGAAAGCGCATGAGGATGATCCCTCCCTGCCAAAAACAATCGTGAATGCCGCAGGTAACTATGAGTATTATGGCAATACCGACTGGTACGGCCTGCTATATAAAAACCATACCACCGCTACAGACCAGAATCTCACCGTTTCCGGCAGCAGCGGTAAAGCCAGCTACTACCTCACGGGTCGTTATTATGGCCAGGATGGGTTGTTCCGCTTTAACACCGACGATTATAAAATGTATAACCTGCGCGCAAAAGGAAACATCCAGCTGTTCCCCTTTTTACAGGTGTATAACAATACAGAATTTTCCAACAGGGATTATCACAACCCGCTCAACGTAGGCGAAGGGGGTGGTATCTGGCGCAATATGGCCGATGAAGCGCATCCTTCTTCCATGCTGCTCAACCCGGATGGTACCCTCACCGCCTCTGCCGCTTACACGGTAGGGGATATGTATTATGGTAAAAACGGACTCGACTGGAACAAACAGGTATTCAGAAACACCACCGGCTTTATAGCAAATATTTATAAAGATAAATTCAGGCTGAAAGGCGACTTTACCTTCCAGAATACCGCCGATAACCAGAAACGTTTACGCGTACCCGTACCTTACAGCGCAGCGCCAGGTGTAATTGCTTATGTGGGCAACGCCTACAACGATCTTATGATGAGCAATTACAATACCCTCTACCTCGCCTCTAATCTGTATGGTGAATATGAAAACCGTTTTGGGGGAGATGTGCATTACTTTAAAGCCCTCGTTGGGTTCAACTATGAGCAGTCGACCTACAAAGGATTCGCTACCACCCGCAACGGCCTGGTGTACAGCGATGCCAAAGATCTCAGTCTCGCGCTCGGCACCAATGTAAACACCACCGGCGGCTACGACCGCTGGGCCATCATGGGTGAATTCTTCCGGTTGAACTATGCATATAAAGACCGCTACCTCGTGGAAGTGAACGGCCGCTACGACGGTTCGTCGAAATTTCCTTCCGATCAGCGCTATGCTTTCTTCCCCTCCGTATCCGCAGGCTGGCGGGTAGCACAGGAACCTTTCTGGAAAGTATCACCAAAAATTATTTCCGATCTGAAAATAAGAGGATCCTATGGTTCCCTGGGTAATGGTAATGTGGCATCCTACGCCTACCAGGAAAAACTGGCCATCACACAATCATCCCGCGTGATCAACGGTGTAAAGCAGCAACAAACATCACAACCTGTGGTGCTGCCGGATGGCCTTACCTGGGAAACCTCCACCACCCGCGACCTCGGACTGGACCTCTCTGCTATCAATGACCATCTCACCATTAGCGGGGACGCCTATACGAGAATCACCAAAAATATGTTCACCGTAGGACAAACACTTCCCGCTGTATTTGGTACAGATGTACCCAAAGGAAACTATGCCGACCTGAAAACAGTAGGATGGGAAGTAACTGTGGGGTGGAAAGACCAGTTTAATGTAGCAGCAAAGCCACTGCACTACGCAGTAAGCGTTTCTATGGCCGATTATAAAGCCACCATCACCAAATACAACAACACCAATAATAAACTCACGGATTATTATGTGGGGCAGCGCTTCGGTGAAATATGGGGTTATACCAACGATGGCTACTGGACAAAAGATAACGTATCCCAGGCCGCCAAAACACAGGCCCTCTTTAAAGCCTCCAACAGCGGACAATGGCTGCCAGGCGATATCCGGTTTAAAAACCTGGACGGCGATCCTAATATTAATAATGGTGCAAATACACTTAGCCAGCATGGAGATCTTACCATCATCGGTGATACCCTGCCGCGGTATACCTATGGCATCAACCTGAGCGCCGACTGGAATAACTTCTTTATCGGCGCCTTCTTCCAGGGTGTATTACAACAGGATTGGTGGCCGGGATCAGAGTCAGATGTATTCTGGGGACAGTATAACAGGCCCTATAACTTTATGCCTAAATCACAGCAGGGAAAGATCTGGTCGGAAGACAACCCGGATGCATACTTCCCACGCTATCGCGGGTATGTGGCGCAAAACGGCGCGGGTGAATTAAACCCGCCGCAATCAAAATACCTGCAAAATGTGGCATACATACGGCTCAAAAACCTGCAGCTGGGTTATAACCTCCCACACTCGCTGGTATCGCGTGCCAGGATGACGTCCGCACGCGTTTATCTCTCCGCGGAAAACCTCTGGTCGTGGTCGCCGCTGTATAAAGTTACCCGCGACCTTGATGTGGAAAGTATCCGCCGTTCCGATGCTGTAACGGATCAGAACAGTTCCGGTAATGGTAATAATTATCCCATTTTGAAAAGCTATACGATCGGGATCAACATCACACTCTGATAAATAAAAAGGAAAAGCTATGCAACAATATATAACTGCATTACTCCGGAAAAGGGCGGCACTGATACTGGCAGCAGGGATGTTTATGACCGGTTGTGCAAAGAACCTGGATCAATCGCCGGTATCCACCGCCACTAAAGACGCCGTGTTTGGAAGTGCCGATGGTCTGAAACTCTATGCTAACTCTTTCTACGACGTACTACCCGGTATCAATGATATCTATAAAGCAGACGGAATGGCCGATTACAGTGCCGTGAATTCCGTTCCAGATTTTTTACGACAGGGCGGATATACTTCCAGGACTGCTACGGGATGGGACTGGAAAAATTTGCGCAACATCAATTATTTTATCGCCAACTGTACTGATCAGCGCGTACCGGAAGCAATAAGAAATAACTACCTCGGACTGGCCCGTTTTTTCAGGGCATACTTTTACTTCGATAAAATAAAACGTTTCGGCAATGTACCCTGGATTGGTAAACCCTTTGAAGTAGATGATCCCGCGTTATATGCAGGCCGTGATCCGCGTACAAAGATCATGGACTCCGTGATCGCCGACCTGGACTACGCCGCTGCCAATATTACGCTCACCAATGATCCTACCTGCAGCCAGATCACTAAAAATGTGGTGTACGGATTTAAATCGCGCGTATGCCTGTTTGAAGGCACCTTCCGCAAATACCAGACGCAGCTGGGCTTGGCGGGTGGGGCCGACAGTCTCCTGACCGCCGCTGCCGCCGCCGCTAAAACGGTGATCGATAGTAAGGCGTTTAGTTTGAACCAGATCGGTGGCGCCACGGCCTCATATCGGCAATTATTTACCAGCACGGCGCCGGTTACCGCTGAAGTGATGCTGGCCAATATTGCCAATGCCAGTCTCGGCGCCTTTAACGATGCCAACTGGTGGTATACCAGCGCAACCTATGGCTCCCGGCTTAGTTTCACCCGCAAATTTGTGAACACTTATCTCAATGTGGATGGTACGCCTTTTACCAGCACACCGGGATATGATACGCTGCCGTTTAATAAAGAAACACTGGGCCGCGATAACCGCCTTCAGCAAACCATCCGCACGCCGGGATACAAGCGCACCAGCAACGGAACTGTGGTGTCTGCACCGCCGGTATTTTCGTATACCTATACAGGTTATATGCCTATTAAATGGTGCCTGGACGACACTTATTACGATAATGGTACCAACAACATCAACGCTATTAGCCTCATGCGCTATGCGGAAATCCTGCTGAACTATGCGGAGGCCCGCGCAGAACTGAAGCTGCTCAGCGATGATGACTGGAAAATAACCGTAGGCGCACTGCGTGCCCGTGCCGGTATTACCGGTGGTATTGCCAGTAAACCGGTGGTCATTGATAGCTATTTAAAAAGCAATTATTTTAACGATATTACCGATCCTTCCCTGCTGGAAATCAGGCGGGAAAGAGGCATAGAGCTGGTACTGGAAGGCTTCCGTTTTTATGACCTGGTAAGATGGAGACAGGCGCCGTTGCTCACTGGTTCCTGGAACGGTATGTACGTGCCGGCGCTGAATGTGCCGATGGATCTCGACAGCGATGGCGTATTGGATGTTTGCTTCTATCAAACGATGCCGGCCAATCCTGTAAAGGGAGTTACCTATATCAACGTATCTCCTCAACTGGGTAGCGGAGTAAATCCACAGCAGCTGTCGCATGGCACTTACGGTGAACTGCATTGGCTGGATAACGTACCAAAAGAATGGCTGGAACGCAAGTACCTGTATCCCATTCCTTACAACGACCTTCAGCTCAATCCAAACCTGCTGCAGAATCCAGGCTGGGAAGAGTAGTATTGATAACCGTATAAATAGCAACAGATGAAGAAAAGCATAATGCTGGTAATGGCCTGTGTAGTCATTTTCTCCTACGGGGTAAAAGCGCAAAAGTTTAATGTAGCCACCTACAATATGCGCAATGATAACAACAAAGACGATTCCATTGCAGGCAATGGCTGGAAACAGCGGTTCCCGGTGATCGCCTCGCTGATTGCGTTCCACGACTTTGACATTTTTGGTACCCAGGAATGTTTATACCACCAGCTGGAAGATGTGAAAAACAGCCTGCCCGGTTACGATTATATCGGCATAGGCCGCGACGATGGCAAAACAAAAGGAGAATACTCGGCTATCTTCTATAAAACATCGAAATTCAAACTGCTGAAAAAAGGTGATTTCTGGATGTCCACCATTACCGACCGGCCCAATAAAGGATGGGATGCTGTGCTGCCCAGGATTTGCTCCTGGGGCGAGTTTAAAGAAATTAAAACAGGATTTACCTTTTATTTCTTTAACCTCCACATGGATCATGTGGGTGTGGTTGCCCGCTCAGAAAGTGCAAAACTGATCCTTGCAAAAATAAAAGAGATGACCGGTAACAAACCGGTGATCCTTACCGGCGATTTCAACGTAGACCAAACCAGTGATTCGTATGCAGTACTGCACACCTCCGGTGTTTTGGAAGACGCATATGAAACCACCGCCATCCGCTACGCGCTGAACGGTACCTTCAACAGCTTTAAAACCGACAGCAAAACGGACAGTCGTATCGATCATATTTTTCTGACCAAACAGTTTAAAGTGAGCCGTTATGGTATCCTTACCGATACCTATCGCAGCAAACGCCCGGAGGGCGCCACTCCTGAGGCAAACGCCAACTTCCCCAAAGAAGTGCGTATGTCAAAATATATTGCCAGGGAGCCGTCAGATCACTTCCCCGTAATGGCTACGGTGGAATACCGTAAATAATCACCTCTTTTTTATCAACACGGGCCTGCTGATGCGGGCCCGTGTTATGAACAGGCATTCTATGCAGTCACCTTTCTGTTACCTGCCGGTAATCGCCTTACTGTTTCTATATGGTTGCAGCACCAACCCGCAAATTAGTACAGAACAGTATATCGACCCTACTATCGGCAATATTTCCACGTTATTGCAGCCGACCAGGCCTGTGATGCAGCTGCCCAATCAAATGATCCGCGTATACCCGTTGAGGAAAGATCACACCGATGATCAGGTCAGCGGATTTCCATTGCAGGTGGCCGCACACAACAGCGGGCCTTTGTTTGTTGTACAACCTGCTACCGGTAAACTTACACCCGCCGCCTGGCAACAAAAACAAACCTACGACCGGGAAATTATTCACCCCTGGTATTATCACGCCGATTTGCTGGAAAGCAATACCACTGTGGAGTTCACGCCAGGAAGTAAAACAGGGATCTATCGTTTTACCTATCTTGCCGGCATGCGGAAATATTTATTGCTCGATAGCGCCGGGTATCACACCAACGGAACCTCCCTTACTGCACAAACATTTTATCATGATGATGTACCGGTATACTTGTATGGAGAATTTAATACGCCCGTTAACGTTATAACGCTCACGGATACACTGCAATACCTTTCCTTCCCGGATACCACCACTGACATCATTACCCTGAAGTACGCCATTTCTTATGTTAGCATGGCGAGTGCGGAAAATAGTTTTAAACGGGAGATAGGTAACAGGAATTTCACCGCAGTACAAAATAATGCTCAGCAGCGATGGAAGGCAATAACCGATCAGATCAGGGTAGAAGGGGGCACCACAGCGCAGCGCCGCTCTTTTTATACAGCCCTGTACCGCTGCCACGAGCGGATGGTGGATATCGCAGAAGATACGCTTTACTACAGCGGGTATAATAAAAAAGTAAATCATACTACCCGCCCGTTTTATGTAGATGACGCCACCTGGGATACCTACCAGGCGCTGCATCCCCTTCGCATGATCCTCCACCCGCAACAGGAAGCCGACATGCTGCAGTCCTATACGGAAATGTACCGGCAAAGTGGCTGGATGCCGACCTTTCCCCGGTTGTATGGCGATCATCCCTGTATGAACGGGTTTCACAGCACCATTGTTTTCCTCGATGCCCTGCGCAAAGGCATTCCGTTAACAGACCCGGATACAGCATACGCCGGGATGAAGAAGAACGCATTGATGGCTACCATGCTGCCCTGGCGCAATGGACCCAATGGTCCGCTCGATTCTTTTTATTACACCCACGGATATTATCCTGCTTTATCACCCGGCGACAGTGAAACCGTCAACACCGTACATCCTTTTGAAAAGCGGCAGGCGGTAGCCGTTACGTTAGGGCATAGTTACGATGACTGGGCCTTGTCGCAATTCGCAGCGGCATTAAAGCAGGATGCCGATGCCCGGCTGTTTGCTGCGCGCGGCGAAAATTACCGCCACCTCTGGAACCCGGGCAATGGCTTTTTTATGCCAAAGGATGCTGCCGGCAACTGGATCAATATAGATCCCGCTTTCGACGGCGGGCCTGGTGGCCGCGACTATTACGATGAAAACAACGGCTGGACCTATCTCTGGCAGGTGCAACATAACCTCCCTGCGCTCATCAGTTTAATGGGCGGCGAAAAACGTTTTGAAGCCAGGTTGGATGAACTGTTCCGCAAAGATCCCGGCATGCCCCGTTATGAACTATGGCACAAGTTCCCGGATGCCACTGGCCTCGTGGGACAATTTTCTATGGGCAACGAACCCGGCTTTCACATTCCCTGGCTGTATAATTATGCCGGCGCCCCCTGGAAAACGCAGAAGCGCGTCCGCTTTTTACTGGACCTCTGGTTTAAAGACAATGTATTCGGTATCCCCGGCGACGAAGATGGCGGCGGCATGAGCGCCTTTGTAGTGTTTGCCTCTATGGGCTTTTACCCCGTTACGCCCGGTATCCCCATCTATACCATCGGCAGTCCCATATTCAGCAGGATCACCATTACCCTTCCGGAAAACCGCCGCTTCACCATTATTGCCAACCACTGTTCGGATACCAATAAATATATCCAAAGCGCCCGCCTGAACGGAGAAGTACTTACCTCTCCCTTTTTCACCCACCAGCAACTCATGCAGGGCGGTACACTGGAGCTGGAAATGGGGCGCTCGCCCGATCGCCGCTGGGGAGCGAGCGTACACGCCCTCTAGCGAGGATCGCCTTCGGCGATCACGCGGAGGTTGTCTTTCTCAGGATTACGCTGATTATACTGATTAGTTTGATTTTTACTTTTGTGATTTTATAAAGGATTAAGGGAGATATAAGCGGATATATTCGCTTTTATCTCCCTTAATGTTATTAATCTAAAAATCTAAAAAAAATCCAAAAGTAAAAATCAAACTAATCAGTATAATCAGCGTAATCCTGATAAAGACAAAATCCGCCGCATTTTACTTATTTTTATAGCGCACCCGGATATCAACCAATTACCACACGTGGAGGAACAAAGTGACATAGCGCTATTACAAAGACTACGGCAATCCGATGAATCGGCGTATACCGAAATATTTCATCGTTATTGGGAGAAACTGTATGCTATTGCATACAACCGCCTGCGTACCCGCGCTGCAGCGGAAGATGTAGTGCAGGAAGTACTGGCCAGCCTGTGGGTACGAAAAGGGGAGCTGGATATCCGCCATCTTTCCGGGTACCTGGCTACAGCTACCCGGTATGCCGTGTTCCGGCAGATCAGCCGTTTATTGCCGGATCATCCGCTGGATACGGCTGATATGGCGCAGCAACTGGTGCAAAACCCCGATATGGACCACCTGGATTATTGCCGCCTCCAGGAGCGGCTGGGACAGGAAATCGCCCACCTCCCCGAAAAATGCCGCCTCGTATTTTTATACAGCCGCCGCGATCAGTACAGCAATAAAGAAATCGCCGCCGCCCTGCAACTGTCGGAAAAAACGGTGGAAGCCCATCTGACAAAGGCCCTGAAACACCTGCGCGTTCGCCTGAAAGACGTGTATCCCTATCTTTCTTTCTTCTTCTGAAAAAAAATCTAAAAACAACTAAGGGTAACAGCAGAATTTCTGTACTCTGTTATTATGCAGCACCTAAAAGACCTGATCCAACGTTACCTGAAAGGCAATGCTTCACCCGAAGAAGTGGAAGCGCTTCACGAGTGGTATGATAGCTTCGACGACAGCGAAGTGCAGCTGCCAGTGGAGCCAGGGGAAGACCGACGGATGCTGGAACAGCGGCTGCTGAACAGGTTGAAGCCGGTGATGCAGGCGCCCAAAGTGAAAAAGATCCCCTTCTGGCGTTATGCCGCTGCGGCGGCCCTGCTGGCGCTGGTAGCAGTAGCCGGGAAAATAGGGTGGCAGCACCGGTATCCATCTCCACAAAAAAATATGATGGCGGATAACGCCACCGCAACAGATAAAGCGCCGGCCAACCAAAAAGCCATGCTTACCCTGGCCGATGGCAGCACTATCACGCTCGATGACGCAGCCAATGGCGCCCTCGGTAAACAAGGCGGCGCAAACATCATCAAAAAAGAAAAAGGACAACTGGCCTACCAGGCAGGTGATGCCACCGGCGAAGTGGTGTATAATACCCTCACCGTGCCCCGTGGTGGCCAATTCCAGCTGGTATTGCCGGACGGTACCAGGGTATGGCTCAACTCCGCCACTTCCCTGCGTTACCCTACAAGTTTCCAGGGAGCAGAACGGAAAGTGATCCTGCAGGGACAAGCCTACTTTGAAATTGCCGCCGACGCCGCACAACCCTTTAAAGTACAGGCCAATGAAATGGAAGTGCTGGTGCTGGGCACCCGCTTCGATATGATGGCCTACCCCGATGAACCTACGATCAACGCTACCCTGGTGGATGGAAAAATAAAAGTACAGGATAAGATCCTGCATCCCGGTCAGCAGGCCGTGCTGGCCCTGTCAGGCCACCAGCTCACCGTTCGCGATGCCGACGTCAATAAAATTATGGCCTGGAAAAACGGACTCTTTGTATTTAATAATATGGACCTGCCAACCATACTGCGGGAAATTGCCCGCTGGTATGATGTGGAAATTGTGTATCAGTCCCCACCCGGTAAAGAACTGTATGGTGGCGGAATCAGCCGGAATCTTAATTTGTCAGCCGTATTGCGCGTGTTAGAAGAAAACGGAACTAATCACTTTAAAACAGATGGAAATAAAGTAGTGGTATTACCGTAAAACCTGTAAAAAAAGCATATGAAGTAACACATTGAACAATGAAAAAAGCCGGAGGTGGTGACACACCCCCGGCAGCAGCTCAGCATCCTGTAAGATCAGCGACGATCATTTAAGAATTCTAAACCTTATTAAAAGTATGCATTTAAAATTTAAGGAGATACCATTTCTCCCAAAGGGACTTTTATTAACCAAAATTTTGCGGGTTATGAAAATGACCACCTGGCTTATCCTGATCGCCTGCCTACATGTAAGCGCCAGGAGTTTTTCACAACAGGTTACCCTCTCTGTGAAAAATATGCCGTTACAGAAAGTATTTGCAGAAATAATCCTGCAATCGGGGGCTACCATCGTATACAATGAATCCGCCCTCAAAAATACCACCCCGGTTACCTTACAGGTAAGCAGCGCCTCCGTGCAATCGGTATTGGAGCAATGCCTGCAACACCAGCCGGTAACGTTTTCTATCAACAACGGCGTATTCGTTATCCGCCCAAAGTCCGATCCCCCGCCGCTGCCAGTGGATACCACTGGCCGTATTACCGGTATAGTACGTGGCCCTGACGGCACACTACTCCCCGGCGCTACCGTAATCGTAAAAGGCACCAGCAGGGGCAACGCTACCAATGCCGGCGGGCAATTCACTGTAGCCGCCAACGCCGGCGAAATACTGGTATTCACTTTCACCGGCTATGATAAACAGGAACTGCCCGCCCGCAACGGCATGCAGGTAACCCTGCGAACCGCCAACAGTCAGCTGGACCAGGTAGTGGTAGTAGGCTACTCCGATAAAAAGAAAAGCGAATTAACCAGCGCCGTTACCGTTGTAGACGCCGCAAAACTGAAAGACGTTACCACCAACGATGTAGGTACTATGCTGCAAGGCAAAGTAGCCGGCCTCCAGGTGGTAAGCAGTTCCGGTGTGCCCGGCGCCGCAGCAGAAATCCGCATGCGCGGCATTTCTTCGGTCAACGCGTCGCAAAGCCCGCTCGTAGTAGTGGATGGTATCATTGGCGGCAACTACGACCCCAACGATATTGAAAGCGTAACGGTGCTTAAAGATGCCGGCGCCACTGCCATGTACGGCTCGCAGGCCAACGCAGGTGTGATCATCATCACCACCAAAAGAGCCGCCTCGGGTAAAATACAGTTCCAGGCAAAAGTAACCACCGGCTTCCGCACACCCGACTTTGGCACCATGGACATGATGAACGGCAGCGAATTGTATGAACGCCAGAAAGAATATTACCGCGACTATATTCCCGGCGCTTCCAACAACTCCTACAAAATAGACCTGCTGAAATTTTATAATGAGCGGCCGCTCGACCTGCGCAACCAGAACTACAACTGGTTAACCGATATGTTCCAACGCGCACCCATGCAGAACATATATCTCTCCGCCAGTGGCAAGTCGGAAAAATCAGACTACTACCTGGGCCTCTCTTATTACAACGAGAAAGGAACTTTTATGAATACCAACTACCAGCGCGTAAACCTGAGAGCCAATTCTACCTACCACTTCACTAAACGTATCAGCTTAACCAACAACATCAACCTCAGCGGCTCCTTTGGTAAAACATACGACTACAACGATATGTATTATGCTTATCTCAACATGCCCTGGGATAACCCGTACGACAGCTCCGGTAAAGCATTGTATGTAGATGGTAACTCGCCCTTCAAATGGTGGTCACGCGATAAGGTAAATCCTATTCACACCATTAATAATTCAGAGCATCCCTACAAAAATTTTGATGTGAATTATGACATGGGGCTTAACATCGGTATCACCGACTGGCTCACCTTTACCAGTACTAACCGGCTTTCGCTGGGATACAATAAAAATAAAACCTGGTATTCGCCGGATGTGGCGGGGCAATACCATAGTACCGGTTACCTCAGTGAATTCAGTACACTTAACTATGGATACATCTCCAACAACCTGCTGAAAGTAGATTTCCGTATGGGCGATCACCGCATCAGCGGCCTCGCGGGCGTAGCGTTTGAAGGCAGCAATACTGACGTGCTGGGCGCCTCCGGGAAAGGACTGCCCGCCGGGTTAAAAGTGCTGAACGTAGTAGCTAACAGCCAGATCGTGAATGGTAGTATCAATGAAGCCATTATACAGTCGTTCATCTCACAGGTAAACTACAGTTACCTGGATAAATATTTCCTCACAGGATCATTCCGTGTGGATGGCTCTTCCAATTTCCCATCCGGTAACCGCTGGGCATCTTTCCCATCTGTTTCTGCCGCATGGTTAATGAGTAATGAAGATTTTCTGAAAGATAATGCGGTGTTCACTAATCTGAAACTCCGCGCCAGTTACGGCGTTACCGGTACACAGGACATAGGGTCATCGCGCTACCTGGCGTTGTTTTCACTGGCTAGTCAGTACAACGGACAAATAGCGGCAACACCATCACAGCTGCCCAGCCCGGATCTCACGTGGGAAAGCAAATACCAGTGGAACGGCGGTATCGATATCGGGTTGTTTAAGCGTATTGACCTGAGTGTGGATGTGTATAACAATATCACCAAAAACCTGCTGCTGCAGGTATCACAACCACTGTCGGTTGGCTTTGAAACACGTTGGCAGAACGTAGGGGAGCTGGTGAATAACGGTGTGGAACTAGGCATCAGCTCGGTGAATATCCGCGGCCGGAAATTCCAATGGAGCACCGATTTTAATATCAACTTCAACACTAACAAGCTGCAAAAATTCCCGGCCAGTATCATCAACACACAATCTACCTGGAGTATTTCACAGATCTACCGCAATGGCGGTAACCTGTATGAATTTTATATGCCCAAGTGGTTAGGGGTAGATAAACAAACCGGCGCACCTCTGTGGGAAGTGGTGGATAAAGATGGCAGCAGGTCATCAACCTCGGATTATGCCAGCGCCACCTACCAGGAGGTAGGCTCCGCGCTGCCGAAGTTCCAGGGAGGTATGACCAACACCTTTACCTATAGCGGTATCTCTTTAAGCGCAAATATCTATTTCCTTTCCGGCAACAAAGTATACAGTAATAACCTTCGCTTTGTGGAAAATGATGGCAACGAACCTTACTATAACCAGGTGAACCTGCCCAAAGGCAGCAGTACCTGGGCAAAGCCCGGCGACAATGCCACGGAGCCCAGTCCGCAGAATTCTGCCAACAGCACGCAAACGTCTACACGCTTTTTGAAAGACGGCAGTTTCTGGGCATTGCGTAACATCAGTCTGAGTTACGAACTGCCAAAAGCATTGGTAAACAGGTGGCGCCTCGATGGTGTAACCGTTGGCTTCACCGCCGATAACGTGCATACGTTCACCAATTTCCTGGGACAGGATCCGCAAACTACCATCACACCCGGATCACAGGTGATGCCGGGCGTTTCGGATTTCAAGTATCCCAACAACCGCCAGTACCTGTTCAACATTAATTTCAGATTCTAAAATGCCTGTCATGAGATCAGCGATTATAATATTAATACTACTGCCTGTGTTGTTATGGCAAACAGGTTGTATGAAAGATGTGAATCCAAGCGATGCCCTCACCACAGAAACCATTACAGGTTCTCCCGAAGGGCTGAAAAATGCCGTGAACGGAGCATATTCACTGCTGAAAGATCACGTGCCGTTTAATGGTACCACCGATGATAACAATATGTACCTGCGGCAGTATTTCCAGTTGTCGGATTTTGCCAGCGATGATATTGTATGCGGACAAACAACAGAAGATCCCCTGTTTTATAGTTTCTCACTTGGCCACTCGCCAACGCAAACGAATACACGCTATTTCTGGTATATTTCCTATAAAATTATCAACGACGCCAACACCGTTATTGAAGCGGTGGAAAAGCAGGCCAATCCTGATGCTACCACGCAACAGATGTTGGGTGAATGCTACTTTCTGCGAGCTTTCAGTCATTTTAACCTGGTGAAATTATTCGCCATGCCATACGCACAGAACCCCGGCGCTCCCGGTGTAATCCTGCGTACTTCTACCAGCGATCCTGCACAAAAGGCACGGGCCAGCGTAGGAGAAGTATATGCACAGATCATTGCAGACGCCAGGAAAGGAGCGGAACTGATGTCGCAAAGCAGGGGATCACAGTACGCTTCCCGCGAAGCGGCATGGGCACTGCTTTCCCGGGCATACCTGTATGAAGGGAACAACGACAGCACCACTTACTTCGCATCGCAGGTAATTTCATCCGGCCGCTATTCACTGGCTACCTCCGCTACTTATCCCGATCTGTTTGCCAACGCAGCCGCCGGTACTGAAACCATTTTCTGTGTGGCCTTTACGCAACTGGACGACTACGGTAAGTTTGGTTCTATCGCCTCTATGATCTATTCCAACGGTAACTCCGGCTGGGGAGAGGAATTTGCGTCCGCGTCGCTGAGGGATACCATGTCCGCTAACCCGGAGGATGTACGCTGGAAATATATTATACCCCTGAAAGATGACAATGGCGTATTGCAGCAAAAGAATGGCATCGATATCTACTATATCTCCAAATTCTCTGGTCAGGGGGGAAGTCCTACGCTGAGCTCACCCATTCTTTTCCGCCTTGCGGAAATGTACCTGAACAGGGCGGAAGCCGAAGCCAAAGCGGGCAAAACAGCCGCGGCGCTCGACGACCTGGATATGATCCGCACCAACCGCGGCTTGTCGGGTGCATTGTATCATCAACAGTTGCCTGCCGGGAAAACCGCACTGGATGTGGTGCTAAAGGAAAGGAGACTGGAACTCGCCTTTGAAGGTCACCGCGCCTATGATGTGTACCGCAATAAGAAGCCCATGAACAGAACCTACTGGGGGTATCATTTACCGGGCCTGAAAGAATCGGATATCAACCTGGCGGTAAATCCTTCCGGTTATGCCGGCATGGTAGTGCAGCCTGATAATCCGAAGATCATCTATTACATCCCCATCGATGAAATAGAAACCAATAAACTGTGCGTACAGAATCCTTAAAACCACCTGATTATGCAAAAGCAACTGCTCTATATATTTATGCTGCTGTGCGCAGCTTCCGCCTGTAAAAAAGACGATACCAACCCGGCGCCGCTGGTAGTATATACCATTGAAGTAGAAGGGAACCAGGTATCTTTTAATAACACTACTACCGGTGCTACCTCCTGGAAATGGGACTTCGGCGATGGTACTAATTCCACCGAGCAAAGCCCGGTGCATACCTACCAGGGTAAGGGTAAATATGTGCCAACCCTGTACGCCACTTCCGCTGCAGGGGTTACCGCGGAAGGGTCTACCGTGATCCGGATCTCCAAAACCTCACCGGTGAAACTCACTGATAACAGCCTGGCCGACTGGGATACCATCAGCCAGAATGTGATCACTGCCGGTCCGGCAGGCGGCGTTTTCAAAAAGCTGAAATTCGATTACGACGGACAGTTTATGTATTTCTATGGAGAGATGAGCGGTAAACTGGCCGATGGCGCTATTTTCGACGTGTATATCGACAGCGACAACAGTGACGCCACGGGCCTGATCACTTCCCTGTTTACCGGCGCGGCTTACGATGTATTGCTGGAGGGGCAGCTGCTGCTCAATCAGAACACGGCGCCTATCCCGATGGCGATGTATTATCATAACGGACCGCAAACCAGCTTCAGTTTCGATGTACAATCAGGAACGGATTTCTTTACGATGGGCACCATTAAAGAAGAAGGGGGGACCATCCGTTTTGAAGGAAAACTGGACCGCTCAAAAATAAAGGGCTTTACGGGAACGGCTATACGGCTGGGCATGGTGGCCACTTCCAGCGATTGGTCCACACAGCTGGGCACCATCCCCGATGAAGGCGCTGCCGCTTTTTTATTAAATATGCCGGAATAAATTATTAATTTAAGCCTACAAACAGGACAATGAGCCAAACAACCAATGTCAGTCAACGATTGATTTCCCTGGATGTGATGCGTGGCCTTATTATGATTCTCCTGGCCGGAGAAAGCGCTCGCATCTATGAGTCGATAGCACATTTACACCCCACGGGGGTAGCCGGCAGTCTGATAACGCAGTTTTTTCACCACCCCTGGAACGGGCTACGGGCCTGGGACCTGGTGCAACCTGCTTTTATGACAATGGCCGGTGCTGCGATGTTCATCTCTTACTATTATAAAACGCAAAAGGGTATTACCTGGTCACAAAATTTCCGGCATATTGCCCTGCGTTGTTTAAAGTTGTTTATATTTGGTACTGCCCTCCATTGCGTATATGCAGGAAGGTTAGTATGGGAGTTATGGAATGTGCTCACGCAGTTATCTGTAACCACCCTGATCGCTTACCTTATCATACGCCGTTCCTTTGGTTTCCAGCTGGCCATAAGCCTTTTACTGTTGCTGGCAACTGATTTAATGTACCGGTTTGTTTTATTGCCCGGTTTCGAAGAGCCATTTATACAAGGTCATAACTTCGGAGCTTTTATGGATACTGTGCTGATGGGTAAGATCAACCCTGACGGATGGGTGACCATTAACTTTATCCCCACCGCCGCGCATACCATCTGGGGCGCGCTGGCCGGGAAGTTACTGATCAGCGACCGGCCGCGGGCGCAGAAAATAAAGATCCTGGTGATCGCAGGGCTGATAGGGCTTGTCACCGGCTTCGGACTGGACCTGGCAGGCATCACGCCGATCATCAAACGGATTGCCACTGCCTCTTTTACACTGGCTTCCGGGGGATGGGTAATGCTGGTAATGGCCCTGCTGTATTGGATTATAGATGTAAAACAAAATGTGCGTTACGCCTGGATAGCCACCGTAGTGGGTATGAACGCCATTTTTATTTACCTCTTCTTTGAAACGGTAGGCGCTCAATGGGTAAATCCCACCACCGGCATCTTTGTAAAAGGATTTACCGCGCTGGCCGGAATCCCGGAAAGCATCCGGGAAATATTATCCGCCTTTGCAGTACTGGCGCTGGAATGGGGCCTGTGCTACTGGCTGTTTAAAAAGAAGATCTTCTTTAAATTATAGGCTATCTACTGAAACCCCCATGAAAACAAAGCTCCGGTATCCTTTACCGGGGCTTTTAATTTTTTTACCGCGCCCGTATAATTTTCCGATTTTATTATTTACCTTGATTCCAGTTTAATAGTCAATTAGCCAAAATCTTTAGTATCAACGTGAACAATGGAAGAAATAAATTTCTTCCGGATCATTTAATCAAAGTCACTGTAATAAGGTTGCCACTTGGCAGCGTTACAGATATGTTATGTGTTTAAGCTACCTGTAATGAATAATTACCAATAAGGTTCCGGTTACATGAGTCATTCTTCAGACATAGTATTGGTGCAGCGGTTAAAGGAAGGCGATGCTTCAGCATATGATGCTTTATTTATGAAGTATCACAAGCTGCTTTGCCTCAATGCCTATTGGTTCCTGCGGAATGAGGCAGAAGCCAATGATCTTGTACAGACTTTCTTCCTGGACATTTGGGACAAAAAATTATACCTTCATTTTTCAGGTGATATCAAGGGATACCTGCATCAGGCCGTCAAAAACCGTTGCCTCACGTATCTTAAAAAGCAAAAGGCGGAACTGGAAAATAAAGTGGCATTCACCCAGTTACAGGATGAAACCTGTATGGTAAACACTGAAGTTTCACCGGATTATTATAAACAGGTATTAACGGCCATCAACGATATGGCGGTACAAAAAAGATCGGCTATACAAATGGTGTATATCCAGGGAAAACGGTACCAGGAAGCAGCGGATGAAATGGGCATCAGTATCAATTCTTTCAAAACCCACCTGAAAAGAGGGCTGAAAGTATTACGTCATGCAATTACTAATAAGGGGTATTAGCCCGCGTTTTGTTAACAATGGAGCAGGCACAGGAAAAAATATTTGAATTATATCTACAACGTTTGTCGGGAACACTCTCCGCAGAAGAGGAGGAGTATGTCCAGGAAATGCTGCGGCATGATGCCGGCTTCAAAGCGCAGTGGGATCAGCTGGAACAGGAAAGCATGACTCTTCATACAGACAGGTATCTTCAGCAGATTGATTCTGACGCGGCCCTGCACCGCATTAAGGAAGAAAGAACAACACGCCGCCCGGTCATACACCTGAAAAAGGGGCTGGCCGCAGCCGCTATACTGCTCTTGGCAGGCAGCGGTACGTACTATTTCTTTACCCGCACAGCACCGGTAACTTCGCCATCGGTAGCCATGCAGCAACAGAAGCAACCGGTTCGCCTGTTGCTGAGTAACGGCGAAAAAGTAGAGCTGAGCAAAGACAGCAGCGCCAAAACCATCGCACTTAGCAACGCCACGCTGAACACCAGCAACGGCGCCCTGCAATATACTTCTGCCGATACCGTATTAAATACCCTCGACGTTCCTGCCGGCGAAAGCTACAAACTTACCTTGTCGGACGGCACGGAAGTGTGGCTGAATGCCGCCACCAGGCTGCGTTTTCCTTTTCATTTCGGCAGGGCGGCAAGAGAAATATATGTAGAAGGGGAAGCCTATTTTAAGGTGGCCGCCAATGCGGAAAAGCCTTTTATTGTACACACAGCACTTACCAGCGTACAAGTACTGGGAACAGCTTTTAATATTAACACCTATCAGCCGGGAACAGTAAAAACAGCCCTCGTACAGGGCAGCGTCATCACCAAAGGGAAAACGGGCGAACGCCAAACCCTGCAACCAGGTATCCAGGCCGATTACAACGCCGGACAGGGATTTGTTACCAGCCACTTTGATGAAGAAGAAGTGTTATCCTGGCGTAACGGGGTTTACTATTACCACCGCATGCCGCTTACAACCCTTATCGCCGCCGCTTCCCGCTTCTATGGAATGCGCTTTGTATTGGACAAAAATAAAGAAGCCGGACAGGTGGTAACGGGCCTGATGGACCGTAACCGGCTGGAGGATTTCTTATCCGATCTTAAAACAACTGCCCATATCGAATACCATTTATCAGGTAATGAAATTACCCTGAGATAGATTTTTCTTCTCTCAAAAAATATTTTTACTACTCCTTGTCACCCGTTTTCTGAAAAACGATGTAGTTGTGATGAAAGCATTTGCTACGGTGATTTGCTGTACCATCATTTTAACTTGTAAACATTCCCGAATGAGAAAAAGTATACGCCACTGCCAGCTGGCTATGCGAAACGTAGTGCGCATGTTGGTGCTCTGTGCCCTTATATGCACTTCCTTTTCGAGCGTGAAGGCGCAAACACCGCCGCCTTCACTGCAGTCAATCGTCACGGTTACCGGTAATGAGGTAACCCTCCTGCAGATCTTCCGGGCCATCAAAAAACAAACAGGGCTTACCCTGGTGTACAGCAATCAACTGCTGAACGATGGGGAAAAAATGTCGCTCAACTTCCAGCAGGCAAAACTGGAGGAAGTACTGGCTTTTATTTTTAAAGATAAAAATATCAGCTACGTATTGCAGCGTAACCGCATTGTACTCGACAAGAAAGCAGCGGCGCCGGAAACCACGGTCACCGCGGCGGCAGAGAAACAATCGGAGTGGCTGGTGCGCGGGCAGGTAATGGATGTAGATGGAAATCCCCTGCCTGGCGCCACTATTACGGTAAAAGACAGTAAGAAAGGAACTGTTACCGATGTAATGGGCGTATTTTCCATTGCGGCCAACAAAGATGACATCATCAAAGTGGCGATGATGGGCATGAATCCCGAAGAAGTAAAAGTGGTGAATCAGAAAACACTCAAGGTAAGCTTAACCGCAAAGGTGGATAAGCTGAACGAAGTGGTGGTAGTAGGTTTTGGCAGCCAGAAAAAAGTAACGGTAACGGGCGCTGTATCCACTGTAAATATGGCGGATATGCAAACGCCGGTGCGCTCCTTAACTAACGCATTGGTGGGCAAGGTAGCTGGCATAATATCCATGCAGAGCGCCGGAGGGGAACCGGGTTATGACAATCCCAACTTCACCATCCGCGGTATCGGTACTTTCCAGGGAAGCGTTTCCCCGCTCATCATTGTTGATGGCGTGCAAAGGGAAGATGTAAACAGCACCTACGGCGGCGCTTTTAATAACATTGATCCGGAAGATATCCAGAGTATTTCGCTGCTGAAAGATGCTTCCGCTACCGCAGTGTATGGCGCGAAAGGCGCCAACGGCGTACTGATCATCACCACCCGCAGAGGGGTGGCCGGTAAACCAAAGGTATCCGCTAAAGCAGAAACGGGTTTCAGCGGGCTAACCCAGATGCCGAAAATGCTGGACGGCGTGAATTATATGAAGTTGTATAACGAAGCCCGTACCAATGCCGGCGATGAACCGGTATACTCTGATGAATTGATCCGTAAAACAGCCAGCGGACTCGATCCATATATCTATCCAAATGTAAACTGGATCAAAACTATTTATAAGGACTGGGCCACTATGGCAAACGCCAATGTGAATGTAAGCGGCGGCGGAGAAGCCATGCGCTACTATGTGTCTATGTCGTTTTACAACCAGGACGGACAATACAAAGTGAATAACATCGGCTACAATCCCAACCTCAATTTCAAAAGATATGATTTCAGGAGTAACGTGGACCTGAACGTCACCAAAACAACACTGCTTTCCCTCAACCTGGCTTCCATGCTGGTAAACACCCGCTACCCGGGTAACTCCGCCGGTTCTATCTGGTATTCCACTTACGCTACCAATCCCATCTCTTTCCCGGTATCCTACCCGGATGGTAAATGGGCAGGCCCGGTTAACAACGGTGGTGCCAACCCGTTTAACCTGGTGCAAAACGCTGGCTACTCCACAGAATTCAGACCTTCCATCCAATCCGTGTTATCCCTTAATCAGAAACTGGATGTAATTACAGAAGGACTGAGCGCCAATGCCCGGTTTTCTTTTGATACTTACAGCGAATTTGATAACAGCAGAACCGGTGTAAATGACCTGTTTTATGCGCCCGGCAGAAACGAAGATGGTAGTCTCTTTTATAATCAAAGCAGGATAGGCAGTACTTACCTGGGCTATGGCGCCTCTTCCACCGGCGAACGCATGATGTACCTGGAAGGTAACCTCACCTATGATCATAGCTTTGGTAAACATAATTTCGGTGGATTACTGGTAGGTAGCATCCGCAACAGGCTGGTGGGTTCTGCCGGAGATGTAAAGGGAGCCATTCCTTATCGTAACCAGAGCGCTGCAGCAAGGGTCACTTATTCCTATATGGATAAATACCTGGCAGAAATGAATATGGGCGCCACCGGATCTGAAAACTTTGAACAGGGAAAAAGATGGGGTTACTTCCCGGCGGGTTCCGTTGGCTGGGTGATTTCCAAAGAAAACTTTTTCCTGCCTTATACCAAAGTGATCAATCTCCTGAAGATCCGCGGGTCTTACGGGATGACAGGTAACGACCAGATCGACGGGAACCGTTTTGGTTATCTCACTTATTATAATAGCGGTGCGCCTGGAGTGTCTTTCGGCAGCTCCGGTACGCCTTCCTATAATGGGGGCGTTAATGCAGATGTAATCGGTACAGAAAACCTCACCTGGGAAAAATCTGCCAAAACCGATATCGGCCTGGAAGTGGGTTTGTGGAATAAACTGAATATTATCATAGATGGATTCCAGGATAAAAGAAGTGCGATCCTGGTTGCCCGCAAATCCATTTCACCCATTGCAGGATACGGCTCCAGCAGTATCTATGGTAACATCGGTGAAATGGTGAATAAAGGAATAGATGGCAGCATGGAGTATACCGGTCATATCGGAAAAGATATTTCGATTCGTTTATTCGGCAATATTACCTACGCCAAAAACAAGATCATCTACGCAGATAATCCCATAGCCCTGTATGCCTATGCACAACAGGAAGGACATAAGTTTGGCGAATTCAAAGGCTACCAGAGCCTCGGGTTATTCACCAGTCAGGATGATGTGGAGAAAAGCCCGCAACAGTTCAGGGTAGTGCATCCCGGTGATATAAAGTATGCGGATCTCAATAACGATGGCAGGATCGATGGTAACGACCAAACCTATTTAGGTAAATCCAGTTTCCCTACCTGGTCATACGGTTACGGCTTTAATTTTGGCTATAAGAAATTTGAACTCTCTGCTGTTTTTGCAGGCGTGGCAGATGTAGGCATTATGGCCAATGGCTCAGGGGTGACCGGTAATGGCGCCGGGGCCGATGGCGTAGGTGTTATTCCTTTCGCCGGCATGGGGCAATATTCCGCCAGTGTATTGGAAGATATGATGAACAGGTGGACACCGGAAAATCCCAGTCAGAATGTGCGCTATCCACGTCTTACCGTAGCTAATACCAACGACAATAACTATTTAAGTAGCAGCTGGTGGATTAAAGACGGTAGTTTCATGCGCCTGAAACAGGCCACCTTCAGCTACTCCTTTATCACACCGGATATGAAACGCAAAGGCATCAGCAGTCTGCAGGTATATACCACTGCTACCAACATGCTCACGTTCACGAAGTTCAAATTATGGGATCCGGAACTGGGCAATTTCGCGGCAAGGTATCCTTATCCGAAAACCGTTACCCTGGGTGTAAGAGCACAGTTTTAATCAAGATCAAAAAGATTATTGTTATGACCAGATATAAATACCTGTTACTTTTTTTCATCGGTATCATTGCCATTACACTGGTATCCTGCAGCAAGTACCTGGACAAAAAGCCGGATAACCTTCTCACTGAAGATCAGATCTGGCAAACCAGGGCTAACGCGGAAGCATACCTGAGTAATATCTACAGCGCCCGCCAGGCTGGCGGCGACTATGCCGGCATCGGCGCCGCGGATGAACTCTCTGTTTCCATTCCCGGTACCACGGTAAGGTACATGGTGGGCGGCAACTGGAGCGCGTCCGATTGGTACTTCTACAACTGGGGCGGCTACTATACTGCCATCCGGAAATCTTTCATCTTCGAGCAAAATATTGATAAGGTGCCTGGAGATCAGTTGAGCAACGAATTGAAAGCGCAATACAAGTCGGAAAACCTTTTCCTGCGTGGTTACTTTTATTGGATGCTGCTAAGACAATACGGACCATTCGTGAAGCTCACCGGTACTGTTAGCCAGGATGAAGACATGAACAAATACCCGAGAGCGCCTTTCGACACCTGCGTAAAGTTCATCAATGAAATGATGGACGGCGCGGCGGCCGGACTTCCTTTCGTATGGAGCTCCTCAGGTAATAATGGCCGTGCTACCCGTGGCGCCTGTCTCGCTGTAAAAGCAAAAGTTGCACAGTGGGCGGCAAGCCCCTTGTGGAACGGTAATCCCGCTCTTGCTGCGTTCAAAAACCAGGATGGTACACCACTGGCGCCCGCCGGCTACGATGTAAATAAATGGCGCATCGCCGCACAGGCAGCAAAAGCGATCATCGATTCCAACAAGTATAAACTGTTTACCAACCTCGATAACGGCGGTACTACCTTCGATCCGTTTCTTTCTGTAAGGGATGTATTCCTTACTTCCTGGAATGATGAAATTATCCTTGCTTCCATGAACTGGCAACGCTGGGGATATACCATCTGTTCCTCTCCCGGCCCTGCAGGGTACAACCTGTACAACGCTACACAAAACGTGGTGGATGCCTTTTATATGAACAATGGTAAAACCATTACGGACCCTACTTCCAACTATGTGGAAACAGGCTTTGCTGCACAGGATGGTGAGCATTACTGGGAAAATAAGGAAGGCGACTGGAACATGTACGCAAAGCGTGAACCAAGGTTCTATGCTTACATCGCTTACAACCGCCGCCCGGTGATTGCAGCGGTATCAGTAGATGATAAAAACTATTTCTCTTCTGAAAAAAATAAAGATGGTACCGGCCGCCAGGAGTTTTACTACAGTGGTAAATCAGGCATGCAGGGAATGGGCAGCAACATCATCACCGGCTACCTTCCCGCTAAATTACTGAGCCCGAACGATAACCTCCGCAGCATGTCTACCGACGCCTACCGTTCTCCGTATATCCTTATCCGTTACTCAGAAATTTTACTCGACTATGTAGAGGCATTAAATGAGTATGATCCGGCTAATCCGGATATCGTGAAATACCTTAACCAGGTAAGAACACGCGCAGGCCTGCCGGGCATTGAAACCGTATATCCGGGTGCCATAGGTAACCAGGAAGAAATGAGGAAATATATTTTGAGAGAAAGACAAGTAGAATTTTGCTTTGAAGGCGATCGTTATTACACGCTCATCCGCCGGTTGCTGATGAGTAAACCGGAAAACCAGGCGATTTACGGCATGAATATAAATGCGAAAGATAATGACCAGGGATTTTCTTTCACCGGTTTTTATACCCGCACACTTTTCCAGAAAAGATACTGGGATAATAAGATGTATATGTTCCCTATCCAGCAACAGGACCTGGAAAGAGACCGCGCATTAGTGCAAAACCCGGGCTGGTAATTTTTTCTTTATTTAAATCTTAACTAACTGCTATGATCAGGCCACTGAATTCATATATACTGAAAGGTTGTTTACTGATGTCTGCCCTGTTGGCGGGATGTTCAAAAGACGACGATCTGAAACACGCGGAAGGGCAACCGGTGCTGCTTACCGACTTCATTCCCGCTACCGGCGGCAGTACCACGGAAGTACTGATTACAGGTGATAATTTCTCTGCTGATACATCCGATATCACTGTTACGATCAATGGTAAACGTTGTGCTATCGTGAACGCCAATACGAAACAGATTATGGTAATAGTGCCGAAGAAATGCGGCACCGGCAACCTCGTGGTGAAAGTTGGAAAAGACAGTGTGGTGAGCGGTACGCCGTTTACCTATGTGTTTTCCAGAACAGTGACCACACTTGCCGGCAACGGTACCGCCGGATTTGCCAACGGAAAAGGCGCTGACGCACTGTTTAGTTTTAACGGGCAAAGCTGGTACCGGATGATGGGGATTGGTGCGGATGATAACGGGAACGTATATGTGGCAGATCCGGGCAACGCCTGTATCCGTAAAATAGACAGCGAAGGAAATGCGACTGTATTGGCCGGCAGCCCCGGTAACAGCGGAAGCGATGATGGCAAAGGTGCTGCGGCGCGTTTCCAGATTCCATACGGCCTGGCACTGGATGCACAGGGAAATGTGTATACCGCGGATCCGGGCACCTGGAGCATCCGCAAAATTACACCGGATGGTACTACCACTACCCTGGGAGGTACAGTACAGGAACCCTGGAATGTTGCAGTAGATAAAACATCCGGCAAAATATATTATTGCAGTACCGGCGGCGGCGGCGTTTTTGAAATGAAGCCGGATGGCAGCAGTGTGGCTATTATTAATGGCGTTACGGCGCCAGGTGGTATGGACTTCGACAAAGCCGGCAATCTTTACATATCCAGTAACACGGGCAATACTATTATCCAGTTTAAAGCGGGTACGTGGCAGCCTACTGTTATTGCCGGCGCTACCGGCGTGGCAGGTTATGAAAACGGCACGGGTACGGCTGCACGATTCGCAAATCCATGGGGGCTGGCAGTAGACATTACCGGCAATATATATGTGGCTGGTAATGGCAGTTACGGCGCTAATGCCGATGAAAGTATCCGCGCTATTTCCGCTAACACCTGGAACGTGACTACCTATGCCGGTAGCAACAGCGCTGGTTTTAAAGATGGTATCGGCGCTGCCGCCTCGTTTAATGCACCAATGGGCGTAGCAGTGGACAAAGATGGGATCGTATATGTGTTGGATAAGAATAATAACAGGGTCAGGAAAATAATTTCAGAATAAACTATATGCAAACCCACGGCGGCGGTCACTTACTGCCGCCGTTTATTTTTAAAAAGATGTTAAACAGGAACATGTATTTTTTTCTATTCGCTATGCTGGCCGGCGCCTGTAGTAAAGGATCTACCGCTGTTACTACCGTTGATGCCGCACAAACCCACACTTACTACGTTGCCGCTAATGGCGATAACTCGGCTGCAGGAACTATCAGCAAACCGGTACGCAGCATCAACATCGCTTTGGCAAAGGCGCTTCCCGGCGATACCGTGATGGTGAGAGCCGGTACTTACGGGGAAAGGGTGGTTTTTCCACGCGCCGGCCGGCTGGAAAAACTCATCACACTCAAAGCCTATCCCGGTGAAAAGGCGGTGATTGATGGCACCGGCATGATCGTTACCGGGAGGGAAGCGCTGGTTACTATCAGTAATACAAGCTATGTGGTGCTGGAGGGATTTGATATCTGCAATTTGAAAAGTACTGCAGCATGGGCAAATGTGAATGGGATTACAGCAGACGCAGGTGCCAGTAATATCATCATCCGGAAAAATAAAATTTATAACATAGAACATAACGTGGAACCATCGCAGGGCAGGAGCGGTCATGGCATCGAAATTATCGGCAACACCGCCGATGTGATGAAGAACATCCTCGTGGAAGATAATATCATTCATGACACTAAAACCGGGTACAGCGAAAACCTCACCATCAATGGTTATGTAGATGGATTTACGATCAGGAGAAACACGATCTACAACACCGAAAACATTGGTATCGATGCAGCCGGTGGCTACGCGGCCAATACCAACCCAGCATTGAACTATGCAAGAAATGGCCTTATCACCGAAAATGAATTGTATAACATTGACATGACACGCGGCCCCGTTGGCGGAACGCATGGTCACGGCGCTATCGCTATTTATGTAGACGGCGCCCGGAATATTACCGTGGAAAGAAACCGCATCCATGAAGCCGACCGCGGCATCGGTATCGTCAGTGAAAATGATGCATATCCCACCAGCAATTGCATCGTCAGGAATAATTTTGTGTCTAACTGCTGGCGCACCGGCATCTATCTCGGCGGCTACCTCGGTTATACATCCGGCGGTACACGCAATTGCTACGTGGTAAACAATACCTTGTTGTTCAACGACCGCGAGCCGGGCGCTTTTGGCGAAATAGAAGGAGAGATCCGTCTCACGGAACAATGCTTTGATAACGTGATCCGTAATAATATCGTATATGCGAGGCCGGTAGATATCTTTGTGCATAAATATACCGGTACCGGCTCCGGTAATGTCATCGATAACAACCTTTACTTCACTACCGGTACGCCGCAATGGATCTGGAATGGTACCAATACAAATATCATTACGGATTTCAATACCTGGAAAAGCACTTCCGGCACCGATGCCAGCTCCGTGTATGGTACAGATCCTTTACTTATCAGTACAACAATACCTGACCTGCACATTGCTCCCAATTCACCCGCCCGCAATACAGGTGCAGTGATTTCCGAAGCAGTGAATGGTAGTCTGGATATCGACGGCAACGCCCGTATCGTTAATAACAAGATCAGCAAAGGAGCACAGCAGTGATAAATCCCCTTTTTACGTGATTGATGGTAACAGATTCTTATCGTAGATTGAAGTAACCTAAATCTGTATCAATATGAAAAAGAAAATCACTTCAAAGCTGAAGCTTACAAAAATTACCGTTGCCAGCCTTAGTAAAGCGCCACAGGAGAAAAGCAAAGAACGTACTTTGCCCACCACGCAGTTTATCTCCTGCGGAGAAACTTTTTGGGTATGCTAATAGCCGGATGCCCAATGGCTAAAGTTTGTTTTAGTTGACTTGAACCCGCTGTCACAGGCGGGTTCGGTGTTTTTATCTCCAGCTGTAAAAGTGAATTCATAAAAAAGAAGCTGTCTCATAATTAATTGAGACAGCTTCTTTGTTTTAGCCAAAAGATGGCCTAATAATCATTATGATGATCAGGTGTTTTTTAAGAGAATAAATAGTTAATGTCAGCTTGCTTTAGCAA
>NZ_JBKIXB010000049.1:0-255 GCF_051362515.1 Chitinophaga sp. ARDCPP14 | reverse complement strand
TATAGTGTGGATATTGTTTCGATAGAGGATCTGTAGAAAGGAACTTCCCTATCCGTGGGTCGTAAACACGCATGCCGTAGTCTATCTGATTCCCTTCTCCCTTCACATCATTATCATTCTCCTTCCCATTAAACCCATAACGATATACCTCCCCACTCCCAGACCCCACGGACTCACCTACCATCCGCAACCTGGCGCACTCAAAGAACTCTCATAAATATATAGCTTTTTCTTTCATCTGTTTTTCCATTTGAA
>NZ_JBKIXB010000048.1:0-255 GCF_051362515.1 Chitinophaga sp. ARDCPP14 | reverse complement strand
GCACAGGTAGCAATACTGGGTGGCGACCGGCAAACGGGTGCGGAACACGTACGCAACCTTCCTTTAAGCGGGGAATAGCCCAGAGAAATTTGGATTAATACCCCATAAGAATGTGATCTGGCATCAGATAGCATTTAAAGATTTATCACTTAAAGATGGGCGTGCGTCTGATTAGGTAGTTGGTGAGGTAACGGCTCACCAAGCCGACGATCAGTAACTGGCGTGAGAGCGCGACCAGTCACACGGGCACTGAGA
>NZ_JBKIXB010000047.1:0-255 GCF_051362515.1 Chitinophaga sp. ARDCPP14 | reverse complement strand
AATGATTCCCTAAGTAGTGGCGAGCGAACGGGGAAGAGCCCAAACCGGATCGAAGCAATTCTGTCCGGGGTTGTAGGACTACTTTTAGAAAGTCAGATCAAGTTGAATCATCTGGAAAGATGAGCCGCAGCAGGTGATAGCCCTGTAGACAGAAATTCTGATGGACGTGTAGTATCCTGAGTAGTGCGGGACCGGAGGAATCCTGTATGAAACTGCCAGCACCATCTGGTAAGGCTAAATACTCCTTAGATACCG
>NZ_JBKIXB010000046.1:0-255 GCF_051362515.1 Chitinophaga sp. ARDCPP14 | reverse complement strand
GGAGTAGTGAAAGGATCGCGCACTTACGGAATAGTGCGTTAAAGGGTGTAGGTATAGGTTTGGTAGGAAAATCCGCCAGACTTGCTGAAGCCTGATAGTACAGCAAAGCTTCGGCCGCGCTGATAGTATCCCTAATCAGACTTCCAAGAAAAACTTCTAAGGTTCGTTTATAGCAGCCCGTACCGTAAACCGACACAGGTAGTCGAGATGAGTATTCTCAGGCGCTCGAGTGATCCGTGGTAAAGGAACTAGGCA
>NZ_JBKIXB010000045.1:0-255 GCF_051362515.1 Chitinophaga sp. ARDCPP14 | reverse complement strand
AACTTAACATTGATTTTGAATGCCAGATGTGTAGGATAGTTGGGAGACTATGAAGCAGCTTCGCCAGGAGTTGTGGAGTCATCGTTGAAATACCAACCTTCTGTTATTTAGAGTCTAATCCCTGCAAGGGGAGACATTGTTTGGTGGGTAGTTTGACTGGGGTGGTCGCCTCCTAAAAGGTAACGGAGGCTCGCAAAGGTACCCTCAGTACGGTTGGTAATCGTACGCAGAGCGCATTAGTATAAGGGTGCTTGA
>NZ_JBKIXB010000043.1:0-261 GCF_051362515.1 Chitinophaga sp. ARDCPP14 | reverse complement strand
GGTGTAAGGGTGGTAACATCGCAGCCGAGTAATACTAATTGCCCGTAAGCTTTAATTTTTTAAATATTACGTTAAAGAGTCTTAGAATACAACTTTCCCGATATGTTATCTTATTAGTTTGCTGTAAAGCAAAGAAGATCTTATGGTGGTTATGCCGAGGGTGTTCACCTCTTCCCATTCCGAACAGAGAAGTTAAGCCCCTCATGGCCGATGGTACTGCAATATCATGCGGGAGAGTAGGTAGCTGCCATACTTATTAAG
>NZ_JBKIXB010000042.1:0-264 GCF_051362515.1 Chitinophaga sp. ARDCPP14 | reverse complement strand
GATTGCTCCGAACATCCTTCCTTAACCTTCCAGCACCGGGCAGGTATCAGGCTCTATACGTCATCTTTCGATTTTGCAGGGCCCTGTGTTTTTGTTAAACAGTTGGTTGTACCATTTTACTGAGGCCACATCACTGTGGCACGCCTTATCCCGAAGTTACAGCGTCAATTTGCCTAGTTCCTTTACCACGGATCACTCGAGCGCCTGAGAATACTCATCTCGACTACCTGTGTCGGTTTACGGTACGGGCTGCTATAAACGAAC
>NZ_JBKIXB010000041.1:0-266 GCF_051362515.1 Chitinophaga sp. ARDCPP14 | reverse complement strand
TGGATGCCTAGGATCTAAGAGGCGACGAAGGACGTGGTAAGCTGCGATAAGCTACGGGGAGATGCAAACGATCGTTACATCCGTAGATTTCCGAATGGGACAACCCAGTACACTGAAGGTGTATTACTCCGCAAGGAGAGCCAACGCAGGGAACTGAAACATCTAAGTACCTGCAGGAAAAGAAAATAAATAATGATTCCCTAAGTAGTGGCGAGCGAACGGGGAAGAGCCCAAACCGGATCGAAGCAATTCTGTCCGGGGTTGTA
>NZ_JBKIXB010000040.1:0-280 GCF_051362515.1 Chitinophaga sp. ARDCPP14 | reverse complement strand
ATCTCGACTACCTGTGTCGGTTTACGGTACGGGCTGCTATAAACGAACCTTAGAAGTTTTTCTTGGAAGTCTGATTAGGGACACTATCAGCGCGGCCGAAGCTTTGCTGTACTATCAGGCTTCAGCATCTCTGGCGGATTTTCCTACCAAAAATATACCTACACCCTTTAACGCACTATTCCGTAAGTGCGCGATCCTTTCACTACTCCGTTACTCCATCGAATTTATAGCAGGTACTGGAATATTCACCAGTTTGCCATCAGCTACACCTTTCGGCTTT
>NZ_JBKIXB010000003.1:0-820459 GCF_051362515.1 Chitinophaga sp. ARDCPP14 | reverse complement strand
GCATCACCACTTACTACACTGCTGTTTTCGCCGTTTACAAAACCGGTAACAGTATAATCCGGTGTTGGATTAGTTTGTTTGTATACCCTGTTTTTATCATTAGCCGTTACCGTTAGTGTGGCTTTGGTAATGCTGAATGTTTGTGATGCCTGCGTCGCCGGCGAGTAATTGCCATTACCTGCCTGATCAGCAGTGATAGTTACATCGCCCGCGCCGGTGAATGTGAGGACATTACCACTGAGTGTTGCCGGCCCGCTTACTACGTTATAAGTGATAGGCAAACCTGCATCGCTGTTGGTGTTAAGCGTAACCGGCGCACTGCCATAGGTTTTATTGCCTATTGCCGGGAAGGTAATGGTTTGAGGCGCCGTTGTTACCGTCAGCAGTCCGTTTACAGGAATGATGCTATAGTTGACAGCGCTCAGCGAGGCGGCGTTGGTCACCTGGATCGGGTAACCACCCGGCGCACTGCTGGCATCTGCCGTGGTACTAAGCAGCGGAGTGCCTGTTACTACGCTGTTATCATCTCCATTCACCAGCCCATTGTAGGTATAGGTTAATGCAGGATTATTTTCTCCATATAACCGCTGTTTGTTATCTGCATTTACAAATAATGATTTTTTCAAAACGGTAAACCCGCCTGTGACAATGGTTGCCGGATCGTAATCTGTGTCGCCGCTTTGTGTAGCCGCCACCGTTACATTTCCTGTGCCCGTAATGGTAAGGATGTTACCGCTGATAGTAGCCGGACCGGCAACACTGAAGGCCACCGTGAGACCGGAGGTACTGGTGGCATTCAGGGCAAAAGGAGCGTCGCCATATGTTTTATCCGTTAAGGCACTAAGGGTAATTACCTGCGGTGCTTTGGTAACTGTAAGCGTACCTGGTTTGAAGCTGAACTGGTAATTGGTGGCAGTAGCAGTGCCGGCGCTTATGGTGATAGGGTAGTCGCCGGTATGACTATCAATATCCGCTGTAGTGCTGATGCTCGCATCACCGTTTATCACGCTGCTGTTGTCGCCGTTCACGAAGCCGGTAATGGTATAATCCAATACAGGATTAGCCTGCTTATACGGCCTGTTCTTATTGTTTGCTGTTATCGTGAGAATGGCTCTGGCTACGTTAAATGTTTGTGTTACCTGTAGCGCTGCGGTGTAATTGGTATTTCCCGGTTGATCGGCGGTAACGGTTACATTGCCTCCGCCGGTAATGGTGAGCGTGTTGCCGCTCACGGTAGCCGGACCAGACACCACATTGTAAATGATAGGCAAACCTGCATCCGTATTAAGTGGCAGGGTAATCGGCGCCGCACCATAAACCACACCGGATGGTGCAGGGAAGGTGATGGTTTGCTGCTGTTGCGTAATGGTTAATATACCACCTGCTCCTGACAAGGTGTAATTATCAGCAGTGGCGCTGCTCAGATCCGTTGTAATAGCATAGTTGCCCACGTTGCTGTTTATATCAGCTGCCCAGATGGCAGCTACCGTACCGTTGATCGCACTCGCATCATCTGTGTAGGCAAACCCGGTGTAGGTAAACGTAGGGGTGGGGTTCGCCGTTTTATACGGCCGGCTGGCATCATCTGCTTTTATGGTCAGCGCTTTTTTCGCGACGGTAACAGGTCTTGTTACAGGTGTTGCAGGCAGATAAATATTGGTAGCAGCTGCGTGAGCGGTGATCACCGCCGTACCTGCACCGGTAGTTTTTATTTTCCCGTTCAGGGTGTCTGCTACGGCCGTATTGCCGGAAGTATAAGTAATGACACCATCTCCGGTAGTAGTTGCCTTCGGATCAATATCTATATCACCGTAGGTAATAACCGGAGTAGCAGGGAAGGCCGGGAAAGTGATCGTTTGTGGTATTGCCTGTATTTCATATGCGCCCAGGTCAATAACAGTATTGCTGATACGTATTTTCCTGTCAAGATCCAATGTATCTGCCTGTGCGGGATAGCCTGCGTCGTTGGTTTGCGGATCGCCTTTGTTGATACCATAGTTGACGGGCGTTAACCGCAGGTCCCCGGTGCTAAGGTTGTTGAACACCACATCAGGAGTAGCCTGTGAAGTACCTGTGCTGGCATAATACAGGTTACCAAAAATGCTGTAACGGATGTTTGGAGTGGGACCGGAATAATCGCCCCCACTACCGGAAGAAGTATTTTTAGCTACCACACTGTTATACGAAGTGAAGGTGCCGCTGCTGGATATAGCGGACCCTCCGGAGGTATTGCCTCCCACGGTAACATTGGTAAGAGTGGTATTGCCGGAGCTTCTTATAGCGGCTCCGTCAAGCACGGCATTGTTGCCAAAGAACACGCAGTTGACCAGTTGCAGTAAGCCGCCGGATTGGTTAACAGCGCCGCCATATTGGGCGCTGTAGTTCCCGTAAAATTGACAATTCTTTATTGTCAGTGTGGCATTCGTGGCGTCTATACCACCACCGGCATTACTGGCCTGGCCTCCGGTAATGATGACGCCATCCAGTATGCTTTCTGCGCTGAGAAAGCCCACCGTTATCACGCGACGGCTGTTGGCGCCCCGGATATTCGCTGTACTCAGGACAACGTTATTGGTAAGCCGGTCATTTCCATCCACATCCCCGCTCAGGATTACCGGGTTGACCGGAATATTCCGGTCGGCCAATTTAGTTTCATTACCTATAAAACCACCGTAAACGGCTACGCCGGAAGGTATAGTAAATGTAGCCAGGGTGTTCCCCGAGTAGTCAGGTTTATAAGTACCTGCGGCTACCCATATTTTTGTAATACCATTCAGCGGCTCTGCGGCGGCTTTGAGTGCAGTCGACAATTCAACCACCGGCCTGGCCCAGCTGCTGCCGTCGCCGTTTATGGGAAATATTTTGTTTACATATACAATGCCGTTGACATCGGGGTTCACTACCGTCAGGGAACACGTTGGTGTGACGGCAAGGTTTAATGCGGCAGGGGCTGGCGCTGACAAGGTATAGTCCTTCGTCCAGTTGGTGGTGTCCTGTATAAAGGCTCGCAGGCGGGCCGAAGTACCGATAGTTAACGAACAATTATACCGCGCGTTCACTGCGTTTACGCTGGGAAAATTGAGAACGCTGGTAGTAGCTGGCTGGGTTGATTTGGAAGAAGTAAATTCATCCGCAGCAAGAGATGCTTCCCAGGTGTTGCGGTTCACATTGATACCGGCAATGATATTCGGATTACCTGAACTACCGGTGAAAGCAAACAACTGATCACCTGCAATACCAAGACTGATATATTCTTTATTGGTCAGTGCGGCGCTGTTGGCAGTAGGGGTAGAGCTGGTCAGGTTAAGTACGCCGGAAGAGGCAGTAGGACTATATTTACAGTAAATAGTTACCCGTGTTCCCACCGCCATTTTGCTGGTGCCGGGCGACCATTGAAGAATACCATCTGTTTTGGAGCCGGTGGAAATGTCGCTGGAAATAGACTGAAAGCCGGCACCTGTCCACCCCAGATCTGTAAAATAAATGATCGTATTAGCCGGGCACTCACGGAGCAGCACAAACGAAAACGCATCGTTCTGTATGCTGCCGTTATTGTCGTCGTCATAAATATTCACGCCGGTAAAAACGAGATCGCCGGGGCCAAAGGCCTGCGCCTGCGCGCAGGTAGCAATGCCTGTGAGTAATAATAGGGATATCAGGGTTCTGCGTAAAATTAACTTCATAAAAAGGCGAGCCTTAGGTATAAGAAATATATAGACATGCACCCTGTTGTTCAGGATGTTAAATTGCTTGAAAGTACCTCACCTGATCTTTATCAGGCGCAGAGGTAAGTGTTGATCCAGCCGGAAGACACACCTTGTATCTCCGTATTCACAATTTCCTGCCAGATCTGCGCGGTGTTATCTGTTCCGCCAATTATTTCCGGCTCAAACGCTTCATTTGTTTTCACCAGCCATGCAGGTGCCATCATGTGGTGAGTGGCTGCATCCATATGCAGGGGGCCGCGGGGACTATCCAGTGTTACGTCGTGGAGCGTCAGCAGGATCTCCCGTGCCCGGAATCGATGTGTATCTGCCGTATTATAAATATGTTCAAGGATAATACCGGTACTCCAGCCGTGCATACCAGGTAAATTAGCTTCGCGGCCGGTATAAGCAGTAAACTGTGTTTTCAGTAATTCGTTAGCGCTATTTTTGAGAGATGAAATCCACGGAACATACCCGCTCACCTGGAACGGTATTTCCAGGTGACCATGCACTGCTGACAGGGTTTCATCCAGCAACATGGGGCTGGCGAATACCTGCAGGCCCTCCGTTACATCCGATGCCTGCAACTGCTGAAGAAAACAATGCGCCAGGTCCCCGTTATAAACCGCCAGCAACGTTTGTACGTGTGCGTTAGTACGCAGGAAGTGATGCAGTGGCGTGGAATCAAATTCCTTCACTTTATACTGGCTTACGAAGTTATAGGCAACACTGCCGCCGTTATCGGCGAACGATTGTACCAGCGCATGATTATGAGAATAGCCGCCGTCATAAAACGAAGTACATACAGCGGCATCCTTTGCGAGGGTGGCAGCGTAGATCCCGGTCAGTCGGCATTGAATGGTGTTGTTAAGTGTGTGCGACAGTACTGTTGGATGAGGTTCCCATTCATGCATATATTTTGCGCCGTTGTGTACCAGTAGTACGAGGCGGTTCAACGACTTTGCCAGTGCGGCTATATTGCTTACTGCCGGTTGATCTGCATATAACACCAGTACATCGGCATGGTGTTCCAGCATCATTTTTTCTGCCTGTTCCATTACCATTTCGGCGTTGGTGCCAAACCCGATATTGGCGGTAAACCATGTAACAGGTACGCCCCGGTATTGCAGATAAGCCTCCACACCCTGGAGGAAGTCGTGCTGCAGCAGCGGATGAAAGGTAGATCTGGGTAGGAGTGCTCCTATTTTCATATGGCTGGTTCTTAAGGTGTAGGAAATACGCCAAACAGGGAAATAATAAAATTTACCACCAGGTATGATTGCATATTGTCGGTGGGGGCTGTACCGCCGGTTGGCTGTACCGTCATTATTAAAGAATCACCGGCTGGCGACATGCCTGTATGTGCAACCTGTAAAGGCGCCAACCTTTTGGTAGTGCTTTTAACAGTACTGTAAATTTTTTCTGATGGGGTGATGGCAAAAGAACGATTCTGAGGGTTGATGGCATTTGCGTGATTTTCTCCCAGGGCAGGTAAAAATACCGGTCCGGAAATAAAATGCATATGCGGCGGAAGATTATCGGAAGCCAAGGTGACAGTTTCTTCTCCTCCCTTTTCGCCAATTTGATAAGTTAAGCCGCTGGAAGAATCGCTACCCATATGCAGCGGCACCCTGCCACGCAGATCCGGCAACGCAAAAACAGACTGACCATCCCCACCATAGGTAGTACCAATAAGTTGAAACAGTACATCGTTTTCTGAAATGGGAAGTAATTGCCCATCGCAAAAGGCCCATCCAAGTGGTGCAAAATTTCCGGCAAATATTCTTATTTCTCCTACAAAAGGCATTCGTATCAGTGTTTGAGTGTGATCATTTATTATTGACGGGGAGGGAATACTCCTGCCATCGATATAGCAAACATAATAGTGAGGGTTGGTTGACAATTATTCACTGGTGTATTGCCGCCTGCTCCTGCTGCCCGCATCCTTGACCTCAGATCTGCCATTGTTGCGGTGCCGGCTGTTTTACCATAGGGAAGTCCCGAAGGCGCTATGCCAGGATAATTGTTGATAGGATTGTTGGTATTATTATTTTCGCCTGCCGGTAAAGATAACGGTCGCCGCTTGATCAGATGCGTATGCACCGGCATTTGATTGATGGTGAGCTGGTTTTCATTGGCGCCCCCCATTTCGCCAAGCTCCCGCTGTGTCAGATCAGGTCCCTGGCCGGCCCCGATGGGAACTCTTCCCTGCATGTCCGGCAGGGCAAAAGTGCTCTTGCCATCCCCTCCGTAGTAAGTGCCCAGGATGGAGAAAAGCGAGATATTCTGAGAAATAGGGAGCAGTTGTCCGTCACAAAACGCGAAATTTTTTGGCGCAAAATTGAAAGGGACCATAATGATTTCACCAACGAATGGATCGAGTGCCGACATATATTTAAAAATCAGGTGGTTGAAGGAAATATGCCTGTCAGGGCTATGATATAATTCATGGTGAGGTAAGGCATCATGTTGTTAACAGGTGTATTCGGAGAGGGATTGGTCTCCGTAGCTAACGCACCATTCGCCGTGTCTGCTGCAAGGTCGCCGCCCTGTACCGTGGCCATTTGTTCATCCGCGGTGTCGCTGTACCTGGCGCTGGCGGCAACGGGTGCAGGATAAGCATTGGCAGAAGAATCAGTATTTGCCGCAGCTCCCACAGGCAGTTTAAGTACGGCCGTAACGCCGTGTTCATGTACCGGAAGATTGGCAACGGTGACGGTAGTAGTAACCTTGCCGGTTACTGTTCCCAGCATATGGGCCGCGTCCTGGTGCATTGGTATGCGCCCTCTCAGGTTGGGTAATGCAAAATTAACCCGGCCA
This sequence comes from Chitinophaga sp. ARDCPP14, assembly GCF_051362515.1. NCBI lineage: Bacteria > Pseudomonadati > Bacteroidota > Chitinophagia > Chitinophagales > Chitinophagaceae > Chitinophaga > Chitinophaga sp. ARDCPP14. Next base: position 813,932 of record NZ_JBKIXB010000003.1, on the reverse strand, counting down.
TCGCCGCCGAACGCAGTACCCAACAGGGAAAATAAAGCCTGATTCCGGTTAATGGGAAGTAATTGCCCATTACATAACGCGTAGTCTCTCGGCGCAAAATTAAAAGCCACTAAAAAGATCTCTGACAGGTAGGGAGTAGAGTCATTCATAATCGTTGTATCTGGTATTGCAAGGGATATTAGTCGTGTTATCTATGAAAAACTGCCATAAAAGTATATTTTATTTTTTTTTCAAAGTAATATTTATTTGCTTTAACAAGAAATCAACGGAAGTGTTTATCTTCACATCACTTTTTTCCAGATCCCTATATTATGAATAAAGAACGCCGTTCCTTTCTACGGAATACATCTCTTGTAACAGGTTTATTGCTGTTGCAGAATCCTCTCAGAGCGCTGACTTCCACTTCAGAAAATGCGACTTATCTTCCCGGCGATAACCGGGAACTCCTGATCTGGCATACCAACGACCTGCATGGCCAGCTGGCCGGTCACCGCCCGGCAGGAGATCAGGGTGTATTCCTGGACGCAGGTGATTTTACCAGTGGAACGGATAACGTGAACGCCTGTATGGAAATGATACAGGCCATGAATAAAGCCGGTTATCATGCAGCCACTATCGGTAATCGTGAACTGGCTAACGGCCAGGCTGCATTGGCCGCACTGATCCCGCATATGCAATTTGCCCTTGTAAATTGCAACTACCGTTTTACCGATCCATCACTCGCACGCCAGGTGGTACGTCATAAAATCGTATATGCGGGCTCGTTAAAAATAGGTATCACCGGTGTGGGGCCGCAACTGCCGGATGTTCCCGGTGTCACCTTCCTGCCGCCGGTAGCAACCGCCGACGAAGTGGCCGCTAAACTTAAAAAAGAGCATGGCTGCCACGTAGTGATCTGCCTTTCCCACCTCGGCTTTAAGCAACCCGGCGAAACAGCAGATAACGCTGATATGGCTACCAGGTCTACGCATATTGATTTTGTAATAGGTGGTCATCAGCAGAAGATGATCACGACTACTTCCGTGTTCAGGAACATGGCAGGCAATGAGGTATACCTCAGCCAGGCCGGATGGAACGGGATGATGACCGGAAAAATGAAAATGTTTTTTAATGAGGACCGCCAGGGCTGCGGTATTCAACCCGGCAGCGGGGTGTCCTGATAAAGTTATTTCACAGCGCTTCTTTCCACACTTTTTATATCTTCCTGCTGGTCCTTTTTAAAATCGAACTGGTTAAACACCGGGTGCTGCCGGCTGTCTTCTTTTTTGTAATTTCGGTTATGTTATATGAACAGCGGATGAAAGTAGAATTGGAGATCTGGCAGCATAAAATGCAGGGCCGGCCTTCTCTGGCAGACCGGTTATCCCGGTCGGTGCAGTCACGCATCAACCGCATAATCCCGCAAAAAGTGCATGATGCTATTACTGTAACCATTAAACAAATGGTGCGGGGGGTACTGTTCGGTTCTATGTACACCGTACCCAACCAGCCTGTTTTTGCTTCGTTGTATGATTTGGAAGAAGCGGTGCTTCGCCGGGTGGACTTTTACCGGAAAACGGCTGCCGCTGAAGGTGGGCTTACCGGCGCCGGCGGGTTTTTATGGGGCCTTGCTGATTTCCCGATACTGCTCGGGATGAAATTGAAACTGCTTTTTGACATCGCCACCTTTTATGGCTTTGATGTAAAAGATTATAAGGAACGGTTGTATATCCTTTATATTTTCCAGCTGGCCTTCAGCAGCCAGGAACACCGGCAAAACGTGTATGAGTGTATTGTGGACTGGAAAGAGAAAAGCAGCCGGTTACCGGAAGACATTCACAGCTTCGATTGGCAGCAATTCCAGATCGAATACCGTGATCATATTGATCTGGCTAAAATGGGACAGTTGCTGCCCGTAGTGGGTGCGGCTGTGGGCGTAGTGGTAAATTACCGCCTTGTCACAAAGCTCGGCGCTACGGCTATGAATGCCTACCGGATGCGGATACTGGACTAGCAGCAGCTTAATAGAAGAATTGCTCCGATATAATCTGCCCGTCTTTTACTTCGTATAACATGATCTCATCGATCTGTATTCTTCCAAATCCTTCTACCGTAACATCCATATTCCGGCCTACAGAAAAATAATTACCCGCCACAACAGGCTCGGTGGTATGAGCGCCGTGAACGTCCCGGATTTTTGAAACAAAGTCTTTACCTTTTTTGCGGACATCCGCTATGCCCTCCGCATAGCCAAAGTAGAGAGAATGGGGTGGGTCTATGCTTTTTACATGATCTGCAAAAAACTCATCCTGGATTTCAAACCACAATTCCTGTTGAGCCAGTTCGTTGAATCGCGCGGCCACTTCGTGGGTCGTCATGATGGTATTAGTTACTGTTGACATAAAATTCAGATTTATTGAGTGATGTATACCCGGCTATTGCCAGTTACTTTTAACACCATAAAAGTAGCCCTCCTCCCGGAATGAAATAAGTGGCAGTAATGACAAAAAAGAAGGCGATATTGCCATATCTTTGGACGTAAAAGAACTGCCTTGCGTATTGCTATTCTGGATTATAAAGATGCGGTTCCAACGTGCGTGACAGGCCCTGCTGACATATGGGGAGGCCTCAGCAGGATGTATCCGTTGGCAACCGGTATACCCTTAAAGGAGAACATTGAGATCGATTTTATTGCCGAAGCGGATGGCCAGCTTACCAGGCGTCCACAAGGAAGCAATAAGGCCGAAAAGCTCAGTCCGCGCGACCGGTACCGGTTAATTATCATTCCCGCCATGCGCTATGATAAGATCGACGAGGTGATTGCCCGGGAAGGCAGGCTGGTAACATGGCTGAAACAACAACGCCAGAAAGGCGCCGACCTGGCCAGCATCTGCGTGGGTGCTTTCCTGCTTGCCGAAACAGGCTTGCTGAACGGCAAAAAGGCTACCACCAATTGGCTGTTTGCCGGCCGGTTCCAGCAGCGCTATCCGGCTATCGGTGTGCAGGACGATAAGATCATCGTGGACGAAGGACCGGTATGCTCCTGTGGAGGCGCGTTTAGCTTCACCTCCTTTATGATCTACCTGATAGAAAAATTAGTAGGTCACGAAGAAGCCGTGATGGCATCAAAAATACTAATGATCAACACACACGGTGACTCACAGCTGGCTTTCTCCGTATTCCGCTTCCAGCATGATCATGCGGATGATCCGGTTAAGAAAATACAACACTTCATCGAAGCAAACTACGGGGAAGCCATCATCCTGGAAAAACTGGCCAGCGACCATCATATGAGCGTGAGGAACTTCATCCGCCGCTTCAGACAGGCAACCGGCAATACCCCCATTGAATACCTGCAGCGCGTGCGTATTGAAGCCGCGAAAAAGCTGCTGGAAAATACCCGGGAAAGCGTTGAGAGCGTAGCATTGCAATGCGGTTATGAAGATATCAGCTTCTTCCGGAAGGTTTTCCGCCGCCAGGTAGACATGAGCCCGAAAGAATATCACCTTAAATACGGCAAGCTTTCAGAGCGGCAGGTATTAAAAGCGTAAACATGTTACAAAGTTCGCCTAAACGAGCAAAACAGGAAATGTTGCGTTGTATTGAAAGGCGTTACATGGTTTTCTGTGATACATTTTACTTTCTTGAAACCGTTGCTTAACTGATCCGTCAGCGTACCCTCGTTATATTGTTTTATAGGGAGACCACTACATTTTTCCGGACCGTTGGTAGAAAAAGTACCTATAACAGCATAGCCACCGGCATTGATACTTTGACGGGCAATATTTAAATACCGGTCAACCTGTTCTGCTGCCGTCAGGAAATGAAAAGTAGCCCTGTCATGCCACACCTCGTAGGAGGCATCCGGCTGAAAAGTAGTAATATCCTGCACTATCCATTTCACCAGGTCAGCTTTTTCACCGAGGCGCTGTCGCGCCCTCTCCAATGCCCTGGCCGAAATATCCAGTACGGTAATATTGGTGAAACCTGCATCCAGCAGGAAGCCGGCCAGTTTACTGTCGCCGCCGCCGATATCAATAATGCCTGCCGTTTTTGGAATATTACAGGAAAGAATGAAATCGAGGGATGTTTGCGGTACATCTTGTGTCCAGCTTACCTCCGAAGGTTTTTTTGTATGGTAAACATTCTCCCAGTGCGCTTTATTTTCTTCCATTCCCGGTAAATTTAAAATACAAATGTAGGAATTAAGGAACAAGACAAGATATCCATATTTAAACCAGTCCGCGTATACGAAACTCAACCGGTTGGACGTATATTGTTGGATACCTGCAACAGCTATGCAGGAGACAACAAAAAACTGAACCAAATGAAAAGACACTGTGCTTTGATATCCTGCCTGTTGATATTAATTTCCAATCATTCCTTTTCGCAGCACCTGGAAAAAAAACAACTGCTGGAAGACTTAATGTACTACCGCGATACCCTTCCGGTAAAGCACAAAAATCTCTTTAATAAAATCAGCAAACAGGAATTTGAAAATAAAGTTGCCGGTGTAGCGGGGAAAATTGACACCCTGAATGATGAAACCTTCATGGTGGAACTTTTCAGGTTAAACGTATTGATCGGCGATGAGCATACCAGGATTGAGCCGCAGTTCAAAACTGTTTTGCCTGTAAAGTTTACCGTGTTCGACGACGGCATTTTTGTTACTGGTATTGCTCCGCAGCAATCAACTGCGCTTTTATCTAAACTAACAGCGATTAACGGGCATTCCATCGATGAAATCAACAGGAAATTTAAAGAAGTAATTAAGGCGGATAATCAATCCTATTTTGAAGTCTATGAACAACAATTGCTGAATAATCCCTCTTTTCTTAAAGGACTGGGCATTCTAAGCTCGGATGAAAGCGCGGCATTCACGCTGCAAAGCCGCGATGGAGAAGTGTACCAGGTAACACTTCCAGCCGTTCATAAAGACAGCCTGAACATAGCCCTGTCCGCCCAATACGACGCCATGTTACCTTACAGGGAGCAAAATAGAGACTATTGGTATGAATATGACTCCGCCAGAAAAACAATCTATTTCAATTTCATTCGGTGCAACGATGATGAACAACACCCATTCGCGCAGTTTAATGAGGAACTGTTTTCAAAAATAAACAGCTTACATCCCGGTAAAATTATTGTTGACCTCCGGTTTAACAGCGGAGGAAATTCCGGCGTACTGAGACCTTTTATCGACAGTATTAAACACAGTTATTTAAATAAGAAAGCGCATTTTTATGTACTTATCGGGAAGCAAACTTTTTCTTCTGCCCTGATGAATGCCGTTGAATTTAAAAGATATACCAATGCCATTTTGGTGGGACAAATGACCAGCGGCAACATAAACCACTATGGAGAAGTACGCGGATTCCGGCTTCCGAACACGAAGATCGTGATCGGCTATTCAACCAGGTATTGGGAAAACTGGAAAGGTAAAAAAGGAGCATTAATGCCCGATAAAGCAATTACCTACCGTTCCCTCAATTTTATTAATAACAAAGATGAAGCACTGGAGTATATCTATAAACAGTAAATTATAATTATATAAATATTCCCCTGAATTTTATAATACCCCTGCCGGTGGAATAGTTGAACTTTGCATAGCTCAAATACTGTTTATATGCTAAGTAACTATAAGATATTTATTAAGGGAATGGTTTGCGACAGGTGTATCCTTGCGGTGAAAGAAGCGCTGCACGAGCTGCGGATACCGGTAGCCGGCATTGTGCTGGGGCAGGTAACCACCATAACGGCATTATCAGAACCGGATATGGATACTCTCCGGGAGAAATTAGCGCTGCTGGGATTCACCCTGCTGGAAGATAAAAAGACGAAGCTGGTAAGAGAGGTGAAGAACCTGATCGACCAGGTGTATTCGGGATCCTATGACTTCCCGGATAACTTCAGGTTTTCAGAGGTAGTATCCAGCGCGCTGAATAAAGATTATAGTATGATCAGCAATATATTTTCAGAAGCAGAAGGCGTTACCCTGGAGAAATATATCAAAGAATACCGTGTAGAGAAAGTAAAGGAATTACTGGTTTATACCGATGAAACCCTTTCAGACATTGCCTTTAAACTGGGTTATAGCAGCGGCGCCCATCTGTCCCGGCAGTTTAAAGATCAAACCGGCCTCAATACCTCTCACTTTAAAGAAATCAGGAAATCAAAGCAGGCCCTGACCCATCACCCTGACAACCGGTCTTAAAATTATATACAATTCCCCCTGAATAGTGTAACATACGTGCCCCGGCAGCAGCGTAGTTTTGTAGAAAATCAGCAATATATGTCATCAGCTATATCATTACAGGAACCAACCACCAACAGGAAGCACGCTGCCGGTACCACAAAAGAAACCTTTCCCGTGTTGGAAATGACCTGCGCGGCATGCGCCGTTAGCGTGGAGTCCATGTTGAAATCGGTGCCCGGCGTACAGGACGCCGGCGTTAACTTCGCCAATCAAACCGCCTGGGTACAATACGATCATGCCGCCGTCACCCCTGAAATGCTGCAAAGCAGCGTCCGTTCAGTGGGGTACGACCTGGTGATAGACAAAGAAAACCAGGATGAAGTAAAGGAAGAAGCACAGCAGCGTCACTATCGCGAGGTAAAACAACGTACTATCTGGGCATCGGTATTATCGCTTCCCATTGTTATCATCGGGATGTTCTTTATGAATATGCCATACGGCAACTGGATCATGATGGCGCTTGCTACCCCGGTGGTGTTCTTCCTGGGCCGCAACTTCTTCATCAATGCCTGGAAGCAGGCCAGGCACAGGAAAGCCAATATGGATACACTGGTGGCGCTGAGTACCGGTATCGCCTGGTTGTTCAGTGCCTTCAATACAATATATCCCGGGTTCTGGCACCAGCGCGGATTACATGCACATGTGTATTTTGAAGCGGCCGCTGTGGTCATTGCATTTATATCACTCGGTAAACTCCTGGAAGAAAAAGCCAAATCCAATACCTCATCTGCCATAAAAAAACTTATCGGTCTGCAACCCAAAACAGTATTGCTGGTAGATGAATCCGGCGAAACCCGCGAAATTCCTGTCTCCGCTGTAAAAGTCCAGGACCTGCTGCTGGTAAAGCCGGGAGAAAAGATCCCGGTAGACGGAAAGCTGGCAGACGGAACTTCCTACGTGGATGAAAGTATGATCACCGGCGAACCGGTGCCGGTGGCTAAACATGCCGGTGATACAGTATTTGCCGGTACCATCAACCAGAAAGGCAGTTTCCGTTTCCGTGCAGAAAAAGTAGGCGCAGATACACTCCTGGCCCAGATTATCAAAATGGTGCAGGAAGCACAGGGCAGTAAAGCGCCTGTTCAGAAGCTGGTAGACAGGATTGCAGGGATCTTTGTACCGGTGGTAATAGGCATTGCTATCCTTACATTCGTTTCCTGGATGGTGTTTGGTGGCAATAATGCTTTCACCCATGCACTGCTTACCTCGGTAACGGTATTGGTGATCGCTTGTCCGTGTGCATTAGGACTGGCAACACCCACCGCCATCATGGTAGGAGTAGGGAAGGGCGCCGAAAATAATATCCTTATTAAAGATGCCGAAAGCCTGGAGCTGGCGCATAAAGTGAATGCCATCATCCTCGACAAAACCGGTACCATTACGGAAGGTAAACCGGTGGTAACTGACCTGGTTTGGCATGCACCTGCTCATACCCACTCCGCAGCCCAATCAGTATTGTATGCACTTGAACAACAGTCGGAACACCCGCTGGCGGAGGCCGTAGTATCTTACCTGAAAGACAACGGCGCAGCATTCGCTAAGTTGTCTGCCTTTGAAAGCCTTACCGGTAAGGGGATACAAGGCACTTTTGAACAAACTGTTTACCTGGTGGGTAACCGCAAACTGATGGAGGAGAACAATGTCACCATCGATCCGCAACAGGCAACACAAGCCGCTGCCTTGCAGGAAGATGCCAAAACAGTGATCTATTTTGCCGCAGGCAAACAACTGCTGGCGGTCATCGCCATCGCCGATAAAATAAAGGAAACCTCCAGGGAAGCGATTGCATCCTTGCAAAAACAAGGCATTGAGGTATATATGCTTACCGGTGATAACACCCACACCGCCGCAGCGGTAGCCAGGAAAGTTGGATTGAAGCACTATAAAGCAGAAGTACTCCCTTCCCATAAAGCTGCATTTGTAAAAGAATTGCAGCAATCCGGAAAAGTGGTGGCGATGGTGGGCGATGGTATCAACGACTCACAGGCACTGGCCCAGGCGGATGTAAGTATTGCCATGGGCAAAGGATCGGATATCGCCATGGATGTGGCCAAAATGACGTTGATTACCTCAGATCTCAATAGCATTCCAAAAGCGCTGAAGCTGTCGCGGAAAACGGTTAGCACCATTAAACAGAACCTCTTTTGGGCATTCATCTACAACATTATTGGTATTCCCATTGCCGCCGGTGTTTTATTCCCTGTCAACGGATTTTTATTAGATCCTATGATTGCCGGTGCTGCGATGGCCCTCAGCTCAGTAAGTGTGGTCAGCAATAGTTTGCGTTTAAAAGCCGCACGTCTTTAAAATAAATCATCAGAAAGCATGAACAATGTACAGATCTGGCGCACCGCGGGTATCATCCGGGAAACTGCCTCCACAGTCACCATAAAGTTTGATACCGGCGGCCAGCCTTTTATATATCAACCCGGCCAGTTTATCAATCTAACATTAACGATCAACGGCGCCACTGTTACCAGGTCTTATTCTTTAAGCACAGTCTGTAGCAGGGATAAACAACCAGCCATTACCGTAAAAAGAGTAGCCGGTGGCATCATGAGCAACTATATTGCCGATAAGGCCTCCGCCATTGAACATTGGACAGTATCCGGTCCCTATGGCTCATTTACGCCGGTACCCGGTAGCTATCAGGCAAAGCACGTTGTGCTGCTGGCCGGCGGAAGCGGGATCACACCTTTGTATGCCATTGCCAGGTCAGTGATCGATACCGCTCCGGACACACATGTTACACTCGTCTACGCCAGTCGTACACCGGATGAAATTATATTCAGAGATGACATTGCACAGTGGAAGGAACACTACCGGGAACGGATCAACGTTTATCACGCGATATCAGTTTATGAAGGAGCAGCTGCCCCCGAATTTATCAGCGGCAGACTGGGCAAACTGGTTACCCGTAAGCTTATTCAACAGGCAGTGACCGATTCCGGTGAGGGGGTTCACTATTTTCTCTGCGGTCCATCAGGCTTGATGAAAATGCAGCAGGAAGTGCTGGAAGCGCTGCAAGTGCCGGCAGATCGTATTTTCATGGAATGGTTTTCCCCGGATAGTAGCAAAGAAGAGGAAGTATTGCCCGGTGCCGCGCAGGAAGTATTGCTCCACTTTTACGAACAGAGCAACCTGCTGGACGTGGCCGCCGGCAAAACGATTCTCGAAGCGGCGCTGGAAGACAGGATACCATTGCCATATTCCTGCAAAGGAGGCACCTGCGGTATTTGTGCGGCGAAACTCACTGCCGGGAAAGTAAAAATGCGCGGTAATTATGCGCTCAGGCAACAGGAGCTGGATGAGGGAATGGTGCTGCTTTGCCAGAGCTTTCCACTTACGGATGATGTGACGGTAGAGATAGGCTAAAGTGGCATAATACTCGTGGGATCTGGCGAAAGCTGGAAGGGACAGCCACTGGTCGACCGCCAGCATCCGCATGACCTGTTTTCTGAATTATCCGTCAGTTACAGTTATGCTTTTTCAAAAAAAGTAGACGCCTTTGCTTATTTCGGCTATCCGGGTGAACCGGCATTGGGATCTGTTGCCTTTATGCATCGCCCGTCTGCGTTAGCAAACCCGGATGCGCCTGTCAGTCATCACTGGAACGACGGAACGCATATCACTTTCGGAGTGGCCACCCTCGGTGTGCGCGTGGATAAGTTTAAATTGGAAGGGTCACTCTTTACAGGAAGGGAGCCCGACGAGAACAGGTACAACTTCGATAAAATGCGATTTGATTCCTGGAGTGGCAGGCTTTCCTTTAACCCTTCCCGCAACTGGGCATTCCAGGTGTCACACGGCTACGTTAAAAGCCCCGAAGCGCTTCATCCCGGTGAAGATGTTAACCGGACTACCGCTTCTGCCATATTCAGCCTGCCAATGCGCAACGATAACCGGATGAATGTAACAACGCTGTGGGGCCTGAATAAAACGCCCGGTCATGAAGGAGAGAACGCGTTCCTGCTGGAAGGAGCATGGCAGATGAAGAAAGCAGCGGTTTATACCCGCTACGAATGGGTACAGAAATCAGTGGAAGAATTGGATCTTGATCCTGCGAAGTACGGTGATGCCCTGTTTCCGGTTAACGCACTTACCGCAGGGGTAAGTTACGACCTGCTGAATATTGCAAAAACGCGGCTTGCATTGGGTGGGCAGCTGAGTGTTTTCTTTGATGATAAATCCCTGCATGATTTGTATGGCAAAAATCCGCTGGCGCTCCAGGTATATTTAAGGATCTACCCCGGGCTTATGAAAATGTAATTACATTTGACTCACATTGCAGCAATAATAATTTTACTGGAGTGCAGTTAAATGGAAAAGATACCTGTCAGACATATTACTACAGCGGAAAAAGGTACGGATGCTGCTGAAGGCTTCGGCATCCGGGATCTTCAGACCTTACTGGATGGGGATGACATGGTGCAGGAGTATCACCGGCACGACTTCTTTTATATGCTTGTTTTGGAGAAGGGAAGCGGTAGTCATGATATTGACTTCACCCGCTACGTGATCGGCGACCATACTGTTTTTTTTCTTCGCCCGGGCCAGGTACACCGGTTAGTATTGAAAGCAGGCAGCACAGGGTACATGATGCATTTCAATGACGGATTCTGTTTCTCTCATCACAAAGTATCCAGCCAGTTGTTACGCAGGGCAGGAAATATCAACCACTATCAGCTTAATGCTGCCGGGTTTCAACAATTGCAGGCGATATTAACTGATATCTTCCGGGAATATACCGGCAAACAGGAAAACTACCGGCATGTTATTAAAGCCCACCTGGATGTGTTGTTTATTCAGCTGATAAGACAGTCCGGTAATGATGCTCACCGCAACGCAAACATTTACAGGCAGGAGCAACTGGATGCGTTGTTCAGTCTTTTGGAGACGCATGTTTTAAAGTGTAAGGAGGTATCCCAATATGCCGGGATGCTGAATCTTTCCAGCTATCAGCTGAATGCCATCACCAAGGCAACGATAGGTAAAACCTGTTCAGCACTTATTAATGAATATATTATACTGGAAGCCAAAAGACAGCTACTGGCAACATCCGGGCAGGTAAACCAGATAGCAGATCATCTTGGCTACGAAGATGTTTCCTATTTCATCAGGTTCTTCAAAAAACATACAGGCTATTCACCCGAAACGTTCAGACGCGATTACAGATAAATCCTATACTACTACATTTTTGTCCTACTCCTCTGTGTGCCGCTCCCATTACCTTTGCGGAAACCCTCTCATTTTTTAATTATAAATCAACGTATATGAATCAATCCTGGGATGAGCAATACAAAAATATGTGGGACGACCGGTATAAAAACAACGAGTACGCCTATGGGAAAGCCCCGAATGATTTTTTCAGCGAATGGCTGCAGCAATTTGAGCCGGGCGCCATACTGATGCCGGCAGACGGAGAAGGTCGCAATGGTGTATTCGCTGCACAGCTTGGATGGAAGGTAACTTCATTTGATCTGAGTGCAGCAGGGAAATCAAAGGCATTGCAACTGGCCGCAGCAAACCATGTTAGCCTGGAATATATTGTCGGCGACCTGGAGCAGCTAACGTTTGAAAAGGAATCATTTGATGCTATCGGGCTGGTGTATGCGCACTTCGCCGCCGCTAAAAAATCTATATTTCACCAACAATTAAGCAGCTACCTTAAACCTGGCGGGATCATTATTTTAGAGGCCTTCAGTAAAAAGCATGTAGAGCTGAAGAAGCTCAATCCTGCTGTAGGTGGGCCAACAGATATGAATATGCTGCTTTCCAAAACAGAGATAGCAGCAGACTTTGAGAACTATGATATACTGACACTGGAGGAAGAAGAAATCCTTTTAAGTGAAGGGCAATGTCATATTGGAAAAGGCGCTGTAGTAAGATTTACGGGAAGAAAGCGGCGCCGGTAATTAAATGTTAGGAATAACAATGTTGATAATCAATCTTTTAGTTGCTGATATAATGGGCTGATTTTCCTGCAGATTAATTTTAGAAAAAGTTAGCGCCATTTTTATTAGCTTGTATGCTGCCAAAATCGTTTGAAATTATACACTAATCGTTTGATCTCTTCAACAATGAGCACATTAACAGCATTGCCGGTGGAAACCGGGACCCCGGCAGCAATAAACCGTGACAATGAAAAAAAAGGCCGGCTTTACTCATTAGATGCCCTCCGGGGATTTGATATGTTCTGGATTATGGGCGGCGGCTCCATCTTTCATGAAATAGCAAAGGCAACAGGATCTCCTTTCTGGGGTGCCATCGCCGTACAGCTTGAACATCCTGCGTGGAACGGATTTCATTTCTATGATCTGATATTCCCGCTTTTCCTGTTCATGGCCGGTGTTTCCACGCCGTATTCGGTAGGCAGGGAACTGGAAAAAGGTAAAAGCCGCACCCAGCTGCTGTTGCGTGTAATAAAAAGAGGACTGGTACTGGTGTTGCTGGGTGTTATTTATAATAACGGCCTGCAATTGCAGCCGGTATCGCAGATAAGATTTTGCAGCGTTTTAGGTCGTATCGGCCTGGCTTATATGTTTGCCAACATCATTTACCTGTATACAAAGGAACGGGCGCAAATGATCTGGTTCGTAGGTATCCTGGTCGCGTACTGGCTGCTGCTGAAGTTTACAGCGGCGCCCGGATTTTCGCCCGGTGATCTTACCATGGAAGGGAATTTCGCATCGTACGTGGACCGTCTCGTTGTTCCTGGTAAATTGTATCTCGGTATTCATGATCCGGAAGGATTTACCTCCACCTTCCCGGCTATCAGCACCGCGATGTTGGGGATTCTCACCGGTAATTTATTACGGAACAGCACGATGGCCCCGGTAAAGAAAGTAGGCGTAATGGCCCTTACAGGACTCGTTTTTTTAGTGCTGGCACAGTTGTGGAACCTTGATTTTCCCATTAATAAAAATCTGTGGACCAGTTCATTTGTGTTGCAGGTAGGCGGTATCAGCCTGTTGTTGCTCGCGCTTTTCTATTATGTTATCGATATTGCAGGGTATAAAAAATGGGCTTTCTTTTTCCGCGTGATTGGAATGAACTCTATTCTCATCTATATTTCGGGCCACTTTATCGACTGGAACTATAGCAATGAGGTGTTTTTTAAATGGCTTGGGCAGTTGGTAGGAGACCCGTTCGGCGCGGTGGCCCTCAGCATCTCCCTGGTATTTCTAAAATGGTTATTCCTGTATTTTATGTATAAACAGAAGGTGTTCCTGAAAGTTTAGTTTAACAACGATATGATAAAAGCATGGTATCATCCGGAAGAAAGATGCCATGCTTTTTTTATGTAATATTTCTTATCTTAGAGCAGATTAGTACTTCGTAGCCCCCGACAATTATTCCTTATCCCTAATAGTTACACATGAAAAAGTTCCTTTCATTATTATTCCTGTTACCTATAGCAGACCTGTACGCCCAGTCGCCCGATACCATCCTGATCGACTACCAGCATTTACCCAAATCAAGGATAAAGCACCGCGTAAAGCATGGAAACCTGGTGGTACTGGAAATCATTAATATCAATAAAAGCCGCTACAACATCCAGGTAAATAATACCAGTACCAATTTCTTCGTGCAACAACCGGCTATCCTCTCAAAACTCGACGGATCAACCGTTGATCTTGGTACCGCAGATGATCCTAAACCCGCAGGTGGCGCCGCATTTTCATTTAACGATGGTGTGTTGAAATTGAAAACCTCGTACCAGGCGGAGTTAACGCCGTTTAAAGCAAGCTATAAAAAGTTAAATGATAAACTGGATAATTACTGGGAGAGCCTGGAGAAATTTAAAAAAGCAGTAGCAGTACTGCAACATAGCCTCTATTATAAAAATGAACTGATAGCCATAAAAGAGGCCTGTGATGGCGCCTACCCGCAGGCGGAGACAAACCTCCTGGCAGCCACCACCGCTTTTGTCAACAATAATAAAATCGGAACGGAAACAGCAGCGGCCTCAAAAGAACTGTTGCTCGCCCAGGTGATTAATATCCTCGATCACTATACGCAGGTGGCTACCACTGAAAAGGCAACGCTGGAGCAATTGGAGAAGGACATTAATGAGGCCGCAAAACCTTTTAAAGAAGATGCTGACAAGCTGATGGCAAAGTTGGTAACCGTAAAGAAGACAGCTAAAGCAGAAGAGTTTGCCAACGATAACCTTATCCTCGATAAGGCCATCAGGGTTACCAATGAAAGAGTGGAAACGAAACAATCCAATGAGGCGGCCGTTAAAAAAGGGATTGAAATCATTGATAATTATAAACTGCTTGATCAGAAGAATTTGATAGTGAATAGCTATAAGGTGATCAACCCCATCAATTATATCATCAGGCAGGCAGCTATTGCAGATAAAGATGAACTGAAATTTGACATCAAAATAGAACCAAAAGATAACACCACTTGTGCGGATCCTGGCTTACAAGCCCCGATTATCGTCAGAACGTATGGCGGGTTTAAACTCGACTTCAGCACCGGCTTCTTTATGAATTTTGGAAGCGACAATTTCTTTGACCAGTCTTACCGGCTGGATAGCATCAGCGGCGATCCGGATAATGTGAAAATAGGGAGAAATGATAACCGCAATAAAGTAGTACCCTCTCTCGGCGCACTGATGCACGCCTACTACAGAACAGGGTGGGACTTTCAGCCAGCGTTGGCTGTAGGGGTGAGCTTGTCCACAGGGTCTACCACAAAGTTCAATTACCACCTGGGCGTTTCTGCGGCCTTAGGCCGTGAACAGCGGTTTATCGCTAGCTTTGGATGGACACTCACCCAGGCAACATTGCTTTCTTCGAAATACCAGGAAGGCCAGATCGTTCCAAAGGCAACGATTGGAACAACAGTGGAAACGGAGTCTTTTTACAAATGGGGACATTTCCTGGCGATCACCTATAACCTCACCAGATAATGGCAAAGTATATCGTATGTATGTTGCTATGCGCAGCCGTTATGCTGCTGCCGGGGCAATACCGGGCATACAGCCAGACCGCCCCGGTTTTACAGCCGCTTAGCGATACCATCCCGGAAGATAGTAATTTCCTTTTTTCCTGCGGGTTTGTGAGTAGTCAGCTGGAAGATGATTGTATCCCGGATATGCAGCCATCATTAAGTGCAGATGGTTTTACCCCGGCTATGGTAATTCTCAAGATCCAGCAGTTATTAGGCATGGAAACGGACAACCAGGTGGCGGCAAATTTCATCCTGTATGAATGCGCCTTTCCGGGGCCTGTGTTTAAAGCCGTAATGACCCGTGGCGACAGTACCCGGTATATTTTATACAACCGTCAATACCTCAATAAATTAGTAGCCCAGAATACAGACTGGGTGGCCTTTGCCATCTTTGCGCATGAAGTAGGGCACCATTTTCTGGGGCATTCCCTCCGGAACCAGGCGTTAACATACGCCCTTTCCAGGCAAAGGGAATTAGAGGCAGATTTTTTCTCCGGGTATATTATTAAGAAGCTGAAGGGAACTTTAAAGAATGCAGAGTCGGGCATTCAGGCGGTGGATAAACATCCGCCCCCTGAACTCGAAGCAGGATGCAGTCACCCTACCAAAGCCAAACGGCTCCTGGCAATAGCAAAAGGCTATAATTTCGTCAATCAGCCGGATGCTTCCCTGAACAGCTTTTTAAACATCGATAGCCTGGTGAAAGCACAAGGAATAGAACAGTTGCTTAACCGGACTAACCAGCTGTATCAGCAGCAGAAATTCCAGGAGGCGCTGGATCAGATCGACAAGTTGTTTGATAGGGTTAGCAGCAACCAGCTACCGATGATGTTTAATAATAGGGGACTGATAAAACTGAAGTTAAACCAACAGATGTCTGCTTTGGAAGATTTCAATGAGGCAATAAAGATTAATAATAACCGCGCTGAATTTTTTGAGAACAGGGGACACCTCAAAACGCAGCTGGGCAATGAGATCAATATTAAAGAGGCACAGAAAGACATCAACAGGGCTAAGCTGCTGAAGCAACAGCAGCGGGTGCAATGATAAAGCGAACCATCCCGTTCAGGGATGGTTTTTTATTTTCCGTATCTTGCAAACGGATTGGCTAGTTCACATTTTTCGCAATATCACCGGGTACCGCTCTCCAACGAACATTTACTGGTACAGGCAGCCGCCGATGGCGACCAGGATGCCTATGCGCAATTGTACACCTGGTATTACCCCAATCTGCAGGTAGCCGTTAACTTTATTACACAGGACCGCCATGAAACCGACGAGGTTTTACAGGAAACATTTCTCCGGATCTGGAAGATCCGGGAAAAACTGTTGCTGGTGAAGTCCTTCGAAAATTATGCTTTCCGGATTGCCCGCAACCTGGTATTTGATCTGTTAAGACGGAAAAAAGTACATCTCCGGGCAATGGAAGCACTGGAACAGCGCGCCTCGGCAGCCGATATGCCGGATGCACTGGAGTATAAGGAATTACATGATACGGCCCTGCGGGCCATTAATGGCCTCGACAAACAAAAGCGCGACATTTTCCTGCTGCGCACCGAAGAAGGACTGAGCTTTGAGGAAATTGCCGCCCGGTTCGGCATCGCCGTGGTAACGGTGAAAAAACATTACTATGCCGCCTTCCATACCTTAAAGTCCGTGCTGGAACAGCACGGCGGACCTGTTGCTATCCTTTTCCTGCTTTGGCTTAACGGGAAATAAAAAAAAATTCCTTTTTGGCGTATACGAATACAACACGTGTTCGTCTGTAGTATATAGTGCCATCTATGAACAACGGGAATAAAATAGCGCTTTTAAATAAATACCGGAGCGGTACGCTGACGGAACAGGAAGAAATGGAATTTTTTTCCTGGTACGAAACCGTGTCTGCGGAAGAATTTCATCAGCAATTACAAGCGGCATCAGGACCAGTGTTGTACGAAGAAGCCTCCCCGGCTTTCCTGGAACAGCTCCGGCGCCGGTTGCAGGAGCAGGACCGGGCAAAGGTCCGCAGGATGCGGATATGGTGGCCCGCCGCCGCGGCCGCAGTACTGGCCGCCATACTGGTATTTACATTACGCCCCGGAACACCCAAAAAAGAACTGGCCGGAAAAGCAGATGTAGCGCCGGGTCACAGCGGGGCCATGCTCACCCTGGCAGATGGTAAGCAAATTACGCTCGACAGTATGGGCAACGGCATCCTCGCCAACCAGAACGGCACCACCGTGATCATGCAAAACGGAGGACTCAGTTACGATGCCGGCAAAGCTTCGGGCATAGCGTATAATACCGTAAGCACACCCCGGGCAAGGCAGTTCCGGCTTACATTGCCGGACGGCTCCCAGGTATGGCTCAACGCCGCCAGCGCTATCCGTTACCCCACGGCCTTCACAGGAAATGAACGAAAGGTGGAGGTAAAAGGAGAGGCGTATTTTGAAGTAGCGAAAGATGCTGCCAAACCCTTCCGGGTACAAATCAATAACCAGGCAACGCTGGAAGTGCTGGGCACGCACTTTAATATCAATGCCTATGACGATGAAACCAACATCAGGGCTACACTCCTGGAGGGCAGCGTGAAAATAAGTCTCCGGACCGAGGCGGCTATATTGCAGCCGGGGCAGCAAGCGGAAGTAAACAGCAACATAAAAATAAACAACCAGGTGAATACCGCCCAGGTAGTTGCCTGGAAAGAAGGCACCTTTAATTTCGACCAGCTGGGAATCGCCGAAGTCATGCGGCAATTATCCCGGTGGTACAATATAGAAGTCGTATACGAGGGCGCCATTCCCACCAGGAAGTTCTACGGTGAAATAGGCCGGAACCTTAGCCTGTCGCAGGTCCTGGAAGGATTAAAAGCATCCGGGGTGAATTTCCGGATAGAAGCCGGCAACCGGCTGGTAGTATTACCGTAAGTATTTTTCCCTATACTAAAAAACCGCTCTGAGGTAGGATTCAGAGCGGCCTATAGCCAGGGTGAACGATAGACAATTAATTCGCGTCAACTGTTTTCAATCAACCTAACCAATTGCAAGTTATGCAAAAAAATGCGTCTTGTAACCGGAGTGGCCATGCTATGCACAGATGCAGGCAGGAAGGGCCCCGGTTCTCAACCAAATCTCGGGGAATCAATGAGACAACCAAAGGGTATAGTCTCTGCAAAAAAATTCTGTTAGTGATGAAACTAACCACGCTATTATTAACGGCCGCACTGATGGGAGTAAGCGCCAAAGGAGTCTCCCAATCGGTTACCTTATCCGGCAAAAATATCACGCTGGAAAAGGCTTTTCAAACCATCCGGTCGCAAACGGGCTATCACATATTTTGTGACTTAGACCTGCTGAAAGGCACGCAGAAAGTGAACCTGGCTGCCGTGGATATGCCGTTAGGGCAGTTCCTCGACATTATTTTCAAAGGCCAGGAATTGCAGTATATGCTGCAGGAGCAAACCATTTTCGTCAGCAAAAAAACAATGCCTCTTCCGCTGCCTTATGCCAATACCACCACTCCTTTGGTAACGATTCCCGTGCAGGGCATCGTGAAAGATGCCCGGGGTAACATCCTCTTTGGCGCTACCATCAAGGTAAAAGGAACCGGGCGGTCAGTGATCAACGATGAAAACGGGCGCTTCGATCTGAGCGTGAATGTAGGCGATGTACTGGTGATCAGCTACGTAGGCTTCAAATCCCAGGAAGTGAAGATCAGCAACAACACCGACCTGGTAATCGTACTCGAACGCGCCACCATCGATATCAGCGCCATCAATGTATCTGTATCCACCGGTTACCAGACGATTTCAAAAGAAAGAGCTACCGGTTCTTACAGTATTATTACTGCGAAAGACCTGGCTGAAGTGCCTTCCAATAACATTATGGAAAGACTGGAAGGTAAAGTGCCTGGCGTAAAATTCGATATCAGGGGCAACACCATACAGATCCGTACTACCAATACTTATGGCAACACTACCGCGCCGCTCATCGTAGTGGATGGCTTTCCCATGATCCCCACCGGGGATGCTCAAAAACTGACGACACTCGGTGGCTCGGTCATGGCCAATGGTTCGGTGCTGTCGTCTTTTAATCCGAACGATATTGAACAGATCACCTTTCTGAAAGATGCGGTGGCGACTTCCATCTGGGGAGCAAGAGGCGCCAATGGCGTTATTGTGATAGAAACAAAGAAAGGAAAGCGGGGAGCACCCGCAGTAAGCCTTTCCGCCACATTCGGGGTATCCAAAGCGCCTTCCATTTCGGATCTCAACTGGATGTCTACCGCGGAATATGTAGATCTTGAAATGGAAATGCTGAATAAAGGATTTTTTACAGATGCACTTTCGCTCGGCTATTATAACCCATTGCAGGCATCCAATCCCAGCGAAGTACAGGAATGGTTTTACAAAGTGAAAAGAGGAACAGCCACACAGGCGCAGGCAGATGCCGCCATCGCGGAAATTTCCTCCCGCAACAACTACGGGCAAATAGAAAAGTACCTGCTGCGCACCGCCGTGAACCAGCAATACAACCTGTCCGTATCCGGCGGCGGCGATAACAACAGCTACTATCTCTCCGGTAACTTTAATAAAGACCAACCTATTTTCAGGAGCAACAGCGCACAAAACGTGTTCCTCACCGGTAACCTCACCAACGATCTGTTTAACCGCCGTGTTAAGCTGTCTACCGGTTTCAGCTACCAGAGCGGCACTACTTACTTTAATAATGCCGCTGCCGACGCATTGGGACAAAACGCTACTGCATTGCGTCCCTACGATATGCTGGTAGACGCAAATGGCAACCACATACAGCGAAATGTAGGCTTCCGCCCGGAAGTAAACGACAGCCTGGTGGCCAAAGGCTTTTTGCCCGCTACTTATAATGCGATCGATGAATTGGGGTATTCTACCACTAAAAATAGTATGCAACAGGTCCGGCTCAACGCAGGACTCAATTTCAAACTTACAAACTGGGCCAACCTGGACGTGACCGGTATGTACCAGCGTAATGCGAATAGTCTTCAAAGCGTGGATGATGTGCAAAGTTACGCCGGACGCACATTGATGAACACTTACACGGTGACCAATCCTTCCAGCGGCAAACCAACTTACAATCTGCCTTATGGTGGCCGTTATTATTTGTCGGATGCCAATGCCTACGATTACAACCTGCGTGGTATGCTGAACATCCACCGTAATTTTAATCCGGATCACCAGCTGATTGCACTTGCAGGAGGGGAAATCAGGGAAACCTATAGCAGGTCATATGCGTCTACCCGCTATGGATATAATGCGGATGGCAACACCTTTGCTACCGTGGATCCCAATGCACAGCTCATGACCATGTATGGCTGGACGCAGAATATCGGCCCGGTAACCACCCCGGTAACAGAACAAAAGAACCGCTACCTCAGTTATTTCGGTAATGGCAATTATACCTATAAAGCAAAATACAATTTATCCGCCAGCGCGCGCTTCGACGACTATACGCTGTTGGGTCTTGAACGCAGCAAACGCGCAAAACCTTTCTGGTCCGCCGGCGCGAAATGGAGTATGGGCCAGGAATCATTTATGCAGAATATTCATTGGCTGAATGGGTTAGACCTCCGCGTTACCTACGGTACCGGCGGTTCGGTGCCATTAGCAGGAAGCAATGTACCCCTTATCAATCTGGCTGCCACAGATCCCAGCACACAACTGCCCATCGGTGTTATTGAATCGCCGGGCAACCAGCAACTTGGATGGGAGCTGACCAAAACACTCAATTTCGGAGTTGACCTCAGGGCCTTTAATAACCGCTTAACGCTAACCGCAGATGCCTACACCAAAAGGAGCGAAGGCATCATCACCACGCTGCCGTATAACTCCACCTATGGCTGGTCTACCCTGCAGTTTAATACTGGTACGCTGAAAAGTCATGGTATGGAGTTCGGCATTGCAGGTAAATTGCTGGAAACAAGGGACTGGGGCATTACTTCTGTTTTCAATTTTGCATATGGTACCAACGAAGTAACTGATAACCGCTATAACATTACACAGGCCTCCAACCTTATCAGCGGCGGCTCCCCGGTAAACGGCTATCCCATTGGCGCTACGTTTGTATATCGCTCCGCAGGACTGGACAATAAAGGTCAAACCCAGATCTATGACCGCAACAATAAAATCATCAGCAATACCACCAACCTTACGTCGGCATTTGATATAAACGACCTGAAATATGCGGGCGTGAGAGTAGCGCCTTACCACGGCGGGTTCTTTAATACCTTCCGCTATAAAAGATTTGAAATGAGGGTGCAGATGACCTATTACATGGGGCATGTTTTTATGAAACCTGCGATCACCAACTATCCTACATCTGCGGGGTATTATTTTGGTTTGCCCGGAAGGCAAAAGGATCTTGCTAACCGCTGGAAGGAACCAGGTGATGAAGCCTTTACCGACGTGCCGGGTCTTGAAAACGTGAATAACAACAGTATTGTCCGTTACCGGAATTCGGATAAGCTGGTAAGAAAGGCCGACAACATCCGCCTGCAACAAATATCGCTCACCTATAGCTTCCCGAAAGAATTATTGCCGCAACGGGTGATTAAAAGTCTTAATGTTAGTGGCAGTGCGCGTAACCTCGGTATTTTATGGAGAGCTAATAAAGATGGGATTGATCCGGAGTACCTGAATTCAAATGCAAACTATTACAGCATGCCACCGGTAACCAGCTATATGTTTAACATCAATGCATCATTCTAACAGCGAAGAAAATGAAAAGACTAATATATTTCGTAGCGGTAATGGCGCTGGCCACAGGATGCCGTAAATACGTGGAAATAGATCAGATAGGAAAACGTACGCCTACCTACACCAAAGACTACCGCGCTTTGCTGGATAATAACTCCCAGTTGGAAGCAGGTTTCAGCCTCACTATTTATTCCGGTGATGATACCCGTTTCCTGGATTCCTCGAAACAGGCTACCATGACCGATATTAACGGGAATGCCTATACGTGGCAGCCGCAGTACTGGAGTGATACACAGTCGGATGGAGACTGGGACAAACTGTACAAAACAATTTACACCTGCAACGAAGTGCTGGCCGGTGTAATGGCCAGCGAAAATGGTACTGATGCAGACAAGAAACAGCTGTTCGCAGAAGCGCTCACACACCGGGCATATGCTTACTGGTGCCTGGTGAATATTTACAGTGCGCAGTACGATGCCGCCACCGCCGCCACCGACCTGGGTGTTCCTTTATTATTAACGCCCGACCTGTTTGCATCGCTGCAAAGAGTAGCTGTAGCTACGGTGTACAACCAGATTACCGGCGACCTGAAACAGGCAGTGGACGCACTGCCGGCTTTGCCTGATTATAATACGCGCCCTTCTAAAGCAGCCGCCTACGCCATGTTGGCACGTACTTACCTGATGACCCGCGATTTCACTACCGCGCGGAGTTATGCAGAACAGGCCCTGACACTGCAAAACGGCGTGCTGGACCTCCGTGACTACGCCACGAGTGTAGCCACTTTTCCCTACCGGCTGAAAGATCCGGAAGTGATCTTTTCAAAGATTAACGCTGGTTTCTACCAGGGAGGTATCCAACTGGACACGGCGTTGTTGTCGCTGCTCGGCACAAAAGATATGCGCTATGCCTTGTTTGTAAAACCGGGCGGCAACTTTTTTCCGGCGTTTACAGGTTATGGCTACTGGCGCTATCGCTACAGCCGCGAGGGCAATGCCATCACACAAGGTCCTGGCGTACCGGAAATGATGCTGATTAAAGCAGAATGCGCTGCCCGCTCCGGGGATGCGGTAACCGCCACCAACGTATTGAACAGCCTGCGCGAAAAACGATTCCTCACAGCAGACTATACGGCGTATACACCCGGCACCCCGGCGGAAGCGCTCAGCAGGGTAGTGGATGAAAGAAAGCGCGAATTTTTTGGAATAGGATTAAGATGGTTCGACCAGAAACGCCTGAACAAAGACGCCGCTTTTGCCAAAACGGTTACCCGCACTTTCAAAGGCGTAAACTATACACTGGAGCCAAACAGCAACCGGTATATCTTTCCAATTGGTACAAAATACATCCTGCTGAATCCGGAAATAGCGCAAAGCCCAAGATAATATTTAACCAACCATCATAACCCGGGATGTCCGGTAGAGCGGCTGCCACCAGGCAGCCGCTCAGGGCATGCCATTAAAAAACGGAAACAACATGAAAAGATGGATAAGTATGCTGGCGTTGCTGCTGGCGTTTTCCACAACCGCGTACACGCAGGACAGCAGCCGCTTAACGGGGCTGGAAAAACCCGTGGCAGGAGATACGCTCCGCCTCCTGTATAATCCCGCCGGCGGGCCATTGGCCGGTAAGGCAGATATAGGCGCCATGATTTATCTCTACCGGAATTACCGCTGGTATGTGGATGATATTGTACTGCAACAACGCGGCGCCACCTGGAACGGCCAGTACGCGGTTCCTGCAAACTGCGCATTTGTGGCCATTAAATTTGTGACCACTGAAAACGGTATGGTGGCCGCCTCCGACAATAATAATGATCATGGATTTATGTCGGTTACCACCGATAAAAACGGTAACCGTTTACCCGGCGGCCAGCTGGCATGGGGTATTTTCCGTAAGCCTTCTGTCGCCAAAGCGCCATTTTATTTTAATAACTACGATATCAGCAACGAAGCACTGGAAATGTGGGTGCGTAAGGAAATGGAAGCCTATCCCGATAGCATGCCAAAATTTTTCGACAGCTACCTGGCTATGCTCAAACTAAAACTCGGCGATGAATTTCCACAGAGAGCGCCGCGCAACCTGGAAAAGTTTTTAAGGATACCCGGACTCGATGAACAAGGCTATAACATCGTGTATGAAACCTACAGGTTCCAGCTGAAAGACCAACAGAAAGCTGATTCCGTGAGAAAGCTCCAACTGCAACGGTTTCCCAAAGGCCGTGCCGCCCGGTTCGATGCATACAGCAAAGCTTATATGGGACAAATGGGCGAAGCGCAGTTTGCTGCCATGGAAACTTTCCTCCGTGATTTCCCGGTGGCGGAATACCGCAGGGACACTATCGCCTCGCAGCAATTTATTTACCACAATATATACCGTTTGCTGGGCCAGGTGTACATTGCCACGGGTCGTACCGACAGCCTGAAAAAACATCTCCGCGATATGGATTTTGTTACGCTGAATGAAATATACCGGGCTAATCTCGATAAAGCATTTATTATCGGGAAAACACCATTAGCAAAAATTTATCCGTTCTCAAAAATGCTGATCGACGACATCATCAAAAAAAGCGATGATGGATCATACATGGAAGATACCCGCTACACCCCGCTGCAAGCCCGCGAAAATGCCCGCACACAAATGGATGCCCGCCTGGCTATCCATATCAGCATGCTGAATAAAATGGGTAAGTATAAAGAAGCACTTCCTTACGGGGCGCAGCGCTCCGGGAAAGGCCGCTACAACAATGCCAATCTGAATGAAGCCTGGGTAAACATACTGGAACATACCGGTGGCGAAAAGAAGGTGAAAACTGTATTGGAAGCAGGTGTTAAAGCCGGCGCCGCTACGCCTGTTATGATGGAAAAACTGAAAAGGATATACGGCAAAACAGCAGGATTTGATGCATACGTGGCGGGTCTTAAACCTGCTGTGGACAGCAATGAAATCAAGGCTAAACTTATCCGCGAAAAGATCACGCCTTTCCGGTTGAAGGATATGAATGGCAGCACCGTTAGCTCCGATAGCTGGAACAACAAGATCATTGTGCTGGACTACTGGGCTACCTGGTGTTTCCCCTGTAAAATGGCCTTCCCCGGCATGCAGATGGCAGTGAGCAAGTATGCCGCTGATCCGTCGGTTGATTTTTATTTCATCGCCACCATGGAACGCGCTAAAACTTACAAGGAAGATATCTCTAAATATATAAGGTCGTCGGGTTATAGTTTTAAAGTGTTGTACGATGATGAGAACCCGGATACGAAAGGAAACGACCGCGTATTTAAAAGTATGTTGCCCGTTTTCCAGTCTTCCGCTATTCCAAGAAAAGTAGTATTGAAAAACGGAATAATAAGATATACGGCAGAAGGATACGGCGGCAGTCCAAGCGCACTTGCCGATGAATTAAGCCAGGTTATTGAGATTTTAAAAGCAGAACAATGAGAAAAAGGTCTTTGCTCTTATATGCCGCACTGACAGGTACCGGCATACTGCCCGCTGCAGCGCAGCAGAAAGCGCTGGATACCGCCGCCTATAAAGAATGGAAACGTATAGGTATTCCCGTTATCAGTTATTATGGCGATTGGGTAATGTATGATTTGCCCGATGACGATAATCCGCAAAAACATCTGGTCAATACACAAACCAGCAAGGAGATCCTGTTGGACAACACTTCGGGGGCCGATTTTTTTAATAAAGGCAAATGGCTGAAGTATAATGTGAATGATTCACTAATGCTCATGCGTTTGAAAGATGGGAAAAAGATCCGGTGGACGACTACCTCGTTTATCAGCAACAGTCAAACATCTCCCTATATTTCCTATAACTATAAAACGGCAGCCGGTAGCCGGTGGGTGATCTGGAATACGGATACCAACGACAGTACCATCCTCGAACAGGCAGACAGGTATTCTCTTTCCGGCAAGGGCCAGGTGGTTTATCTCCGTGGCGACCGGCTCATGGCCGGCCCGCTGAAAGGCAGGCACACTGCGCTGTTTAGTGGTCCGGTAACCGACTACAGTTTTAATCCTGGTAAAGAAGAAGGCACGCTGTTGTCGGGCACAAAGCTGTATGCTTTTTCGCTGAAGAAAAGTACGCCTCAGCTGCTCATGGATTTCAACGATATTACCGCTCCGCCGGGTTACCGTATTACGCAAAAGGCATACGAAATTACACCTGGTACCACACAATTGCTGCTGGAAGTAAGCTTCAATACAGCGCGCAAAACCCCACCCAAGCCCAATCCCAACGCAGCAGACCTGGAGCTGTGGACCTGGAATGAACCCGTATCCCAACGGCGGCAACGGAGAGGGGTATACGACAGAACGATGATGGACGATGCAAAATTCATCTACCACCTGGATACGAAGCAGCTGGTGCAGGTGGCGCCTGAATATGCAGGGATGCTTTTTACACCTCAAAGCGGGAGTTACAATTATGCATTGCTCACGGATCAGTCGCGCTATGAATATATGCTCGACTGGAAGTACTCGCTGAATGCTGACATTTACCTGGTAAATGTGCGCACGGGCGAGCGCAAACTGGTGGCGGAAGATTGTACCGATAACCCGCAATGGAGCCCCAACGGCCGGTTTGCAGTGATATATAACGGCAATGAAAAACAATGGCAGGTATTGAAACCGGAGGAGGCAAAGTTTGTAACGATTTCTGCTGCCATTGGCTACCCGGTGTATGAAGAAGATTTCGACCTGCCCAAAGCGCCACCATCCTATGGTATGGCTGGATGGACAGACGAAGGCAATACCGTAATTGTATACGACCGGTACGATATGTGGGCAATAGACCTGACCGGCAAACAACCTGCCCGTTGCATTACCGGCGGCTATGGCCGGCAGCATCACGTAAGTTTCCGGTTGCAGGGGGCGGATTATGGCGGCATGCTGGACCTGAAAAAAGCACTCCTGCTGCGCAGCTTCAATGAGCAAACAAAGTCGGGCGGACTGTATCGCTTAAACCCCGGCGGGAAAGCAGTAGCGCTGGCCGATAATCCGGCTTACACCGTAAAAGTAATTAGTGTTGCAGGCAATGGTAATGCCTTCGTTTTCGCCCGGCAGAGTTACCGGCAGTATCCCGACATCTGGTGGGGCAATGCCGGTCTTACGGCAGTTAAACGCCTCACCAACAGGAACCCTCAACAGGCGCAGTACGGCTGGGGTTCAGCAAAAGTGGTGGAATGGAAAAATTACGAAGGGAAACAAAACCAGGGACTCTTATATCTCCCTGAAAACTTTGATACCACCCGGACTTACCCGATGATCGTTGATTTTTATGAAACGCATTCCCATGATCTGCATGAGTATTTAGTGCCGGGTTACAGCACGTCTACTATCGATATTCCTACTTATGTAAGTAACGGCTACGTGGTATTCCGCCCGGACATACACTACACTACCGGAAAACCCGGTGAAAGCGCTTACAATGCGGTGGTAAGCGGCGTAATGGACCTGATTAGCCGGGGTATTGCAGACAAGGCGCATATGGGTCTGCAAGGGCACAGCTTTGCCGGTTTTGAAGTAGCGTATATAGCTACCCGTAGTAACCTTTTTAAATGCGTTAACATCGGCGCCGGCGCCGTTAACGTTACCTACAACTACACGGCAGTGCGCTCCAATGGGGCGCCGGGTATGTTTAAATGTGAAGTGGAGCAGTATCGTTTAGGGAAAACGCTGTGGGAAGATAAAGAAGCCTACATCGCCAATTCGCCCATCTTTAATGCCGACAAGATCACCAGCCCGCTGCTGATTTTTCATAACGACAAAGACGGTGCGGTGGCCTTTACCCAGGGGCTGGACCTGTTCCTGGCTATGCGCAGGCTGCGCAAGCCCGCCTGGCTGCTTAACTACAAAGGACTGAACCACACATTGGAGGAGGAGATCCCGCAACAGGACTGGACACTGCGAATGGGACAGTTCTTTGATCACTATCTCAAAGATAAACCCATGCCAAGATGGATGAAGGAAGGCATCAGTGTGGATGAGCGTAAGGTAGATCCGAAGTATGCTTATTGATAACGACGGCGGGCTGTTACTTTCACAGCCCGCCGTAACTGTATTATTGCTCAAAGGCAGAAATATCCACGTAATACTTACGTGGATTATTTTTGTCCATGTATACGTCTATTTTTTGATGAACCCCAATCAGTGAAGTAGGGTCGGACCACATGAACCCACTCTTGAAACGGTAGTTTACGCCGGTGAGCGGATCTTTCCAGTTGCAGCGTATAAAGAAGGGATTACGACGGTTAACCCGAATATACCTGTTGGTGTCAACCGAGTCAAAGTCGGCCCGGACCAGCAACCCCGATTGTTTCAGCTGGTCCCTGCGCGAGCGGCTCACCTTTCTCTTTAAATAATACCCCAGGCCAAAGAAGCTGAATAGCAACCCCATGCCGCCAACGACGATAGCGCCAAAGTATTCCATCCAGCCGGCTATTTTCGCATCGTCCGGTTTTTTGGGGTCGTAATAAATGTCGACGCGTTCCCCGATTTCGTACCCGGGAGGATTGGAAGAAACGCTGGAAATATAACGGTGCTTCACGCCTGCATCATCGAAATACGTTATCACCGGGGCGTACGACCGTTTTCCCCTGGCGATCATGTCCACCACTGTTCCGCTGGTTTTTACCGCGGAGGCATTGAACGTTTTAACATTATAGCATATCATAACGGCAATGACCACCATCAGCAAGCCAATCCCCAGGAAAATATTAAAAGTAAGCGATACAGATCTGCGTTTCATTTAAGCGATCAAATTGGATAAGGGCGCAAGATACCAAATTGTACAGATAAGGACAGGTGCGTAAATCCGGAAATGAATAAAGTGAACAGGCCCCGCTGCATAAATAGCCGTAATTTAGTAGAGTGCAGTATTCACTGCCGGCAACCAATAACCAAACTATGAATGCGCTCGGAAAGTCTGTTAAAAGAGTGTATGTACTCTTATTCGCCCGGAAGGTTTTTTATCCCGTGAATCTCTTCTTGTATAAGCTCAGTATGTTCGGGTTGGGAATCAGGAATCATGAAAATGATACCGTGTCCGGAGAGAAGGCGTTTATTAAATTCCTGAAGGCCCGCCGCAAGCTGGATACCGGCGTGATCATGGACGTTGGCGCCAACATGGGCAACTATTCAGTGATGCTGAGAAAGAACGGCATCACCCTCCCGATCTTTGCTTTTGAGCCACACCCTGTGGCGTTCCGCAAGCTAAGCGCGGCGGCAGCAACCCACCATTTCACCGCTGTTCCACAGGGCGCCGGCGAGGAGAGTAGCATGGCTACTATTTACGACTACCAGGGCGATGGCGGCTCAGAGCATGCCAGCATGTATAAAGGGGTGATAGAACATCTTCATAAGGGCACCGCGGAAGAAGTGTCCATTGATCTCACTACCATCGACGAATTTGTAGCACAGCAAGAAATATCCAGGATAGCCTTACTGAAGATAGATACAGAAGGACATGAACTGAGTGTGCTGAAAGGCGCCCGCCAAACTATTGCCCGCGGACTGGCAGATGTGATACAGGTGGAGTTCAACGAAATGAATATTATCTCCAGAACCTTTTTTAAGGATATTGTAGATATATTGCCGGGCTATGAATTTTACCGCTTATTACCCGACGGACTCAAAGCCCTGGGAGCATACAACAGCACCAGCTATGAAATCTTTTCCTTCCAGAATATTGTGGCCCTGAGGAAGCCCCAGCGTTAATACGCATTTTTATCTCCCTTGATCATATTCATCAATGTCTGGAAAATGATCTGGCAGTCGAGCCAGAAGCTATAGTTTTCAATATACCACAGGTCAAAGTCAACCCGTTTCTGCATCTGCCCTGATATCCTCGTTTCCCCCCTGCAGCCATTCACCTGCGCCCAGCCTGTAATACCCGGCTTTACCACATGCCGCAGCATATAATTTTGTATCGTGTTTTTAGATTCCTGGTGTAAAGGAATGGGATGGGGGCGGGGTCCCACCAGCGACATATTTCCCATCAACACATTAAAAAACTGCGGCAGCTCATCGAGATTGGTTTTGCGGAGAAACCGGCCGACTGCAGTAATCCGGGAGTCGTTCCGGGTAGCCTGGAGGTATCGCCCGTTTGCATCCACTACATCG
The DNA here is from genome assembly GCF_051362515.1 of Chitinophaga sp. ARDCPP14. NCBI lineage: Bacteria > Pseudomonadati > Bacteroidota > Chitinophagia > Chitinophagales > Chitinophagaceae > Chitinophaga > Chitinophaga sp. ARDCPP14. The sequence continues at coordinate 783,889 of NZ_JBKIXB010000003.1, read as the reverse complement.
CTGTTCATGGTCATGGACCGGAACTTATAACAGGTGATTTTTTTGTTCTTCAGTCCCCACCGTTCCTGTTTGAACAGCACCGGCCCGGGCGACGATAGCTTGACCAGTATACTGATGAGCGGAAACAACCAGCTAAATACCGTAATAAAGAGGATGGTAGTAAAGCAAAGCTCAAAAAGGCGCTTGAACCGCTGCTTCGCCAGGTCATCCAGCGGAGAAGTACGGATCGTCAGCAGCGGGAATTTACCAAAGAAATTCATACTGGCGGTAGAGGTGCAGAAGCGGTGGCAGTCTGCAATGATCCTTACCCGTTTGGCTTCCTTCTCACTGGTGATAATAATTTTTTCCATCTCCGTATTAGGGTCCGGCAGGGCTACAATCACATCGTCTATCTCATGACTTTCCAGGATCCTCGTGAGGTCCGATATTTTGCCCAGGTACTGCCCGTTCAGGTAAGGATTGGTTTGTTCATCCACAAAGCCAACGCACCGGTAACCGAAATGATCGTTGGATAAAATGGTTTTATAGAATTTCATGCCGGTATCGCCGGTACCTACTATGAGTATATTTTTTATGTTGTAACCGTTTGACCGCAACCGGAGCAAAGATTGTTTGACCATAAACTTAACCACGGTAATACTTACAAAATTGAGGAAAGCATACAGCAAGGTGAACGTTCTCGGATAGGGATAATATTTAAAGCAGTAGAAGAACAGGAAGGTGAAGAAACAGGCATGCAACAATGCTGTTTTAAGAATGGCAATAAACTCGTAGGAAAACGACCTCGTTCTGAATTCGTCGTATAAATGAAGCGACATGCCGATGATGGTCCAGGCCGTAATGCTGATGCAGAGCAATAGCAGGTTAAAGCCGGAGAAGAATACATCTCCCAAACCCGCAATATATTCACGGGTGCCCAGAAAAGCCAGTATCAGCACTACATAATCGATCAGGAGTCTCAGCAGGAAATTAATATGGTTACCGGGTATCATAAGGTTCATAATTAAAAGATGATGGATAGTATGGGTGGCGCCGGTTATGAATGAGCATCTTTATCAGTTCAGGATGGTATTAAATACCTGAAGAAATTTGTTTTCAATATGTTTTATGTCGAAATGCTTTTCTGCATATGCCCGTCCGTTGTGTCCCATTTCCTGTCTTAATGTCGTATCCCTGAGCAGCTTTTCTATGTGCTGGCAGAAGCCCTGCTGATTATCCGGGGAAATGCAATAGCCGGCTTTGTTATCCAGTACAATGGCCGCGCTCAGGTTATCCGGTGGCATCGCCAGCACAATAGGCTTTTTAGCGCACAGGTAAGTGAGTACTTTCGACGGCACGGAATAGGCGCCCGCATCATTTTCCAGTATGGCCAGCAGGATATCCGCTGCGCCCAGCACCTGGCTCATATCCCTGAAATCCTGGAAGGGAAGGAGCAGCAGGTTGTCCAGCTGCCGTTCCTCTTTTTCTTTTTGCAGGAAGGCTGCTCCCAATCCTTCGGAGATAACAATAAACACCACATCTTTATGCGTACGGAAATAGGCCGCCGCTGCCGACAGCATCGCCGGGTTGTGTTTTAATCCCAATGTGCCCGAATAAACAATACAGGTTTTATCTGCTACGTTGTGCCGCTGCGCCCAATCGTTATTTTTACCGGTGAGCGTTATTTCCCGGAGCGGCGCCCAGTTGGGAATACAGGTTACCTGCTCCGGATGCAATTTCCACTTGTCAAAAAGATCATTGAAGTCCTGTGTAATACTGATCACATGCGCACTTCTCTTCAGCAGTTTTGTTTCCAGGCTTTTAAAATAGTACCAGATGGGAAAGCTGATCATGCCTAACTTCTGGCGGGCAATCTGCCGGATGGCGATGGTGTAAATGTCCTGGCACCAGTACACAAATTTGATCCCTTTCTGGAGGCAGTATTGCTGTACATGTTGCTGTACAAATAACGGCGTTGTGCCGCTCAGTACTACGTTGGGCCGGAATGTATCCAGTTTGTTAGTCAGCTGACGCGCGTATTCAATTTCCTGTTTCCTTCTTTTTAAAAGAGAGTATTTGTCGAATTTTCCTTTGATCATAATAGGCAGCACGGTAAGCCCGGACCCTGACAGGGGAAGGTCTTCAAAGTTTCCTTTGGGCGACTGGAAAGAAACAGAGTAGGCATGCAATACTTCATGCCCGCTTTCCGCAAATTGCCGGCTAAGCTGTAAGGTAAAGGCATGGCCGGAATGGTCGTTCACAACAATTTTCATCCTTTCTTTCTTTTATATAAAAGGTCCATTTGCAGGATCTGCAATTTTTCCGATTGCAGGAAGCCAACAGGCGCTATAAAATCGAATCCCAGTTCTTTAACAAAATGGTGCATTTCATCAAACAGTGGCTCGCCATCATACATTTGAACAAAAGAGGTTTCAAACAGGAGGTAGTCAATTTGCCGGAGACTCTGCAGCGCTCCTTTCAGTACTTCTTTCTCAAATCCTTGCACATCCATTTTCAATAATACCGGCGGGATAAAAGGCACTTTATGCCGTAGGTCGTCCAGGCGTTGTACCGGTACCTGTATGCGGTTGGAGTTAGCTGTTTTGGGAAGCATGTTTTTTTGCAGGTCAGATACATGCAGGGCTGAACTGGCGTGGGAATACGCATTGCTGTAAAATTCCAGTGTCCCTGTGGAGTTGCCCAGCGCCATGTTATACGTGTTGATGTTGGTGAGCCTGCGGGTATTGCGTTGCAACAGGGAAAACACGCCGGGCAGGGGTTCAAAGGAATGGATACGCGCCTGCGGGTAAAAGTGACTGGCAGCCATGGCAAACTGTCCCTGGTTGGCGCCTGCGTCTATAATTACGCCTAACGAGGGGATATAGTGCCGGCAGTTGTGTAGTATCTGCGTAGAGGCTACAGACGCACCTTTTTCCAGCAACGAAGTGAAACCCCTGCCGGATGTCAGGAATACTTTTACCGTGTCTGCAATTTTGAAAATAATACTCATGTCGAGAATTTGTAGTTCCAGCAATCTTTGTAAAAACCAATTGTTTCCTGTACGCTTTTATCCCATGTGAACTGTTGTACCTGTTGAAGTCCTTGTGTTATCAGCTGTTGCTTGAATGCGTCATTTTCCAGGGATCTTATTTTTTCTGCAAACAGCAGTGGATCTGCCTTGCCGGCCATCAGCCCGGCGGTTCCTACTACTTCGGGCATGGAGGTCATACTGGTGGTGACCACGGGGCAGCCCGCTTTCATGGCTTCTCCCGGCGGAAATCCGAAGCCTTCATAAGCGGAGGTATAGAGCAAGCAAAATGCATGGTTGTATAAAATATTGAGGTCTGCCTGGCTAACGGTCGGGAAGATATGATAACGGCCGGCCAGTTTTTCTTTCATCATATTGATCTCTTCTTTTTTCCAGGGCTCACCACCTATTACTACCAGGTGAAAGTCAGCAGGCAGCAGCTCCATGGTTTTTACCGCCATGAAAAAGTTTTTATAATTCCTGCGCGCACCTACATAGAGAATGAATTTTTTTTGAAGATCCATCTCCAGCGAACAGTTTACCGGCAGGCGTTTGTTGATGGGGTAGAAGTCGCCCGCAATGCCGTGATAGATTACTTTCACCTTTGCAGGATCGATGCCGGGATAAAAGTGGAACAGCTCTTTCCTGGTACTGTCTGAAATACAGATAATCCCATCGGCCCGCCTGATACCGTATGCTTTTTGCAGGGTATTGGCAAGGCCCCGCGGAAACTTCGACGCCAGCTTCCGTTCGTGTGCAAAGTCGTGTACCGTAAGGATGTTGAGGATATTTTTCTGTGGGGAAACCCGCAGGTATCCTCCATGAAAAACCGCCGCCGCAGGAAGCGGGTAGCGTACCGGGAGATAGCGGAGGTACTTGCTGGGAATCCAGCTTTCCCGGATACAATTAAACCGGTGATAATCTATTTTCCGTTCAAAGATGTTGTCTGATCCCGGGCGTGCATTTAAAAAGCCAACCGATAACCCGCTGTTGCACATACCGGACAACAGCTCGTACCAGTAGGCAGATACGCCACCTGCTTTCTGAATAGAGAATACAATATTGTCCAAAAATACCTGCATCATTGTATGATTAAATCCACATGTGTAACATCACCGGGTTGCCGGAGATGTAATGAATCCCTTTTACGAGGTGGTTGTACTCCGGTACCACCCCTTTTATCAGGGCTATCAGCGTTTCATAATTTTGTCCTTCATGATAAGTAGTGATGGCTATTTTGGGTTTGCTGGCCCTGATAGTTTCCAATGCGCCGCGGATCATGTTTTCCTCGAATCCTTCAATGTCTGCCTTCAGGTAATCTATGCGGATACCCTTTTCTGCAAAGAGGCTGTCGAGCGTTACTACTTCCACTTCCACCGCATTCCCGTTGCTGTTGTGCTGGCCGATGGTGCCATTCAATACCGTGTCGTTGGAGGCCATGTTGATGTACGCCTTCTGGCAGGTATCTCCCGCTGCTACCGGCAGAATCACCACTTTGCTTTTTTGCCGGAACAGTTGTTGAAGGGAATCCACGAACAGGGGTAAGGGTTCCAGTACAAAAATGCGGCTGGCGGTGTGCTGGTGTTTGAATGCAAAGAAGCCTTCCGCGCTGCCACAGTCAACCACCACATCCCCCGGGGCGATGGCTGTTTGCGGGATCTCATAGTAATGCCAGTGCTCCGGCCTTGCTTCTGCCAGGATCATCGCAAAGCTGTAATGCGGGGCGGACGCGGGGTAAATAAACAACTCCTCGTAACCTTTTATCCGGTAGTAATTGTATTTGTCATCTTTATTTACCAGGGTAGCTTTTTCATTGGCAATGGCATACATGCGCGGCGAAAAGAGATGGTACTTCATTTCGCGCCAAGTTGTCCGCCGTCTTACCTTGCTGTTGAAAAGGTAATGATACAGCAACGACAGCCGGAACCGGATACCCCATAGTATACTACGTGCTTTGTTCATATCCTGTATCATTTATGGATTCGTTATCATATGCACACAGTAATGCCACTATTATCAGGAACAGGTCTATCTGGCTGAAAAAGAAACAAACGGCTACATACGCCAGGTAGCTGCGCTGAAAGGGCATAATATGCTGCCCTGTTTTAGTGAGTATCAGGAAGAAGAAGAACAGGGAAACAGCCCCAAATTCTGCCAGGATAAAAAACCACCGCATATTGAGATTATGCCCGCCAATGCCTGCTACCCGGTTCTGGTAACTCAGCTGTCCAAAGAAATAGCTCGCCGGAATAAAGGTGCTGTTTCCCGCACCATATCCCGATATAACCAAATAGGGTTCATCCCGCAGGAAGTCGACCACCGGCAGTTCCATATCCCTTTGCAGCGGAATCCCGAGTATAATATTATTCTTACCCCAGATCTCATTATCATACCGGTAAGCAGATCTTTCGAAGAGGAGCTGGTATACCGGCTGGTTGCGGTTAGCCATGTAATGTTTCAGGAAGTATTCTTTTGAGGCAGCGATCGAAAGGAAAATACCAACGATCATACCCAGGGTACTGATGATCTTCCATCTTACTGGCATCAGTTTAGGGAGACATAAAAACAGGAGGCCGCCGGCCAGGATATTTATCCAGAAAGTTTGGGAAGAAGTGAGGATGCCTACAATGACCATTACAATGGCCGCTTTGTAATTCCTGTCCCTCATAAATAAAGGAATCGCTAAAGACAGGAAGGCGCTGAATATTTTGGGTTCTGCAAATAATGCCTGTACGCGTAACCCCAGCGGCCCGTTGATTTCCTGCAGCATATACCGGCTCTGTAACCCGAGGAGTTCACTCAGTTCCACGCTTCTGAAAATAAGCTGCACGGCGATTTGTATAGCGGCAATCACACAGGATATCACCGCAATTTTTTTCATGGTAACTGTAAACTTCTCAAACGAAAGCTGCTCCCTTTCCTGCACTATCTTGGCGCCGATCGCAAATAATGGTAAGTACGTTTTTACATAAAAATAAATGGGCTTGGTATAAAAAGCCAACATTTTACCACCAGGGTAATTAAAGGGATCTTTGTACAACTGTGTGATCAGGAACACGGCAATATTGGACAGGAGCGGAAGCAACAGCAGGAAAAGATATTCTTTCCGGATGTACTGTTTGCCGGTAAACAATTGATGCGCCTGTTCAATGAAAATGAAGATGCCAACAAAAAAGGTAGCAGTAAAAGTAGGCCCTATAACAAGCATAGTATACGCCTCCGACGCAAAGGCATACAGCAGCGTGTCTATAATAGAGATCCGCTTTTTATAATACAGGTACAGCAGTATCGCGGCAATGACCAGGGGCATGCTTTCCCTGAAACATTCCACGAAAAAATTACTGCTTTGAAGACTGGTATATCCTGTTTCCATATTATTTTTTACTGATCAAGGGATGCGTTTGTATAAACTGTACAGCAACCTGTTGTTCTTTACTATTTTTTTAAGCCTGATAGATAGCCTGCCGCTGTTATATAGTGTGTTGATGGTATACCGGTCTGCTGCCTCATCAATATTGTTTTCACCGGGGTGAATGATATCCGTTATGGCGCCGTAGTGTATTTTCCTGAACCACCGTGGGGTGGAGCGGGTATGGGTGGCTTCTTTGCCGTAGCCAATGTTTCTGACAAGACTAATATTCGGCGTAATTACCCATCCCTTGCAAAACCATACTGTCATGAACCATTGGATATCCCAGGTATCTGTTTGGGCGTCGTATATGGATTGCAGTTCGGCCCGTAAAAAAGTATTGAGCCCGCTCCGGGAATTATGCTGGTAGCGGTGAAGGGAGAAATCGTAATGCTGCCACGCGCGGCGCCAGGTAGCCCACCCCCACACATGTGCGTAGCGGGAAAAGTAATAGGAAGCCATTCCCCTTGTAACGCCCGACTGGTAATTACTCCCGTTGATATGCATGACGGTGTTGTTTAACCGGTATCTCTCCAGCATCGCTGTACAGAAAGAAAAGAAGGTGGGATCCGGTACACAATCATCTTCCAGTATAATCCCTTCTTCTACCTGGCTAAAGAACCAGTCGATCGCCGAACTTACCGCCTTGCCGCAGCCCAGGTTATGTTCCCGGAACAGCGTTGTTATTTTACATGGCCAGTCGATGCCCTGTAAAACGGCTGTCCGCGTGGCTTCGCACAGCGCAGCTTCCCCGGGTCTGTCCGGCCGTGGACCATCGGCGGCAATAAACAGCTGTTCCGGCTGCTGCAGCCGGATCTGGCTGAATACAAACAGCGTTTGTTCAGGGCGGTTAAATACCAGTAATAAGACCGGCGTCTGTAACATTATTTAGTTGCCTCCAATGCAACGGCGTTATTAAATCTTATTTCTTCTTCTACCAGTTTAAACATGGCATCGCTGCTGTCGTTAAACCCGCAGTGCCGTATGTTTTTAAATCCTGCTGCAGCCAGCTGGTGCGATAACGACAGGTGATCCCACATGTACAGGTGTTCACGGTTACCCAGGGCCAGCTGTACCAGTTGCTTCATGCCACGTATCCTGTCGTCTTTTCCCAGCAGGGTTTCTTCCATGAAGCTGGTGTTGGCTTTTGGATCGTTATTCTTTAGCTGGTCAATATATCTCCTGGCGGCGCCTTCCAGGTCGGGCAGCACGCAGCGGAAGTACCCGCCTGGCTTCAGGATGTGAAAGGTATTCCTGAGCGCCAGGAGGCAGTCGTTATAAGAAAGGTGTTCCAGTACATGCGAGCAATAAATACCGTCACAGGAACTTTCTTTTATACCGGGCAAGCCTCTGAGGATATCGCCCAGCAACACATCCTTATGAAAGGAAACATGCATCAGGGGTTTCAGCAGTTTACCGATCACGGGCATCTGCTGGATCCTGAGGGTGGGCGAGGAATCGTAATTTTTCCAGCCGGCGGGCGCCGAAAAAGGCCCGCAACCATATTGTACATATAACCTGCTTCCTGACATCTTACGCGTTCATGTTTTTAAAGAAGTAAGTGTAATAGGTTTTGGCAAACATGCTATATCCTACCTGGTGCATAAACTGGCATAACTCACTGCGGTCTGTTTGAAGTACCTCAAATGGTGATGATTCTGCCAGTACATATGCGGGTCTGTATTTATTCCAGTTATTAGATCTCAGTACTTCCATATCAAGGCCTTCGGCGTCGATGGTGATAAAATCTATGGCAACATTTTCCGGCAGGTATTTATCAAGAATATCCGCCAGTGGCCAGGTATCTACCTTTCTTTCACCGATCACCCGGTATTTGGTTAACTGTGTATATTCTTTTACTTTTTCAGGAGAAAAAGTACTTAAAGCCGGTTCATTAAAAATGAAATACGTGAGTTGTTGTTTTACTACCGAGACGCCTATTTCCAGGTTAATATCTTTGGGCCGGTGCCTGTTAAATAATGCCTTTGAACCCGGCAACGGATCTATGTTGATGCCCGTCCAGTTTCTCTTGTAAAGCAGGTAGGTATTGGATACCCGGAAGGGATGATGCGCGCCCACATCTATATAAACGCCTTTCTTTTTCTGGTCGAAAATCCTTTTCAGGATCAGGTCTTCTCCCTCCGAACTGTAGGCCCGCACACCGTAACTGAGGCGGGGGAATAAGGTGGTGACTAATTTTACAGCGATATCTTTGATGCTGCTCATTTCGTATAGTTTTTTTGTTGTACGGTAACCAGGTTGATGGTAAAAATCCGCAGGCTGTTGTATACTTGCCTTATATCAGAAAATGCCAGTAAGGGATGAAACATTCTTATGGTAAGCAAGTATCCCTGGCCGCTTTTATCGAGCAGGAGCAACATGCCATAAACGGTGCTGTAGGCCGCTACTGTGGCAATGGCAGCGCCTATGCCGCCATATAGCGGGATCAGGAAAAAATTAATGCCTGCATTTACGATCAGGCCGGAAAGATTACCGTACAGGTATATTTTATATTCCCCTTCCACGAACAGGTATTGCACCATCACAATGCTCAGGAATACAGGGATCCCTGCCCAGATATGGATCATCAGCATCCATGATGCCGCCGCGTAACCAGGGCCATAGAGAAACGGAATGATGATATGCGCGGTTAATGTAACCATTACGGCAATGACAACGCTCAGCCAGAACGACAGCCGCAGCCATTTTTCCAGTGTTGCCAGGTAAGCCTTGTGACTGATCTTTTTCGTTTGCAGGAGGCTGGGCAGCATCGCCACGGATATCACCGTAGGAATAGCGTACCAGAGTTCAGAAATCCTGGCGGCGCCTACATATTTCCCTAGTTCAGCAGGGTTAGCCAATGCATCCAGCAGCACCAGGTCGATCTTCATAAACAACACCACCACGAGGTTGGAGAGCATCAGCGGCCAGCTTTGTACCAGCAGCGTTTGTGCCAATGCCGTATCAATACGCCAGGTAAAAGCCGCAGCATGACGGGATAGATATACCGCAATGATGATCAGGTACGTAACCACTAATTCTATTATGGAAGTCCACAGGAATGCAATCAGCGCGCCATCCAGGTATACGATGAGCACTTTTATCCCGCAGAAAATGATAAATACCACTACTTTGGGGATGATCACCTTTTTGACATTATTTTTTGCCTGGTAGAAATAATCCAGTACATCAAAAGACTGCAAGAGGATGATGAGGGCAGAGAAAATGGTACAGTAAAGATAAAGCTGCTGATGCTTTCCGGTCAGCAGCACAATGCCAACGCTTACCGCCATGCACACCACGCCGGCAATGATCCGCATCAGGATCACAGTGGCTACAATAGTTCCCTGCTTATGTTCATTGTTGATCAACTCTTTCACGGCGAGTTTATCCATGCCCAATATGGCCACACTGCCGATAATAGTGGTGAGCGCCAGCGCATAGTTCCAGATCCCGAATTCTTCGGGACCCAGGTGCCTGGCAATAAGCGCCATGATGATAATGCCCGGAAAAAGTTTGCTGAGCTTATCAACCAGAAGCCAACCGCTATTTTCAAATAGTTTATGCAATGCGTTGTTTTATTTTTTTAACCAGTGACGACCACGTATGATTATGTTGTTTATTTTCTGTGTATGAATAATGATCGTAGTAATAATAAGGGTAGAAAGTATCCTGCTCTATACCGTTAAAGATGATCCCGGTTTTTTTGAAGAATCCTTTCCGGATATTTTCCGATACCGGTATCAGTTTGGATTTGAGCGTGAAATTGTACCGTACTACAAACAGGGCGCAGTCTACCTGGTGTGAAATGCTTTTCGCATCAGACACGATACCGATGGGCGACATATCAATCACCACATAGTCAAACAGGTCTTTCAGCTGCGCCAGCAGATCAGCCATGCGGTCTCCTTCAATCAGCTCAATGGGATTAGGCGGAATGGGTCCGGAGGAAACCAGGTAGAGGCCGTCGGTACCGGGTACTTTTTTGATGATCTCTTCAATGGTTTTATTACCGATGATATAATTCGTAACGCCCACGTTATGATCCAGCCCGAGGAACTGCGAGAGCTTTGGTTTCCGGAGATCCAGTTCCAGTAGCACTACTTTTTTATTGCTTACTGTTAAGGAGTTGCCCAGGTGGGCCGACAGGAACGTTTTTCCTTCGCCTGATATGCTGGAGGTAAGCAGGATGGTGGGCGTACCGGATACCCCGGTGAGCAGAAACTTCAGATTGGTACGCATATTAAACACCTGCTCCACCAGTACAGATCTGTTCTGGAGCGACATATCGCGTGCGCCTTCTTCCTGCTGGTAAATTTCTGCGATCACCGGCAGGTCGAACACCTGTTCTATTTCTTTTTTACTGAGTACACTTGGGTTTAAGAAATATTTAAGATAGATATAGGCGCTGGTAAGTACCAGTCCTGCTGCAATAAAGCCAATGAATACCAGTGATTTTTTAGGGGTAATGGGTTTGTCGGGAACAAATGCCGGCGCTATCACTTTATTGTCTACCACGTTACTCGCATAGGCGACCGATGCTTCTTCCTTCTTTTTCAGGAGATAGAGATACAGGTTCTCCTTCACGCCTTGTTGTCTTTTGATGTTAATGTATTCTTTTGCGTAGGTAGGTATATTCGCTATTTTGCCTTGTATCTGGTTTACCTTGTCCTGTGTTTTTCTTTGCACCACGCCGGCATTTCGCCTGTAACCGGAGATATAGTCCTTAATGGTTTTCCGGGTATCGGTAATTTGCGACTCCACATTTTTCAGGATGTCGCTGGTAGGTTTCAGCGAAAGGGAGAGCCGTTTCTTTTCCCGGAGCGCTTCTTCGTACCGGTTGATCATAGAAGTAAGTGTTTGGTCGATGTTGCCAAGCACGGGGGCGAAGGGGTAATCGCTGGCGGGGTTGCTGATGTAGCTGTCCACCTGGTCAAATACCGACAGTTGCAGGTTGGCTTCACTGAGCCGGATATCCGCCTCCTTTACCTGTTCCAGTGCCAGTTTGGAACTGGCGTCAATATCGGTGATGCCTCGCTGGATCTTGAAATTTTCCTCCTGTTTTTCCAGCAGTCCCAGTTCTTCTTTTAAGGAATCCACTCTCACCGACAGGAAATGAATGGTTTTGAATGCCACTTTATTTTTATCATCGAGGGTATATTCGTTGTAGGCTTCCAGCAAGGAGTTGAGGAAGTCGGCAGTTCTTTCCGGAACGGGGTCTTTGTAACTCACCAGTATCACAGTGGCGTCCCTGTTAACGAGCGCAGTACCTATTTCCTCTATCTTTTCGTAGGCGTATTCCGGTACGGAATCCACCCGGATGCGGAAGGTATTAGCAGGAGTGCTGCCGGCGAGCGGGGAGAAGGTAATCACGAATTTATCTTTCGCCACGGTAAATGGTTCGCCGGGCTTTGCTGTTAACTGCAGGCTGGTGTCGGTGTTATAGTTCACCAGTTTTATTTTCAGCAGGTCCTTTTCCCGGGTTACATCAAAAACGTAGTTCCCTACTTTTGAGCTGTCGCCCAGTACTCGGAGGTGGAGCGGCGGTTGGTTATAGATCTCTTCATTCTTTACGGTTCCTTTTATATAATACCGGATATTAAAGCTGTTGCCGGCGATTACTTTTTCCACCAGGATAGGAGATTTCAGTACCTCCATCTCATTTTCAATATTTTTACCGTTGTTAAAAAGCGACAGTGATTTGAGGGCATCCATTTCTTCTCCGCCGCCTTTTTTTTCATCTTTCAGGTACAGTTTGGCGCTCGACATGTATATCGGTTTTTTGTACTTGAGGTACAGCATGGCGCTGGTCACCATGGCCATAAGCACCAGGAGATATAGTGGCCAGTGAAAAACTATTTTCTGGAAAAGATCATTGAGATCTATAACGGAGTTCCTGTTGTTTGTCGTTTTTGGTTGATTCATATTACGGATCATTTACTTAAAATGACAATCGTGGTAATGAGTGATATCACGCCGATGATAGCCGGCAGCAGCTGTATTGTTTTGGATGTGGCGAACTTGCGGTCTGGTCCGGGCTTTACATATATAACATCGTTATTGCTGAGATAATAGTACGGCGACGAGAGGGTTTTGCTGTCGTTCAGGTTAATGGAAGCATATGTTTTTATGCCATTCACTTCCCGGATGATCATGATATCATCGCGTTTAGCCGTTACGTTGAGGTCGCCTGCCATACTTAATGCATCCAGGAGGGAGGCCCTTTCTGCGCCGATCCTGAAAGAGCCGGGACGGGCTACATCGCCCAGTACGGAGATCCTGAAATTTACCAGGCGGGTAGCTACATAAGCATTACGGACTGTTTTCTCCAGCTCCTGCGATACCAGGTCGTTGATGGCAGCAGTTGTTTTGTCTTTTACATTTATCTTCCCGATGACCGGCAGGGAAATATTACCGGTGCTGTCTACCAGGTATCCCTGTTCTATGCCGGTTCCTGCTGCGGGGCCGGAAACCGCCACGTTGGGATTAAAGATCTGTGATACTTCTTTGTCGAGCGTGGTGATGGTGATTTGCAGGATATCACCCGGTTGTATTTTGAGCTGCTGCAGGCGGTTGAGGGAATCGGCTCCCGCCGCTGTGGCAATGTCATTAAAGTAAGTTAGTTTTTGGGTGCCCGCGCATCCGGTAATGATAACTAACGCCAGGATCAGTGGTAAGCTAAATTTTAATCCCATATATAGTGATTAATTTATCAATGCGGTATTGTATAAAATGACGTGTGAATACAGGATTTTCTCCGGTAATTATTCGCTAAAGGTTTTTCATCAAACAGGAGGTGATGGGCCTCCTTCATTACGGAACTTTTAAGTCGTTACGTTTACATCAGCAATCGTTACACGGGTTTTATTCTTTTTGGAAAATCTGGCTCTGAGCTTGTCCTGGGCGGGCAGCTCGAAATAGTAATAAGTGACCATGCTTAACGGGATCAGTAAAAGGAAAAACAGCATTAATGTAACTGGCGATCTTAATACAAGGCGGCTCATATGAAACCAGTCAACTACGAGAACGAATATTATCTGTAACGGGTAATGGATCAGGTACATGGCGTAGCTACAGTTGCCCAGCAGCGCCCATTTCTTGTTCAGCATACCTTTGGTTGTTTCCCACATTGCCAGGGTAAGGATAGTGCAGGGAGATACAGCAAGGCGGAAAAAGAAGTTCCGGAGCTGGCCAAACAGGCTCATCGCGGTTTCGGTACTTGTACCGGGCATCACCTGGTGAAGCAGTTTTATCCATATGCCCTGTAAAATAGAGAATTGGTATTCTGCGAACATGGCTATCCATAGCAGGAGCGTGATGGTGATGAGGGACGGCAGGTATTTTTTTGCCCTGTTTTCTTTCATCATCCAAACGTACAGGTAGTATACAAACGCCCCCAGGAAAAAGGTAAACATGCCTTTCCCAATCAGAGAATAATGATATTGTATAAATGCGCCAAGAGGAATCAGCAGGAAGAGCAGCAGTTTGTTCTTTTCCAGTTTGAGGTAACAGATAATAAAAAACAGGAAATACAGGAATACTTCTACGGAAACAGACCAGGAAGGACCGTTAAAGGAAGGACCTTTCTCAAATCCCCAGTTTTGCATGAAGACGAGGTTCAGCAGGAAATGATAACCATCATTATATTGAATGATAAAATAGTGCCCTATATTTTTCAGCATCAGCCATTGAAGCACTCCCACCAGCACCAGGGTAACAAAGTGAATAGGATAGAGCCTGCTGACCCTGTAAATGATGAACTTGCGGAAGTTTATCTGCCGGTTGGCAATCCTCTCTGCATACAGCCAGAAGAAGATGAACCCCGACAGGAGGAAGAACAGGTCGACCGCCACCATCCCATCAGTATAGAAAATAGACAGGTATTTATACCACGGAAGTGCCGTTTTCTCAAACCCTCCCTGTACATAAACGTCGTTTGCGTAGTAAAAAAATTGCCAGTGGTATAGGACCACTATCATAGCGGCGATGCCTCTGATAGCGTCGAGGGCGTAAAAATGCTGAGGAGGACTTTGATTTGAAGTCATTAGGGAGTTTTCGATAGCAATATGATCAATAGACGATATCCAGATTCATTTCGACAGTAGTAATTTAATTATAATACTGATAGCTAGAAGCTTAACACGGATAAAGGATGAAATGGATATGACAATGTTAAAATGAATGAAATGAACAGAGGGGTTGGAAGGGGGTATGTTATATTATAGGACCATCTTTTAAAAACCCCCGTTTCCAGGTATATACAACCATCATGAGAGGGCTATCTTTGTAGCTGATAGAACAATACTGATTAAAATAAACGGATGGACTTTCACTTCGGCCCTTTTGGCGAGTATTTGATATACACATTTTACTTTTGGTATGTTACCCTGCCAGCAGGTTGTCTGTTGCTATGGGCCTGTCTTCGCCGGAAAAACAGCAGCTGGGTAAGATGGTTTTCCGGCATTGGCGCCGCCGTGTTACTGTTTCCGCTGCTGGTAGCAATGTGGGTAATAGTGAGCGGATGGATCAGTGATGGGGAAAGCAGGAGGGAATTCAGGCAGCAGAAGGCGCTTCACACTTTCATATTAAAACAGCCTGAAACCGTAGCCGGTATTGCTCTTTCAACAAACGATACGGTTTATTATCAAACTGATTTTGATATGAACTACAGGAAACAGGCCCAACTGACGGATGTTGATTCGGTTCATTTATCAAAGCCTACCCGCTTTTTCAATTTGCAGGTGAAAGATTACATAGGGGTTGTTATCAATTGCCCCGATACGTGGAACGTTACACTTGCGTATGATCAGCTGGTGTTTGGCTGGCCCTGCACCGGCAAAGCGGTCATCGCAACCGATAGTACGTTTGTTTCCGGAACACTGTCTGAAGATCATTTGGCGGGGGGCCGCCAGTTACCCAAAGGTGCGAAGGTGACATACAAAAGGGATTATGAGCAGCTAAACATCATTTTGCCGGATTCGGAGTTCATCACTATTGACCTGAAAAAAGAATAGCTTATTTTTTGTCTTAACTATAGCAATGCCATGCTGAACAGTCCATGCTGCACTCCTTTTTTATCGGCCAGGTAAACGCAGCAAACTTTATCACCGGGCAGGAAGCGGTCATCATCATGATATCCTGATACAATTTGCTCTCCAATACGGTACCAATATACCCTGGTATCTTCACTGCCATCGTTATCATAACGGGAAACAAAAACTTCTGTAATGATACCGGTAAGGACTATTCTTTGTTCAGCGTTTTGTACACGGCGATTGAAAACCAGGGTGAACCCTGCCAGGAAAATAGCAATCGCTGCAACGAAAAGCAGCATGCCTAACATTATTGCGGGTTCACGTGCCCTTTCAGAAACCATCAGGCAGATGCCAGATGGAATTGCGAGTGTGAAGAATAGTATTTTGATGGTGCGGCTGTTCCAGCGCATCATCAGGGTCGCTTTTTCTGCTGTGCCTGCAGGTCCGGCGATGCTGGTCGCTTCCGGCACATCTTTATAATGTACGTTCAGTAGTATATTATCTTGTACGGTGACGGGAAGCCATTCCAATACGATTAATGCCCCCGGCAAAAAAAAGCTGCCGGAAACATGTTCTAAAGGTCCCGGTGCAGCTACCTTTATGGTGTTATGGTCTATCGTATAAGTGAGCAGATGTTTATCTGCTGTCACCTCCTGCAGCGTACCTGTGGTCACCTGTTTCAATCCCCTGCGCAGAGCGGTCCGGGTTGGCCTCATCTTTCCAAAAACATTCACCAGCTTATAAACAAAAAATGCAGCAAATGGCATAAAGGGAAGTATAAATATATAAGCCCACAGCCTTTCTTCCCGGCCGAATAAAATAAAAAACAAGGCTGACAGCAGGAAGGGGAGTACGAGCAAGCCGGCCCACTGCCAGGCTTTCCTGCCATACTTTTTCTGCCACCAGCGTACCAGTTTTTCATCGTCCGGACTAAGCGCCTGACCGCTGGAATTTATCATCATATTCTTTTCTTGTTTGATTCCTGCCTGCATATGGCCCTGAAATTAAAGAGAATATACACAGGTTATTATACCTGTTTCCAGGGATATTATCAGGAAGCAATTGTGTTTATTATTGTGTATCATTACAGCCTCAGGGTTTAAAACAGCAATTATGCGTATGAAATTTATTTTAGTGGCATTGTTACTGGCTACAGGCATAACGCTTGTTGCACAGGATAATGCAGTTATCAAATCATTGTCTGTGTTTAAAAACGGGCAATCCTTTGTGGTAAAAGAAATAACCGCCCAGGTACCCGACAGTGGCTTCCGGCTCAACAGCCTTCCGGTGGCGTTATTTGGCACTTATTGGTTTGCCGGCACTACTAATCCTGTAAGCCGCGTGAGCAGCCGGGTAGAGCAGATAAATGAAATACAGGAAAGAAAAGCCAACAGCTTTTTAGAACTGCTGCATGCCAACAAAGGCAAGAACATTACAATTGTTGCCACAGATAATAATACTTACAAAGGCAGTGTGGAAGACTTTGACCTGCCCGAAGAAATTAACAGCAGGCTGCAGTTGCAGCAAATGCAATTGTCGAATGAATACCGCGGGCAATACCAGTTTGACCGGCTGTATGCCCCGGCCAACCCCGTTCTTTTACTGAAAATGAATGGTAAATGGATCGGTATAGAGCCTGCCACCATCAAGACAATTACATTTGAAGATAAACCCAGTCGCACTACAACCGCGCGTATTGCTGTTCAAAAACCTGTAGTTACCATACATTTTGCGCAAAGCGGGCAGCAGTCCTTTACCATGATGTACCTGCAAAACGGATTGAGCTGGACCCCTGTTTACCAATTGCAATTAGCGTCTGAAACAGAAGCAACGCTCAACCTGCAGGCAGAAGTAAATAATAATGTAGAAGATATTAAGAATACGGATGTTGATTTTGTGATGGGGGTACCCAATTTTTCGCAGGCTACCACACTGGCTACCCTGCTTAACTTTAGCGCTACCGGTGGTGTTGAGAACGCCAATATATACAGCAACGCCACACAATTGAGGTCGGATTACGCCAGGGACAGGATGGTGGAATCCGTTGTAATGCCTGAAGAGGCGCCATCGGAAAATAATGTGGCAGTGGAAAACGAAGACCTCTATTTTTATACACTCAAAAACATTAGCCTCCGCAAAGGAGAAAGGGCGCAATATCCGGTGTTTAAAAAAACGGTGAAGATCCGCCATTTTTATAAAACGGTATTGCCCGCATCTGTGATGAGTACCTACCGGACAAACGGCGATGATGATGCGGCATCAGAAGAGATGGAAGCCGCGAGTCATGCAGCGCGTAGTGCATCGCCCAACAAAGTGAACCACTTTGTAGAAATCTACAATAATACCGACAATCCATTTACATCGGGCGCTGTTTTAATCTTACAAAAAAATACACTAAAGCCCATTGCACAGGATGTGCTTAAGTTTACCGCCAAAGGCGCCTCTACGCCCATATTTATTACCACTTCGCCGGATATCCTGGTACAGGAAAAAGAAGCGCTTGTTTCGGTGAAAAAAGAGGCCAAAACGTATAACGGGTATAAATATACGTTAGCTACCGTAAAAGGCACCATTACTGTTGTTAACAGCAAGGGCCGGTTGGCCGATATACAGGTACAGAAAACAATAAGCGGCGCGGTTACTTCGGCCAGTACCAAATATAGCCAGTCACTGAACCTTGAATACAAAAACGATATCAACCAAGGACGGCAACTGGATTTTGAACTGGCCGTAAATGCCGGCGCAAAAAAATCATTCACGTATACATATGAAATGTATATCCGCGAATAAGGACTATAACCACGCCCGGATGTGAATAAGCAAACATCACCCTGTCCCATCCTGAAAAAACACTATCTTATTTTAAGGGGCAAACCCAGGAAATGCCGCATAAGCAGCTTTTTCGTTAATTTGGTACAATATAATTTTACATTACAGATAGAATGACGTTAGACATAGCAAGACAAATTGGTAGAAAGCAGGCAATCGCCGCTCAACTGGTGGCAATGATTATACTGGAGTTGATATGGTTTTTTGGAGAAGCAGGGTCCGACCTTGCGAACGGACTGATCTTTTTTATTGATGCGCAAATCAACATCGATATGCTGTTGTTTTTTGTGTTCCTTTTTGGTGCTACCTGGTTTTGGGGAGGCAAAGCCGGCATGGCGATTTTTGCTGATCCCCGCCGCTACCTGGTAACGGGAATTAAGTATAGCCTGCGCGTTTCCGGCATAATGGTCCTCTATATATCGGTTATTTACGTGATGCATAATGGATTTGATCCGTTATTTTACCAGGCACTTGCAGGGGCGGCTTTAGTGATAACCCTGTGTGTAGTAATTGCCTGGCTCTGGGCCTCCAGGCAGATGATGTTAAAAATGAAAAACTGACTTGTGGAAAAAAATGCTGTAGCTGACCGGACGAAAGGGATAATCAGCATCGTGTTTGTTATGCTCATTTGGGGCAGTTCATTTGCGGTTACCAAAACAGTGGTGCAGGAAGTATCCCCGTACCTGTTTGCCACGCTGCGCCATATCGTTGCCTGCGCATTGCTGTTACCATTTTATCTTCATCAGCGTAAAAAAGTAAAACAGCAGCTGCCTTATAAAAGGCTGGCGGTAATGGGCATCCTGGGAATTACGGTATACTATGGCCTGTTCAATTTTGCCATGCTTTATATCCCGGCATCTACCGGTGCGCTGGTGGAGGGCCTGATACCGGTGGCTATTGCCATCCCTGCAGCCTGGTTGCTGAAAGAGCATATCAGTGGCAGAAGTATTGCCGGTATTATATTATGTGTAACCGGAGTGGTGCTGGTAGGTTTTGTGGGAAGCCCGCAGGGAACGCATACATTGCGGGGAAGTATACTGATGCTGCTGGCAGTTTGCTGCTGGAGCGCATATACGTTGTTGTCGAGGAGCCTGAAAGATACAGATACGATCTTAGCTACTGCGATCAGTACTTTTATTGGCTCGGCTTTCCTGATACCCATATCGGCGGTTGAATTATACCAGCACGGCATGCCTGAAATATCGGGGAGAGCCTGGGCCGGAATTATTTACCTGGGGGTGTTTGCTTCTGCGCTGGCCTATTTTCTTTATAATAAAGCATTGGAAAGTTTACCCGCTGCCCAGGTGGGTAATTTCCTGAACTTAAACCCCGTGATCGGCGCCGTGATTGCCATGATCTTCCTGAAAGATACCTTTACTCCCTGGCAGATGGCCGGCGGCGTATTGGTGTTGGCGGGTATCTGGCTAAGTTCAAAACGGGTGAAACAATAGATCGCCTGTCCTGTTATAAAATCTGGTAATTAATGTTTAATTTACCTGTCGTCATGTGAACGGTCTCCCGATTGAACGATATTATCACACCATAATGAATGAACAGGAATTACTAAACCAACTTGCTCTTGGCAACCAGGAGGCGTTTACAGCTATTTATTTAAAATACCACGGTGGTATATATAATTACCTGCTGAAATTTACCAAGAATCCCATACTTACTGAAGACCTGGTACATGATGTTTTCCTGAAGATATGGGAGGTAAGGGGGCAATTGGATATTAAATCATCGTTCCAGGCTTACCTGTACCGGCTGGCCAGGAATACGGCATTAACGCAATTGAACCGGATCTCGCTGTACGATACGATCCGGGATGAAGTACTGCACCGGGTTTCCCTGGGTATCAACGATCAAACCTTAATGAATGCCATGGAGGCGAAGCAGTATGAAGAGCTGCTTCAGAAAGCGGTTGCCAGCCTGCCACCACAACGTCGCGAGGCATTTATGCTTTGCCGGCAGCAGGGCAAAACATACGAAGAAGCCGCTGCACTGATGCACATCTCCCGTAATACATTTAAACAGCACCTGTCGCTGGCGGTAAAGTCAATTAAGGAGTATCTAATGGAACACGGCGATATTTCATTGCTGATACTGTTGGTATCGCTGAAATAATTTTTTCCCCCGCATCCACCCATTTGTTTTATTCATTAGTCTTATTAATATGGAGCCGAATAAATTTTCCGAAACTGACTTGCTTCAAAAGTACCTGGACGGCACCATTACGGAGTCCGAAAGCGCAGCGTTGTTTGAATTGTTGAAGGAGAATGCCATTGAAGACAATGAAGCACTGGAAACGTTATTGCAGCGGGTTTATGATCAGTCATTCGCTGAGCCACCCGTGCTTTCCGGCGAAGCCAGCCAGCGGATCCTGCAGCGGTTACAGGCAGCAGTAGAAGACAGGAACGTGCCGGTTCGCCGTATCTCTTCCTGGTGGCGTTATGCGGCAGCAGCAGTATTGATCATGGCGGTAGCTACAACAGCGGTATGGTTTATCAACCACCATAAAAAAGGCGTGCCATTACTGGCGGGGAATGTATCTTCTTCCGGGGAAATTATGTCAGGGTCCAACCGCGCGGTGCTGAAGCTGGGCGATGGCGATGAAATATTGCTGGACAGCACGCAAGGCAGTATTGTGCGGAATGGAAATTTTAATGTGAATAATGACAGCGGCAAACTGGATTACGAAGGGAAGGCCGGCAAGGTGGAATATCACACACTTTCCACGCCCCGTGGTGGCCAGTACCGGCTGCAGTTGCCGGATGGTACCGCTGTATGGCTTAACGCGGAATCCAGCATCACTTATCCTACTGTTTTTACAGATAACTACCGCAAAGTAAAAGTGACCGGGGAAGTTTATTTTGAAGTGGCCCAAAACAAGGAGCAGCCGTTTATGGTGGATATTAATAGCAAAGCCACCGTAGCAGTTTTAGGTACCAGTTTTAACGTAAGCGCCTATACGGATGAACAAGTAATCCGGACCACTTTACTGGAAGGAAGTATTATGATGATCCATGATCAGCAAACTGCGATGCTTCGGCCGGGGCAGCAGGCGCAGATCAACAATGAGTTGAAGATGAATATCATTCACAACGCGGATGTGGAGATGGTAGTAGCCTGGAAAAATGGACTGTTCCGGTTTAACCATGCGCATCTCGACGAAGTGTTGCGGCAAATGTCGCGGTGGTATGATGTAGGCGTTGTTTATGAAAACGGCGTACCGGATATTATATTCAGCGGGGAAATAAAAAGAGATCTGAATTTATCACAGGCACTTCTTGTGCTGGAAAAGATGGGTGTTCATTACAGGATCGAAGGAAAGAAAATAATAGTAATGCCATAGCTAAGGTTCGTAGTATCAATCAACATCAATTAATGGGTATGCCAGTCCGGAATCACCACCATCCGGTATGTTTAAAAGAAAAGCTGTAAGGCTACAGGCGGAGCTTTATCCAAACTGAAGAATTAAACGCATTTGAAACGGGGAGTGATCACAGTAAAGTGACTCCTCCGGGAGTGGTATGCTCCACAGGAAAGAATTAGTTATTTAAATCAACCAAAAAGATTGTTATGCTAAGATCCAGATTTTACAAGCGGTTGTGCCGGGGGGACCGGGTGTTCAGCAGGCTGATTGTATTATTCCTCATCACTGCTGCACTGGGTTTGCCAGTTCATGTATTATCCCAAACCATCACCTTCAGCGGCAAACAGGTACCGTTGCAGCAGGCTTTTGATGAAATAAAAAAGCAGGCTGATTATGCGGTGATATTTAATCCCGAGCTGATCAATGTAAACGTGGCTATTTCGGTAAATGCAAAGAAGCAGCCGCTGGAAGTATTTATGAAATTGATATTGGCTAAACAGCCTTTAAGTTACACGATTGTAGGTACCACCATTGTTGTTTTTCCCAGGGTTGACAACGGTTCGGATTCGATAAAAATAAACCTGGATCCGGTTGTGCATGATGTAACCGGCTTGGTGTATGATGAGAAGACCAGCGCTCCGGTGATAGGCGCCAGTATCATTGTAAGAGGTTCTGCTAAAGGAACGCAAACAGATGAAAAGGGATCTTTTGTTTTGAGAAAGTTAAAGGAGGATGAGCAACTTACGATTACCTGTATCGGGTACGAAAAGGTAATGGTAAAAGTTCCAATGGGAATGTCGCTCGTATACGTGACTATGAAAACGGCTACCAGTGTATTAGACCAGGCCGTGGTGCAGGCGTATGGTATTACCAGCAAGCGTTTGGCTACCGGGAATATCAGCAGGGTAACGGCGGAAGAAATAGAAAGGCAACCGGTGATGAATCCTTTACTGGCATTGCAGGGGAGAGTGCCAGGTTTGCTGATCACACAAACCAGTGGTTATGCTGCTGCGCCTGTGAAGGTAGAAATAAGGGGAAGAAATTCGCTGAATCCGGATATGTTATCTGAACCATTGTATGTAATAGACGGGGTACCACTAACAGTACTGGATGTAAGCGGCTCTATCCGTTATAATTCCGGGGTTTCGCCGGGATACACGCAGGGTGGGCTTTCAGTTACCGGCGGGCAAAGTCCGTTGTTTAGTATGAACCCCAGGGATATTGCCAGCATAGAGGTATTGAAAGATGCAGATGCCACTGCTATTTATGGCTCCCGCGCAGCGAATGGGGTGGTATTGATTACCACCAAAAAGGGCAAGCCGGGGAGGACCACTTTCAACATGGAAGTTAACCAGGGGATCATTGATGTGCCCAAACGTTACCAGATGCTGAATACCTCACAGTATTTGCGGGTGCGGAGAGAGGCGCTGAAAAATGATGGTATGTTTCCAACAATAAGCACTGCGCCGGATGTTGTATTGTGGGACAGCACGCGGTATACCGACTGGCAAAAAGTATTGCTGGGAACCGGTAAGCAAAGTGGAGTGGTAACCAGTTTAACGGGCGGCGATAACCTGGCGATGTATCGCATCAGCGCGAATTACGCGCAACAGGAAGATCTGATGAAGAACAGCGGTCTGAATCAGCAGGCGTCTGTGACATCCAGCATAGATGTGCGCAGTGTTAATCAGAAATTCTCACTCGGCCTGGTGCTTGGTTACAGTTATACAAACGTAGATGCGCATTTTGCCAGTATTTCTATCTTAACGCTGCCTCCCAACGCTCCACCGGTATACGACAGCAAGGGTGACCTGAACTATGCCGACTGGAATGCAGCGGGCGTAGGTGATCGATTCCCTTTTGCTGACCTCCTCAGGTCGAATAATACACAAACCAACCAGTTCAGCAGTAGCATCAGGATGAGCTATGAGCTGGCGAGAGGACTAAAGTTTGTTACCAGCGGTGGCTACTCTTTTATGACGGGTGCAAGTAACTATTTCATGCCCATCGCATCGTACAACCCGATTAGTAATCCGACAGGGTCAGCTGTTTTGGGTACGTCGAAAAATGCCAACCTGACCGTTGAGCCGCAACTCACGTACAACCGTTTTATAGGCCGTGGAGATCTGAGCTTGCTGGTAGGAGGTACTTATCAATCCACGATGACGAATGGCATCACCACCTACGCTGCGGGCTATGGGGATGATGATCTGATCCGCAGTGTTGGCAGCGCGCCTTTTTCGCAAACCAGTGAGGGATATAGTAAGTATAAATACGTCGGTTTTCTGGCGCGTATCAATTATGACTGGGAGCACAAGTATATTTTAAATATGACTGCCAGGAGGGATGGATCTTCACGCTTTGCCCCAGGCAGGCAGTTTGGTAATTTCGGATCGGCAGCTGCTGCATGGAACTTCTCAGAAGAAAAATGGATAAAGCGTTTCCTGCCGTCCTGGGTGAACTTTATGAAGCTAAGGGCCAGCTATGGACTTGTAGGAGGGAATACACCAACGGATTACCAGTACCTGTCGCAATGGGCAGTAATAGCAGCCGGTGATTTTATGCCGCTTTACGCCTATAACGGTGTGCAGCCTTTTGTACCCATACATGCCGTTAACCAGGACTATCACTGGGAGACAAATAAGAAATTCGAAGCAGGCTTCAGCGCCAGCTTCCTGGAAGAGCGCATTACGATAGATGTATCCCGGTATCAGAACCGTTCCGGGGATCAGATTACCGGTCTGCCTACCCCTGCTTATACTGGCTTCAAAACTGTGACGAGCAACTGGTCTGCACTGGTGGAAAACAGTGGCTGGGAAGGGATGATCTCTGCCACTTTGATTAAGAAAAAAGATTTGATATGGTCTGTCAGTTTTAACATGGCCGCTAACCGCAACCTGCTGGTGTCTTATCCGGATTTTGAATTATCTCCTTACTACACCCAGTATAAAGTGGGGCAGTCGTTGAATGCACAATATGTATTGCATTACCTGGGGGTAGATCCGCAAACGGGTGGATACAGTTTTGCTGATCATAATAAAGATGGCCTCGCAAAGGCAAATTATAACGTTCCTGCCGGTACTATGGACGACGACCGGTATATCGTCATAGACAGAACGCCGAAATATTTTGGCGGTATAGGCACCACCGTAAACTATAAGGGACTTTCCGCTAATCTTTTATTTGATTTCAAAAAGCAGTTGGGACGGGATCCGTTTATTACCAACGTACAAGGGCAGATGTCTAACTTTCCCGCAAGCATACTCAATGACCGCTGGCAAAAGCCTGGTGATAACGCCCGGTATGTCCGCTATTCCAATACCAGCAGGGGGGAAGTATCCAGTTCTGATGCGGGGATGACAGACGCCTCCTACTTTCGTTTGAGGTCTGTGGCCATTAGCTATTCTTTCTCCGATAAATTATCAAAGAAGGCTGGATTAAAAGGATGTACGCTGTCGTTCCGGTTGCAGAATATTTTCACGATCTCCAACTACCCGGGTATAGATCCTGAAGTGCAGGATTATTCAGCTGTTCCGGCTGGCCGGAGTTTTTCCGGCGCCTTATCAATTACGCTTTAAAATACCAGTGATGCGGATCTATCAAAGAACAACACTCATCGTTATCAGCAGCCTTTTCTGGAGTATGATACATTCATCCTGCAGAAAACTGATCGCTATTCCTGCACCTATCAACACCATTACCACTACACAGGTGTTTAGCTCAGAAACAAAGGCCAACGCTGCTATGGCCGGCATATACAGTGTCATGATCAATGGAGATAAGGTGCAGAGTGTGGTGTCGGCCGGGCAAAGTTTTCTTAGCGCCGGACTGTTAACCATCATGGGCGGGCTATCATCCGGCGAGATGGATAACTATTCAGGTAGCAATGAACCGGCACTAAATCTGCTCAGTACCAACAAACTTACCGTTTACCAGGCCGATAAAGCCGGAATGGCCTGGGAAACGGCCTATAAAACAATTTATGCTGCCAACTCGGTGATAGAGGGCATTGCGGCATCTACTGCGGTAGCGCTGAGAGACAGCACGCGCAAAGCGCTTACCGGGGAAGCAAAGTTTGTGCGCGCTTTTAATTACTTCTATCTCACCAATTTATTTGGCGATGTTCCCCTTGCGCTCACGGTAGATTTTAACCAGACGCGCAGCATGTCCAGAACGGCGCAGCAACAGGTGTACCAGCAAATAGTAGCAGACCTGAAGGATGCGGAAGCCAATATGCCGGAGAGCTATCCTACCGGCAACGGCGAAAGGGTACGCCCCAACAAAGCCACTGCCACCGCTTTGCTGGCACGGGTATACCTCTACCTGGGTGAGTATGCCAACGCTGTTGCCGCTGCTACAACGCTGATCAACAACACGGCGGTGTATGGCCTGGAAACTGATCTGACACACGTTTTCTTAAAAGATAGCCGGGAGGCCATCTGGCAGTTAAAGCCAACTACCACAGATGTTTCACTAAAGAATGCCACACCGGAAGGATACCAGTTCCTGCCAGGCATTTTTGTTACCGGCAAGACGAGCTTCATGTTATCCGGTCAATTGTTGAAAGTTTTTGAAGAAGGGGATCAACGTTATGTTGCATGGACGGACAGTACTGATAATTCCTATGGAACAGGTACATTTCCAGGCATTACCCATTATCCCAGTAAGTATAAGATCGGCTCCGGCAACGCTGTTTATGGTGCAGATGCAGAAGAGTATTATGTAGTGTTCCGTTTGGCTGAAATGTACCTGGTACGTGCGGAAGCCGCCGCCAATGGAGGGCCCGGAGGTATCGCCGCTGCGATTGCCGACCTGAATGTAATCCGCCACAGGGCAGGGTTGGCAAGCCTGCCGGCTAACCTCACCGTCGTGCAGGTAAAGGCTGCCGTAGCAAAGGAGCGGCAAACAGAGCTTTTTGCAGAATGGGGACATCGTTGGCTGGATCTGAAACGCACCGGCATGGCGCATGATGTGCTGTCGGCTATGCCGGTGAAACAGCCCTGGTTAGGCGATTACCAATTGCTTTATCCTATTCCGGTATCGGAAATTACGGTTAATCATTTCCTCACCCAAAATCCCGGCTATTAATATGCAGCAGATATTTTCCAGATCAGAAACCGTATGGCAGCCGCTCCGCAGCGCGCTTATAGCCGCCCCGCTGCTCATGCTCATACTGGGTTCCTGCGCCAAACAAACAACAGCGCCCGGTAGCGCATCACTTACCCTGATCAATGCGGTAGTGGGCAACAGCTCAATGGTAACTAATTTCAAAGGAGGAAATCCGTTTGAATATTATCACGCCAACCGGATATACTACAAAGCATACAGTGATTATAATAACCGCTATACACAGTTTAGCGGTACCCAACCGCTGGCCCTGTATCAGTATCCCGACACCACGGAGAAAAGCGTTCCTCTTTTTAACCTGGTGCTGGATTTGCCCATTGGCTCTATTCATACGTTGTTTTTAACGGGTACTGTTGCCTCACCGGATACACTGTTTATTAAGGATGACCTGCCTTATCATGTCACTGCCGACAGTTCAATGAGTATCAGGTTTGTCAATCTTTCTCCCGGCAGCAAGGATGTCAGCATCAACATCAAAGGGCAAACAGGGGCGCCGGAAGTAGCACGCCTGCCTTATAAAGGCAGTACTGTTTTTAAGAAATACAGTGCCGGGTTTGAAGTGCCCGACTACGAGTTTGAGTTCCGGGATGCCGCCAGCGGCGCGTTGCTGGGAAGCTTTATCACAGTGGGCATCTATCATCAAACCACTGTTTGGGCGCATCCCTGGATGTATAAGAATTTTACCCTGGCCCTGGTGGGACTGCCGGGAGGTACCGGCACCAATGCAACCGCGGTAATGCAGATCAGGTACTGAATTAATTCATCAATATTTTATTTACTAAAAACGCACTATGAGCACTATACTGAAAATTGAGGGGCTCTCACACAGGTACAGCACTTCCTGGGCTATACGGGATATTAACCTTGAAATAGAACAAACCGGGGTAGTAGGACTGCTGGGGTCCAATGGGGCCGGGAAGTCCACCACCATGAATATTATGTGCGGTGTGCTGAATCAAACGGAGGGCCGTGTTTATGTCAACGGAATCGATATCAGGGAGCAACCGGAACTGGCAAAAAAAGAGATCGGTTTCTTACCGCAAAATCCTCCTTTGTATACAGACCTTACGGTAGATGAATTCCTTACCTATTGTGCAGAGCTGCGGTTGATAGAAAAACACCGGATCAAAGCAGCGGTGAACGAAGCCAAAGAACGCTGCGGTATTGCCCACTTCAGCACAAGACTGATCCGCAACCTGTCCGGCGGATACCGTCAACGGGTGGGCATTGCGCAGGCCATTATCCATAAACCCAAACTGGTAGTCATGGACGAGCCCACCAATGGGCTCGATCCTAACCAGCTGATTGAAGCCCGTAAACTGATCAGGGAAATTGCCCTGGATCATACCGTGTTGTTGTCTTCTCACATTTTATCTGAAATACACCTGCTCTGTAAAGAAGTGATCATGATGGAAGGAGGAAGGATCATTTTCTCCGACAGTATGGACGCATTCAACAATTATGTACAGCCGCATACCCTGTTGGTGGGAATGGAAAACATGCCGCCGGCTCCCGAGCTGATGAGGATCAGAGGGGTTTCCAAAGTGGAGTTGCTGACAGAAAAACAGGCGCGTATTTATTTTGACGGGGAGAAAGATATCACAGAAAGGATCATCGCCGCTGCCGTACAACACGAATGGCGCCTCCAGGAGATCAGTCTTGATAAAGGTCTGCTCGACGACATTTTCAAGCAATTAACTATTCAATCCCACCAATAAACTTACGACATGAAGATGATATTTAAAGTTGCGAAAACAGAGCTTCGGAATCTCTTTTATTCGCCGGTAGCCTGGTTTCTGACGATTGCGTTTATGGTGCAGTGCGCGGTTTTTTATACTTACGCATTGTATCCGCTTACAAAGTGGCAGGAAATATTGGCAAAAAATAATCCGAAGTTCAAAGACTTTAATCTTTCGCTGACGGCGGGGATGTATTTAGATCCCAATGGTATTTTCGTTAATGTGCTGCAAAACCTGTACCTGTTTGTTCCATTGCTCACCATGGGCCTGATCAGCAGGGAAATTAACAATGGCACCATCAAGTTACTCTATTCGTCCCCGGTGAAGTTGCGTGAAATTGTTTTTGGGAAGTACCTGGCTATTATGTTATACAACCTGTTGCTGGTAGGCATTGTAGGGATTTTTATTGTAACAGGTTTATTCACTATCCGGTCGGTAGATTATGGCATGTTGTTATCCGCTATGCTGGGCTTTTACCTGCTGATGTGCTGCTATACGGCCATCGGGTTGTTTATGTCCAGTCTTACTACCTACCAGATCGTATCCGCCATTGGCAGCTTCCTGGCTGTTTTTATCCTGAGCCGTATCGGTGGCTTATGGCAGAAGTATGATTTTGTGAGAGACCTGACCTATTTTCTTTCCATCTCGGGCCGTACCGGGAAAATGTTGCAGGGGCTCATTACCACGAAGGATGTCATTTATTTTGTGCTGATCGTTTATATGTTTGTATCGTTTACAATGATCAAACTGAAAGGAGGACGGGAATCGAAACCCTGGTTTGTGAGCGCCGTGAGATATGTAGCAGTTGCGCTGGTGGTGCTGACGATCGGCTATATATCCTCACGCCCGGCACTAACAGGGTATTGGGATACCACTGTTGGCGACATCAACACCCTGCATCCGAATACACAGAAGATCATAAAGGAACTGGGCAAAGAACCATTGGAGGTTACCCTTTATACCAACCTGTTGGGAGGAGGGGCGGGCCGCGGCTTCCCGGAAAACCGGAATGATTATTTAACAACCCTCTGGGAGCGCTACCAGCGCTTTAAACCGGATATTACTTTTAAGTACGTATACTACTATGATAACGACGACAACGACAGTTCCATTTATAAGAACTGGCCAGGTAAAAGTTTGAAAGAGATTGAAGAGCAGGTAGCAGATGGGTATGATTTAAATCCATCTATGTTTATGCCGCGGGAAGAGATCCGTAAGAAGATCGACCTGGGACCTGAAAGTTACCGGCTGGTAATGCAGTTGAAGTACAAAGGCGAAACTACCTTCCTGCGGACTTTTGAAGATAATCTATTCTGGCCCGAAGAACAACAGGTGGCGCCGGCTTTCAAACGGCTTTTAAAAGCTGATTTGCCAAAGAACCTTTATCTCACGGGCAACCTGGAGCGTAGCATTATTAAAAGAGGAGAACGGGAATTCCGCTTCCATACCATTGAAAAAGGTAACCGTAATGCCCTGATCAACCTGGGTTTTGAGTCGGATACGCTTTCACTGGATAACGCGGATATCCCTGCTAACATCACCACGCTGATACTGGCCGATCCTAAAACGGAACTGAGCGCTGCTACCATGGGCAAATTGAAGCAGTACATCGACAAAGGCGGCAATATGTTCATATTGGGAGAACCAGGCAAGCAACAAATGCTGAACCCCTTGCTGGCACACCTGGGCGTGCAGTTAATGGATGGCACACTGGTGCAGCTCTCCAAAGATGAAATGCCTCATATGGTGGTACCATTTATTACGCGCGACGCTGCTAACCTGGCCGACGAACCTTTTCTTCTCATACTGAAGGAAGCGTATAAGGAACACGGCGACAGCATGTTCATGATGGCTCCCGGAACTACTGCTTTTGCTTATACGGATACCGGCGCTTTTGAGATAAAGCCTTTACTGCAAACACTGGAAAACAGGGTATGGCTGAAAGCCGGCACCCTGGTAACAGATTCAACGCCTCCTGAATTTAACCCCGGGGAAGGAGATAGCCAGGCGAAAGCATATGCCAACTACATCTCCCTGGAAAGGAAAGTCAACAACAAGGATCAACGTATTGTTTTAGGCGCAGACGCTGATATGATGAGCAACCTGCGGCAGGGCGGCGGCTTCCTCGGCAAAGGTTTTTACAGCTGGCTCGACTACAACCATTATCCTATTTATACACCCCGTCCAAAACCACTGGATAGCCTGTTCACCATTTCATCTGCCGGGGCAGCTGTGTTGAAAATTTTATACGTGTGGATATTGCCGGGCGCGGTACTGCTATTCGCCATCATATTATTGATCCGGCGTAAAAGAAAATAAAACAACAACTATGTTTTTACAAACAGATGATCAAACGATAGATGACCTCCGGATATTTGGTAAACGTGATGTGAGCGGCATCTACGACCTGTACAATCATACCCACACCCGTGGGGGTGAAACGGTACTGGAAGAAATGTTCCGTAACCCGTTGTCGGACCGCGAGGAGATCAACAGGCGGAGCAGCGTGATTGCGCATTTTGCCCGCCTGAAACTGGCCTTCCCCTTTGATGCGGCCCTGTTTGATATGGCTGAAAAGTATTTAATGAATACCGGCGCCAATGCAAAACAAACCGTGCTGAGTGAAAAGGATATCTCTAACGGGGTAAGCGCGGTGATATCACTTATTCATCTTATAAAATTTTTTATAGAGAGAGAAGAAGTGACCGGCATTGTTGCCTATGCACGGGAGCGGGAACGCATTGCGGTATTACTCACCGACGCTGCCTTTGAACCGGCACTGAAAGAAAGCGGGAAAGGGAAGTTGTCTTATGCGGCGGTAACCGCGTATGATCTCCTTTTCCGCACCCGGGAGCGTTATAAGATAGAAAAACTGATGGGGTATATCTATTACCTGGATGTGTATCTCTCCGTAGCAAAAGTGGCGGTGGACAGGCAATTTGTTTTTCCAAAAGCGCTGGACAAAGGCGCTACTGAGTTGAAACTGGAAGGGGTATATCATCCGGGGCTGAAACAACCCATTGGCAACAACCTGGTGATGAATGCCAGTCAGAACCTGATCTTTTTAACCGGGGCCAATATGGCGGGGAAGTCTACTTTTTTACGTTCCTTAAGTACAGCGGTATACGTAGCACATATGGGCTTCCCGGTGGCCGCGGGGTTCATGGAGTTTTCGGTGATGGATGGTATTTACACCACCATCAACCTGCCGGATAACCTGGGTATTGGCGCCAGTCACTTTTATGCGGAGGTGCTGCGCGTAAAAAAAATAGCTACGGAATTAAGCGGCGGAAAATCATTGCTGGTAATATTTGATGAGTTGTTCCGTGGTACCAATGTGAAAGATGCACATGAGGCTACAGTGGCTATTACTAAGGCATTTGCAGGGAAGCAGAAAAGTATGTTCATTATTTCCTCGCACATCGTGGAGGCCGGCGAAGCATTAAAGCAACGGGGCAATATCGGGTTCCTGTATTTGCCCACGCGCATGAACGGCCACACGCCGGAGTATACTTATACGCTGGAGCGGGGGATCACAGATGATCGTCATGGTATGATCATTATCCGGAACGAAGGGATCCTTGAAACGTTGAAGAACGGGAAGAAGCGCAGCGTTGTACATCTTGTGAAATAAAAAAATAATCATCATCATGGGTTTTAATACAGACAGGCAAACGATGGATGAACTGAACCTGCTGGGCAAATACCGGCAGGGATCAGTATATCACTTGTTCAACCACGTAAAAACAAGAGGAGGGGAACAGTTGCTCGACGATATGTTCCGTCACCCGATGGAGCATGCCGATGCTATCAATAACCGCAGCCGTATTTTCCGGAGTTTTCAGCGGGCGAAACTGGGCTTTCCATTTGATATATCGCAGCTGAATTTAATGAGGGAATACCTGGATGCCGGCATGCTGGCTAACGGGCTGCTGACACTGGCCGATACCCTTCTCAAAAAATGGCTTTCCGGTCTTACCCGCGATGAACGGTACAAGAAAAAAGTGCAGGGGTTGCAGGCAACTATTGTAACGTTGAAAAGATGTTATTCCTTTCTCGAAATGGCGCCGCCGGATATGGGGCCTTTTACCGTCCGTTTACAGGCCGTAAAAACTATCCTCTCCGATAAATTGCTGGAGCGGTTGCTGAATATGGATATCTACCAGGCGTTGCCGGTGAAAACCCTTGCCTTTTATGATCACCTGCTGAAGAGCAGGTTCCGGAAAGAGATGGAAGCAGTGCTGTTGTTTATTTACGAACTGGATGTAAACATTGCCGTGAGCGATGTGGCGCGCGCCAGGGGCTTCACCTACGCTGAAGCGTTGCCGCCGGCAGAAAATATGCTGGCCGCGGAGGAGCTGGGCCATCCCTGTATAGAGGGCGCGGTGGGAAATATTGTGCAGATGAATGACCACAGCAATGTGCTGTTTTTAACCGGCGCCAATATGGCCGGTAAATCCACCCTGATGAAATCTGTAGGGATCGGGATGTACCTGGCGCATATGGGTTTCCCGGTGGCAGCTGCACATATGCAGTTTTCGGTGCGGGAAGGCATTTATTCGTCTATCAATGTGGCGGATAATATCAGTCTTGGTTACAGCCATTTTTACGCAGAAGTTGTACGTGTGAAACACGCCGCAGAAGCCGCCGCCAGCGGTCAGCGGTTGCTGCTGATGTTCGACGAGCTGTTCAAAGGTACCAACGTAAAAGACGCGTACGACGGGACTTTGGCGGTGACGGCCGCTTTTGCCGAGTACCGCGACTGCCTCTTTATTGTGTCCACGCATATTATTGAAGTGGGCGAGGCATTAAAGGACAGCAGCAATGTTCAATTCGTTTATTTACCAACTATTATGGATGGCAACCGTCCGCGTTATACCTACAAACTGGAGGAAGGTATTACAGAAGACCGGCAAGGGATGATGATCATCCGGAATGAAGGCATCCTGGAATTGATCGGTTCTTAACACAGAAAATCAAAAAGTATATGAAAAAACTGTTGATACTTGGCGTTACCGCCATACAGGCATGTTATTGTTTAAACACAGCTGCCCAGGAGAAAAAGTTATCGAACCTGACAAGGGAAGATGTTATTTCAGATTTTAAACTGGCGGTAGATATCTTGAGGAAACAGCATCCCAATCCGTATAAGTTTATAGACTCCGTCACCTTTGCGCGCAAAGTGGATTCGTTGTTAAACAAAGTAGCGCAGGAGCCGGATGTATTGTCTGGCCTGCAGTATTCGCCTGTTTACCTGTTAAAGGATGTACATACCAACCTGGGCTTCTCTAATGATAACGGGAAGGAGTTGTACAGCATGATCAATTTTTTCCCGTTCCCTGTTGTGATAGAACGGGAGAAGATATTCGTTAACATTAAAGGTGGTAGTATTCCTTTTGGCGCAGAGGTGGTGAGCATTAACAGTATGCCGGTAAAAGATATCCTGGCTGCTTTGTCGGCCCCCGCTTACAGCGATGGCTACATTACTACCGGGATGGACAGGCTGTATCCGAATTTCCAGGTAGTTTTCAGCCTGTTGAATCCAAGGCTTAAAAGTTACGAAGTAACTTTTCTTGCGCCCGGGAGCAGGGAGGTGAGGCGCACTACGCTTTCCGCTGCCGATCCTACCCAGGCGTATCACGCCGGGCGGTTGTCGGTTTTCCCGGTAAACCTTTTGCAGCGGGCGTATTATATCTACAATGATTATTTTGATGATACACAAACGGGGCTGTTGACAGTAAACACTTTTGGGTTAAATGAAGCGGATGCCTATAAAGAATTCAGCGAATTTTTCCGGGAAGTAAACAAGCGGAGATACAAGCAGGTGATTATAGATATCCGTAGTAACGGGGGCGGTAACCCGGCTATTTCCGCATTGCTTTATTCCTTCCTGGTAGAGGCGCCTTTCCGGAATGTTTATAATTACCGCACCCGCACCATAGATCTGGCCTATCCCGAATACGCGGTGGCGGATAACGGCAGAAGATTATCTGACGAAGATATCCAGGGGCATAAGAACTTCCTTTACCAGCGTTTTGATAAAGATTCTTCCGGGTTTTATGTTGGAAATGCCCGTTTAAAAGAAGGGTTGCTGGAAAATTTTCCGCCGGATAAAGATGCGTTTCACGGGAATGTATATGTGCTGACGGGCGGGGGCACTGTTTCTGCTGCTACTTATTTTGCTTCGCTTGTCCAGAAAAATAAGCGGGGAGAGATTATCGGGAAGGAAACCGGCAGCGGTGTGGCTGCTACTACGGCAGCGTGGTTTATGAAATACCTGTTGCCCAAAACAAGGTGCGTGTTAACCGTGCCGCTGTCGGAGTTATATTTCTTCAATGCCAGCGCCGACAATGGCCGCGGTATTATCCCCGACAGGGAAATTCCGTTGACGAAGTTTATGACGTATATCCAGGCGGGTAAGGACCCGGAAATTACCTATACGATGGAACTGATTAAAACAGGCAAATAAAGTTGATTAGATACCGTATTTTGGGTAAGCGAATCAACAGCTATTGTAATGATAACCAGCCCTGTTACGGACAAAAGAATAAAGGATAGCAATATAAGAATAGCCACCCTGCTGGCTTTTGCCATGATCCCGATGTCGGGTTTTGCCACAGATATTTACATCCCGTCACTGCCGGGTATGGCCAACGCCCTCGGTATTTCCAGCAGCCAGGCCCAGCTCACGGTGAGCCTTTTCCTGATCAGCTACGGCGTATCGCAGCTTTTTATAGGAGGCTTGCTGGACAGCTTTGGCCGGTACCGGATTGCATTGGTAGCGATGCTTATCTTTTGTGCATCGTGTGTGATCATTGCCAATACGCATAATATTTACGTCATTTATGCCATGCGGGTGCTGCATGGTATTACCATAGCGATGATGGTGGTGAGTAAGCGCGCCTTTATTGTAGACCTCTACAAGGGGGAGCAGCTGAAACATTACCTGAGCCTGTTTACGATTATCTGGTCTACCGGGCCTATTGTGGCCCCTTTTATCGGTGGATATCTTGAAATCACCTTTGGGTGGGAATCTAATTTTTATTTCCTGGGTGGTTTTGCCGCAATATTATTCCTGCTGGAAATAATTTTCAGCGGGGAAACCATCCAGCATACCACGCCGTTTCACCCGGCGAAGATCCTGTCTATTTATTATGGGATGATCCGTACCGGCAGTTTTACACTGGGTATTGTGATGCTCGGACTGGCCTATTCGATGGTGATGGTATATAACATGTCCGGTCCTTTTATCATTGAGCATTATTTTAACCTGTCGTCTGTGATCACCGGTTATTGTTCGTTGTTACTGGGCATTGCCTGGATGTTGGGCGGCTTTTTGAGCAAAGGAATGATCCGCAAACCTTTTGTGAAGAAGATCAGCATCAACCTCGCACTGCAGCTGGTGATGGCTTTGCTGCTGCTGCTGTTGTTTTCGGTGTATGGCGGGTTATGGACGATACTGGTGTTTGCTTTCCTGGTGCATATCGGCTCCGGGTTTACCCACAATAATTACTTTACTTTTTGTTTGCAGATATTTCCCAGGAATGCGGGGATTGCCGGCGGGCTGACGGGCGGCTTATGCAATGTAATTGTTTCCATGCTGAGTTACGGGTTGATATATGTGTTGCCTGCGGAAGATGGGAAACACCTGTCTTTTAG
Organism: Chitinophaga sp. ARDCPP14; assembly: GCF_051362515.1. Classification (NCBI taxonomy): domain Bacteria; kingdom Pseudomonadati; phylum Bacteroidota; class Chitinophagia; order Chitinophagales; family Chitinophagaceae; genus Chitinophaga; species Chitinophaga sp. ARDCPP14. Next base: position 747,711 of record NZ_JBKIXB010000003.1, on the reverse strand, counting down.
CTATATCCTGCTGATTATGACGAGTGGGTTGGTGATGTACCGGGTGTTCCGGTTGTACCGTGATTTTTATATAACCAGAAAATAATTGACCATGCAGAAATACCTGTTACAATTTTTTACACTCCTGCTGCTCTTAACGGCATTGCCGGCGCATGCGCAACAAGACACGCTGTTGATAGGCGTAGATGCCCGGAAAAGCAAAGGGCCGCTGAAACCCATATGGGCCTGGTTTGGCTACGATGAGCCCAACTACACCTATATGAAAGATGGTAAGAAATTGCTGACGGAAATTGCTGCATTGAGTAAAGTGCCGGTATACGTACGGGTACATAGCCTGCTGGTAACCGGCGATGGCACGGCTGCGCTGAAATGGGGTTCCACCAATGCATACACCGAAGATGCCGCCGGGAATCCTGTGTACAGCTGGACGATCATCGACAAGATCTTTGATACTTTTATAGAACGGGGCATGAAGCCGATTGCGCAGATCGGGTTTATGCCGGAGGCGCTGTCGGTAAAGCCCTCGCCTTACCGCCATCACTGGCAGCCGGATAATAAGTATGGCGATATATTTACCGGCTGGGCGTATCCTCCGAAAGACTACCAGAAATTTGCGGCGCTGGTATATGAATGGGTAAAGCATTCTGTAGCGCGTTATGGAAAAGCGGAAGTGGAAAGCTGGTACTGGGAATTATGGAACGAGCCTAATATCGGCTATTGGAAAGGTACTACAGAAGAATACATCAAGCTGTATGATTACACTGCCGACGCCGTGAAACGCGCATTGCCCACTGCCAGGATCGGCGGCCCTGAAGTAACAGGCCCCAACTGGGATGTATCTGCCAAGTTTTTTAAAACCTTCCTGGATCATGTGGTGAGTGGTAAAAACTACGCCACCGGCAAAACCGGCGCGCCGCTGGATGTGATCACCTTTCACGCCAAAGGTGCGCCCAAAGTGGTGAACGGCGTGGTACAGATGAACATGGCCGCACAGCTGCGTGATATTGATAAAGGCTTTGAAATAGTAGCTTCCTATCCGTCACTGAAGAAGCTGCCCATCATTATCGGTGAATCAGATCCTGAAGGATGTGCCGCATGTTCAGAAGCATTTCATCCTGCCAATGCTTACCGTAACGGCACCATGTATTCGAGTTATACCGCCGCATCGTTTGCGCGGAAGTACGACCTGGCGGCTGCCCGTGGTGTAAACCTGGCAGGCGCAGTGACCTGGGCCTTTGAGTTTGAGGACCAGCCCTGGTTTGCGGGTTTCCGCGACCTGGCCACCAACGGGGTGGACAAACCCGTTTTAAATGTATTCCGGATGTTTGGCCTGATGCAGGGCAACAGGCTGGAGGTAAGTGGGTCCACGAACTATAACTACCAGCAGATCCTCGACAGCAGCGTGCGGGGAGCCAGGCGTGATATTAATGCATTAGCATCCGGTGATGAGCGCAGCGTGAGCGTAATGGTGTGGAACTATCATGACGACAACATTATTCCGGCACAATCATCTCCCGTAAAAATAAAAATAAAAGGACTGCCGGCTACCCGTGTATTACTGAAGCATTACCGGATTGATACTGCGCATAGCAACGCCTACGAAGCTTGGAAAAATATGGGATCACCTCAGCATCCTGATGCTTCGCAAATAGCGCAGCTGGAAAGTGCCGGGCAGTTACAGTTGCTGTCGTCGCCCGCATGGATGCAGCCGGAGAACGGTGAAATAGTGCTGCCAAATGATTTACCCGGACAAGGTGTATCGTTGCTCCAACTAACGTGGTAACATTTATATCTGTCGCAAACTGCCCTTTTATTGTCTTATTTTGCCCGCTCATTTGACAATGAAGTAAATATCTTTGTGCCCTGAGGTTTTCACCGGTAAAACCAGGCGTTTTACCGGTGGAACGATGATCCTGACCGGAAAGGTTTTCCATAAAAAAACAGTGCATCCTATATTTGAAACCGAATCAGGGATACCCGTTGTGAGAAGGAGAAAACATCCGCCAAAGATCTGAAAGATACTTTACAAAAACACCAATATGCACACATCCAGAAAGGCAGCTATCAGCTTTATTTTTGTTACACTATTAATTGACGTAATGGGGTGGGGATTGATTATTCCCGTGATGGCAGATCTCATTGCGCAGTTAAAACACATCCCCGTTAACGAAGCCAGTACTTATGGCGCGTTGCTGTTATCCGTTTTTGCGATCACGCAGTTTTTATTTTCCCCGGTGATCGGGAACCTGAGTGATAAATACGGCCGCCGGCCGGTATTATTACTTTCCCTGTTAGGTTTTGGGATCGATTATATTATCCTGGCATTGGCGCCTGCATATGGATGGTTATTTGCAGGACGCGTTATTGCAGGTATTACAGGCGCCAGCTTTACTACCGCTGCTGCTTACATTGCAGATGTAAGCACGGATGAAACTTCGAGGGCTAAAAACTTCGGGCTGATTGGTGCGGCTTTCGGACTGGGATTTGTGCTTGGTCCGGCGCTGGGCGCATTGCTGGCCAACTGGGGCATCCGTGCGCCTTTTTATGCCGCTGCTGTATTGTGTTTGGTTAACTGTATATGGGGATACTTTTTCCTGCCGGAATCTTTAAGTAAGGAAAACCGCCGGTCTTTTGAATGGAAAAGGGCTAATCCGTTCGGGTCGCTGAAATTTTTAACCAGGCATCCGGAAATCGGCGGACTGGCATTCGGCTTCTTTCTTATTTACCTGGGCGCCCAGGCAGTGCAGAGCAACTGGAATTTCTTTACCATTTATAATTTTAACTGGAGTGAGAAAATGGTGGGTATTTCCCTCGCAGTAGTGGGAGTATTGGTAGGAGCGGTACAGGGCGGATTAACCAGGGTGGTGAACCCAAAAATCGGTAATGAAAAAAGTATTTATCTCGGGCTGGCGCTTTATGCAGTGGGATTGGTATTGTTTGGCTTTGCCACACAGGGATGGATGATGTTTGTATTCCTGATCCCTTATTGTTTGGGTGGGATCTGCGGACCGTCGCTGCAGTCGGTGATATCGGGTCATGTGCCGGCTAACCAGCAGGGAGAACTGCAAGGAGCGCTTACCAGTTTGATGAGCCTTACCACTATCATTGGTCCGCTGATCATGAACAGCACCTTTGCTTATTTCACCTCCTCGAAAGCGCCGTTCCATTTGCCGGGCGTACATTTCCTGATCGGCGCTGTTTGTATATTAATCAGTATCGTTATTATCCATAAGGTGCTGAGCAGGGAAAAGAAAGAACATCCGGAGCTGCTGGACGTGATCAACAGCAAAGACCTGAGCAGCACACCGATGCACTAAGTCATTACATTTTCAGCCATTTCATCATATCTGCCGTCATTTCCTGCTTGTGGGAAATGACGGTGTCTTTTCCGTTAACCCGTTTCATTTCCTGGAAAGAGTGATCGGTGGGATACACCCGGAATGTAAGGTTCTTTTTGCCCAGCCGCAGGAACTCCAGCTTTACATATTCCAATCCGTAAATGGGCGAGCTGGCATCATTGGTACCTGCCGTCATAAAAATGGGAATGTTCAGTTTTGTGAGGTTGTCCATTGGAATGTCTGAACAGAAGCTGGCCCAGCGCTGATAGGAATGACCTTCCCATTCGCGTTGGGTATCATGAGGAGCGGCGTAAATGGCAGCGAATTGCGCAAACAGCGAATCCACCTGTTGCTGTGCTTCCTGTGGGGAAATGGCCCCCTGGGCGGCTTTCATGCGCACAGCGGTTATAAAATCATAGAACTGGTTAAGACCTGATCCGGCGATGCAGGCGCAATGCGTAATTTTTTTATTCGCCACCGACAGTCCCGGTACTACCTGTGCACCTTCGGAGTAGCCATAAGCTACCACTTTTGATTTATTCACGGGGAAGTGACTGTATACATAGTCGAGCACCCTGGAAGCCGCTGCTATGCGCCATTGAAAGCCGGCCCGCTGCCGGTATTCCGTTGAAGGGGGCAATAGTGCAACCGCATCTGCCACACTGGCGCTGTCCTTATCTATATTGATTGTATCACAGAAATTGATGCCGGGTTTGCTGATCATTACCACGTGAAATTTATCTGCCAGTTCCAGCAACCCTTGATCAAATGAATTAGCGACGAAGGAGCCTTTCCGGAGCTGCACGAATAACGCCATCGGGTACTGACCGGAGCCATCCAGCGCCAGTAAAACCGGTTTCTTTTTGCCAATATCTTTACTGCTCACATAAAAACGAATGGTTCCAAGGGAGTTATCGTGAATGGTGAAAGCCTGCAATCCATAATCGGCGGGTTGAGTAGGTTGGCTTTGCGATACAGCGCAATACATCAGCAGGAAAAACAAAAGGCGGAAACGCATACCGGGCTGGGTTTTGGTAAAGGAGATGAATATAAACAGGTTTCCGTGAATATACAAATCGTTGGCGGTTGGGAACTAAAACAACAATGGCCGCCATTACTGGCAGCCATTGTTGTTTTAGTTCCCGTTTATTATGCCCTTATCATGCCATGCGGATCAATCACAAATTTTTTCGCTGCGCCTTTATCAAAATCGTGGTAGCCTCTTACCGAGTCGTTAAGGGTGATCACTTCTACATTTACGGCATCGGCTATTTTTATTTTATCGTACAGGATGGCGTTCATCAGCTGACGGTGGTATTTCATGACGGGGCACTGACCGGTATGAATGGAGTGCGATTTTGCCCAGCCGAGGCCGATGCGGATGCTCAGGCTTCCTTTCTTGGCGGCCTCGTCTACCGCGCCGGGATCGCCGGTAACATACAGGCCAGGTATGCCCAGTTGCCCGCCTGCACGGGTAATTTCCATAATTGAATTCAGCACGGTGGCCGGTTGTTCCACGTTGCTGTTGTGCCCATGTCCCTTGGCTTCAAAGCCTACGCAGTCCACAGCTGAATCCACTTCCGGCGTGCCGGTGATGGCGGCAATCTGGTCGGCGAGGGAGGCCTCCTGTTTCAGGTCGATGGTTTCGCAGCCAAAGCTCCTGGCTTGTGCCAGCCGTTCATCGATCATATCTCCCACAATTACTACCGCCGCTCCAAGCAGGTGGCAGGAGGCGGCGCATGCCAGTCCTACGGGACCTGCACCAGCGATATAAACGATACTGCCTGGTCCTACGCCTGCGGTCACCGCGCCATGAAAACCAGTGGGGAAAATATCCGTGAGCAGCGTGAGGTCCCGGATCTTTTCCATGGCCTGGTCGCTGTCGGGGAATTTAAGCAGGTTAAAATCGGCGTACGGCACCATTACGTATTCTGCCTGTCCGCCTACCCAGCCGCCCATATCCACGTAGCCATAGGCTGCGCCGGGGCGGGCAGGATTTACATTCAGGCAGATGCCTGTTTGCCCTGCTTTGCAGTTGCGGCAACGTCCGCAGGCAATATTGAAAGGCACCGAAACGAGGTCGCCTACTTTGATAAATTCCACATCCCTGCCAGCTTCAATGACGAGGCCGGTAATTTCATGTCCCAGTACCAGTCCGGCAGGAGCGGTGGTACGTCCCCGCACCATGTGCTGATCGCTTCCGCAGATATTGGTGGACACAATTTTCAGGATCACCCCATGTTCACATTTACGGTCGCCCAAAGCCAGTTTGGGATAATCAATTTCCCTTACTTCCACCACACCGGGTTCTATATAAGCAACACCATGATTTTTACACATACCATATCTTTTTAGAAGTTATTTAATCGCATCTGCGCCTGCCTGCGCCACTATATGATCGTTTTCCACGGAGTCGCCGGATACGCCTACGGCGCCGATGATCTCATTTTTTTCATTGCGGATGACCACGCCGCCGGGGAAGGTGATGAGGCCACCATTGGAATGTTCAATATTATACAAGGAGCCGCCTGGTTGCGACAGCTTGCCGATTTCGCCGGTGGGCATATTGAAGTATCGTGCCGTGCGGGCTTTTTTCTGCGAAATATCTATAGACCCCAGCCAGGCGTCGTCCATGTGAACAAAGGCGATAAGGTTGGTACCTGCATCCACGACTGCAATGTTCATCAGTGTTTTAATTTCGGTGGCTTTGGCTTTAGCGGCAGCAATAACAGCTTCCGCCTGTTTTAACGTGATATTCATAACAGGATTTTAATGTGAAGGAATAACCAATATTAAGCATATTGGAGATGGGGGAATTGAACGATTATCCTGATTGATAGAACGATGCTATTTTTTTATTTCTTTGATGATCCAACGGGAATTTATCGATAAATTTATAAGGCGGAAAACCTGCGTTACGATAAAAATTCCACCATGAACCAGATATGCCATCTTTCTCCTATTAACCTGAGTGATGCCACTTCGCTGGATACGATGGTAGAGCACCGCCGGGTGTTTAACCTGCGGCACTGTGAGCTGAACATCTTTGAAACTTTTCACCGCTGCAGTAATGTGGCACTCTCTTATAACGGGCTGGTAGTATCCAGTATGATGCGGGGTAAAAAGATCATGTCGTTGTCCGGATCGGAAGAGTTCTTTTTTTTGCCGGGAGAAAGTGTGATCCTGCCGGAAGGCGTGTCTATGAAAGTAGATTTTCCGGAGGCGGATGAAAGGCATCCGGTGCAGTGCGCCACCCTGGCGCTCGACTGGGATATGGTGAATAAGAACCTGGCTTTTCTGAATGAGCAGTATCCCAATAAGGCGGCGCCGTTTGAATGGCAGCTGAATTTCAGCCGGTATCACTTTTTAAATAACAAAGAGCTGGCGGCCAGTATGAATAAACTGATCGGGATCAGCATGGAGAGTGATCCTGCAAAGGATGCACTGGCAGATCTCTCGCTGAAATTTTTATTACTGCGTATTATACAAACACAAAACCTGGTGGCCATTAATGATGCAGGAGTAGGTAATCACCGGTTTACACCGGTGTTGCAATATATCAGGGAGCATCTTACCCAAAAGATTACTATTGATGCGTTGGCAAAAGTATCCTGCATGAGCCGTTCCGTTTTTTTCCAGGCATTTAAAGAGCAATATGGTATTTCACCGCTGGAGTATATTTTGCAGGAGCGCATCCGGCGCGCAAAGCAGATCATGGCGGATCCTGCATTGAGTATCACGGATGTGTGTTACCAATCGGGGTTTAATAACCTGAATTACTTTATTAAATTGTTTAAACGGGCAGAGGGAATTACGCCCAGGGAATACCGTAAATAGTATCACGGAAATGTGATGACGCTATTGGAAACGGGCAGCTCACGGCGTACGGGTTGTGATTGCGGAATATACGGCGCGCTGCCAAATTTGTTGAAGTCGGGGATAGTACCCGTCAGCGTAAATTTTTCAAATACAAAGGGAAGTCCTTCTGCGCCCAGTGGCGCATCGGCGTTCGCCACATGCAGGTGAAGGTGCGGCCCGGTGGACTGACCTGTGAATCCCAGCCGGGCGATCACGTCTCCTTTCTTTACCCGCTGGCCTGCTTTTACCACGATACTTTCCGGCTGCAGGTGTTCATAAAACACGTAGGTATTTTCTGCTATTTTTAAAGAGATATAATTGCCCGTGGCCAGGTGGGCGGCATAATCCGGGTGATTAGATAATGCGGTGCTTTCCGGGAAATCGGTTCTGGTGGAACTAACCACGCCATCTGCCACTGCCAGTATGCCGGCGCCATAGCCGTACCAGTTGGTGATCCTGTCGTCATCGCCGCCGGCGAATTTACCGGTGCTGTCGAGCTTTACAAAGTCGACGGCAAATCTTCCGGGGATACGTGCTACCCCATCCTTTACAAATATTACGCGACGGTGCCCCTGTGCCCATACCGGGCTGTAAACGGCGGTCCACGGGCCTCCTTTCAGCGGGGCGCCCAATACAATTGCCGGACTGGTTACCAGTTGTATGGCCGCGCCCGTGATGGTATATTCCGTGGCCGTATCACGAAGGGTATTTTTGAAAGATACCTGGTGAATAATTTCAGCAGGGAATTGAGCGGCGGCAGCGGAATATTCCACAAACAGCACCGCCACATTACCGGGCGGTATGGTGGCGGTGGGGGATTTTTGTCCCGGTGCAGCCAGCCGTTGCAACAGGCTGGTGTCTTTTATCAGCGTCAAAGCAGTGGTATTCTTCGCATCCTGTGCTTCCACTTTTGTGAGCAGCAGGGGCCAGGGAGAGAAGTTGGTAAGATGAATTTCGTAGAAGAGTACAGGATGTCCGCCGGTTACTACCGGTTTGGGAACGTGGTGTACTTGTATTTCAAGCGCCGGAGGCAGGGCAGGGATGCGGTTGTCCTGTGCCTGGCAGAGGAAGGCGGGCAGGATGAACAGGGGAAGCAGCGCTTTCTTTATATGGCTTATCACGGGTATTATTTAGAATGAAAAGATAAGCAACTTCTTCTTCCGTTACTGATTACCCGCGAAATATAAAAAAATATCCCTGTGACGTAGTAATGCCGTAGTGCCGGATGATGGTTTTTTTATGCGAACCCCTACTTTTGAAAGGATTAATCCACATTTCTTTTCAACCAAAAAACTACCCGTATGAAACCATTTCTAAAGCTGTTAGCTATCCTCCTTGTTTGTGCGTTTAATACCATTGCTCAAACCCCTTTCCGCGTTATTGGATATATGCCTTCCTGGGCAGGTAATGTAAACCAGGTGCAGTATAGTAAGCTTACTCATATCAATTACGCATTCCTGTTGCCTACCAGTACCGGCGGTTTGCAGGCAATCGATAACCCCGCGAAGTTACAGAGCCTGGTGAGCACTGCGCATGCCAATAATGTAAAGGTGCTGATATCTGTGGGCGGCTGGAATGATGGGAACGACAGCGGCTTTGAATCGCTCGCCGCCAACAGTACCTACCGCAATAATTTCGTGACCAACATGATCAATTTCGTGAACCAGTATGGTCTTGATGGCGTGGATATCGACTGGGAGTATCCCGATGCCGGCGCATCGGCCAATAACTATATTACGCTGATGACGCAGCTCAGCACAGAGATGCATAACAGGGGTAAACTCCTTACCGGCGCTATTGTGGGTACCGGCGGGGCCAGTATCTTAAACAGCGCTTTTGCGTTGGTAGATTTTTATAACCTCATGGCTTACGACTACAATAACTTCGACCACTCTACTTACAGTTATGCTACCCAGTCGGTGAACTACTGGCGCGGCCGCGGACTCCCAGCTTCCAAAACCGTGCTTGGCGTGCCTTTTTACGGAAGGCCAACCTGGGAGTCGTACGCCCAGCTGGTGGCGCGTGGCGCCAATCCTTATGCCGATGTATTTGATAATGTTGGCTACAACGGCATTACTACCATCAAACAAAAAACGAACCTGGCTTTTGACCAGGGCAGCGGTGTGATGATCTGGGAGTTGTCGCAGGACGCCACAGGAGCCAATTCGTTGCTGTCGGCCATTCATGAGGTAGTACTTAGCCGTACCGGCAACCCGGGCGGCAATGCGCCTGTTGGGCAAACGATATGGCTGCGCGGCAACAACAACCTGTATGTGAGCGGCGAGAATGGCACCCAGGCAATGAACTGCAACCGTACCAGCGCACAGGGCTGGGAACAGTTTACCGTAGTGGATGCCGGCGGCGGCAAAATTGCTTTACGCAGCCAGGGCAAGTATGTATCATCCGAAAACGGCACGCAGGCCATTACGTGTAACCGTACCAGTATCCAGGACTGGGAAAAATTCACCTGGATCAATAACAGCAACGGCACCATTTCACTGTTGTGCAACAATGGCGGCTATATCTGCTCGGAAAATGGCACGCAGGCAATGAGCTCCTGGAGAACTACGGTTGGTACGTGGGAATCGTTCAATTATGGAGCGGTGAGCGGACTGGCAGCCATCAGCAGCACCACCGCTGCCGTTGCTGCCACGCATGGGGCCATCCCGGAAGAAGCTGCCGCTGCTGCTATCCATGTATATCCCAATCCCATCCGTTCGGGCAGTGCATTCACCGTTACCCTGCAACACTACAACCCAAAAGCGCCTGTAAAGGCTACCCTGATCAGCGCGGGCATGCAGCCCGTGGCAGTACAGCAACCCAATGCTAAGACCTTCAATGTAAATACCGGCGCCATCGCCGGCGGCACGTATATCCTGGAAGTGATGCACGACAATCAACGGCTCGTGAAGAAAATCATTATACAGTAAACCCTCCTGATGATAAACCTATTTTCTCACCCACAATTACACATTCATGAATTCCACTGTTTTCTCACGTAATGTTGCAGCAGCCGGACTGCTGTTATTCAGTGTCAGTTTTATTTCCTGTAAGAAGGAACTGGCGCAATCAAACCTGCCCCACAACACAACCCTGGCTGCCGCCGATGCTGCTATAGGAATTAACGCCATTAACAGCACCTGGTCTGTTAACTGGGATAATTACGCCAATGGCACTACCTACACATCTACCAATGCTGCCAGTGATTTTGGCAATGTAACCGGCTGGAACAACAACCGCGGCTACATTTCCAATGGCAACCTCCGCATCCAGCTGGATCCCAACGCACTCTCCGCAGCCGGCGGGGTAGTGGCCAACATCGATGTATCTGACGGCGCCGCTTATGAAATGGATTATGATATCCGTTTTCACAGCCAGTTCGACTGGAGCCGTGGCGGTAAAATAGGCTTCGGCTTTTCTATTGGTGATGGCAACACCGGCGGCGATCCCGCCTGGGATGGTAATGGCGGCACCCTCCGGCTCATGTGGTACCGTAACGACGCCAACAGGGTGTACTTCCAGCCCTACCTGTATTACAGGGACCAGCCGGGCCAGTACGGCGACGACTTCGGGCTCACTTACCCTGCCAGCGGCAGCATCCAGAAAGGCACTACTTATCACGTACACCTGTACATAAAAAGCAACACCGGCAGTAATACCGATGGTCACGTTCAGATCGTGATCAACGGCACCGTGCTGCTCGACCGGGATATCCGGTGGACCACCAACGACAGCAAACGGCTGATCAGGGGCGTAACTTTTCATACGTTCCGCGGTGGCAGCCAGTCTTACTGGGAATCATCTACCGTAGGTTATATTTACTATGATAACCTGAGCATTCATAAGATTAATTAATGAAGAAGCCCGCCGGTGCAATGCCTGCGGGCTTTTTTATGCGGATATTTTTAAAGAAGCACACGACGATCATCTGCAATAAAAAAATCAACCCAGCACAAACCGGTATCCTACACCTTTAATGGTGAGGATCTGCAGGTTGTCATCCTCTTTCAGGTGTACGCGCAGCCGGGTAATATATACATCCAGGTTGCGGCTGTTGAAAAAGGAATCATGTCCCCAGAGCAGGTCAAGGATATTTTTCCGGTCGATGATGCCGTCGCGGTTTTCGTATAGTAGTTTGAGTAGTTCGCTTTCCTTGTACGACAGCTTTTTTTCTTCTACGTCGTTGGCCAGTACCTGGCGGTTAGTATAAAACCGGAACTTGCCGATTTTGATGTGATTGGCAGCAGGAGCAGGTGTTTTATCTGATTTACGCAATACGTTTTCAATGCGTACAATCAGTTCTTCCATACTGAAAGGCTTGCGGATATAATCGTTGCCTCCCAGCGTAAATCCTTTTACGAGGTCGTTGGTTTGTGTTTTGGCGGTGAGGAACAGGATGGGTACTTCCTGGTTGATAGCGCGTATTTCGGCGGCAATTTCAAATCCGTCTTTATTGGGCAACATGATATCCAGCACGCATACAGCAGGGTTTACCTGTTTGAACAATTGCATTACATGGGCGCCATCGCTTTCCAGTATTACTTCGTATCCCCGTCGCTGTAAACTTTCTTTCACTATTTTGCCCAGCGACAGTTCATCTTCGATATATAAAATTTTAATACTCATTTCATCCTGTTTTAAGCTTTATCACCCGGCGGTTTTTGTCGTAATGAATGACCGGCGCTTCTGCGAAGGGAAGCTTGATGGAAAACGTACTGCCTTTATGCAGTTCACTTTCCACTTCAATAAAGCCCATGTGCGATTGTACAATGTGAGATACATAACTGAGGCCCAGTCCATATCCTTTTATATTATGCCGGTTGCCACTGGGTACGCGGAAAAATTTCTCAAAGATCTTGTTTTTATATTCACGCGCAATGCCTATACCGTTGTCGGTTACACGTAGTTCCAGGTATTGTTTGTGATCAATGATATGGATCAGGATATTAGGGTCCTGGCTACTGTACTTTAATGCATTATCCAGCAGGTTGTACAATACGCTGGTCATATGCAGTTTATCGGCCGTGATGGTAAAGTTATGACCTGTTCTTTTCAGCGTGGTAACTGCGCGTTGTTTTTCAAACTGCAGCTTCATGGAAATCATTACGCTCCGGGTGAGATCTGTAAGATCGAAGGGTTCTTTGTTCAAAGGAATTTCCCTGTTTTCAAACATCGAGAGTTTCAGCACTTTATCTACCAGCAGCGCCAGGCGGTTCATTTCATTGGCCGATATATCGAGGTATTCGAGTGTTGTTTGCAGATCTTCCAGTGCATCAAAATTTCTCAGCGCTTCAATGGCCACACTAACAGTGGCGATAGGCGTTTTCAGCTCATGCGTCATGTTGCTGATAAAATCATTTTTGAGTTGTGCCAGCCGTTGTTGTTGTTTCAGGTTGCGGTAAAGCAGCAGGAAAGAGAAGATGGTAACAGCCAGGAGAAAGAAGGATATCAGTATCGGTTGACTGATGCGTTTCAGCAGGTACCAGGTATTGTTTTCAAATAAAACCTGGTAGCTCATGGGTTTGGTAAAACCGATGGTCACCGTATTACCTTCCAGGTCATCCGGGAAGGTATTGAACATATGATTGGTAGTAGTATCTACGGGAATGGTATTAACAGTAAAGGAAACGTTAATCTTTTCCCGTTCCAGCGCCCGTTGGTACCGGTCCACCACTTCTTTTACGGTAATAGAATCCCTGAGGGAATCTACACCGGCCAGGAACTGGAATACCGTTGTAGCGGGAACTCCTTTGGTAACGCCGTATTGTACATTCACGGAATCATCTTCCGGCATCGATGCAGGATCTACCGCCACAAACATCGTCCGCTTTCTGATGGGCATGGCAGGAGCGCTCATGGTAGAATCTCTCATTCTTTCCTGCAACACATTGGTGACACCCGTCATACCCGCACGGTCATGTACCCGCAGGCTGATATTGGAATCCAGGTTGAGCTTTACGGCCTGCAGGCGAAAAATGGTTTCCCGGAAAAGAATATTGGTGCGGGCGGTAAACAATCTTTTTTCCTCCCGGTAGTTATTGCTCAGCCAGTATGCCTGGAAAGCGGTGATCAGCAGGATGGTCAGCGCAATCAGGGAAATGGTAGCCGGTATGGAAAGTTTATATCGCACTATGTTGATTGAATGGTAAGAAATAACAATACTACCGCAAATGTATCATTTCCTGCTTCCCAACGCGGAAACATTAACCTAAATTAACATTAAATCAAGTGATGTTAACCTCTGTTCCGGCGGGAAGGAAATAGCTTTATTTTCTTAAATGTATGTAACATGAAGAAGATAATTTTTACGTTAGCCATCAGTGGATGCCTGTTAACCGCCAGCGGCCAGCAACAGCAGGGGCGCGTGCTCTACGAGCGCACCGTACAGATGCAGATGCGGATGATGGGAATGGCTGCTGGTGCAGACGCAGGGCCGGAACCTGATAACATACTGCCGCATTCCAGGAAAGATAAGCTCGAAGTATTGTTTGGCAATGGGCAGTCGCTGCGCCGCGCCGTGGAGGAAGATGCTCCCGAAGAATTCGCCGGGGAAGGTGGTATGCATATCCGCATGATGGTGGCCGGCGACAACGACGTGACCTATACCAGTTTCTCCAACGACCGCGTAGTAGAACAACGTGAGTTTGCTGCAAAGAACTACCTTATTACGGACAGTATCCAACGGCTCAACTGGAAGATCACGGGCGAAACCCGTACTATACTTAATTATCCCTGCCAGCAGGCTGTAACGCAGCGTATCGGCAAGCGTTCCATGACCTCCATGGAAAACGGGCAGATGAAAACCAAAGAGGTGGCCGATACGGCCAATATCACCGCCTGGTTTACATTGGCTATCCCGGTGCCTGCCGGGCCGGACTTCCAGGGACAGCTTCCCGGGCTTATCCTGGCTGTTGACATCAACAACGGCGCTACCGTTTACCAGGCGCTGGAAGTATCGCCGCAGGCAGATCTTGCCGCCATCCGGGAGCCTTCCAAAGGGAAAAAGGTAACGGAAGAGGAGTTTAATAAAGCACGGGAGAAGCTGATGAACGAAATGCAGCGCAATGGCGGCGGCGCCACACGCAGTATCAGGATAGCACAGTAAATAACTGCCATAAGAAAGGGGCCGGATGATATCATCCGGCCCCTTTCTTATGCCCCTTACTTTTTAACGCCGGATCATCCTGATCCCCGGCGCTGCAGCATTGAAAATGCCATTCTTACTAAGACTGTAAGTGAAGCTCAACAGGAAAAAGCGTTGCAGGTTTTTCGTGCGGCTGTCTTCAATATAATTCTGGTTGGTGCTGCGGTTAATACCCACATTTTCATTCAGGATATCAAATACACTCAGCTTCAGCTCCCCGCGGTTAAAGCGAAGGAACTGGCGGCTGACAGACGCATTCCATAACGGCACCTTTGCATTAAATCCATCTGTGCGGCGGCTGTTAATAGTATAGTTAAAACTGGTACTCACGTAAAAATTTGCAGGCAGCTGCCAGTTTACTTCTCCGTCATATTGTTGCAGAAAATAGCCGGTGTTGAGGGCAGGCTGCAGGGAGTAAGCTGTTTTGTAGTAATTAATACCCCCGCCAAACGTGAGGTTCAGCTTATCCGAAGGGTTCAGGTCAAAACGTACAGAAGGCCCCAGCGTAACCGTACTGATACCGTTGGATACCTTGTTGATAAACTGTTTTGTTTTGCTGTAACCCACGTTGCTGCTGAAGTTAACCGTGCCTTTCAGGGCCCGCAGGGGCAGGCCCAGGTTGATGCTGCCGGTCATGTTGAAAACACCGTTTACATTCACTGGCCGGCTGTATTTAATACCAAGACTATCCACCACATCATCATTCACAATCTTGTTCTGCGTTTCCTGGATGTTGAAGAAAGCGAACAGGTTTTTATTTTTGAAGGGGTTTACCGAAATGAAGTTGAGCTGTACGGTGTGCGTTAACTCCGGCTTCAGATCGGGGTTGCCTTCGCGGATATTGAGGGGATCGCTGATGTCCGGCACCGGTTGCAGCTGCGACATATCGGGCTGGTTGGTAATGGCTGCGTAGTTGATGCTGAGGTTCCGGTAACGGGTAAAGTCGTATTGGAAACGCAGCGATGGTAACAGGTTATAAAACGTTTGGCGGATCACGGAGTCTTTGGTGCCGGCGATAATGGTGCCTTTCAGCGAAGCATACTGCCAGTTGAGGCCCGCAGCGAGACTGTATTTTTTTTGTTTTGTACGCAGACGGATACCTGCATTGGTATAGCTATAGGCATTTTCGAAGTTGTTTGTCAGCGCGGGATTTGGCTGGTCGAACTTCCCGTTATCGCCGTTGTAATCATAAGTGATTTTATCGGAAGTAGTTTTCGTATAGCTGTTGCCGATACTGAACTCCACCAGTGAGTGTTTGAATAACGGTTCCGTATATACGGCGCGGGCGTTATAGCTGTTCATATCTCCGGATATGGTATTGCGCTGGTGGATGGAATCGTAACCGGGCTGCGAGGCGGGGCGGTTATAAAAATGATTTACGGAAAGCAGGCTGCCGTTGCTTTCGCTGTTATTGGTACTGTTTTGCAGATTGAGTGAAAATGTGCGGCCTTTGCGCAGGAATTTTTTACGGAACAATACATCATTGCTGAAATTGGAGCCATGACCTGCGGAGTAGTTATTGCTGAAGCCTTCATTGGCCAGCTGCTGGTCTTCCGAAAGGGTTTCATATTTGCTGTAGCTTTTGCTGCGGTTTTCCTGGTAACCAAAAGACGATGATATTTTAACCGAGTGCAGGGAGTCGATCTGGATATCGGCGCCCAGGTCGAGGCGGTGGGTATTATTGATGTTGTTGCTGGCAGCGTGCTGGTTGTAGAAATAAGAGGAGTCCGGCAGGAAATACTGGCGTTGTATTTCGCTTTCCTGGTAAGGATTATAGCGGTTATAAAAGTAGCTGCTGGTAAATTCTGTTTTTTTTCCGATGATGTTATTATAATTGATCCCGCCGCCCCATACGGTTTTAATGCCGTTGCCGCTGCTGCCGCCCATGAATGCGGCGGCGGGGTCGTCGGCGCTCATGGTGAAACTGGCGTTGCCGCTGCCGCTTTGCCGCATGCGGTTCAGTTCTCCGCTGAAGCTCATCATATCCATAAAGGAGAAGCCTTCTGCATTGGTGTTGTTGGCCATGCCGATAACGGAAAGTTGTCGTGCTCCTTTAAAGGCGTTGAGGTTAAAGCGCCCTTCGTACCGGTCGCTGGTACCGGCACCGGCCATGGCTTTTCCAAACATGCCTTTCTTTTTATCCTGTTTGAGTTTCAGGTTAATGGTTTTTTCGCTGTTGCCATCATCAAAGCCGGTGAGTTGTGCCGCATCGCTGAGGCGGTCGTATACCTGTACTTTGTCGACTGCATCGGCAGGGAGATTTTTAGTTGCCATTTTGGGGTCTTTGCCAAAAAACTCTTTCCCGTCAACCATCACGCGGTTTACTTTCTGGCCCTGTGCTTTTACGGTGCCGTCTTTTGCCACCTCTACGCCCGGCAGTTTTTTCAGCAATTGTTCTACGCTGGAATTGGGCGGTGTTTTAAAAGAGCCCGCATTATACTGGATAGTGTCGCCTACGAGTGTTACCGGTGGCGCTTCTCCGGTTACGGCTACTTCATTGAGCTGGATACTGAGGTCGTGAAGCACAAGAGCAGGGAAGTTCATCACGGGCGTTGCGTTGCTGATCGTTACCATGCGCTGGAGAGAGTGGTATTTTACATGCGTGATGAGCAGCCGGTATTCGCCGGCGTGTATGCCGTTGATTTCAAAATATCCTTTGTCGTTAGTCATGGTAAAGGAAACCAGTGAGGAGTCTTTTTTCTGCAGCAGGGTGATAGTGGCTGATGCCACTGGACGGCCGGCACTGGTATCAGACACAGTGCCTTTGATAACACCATTCCTTTGTGCGTTGGCGGCAAGGGATAAACAGGAGATAAGAAGCCACAGGTAATATTTTTGCATAGCGGACGTTTACTTTGTTACCGAAAGTAGGTCCGGGTGTGGCAAAAGCAGGTTAACAAGCCTTGCATTAATGTTAAGGAAGGTTAATAAAATGATATTGAAGCCCTGCCCGGTACGGGCAGGGCTTCGCAGCAACGGTGATTAGTCGAGGTACAGGGCCTTTACAGCGACGTCATATTTATTGCCGTCTGTGCCGGTGAAAGATCCCGCGTTGTTCTGTTTTTCATAGATAAAAAGAGTAACTACCTCATAAAGTTTGCCGGTAGTGTAATTCATGAGATCAATACCGAAAATGAAATCAGGATGTAACCGTTCATGCGTAACGGGGTCCAGAATATAGAAGATCGTATATCCATCAGTATTGACGGCATCCAGTGTTTGATATAACCCATAGGAGTCAAATGCAGCTTTTAACTGCGGGATGGTGTCTACATTTGTTATGTCGCCCAGGCTGAAGTCCATCATTAACAGTTGCAGGTCTACTTCACGGGGAAAGCAATGGGTAGCAAAATTGGCGGCTTTTATTTTCATAAAACCTGCAGGAGGTTTGGATTCAGCTGCCTGGGTATTGACTAACGCAATGGGAGTGGTAACTTCATCCGGCTGAAACAGGGTGAACTCGTAGGTTTGTGTGGCTTCTACCTGCAGGAGGCTATCGAAAAGAAAAACAGGTTTATCCGCCGGGTCTTCTGTAATTCCCCATATCTGCAGCTTATTGGCGCCTGGTTCCAGCTTCATGAAGTCAGTTGATTGTATTTGTTTGGGGTAGCCTTCCAGTCCGAAGCGGAGTGCGCTATAGGAGGTAGCGTTATTTATCTTCAGCTGTCCGAATACGATAAAATCATCTGCCGCTGTTTCCTTTTTGCAGGAAGTGTTGCTGGTCAATAAAATGATCATCACTAAAGTAAAATGAAGGAATTGTTTCATGGCAGATGATATTAAAAATTATAAGAGAAAGACAGGTTCATGTTGATCCCTCTTTTGATGCTGTAAGTTTTCTGATCGCCTTGTTTTGCGCTGTAGTTGTCTTTTAACTTTACAAAATCACTATAGCGATAGTCGGGATTTCCGTTGGCTGGCGGGAAGTAGCTGTCGGCCGGAACATAGTACTTCAATTTAATGATCTGGTATTTACCATTGATAAAACCTGTTTCATAACCTTTGATATTACGATAGTAAAATTCTTCCTGGTTGAGCAGGTTGGTAATGTTTAGTTTGAACTCCGCTTTGTTGTGGAATAATTTTTTGGAGAATTGCAAATCCAGCTGGCTATAGGCGGCGCGGAATTCTGAAGCGCCTGGCTGCCCATCTACCGCAAAGTTGGGACGGTAGCCAGTGCGGTTAAAAACGATGTTACCGCTAAAGCCGTCTTCTTCATATAGTAATCCAAGATTTACCAGATAGGGGGATTGGCCCATCAGTGGCCGGTCGAGTTCCTTCAGTAGCTCTATTTTTTTTCCGGGAGTGGCCGGATCATTTACCCGGTTGATCGTATTTACTTTCGAGGCAAACCAGGCGCCGTTACCATAGATGGTCATGTTTTTCAGCAGCCCGGAAATAAAGGCCAGGTTCTTTCTGAATTCCATTTCCAGCCCTTTGCTGGTGGCTGAATGCTGGTTTTGATAAGCCATGCCGATGGGGGTGCTGTTGAGTGAATTCACCACCAGTTCCACGGGTTTATCCAGTTTTTTATGGAAGGCAGAAACAGACAACATATCACCGGGTTTCGGATACCATTCGAAGCGCAGGTCTTTATTATCTATTTTGGTGCTGCTGATATTACCCCCGCTGATAAGCGCGTTCATAGCCGGGTCGGGGAAAGACGTAACGGATGTTTCGCGGAAGGTGGGGCGAATCATTGTTTTGCTGTAAGCTGCTCTCAGGTTTATTTTACTGGTAATGCTGTAAGTGAGATTGGCAGCGGGAAGGAAGTTCCAGTTTTTTTCGCCGGTGAGCACGGGCAGTGTGCCGTTATAGGCAAGATCGGGATGCTCTTTTTTAAATTGTGCTATCCTTCTGAGTTCAGCAAGTTGCTGATTTGCCAGTCCGAAATTTTCTGCTCTCAGACCATACACCAATCGCAGTTTTTGAAACATGCGCTGATCCAGCATAGCGTATATCGCGTGGTATTGGGAGCCTGACGCTGCCTGGTCGCCATTTTCCAGATCTCCCCAATAATAGGTCTGTCCTTTTCCCACGCCTACATGATCTGCGTCCATCTGGATATGATAAGGCAGGAATTCAACGTCCAGGCCGCGATAGGCGGTATATATTTTAAAGATATCCATCGACTGGCGGCGTTTTTTGTCCCAGCCATTGTACCCGGCTTTCACGATGCTGGTACCACGGAGGAATTGGAAAGGCTGACTGATATCCATACCCCAGGTATAATCTTTTTGTTCCACATTGGACCACAGCCGGTAAGGCCACGACCAGCTTGCCTGTGTAGCCGCATTGCTGGAGGGATTGCTGGCCTGGTAGATATCACCAAAGGTTTTATTGGCAGGGCCATACTGGAAGCTGCGCACATCATTATACACCTGGTTCATGGCGGCATAGCCAGCCATCCAGTTGAGGGTGAGCCCACCGCGGGTGATACGGTGTTCGCCTTCCAGTTTATGTTGTTGTATGGAGGTGGACACCGGCATCACCAGGGAAGTCCGTTGCCGGCCGTGACTAAAATCATCCGTGAACTCCAGCGAGCGGTAATAGTCTTCCGCAAAACTCCGGCTATGGAGGTTCCGCAATGTGATTTTGTTTTTCCGGGTGCTATAGCCAACATTCAATAAGGCAGTGGCAATTGTACTGAAACTATATATTTTCCCTTTTCCTGCGGTGTCTGTAACGAAGTAGTCGCGTGAAAGATCGAGTCCGCGGGTAGTGCTGAATTCATCTGTTTGATTCCGGTTACGGTAAGTGATACCGCCGGTGAACCCGATCTTCCTGTTGGCCGCGGTATCCAGTTGATATACCCTGCCCATAATGTATTTGAAATTGAGATTCGGATAGGCGGTGGTTTGATAGAGCCGGAAGCCATCGGGGTTAAACCGTTTACTTTGGTCTATGGCGCCTTCAAATCCATATTTATACCCGTTGGCGTCGGTAACTATTTTTGTTGGATCTTCCTGTTGATTGTAGAGCGACCAGGAAACGGTATTGCCGGGGATGGTACGCTGGCCGTTTTCCACTGCGAAATAGTCGCCTGTTTGCCTTTTGCCCAGGCTATAAAAATCTTTACCGGTTGTTTGGGTATTGATGCTTTCGCCAATGCTGATGACGGTGAAATTCCGGGAAGGTATGTCCAGTGTTTTCACCATCACCTGGCCACCTACAAATTCGGCGCTGGCATCAGGCGTAGCGGTTTTGTTAACCAGTATTTCGCCTACCATTTCATTAGGGATAAGGTCGAAGGCAAAGTTCCTTTTATTGGCATCAGTGCTGGGGAGTATCATACCGTCGAGCATGGCCTGGTTGTACCGTTCTGTCATGCCGCGCACCACTACATACTTATTGTCAACCACCGATACGCCGCTGATCCTTTTCAGGGCTGCGCCCACATTGTTATCCGGGAGTTTGTTGAGTTGTTCAAAAGAGATTCCGTCTGTTACGGTCGCGGCATTTTTCTGCCTGGTATAAAAGGAGGCAGTACTTTCCTTACCGGCGCTTGATTTTACCACAATACCCGCCAGCTGACCTTTTGCTCTTTTTAAGGTGAGATTTAAAAGAAAGGGTTGATTATCTTTCAGTTCAATTTTATTGATTTCTTTTGTTCCGTATCCGATGAAACTTACTGTGGCAACATAATTCCCGGGGGGCAACGTAAGGCTGAAAGCACCCTCGGCATTACTGGTGGTGCCCGTGTTGCCTACCCGGATAGTAGCGCCAACAACAGGCTGACCATTTTCCTCATCGATGATTTTGCCGGTTAATTTGCCGGGTATTTTTTTTTGCGGACTGCTTTCTGCCGGTTGTTTAAACAGGAGGATCATATTACCCTGTTGCCGGAAGTTTGCTCCGGAGCCCTGTAATAATTGTTGTAAAACTACGTCCAGTGGTTTCTGGCGGGCTTCAATCGATACTTTTTGCAGGGCATTGATCACATTGTCCTGGAAGTTAATGGTGTATCCTGTTTTTTGTTCTAATTCTTTAAAGATCTCCTTTAATGTTTTGTTGCTGGCAATAATGGTAACAGGTGTTTTAATAGGTTGCTGGCTGTAACCGGAAAAACAGATAAAGCATAGCAACCATACTGCGCCTGCTTTTTGCAGTAGTATCCTGTTTTTTAGAAGTGACAAAAACTCTCTGATAAAATACATACTTTTGAAATTGATTTTGATGTTCATGATAATTTTATGATGGACTCGCCGCCCTGCCGCAAACAGGGCGGTTTTTTTATTAGTTGCAGGACTGACCAGAGACTTCGGTCAGGCTGTCTTTTATCTGGAATTTCACCTGGCTCATGAGTGCCAGTGTCTGGAGGATTTCCGTTGCCGTCATGTTATTAAAAGTGGCGCTGAAGGTACAGGACAATACAGCGGGGTTTACTACCCGGAAATGCAGTCCGTACGCACTTTCCATGTCGTGAAGGATGCTGTGCAGCGGTGTTTGATCGTAATGGAAGCGCCGGTCTTTCCAGGCTCCGATCGTATTAAGTGCTATGCTGCCTTTATGTATCCCTGCCGGATCATTGGGGTGGTAATAAACAACTTCGCCCGGTGTGAGGTAAGCGACCGAATCTGCCGTTCCTGCAACGGTGGCGGCTACACGAACTTTACCGGTGGCCACGGCTACTTCGGATAATTGCTGCCCGGCAGCCGATTTGATATTAAAAGAGGTACCCAGTACGGTAGTTGTAAAAGCAGGTGCGTGGATAATAAACGGGTGACTGGAATCTTTGCTTACTTCAAAGAAGGCTTCGCCATCGAGGTATATTTCCCGGGTTTTACCGGTAAAGGAAGATGGGTAACGCAGTGTGGTTCCGCCATTGAGCCGGATCTGTGTACCATCTGCCAGTGTAATATTACCCTGGCTGCCATTGGGCGTAACCAGCGTTTGGAGCGTTGTATCCGGTGTGCGATCAGTATGGAGGAGACGATAGGCGCCCAGGCATACTATGAGCACAACAGCAGCGGCTGCGCTGATGCGCAGCAGTTGGCGAAGTACAGGCCGGCGTGCGGGAATTGCGGGAGCGTTTCCACCGGTTAACGGGGTCAGGATCCTTTCTTCCATACCAGCAGGTAATGCGCTATCCGGTGCAGACATGAGTTCCTGTAATGGAAACAGCTGCTCTTCCAAACCGGGGAGGAGGGCGTTGTCTTGAATATATTGCTGTAAAGCAGCCTTCTCTTCCGGGTTGGCCTCGTTGGCCAGGACTTTATGCGCGAGGTGTTTTGCTTGTTGTAAATTCACGTTGACAATACTTTATACCAACAAGTACAAAATTTTGTTCCGCTACCCGTATGCCGCAGTGTTACCAAATTATGAACAAAAGGCAGAGGACATACGGATCGTTCATTTTATCTCTTAATAAGTGGAGCGTGGCCGAAACATGTTTTTCAACGGTGCGGGGAGAAATACCCATTTCTGTGGCAATTTCCTGGTATGACAATCCCTTTTCACGGCTGAGGATAAAGGCTTTGCGGCGTTGCGGGGGAAGGGTGGAAAGGGCTTCGTAATAGGTAGCTTTTGTTTCTTTGTAACGGATAGCTTCCTCCACATGTTCATATGACAGTGGCAGCGTATCTTCCGGAAGGGTAGTGGTAGCAGTGGCCACAGCCAGTTTGAGGTGATTGTACAGCTGGTTCCGCGCGCTTACAAATAAATAGGCGGTGATATTTTTTTCCTGTTGCAGGCGATCCCTTTTACTCCACAGGCTGGCAAATACTTCCTGCAAAAGATCTTCGGCGATCTCTTCCCGTTTTACATATTTTTTAAAATAGAAGAAAATCTTCGCCCCGTGCTTACGGAACAGGTCTGTGAACATTTGCTGTTCATCACCCGCATTGGGGTACGCGATATATAAAGTAGTGGAAGGCAAAATAAATAATGCACAAAATAGCTACTCATTGTTACCGGAAGGTTAAGCTTCTTTATTCATCATGCGGTTCCAGTATAAACAGCTGCTCCACCGTAGTACCAAAGATGCGTGCTATTTTCAATGCCAGTAAGGTAGATGGAATAAACTTACCCAGTTCTATGGCGTTAATAGTTTGCCTCGACACTTTTGCTTTCTCCGCCAGTTCTGCCTGCGTGATATTTTGTTTGGCCCGCTGCACTTTAATTGTGTTTTTCATATCGCCTTACTTGCTGTAGCTGCCAGTGAAAAGCAACCTGATGTAGAATATCAGGATACCCAGGGTGAGTACCAGCATGATAAAGTAGCGGGGAGTAGACAGCTGGAAGGTGAGTACACCTTTGCTGTGAAGATAGGTTGTTGCCACTTCAATGATGTATCCCAATGCAAAGCTGATCATGAGCGCATTGGCACGGAGGCTTTGCGCCCTTTCATCTTCTGTTTTTTCGCGGGTGAAAAAGATCAGGAATAACCCGGTGATGAGCGGCAGTTCAGAACCGGTTTGCGCATGGTTCATCCAGAAAAAAGGGATGCCTGCGAGTACCAGTGCGATGCCGAAATATTTCGTGGCTGTGAACATAGGGAGACTTGTTTTTCTGATATAAATGTAAAGTATACTTTACATAAAGACAAATTTAATTAACGGATGGAGGAGGGGCTTCATCACCGACAGAAAAACCTTATTTTTATAGGATACCTTGTAAAATGAACCTATCTACCATCGTCAAAATTCCGCTGTTTATCCTGCTCCTGGTTAGCATCAAAGCCAGGTCGCAGCATATTTCCACAATAAAAGATTCCCTTTTTTCAGCCACGTTGAAAGAAATGCGTCCGCTGAATGTCGTGCTTCCGAAAAATTACGATCCCGCTGCTTCCGGTGAATACGAGGTAATATATTGCCTGGGCGATATCCCGGACTTTTTGAACGTGGAATGGAGCCTTTTGCAATGGGAAGGCTTTATTCCTAAGAACACGATCCTGGTGGGTATCCCGGACTTTGAACAACATGGCGTGAATATGCGGGAAAGGGATCTTGCACCCACAAAAACGTCTGCGAATTCAGGGGAGGCCGGCCGGTTCCTGTTGTTTTTCCGGAATGAGCTGATGCCCTATATCGGCAAGCGGTATCACGCAAAACCAGGCGGACATACCTTGTATGGCGGTTCAATGGGCGGACTGTTTGTAATGTATACGTTTTTAACTGCACCTGATCTGTTTACTTCCTTTGTAGCCATTGATCCGAGTTTGTGGTGGGATCATTTTTATTTACATCAACTGGCAGCGGAAAAATTTGCCCGGCGCGACACCATGAATAATACGCTTTTTATGGCAGGCCGCGAAGGCGCTGCCTATCAATTCATGGGCGTGGCGGGCATGGATTCCATTCTCAAAGCAAACGCTCCTCCCGGCCTCGATTGGAAATGTGTGCAGTATAGCAATGAAACGCATTATTCCACAAACTTCAAAGGCTTTTGGGAGGGACTGAAATTTTCCTATGGTGGTTTCTACGCCTCTGCAGGAGGTTACCCTACATCCCGGAAAATTGCCATCAAGCCGGATAATGGGATCGTATTGCGCAACAAGCCGTTTAAATTAATATGCTATAACCTGGTGGCAGATGCATATCTCCGTTATACTACTGATGGTACCACACCCGGTATTTATTCTCCCCGGATAACAGGCGAAGAAACCGCCATTACCATCAACAGGGATTCAAAAGTGACCGTTAAATCTTTAGGCAAACGAAGGGAGTACGACAAATCAGCAAATGGTTTTTTTCAGGTGGAAGAAGTGTTCCCTGCGATGATGATGCCGGCAGGAGCCCTGCCGGGCGGACTAAGGTATAAATATTATGAAGGCAACTGGGATACCATACATGATTTCAGAAAGTTGACGCCGGTAGAAACAGGTATTGCCGGAAAAGATTTTAATCTTAATAAAGTTTCAAAAAAGAATAATTACGCATTGGTACAGGAAGGATATATTAAAATCAGTGAGCCGGGGTATTATATTTTTGAGATGGGAACCGGTAATGACCATACCAGGTTGTATTTAAATAACCGGCTGATTCTTGGCGGGCATTTCAAAACAGGAGAAGGCGAGAGCTTTATGGTACCCCTGGAGAAAGGGTTTTATCCATTGCGGATTAATTTTTTTCATAAAAAGAATGAAGTAGATCTTCAGCCCATTTATATTAAAACAGAAGGACAGGAAGATGTCCCCCTTCCCACAGATATGCTTTTCAGCGGGAAGTAAATATTACCAGGCAAGATAGAAAGAAATATTACCTACTTCGTGATGTGATATTCCATTGATCACCGGCGACATGGTTTTCTGGGTGAGAGAGAAGCCCGCCTTTCCAAATACGGCTACCAGTCCGCAGTCTATCCCGGCTAACAGTTTATTATTCGCATAGGTAGGGCGGTTACCCGGAAGCGGCGGCTGGCCCGGGTTTTCTACGGGCGCTACGCCTTTCACGAGCGCGTTGGTGAACATCAGCTCCACACCGGGCCGGATGATAGCATAGAGCTGCCAGTGCTTGGTGTTGGCGTATTGGGTGATATACCCGTTATAGTAAGGAAGCATTTTGCCGATCCTGATCAGGGAGTAGGCAGCGAAACCATTCAGCATGGTACCGGCGTATAGCTGACCGCCTGCTGTTACCTCGGCTATTTTTTTATAGGCAGCTACCTGTTTCTCTGCCGTGAGATTGAGATTCAGGAGCACTTTGTTACCGATCTGGTTACGCCATCCCCGTGGCCTGGTAAAGCCGAGAATGCGATGGGCGATGGTTTGGGTTTCTTTTGCCAATGCCCAGGGACCCATTACACCGGCAAACCATTCCGTTTGCAGGTTGAATTTGCGGACCGGGTTAGTGGAGTGGATAGTATGCGTAATAAACAATCCGCCGGCATAGGCAAAGTCGCCCGGCACCGGCACCACCTTCCGGAGGTCTCTGGGCGTAAACATCACCTGCATAAATCCCCAGCCATATGTATTGATGCTTTCTTTGCCAGCTTTGGGCATCCACCGGTCGGGAAAGGAGCGTGGAGGCTGCGGCCTGGTATAAAACAAATCGAACCGCGTACCATTGGTATATGCCTGGTCCGTTCCATTACCATTGAGGTTAATGAAGTCATTGTCTTCGTAAAAGCGGAACAACCGCGTATTTTCAGTGGAAGCCTGTGCTCTCAGATCATTCCAGG
This sequence comes from Chitinophaga sp. ARDCPP14, assembly GCF_051362515.1. Classification (NCBI taxonomy): domain Bacteria; kingdom Pseudomonadati; phylum Bacteroidota; class Chitinophagia; order Chitinophagales; family Chitinophagaceae; genus Chitinophaga; species Chitinophaga sp. ARDCPP14. The sequence goes on along the minus strand of NZ_JBKIXB010000003.1, from coordinate 721,251 downwards.
GTGTGCCTATTATGCCGCAGTAAATTAATACTGTTAGAATCGTCTTTTTCATCTAGCGCCTGACATCTTTGCGAAAATCGTACAATGAAGATAAATAAAGATGGTCGATCTGCCGGCATAATTAAATGATCATTTGACTATTCTGCTTTTAAGCTTTTCACCGGATTGGCAAGCGCTGCTTTTACCGATTGGAAACTAACCGTTACCAGTGCAACGAACATGGCAATGATGCCGGCCAGCACAAATATCCACCAGGAAATAGGAGCGCTGTAGGCAAAGCCCTGCAGCCACTTGTGCATGGCATACCAGGCAATGGGAGCGGCCAGCACGGCGGCAATGAAAACATACCGGAGGAAGTCCCTGCTCAGCAGTGCTGCAATATTCGCCACACTGGCGCCCAGCACCTTGCGGATACCGATTTCTTTGGTGCGCTGGCGGGCAGTAAAGGCGGCGAGGCCAAATAAACCAAGACAGGAAATAACGATGGCAATGGTCATACCGGTGTTCATCAGTTGTTCCATCTGCCGTTCCCGTTCGTAAAATTTGCGGATGGTATCGTCAAAGAAATGGTAATCGAATTTCTCGTTGGGATATACAGAGGCATATGCTTTCTGTATATCAGCAATGGTGTGTTGCAGTTGTGCGCCGGTATAACCGGCCAGCGACAACTTCACATTTACAAACCGGCAGATATCCAGGGAAGAAGTGACGAAAACAGGCTTGATCTGGTCACGGAGTGCAACGGTATGAAAATCGGCCAGTACGCCAACAACGGGTATGATTTTCGGGGATGGCCCGTCCCTCATGCCAGGCTCTACAAATTTACCAACCGCATCTGCCGGGTTTTTAAATCCTAATGCTTTGGCGCAGGTTTCATTGATCAGCACTTCCTTCATGGTATCTGAAGGCTGCAGGTTCCTGCCGGCTACCAGCTTCAGCTGGTAAAGGGGCAAGTAGTTTTCATCGCCGAATTCCAGGTGACAATTTGCCTGCAGCTCGGTTTTGCCCGTGTATTTAAGATCGGTGCCCCAATGGCCTTTGTCGGCAGGAGGGCCCTGGCTTAAGCTCACCATTTCCACCTGCGGCAGTAACCGGATCTTCTCCGCCAATACCCGTGGAAGGGTTTTGGCATATGCGCGGTTGGTGTTAAAGGTGATGATCGCATCTTTCGTAAATCCAAGATCCTTGTTCAGCATATACCTGATCTGGTTATTCACCACCAGTGAACCAATAATAAATACCAGGGAGATGGTAAACTGGAAAACTACCAGGCCTATACGAAGATATCCCCGTTGGTTTCCCTTTACCCCGGTGCTTCCTTTGAGACTTTGCACCGGCTTGAACGACGACAATATTTTTGCGGGATAGAACCCGGATAGCAGCGTGGTGAACAGTGTAATCAGCAACAGGAACACAACGGTAGGCCAGCTGAATAAATACAGCGATACACCATCAGGCATAAACGAACTGAAAATATCCAGTAAAGGTTTTACTGCTAAAAGCGACAGCAGTACAGCAGCTACCGTAAGGAGGAATGTTTCCGTAAGGAAATAAACCACCAGGCTTCGTTTGTTGCTGCCCAGTACTTTCCTGATCCCTATTTCCTTGGACCGCTCCACTGATTGGGCGGTAGACAGATTGATGAAGTTGATGGCGGCAATGATCAGTATAAATAATGCAATGGCCATGAGTCCGTACATCGTAGGCAGATGTGCCTTGTGCCCGAATTCATCCGTATAGTCGCCGTTGAAATGGATATCTGCCAACGGCTGCAGCCGGAAGGCTTTGCTTTCTCCTGTTTCGGCTAATACCCGTTCGCTGGCGAAGGCGGCCAGCTGCCTGTTCAGCAGTGCTGTATCAGCGCCGGGGTTTAGTTTTACATAAGCCTGTGTGCCACCGAACATGCCCCATTGACCAAACCCAAATTCATTTTCGAACGGACTGTTCTTTACCGAAGCAAAGGAAATAAAATCGTTGAAGAGGAAATCACTGTTCCGTGGCAGGTCTTTCACAATACCCGCTACTGTTAAAGGGATAGAATCGTTGTAGTGAACAGTTTTCCCCATGTATTTTTCAACAGGCAGCTCGCCGAAGTATTTAGCTGCTTTGCTGGCGGTTAATACTACCTTAAAGGGTTCCTGTAAAGCGGTGGCAGGATTGCCGGCCAGCCAGGTATATTGAAATATGCTGAAGTATTCAGGAGAAGCAATCAACACGTCGGGCTTGCCGCCGTTTTCAAATTTCTTCACCACGCCGTTGCTTCCATAAACAGCTACCTTGGGGTAAATGGGATGAATAGCCGCGAGCGTTTCAACGCCTGTAAATTTGTTGGTTAAAGCCTCCGGGGCTGAATCCGGCACACGCGACATTTTACGGGCGCCGCGTTCAGGGGAATTGAGCTGCGATACAATCCGGTAAATATTTTCTTTGCCGGGGTGAAAGTTTTCATAACTCAGTTCAAAGTGAACACTGAGAAATATCACCAGGCAGGCGCTGATGCCAAGCCCAAGGCCAATTACGTTGATGGCAGCATATACCTTGTTGCGGAGCATGTTTCTCCAGGCTATTTTTATGTAACTTTTAAACATAACAGGAAGTGTGGGATTGACAGTCAAAGCGTGAAAAATATGCCAATCATCAGGAGTATTGATATTGATAACGTTATGATCCTTGTTATCATGTAAAATGTCCGCTTGCGTAACCGGCGTGTCCGGAAACGAACATCGATGAGGAAGGAAACATTTTAAGCAGTTGAACGTTAATGATTATCATGACAACCGTAGCACTCAGGAGTTCCGAAGGCAGATGGGTAATGGTAACCACGATTCTCGCTTCTGCCATGGCTTTTATAGATGGTACTGCATTGAATGTAGTGTTGCCTGCGCTGCAACACAATCTGAATGCCTCCGCGGCAGAGCTGTTCTGGGTATTAAACGCCTATATGCTCATGCTGGCTTCTCTCATATTGATAGGCGGCACGTTGGGCGACCGGCTTGGCCGCAAGAAAGTTTTTATGGCCGGCATCTTTATTTTTATCTTGGGATCTGCCGCGTGCGGGTTTGCCGGTACTGCCACGCTGCTCATCATTTTCCGGATGATACAGGGTATTGGCGGTGCATTGATGATTCCCGGAAGCCTGTCCCTGATCACTTCTTCCATTAATGAAAATGAAAGGGGGAAAGCTATTGGAACCTGGTCGGCCATCACCACGCTGGTGACTATGGGCGGACCTATACTCGGTGGCGCCCTGGCAGATGCAGGGTTGTGGCGGTATATCTTTTTCATCAATGTGCCTATTGGCGTGGCGGCCCTGGTATTCCTGGCATTGAAGGTAAGCGAGAGCAGGGAAACGGAAGGGGATCAGCGGCTCGATTATCCCGGCGCGGTGCTTACGGCGGCAGGACCGGCACTGCTCACTTTTGGGTTCCTGCGGATGCCGGTGCTGGGTTTTCGTCACGCGGAAGTATATGGCACTATTGCAGGTGGCGTCATATTGCTGATTGTTTTTATCGTGGTGGAAAACAAAAGCCCTCATCCTATGCTACCGGTTCAGCTGTTTAAGAATTTAACCTTTACCGGTACCAACCTGCTTACGTTCTTTTTGTATGCGGGTCTTGGTGCGGGTATGTTGTTCCTTTCGCTGAACATGGTGCAGGTGCAGGGGTACAGCCAACTCCAGTCGGGGCTCACCTTTTTGCCCTTTACTGTATTAATGATCATTATTGCACGTTTCGCGGGGAGCCTGGCCGATAAATACGGTCCCCGTTTATTCCTGGTGGCTGGTCCATGTATTGCCGGCGGTGGGTTACTCTTGTTGTCTTTTGTAAAACAAACACAGGGAGCGGCCGATTACTGGACTACTTTTTTTCCGGGCATTGTGGGATTAGGTCTTGGCATGTCTATCACAGTGGCGCCGTTAACCGCTGCGGTAATGGGATCGGTGAGCGATCATTTATCCGGCACTGCCTCTGGTGTAAACAATGCCGTTACCCGTATTGCCGGTGTTTTTGCCAATGCTATTTTTGGTGCGCTGGCCGTATTGTTTTTTTCGGGAGCGGTGCAGCGGGAAATCCATGCGTTGCCACTAAGTGGTGCGCACCAGCAGGCGGTGATCGCGCAAACGGTGAACCTGGGTAATGCATCCGTGCCTGCGGATATTGATCCTGCGCATCAGCAGGCCATCCGTAAAGTTTATAAAGATGGTTTTATTGCTGCTTATGGAACTATTATGCGGTTGTCGGCAGGGCTGGGCTTTATGGGCGGATTGATGGGCTTTCTTTTTATCCGTAAACGGCCGGCGGCGGCGTCTCCGGCAAAGCAATAGAAATACCGGTTTACAGGTATTGTTTCCGGCCGCCGCTTTTCTATATTTGTATAATAACCACTCCTGATGCAAAAATTCCCTTTCCTGACCCTGAAGCAATCGTTACTCCTACTGCGTATATCTGTGGCCGTTATATTCCTGGCACATGCAATTGTGCGGATCTGTAATGGTACCATTCCCCGTTTTGGTGAGTTCATGGAAAGTAAGGGGCTGCCTGTTGGTGTAGCATGGGTATGGGCTATTACGGCCTATGAAATTGCGGGCGGACTGTTGCTGCTGCTGGGCAGGTATACACGATTGCTCGCAGCGGGTTTTATCGTGCTGTTGCTGGTGGGAATTGTATTGATACATGCTTCCCTGGGATGGTTTGTAGGGGAGCACGGCACGGGAGGATGCGAATATAGTTTTATACTTATTGTAGCTTTGCTGGTAATTGCCGCAGAGAAGCGGCCGGAGGGGGATGTTTAATCTCATCCAAAAACAATCCGGTGCACCGACCAGCGCCAGGTTTCCAATATCGCTTCATTATCCAGTTTACACAGGTCTTTCAGGATCGTAACAGATTCTATTCCGAAAAATATACTCAACGCATTTACCATGTGCCTGAAGGCCATGGGATCCATTGTTTTCCGCAATGGTTTGAGCGCTTCTTCTATCAGTACAATACGCCGGCCGGCCCTGGAATAACCACTTTTGGGATGAATGGATTCTGATATCACAGAGCTGAGGAATAACCTGAATTCTGTTTCATTTTTTGTAAAGAGTTCGAAGTGGTAATCGATCAGTTTATTCACCCGCGCTTCCAGATCTTTTTCAGGGATGTTGGCAAAGAGGTCGTCGCTTGTTTGGGCTTTCAGCTGTAAGGAGGCTTCTCTTCTTAATACTTCTGTTCCGGTGAAATAGCGGTAGGCCGTAGCTTTGGAGATACCGGCTTCTTTTGCTACCAGTTCCACGCTGATGTCTTTCCCTTGTAACAGGAGTGTGTTGGCCACTGCTATCAGGGCTTCCCGTGTTTTTAATTTTTGCGCAATCCTGCCTCCGTCCAATGATAATTTGCCCATGCGTAGTTTTAAAATTTGATTTCAGCTATAAAGGTACTACTTTCGTGAGACTAAATTCTCATTAATTATGAAGCAGCACCTAAAGGTAAGGGGAATCAATATAGTATACGATGATTACGGCAGCGGGGAAACGATCGTGTTTATCCACGGGCAGCCATTTAACCGCAGCATGTGGGATCAGCAGATCGGCGTATTCAAAACCGGCTATCGCCTGATTGTGCCTGATCTCAGGGGATATGGGGAGAGTGATATGCCTTCCGGGATGACGTTGCTGGATGAACTGGCGCTGGATATCATTCATTTGCTGGAGGCGCTGCAAATAAGGAAGGCCACGTTTGTGGGGCTATCGATGGGTGGACAGGTGCTTTTTGAATTGTACCGGTTAGCGCCGCATTTGTGCCATGCCCTGGTGCTGGCAGATACAGATGCAAAGGCCGAGAGTGCGCAAAGTTACCAGGCGCGGTTGCAGTTATCACAGGATCTGTTGGCGAAAGGAATGCAGTTTTATACAGATCAGCACCTGCATCAATTCCTCGGTAAAGCAACGATGGCAGGAAAGCCGCCTGTGGTAGCACATTTGCGCGATATGATGGTGAACACAAACCCGTTGGGCGCCTCCCTGGTGCAGCGGGGCAGGGCAGAGCGAAGGGACCATACCGTGATGTTGCCAGATATCCATTGCCCGGTATTAATTGTAGTGGGAGAAGAAGATGGGTTTACTCCCGTGGAGGTGGCGAAAGGAATGCAGGCGCGTATCAAAAATGCGCAACTCGTTGTAATAAAGGACGCTTCGCATATGCCCAATATGGAACAACCAGAGATTTTCAATCATCACCTGGAATTATTTTTACAGGGTATTCAATAGATCCGTTGTTCTTCTCACAAAAAGAAAAAAGTTTTTAATTTATTTTATTATCTTTAGGGGGAAGCTATCCAACTCTACGGATGCTTCGCTGCGGCTATACCGTTTCCCGCCTTTATTCATTCCATGAAATTTATTGAATCACAAACCAGTTCATTAACATCTGATTGCTATGAAAAAAAAGGGATTTTTAATCGACATGGATGGCGTAATCTACAAAGGCAGCGAACCTATTCCCGGTGCAGTAGAATTTATTAATGGTCTCAGAGATAAAGGCCTTCCTTTCCTGTTCCTCACCAACAATAGCCAAAGAACCAGCAGGGATGTATGTTACAAGCTGAATAAGATGGGCTTTAAGGTAAATGACACAGATATTTTTACCTGTGCCATGGCTACCGCAAGATACCTGGCTTCTAAAAAAGAAAACGGTACTGCGTATGTAATCGGTGAAGGCGGGTTACTGACGGAACTTTACAATGCCGGTTATTCTATTGTAGATGATCAGCCTGATTATGTGATTATAGGAGAAGGCAGAACGATCATGCTGGAATCCGTTGATAAAGCGATCAACATGATCATGAAGGGCGCCAAATTAATCGCCACTAATCTTGATCCTAACTGCCCCATGGGCGATGGTAAATACCGCGCAGGTTGCGGCGCACTGGTAGCTATGCTGGAATTTGCCAGCGGCATCAAAGCCTTTAGTGTGGGGAAACCCAGCCCCGTGATGATGCGCATGGCGCGCAAAGCACTACAGCTCACTACGGATGAAACGGTGATGATAGGCGATACCATGGGAACAGATATCCTGGGTGCGGGTTCTATGGGCTTTACTACCGTACTCACCTTATCAGGCGTAACACATGAAGACGACCTCGCGCATTTTGGTTATTCGCCTGATTTTATTATTAAATCCGTAAAGGATTTACTGAATGAAGAGTTGTTTATGAAAGTAATGGGAGAACCGGCGTTCGCGGAAGCGGAGTACTAAATAATTACAGGGGCGCTTGAATGGCGCCCCTGCTTTTTTATTTTGTAGGTTGATACTGCTTCAGCCAGGTGATCAGCGCTTCCGGATGATCCGTTTGCACGCCCTGTATTCCTTTGCCCATAGCTGCCTGCCAGCTGGCAGGGCCTTCATCGGGCGACTGTACATCCAGCCACACCGCGGTGTTGTATTTGCCGGTAACCGCCAGCATCGCAGGGTCGGTGATATTATCCAGTACGGCTATACGAATTTTTTTCAGGAAGGCTTCCAGCTGTTCCGGTGTTTTTATTTCTTCAGGTAAACTGGCCATCAGCGGTACTTCCGGCGCAGTTTCCCTCCACGCTTTGTATTGTTTTTTTTCATTGAGATATACTACCACCTGTTTTTCCATGCCGGCGGCTTGCAGTTGTCTCCAGGTTTCGGGAACATCGGCGGCTTTAAAGTCGAGGTAGATGTTCAGTTTGCCCTTACATGCCTGTAATGCTTCTGCGAAAGTAGGCACCCGGTATACTTTTCCATCGGCACTGCGTACCTGCAGTTTTTGGATCTCCGCCAGCGTAAGGTCCGTTACATTGCCGGTGCCATTCGTCATTTTATCCACGGTGGGGTTGTGCAGGAGGATCAACTGCCCGTCTTTGGTGGTGCGGAGATCCAGCTCGGCGTAGTCGGCCCCGCAGCGGATCGTTTCTTCGATGGCTGCCACGGTATTTTCCGGCACGCTCACATGGTTGCCGCGATGCGCTACCACCACAAATTTATTTCGTGTAGCCGGCAGCGTTTGACCAAAGGAGTTAATGGCGAGGCAGCAGGCAGCTGCCAGTAATATCATTGATTTCATCAAAGAATGGCTTTAGTATCGGTAACGAATACACGTGTACTAACGGTGTAGGTACCGCCGGTGGCATTCTGGTATTTCAGGTCTACGTAAAAGGCGCGGTAGCCATTTGGCGGCAGGGTGGTGGTTACTTTTACTTTCGACTGATGCGCCATCCCCAGGCTCTTGGATTCCCATTTGTCGTTGCGGAAATCCAGGTCTGAAGAGTTGGCCGACCACAGGATTACATCCAGTAAACGATCGGAGGTAGCCTTGGCGGTAAGCTGTACTTTACCGCTGTGCGTGCGGGTAGTCCAGCTGCAATCAGGGTACGGCTGTTTGCTCAGCGTCATTCCGAAGAAGGCGCTGAGTCCCTGGAAGGCCTGCTGTTTATCACCCAGGTTATGACCGGCATTTGGTACATAGTTAATAAGATTTTTACCAGGGATACTGTCTATGTAATTTTTGATATTATCTACTACCCAGTATTCATCATTGGTACCCATGAATATCATTTTGGGAATAGACAGGCTGCTGCGGTAGGAGTAGGGGTCAATCATGGTGTTGATGGCCATGCCTTCGGTGGTATGCGCCGTTTGGGGGATGCCCAGTTTCACGTAGTCTTCTATCTGCACACTATATTCTTTCCAGGTTTTGATCTGGTAATCCAGGCTCACCGGCATATTCAGCACATCAATCACCATTGGTGCAATAGCTACCACGCGTTTGTCGTTGGCGCCGGTAAGCCAGGTAGTCCAGCCGCGTTTGGACGCCCCGGATACTACAAAGCCATTCACTTTGCGGTTCAGTTGTTTATCTGCAAATTCCTGGATTACATCCATAGCCCTTACCGCGCTTTTTACCATCGGGAACAGCAGTGGCCAGTTGTAGTCGCCATCTTTTTTAAACTGGTGAAGGGTGTATGAGATCAGCGCATCTTCTGTTAGTTTACCAAAGAGCGGCTGATTGGGGGTTTGCCGTAATACGGCTGTTACCGCGTGATTCACGGCGGCTACTTTTCCCATTTGCTGGTACAGTTCATCCGTAGGGCCGTTCCAGTTAGGCAAGCCATCTTTTACGGAGCCGCCGGTGATAAACAGCAATGCACCGTCGTATTTAATTTCGTCGGGCACAAAAATAGTGAGCTGGTGCGTCCAGGTGTATTCCCGCCATTTCTGCGAAGTAAGGAGTACGTTATAGCCTTTGCCGTTAGTAACGTTGAAAGAATCCTTCAGTTCCCATTTGAACGAAGTATCTCCGTTGTCCAGGTAGCTTTTCAGCGCGTTGGCAGGTGTTACGGTTTGTTGTGCAAAAGTATTCGCCTGGCTTAGCAGGAGTACAAATGCAGTGGCGGCATTTAAAAAGAGTTGCTTCATATCCAGATAGAATTGTTTTTTATGGGTTGATGAAATATAAGAAATTACCAGGGTTTTCCGGTACCCTGGATGATCCAGGGTTTCGACCACGGACTGTTTTTGGTGCCATTGGCGCCAAAGGACGAGTAAGTGGTTACTTCCAGCCGGCCGGCAGCTGCTTCCATATTTGCTTTATTCAGGTTGCGTTCTTCCAGCATATAGTACAGTCGTACCGGCACTACGGGGCCTTTTGCATAAGGGCCGGCCTGCAATACCGGGTAGCCTGTTCTTTTATAATCCGCCCAGGCTTCGGTGGCGGCGGTCCAGCTGGCGATCCATTTCTGTATGATGATCTGTTCCTGCGTATGATTGAATTTTACGGAAGGCTGCGCGAGATAAGCGGCAGTGCTGCCGGCTACTCCCCAAACATTGAGCGATGCCTGAATGCCGGCGTTGTAATGCGCTTCCGCGTCACCGGCCGCCCATCCTTTTATGGCAGCAGCTTCTGCCAGAATAAAATGAACTTCTGATGCCGAGATAATCCTTGCCTTTAGCAGTGGTCCTTTCGGTTGTTTGTATATGTCGTTGAGCCAGGAAACATGCGGGTTCCTGGATGCCTGGCTGGCATCAGGACTAAGGTTATATACTGCCGGGCCGGAAATGGCCGGGGGAAGCCCCACGTAATTTTCGTCCTGGTTAATATCATTCGCAGTAAGTCCTTTGGAGGCCAGCACGTCGGGTGAAATGTATCTTACCTTCCGCGGTTCTCCTGCTATCACGGTGTCGGTGGCTTTATAAACGTTGCCGGTGCCGGCTGGTTTGGTATCATCTACCAATAAAAAACACTGCACTTTATTGGCCCATACGCCCAACCTGGGATCGTGCCTGGATTGCAGGGCATTCACAAATGTGCTGCACATCTTCAACCTGCGGTAGTTGCTGCTGTCGGTGTCGTAGGCTACATTCATAGGCCAGGAATCCGCATTGCTGTTGCCGGGGAACGACATGGTCGCATCTTCTGCGCCATCAATGCTGAGGATAAGAGGATATTGCGCGGGATCGGCTACCATTTTTTCAATACCGGCTTTTGCGATGGCCGGCAGCTTCTCAGACAGCCGCATATAATACCGTAATGCGAGGGAATTGGCCATTTTACGCCATTTCGCCGGGTCGCCCTGGTAATACACATCCACGGCATCAATAGGGTTGGAATAGGCGCTTTTAGGCTTTGAAAGCAGAGTGTTTGCTTTTTCAAGATCAGCGAGTATCCCGGTGTAAATAGTTTGCTGCGGATCGAATACCGGGAGCGTGGTTTCGGGTGTGCCCTTTTCTCCCTGCAGGGCATAGGTGTAAGGCGCATCGCCCCATAGGTCCGTGATCAGGCCGAAGAGCAGCGACTTCATCACCAGTGCCACGCCCTGGTGCAGTTCACTGTTCAGTTCCACGCCGCGGTTATACACCAGCTGGTTGTTCCGCAGCATATCGTAGTATCCTGTCCAGCTGTTGGACCCGGACCAGTCGTATTCGTTGTGGGTGGTAGTCCAGCCATCTTTTTGCGTGTGCTGCATCACCCCGGCCATATCCTGGTAGCCCAGGAATACCAGCTGAAACCCTGTGGTGGTGAGCACGGTAGACAACACCAGGTTGGGATTAATGGTAGCCGGATTGGCGCCGTTGGGATTTTCGTTCATGCTGATCAGGTCCTTTTTACAGGATGTAACAGATAAACAAAGGAACCCGATACTGAGTATAATAGATTTACGCACTGTTTTCATATATCAGAATTAAAGGAACACTTAAAAGGTGACGTTCAGTTTTGCGCCCACCGGGATAGCCCAGGGAGTAACATTGTATCTTTCAATACCCTGCTTGAACTGCATACCCGAGCCCTGTACAGCGGTAGAAGGCTGATAGGCATTTTCAGGATCAATGCCGATTTTGGCGGCAGTCCACAGGATAATATTCCTGCTGTATACAGAGAAGCTGGCACGTTGCAATTTCGCGGTACTGATCAGTCGCTGCGGCAGCGCATAAGTCAGCGACACTTCTCTCAGCTTCAGGTAAGACGCAGGGAATAAAAACGCCCTTGTAAACGACCAGGCGGTACTGCCGGCATAAGGAAGCGTGAGGGTGCCATCGTTACCAAGATTTTCAAGATAGCCGGTAGGGTTACCGTTGCTGTCGTATCCCTTCGCCCTTACGCCCGGAATAAATACGCCGCCATAAGGCAACACATACGGACCATACGTAAAAGGAAAACTATTGTATTCCGGCGTAGGACCGCCTACCAGCGGGAAGTTATTGCCGGTGGGGATTACCAGCTGATCCTGGTGACTAACCAGGTAATCGCGCAGTTCCTGGCCTTTCATCGTGCCGGGATCCGTGAGCTTGTCGAGGAACAACTGGGAGTTACCATGTTCTTCTCCGTAACGGTAAGTTTGCGATACAAAGTCACCGCCATTCCGCCAGTCGAACGTCATGTTCAGTGTAAAACTTTTATAGGAGATGGACGTCTGAAAACCCATGATAAAATCCGGGTTAAAATTGCCGATCTTATTTTTTGTATTGATGGCATCTATACTTTGCCATTTACCGGTGTTATCTAATATAGGGTAGCCGTAGTATGGGGACGATTTGTCTGTAACTGTTACCAGCTGCGCATCGTAGATGTCGCCGATATCTTCTCCCACATAGGTCCAGGCGCCGCCTTTTCCTTCTTCCCAAAGGGTATAGTAAGGCATATCATCCGGCAGGGAAATGATGCGGGTTCTGTTGCGGGTGAAGTTAAAGTCCACATCCCATCTCCAGTTCCTGGTTTGTACCGGCGTGCCGCCGAGCGTTAATTCAATGCCCCTGCTCCTGAGCAAACCCGCGTTGATGCTGCGGGAAGAGTAGCCCGAAGAAGGAGGTGTTTTAGGGCTGAAGATCTGGTTTTTGTTTTCAACGATATAATAGGTGCCTGAAAAATGCAGGCGGTTCTGAAACAGGTTGATGTCAACACCGCCTTCGTACGACGTAGCGATTTCCGGCTTCAGGAAAGGATTCAGCAGGGTGCCGAACGTGGTGAGCTGCGGAATATTCCCCCAGGCGCCTACACTGCCCAAAGTAGCTACCAGCTGGTAAGGAGAAGCGTCGTTACCTACCTGCGCTGCACCGCCTCTTAATTTGATCATATTGATATTGGTGGAGGTGATGTGCGCCATTTCATTCAGGAGCACACTCAGTGAGGCCGACGGATAAAAGTAGGAAGCGGCATCAGGGAGGGTGCTGGACCAATCGGTACGGCCGGTTACATCCAGGTACGCCATTCCTTTGTATCCTATGTTCAGCATACCATAAAGACTGTTCACACCTTTTTCAAAGGTGCTACTGTAGAAGTTGAGGTTGGCAGGAGAAATATTCTGAATGGTATATACGCCGGGCGTATTAAGACCGGTACCGTCTTTCGTAGAGGTGGTAACGTTGCTGCCTGTCTGGTAGCGCATATTACCACCGGCAGAAACGGAAACATCGAAATGATGAATGGCTTTTTTATAGGTAAGCAATACATCCATGTTCCGCTCGTAGTTATCGAGGTTGATGATGCCGTAGGCGCCACCGGGATTATTCAGGTAGCTGTTGGAAATTTTGGTTTCTCTTTTTTCGCCGTAGGTATCCAGTGCATACCGCGCCATAAAAGTAAGGGACGGCAGTATTTTCCAGTCGGCCCGGATATTACCAAACAACCGGTCTCTCACAAATCCGTTCTTTACTTCATACGCGAGGAAGTAAGGATTATTGAACACGCCGTTATATTGGGTGCGTTGTTGTAATCCTTCCTGTCCGGGCATCCAGTAGTCTGCCAGGTCGCGTATATCAATGTGCGGGGAAACGCTGTATACCGCCTGTAGCGGGTTGGCGCCACGGTCGCCGGCTGCGCGGTTGTTGGAGTTGTTGCGGCTGAAATCAATGTTGGTACTTAAGCTCAGCTTTGAGTTCACCTGCAGGCCGGAGTTCAGGCTCAGCGTATTTTTATAGAGATCGGTATTAGGGATAATTCCTTTGTTCGACATGTTCGCATACGAAATGCGATAGGAGATCTTATCGTTGTTGTTGGCAACAGAAGCACCGGCAATGGTAGTGATGCCGGTGTTGACGAAATTCTTCACGTTATCTTTGTGCGACACCAGCGGCATGGGTATTTTTTTGCCGTTTGCATCGAGAGGACTGTTCCACTGCACTTCTTCATAACCCATATCCAGTTCGGCGCCGAAGGTGCCATCCACATTTTCCTGGATGATAGTGCCGAAGGGATTGGTGAGCAGGTTGCCGCTGCGGGAAAAAGGAATGCCTGCCAATTGACCGGAGCCGAATTTCGTTTGCCAGTTCAGGTATTTATAGGGAATATCGAATACGGAGTTTACATATGCATCAACGGTTACCTTATTAACTTTTCTGCCTGTTTTGGTAGTGATGAGCACTACGCCGTTGGCCGCGCGGGAGCCATACAATGCGGCGGCGCTGGGGCCTTTCAGGATGGTAACGCTTTCAATATTATCGGGGTTGATATCGGAAATGGCATTGCCATAATCCACCATGTTATCTTTACCAATCTGGCTGATGTTGTTCACCGTGTTGGCTACGGGTACGCCGTCTACTACAAACAGCGGCTGGTTATCGCTGCTGAGGGAGGTAGCGCCGCGTATGATCATGCTTACAGACGACCCGGTGGTGCCGGTGGAGTTGATGGTAACGCCGGCCACTTTTCCCGACATGGAGTTGAGCAGGTTTTCCTGTGTTACGCGGTTAAATTCCTTGCCGCCCAGTTCTTCCACAGAATACCCGAGGGCTTTCTTTTCTCTTTTAATGCCCAGTGCCGTTACCAGCACCTGGCTTAACTCTTCTACTTTTTTTTTCAGGACCACCGATAAAGACAATTTGCTGGAATCGTTGATCATATATCCGCGCAGTGTATCGGTGGTATAACCCATTTGTGATAACACGAAATGATAAGGGCCGCCAGCAGGCAGTTTTGCAAATGTAAAGATGCCTTTTTCATTGGTGACGGTGGTGGCTAATACTTTATGGTCTGCATTCTCCATTTTCACCATTACACCGGGCAGGCTTTCATTGCTTTCATTTTTGATCAGGCCGATAGCGGCAGGGCGCGGGTTTTGCGCCAGCGCGTTTCCGGCCATCAGTTGCCAGAGCAACAGCAACAGCCAGATGATGGTGGTGGGGCGTGATTGTTTGATTTTTACACACATAATATTGTTCGTTTTAGGCAAAAGGAAGTCCGTGCAGCCTCATAGAGGTTGCCTGTGTTGTAAGTATGGGAAATTAGTTTCCGGGATTATTGTACTATGTAGATAACATCATCTTTCTGATTAATAGTAAGATTATTTAACGTACCAATAGTTGTCAGGAATTCTTTTAGTGTTTCTTTGCTACTGTCGAATGTTCCGGTGAAATTCATGCCTGTAAGGCTGCTGGCTGTATATTGGATGCTGACGTGGTATTTTTCAGACATCTGCCTGAAAACGCCGGTCAGCGGTTCATTGCTGAAAGTAATAATTTCGTTTATGCGTGAAGGTATTTTATCTTTTTTGATAACGTCATTCACCGTTACCAGCATTTTCTGGCGGTCGTAGCGCAGTGCCTGACCGGGACGAAGGTAAACGCCTGCTGCATGATCCGGTTTCACTACTACCTTGCCGCTGATCAGTTGTACCTGTGTGATCGCTTTCCGGTCCCACGCTGTTATTTTGAATACCGTACCCAATGCGGTGGTGCCAAGCTGGCCTGCATATACGGTGAATGGCTGCTCTTTGTTACCGGTTACACGGAACAGGGCCTGTCCTTTTAAATAAACATCCCTGCGGTTGCCGGTGAACGGCTCCTGGTATTTCACCTCGCTTTCAGGGGCCAGTTCTACCATACTGCCGTCGCTTAGTTGCAGCGGCATTGTTTTACGGGTGTTGTTCATTACGGTACGTAATGTTGCTGCAGGGGCGGTATTTGTTTGCACGGGTTTTACCGCCATTGTTTTATTGATGGGCAACGGGCGTAATATCGTCCATAACAGTCCGCCGGAAATAATCAGCACAACGGCTGCTGCCGCTGCATACCAGCGCCTGTTTACCTGCTTCTTCTGAAAAGTATGCCCTTCGATCACTGTCATCATTTTACCGGAAACCGCCTCCGGCAATAGCTCGCCTGGCTGGAAGGAATGCCAGCTTTCTTCCGTTAAGTAAGGTTGTAAAGCCTCCGGATGCTGTGCAATGTATTCTTTTACCCATTGCTTCTCGGCTTCATTGCATTCATCCCGGAGAAACTTTTCAATAAGTGTTACTGAATGCTTCATAGTATGTATTCGTTTGAAAACGGTAAATCCCTCACTGCGTCACATTTAGTTAACAGATCAGCAATAGAAGCAGTAGCAGCAGGGAATTCTTTAACTGGCGGATAGCCCGTACAATGTGGTTTTCAACTGTTTTAGGGGAGATGGATAACTGCCTGGCAATTTCTTTATGCGGGAGACCTTCAAAGCGGCTGAGTTTAAAAACATTTTTCCGGATGGGGGATAGCTGTTCTATACTGTTATACACGCGCTTCAGTTCTTCTTTTACGGAGATATCTGTTTCCACATGCCAGTTGGTGTTATCCCTTACCAGTGTTTGCGTATGACGGTCACGCACCTGTTGTTTGCGCAGGAGGTCGGTCATTACGCTTTTGCCTATACGAAAAATCTGTGTGGAGATATTGAAGCTGGTAGACAATCGCTCCCGCTTTTCCCAGAGGAGTATGAAAGTAAGTTGCACAGTTTCTTCCGCTATGTAAACGGAGTGTGTACATTTCAGAACGTAGAAGTAAAGTTTTGTGTGGTACTGTTGGTATACCATCTTAAAACTTCCGATATTCCCATTGATAATATCCTGTACAATACTTTCCATAATTGCCAGCAAATATCTGATCAGTCTAAACAAGATACAAGGAATTACCGATTATATTATTGTTATTTTCAACAATAGCATGCGATATCTCCGCGGTTCGTTTATTTCTTCAATTTTAGTATTAAGGGGATAGTCGCCACACCGGGGATCGTTACCGTGAGGGAAAGATCCAGGTTGGTACTGCTGATATTTTCAATCCAGTGCGGATCGTTTTCTCCTTTGGCAGAAATGAGTTTTAACACCGAATCGTGTACGTCCAGGTCCCAGGTGCCGCTGTTGCCGGCAACGGGCAGGATCAGCGTGGTACAGCCATCAATGGCAAAGGAGCCGTCGCCGTTAAACTGGTAGGTGTTATTCACGGTGCAGGTGAACAGGGCGCCGCCGGGTCCGAGCAGGGGCGCCAATGCAATGATGCTGGTGCCAGCGGGAATGTTCTGTTTATTCAATTTAACGGCTACTGCCAGCACGATGTCCTGTTGTTTCCAGGTACCCGTCACCAGTTCATACTTAGGCGATTTTTGGGGTGTTGCAGGCTTATCTTTTTTACATGCGCCTGTAAACAGGCAGTATACAGGCAGTACAAGAAACAGATAACGGGGGATAAAAAAGCGCATGAGTGTTTGGTATTAAATGATGGAAGGAGTTTC
Source organism: Chitinophaga sp. ARDCPP14 (assembly GCF_051362515.1). Classification (NCBI taxonomy): domain Bacteria; kingdom Pseudomonadati; phylum Bacteroidota; class Chitinophagia; order Chitinophagales; family Chitinophagaceae; genus Chitinophaga; species Chitinophaga sp. ARDCPP14. Next base: position 704,268 of record NZ_JBKIXB010000003.1, on the reverse strand, counting down.
GTTCCTTCTATATATTCGTTTTGAAACGCCATATCCCTCACTGCTTCTTACTGCTTAACAATTGGTTAATATCATTCAGCCCTTATCCCTGAATTTTTTGGGCGATACCCCCATGATCAGTTTAAACGACCTGGAAAACGTGTATTGATCCGGGTAGCCCATTTCCTGTGCAATTTCTTTTACGGTCAAACGGGTATCTTTCAGCAGCTGGCTGGCCTTCTGCATCCGCAGGGAGGTAAACAGCTGGATGGGAGAGTAGCGTGTTTTTTCTTTGAAGAGGGCCGACAGGTATGAAGCGGAAATACAGGTTTCCCTGGAGAGGTCGGCCAGGGTGAGGTGCTGGTCCAGCTTTTGTTTCATGAGCTGGATACATTGTTCAATAATATTATCTGCGCCCTTCTTCATATAGTTGAAAACCGTGAGCCGGAAGGTGCCAAGGAAACTATAGAACCGGAAATTGGCGTACAGCAGGTTCTCTATATTATTCATGAGGTCGAGATGATGGAGGATATCATCGAACTGTGCATTGCGTCCTACGAGGGGCGGTATGGTATGCGGTTTCAGGCCGGTGCCCAGGTAGCTGTATATGTCGTCTGCCAGCTTGCCGGAAAATTGCACGGCATAGATCCGCCACGGCTCCCCTTCAGCAGGGCCGGAGCGGAATGCGGCGCCTTTCGGGAACAGCAGGTATTGATTAGGTTTGATAGTCACTTTCTTTTTCCCGGTTTCCAGCCATCCTTTTCCATGTGTTACATATAATAAGGTATACACCGGTGCGCCCTTTGGTTCACTGATTTCCAGGGCAGCATTTTCAGGATAGAGGCCAATAGTGGTAATAAAAAGGTTTCTGCCAAGCGGATGCTTTTCCAGCTTGCGTTTCAGGTGGTCCGGTAAGTTCCAGGTGGTCGGTGTGTTGGCGGCCAGGTTGTTCATCTCAATAGTAATTTAAGCTATTCTTTTCATAACATTCAACATTGTTTGATCCATAAAAATTAGTAATCTTCGTGTAACGACTGTAATTTTTTTTATCCACGTATTGAACTGGTTTTATCGACCAATCGGAGATTCATTATGCACCAACTGCCAATAATTGATCTGGCTGTAATCGCCATTTACCTGCTATGTATGATTGGAGTGGGGGTATGGTTTTCACGGAAAAACGGGAATGCGGCACAATTTACCACGGCGTCCGGAACTATACCGGGCTGGGCTTTGGGGCTTTCTTTGTATGCCACGTTTTTAAGCAGTAATACTTTTCTCGGCGTGCCGGGAAAATCATTTGGCAGTAACTGGAATGCTTTTGTGTTCAGTTTATCTATGCCGCTGGCTGCTTTTATTGCGGCAAAATATTTTGTGCCATTTTACCGCCGCAGCGGGGAAGTGAGCGCATACACACACCTGGAACACCGGTTTGGCCCATGGGCAAGAACCTATGCGATGGTTTGTTTTATCCTGATGCAGCTGGCGCGGATGGGCTCCATCTTTTTTGGTGTGGCGCTGGCACTGCAGGCACTTACGGGGTTGGAAATGCGTACTATCATGACCGTTACGGGAGTATGCATCATTATATATACGGTGTTGGGTGGTATGGAAGCGGTGATATGGACAGAAGTGCTGCAGGGTATTGTGAAAACTGCCGGCGCTATAGTGATCCTCTGGCTGGTGATTACAGGTATGAACGATGGGGTGAAGGATATCTGGAAGATAGGAATGGCAGATGGAAAATTTTCACTGGGTAGTTTTTCCCTGCGGGATTTCAGTACTTCTACTTTCTGGGTGGTGTTCCTGTATGGATTTTTTATTAACCTGAATAACTTTGGTATGGACCAGAACTATGTGCAGCGCTACCATACTGCCCGTTCAGAAAAAGAAGCGTCGCGCAGTATATGGCTTTGTGTGTATTGGTACGTGCCGGTGAGCATGGTGTTCTTTTTTATTGGCACTGCTTTGTATGCGTATGCGCAACAGCACCCGGAACTGCTGCTGGCGCTGAAACAGCAGGTAGCGGCGGAAAGGCAGGTGCCGGTTGCATCGTTACAGCCAGCCGATTACGGCGATAAGGTATTGCCCTGGTTTATGGTTACCAAAGTGCCGAAAGGGCTCATGGGATTGATCGTAGCAGCCATCCTTTCTGCGGCGATGAGTACCGTCAGCAGTGGTATGAACAGCACGGCTACTGTTTTTCTGAAAGATATTTATCAGCGGTATGTTGATCCGGAAATCACGCCTGCAAAGGAGATGCGGGTGTTGTATATCGCCACTACCTTGTCGGGTTTGCTGGCTATCGGTTTTGGTATTTCGATGATTGGAGTGAAGAGTATCCTGGACATGTGGTGGGAGTTGTCCGGCATATTTGCGGGAGGCATGCTGGGATTGTTTTTGCTGGGCATTATCTCCAAAACAAAAAATGCCACGGCCGTTACCGCTACCATCATTGGTATTGTAGTCATCCTGTGGATGTCGTTATCAAAGTATCTCCCCGCCGGGTTAGTCAGCCTGCGCAGCCCGTTGCATGCGCATATGATCATCGTGGTGGGAACGTTATCAATATTCCTGGCGGGTATGCTGCTATCGCGGCTGCAACGCCTTAAAACTTCCTGATTATTTAAACCCGTTTGTTATGCAAAAGAAATTTGTACCGGTGATGATCACCCCTTTTAATCTGAAAGCACAGATTGACCATGACATGGTGGAGCACCTGGTAGATTTTTATCTGGATGCCGGCGTAAAAGGTTTTTTCGCCAATTGCCTGTCGTCCGAAATGTACAGCATCAGCGAGGATGAGCGACTGGAGCTCACCCGCCACGTAGTGCAGTATGTAAATGGCCGCGTGCCGGTAGTGGCTACCGGGTCCTTTGGTCTTACGATCAAAGACAAGGCCCTGTTTACACAAAAGATCTATGACACCGGCGTGGATTCCGTGATTATGATCACCGGGCACTTTGCCAATGTAGACGAACCGGATTCCGTACTGCTGCAAAGATTCGAAGAATTGTTTTCTCTTACCGGCAATATACCCTTAGGATTATACGAATGCCCGGCGCCTTATAAACGGGTGATTACGCCGGAGATCCTGCAAACCTTACTGGCTACCAACCGCCTCATTTATCACAAGGATACTTCCTGCAAGGTGGAAAACGTGCGCGCCAAACTGGCCGTGACAGCGGGAAGCCGGCTGGAGTTCTACGACGCCCATACGCCTAATGCGGTAGCCTCTATGCAAATGGGCGCAGCTGGCATGTCGTCTATCTCCGGAAATTTTTATCCTGAAATACTGGTATGGCTCTGTAATCATGTAAATGATGAAAGCCGGCAGGAAGATGTGCATTGGATACAATCGGAGTTACAAAGAGTAGACCCGCTGATCCACATAGCTTACCCGCTGAGCGCAAAATATTTTCTGCAGTTAAGGGGCATTCCGGTGCGCACCATCAGCCGCGCGCATGCGCTGGAGCTGACGCCGGAACAGAAGGAAACCTTGCAACAGATTTACCGTGATTTTAAAGGCTGGTGCGAGCGTTTACAGATCCGGGAAGTGGTGTCGGCGCCTTTGCCCTCACATTAAATCGATGTTATTTCTGACAGGAAGTTATGACGGCAACCGGCCAATGTGTAGTTTAGAGAAAGATCCTTATGCTAATTCACACAATAGATGTCAAGCAGCCCATACAATCCTCAGCAAAATGAACAGCTCCTGTGGGTCCGGCTCTGTAGCGGAGACCGGGACGCCTTCGGAGAAATATACCGGCGCTACTTCCCGTTGCTGTTCCGGTACTGTATCCGGTTTACAACAGACCGGGCGCTGGTAAAGGACATGTTGCAGGACTTCTTCTCGCAGTTATTTGCGCAAAGGGCCGGCCTTTCGCTTCCTGTCAGCCTGAAAAGCTACCTGATGGTATCCGCCAGGAGAAAGCTGTTCAGGTACCTCGACAAGTCGGCCCACGGCCCCGCAAGTCTCGACGAAGGCGCCGCCTCCACCTTCGCCCTGGAGCTTTCCCCGGAAAGTATCCTCATCAACCGGCAGCACAGTGAAAACACCACCCGGCTACTGCAACAAAAACTAAACGCCCTTACCCTCCGCCAAAAGGAAGCCGTATACCTGCGCTTCTACGAGGGCCTTTCCTACGAGGAAATCGCCGACATTATGGTATTGAAAGAAGTAAAGTATGCCCGCACCCTCATCTACCGGGCCATCGCTGAATTAAAAGAGCTGCTCGCACAGGATGAAGCCGCGCTGCGAATGTTGTCTTTCTCAGGATTACACTGATTTTACGGATTAATTTGATTTTACTTTTTGGATTTTTTGATTTTGTAAAGGAGAAAGGGAGATATAAGCGTATATAGCCGCTTATATCTCCCTTTGCTATTAAATCAAAAAATCCAAAAAAAATCCAAAAAGTAAAATCAAATTAATCCGTAAAATCAGTGTAATCCTGAGAAAGACAACATTCGCGAAAAAAGATCCATTTCCGTGAGGGTATTTTCCGCATCCGCGTCTCTTGTTATTGTACAAGGTGTTTTTTTATGAATTATAGTGAATTTGAGGCAGCAGATTTTGCTGCGGATGACTTATTCCGTGCCTGGGTGCTGGAGGATACTGCTGCGGCCTTCTGGGAAAGCTGGATAGCGGTACACCCGGAGAAGGAGGCGGTATTGCAGGATGCCCGCGCATTGGTGCTGGCACTACGGTTCCGTACCAACGAAGTAAGCATGGAAGAAATGGAGGCTGTGAAAGCGCAGATAGACCTGTTGCTGGACGAACCCGTTATTAAAAAAAATAACGTAGTTGTCCGCAGGCCGTGGTACTACGCACTGGCTACCGCTGCTGCTGTGCTGCTGTTTGCCGGCATATGGTATGCACAGGGAAGTGAGCCATCCGTTGAAAACATTTTTGTCCAGACTGGCTTTGGTGAAACCAAAACCCTGCAACTGCCCGATGGCTCTATTGTACAGCTGAATGCCAATTCATCTGTTTCTTATCCCCGTAAATGGACAAAGGAAAACGTAAGGTCAGTTACGCTCAATGGCGAGGCCTATTTTAATGTATCCAAATCTCCCGCCGGGCTGCATCCTAAATTCCGGGTATTGATGCCACAGGTAACTATTGAAGTAAAAGGAACTGCCTTTAATGTATATCACCGTCATGATCAGGTGAAGGTATTGCTGGAAGAAGGGAAGATTGTGGTGAACGACAGCCTGGATATGAAACCCGGCGATATGATGTCTTTTTCGCCGGGAGAACATCACCGGCTGCAGGCAGATCCTGTGCAACTCACCGCCTGGAAGCAACGCCGGCTCCTGTTCAGGGATACGCCGCTGATAAGCGTTGCGCAGCAACTGGAAGACATATATGGTTATAAGATCCAGTTCAGGAATAAGAAAATGGAAAGCCTGTTATTCACCGGCTCTGTGCCTGCTGATGATCCCCCGATGTTGTTGAAAGCGATAGCCACCGTGCATCAGCTGAAAATCAAACAAGATAATTCAGTCATCATTTTTGAATAAGGTTTTTAAAATTTACAGTTATGCAAAAGAGCTTTACGAAGCTTTATGCTCCCTGGAGAGCGATGCTGTTGTTGTTGCTGCTGCTGAACACCGAAACCAGCGCACAGCAATTAATGGTAAGAAGCGGAGATACTCCGGGGGAAGCAGGAACCATCCCACTCCGGCAAATGCTGACCAACCTCGAAACAAGGTTTAACATCAGCTTTAATTATTCGCCCACACAAGTGGCGGATAAATTTGTAGCGGGGAAACAACTCCGTGTTACCGGCAGCAACCTGGAAGCACAGTTAACGAAAGTGCTTACACCACTGGGTTTGCAGGCGGTAAAATTAAGCGATCATGATTATGCAATCCGCCCTGCCGGCGGAGAAGCAGGCGCCACAAAAATGCAGGAAGTAACCGTAAAAGGCATAGTAACCGATGAAAGCGGTGTAGCCCTTCCCGGTGTAAGCGTGCATGAAAAAGGCACCTCTAATGGTACGGCCACTAACGTAGACGGACAGTTTACCATCAAAGTAGCCGGCAGCAATGCCGTTCTGGTATTCCGTTCTGTAGGCTACCAGTCAAAAGAAACGGTGGCTGGCAACGGAATGCTGCAGGTACAGCTGGTGGCTACCATACGCAGTTTGGATGATGTGGTAGTTACCGCGCTTGGTATTAAACGCCAGGAGAAAGCACTCGGTTACTCCATCGCCACGCTGAAAGGCGACCAGGTGAGCACCGTAAAAGAAGTAAACATTGCCAACGCTTTAGCCGGTAAAGTAACCGGTGTAAACGTAAGAAGCACCAGCTCCGACCCGGGCGGCACCTCGCTGGTTACCATCCGCGGCCAGAGCAGCCTGGAAGGCTATAATCAGCCGTTGTATGTAGTAGATGGTATTCCCATTGCACCGGCGGTGCGTAATCCGAAACAGCCCGTAGGACAGGTAGTAGTGGATTATGGCAGCACCATCTCGGATATCAATCCCGACGATATCGCCAGCATCTCGGTGCTGAAAGGCGCCAGCGCTTCCGCTTTATACGGCTCCCGCGCTATCAACGGTGTGATTCTCATCACTACCAAATCCGGCTCAGGTACTACAAAAGGTTTAGGCGTTTCCGTTAACTCCAGCGCGATGTTTGATCAACCCTGGCTGTTCCCGAAATTCCAGAATGAATTTGGTTCCGGCGACCGTGAAGGTTCTGATGAAACTATTTCTGACGCTTCCTGGGGACCACGACTGGATGTAGGCACCAAACACGTACAGTGGAATAGTCCTTTGGATGCGAACGGACAGCCGATTCCTACCGACTGGGTATCTTATCCCGACCGGCATAAGGATTTCTTCCGCACCGGATCTACCTTCACCAACAACATTGCCATCACCGGTAATAACAAGGATGGTAACTTCCGGTTGTCGTTTACCAACCTGAAAAATGAAGGTATCATACCCAATACTGATCTGAAAAGAAATACGCTCAACCTTGCGGCAGGATATAATCTGAATCCCAACATCAAGGTGAGTACCAATATCGGCTATACGAAAAACAGCAGCGGCAACCGGCCTACTTTTAACCGGGGAAGCGTGAGCAACATTGTATATACCACCACACCCAACGTGGACATCAGGCAGCTGCGCAACTACTGGCTGCCCGGAAAGGAAGGATTGCAGCAGTTTTCACATGTGCCGGGATCTACGGATAACCCTTACCTGGTGGCATATGAATTTATCAACGGGTTTGACCGTGACCGTATGACCGGTAACGTGGAATTGAATATCCAGATCACGAAAGACCTGTCGCTCATGGGCCGCACGGGTATGGATCTTTACTCTGAAACCCGCGAAAGTAAACGGCCTTTCAGTGCGGTGAAAAATCCAACCGGCGCCTATGCTTTTGAAACAGAATTTTTCAGGGAACAGAATACCGACTTCCTGTTAAGCTATAAGAAGAATATCAACTCAGATTTCTTTGTATCTGTTTCCGCAGGCGCCAACCGTATGAATCAAATCACTAAAGGCTCCAGTCAGAAATCGGAAGCATTGGTGATACCTGGCCTGTACAATATTGCCAACGCCAAAGCCGGTTCGGTAGTAAATACTTCCGGCAGGTATACCAAACGTATCAACAGCGTGTATGGCATGGGGCAGGTGAGCTTCCGCAATTATGCATTCCTGGATCTGACGGCGCGTAACGACTGGTCAAGCACCCTGCCCGCCGGCAACAATTCCTATTTCTACCCCTCAGCTTCACTGAGTTTGATTGTATCCGATATGCTGGGTATAAAATCGGACGTGTTGTCTTTTGCTAAGATCCGTGCTAACTGGGCACAGGTGGGTGGCGATACAGATCCCTATAATTTGTATAACACCTTTAGCTTTGGCCAGGACTGGGACAAAACAAAACTGGCGAATATCAGCAACGTGTTGAAAAATAACCGGCTGAAGCCACTGATTGCTACCTCGCATGAATTCGGTGCAGACGTTCGTTTCCTGAAAGGAAGAATCGGCATCGACTTTACTTATTATAATACCGTAAACCGTAATCAGATCATCAAAATACCGGTAACAATGGCCACCGGGTATTCCAACATGGTGACCAACGCCGGTAGGATCAGGAACAAAGGTATTGAGATCGGGTTGAATGCAACGCCGGTAGCAGGACCGTTCCGCTGGGACCTGCAATTAAACTATACCCGTAACCGCAATAAAGTGCTGAAGCTGATAGATGGCTTGAACAGCTACCAGTTAGGCAGTGCAGAAGGTATCCGGTTCCTGGTAGAAGAAGGTGCTGAAATGGGAGACATGTATGCACAAACCTGGGCCACTGTACCAGATGGTGAATTTAAGGGACAGCCTTTATTGAGTAGTGAAGGTGGTTACCAGCAGTTAAATGAGTATGTGAAGATAGGGAACTATAATCCTGACTTTATGCTGGGTATTAATAACACATTTACCTACAAAGGTTTTACCCTGAATGTATTGATTGACTGGCGCCAGGGCGGTAACTTCTTCTCTTATGTGGCAAAGAACCTGTTGAGCGATGGCCGCACACAAACCACTATCCCCGGCCGCGATCCGAAAACCGGTGGTCTGGCCTGGAAAGATGCGGATGGCAACAACCGTACAGATGGCATGATCCTTTTCGGTTATATAGATGACGGGAATGGCAAGTACAAGCTCAATGATAATGTTACAGATCCCGAGAACTATTATGGTGAATATTACTGGGACTATGCCGGCCGGTCTACTTTCGACGCCAGCTATGTAAAGCTCAGGGAAGCATCACTTACCTATACCTTTTCAAAGAAAACACTCGGCAAGCTACCACTGGGTAACCTGAGCGTATCACTGATTGCACGCAACCTGTTTACCTGGACTGCTGCGGAACAGGGGTACGATCCGGAAACGGCGATGACGATTTCCAACGGTAGTTTCTCCCCGGGAGTAGCCAGCTGGGGATTGCCTTACACCCGTTCTTATGGCGCTAAGGTAGGTTTCAATTTCTAAACCAATAATTATATGGTTATGCAACGCATGCCTTTTAAATACCTGATACTAATCTTCGGCGTCCTCTTTGTTTCCTGCGAAAAAGGACTGGAAGATATCAATGTGAATCCGAATGAATCGGAAGTGATCAATCCTGAATTCCTGTTATCCTCCGTGTTGATTAACACCGCCTATGATTACCAGAAGGAGGCTTACTTCGATAAACCTGCTTCTGCCGGCCGTTATATCACCATGGTGCGTAATGAGGGCAATGATAAGTTCGACTGGGGTCCTCAAAGTTGGGATAGCTACTATTCAAAGCTGTCGGCCAACCGGGAGATGATGGACCTGGCGAAGAAACTGAATGTACCGCAGTATGTATCTGTAGGCAAGGTGCTGGAAGCTTTTAATTTTGCGTATGTCACGGATCTGTTTGGCGATGTCCCTTACAGTGAAGCGTTGTTGCTGAAGACTCAAACGCTGGCCCATCCGAAGTATGATCCGCAGCAAACGGTATACCCTGCCTTATTGCAAACGTTGAAAGAAGCAAATGATGAGCTGTCTTCCGTTACCAACAAGATAGATACATTAGCAGATGTGATGTACAAGGGAGAACCGTTGAACTGGCGCAAGTTTGCCAATTCGCTCCGTTTGCGGATGCTGTTACGCATTTCCAAAAAATATCCCACTGCCTTTACAGAAATGCAGGAGATCCTGAACGATAAGAGTAAGTACCCCATTTTTGAAAGCAACGCAGATAACGCGGAAATTATATACCAGGGTACTGTGAGCGCCAATAGCTGGCCGGGTAGCCCGCTGGGAAGTTCCTTTGATGAATTTGATAAGCGCAAACCCAGCAAAGAAATTGTAGATGCTTTAGTACAGCGCAATGATCCCCGCCTGAAAGTTTGGATCGCGCGGGTGGATTCGCTGACAGGAGGGACAACCAACCCGAATCCTTATGTAGGCGTACCTAATGCGATTCCTGCACCTTACGACTACAATGGTGGTAAGTATCATATTTCCCGCCTTTCTTCTTTGTTCAGCAGCCCTAGTGGTGCTATGCTGAGGGGCAGCATGCTTACCTATGCAGAAGTTTGCTTTATCCTCGCAGAATGTGTGCAGGCAGGCAAAGTAACGGTGCCGGGCAAAACAGCGGAAAGCCTGTATTATGATGGCATCCATGCCAATATGAAATTTTATGGAGTTGACCAGGCGGCTATTGATGCCGGCTACTTTAACCAGGCCTCTGTAAAATACAATGGTACGCTGGAACAGCTCATTGGCCAGAAGTGGATCGCCGGTTTCCTGAAAGGCGCGGAAGCATGGTTTGATAACCGCCGCACGGGCCTGCCTAAGTTTGTACTCGGCCCAATGGCATCCACTACGGTGCTGCCTAAACGGTATATTTATCCCACCGGCGAAAGAGATACCAATGAAGAACAGTACCAGAAAGCACTCACCGTATTTGGAGCAGATAAACAAACCACGCTGATGTGGTACCTGAAGTAAAAGCTATGAAGAAAATATTGATAAGCGGGTGGCTGCTGGCCACCTGCTTTTTACAACAAGTATATGCCCAGCGTTTGCGGCCCGACAGGATTGTATTAAATGTAACAGCCGACCCTTCCCGCTCAGCGGCTGTTACCTGGAGAACGGGTGAGGCGGCAGCGGTTAGCTATGCAGAACTAGCGCCGGCAACTGCCGATCCACGTTTCACGGCAACGGCTACACGGTATACTGCTGTTACTACGCCGCCTTTCGCAGATTCCTTACCGGTGCGGTATCATCACTTTACTTTCGATCACCTCCAACCCAATACCAATTACGTGTACCGCGTAGGGCAGGAGAACGACTGGAGCGAATGGTTTTCTTTCCGTACGGCAGGATTGCCCGGTGAACCCTTTTCGTTTATTTACCTGGGAGATGCCCAGGCAAATATTCTTTCCATGTGGTCAAGGACCATCCGGAAAGCCTGGTCCGTGGCGCCGGATGCGCGCCTCATCATTCATGCGGGCGACCTGGTGAACAGGGGCAATAACAACAATGAATGGCAGCAATGGTTTGAAGCAGGGGGTTTTATTCACAGCACAGTTCCGGGTATGATGACGACCGGTAACCACGAATACTATGAAAACGCCGCAGGCCAGGATGTGCCTTCTGCTTTCTGGCGGCCGCAGTTTACCTTACCGGAAAACGGCCCGGCCGGTTTGGAGGAAACCTGCTACTATACCGATGTGCAGGGCATGCGTTTTATTTCGCTGAATTCACAGGAAGTGGAAATATCCGATACGTTGCTGGTCCGTCAAAAGGTATGGCTGGAACAGCTGCTGAAAAATAATCCCAACCGGTGGACGGCCATCACGTTCCATCACCCGGTACTGTCGACCAAGAAAAGCCGCAACAACGAGCGGCTGCGTGAAAACTTTAAGCCGTTGTTCGACCGGTATAAAGTAGACCTGGTACTCCAGGGACATGATCATACCTATGCCCGTGGACGCGACGGCAACAAGGGACCGGTATACGTAGTGTCTGTAAGCGGACCCAAAATGTCGGAGATAGATCCGCAGCCGTGGATGACCCGCACCGGCTCTTATACGCAGCTGTTCCAGGTGGTGGATGTTAAGCCCGCGGTGGTTTCTTTCCGCGCCTATACGGCTACCGGCGAATTGTATGATGCTTTTGACCTGGAAAAACAAGCCAACGGAGAAAATCTCCTGAAGAATACAATGAAATAACCGTCCTGCTATTCCTTTTTTTACAATCATCAGTTTATGAAATAATGAGAGGATTCCTGATCATATTATTTTTCATTCCGCAACTTTGTGCCGGGTCTGTATTGCCACCCGTAACCATTGTGTCAAAAGATAAACAGGTTGCCACGCAGGTATTACAGGAAGAAGTGAAACGCCGTACCGGCCTTGTATGGCCCATCACAGCGCAGGCGCCGGATAATGGCGTGGTAATCATCTTTCAGACAAAGCCATGTGCACCGGAATCGTATCATATCCATAGAACAGGCCGCATTATTCTCGTAGAGGGAGATGGCTCCCGCGGATTGTTATATGGGGCGGGCTATTTGCTGCGTATTATGCAGTACCGCCAGAAGGCGGCGATGTTGCCGGAGGAGATACATGCAGACGCCACACCAGAGAAAGGAATCCGCGGTCACCAGATCGGATACCGCAACCTGGCCAACTCCTACGACGGATGGACGCCGGAGCAATATGAACAGTATATCCGTGACCTCGCCATCTTCGGGGCCAACAGTATAGAAGCGATTCCGTTTATGCCGGCGTCGCCGCATTTCACCGTTTCTTCCAACGAGATGACCCACCGGATCAGCGGGTACTGTAAAAAATACGACCTGGATTTTTCGGTGTGGACACCCGCAACGTTTGACCTGAAGGATACTATCAAGAAGCATCAATTCCTGATGCAGTTTGATACGCTGTTCCGCGAGACAGTGCGGCTGAATGCCGTATTTTTTCCTGGCGGGGATCCCGGCAACAACGCACCGCAGCTGGTGCTGCCGCTGCTGGAGGAGTTGGCGGTTCCGTTAAAGCAGTATCATCCGGAAGCCTCCATCTGGTTATCGCTGCAAGGCTACGATTCCACGGAGTGCGCTTTCGTTTATTCGTATATCCATCAACGTAAACCATTGTGGCTGGGAGGCATTGTAGTAGGGCCGTCCAGTCCTTCGCTGGAAAATACCAGGGCAGCTTTGCCGCCACAGTACAAGATCCGTCATTACCCGGATATTACGCATACTGTTCGCTGCGACTATCCCGTAGTATGGTGGGACCCCGCATTTGCGTTTACCCTTGGCCGTGAGCCGGTGAACCCGCAGCCGGTATATTATGCAAACATTTACCGTTTTATTGCGCCTGATATGGATGGCTTTATCAGCTACTCCGACGGCGCGCATGACGATATTAATAAGATGCTCTGGAGCATGCTTGGGTGGAATAGCAAGGCCGATGTGCGGGAGATGATGATCCAGTATGCCAATTACTTTTTCCCTTCTGCCTCACCGGAATTAATAGCAGACGGGATCCTGGCGCTGGAAAAGAACTGGGAAGGACCGGTAACGGATAACGGCGGTATAACAGCCACGCTTACACTGTGGCAACAACAGGAACGGCTACACGCAGAGTTGGCTGGCAACTGGCGCTGGCAAATGTGTTTGCTGAGGGCGTATTACGATGCGTATACCCGTGAACGTGCCATCCGGGAGGCCACGCTGGAAGCGGAGGTCAACCGCACCTTGCTGGAACATAAGGGCAATGAGATCGCCAACGCCGAAAGGATATTACAACAGGCAGATCAAAAAGTGAAGCCGCAATGGCGGAATCGTATTATAGCATTGTGCGACGACCTGTATAAATCGGTATCCCTGCAAACCAGTGTGGCAAAGTATAAAGCCGCCGGGCCGGAACGCGGGGCAATACTGGATTTCCTGGACCGGCCGTTGAATAACCGCTGGTGGCTGGAAGATAAGTTCCGTTATATTAAAACGCTTCCTTTAGCTGAGCAGCGTAAGGCGCTGGACACTTTGGGGAGATGGGAAAACCCGGGGCGGCCAGGCAGTTTCTATGATGATATTGGCAATGTATCGAAATCGCCGCATGTAGTCCGGAAGGAAGACCTGCACACGGATCCGCTGATGCGCCGCAGCGATACGCCGGGTTTCGACTGGTGGGAAAGTGGTTACAGCCGTAAGCGGTTGTCGTGGATGGTGAGCCTGCGCTGGCCTGCTGCCATGCGTTATGATCACCTGGATACTACTGCGCATTACGTAGTAAGAATAACAGGTTATGGCGAAAGCCTGCTGCGGGCGAATGGCGTATTGCTGAAACCATCTCTTTATAACAAAGGAACAGGAGAGATAAAAGAATTTCCCGTACCTGCTGATATCAGCAAAAGCGGCACACTGCTGCTAACATGGGATGATATCAACGAAGAACATTTAAACTGGCGACAACATTCAAGGGTTGCAGAAGTGTGGCTCATTAAATTATAAAATTATTATTGGGATGAAGAAAATAGCTTTCCTTGCAGCAGCTGTGCTACTGTCGTGCTCCGCCCGTGCCGCGTCTGACCAGCCTTTTATACAGGCGGTTTCCGTTAAGTACAGCATTCCGCAGGGACTGGAGCTGATTAAAGTAATCACCGACTATAACGATAACGTGCAGGTGCTTACGAAGCAAGGCTTTTATCGCCTCAGCGGAAACGACCTGGTGCGCGATCTGCGCTTCCGCCCACTGGCACAGAAGATCCCCGTGGATGTTACCACGCAGGAGGGAAGCGGCCATTTGTATTATCTCTACGCAGATAAATGCCTGACCAACGGATATGCAGGTATCCCGTATATTAATCTCCCGCAGGGGAAATTTAACCGGGTGGCGGTAGATGCTGCCGGTCGTATGCTGTTGTCCGGCAAGGATGCATTAGCCATTGGCAACAATGGAAGGCTGCAGGAGCTGCCGCTGATCCCGGAGGGGGTGCAACGGATGGAAGCCAACGGAGGTACTTTCTTTATCTTAACCAATAAAGCGGTGTATGCGCTGAAAGATCAGCGTTTTGTGGTGGTGCATACGGTGAAAGATGCTACTGCCATGGCTTTCAAAGGAAATGATATCCTGCTTGGTACGGCGAATGGCTACTACAGTATTAACCGCAATACAGGTGATACGAGTATGCCGTTGCAAACACGTGTGCCCGTTCCCGTTATTAATGAACTGCTGGTGTCGAATGGACATATCTGGGCTGGTACCGGCGCCGGCGCTTTTATGCGCACTGATTCCGGCACTTATCGCTACTTCGCCTCCAAACGCTGGCTGGATCAGGATATGGTAAAAAGTATGGCTGCCGACAGCCATGGGGATGTGTATGTACTCACCGGTACCGGTCTTAATAAAATTGCTTTTATACAACAAACACTGGCGCAGAAAGCGGCCTACTTTGAGCGTAAGATACGCGAGCGGCACATCCGCTATGGCTTCATTGCCAACCTTCACCTGAACCCGCCGGGAGATGTAGGATCAGCTGAAATGGCGGATACGGATAATGATGGTTTGTGGAGCAGCTTTTATCTCGGCAGCCAGGCTTTCCGGTATGCGGTTACCCATGATCCAATGGCTAAAAGATATGCCTGGGAAGCTTTTGAAGCCTTTGAAAGAATTTTATCGATCAACCAGTTAACAGGTTTTCCTTCCCGGACATTTGAAAGAAAAGGATATAAAAATTCTGATCCTGAAAGATGGCGCGACTCACCCGATCCCGAATGGGAGTGGAAAGGCCATACCAGCAGCGATGAATATGTAGCCTATATCTGGATCACGGCGATATTACATGAAATGGTGGCGGAAACGCCGGACGAAAAAAAGCGGGTCGCTGCTTTTATTGATAAGATCATGACACACATTGTGGATCATAAGTATACGATGGTGGACATCGACAACAAGCCCACACTGTGGGCGCGCTGGAACCCGGAATACATCAACTGGTACCCGACTACTATTGGCGACCGGCGACTGGGCAGCACCACTATCATTGCGGGTTTGCAGCTGGCGTATCAGTTGACCGGCAAAGAAAAATATAAAACAGAAGCCTATAAGCTGCTTAACAGGCACGGCTATCTGAAAAATATACAGATCGACTACCGCACTATCAAACCAACACCGGGATACCTGCACCAGGGAATTGATATGGGCATGGGCGACTGGAATCATTCTGATGATGAGATGGCCTTTCTTACTTATTGGGTGCTGTATAAATACGCCTTCACGGATGAGCTGAGGGCACAGTATAAAGGCGCTATCCGCAATCACTGGGAAGTGGAGCAACCGGAAAAGAATGCCGTATGGAATCTGGTTGCGCTGGCTACCTCGGGCGATTACGACGCCCCGGCTACTACCTGGTGGCTGCAAACTTTCCCGATGGATTTGATCACCTGGAAGGTTACCAATTCAAACCGTAAAGACATTACACTGCTTCCGCCTAATTTCCGGCA
The DNA here is from genome assembly GCF_051362515.1 of Chitinophaga sp. ARDCPP14. Lineage (NCBI taxonomy): Bacteria > Pseudomonadati > Bacteroidota > Chitinophagia > Chitinophagales > Chitinophagaceae > Chitinophaga > Chitinophaga sp. ARDCPP14. Next base: position 688,281 of record NZ_JBKIXB010000003.1, on the reverse strand, counting down.
TCAGTACACGGAAGTACTGCTGCCACTGGATGAACAGCCGGTGCATCGTCATAATGCCAATGCCTTTACCCTGGATGGTGGCGGCAATGGTGAATCCGAGCTGGCGGGAGATGAATATTTGCTGCCTTATTGGATGGCGCGTTACCTGAAAATACTGGACTGATTTAAAATATGAAACAGATACAACAACTTTATGCAGCGGGCATCCTGGTGTTGCTGGCGGTTACCGCAGCAGCGCAGGCGCCCGCATCCAAACCAAGGATTGTAGTGGGCATGATGGTAGACCAGATGCGTTGGGACTACCTGTACCGGTATGCCGCAAGGTATGGGAATGGTGGCTTTAAGCGCCTGTTGCGCGAGGGTTTTAAATGTGAGCAAACGTATATCAATTACGCGCCCACGGTAACGGCCTGCGGGCACACGTCGGTGTATACCGGCAGCAGCCCGGCGGTGCATGGCATCGTGGACAACGACTGGTGCAGCCGCGCGTTGCAGCGATCCGTGTATTGCACGGAAGATAGCACCGAAACCACGGTAGGAGCAGAAGGGAAAGCAGGGAATATGTCGCCCCGCAATCTGCTGGTGTCTACTGTTACAGATGAGCTGCGGCTGGCGACCAATTTCAAAAGTAAGGTGGTAGGCGTTGCATTGAAAGACAGGGCCTCTATTCTTCCTGCGGGTCATACGGCCAATGCGGCTTTCTGGTATGATGGCAGGTCGGGTAACTTTATTTCCAGCAGTTATTATATGAAAGCATTGCCGGAATGGGCGCAACGTTTCAATGAACAACAGTTGCCCGTGAAATACCTGGCAAAAGGCTGGGAAACACTATATCCCATTACCACCTATACACAAAGTGATGCGGACAATAAAGACTATGAAAAATCATTTGGTCATGAAACGGCGCCGGTGTTTCCACATACTTTCACCGGCAGGGAAAAGAATTCCATACGCACCACCCCTTATGGCAACACGCTTACTTTTGCGTTTGCCAAAGCAGCCATAGAAGGCTATGGCCTTGGCGCCGGTACGGAAACAGATTTTCTTGCCGTAAGCTTTTCTTCTCCCGATGCCGTAGGGCATCAGTTTGGACCTAATTCCATCGAGGAAGAAGATCTATACCTGCGTCTTGATAAAGACCTCGAAGCATTCTTCACCTATCTTGATAAAAGATTCGGTAAAGGCAACTACCTCTATTTTATCACCGCAGATCACGGCGTGTCACAGTCGCCTGGCTTCCTCGAAGAGCACCGGCTGCCCACCGGCCTGCTGGATGCAGACATTGTATTGAAGGATATTAATACCGCTATCGCTGAGCAATTTGGCGTAGCAAAAGGCGTCGTAGCTTTATCGGCCTACCAGTTATACCTCGACCGGTCCGCCTTTGCGGCGCGGAACATTCCGTTGCAACAGGTTATCGCATTAGTCATAGAAAAACTAAAGGCAACTCCCGGTATAGCCGATGCCGTTAGTTTGCATGATCTTGGTACGGCTGCATTGCATGAGCCTTTACGCACCATGCTGATAAATGGTTACAATAAGCAGCGCGGCGGTGATGTGATCCTGCTGATGCAGGCCGGCTGGAAAGATGGCGGCCGGAGCGGCGCCACACACGGCTTATGGTATCCTTATGATGCGCATATCCCGCTTGTATGGATGGGCTGGGGGATAAAGCCGGGTAGCACCTACCGTACCACCGGTATGACAGATATAGCGCCTACCGTGGCGGCATTGCTGAATATCCAGGTGCCCAGTGGGAATATCGGGGAGGTGATTTGGGAGATGTTTAGGTAGGTTTGGTGTTGATTGGCGATATAACGGACAGGAGTAACAGCTACCTCAAGGTTACTTCTCCCATGCCTCAGCCTTGCGTATACCCTGGAGTATCCATGCGCTATCAATACTGTTAGCATGCACTCCCCATGCACTCCCCATGCACTTCTGATGCACTCCCCATGCACTATGAATGCACTATCTCCCCTTAAAGCCGCTCCGTAAGCTTCACCGTTACGGTATCCCCGGCTTCTTTTCCCAATAGCTTTCTCAGTTCCACTTTTACCGGCAGCTTATGTGTGCCGTCGCCCAAAGCCATAAACGAGCTTTGAAAAGGGTGGTTGTCGATGGTGCCTTTTACCTTTACCAGGCCACGGGTGCCGAAAAATGCCACCGAATCCGGCCATATTACGTAAGTCCAGCCACCGGCATTGGGGCTTTTCAGTAGTGTTGCGCTAAACTGCTTGTTCAGCTTGCCTTTTGCGGGTTTTTCTTTTACAGTTGCCATGTGAATATGATTTTGTAAGATAAAGGTAGCGCTGTTACCGTGATGCGAGGGTGGGTTAAAACGACATTCTTGAGGGCGATATGCGACAATTGTGAAAATAGGAAATCAAATGTTTAATTTGTGGCAGTTAAATATACAATTCTACATGTCTTACCTGAAGGTTTGTTGCCTCTTACTTGTTTTTTATCAGTCCGGGACTGACACCCGGCACATCATGGAGCGTTACCGGGAAATCAATGCCGGTATCAGAACGTATCGCCAGGTAGTGATAGATACAGAGGAACGAAGTACAGAGGGCGGAGCGGTGACGGGCTATTTTTCCGGAGATAGCATTGTGCTCATTGTAGAGGATGTGTATGGGGAGATGGGAAAAAAGCGGACCGAAATCTACTACGATCAAGGGACGCCGGTATTTATTTATACACGGGACTACCATTATAACATTCCGATGTACGACAGCTCTTTTAGCAGTAAAAATATCAGGATAGAAGAAGACCGGGCTTATTTTCAAAAAGGCAACATGATCAAATGGATCAATAAGAAAAAAGTCCCGCTCACTAAGCGGGACCAGCTCTTTACCAACCATGAGCAACAGTTACTAAAATATGCAACGCGTTTGCATACCCGGCTTAACCCTTCATCACTCCACTCAACGGTTTCCGGCTATCGGCCTTTCCGGCAGACATGGCGGTTAAGCTATCCAGGAATGTAACGGTCAGTTTATCTCCTTCAAAAACACATTGAATCCTGTCGCCGTGCAGTGTTTCCACAAAGCGCAGGTTCAGTTGCAACGTATTATCATTGATCCAGGTGGCGGTGCCGGCTACTTTGGTGGGCTGATGATTTAATCCCACTTCCGGAAATTTATAGTGCTGCCGTTCTTTGCTCAGTACCCATTTTTCCCAACCTAAACGGATACTGGCTACGCCTTCGGTTGTTTGGGTAGTCCAGGTGCAACCGGCTGGTGAGAAATCGAACTGCATGGTGGTGGCGTTAAAATCGTTTTTATCCAGTGTCCAGGTTTTGCGCTGGTACCGGGAAGCAGTGTCTTTAGCCATGTTGCCGGTTACCACGGGCAAGGCTAAACGACCCAGCGCTGTTTTGAGTGCCGCCTGCTCTGATGGATTGTCCGGCAGCACGGTGTCGTGCAGTGCGGGGAGCAGGTGTTCCCAGATGATGTTGAGGGATTGCTGCATATCGGCGGTTTGACTGGTCACAGCCAGCACCGCATCTTTATCAGGCATTACGATGCAATACTGTCCGAAGGCGCCGTCGCCGCGGTAGGCGCCGTGCCTGCATTGCCAGAACTGGTAGCCATAGCCCTGCGCCCAGTCGCCATTACCTTCCTGGGAGGAGGTTTGGTAGCCGGTGGCATCTTTTACCCAGCTTTCAGAGAGAAGTATTTTGCCATTCCATTTTCCTTTCTGCAGATATAGCTGTCCCAGTTTGGCGATATCTGTTGTTTTAACGCGGAGGCCATACCCTGCGGTATTCAGTCCTTGTGGCGAGGTTTCCCAATCGTACCCGGTAATATCCAGCGGCTCAAACAGGCGGGGTGCCAGGTACTGTTCCAGGGTTTGCCCGGTGATGGCGTGGAGGATTGCACCCAGCATATAGGTAGCGCCGGTGTTATACAGGAAATGAGTACCGGGTTCAAATTCCACTGGTTGTTCCAGGAAAGTTTGCACCCAGGTTTTAGTTGATTTAAGCATGGGTGGCAGGGTGTCTGCGCCGTTGCCGGTGTTCATGGTGAGCAGGTGTTTGACCGTCATTTTCTGCAGGTTAGGCGACGGGTTAGCCGGTATGTCTTTTGGAAAAAACGACACCACAGTGCTTTGGATATCCAGTTTGCCTTCTTTTACCAGCATGCCGATTGCGGTGCTGGTAAAGCTTTTCGACAAGGAGTACAACGAGTGTGTAAATTCGGCTGAGTAAGGATTCCACCAGCCCTCGGCCACAATATGCCCATGCCTTAATAATACGAAGCTATGCCAGCTGATGCCGGAAGCATTGGCGGCTTCGATAAAAGAAAGGATGCCGCGGGAAGATACTCCCTGCGATTCGGGAAGGGCGTGCGGTAGCAATACGGAGGGGCGCCATAGCTGACCAACAGGACCCAGCACAGGAAGAAACCCGATCCCTGCAAGACCAAGGCCCGCGTTTTTAATAAAATGTCTTCTGGATTGCATCGTGTTCATGGAAATTAGCGTGAAACGTGGAATGATTAAATAAATTTACATCTTACTAACAGCTGTTATACGACCATTGCTGCATCTTCCGGGGCTTTGCGCCTGCCGGCTATTACCTGCGCTGTAACAAATACAACTCCTTCACCTGTCAGTATTAACAGGTAGTGCAGCGAACTGGTTTCATATTTCCCTGACACCCAGAAAAACAACAATGCGGAGAATGCACATACGATGCCGGTTAATAACAGGATCCATTTGGCAAACACCATTTGCTGATATGCCTTGTGTACTTCGGGAGTGGAGGGCGTTACGCCTGGTTTTATTTTATTGAGCAGGTAGCAGTTTTCCATTACATCAAACAACCACGCGATGAGCTGAAGCCATGCCAGGCATTCAAAAAATATTTCGCCGGCAGGCGTCATTTTATTTGCCACCTGTATGCATAACAAAAAGATGCTGCCATAAAAGGCTGGCATAAAAAGGAAGTCGACCCACAGCTGTCCGCGGAGGGCTGAAAGCGTACGTGATTGCTGGGGGGCAGGCAATGCGTAGATCCCTTTGATCAGCTCGGGAATTTCTTTGGAAGAAGCAGGGAACTGCAGATCGATGATACTGAACTTGCGTACCACAACATCCAGGAGGTAGAACTGGCGCGCCTGCCGGAGCATAATAAAAGCGGTAAGCAGCAGCAGGGCCGCAGAGAAACATAACCAACACCAGGCATTTGAAATAATAAGTTCCATATTTATTTTTTGAGTTGGATTTGAAGATCTGTGCGGTCGTTTTTATAGGTTTCCCAGTCGAAGTTTCTTAGAAATTCACAGGCCGCTTTGGCGCCAAGCACAAACATGTCGATTTTATCTTTATCAGACAGGAAGAAGTTGAGCCAGTTGTACTGATCGGACGACAGGTCCACTTTTCCCACACCGCGCTGATACACTTCATTTTTAAGCAGGAAGTCTTTATCGTAATAGTTGCGGATAGTATTAAACATACGCCCGAAGTACCCGGTGAGCGACCAGCTGAAGGCATTTTCCTGTTTGTCGGCGGGCTTGCTGTCGTCCAGGTCGATACCAAAGGAGGGCAGTCTTGGCACCGTTACGTTGGGATTAAAAAAAATGCTGATCGGGAAATTAGACAGGATGCCCCCATCTACAAAGCGGGCAGTGGAAGGCGGCTGCGTGATACCGAAAAACTTTTTCCACGCGTCTTTGATCTGGATGTCGTTTGCCGGAATATCATTGATCATATAAGATTCAAAGAAGAGGGGAATAGACATGGACGCGCGGATGAAGCCAGCAGGGGAGAGTGTATCCACATCCGTGCGGAACAGTGAGCACATGGCAGGGAACTGGATCTTATTTTGCGTAACCAGTTCGGAGGCAATAAAGGTGACATCTCCTTTCAGTTCTTCGAGTCCGCTTTGATTAGGTACGCGCAGTTGCAGTGCCGGGCAAATGGCCGCTTTCCTATTCAGATCGCTCACCGTAGCCACCTGGTTTTCCAGCAGCAACCGTTTGATCCAGTCATAAAAAACATCTCCCGGATTTATTCCATACCCTGAATTCTTCAGTCTTTTAAAAAGATCAATCAGATAAGAAACACCAATGCCAATCACCAGCGATAAAAATCCGCTGAGAATAAAACAGATGCCGGTCCATACATACAGCGCGGGATATTTGTTGCTCAATCCCACCAGCACCACGTCACCCACTATCAGCAATGCAAATGCCGCCAGTACCACCAACAGCTTATTTTTGGCTTTATCGATATAGTTTTTCCGGGTAATAAAATTTTTGATCAGCGTGCGTGCCGCGGGATGTCCATCTACCAGGGAAAAGAAATCCAGGTCGCAGATGGCCTGTAATACTTCCGCTGATTTTTTATCAGATTTATTTTTAATCACTGTAATCAGCGCCGTGTTAATGGCTCCAGCGCTGGTACCGGCCAGCCGGAGGAAACGGATACCCATTTCTTCCAGGATATAGGTATATCCTACGAGGGCAATGCCAAATACGCCGCCGCCTTTCTGTACCAGGTTCACATATTGATGACCATCGGCATCCAGCACGTCAGAAACGATGAGGGGCCTGCCACCACTGGCAGCAGGATCAAAGGTTTGCTTTAAACTTTCCAGCTCCGCAATCACTTCGTGGTGGTGAATAAAATCGGATACGGTTAATTTAACAGGGTCTTTCGGCGGCATAATGTTATGTATAAGGGGTATCCTTCTAAATTAATCATTTTTTTGATTTTTTTCATTCCGGCATAAGGTTGCAGAATCGTTGCTGATCGACTATATTTATCTGTTATTATTTTTCCACGTTATTCAAATGCTCCTTATGCACCGGTTGGTCCTGTTATTCATTATTGGTTGTTGCGTATTCACCGGGCCTCTCCGGGCGCAGGAGATGTCTGAAAAGGCAAACCGGTTTATCCGGTTGCTCAGTAAAGCGCAGCAGGCACAAACACTCTTTCCTTTCGATACCGGTGAACGCTATCATTTTGCTTATGTTCCCCGGGACGACCGGAAGGGTATTTCTGTAAATGAGCTGAACCCGGCGCAACGAAAAGCGCTCATGGATTTATTGAATACGGCGCTGAGTGAAACCACCGTGAAAAAGGTGAATGATATCATGCAGCTCGACCAGGTATTGAAACAGCTGGAACACCGGGAAGAGAACGATCATTACCGTGACCCCGGCAAATACTTCGTCACCATTTTTGGGGTGCCTGCCGCCAATACTATCTGGGGCTGGCGGTTTGAGGGGCATCATGTGGCATTTAATTTTTCGGCAGATAAAAAAGAGCTGGTAGCAGGCACCCCGGCTTTCCTGGGCGCTAATCCTGCTATTGTACTGGACGGACCACAAAAAGATAAGGAAGTACTGAAAGAAGAAACAACACTGGCCTTTGACCTTGTGCATGCCCTGTCGCCAGCGGAGTTGCAGAAGGCGCTGGTAACCGCCAAAGCGCCTGCTGAAATCATTACGGGCAACAGCCGCAACGCCATGATTGCACACCCGGAAGGCATCCGTTTTAAGGAGTTGAGCCCCGCACATCAGCAATTGTTACTCCAGCTCATTAACGTATATGTGCATCGCTTCACCAAACTGTTTGCCGATAAAATGCTGAAGGATATCCAACAAGATGGTTTGGATAACCTGTGGTTTACATGGGCCGGGAGCACAGTACATGCATTGGGTAATCCTTGCTACTACCGCATCCAGGGCCCCGGCCTCATTATCGAATACGACAATACCCAAAATAACGCCAACCACATTCACACTATCGTACGGGACCTGAAAAACGATTTCGGCGGCGACCTGCTGCTGGAACATTACAGGTCCGCCCATGCGAAATAATGCAGCGGATGTTGTCTTTCTCAGGATTACGCTGATTTTGCTGATTTTTTTGATTGATCATTTTGGATTTTAAAGGATTTTGGGAGATATAAGCGAAGATATCCGCTTATATCTCCCAAAATCCTTTAAAATCCAAAAGAGTAAAATCCAGTAAATCAGCAAAATCAGCGTAATCCTGAGAAAGACAACCTTCGCGGTGAGCCCCTATTTAACTTATGGCTTATCGCGTATTGCCTGGAGTTCCGCAGCCAGTGCGGATGCTTTGGCAGGATATTGTGCGGCTACGTTCTGTTGTTCGCCGGCGTCGGTGGTCAGGTGGTAGAGTTGTGGGGCGGTGTCGTTGCCCAGTTCGATGTTGACATCGCGGTCGAGTTTGGCGCCTTTGGAGGGTGAAATATATTTCCAGTCGCCGGAGATAATGGCGAGGGTGCCCGCGTGTGTAACGAGGTAGGGGCGGTTTTGACGGGATTTGCCCAGCAGTTGTTGCAGCATGTCGAAGCTGTCCGGCGCTTCACCGGGCTGGATGGACTGGCCGGTTAAACGGGCGAAGGAAGCAAAGAGGTCCAGTTGACTGATCAGTGTGTTGGAAGTTTGTTTTGCTTTGATGCCGGCAGGCCATTTAACGATGAAAGGTACCCTGGCGCCGGCTTCAAAGGCGCTGTATTTGCCACCTCTCAAAGGTCCTGCGGGGTGGTGGTTGCCGGCCAGTTCTGCCGCTTGGTCCAGGTATCCGTCGTTGAGTACGGGGCCATTGTCGCTGGAAAAAATGATCATCGTGTTTTTTGTGAGTCCAAGGCTGTCCAGCGCTTTTACAATTTCGCCTACGGTCCAGTCGAGCTGTAATATAGCATCTCCTCTCAGGCCCATGCCGCTTTTACCCCGGAACAAGCTGTTAGGGTAACGGGGTACATGGATATCGCCGCTGGCGAAATAGAGAAAGAATGGTTGTTGTTTATTTTTGCTGATGAAGTCGATGGCTTTGCGGGTGATGATCCCGGCAATGTTTTCATCTTTCCAGCGGGCGCTGTTGCCACCGCTCATCCAGCCGATCCTGCTGATGCTGTCTACGATGGTTTGGTTATGTCCCTGGTGCGGATCCGGATGCATGCGTAGCTTTTCCGGATTTTCCAGGCCGGTGGGATCATTGCCTATTTTATGTTTATAGTTTACTTCAATAGGATCATTGGGATCTGCATTTACTACATGATGATCTTCCACAAATACACAAGGCACACGATCGAGGGTAGCGGGCATAATAAAGGAATAGGTAAATCCTGCTTCCAGGGGACCGGGACTGATGGATTTGTTCCAGTCGATCCCGGTACCGTCGCCAAGACCCAGGTGCCACTTACCAATAACAGCGGTCTGGTAGCCGGCGTCTTTCAACATGCCGGGAAGGGTACGGCGGTCGGTAGGAAGGATCAGCGAAGCATCGCCGGGAGCGATGCCGGTATTCTTTTGCCGCCACGGATACTTGCCTGTTAAGATGCCGAAACGGGAAGGGGTACACGTAGCAGAGGTAGCATATGCATTGCTAAACCGGACGCCCTGCTGCGCCAGCCGGTCGATGTGCGGTGTTTGGATCCTTTTCATACCGTAGCAGCTTACATCTCCATATCCGAGATCATCTGCATAAATAATAACGATGTTAGGTTTTTGCTGCGCAGATACCGTTAGCGAGAGTAAACCGCATAACAATCCGGTACTGATTTTTTGAAAGAAAGTAGTCTTTGTCATCAGGATAATTGTTCACTTTTAGCCCCAGATAGCGGAGGGGCGCCGGGCATAAATATAGTTTTTTCCTGCTGAAATGTCCGGCGTTGTTCCTTTATATTATCAGCCGGCATTCAGGTGTTTCAACGGATTAGCGCCAACAGCGCGGATTACCTGGAAGCTAACCGTAGCCAGTGCAATGAGTAACGTAAAACTGCCTGTAGCCACAAAGATCCATGCGCTGATACCGGTGTGGTAGGCAAAGCCCTGTAGCCAGCGATGGATCACTATCCAGGCCAGGGGAGCGGCTGTTATAAAGGCAATAGCTACCAGTTGCAGGAACTCTTTTGAAAAAAGGGTGATGATGCTGGTCACACCGGCGCCCAATATTTTCCGGATACCGATTTCTTTCATCCGTTGATGGGTAGCAATATGCGCGAGCCCGAATAACCCGGAGCAGCAGATGAGCACGGACAGTAATGCCGCCCAACGGATAATTACTTTCCAGCGTTGGTCCTGCGCATATTCCTGTGCATTCAGGTTGTTGAGGAAACTGTAGGTAAAGGCGGTTTCCGGCAATGCCTTTTTATATGCGGCCGCCACTGCGGCTAATGCGGCCTGTTGCCTGCGAGGGTCGAGTTTTATCCATATGTCGCCGCCGTACCAGGGGCTCATGATCATCACCATCGGCGCAATGCGTTCGCGCAGGGAGCCGGCATGAAAATCTTTCACCACGCCGGTGATGGTCCTCATTTCCTTATCAAAATATTCATCCGTGCGAATGGGTGTTCCAATGGGATTTTGGAGCCCGGCAGCTTTTACAAAGGCTTCGTTTACGATTACGCCATTGGACCAGTTGTTTGTGAAGTTCCGGCCTTCTTTGAGTGTAATGCCCAATGCAGCCAGGTAGTTTTTATCGATCACCCGGTGGACGGCTGCGATTTCTTTATCATGAAGATGTACTGCGCTCGCGCCGCCGCGTTCTCCTCCAAAGGAAAGGCCGGTGATGCCGGGTTCACTGGCCAGTTCATTTTTCAGGATATCCTGTACCTGTTTGAGGTTGCGGTCGCCGCTGATATGCGTTACCACTACCTGTTCGGGGCGATAGCCCAGGTCTTTCGTTTGCACGTAGTCCATCTGCCGGTAAAACAGGGCGGTAACAATGAGGAAAAATACGGCCAGTGAAAATTGCGTGACGATCAATATGCGTCCGGGTATATTCCTGCCGGTGAGCGGCTGGTGCCCGGAAAAGGCTTTTTTGGCGCTGAACTTTGCCAGCACATATGCCGGGTACGCGCCGGTTAATGCAATGATGAACAACAGCAATCCGGCGGCGGCCAGTGCTGTTAGCGGCTGCAATATTGCCTGGAGAGCAATGGCTTTTCCGGATAGTTCATTAAATACCGGCAGCGCGGCGGCGGCCATCAGAAAGGCCAGCAGCAGCGCGATGGCGCAAAGCAGCGCGGATTCTGTCAGGAACTGATTGATGATTTGTATATTGCTACTTCCATTAATTTTGCGGACACCTACCTCTTTGCTTCTTCTCAGGGAGCCGGCGAGTGTAATATTGATAAAATTAATACCCGCCATTACCAGGATAAATACGGCGATGCCTATAAAGATCCAGGCAAATACCGGGTTGCTGCCATTGATCACACCACCTTCGCGGTTGCCATCGGGTGAGTAGAGGGGATGAAGGTGAATGTTGGTGATCCGTTGAAGGCCAAAACTGAGGGCGGTGGCGTTATGATCCTTTGCATAGGTTGCATTCACCCGGTTTAGTTGCTGCGTAACTGTATTTATGGTGGCATCGGGCCGGGTAACCACAAACGTGCTAAGGTATACATTGTTCCAGTCGGTGTCGTTAAACGACAACTGCATAAACCGGAAGGGAAGTAACACATCAAACCGGATAGAAGAATGTATGGGAGGATCTTTCACCACGCCGCTGATCACCAGTGGTTTTCCCAGGCGGCGGGCAGAAGGGTCGGCGTCCATCCGGAGCAGCTCACCTACTACGTCGGTGCGGTTAAAATATTTCAGGGCCGTACTTTCGGTAATAACGGCCGATCCAATGTCGTTGAGCGCAGTGGCGGAATCGCCTTTTACCAGGGGAAAAGAAAAGACCTGGAAGAAGCCGGGGTCTACAAACAGGAGCTGTTGTTTGAGTACTTTGTTACCGGCGATGATGTCCCCGTAAATATCCCCGCCCATCACCCTGGTGTAGGCGGTTATTTCCGGTACCTGCGCTTTGAAAGCCGGGCCGTGTAACTGACCGGTGCTGCCCGTCCACTGCGGACTGCCACCTGGTTGGGTTACAGCAGTGGTGATACGGTAAAGATGTGGATTCTGATGATGAAACCGGTCGAAGCTGTTTTCATCTTTCAAATATAAAAATGCCAGCAAAACACAGCTGATACCAATGGCCAGGCCAATGATATTGATGCCTGCATACAGCTTGTTTTTCCGGTGGTGACGAAGGGCTATTTTCAAATAGTTAAAGAGCATACAGGAAGATAATATTTTTATGGTTGTTTATAAAGGAAGATGCAGGGTGCTATCCAGTATAAATGCCGCCCTTTCCGCCTCGGTGGTTTCGGGGAGCTGAACCAGCTTATATTCCAGCCGGCTGTATACTTTTATCATGCTTTCATAAGTTTGCACGGCTTCCTCAAAAGATTGTTTACGTTCCTTATCGTGTTCATAAATGGCTTTCCACGGAGGGGAGAGGAATACGGTTTGATGGTACCTGTATAAGGCGGCGGCGTGCTCCATTTCTTCCGGAACGGGCAGTCTGCATAGTTCAAGATAACCGATGGTATCGGCAATGCCCCGGTCGAAAAATACGGGGCGGCCGGTGGCTGGCTGTTCCAGGTAATCCTGCAGAGACTGCTCAAACATCAGCCGGGCAAATGCCTGCCGGTTGACCCAGGGCAGTGCCTGCCCGCCGGCAGCTACCTGCTGCCGGATAATTTCCCGGCCCGTTTCCGGAACGGTGATATGTCCCTGTTCACGCAGCGCCGCTATGATAGCGGTTTTGCCCATGCCGGGCCCACCCGTGACGATAAAAAAGTGATCTCTTACTTTTTTGTTCATCTTAATAAATTAAAAAAATAAATAATTGGATTAAAGGAAGTGGGGAGGGGGGTAAAAAAATATTCCGCCGACAAACGTTATAAAGTATCTTTACGGCATCTATGCTGCAGGGAGTCAAGCAATTTCTATACCGTTCAGCCGAATATCACTGGAACAACATCGTGAATGTTGGTGTGCATCCTGCTATGCCCTATATAGAATCCAGGCGCACAAAATTATTGAATTTATTGTCATTGCCCTGTATTCCTTTCATGTTTTTTTATTGCATCTTAAATACGATCCAGGGCAGGTATATACTGGCGGGCCTGAATGCCATTACCACCACTACTTCCGTGTTGGTACTGATATTCCATAAGTACCGGATGTATCTTAGTGCAAGGATAGTGTTGATCTGTATCAGTATCCTGATCTATACGTTTACCGGTGTTTATTTTCATAACGGGGCGGAATATTTTTTACTGAACATCCTTTTTATCGTAATCCTGATTTACGATAATAAATGGATAGTGGGGAGCCTGAGCCTCCTGGTGATCACGGCTTTTATGCTGATTATATTTATGCCACGGTCATGGTACCTGGCGCCACCGGTGCCGGTGGAAAGGGTATGGTGGAATGTGGCAGTGGCATTATTATTTGTAGTGGTGGCGCTTAGCTTTTTTAAGTATATCCAGGCGGACTACCAGCAGGAAATTGAGCAGCAGCGACAGGCATTAGTGTCGATGAACAAGGACAAGGAAAAACTTTTTTCTATTGTGGCGCATGATATCCGCAGTCCGCTGGCTACGCTGGAAAGCCTGCTCGACATGTTCCGGAAAGGACAGTATCCCCGCGAGGACATGGAGGAAGCGGCAGATGTGCTGCACAAAAAAGTATCGCAGCTGGGTGTTACGCTCGACAACGTACTACGCTGGAGTACCCGCAGCATGAAGGGGATCCAAACCCGGCCCCGGCATTTTTTACTGGCGCCCGTGGTAACAGAAGTGCTTCATTTTTTTGAACTGATCATACAGCAAAAACAGATTACAGTAGAATTGCAGATACCCGTAACTACTGCTTTGTATGCGGACCGCGACCAGGTGTCGGTGATCCTCCGGAATCTCTTCAGCAATGCGCTGAAGTTCAGTTATACCGGCGGGCAGATAGAAGTAATGGCGGTGATAGCAGAGGATGTGGTGATTACTATTACCGATCACGGTGTGGGCATGTCGCCGCAGCAACTCAGCACCCTGTTCACTTCCCACCAGCATCCGAAGTATGGTACAGATGGGGAACGTGGCACAGGCCTCGGCTTATTGCTCTGCGGGGAGTTTGCGGCGCAGAATGGTGGCACTATTAAAGTAGCAAGTTTGCCCGAAAGCGGCACCAGCTTTACCCTGCATTTTGCTAAAGGGGATTTTTCCCCGGAAGACGAGGCAGCTTTCAATTAATACATTATTGCAGGGCTTCCTGCATGCGGATCGGTTACCAGCGGGGATACCTCCTGACCCATCAGGACACTACAGGATAGTTTATTACAGGTATTCATTATCTTGTTCTATTCCACGTTTAACTGTTCGATATGAAAAAACGCCTTCTTCCTGTTGCGGGATTATTGTTATTGACTGCAGCGGTTTCCGCCCAATCTGCCAAAGGTCCTGCGCCCCTGAAATTTGAAAAGCGGCAGATCGCTGCAGAAAGCTATGAATCGGTCGCCGTGATGGATGTAAACAACGACAAGATCCCCGACCTGGTATCCGGTGCTTTCTGGTATGAAGGACCGGCTTACTTCAAGCGTCATTATATTGGACCGGTAAAGCAGTTTGGCGAATACTGGGATGACTTCTCCACCATTCCTTTTGATGTAAACGGCGATGGCCGTATAGATTACGTGACCGGCGGCTGGTTTGGAAAAACGCTGGTATGGAAAGAGAACCCGGGGAACGATAATGAATGGAAAGAACACGTGATCGCCACTCCCGGCAATATTGAAACCACCCGCGCCTGGGACCTGGATGGCGACGGCATTCCCGAAATAATTCCCAATACGCCGAATGATCCGCTGGTGGTATATCATTATACCAAAGGCAGTGCTTCATTTACGGCGCATACAATACTGGACCGTAAATCGGGACATGGCCTGGGCAGCGGTGATATTAACGGCGACGGACGTACGGACCTGGTGGTGCCGGAAGGCTGGGTAGAAGCGCCGGCATCGCCTTACAGTGCTGCATGGACCTTCCACCCGGAGTTTAACCTCGGCACGGCCAGCGTACCGGTAATAGTAGCCGATGTAAATAAGGATGGGTTGCCTGATCTTATAGCAGGGCAGGGGCATGATTATGGGCTCGACTGGTACGAGCAAAAGAAGGACAGCAAAACAAATAAGCGGCTATGGATCAAACATGCTATTGATCCTTTCAATTCGCAATATCATACCATGCTGTGGGAAGATATCGATGGTGATGGGGAGCCGGAACTGATCACCGGAAAGCGTTACCGTGCGCACAATGATCATGATCCGGGTTCCGATGATCCCTGCGGTATCTATTATTTTAAATGGAACGGCACCTCTTTCACCAAACAGGTGATCAGCTATGGATCAAAAGGAGCGGGGTTATATTTTGTGACGCATGATCTTACGGGATCCGGCAAAAAAGATGTGATCGTAGCCGGCAAAGATGGATTGTTCATCTTTTATAATAAAGGAAACCAGTGATCAGCATCTCTGTAAAAATACTGCCTGCAAGATAAGCAGGCAGTATTTTTTTTAAAATAAAGTTCAGGAATTATGTTTCGCCAGCCAGTTCTCAATGGCGGCCCCAATATTAGCGGTGAGGGAAGTTTCATTATCCTTGCCCTGTTCAAACCAGTGGTTAGCTCCTTCATTGTCCTGCCTTTTTTCCACGTAAATAGTTTTTTCAGGAAGACGAACGATAAACACATCTTCGTCGCGGCGCGTAACCCCGGTTTCGTGATTGCCGAGTTGTATGTTAAAGGTATCCATGTCGCAAAGTTTATCTTTTGCGGTACAATCATTATGCCTTATGTGGGTTGGTTGGTCCTTTTTTTGTTTCTTCGCAGCTGAGTCCTCTTTATCCTATTTAACCAGACCAACAAAATGTGCGTATGATCATTAAAGAGTTACCTGTTGTCATTGAAACTCCGAGAGGGAGTAGTGAAAAATACGATTTCGACCCTGCATCGCGGTTTTTTGTACTCAGTAAAATATTACCCGCCGGTATGGTTTTCCCATATGATTTTGGTTTTATCCTGGGAACCAAAGGGGCTGACGGAGATCCACTGGACGTGATGGTGATCTCTGAGTTTAAAAGCTTTCCCGGCTGCATGATCAAATGCCGTTTGCTGGGCGCTATCAAAGCGGAGCAAAAGGAAAGGGATGGCGCCATTGTCCGGAACGACCGTTACATAGCAGTGCCGGTGGTATCCAAGTTATATAAAGGAGTGGATGCGGTGTCGGCGCAAACCATCCGGGAAATAGAGCTTTTCTTTATTACCTATAATGAGCAGGAAGGAAAACAGTTTACGCCACTTGGATATATCGAAGCAGCTCCTGCTTATGAGCAAATAAAATTTCCTGAAAAATGAATGCCGCGGCTAACCTGTGGGGACAAGGCGATCAGTTAAATGTGCTGCAGATGTCTGTCAGGGCGGTAGCCATGTATTTTGTTACCCTGACCCTCATCCGGTTGGGAGGGATGCGCATTTTTGGGAAGAAATCTGCTTTCGACACGATTATTGTAATTATGATGGGAGCAGTGCTGGCCAGGGTGATTGTGGGCGCCTCGCCGTTTTTAGGTACCGTAGCCGCCGCCGCTGTGATGGTGGCTATCAACCGGAGCCTGGCCTGGATCTCTTTGAAAAGCGATATGATCAACCGCCTGGTAAAAGGAAAGCCGCTGCTGCTATATGATGCAGGAGAAATTAAATGGGAGAATATGAATAAGGCCTGTTTGAGTAAATCCGATCTCATGGAGAGCCTGAGACTGGAAACACTGAAGGCCTCGCTTGCTGAAATAGAGCAGGCATATATGGAAACGAACGGAAGGATCAGTTTTATAATGAAGCCGGAATAGATGATGATTGTGCATTTTATTACACGGTTTTATAGTTGATTGTGGAATTTTAATGGCATCCCCATCTTACGAATCAACCAGTATATATTTTAGGATTATATATTTTGTACAATGATAAATGCCCCGACAAAGGCAACTTTAGGTGAACCGGCTGCGGCGTCAGATAAGTTTCCCTCCGGTGGAGGTGAAACGGGTGAGCTGATCCGTTCTTTTAACTGGACAGATACTCCCCTTGGGCCGGCAGATCATTGGTCGCAAAGTTTAAAGACCTGTATCCAGATTTTACTCTCCTCCGTGCAACCCATGCTGTTATGCTGGGGTAACGAAAGCATTTTTATTTATAATGATGCCTGCCGCGAATTACTTGGCAGCCAGCATCCATTGTCCATGGGACAACCGGCAGCAACGGTATGGCCCGCCTTGTGGTCGGCCACTGATGCGGCGGTAACAGCTCCGCAGCTGCAGCTGATGCGGCCGGATGGCAGTTGCTACCAGTTTAATGGTATGCCTGTAAGAGACGATTCCGGCGATACCGGCCTCCTGTTCATGGGGGCTGCCCTGCATAACGGCAAGGCGCCTACGTTTGTTAAAACAGATCTGGGCAATTTCACCAGGACACTCCTGGAGCAGGTAGAACCGGTGATCCGGGAAGGAGGATTAACCCTAGTTATTAACCTGGATATTGTTCCGGAAGATATTTATATAGACAGGGACATCTGGGAACAGATCCTGTTGTCGTTGCTCACTAACGCGATCAGCTATACGTTGAAGGGCGGAGTGGCCGTGAGGCTAAGCCAGGAGGGCAACCAGGTATTGCTTTCCATAGCAGATACGGGTATCGGCATTACGCCCGGCCTGTTGTCTGAAATCAACGCTGCATTGCAGGGGCCGCCCCGGAACCGCCGGGGCCTGACCGTAGCCAATGAAGGCATCCTTCTGCACGGCGGGGAGTTGCAGATCAGCAGCATTCCCGGCGAGGGAAGCACGTTTACCGTGTCTGTTCCGGTGGGTTATGCGCACTTACCTGCTGCGCAGGTGGTTCGCAGCGCTACCCCGGTACACAAGGCATATCATGGTTACCTGCCGTACATGGCTGCAGAGATGCGGCTCTGCCGGGAAAAGCTCCAGCAGCAAGGCGCGGGAGTGCATTACCGGCAATTGCTGGAGGCATTGCCCGCCGCTGTATATACCTGTGATAAGGAAGGCCGCGTACTCCTTTATAATACAGCTGCCGTTACACTGTGGGGCCGGGCGCCCGTTGCAGGAGTAGACATGTGGTGCGGTTCCTGGAAAATATACGACCCCGACGGCGTTACTCCCATTGACCTGGATAGCTGCCCGATGGCAGAGGCCATCAAAGGCGCCGTGCCGGTGAGAGGGAAGTTGATTATGATAGAAAGACCCGATGGCTCCAGGCGCATCATCCAGCCATACCCCGACCCGATTTTTGACAGCGCCGGCAATCTGCAAGGTGCAGTGAATATGCTGGTTGATATTACTGATCAGAAAACCGCGGAAGAATATGTATCCAGGCTGGCCGCCATCGTGGAAAATTCAGATGATGCTATTATCAGTAAAACGCTGGAGGGTGTTATTACCAGCTGGAACCCCGGCGCAGAAAGGTTGTTCGGGTATACTGCCGCAGAAATGAAAGGGGAACTCATCACCCGCATTATCCCGGAAGACAGACTGGATGAAGAAACCCGGATCATTGAGCAGCTCAGATCGGGCAACAGGGTAGATCATTTTGAAACAAAGCGCGTCACCAAAGACGGGCAACTGCTGGATATTTCCCTGACGATCTCCCCGATAAAAGACCTGCGGGGAAATGTAATCGGCGCATCCAAAATAGCCAGGGATATTACACAGCAAAAGAGATTATTCGAGGCGCTCCAGGAAAGTGAAGCCCAGTATATGCAGCTGGCCATTAAGCTGGAGGCTATGGTGGAACTGCGAACCAAAGAACTGCTGGAAGCGAACTTCTATCTCGAAAAATCAAACCGCGAACTCGAACAGTTTGCCTATGTAACCAGCCACGATTTGCAGGAACCCCTCCGGAAGATCCACACGTTTGCAGGCATGCTGTATAACGTGAACAAAGACATCCTTTCGGAAACATCGCGGATGTATATTGAGAAAGTAATGCAAAGCGCCAAACGGATGTCGCTCCTGATCAGTGAACTGCTGGATTATTCCCGGCTGGTACACGTAAAAGATCCGTTTGTGGAAACAGATCTCAACGAAATACTGAAAAATGTACTGACGGATTTCGAAGTGGTGATCGGTCAGCATGACGTTACCATTGACGCAAAAGAACTGCCCCGGCTTACCGTAAGCCCGCTGCAGATGAACCAGCTGTTTCATAACCTCATCGGTAATGCTATTAAGTTTTTGTCGCCCGGAAGAAAGCCGGTGATCAACATTTACGCGGAGCCACTCAGTGCTGCCGACGCAGTGGCATTACCGGATCTGGACCCGGGCAGAACCTACTGCACCATTACAGTTTCGGATAATGGTATCGGGTTCGACCAGATTTATGCCGATAAAATCTTCCAGATCTTTCAACGGTTAAACGACCGTACTACCTATGAAGGAACAGGAATAGGGCTGGCCCTGTGTAATAAAATTGTACTGAATCATAAAGGAGGAATTTATGCGAACGGTGTACCGGATAAGGGCGCTGATTTTAAAGTGATCCTGCCAATGTAAAGGTGCCCGATCTGTTGTGTTTTTGTTAATTGTGTTTCTTTTCTGAAGAAAGGAGGGCTATTGCCGGTCGCTGATTTTTTCAGGAACATTTCCTGCTGTACTTTTGCAGCAGTTACAACTTTTCTTTTTCCTCTTTGTTTTTCATAGTACGAATTGTTACCGATTTATCCTGCCATTAAAACTGCCCTGCAATGAGAGAGAAATTAATCAGCTTACTAATTGACCCGGACCGCGACCGGCGTAACCAGTTTTACCTGGCGCTGGACCTCCTGAATGTGAGCAAGGCCTGCATTGCGCAGGATAACACCAGCAAAGCGCTGGACTATTTTAAGAAGCACCCCGGCCTTGTCCCGGATTACATTTTCCTGGATAGCCTGTTACCTTCAGATGAAACGCCTCATTTTTTGCGTGAGCTGAGAAAGATCAAACGCCTGAAACAGGTGCCGGTTATCTGGTATGCCGCTTCTTTTGAACCCGATCAGCAACAGGCTATCAGAGAAGCAGGATTTGCTGCCGGTTTGGCTAAACAGAGCGATCTGTATAGACTGAAAGGAAATCTCCAGGTGCTCTTCCAGAGTGAGCTGCAGGAAACCGTTATACCGGATGAAACCTCTGCTGCCACCCGCTTTAAGATGAAGATGAAAGAAATGTTACTGCAAACCCAGTCGTTGCTGGAAGCGCCGGAACATCTGCTTACCCACTCCTGATTTATTTTATTCCGATTGCAATGCCTTTACAGGATTGGCCATCGCAGCTTTCGTACCCTGATAGCTGATGGTCAGTAATGCAATGACCGCTGTAAGTATGCCTGCTGCCGCAAACATCCACCATTGCAGTGATATGCGGTAATCTATATTGTGCAGGGCGGCCTGCATGGCCAGCACCGCCAGCGGCACCGTAATCACAAAGGCAATGAATACGGGTTTCAGGAATTCTTTGGCGAGCATATACCAAATCCGGCCTACGCTGGCGCCCATAATTTTACGGATGCCGATTTCTTTACTGCGCCGTTCTGCGAGGTAGGTAGATAAACCAAATAATCCCAGGCAGGAGATCAGGATAGCGAGACCGCTGGTCCAGTTGAACATGAAGCCCGACGAACGCACGCCGTTAAACATTTTTTGATAGGCTTCTTTGATGAAGCTGAATTCAAAAGGAAATTCAGGATTACTTTTTTTGAGAGCCGCTTCTATCTTGGCAAGGGCTGTTTCCGGGTGATCCGTTTTACGGAGCCGCACAAAAATATGACTTACAGGCCCGTTGCCTAAATAGATAACCAGCGGTGGCGCGGCCTGGTAAGGGTTATTAATTACAAAGTCTTTCACTACCCCGATGATCGGATTAGTGCCGAGTAATGTGCCCACCACCGGTTCTTTCAATCCCATTTTCTTTACTGCGGCTTCATTCACCAGGCACCCGGTGGAATCGCTGCCATATTCCGTGCTGAAATCGCGTCCTGCAGCCAGCTGCAGCCCGGCGGTTTTTACCCAGTCGTATTTCACCCAGGTAATATTAATAGGGAAATTCTGATCCGCTGTTTTCCCCGGCCAGGCAATACCATCGGTGGCGCCGCCAAACCTCAGCAGGTCGTCTGTACCGGCAGACACGTTTTCAATTTCAGGAATACGCAGCAGATCTTCCTGCAGCAGGTTGTACTTGTTAGCCATTTCGCCGCGGGCGGGTATTTCCAGAAGATTGTCCTGGTTGTAACCCACTGGCCGGTTTTCCCCGTACTGCAGCTGCCGGTATATCACGATGGTAGAGATAATGAGAAAAATGGAGATGATAAACTGGAAGGTGACCAGGCTTTTCCGGAATAGCCCGCCGCCACGATTGGTGGATATCACGCCCTTCAATACTTTTACAGGCCGGAAGCTGCTGAGGAAAAAGGCCGGATAACTACCCGCAATGAGGCCGGTGAACAGGAGCAGTAATAATATCCCTGTCCATACCTGCCAGTTCGTAAAATCGAGGTGGATATTTTTGCCGGATACGCTGTTAAGCCCCGGCAGCGCCAGTTTCACCAGCAATATTCCCAGGAGCAAGGCGCCAAAGGTGATGATTAGCGCTTCTATGAGAAATTGAAAGATGATGGTGATGCGGGAGGCGCCAAGCGCTTTCCTTACGCCTACTTCCCTGGCGCGGCGTTCTGCACGCGCAGTGGAAAGGTTCATAAAATTAATACACGCAATCAGTAAAATAAAAAGGCCGATGGTGCCCAGCAGCATCATGATCTCTATGCGGCCGCCGCTGGGCTCACCATTTCTGAAACCACCGTGCAGGTGCAGCGCGGTGAACGGGTAGGCAAACAGGTAGCTGGTACTATCCGTGGTACCAGTGAGCTTTGCTTTCTTCAGCTTTTTGTTAAAGCCATCCACGCTGCTTCCCGGTTGCAACAGCGCAAAGCTGCCAACACGGTAATTGTCCCAGCGGTTGATCCAGTCGGCATTCTCCAGTTCATAAAGGCGGAAGGGGAGTACTACGTCGAATTGAATGGAACTGTTTTCCGGTGCATCGCGGATTACCGCTGCTACCCGGAGGTGATGCTGGTTATTGTGTTTAACAATACTGCCAATAGGGTCTTTGTCGCCAAACAGCCTGTGGGCAGCACTTTCCGAAAGTATAATGGCGCCGGGGTCCTGAAGGGCGACAACCGGGTTACCGGATATAGCCGGGAAAGTAAAGATGTTGAAGTAGTCAGGATCTGCGTACAGGCTTTGCTGATAAATACTTTTCTTACCGGTGCTGAGCAATTGTTGTCCGCCATAAACCTGGCGCGTGGTATATTTTATTTCGGGGAACTCCCGTTTTATTTTCTCTGCCAGTGGCGCCGGTGTAACGTCGCCGGTAAACCACCGGCCTTCGTGGTACTGATTGTTCATCAGCAGATGAATGTCCGTATTATGCTGGTGGAAGGAATCGTAGCTGACTTCCCCATGGATCCACAACAGGATGATGATACCGGTAGCCAAACCAAGGGAGAGGCCTCCTATATTAATAAGGGTGGAGAGTTTGTTTTTAAGGAGATTTCTCCAGCCGTGCCTGCAATAATTTTTGAACATAGCGGATAGTTTTGGGTGGAGAACAGGGTTCTCCTTTGTTCCCTAAAAATAACTGCCCGCACGGATCCTTAATTTACAATGTGACAGAAGTCTTGTTTGCTGTGATGAAAATGGTGTTGCGTTATGTGGTGCCCTGCTTCCTCCATGCCAGGATAAACCCTGCTGCTACCGCCACCAGTAACAGGATAGAAGATATCGTGGAGATCTTTCTTCCGAGGAAGAAGGTGGCCGGCTCAAACCGGAATACAATTTCATGTTTTCCCGCCGGTACTACCAGGCCGCGCAGGGCATAGTTTACACGGAGGATAGGTGTTTCCTTACCATCGATAAAAGCTTTCCAACCGGCAGGGTAATAAATATCGGAGAACACGCCGAGGCCCGCCCTGGTATTCACAGCAGTATATTTCAGTTCGTTGAGGCTATACTTATCCAGTACGATGCGCGCATTACTGTCGGCCACGGGTGTGAAGGCGCCGGTGATTTGCTGAAAGCGCTGGTCAATGATCACGGTATCTGCCGGGTTAAAATGATCGAGTGCTTTCATTTCTGCGTTGGCGTTGGGCACCCACTGGATGGCTTTTACAAACCAGGCGTTGCCCAGGGCGCCGGGGTTGCGTTGGGCTACTGGCTGACCGCTCCGCTGATCGGGCACAATAAAGTAGCGGGTGTTCAGCATATTGAACACGGCCATATTGTTTTTGGTGAGCTGATGTTGGATCAGGTCTTCATAGATCCAGAGCTTCGCCGGACTCTGGCCGCCGATGGATTTATGAAAGTAGCTGGTGTTGGCATCGAGGAAAGGATTAGTGGTAGCGTTGAGCACGCGGTAATACGGATCTTTGTCGCGCAGGATCATTTCATCTGCCGGGGAAGGGGCAATATAGTTTTCCAGGCGGGATACTTCCATGAAGCTGTCTTCATTAAGATAACTTTTATCCACCTGGAAGAGATCGAAGAGTACTGCAAAGGCGATGATGCCTGTTGCGTATACTGGTTTTAATTTTTCTTTCAGGGAGAACCAGAGGGCGGCAAAGGCGATCAGCATAAACACCAGTGCGCGGATGCCATCGGCCCGCAGGATGCTGCTGCGGTCCTGTTTGAGGGCATTCAATAACCTGGCGGCGGGAATTTCGCCTCCCAGCATTTGTGTATACCGCGCAAGGATGTTACTGTCGTTAGGGCCATTGAAGGCATATACCACACTGCCGCCAATGGCCAGCAGTAATACCAGGCCGCCGGTTACATACAGCGTCATTTTGAGGTGTTGTTCCAGCCAGGCTTTTGTCTGCTTACCATATAATAACTCCTGCAAAGCCCAGCATGCGAGGATCACCATGGTTACCTGCGGGATCACCAGCGCCATTGTAGGTGCGCGGAACTTGCTGTATAACGGAAGATGATAAAAGAGGAAGTTGTTCAGTTCCGGGAAGTTGGCGCCCCAACTGAGGAGTATGCCGATAACGGTGGCGGCTATCAGCCACCATTTATGCCAGCTGTGAACGATGAACAGGCCAAGCACAAACAGGAAGCAGATGACTACGCCGATGTAAACGGGGCCACCGGTGAAGGGCTGGCCGCCCCAGTATAGCTGCCACGACGGGCGTTCCACGGCTTCCGCTGCTTTCGCCGGCGGTACGCCGATATCGGTGAGGGTTTGGTAAACGTGGGAGCTGGTCGACAATTTCTCCGAAGTAGATCCGCCTACCAGGTGAGGCAACAGCATGGTAAAGGTTTCTCCTTTGCCGTAGCTCCATTGAAATGCATAGGCGATATCGAGACCGCCGGATTTTTTGGCGGCTTTATCCGGTTGTGTTAACTCCGACTGGCTGCCCCGGATAGTATAATTCGTATACTCTTTCATGATAAGCAGGTTATCCATGGAGGGCAGGATTGCCATGATACCCGCTGCCAGTAATACCAGGGAAGCTTTGAAAAACGCGGGCAGCTGCTTTTCGCGGAAGGCATGTATGCCGGCGGCTACAGCTGCGCATAAGGCGATGATGCCGGTGTAATAAGTGATTTGCGGGTGGTTGTTGTAGATCATCACCGCTGCCGCCAGGGCAGTAAGGCTTCCGCCGGCGAGGTATTGTTTGCGGTAGGCCAGGATAATGCCGCCCAGCACCGGCGCCATGTAGGCCATGCTCATTACCTTGGTGATATGCCCCGCGTCGATGCTGGTAATGGTGAAGGTGGCAAAGCCATAGGCGATGGCCCCGGTTATCCGTATCCAGTATTTAAATCCCAGTACACACAGCAGCACATACATGCCCATCATCAGCACAAAAAACATATCTACCGGGTTGGGAAGGTATAAGGCAAACGCGCGGTTCAGTATTCCTACTTTGTTGGTGGAGGGCCCGGTGTAGATGACATAGGTGGGCATACCACCAAACATGCTGTTGGTCCAAAGAGGAATATCGCCGGTAGCTTCATAGTAATCAGCCGCTTCTTTTTGCATGCCTTTGTAATGCATCATGTCCGATTGCAATAGTTGTTTGCCATCCAATACAGGGCTGCAAAACACAAACGCCAGGGTCACAAAAAGGATCAATGCGCCCAGGTGAGGCGTTAAAGCTTTGAACCACATGTATTTCATATTGTGTTGGTTTTCATATGTTTTAGAAAGGATGATTAATGAGAATTTTAATCAATTTTCATCTCTGCTTAAAGTTTTACTTTAAGTGTGCGTTTACAAAGAAAGCAGTTCTAATGTGCGGGAGAACATGGCGGCTGGGCTGTCGCGCCACGCATCATGACCGGGAATAACATAAGCCGGGTTGGGAAATTGTTGTTTCACTCTTGCTACGCTGGCAGGCCATGCTTTTACGTTGCCATCGCCGGT
The DNA here is from genome assembly GCF_051362515.1 of Chitinophaga sp. ARDCPP14. Lineage (NCBI taxonomy): Bacteria > Pseudomonadati > Bacteroidota > Chitinophagia > Chitinophagales > Chitinophagaceae > Chitinophaga > Chitinophaga sp. ARDCPP14. Next base: position 662,951 of record NZ_JBKIXB010000003.1, on the reverse strand, counting down.
ATAACCAATATCTTTTGCTTTGCTGCTTTTTATAAAGCAGCCGCCGTACAATACTTTTGTGGCAGGGAACCAGGCAACGATATTATCTTTCGTATGTCCTTCACCGGGATAGTAAGTTTGTATTTTCACACCGCCTATATTAAAAGTGGTGTCTTTGGTAAATACATACTGCGCCTGTTTTTCTCCTTTGGCCATGCACAATTCCAGTGTGGCGGTACTGCTGTAGGTTTTTACACCCAGTTTTTTGAAGAGGTCGAGACCGGCGGTTCTGTCTTCATGAAAATGCGTAACGATGCAGTAAGTAATTTTGCGGTGGTGCTTTTTCAGGATGCTGTCTGCCAGCTGCCGGGTTTGATCTACGCTCCAGGGCGTGTCCATTACTACCACGCCCTTTTTTGTTACCGCATACACGCCATTGGTAGGGTAGACCACATTCTTGAATTCTCCATAAGACGTATATACGTACAGGTTACCGGTGAGATGGGCGATGTTAATCCGGAACCTGCTGCTGTCCTGGGCAGATGTGGCGCCTGCCGTCAGCAGGGCGCAGATAAAAGCAAAAACTCGTCTCATAAAAAACAGGATGAGCCGCAAAATTACATATTATCCCGGCCTGTTGCTTATTTTCTTCTTTTAAAACATTACCCTACTAATTTAGTAGATTATTCATATCTTACCGGTAAATCCCACACCCGTATGGATAACAAGCATACCCAAACGTTAATCAGTTTACTCAGGAAAACGCATCATGCGGAGTGGGAAGCTACGCCGTCTGCCCAGGATGCCATTACCTGGCTGAACGACCTGGTTGGTTTTTTATTCCCGGGAAATCATCTCCCTAAACAAACCTCCTATGAGGGCATCTTAAAAAAGAACCAGATAGACCTGGAGAATATCCTGCTCAGTTACCTGGACCCCCGCGAGGTACCTATAGAAGAAATTGTAAACGCCTTTTATAACTCATTGGGAACCATTTATCAGCACCTTCGCCAGGATGCTGCTAAAATACACGAATACGACCCCGCCGCCACCAGTGTGAACGAGGTAATTGTATCGTACCCAGGATTTTATGCCATCACAGTATATCGCATTGCCAACCGGCTAACGCAACTGGATATACCGGTATTGCCGCGGATCATCAGTGAGTTTGCACATGGCAAAACGGGGATCGATATTCATCCTAACGCCACCATCAGTGTGCCCTTCATTATAGATCACGGTACGGGCATCGTGATTGGGGCCACCAGTATCATCGGCTCCAACGTAGTGATATACCAGGGCGTAACGCTGGGTGCATTGCATGTAACAAAGGAGTTGTCGGATGTAAAAAGGCATCCTACGGTAGAGGACAACGTGATCATTTATGCGCGCAGTACCATCCTGGGCGGTAATACCGTGATCGGGCAGGGCAGTATTATTGGCGGCAGCGTTTTTATCACGAAAAGTGTTCCGCCATATTCGCAGGTGTTCAATACACACCAGGTGCGGATTACCACCAAAACAGGCGTATAACAGTTCCACACAAATAGCGGTTGCATTCGCAGAAATATTTATATCTTAAGCCGAAAGATGACCGTCTTCCGCGGCGGATAAAGAATTACTGACATGCGAATGAGCGTTTTGCCGGCAGGCATTTTATTAACCATGCTATCCTTTTCGCCGGGGCTAAAGGCCCAGCAGGACACCCTGCAGCAGTTGCCGGAGGTGGTGGTGCAATCCTATTATTCAAAAGCCTCGCTGCAGCGTGTACCCACCGCCGTGAGTATCCTGTCGCCCGCCGACATGCAGCTTCAGCAGGGCACTTCCCTGTTGCCCGCCATAAATACGGTGCCGGGTATACGAATGGAGGAGCGGTCGCCGGGCAGTTATCGTTTATCCATCAGGGGTAGTTTGCTCCGTTCTCCCTTTGGTATCCGGAATATTAAAATTTATGCAGATGATATCCCGCTGACGGATGCCGGGGGCAATACCTATCTCAATCTTATAGACGCTGATGCGATAAGCCGGGCGGAAATACTGAAAGGACCGGACGGCAGCTTGTTTGGCGCCAACTCAGGAGGGGTGGTGCGACTGGACCTTTTCCCCCCGCCGGCCGACACGCACCACCTGCAGGTGAACCTGCAAGGCGGCAGCTATGGCCTGTTTCACGGCAGTGCGGCCTGGCAGCAGCAATGGAAAAATTACCAGGTACAGGTATTCCAGGGATACCAGCGGGCAGATGGCTACCGGGAAAATACCGCCATGAAACGCTCTTATACCCAAACGGCTCAACGCTGGGAATACAAACCGGGCTACGCACTGAAGCTGCTGGCGTTTTACTCGGATCTGTCGTACCTCACGCCGGGAGGATTAACCCTGGCGCAGAGTGAAGCCAATCCCCGTGCCGCCAGGCCCGGCACGCCCGCTACACCAGGCGCGGTAGCGCAAAAGGCAGGCATCTATAACCGTACTTTCCAGGGCGGACTGGTCCACGAAGCGCAGTTCACCCCACGGCTACAGCACCTGCTCTCGGTGTTTGGGGCCAATACTCATTTTGAAAATCCTTTTATCACCAACTATGAAGCGCGGGATGAAAATACCGCCGGCTTCCGCACCTACCTGCAATGGACCAACGATCCGCAGCGCAGCTCGCCGTTCCAATGGAAATGGCTGAACGGCGCCGAGTGGCAGCAAACCACCACCGACGTGATCAATTACGGTAACAAGCAAGGTAAGCGCGATACGGTGATGGCTGCCGATAAGCTAAAAGCGGATCAGTACTTTTTCTTTACCCGCTTCCAGGCCAATGTGAGCGCATTTACCTTTGAGGCAGCGGCCAGTTTAAATTATTATGGTTACCGCTACAACAGCAACGGGCACACGAAAATCAACTTCACGCCGCAGCTGATGCCGCGCTTCTCGCTGTCGTACCTGTTTACGCCACAGGTAACGGGCCGTATTACGGTTAGCAGGGGCTATTCCCCACCGGCTACGGCAGAAGTTCGTGCATCCGACAACGTGATCAACACGGCGCTGCAACCGGAAACCGGCTGGAACTATGAAGCCGGTGTACGCGCGGCTTCCCGTAACCACACGGCAACAATCGATGCGGCCTTCTTTTATTACAAAATGCAAAATGCCATTGTGCTCCGGCAGCACGACAATGGCGAGGAGTTTTTCACCAATGCCGGCGGCGTTCAGCAGAAAGGGATAGAGGTACAGGGCATGTGGTGGCTGATGAAGCCACGTAACGGCGGTGTGTTACGCGGCATCCGGTGGCAGGAAGGGTATACGCTGAGTGACTTCCGGTTTAACCACTATGTAAGTGCTGATGGGAAAGACTATTCGGGGAATGCACTCACCGGTGTGCCGCAGCATGTGCTGGTGAGCAGTTTGTTGTGGCAGTTCCCTGCGGCAGTGTCGTTATATGCGCAGCATACTTTTACCAGCAGCATACCGCTAAACGACGCCAACAGCGTGTATGCCGGCGGTTATCATTTGCTGCAGGCCAATGTGAGCTGGAAACTGCCGCTGCGTTCGCGTTGCAGCATCCGCTTGCGTGCAGGCGCCGATAACCTGCTGAACGTAAACTACAGCCTGGGCAACGATCTTAACGCCTTTGGCGGCCGTTATTACAATCCTGCGCCGGGCAGGAATTATTTCGGCGGCATCAGTATGCAGTTATAGTAATGATATGTCTACAACCACAGATAATGCAGCGGAACAACATTCCGCTGCATTTTTTTTGTCCGGTTGGGGAAGATAATGACCGTAGTGTGAAGGGACATCCTCACGGGAGATTACTCCTGTGCAGCAGCTTCCGCGCCGTGGCGTCAAAAAATCCTATCACAGCGGGGCCTGACGTTAACATCTGTGTATTTAACAAAAGCGGCATAGAATTGTAATAAGTGAGTAAGCATTAACAAGAAGATGAATTCTACCAACGGAAAATCGGATAAGCCGGTCATAACCGCAAAAATTGATGGCTTTTTTCTCCAGTTTTATCATATCGCCGCCTTTATAGGTCGCTTTTTCAGGGAGGCATTCCGGCCTCCTATTGAGTGGGGCGAGTTTGTGCGGCAATGTTACCAGGTGGGGTATAAGTCGCTGGCCCTTGTTACGGTAACGGGGTTTATCACCGGCGTGGTGTTTACGGAGCAGTCCCGTCCTACTTTATCGGAGTTCGGGGTTACTGCGTGGTTGCCGTCGCTGGTGGCTATTGCGGTGGTGAGAGCGCTGGCGCCGCTGATCGCGGCCCTGATCTGCGCAGGTAAGGTGGGCTCGAGCATCGGCGCAGAGCTGGGATCGATGAAGGTAACAGAACAGATTGATGCGATGGAGGTATCTGCCATTAACCCTTTCCGTTACCTGGTGGTTACCCGCGTCATTGCCATGACGGTTTGTTTGCCTCTGCTCATGTTTTATAACGCCCTCATAGGTTGTTTGGGTTCTTACTTTGATGTACATGCGCACGAACAAACCAGCCTGGTATCGTTTTTTGATAATGCCTTTGCGCAGATCACTTTCCTGGATTATACCACCGCACTTACCAAAGCTATCCTGTACGGGTTTACCATTGGCATTGTGAGTTGTTACCAGGGTTTTAATGCAAGCCAGGGCACCACGGGCGTGGGTAAGGCAGCGAATGTATCCGTTATTGTATCCATGTTCCTGATATTTATAGAGGAAGTAATTATTGTTCACGTGTTTAATACCATCCGCTAGTCATGAAAACAAATGGTCACCAGATAGATATGAATGAAACCGTGATCAGTATCCGGAACCTTTATAAGTCTTTTGGAGAGAAGCATGTACTACAGGGAATCGACCTGGATCTTCATAAAGGCGAAAATGTGGTGGTGCTGGGTCGTTCCGGTACCGGTAAATCGGTGCTGATAAAAATTATCATAGGGCTGCTGCGACCAGACGCAGGTACTGTGAATGTATTGGGGGAAGAGGTGGATCAGCTGAAAGAAGCCGAGCTGCGTGCATTGCGGCTGAAGGTGGGGTTCTCTTTTCAGAGCAGCGCCCTGTATGATAGCATGACGGTAGGGGAAAACCTGGCCTTTCCGCTGAAACGTAATCAGCGCGATATGACCAAAGAGCAGATCCGGAAAACGATCGACATTGTACTGGAAGCCATCGGGCTACCGGAAACCATTAACCAGATGCCGTCGGAGCTGTCGGGTGGCCAGAAGAAAAGAATAGGCATTGGCCGTACCCTCATCCTGCGGCCGGAAATTATGCTGTATGATGAACCCACTGCTGGTTTGGACCCTATTACCAGCATGGAGCTGAATAAACTGATCATCGCTGTACAGGAAAGATTCAATACCAGTTCTATTATTATTACCCACGATCTTACCTGTGCCAAGGAAGTGGGCGACCGGGTAGCAGTGATGGATGAAGGGAAATTTATACGGCAGGGAAGTTTTGAAGAAGTATTTAACGAGAAGGACGGACTTATTAAAAGTTTTTACGACTATAATTTTATACAGTAAGTTATGGAAGCAGGAAAAAAACGCGCTGTCATTGTAGGCATCTTTGTATTTGTGGGGCTGGCCATTTTTGTAACCGCCGTGATGATGCTGGGCAAGCAACAGAAACTATTCAGCAAGTCCATCCAGGTGAAGGCTTATTTTAAAGATGTGAACGGGTTGTCCGTAGGCCGCAATATCCTGTACTCCGGTGTAAAGATCGGTACGGTGAAAAAGATCAGTTTTGTGAGAACCAACCAGATCCTGGTGTTGATGAATATCGATGAAAGCTCGCAGGAGTTTATCCATAAAGATGTAGAGGCCCGTATCAGCTCTGAGGGCCTGATGGGTAATAAGATCGTGATGCTGACTGGCGGTACGCCCAACATGCCGGTAATAGAAAACGGCGATCAGCTGCATGTGGTCAGCGGTTTAAGCACCGAAGAAATTATGAGTACCCTGCAGGTAAACAATAAAAGCCTGGTGGAAATCACCGACAACCTGAAAGTGATCACCAAAGGCATTGTAGACGGGAAAGGCACTTTAGGGAAATTGATTACCGACGATACTGTTTACAAAGATCTGAATGCCACCATGGCCGGCTTGAATGCCGCGGTGGTAAATACCCGCCGGCTCACCGGGGCTTTATCTTTATATGCGGCCAAGCTGCAAACCAAGGGCGTATTGTCCAACGACCTGGTAACGGATACGGTGGTATTTGCGCAACTTCGTGCAGCCGTTACCGAAATGAACAGCGCAGCGCTCAACGCCAATCAAACCGTGCAGGAGCTACGGCAGGCCAGTGCAGGAGTGCGGGCCAACCTGGATGATCCGGAAGCGCCGGTGGGCATGCTTTTAAAGGACACCCTGCTGGCGGACGCCTTTAAAGAAACGATCTATAACCTCGAAAGCAGTACCCAGAAACTGGATACCAATATGCTGGCCTTACGGAACAACTTCCTGTTCCGCGGTTATTTCCGGAAACAGGCAAAGCGGGAAAGAAAAGCACAGAAAGAAAAAGAAAAGGCGGAGCGCCAGGCGCAGAAATAACTACGCCCACTTCCACTGATTTCATATCAATGTCCTTTTTGGGAGAAGGCAGTAATAGGCGTGAGATCCACTTTCCGGAACTCCACTTCAGAACCTTCCGCCTGCAGGGCAATTTGTCCTTTGCTGGCAGTAGCATTGGTGCCATAGTTCACCAGGTCGCCGTTTACCCATACTTTAATGGCGTTGCCTACGCATTCCACAATCATCGTGTTCCATTCCTTCAATGGTTTTTCGGAGCCATCGGTGAGGTTGATGATGCGGCGCTTTTTACCATCTACAGCTCCCCATTCGCTTTTCGGTCCCCTGCGTTTTTCCATATCCGGTACGGTGATATCTTCACCTATACACCAGAAGTCACCGGCATCCTGGTTTTGCAATTGTACTTCGATGGACTTCGGGAACATATCATATAATACCCGTGGCGTAGAAGCGAACACCAGTACACCGCAGTTGCCTGGTTTAGCCGGGAAGCGGTATTGCACCTCCAGCCGGAAATTTTCGTAACTGGCATCGGTAATAATGTGCCCCTGTGGGTTAGCCAGGCTTACGAAAACGCCGTCCCTTACAATGAACGGGCTTTTCACGTTCGGATCTTTATCCATGGCAGGAACATCAATATGCCACCCACTGAGATCCTTAAAGTTAAAGAGGCTGCGCGTTTGTGCATTCGCGTTAGCCATGCCAGCCAGCAATGCAGCGGTCGTGAGAACAGGGAAAATATACTTCTTCATGAACTAAATATAATAAATTCCAAGCGAAGGTTGTCTTACTCAGGATTAAACTTATTTCACTGATTACGCTGATTTGATCACTTTGGATTTTAACAGATTTGGGGAGATATAAGCGGATATTTTCGCTTATATCTCCCCAATCATTTTAAATCAAAAAAACAAAATCTAAAAATCAGTATAATCAGCGTAATCAGCGGGAAAGACAAAATCCGCATCTCCGCTTTTATCTCCCCAAATCTTTTAAAATCCAAAGTGTTCAAATCCCCTAAATCAATAAAATCAGCGTAATCCTGAGTAAGACAACCTTCGCTGCACCCTGCTAATTAAGAACCAACTCGACCACGGGGATTTCCACGTTGGGTTGTTTGTCCGGCAGGGTCAGTGTGACGTTGTTGCCATCAGTGGTGAATTTTACTTCTGAGTTGTCGTGCAGCAGCTGGGCATATTTAATTTTGCCTTTGTATTGTGGTAGCTGGAGGCGGTTATTGTATTCCAGCAGGTGTACGTACAATCTTTTGGTGGTGGGATTGTAGGTGAGCATGGTGTTTTTGGGCGTTTCGAAAGTCTCCGGTGCGTAGGTGCAGCCGTAGATGGATTCGCTGTTGCCTTTCACCCAGTCGCCGATGTTGCCGAGGGCGCTTTGTGCGCGGTAGTCGAACAGGCCGCGGGCGGTGGGCCCTACGTTGAGGATGAGGTTACCACCTTTGCTTACGGAGCCGATGAGAAGTTCCAGCAGCTGGTGGGTGCTTTTCCAGGAGTTTTCATCGCGGTAATAGCCCCATGAGCCGGAGAAGGTTTGACAGGTTTCCCATGTTTTGCCGCGGTATTGTGCCAGTTCTTCCACCTTTACCTGTTCGGGGGTGAGGAAGTCGGCGCCATCTTCATATTCCTCGAGGTTGAGGCGGTTGTCTACGATGATGCCGGGTTGCAGTTTGCGGATCATTTTCAGGAGGTTTACCGCGTCCCAGTCGTCTTTGCCTTTGCCGTTTTTGCCGGGATAGGAGAAGTCGAGCCAGAGGATATCCACTTTACCGTATTGGGTAAGCAGCTCCGTGATCTGGTTGCGGAGATACTGGCGGTATTTGTTCATGTCTTTGCCTTTGTTGAGGCGTGCGTAGGTGCTGTCGGCGCCGTTATCCACCCGTTGCGGATGTACGCCATCGATGGTGAAATCGGGATGGTGCCAGTCGATCAGCGAGTAATAGAACCCTACTTTGATGCCTTCTGCGCGGAAGGCATTTACAAATTCCCGTACCAGGTCGCGGTGGGCTTTGGTATTGGTGGCTTTATAATCGGTGTACCTGGAGTCAAACAGACAAAAGCCTTCATGGTGTTTGGTGGTGAGTACGGCGTACTTCATGCCCGCGGCCTTTGCCTGCTTTGCCCAGGATTTCGGATCAAACTGGTTGGGGTTAAATAAGTCGAAATAATTCTGGTATTGTTCGTTGGTAAGTCTTTCGTTATGTTTCACCCATTCGTGCCGGGCGGGCATGGCGTACAGTCCCCAGTGGATGAACATACCGAAGCGATCGTGTGTCCACCAGGCCATGCGTTTTTCTTTTTCGGCGGGTGTTTCATGTCCGATCCATTTTTTCTCCTGCGCCTGCAGGGTGATGAGCGGGCTGCATAACAGCAGGATGATCCCTAATTTCCTAAGTTGTTTGTTCATGATGCAATTGCTATTTATCTCTGATCAGTAATACGTTGCTTATCCGGATGGTTTGTTCCGCGGGATTGGAAAAGGTGCCGGTGAATCCTAAGGTGACGGTGGTGGTGGCTGTTAGCGTGAAGGCAACAGAGGCGTATTTGTTGTTGTTGTCTACAATCCTTGCTGCGCCCAACGCCGTATTTACCTGGTCTACATCCGGTAAGACGTTGCCTTGGGCTACTAACAGCCAGGTGTTTTCCAGGGTGTTATCTATATTGGAGACGGCTGCTTCGAAGCGGTATTCACCTGCCGGCAGGGTAATGGTCTGGTAAATTTTGCCGTTGGTGATAGGGCCGTTGCCCCAGATCCACATGGTGAGCCTGCCGGTGCCGTCGATATTATCATAGGTACCGTTCCTGGATGCTTCCGCGTTGTATTGCCAGTCTTTCACCTGTCCGAAGCGGCCGCTAAACGGTTTAGTATCGTCCAGTACGAAAGGGTTGCCCGGGTTACGTATATACGTTGCTGTGATATTCTCTTTTACGCCTTTTGTTTCATAAGGGGTGTGAAAGGTATCTACCGAAAGCTTATCCGGCATGTACAAGGTACGGTAACGGAAGGTGCTCATGGAAAGATAGTTGTTAAGAACGGTTACCTGGCCTTCCGCTTCTGCGGCAATAACGGTGTCATGTGCTACATTGTCGGCGGTGGTGTATTGCAGTTGCATACCGATGATACCGCCGGTGGTGTCGATGTTGGCCCAGCTTATTTCCGCGTTGCCGTCTTTCATTTCCGCGTTGCTGAAGGCTCTGGTCAGCAGGGCATCTTCATAAAAACTACCATATACAAAACCGGTGGCTTCTGATCTTACGGAGGTGTTGCCGTCCCGGTCGAAGTTATACACTTCAAACGTATAGGCCCGTTCCTCGAGATTATTGATAACGTAGCGGATGGTGTCTACGCCGCTGGTGCGTTTAATATCGAGCATAGCGGAGTCTTTGTGGTTGTTCCAGTAGATTTTTGCGCGGCTGATCTTTGGATCGGAGATCAGGAGCCACGACAGCTGTACGCGGTTGCGGCCTGAATGTACCAGCAAGGAATCTGCTTTACCGGTGTAAAGGATTTCACCGTTGCCCAGGTATTTTTTATAGTCGCTTTGTTTGGTGCAGGCGCTGATGGCTGTCAGCAGTACACTATATAATATGATAGAATGAAGGATGCGCATAAATTTTGTTTTAGGTAGATGATCATCATTTGTCGTTACCCCAGAACTTCATTTCCTGGATGTTGGCGGCGTATCCGCCGTCGGTCCAGGTACGGAGTATTTTCACGCGGATATACCTTACGCGTGGTGCATCCAGGGGTACGGTCATTTGTTCGCCGGCGATGCTGGCGTCTATGTCGTCCTGTGTTTTTTGTCCTACGGGCAAGCCGGAAGGCTTGATTACAGTATGTTCCACGAGGCGGGTCCAGCTGTCCCAGCTGCCATCGGAGGCGGGATTGGTGGAGCCCCATATTTCAAACTTGCGGACATTGTTCTGCAGGTAAATCCATTCATTAGGGCGTTGCCACAGGGTGATACGACTCAGTTGCGCCGTTACGCCGAGATCGAACGTGATAGACATGGGCATGCCGTCGAGTTTATCTGCCGAGTGCCATAATGTTCCGTTCCATAGGTTGGAGATAGGCAGGCCCCAGCCGTAGTCCACATCTCCCGGTAATTTCACTTCCCTGAAATTTGCTTTATCCAATAGTTTTTCAAAGATGGGCGTCAATTCCTGCATAAGGGTATCCGATTGGTTGCCCCATCGGTCTCTCACAAAAAATCCAAACTTTCTCTTTTCTGCTGCGAAGCCCCTGATGGAATAGTTACCACCTTCCAGTTTGGTGTAATGAACATCCGAAGAGCTGAATGCGCCCAGGGAATCGGTGGTGAGTGCAACGATGGCGATATCTGCTTTGGTATCATTTTTAAAGCTGATGTTGATACCGCCGAAGTCTGCTTTTATCTCCAGTGATTTGCGTACAATCAGCATGGGCGGCGACAACGGCTTGATGGTTGTCTTTACTGCATCCGAGGCGGTTTCATTACGGCTTACCACGTACAGGGCTATTTCGTGGCTGGCGGAGTCGCCAAAGCCATCTACCACTAGGAAGTTATTATAGTAAGATGATCTTATTTCGCGTTTCTCTCCCGGCCTGATATCATACAGGGCCTTTACATACAGGATATCCTTGTTGTCGGGCAGGCTGTAGGTAATTTTTGCGGCGCCTGGCATATTGGTAACGCTGAGATTTGTAATGACGCCAGGTTTTTCACCGGAGGTATTTACCGGCTCATGTGTTTCTTTTTTGCAGGCGGCTGCCAGCAGTAAGCAGGCAAGCGGCAGGATATATTTATTGATGTTCATGTTGTGCGTTTTTAGTAAATGAAAGATTACCATCCAAAGCCCTGCACCAGTTTTGGATTGTTGAGCAGGTCCCAGTTTTCCAGCGGCCACAGGTAATTGCGGGTCTGGAATGTTTGCCGGTACAGGGTTCTTACGCGGTAGTAGAACACGGGATCTGACTGGTCTACGTCCCAGCCGGTAACCGGTTTGTTCAGTTCTTCCATACTTTTTTTCCAGCGGCGGAGGTCCCAGAAGCGGGCGCCTTCCATGGCGAGTTCTATTAGTCTTTCCTGCTGCACGATCTGGCGGAAGCCTTCCTTGGTCTGGTATTTTCCGGGTTGCCTGGAGTAGGCCGTCCATGCGGCTTGTACGCCTGGTAATCCTGCGCGGGCCCGTACTTTATCGATGTAGGTAAAAGCTGCGGGTTGCGGGCCTTCTGCTTCATTCAGTGCTTCTGCGTACAGCAGGTACAGGTCGGCGAGTCGCATTTCCGGCCAGGGGTGGGTTTCTACAAAGAGGCCCTGTCCTTCGAGGATTTCATTTTTCCAGTTCACCAGTTTTTTGGCGAAGTAGCCGGTAGTGTTATTATCGTAAATATTTTTCCGTGTTTGCCATTGACCTGCTTTGGATTCTATATGGAACATTTTCTTTTGCATCATCCATATGGCTCCGTCGAATGCGAGATCTGCGTAGAAGCGCGGCTCGCGGTTGAAGTGCATGGCCGCGGTGGTATATCCTTCCTGTATGAGTTCTCCTTCTGCTTTTACGGCTGTTCTGAGTTTCAGGCGACCGGCATAGTCGAAGGTTTTATCTTCGTTCATGGGCACGCCTTTGTCGGTATAAAATTGCTCTGCTATTTTCATGGTGGGCGCCAGGCTGCCGAGTACCGATTCATTGCCTATGCGGGCAGGATCAAGGCGGGGCATAGCCTGCCGTTGTATTTCATAGGTGCTTACACTGGGATTGGCCCAGATGATTTCCGGGTTCCATTGTTCGCAGGTGCTGTTGCGGATAGACATTTGCCGGGTGAGTGTATCCGACAACGTTACCCCCAGCTCGCTGAAGGTATAGAGCAGCATGCTGGTGCGTTCGCATACGTCGATGGCTGCTTTACAAGCATCGGCGGCCACTTTCCATTTGTTGGCATCGAAGGCGGTATTGAACAGCGGCGCACCGTCGGAATTTTTGAAAGCGGTGTAATCGATGTTGCCGTTGTACAGGGGACTGGCAGCGGTCACCAATATGCGTGCTTTGATGGCGAGTGCAATCGGTTTGGTGATGCGTCCCAGTTCTGTAGACCTGTCGGCGATGATTTCCGGCAACCCGGCTGCGGCGGTGTCCAGCAGGTGCGAGATGTAGTTGAATACGGTGTCCACGTGTTCGCGTGGCACTTTAGTTTCTTCAGCGGTGCTGGAAATGGGCAGGTTGTACCGGATCACGGGAACGGGGCCATATTGGCGGACCAGCAGCCAGTGGTAATATGCTTTGAGGAACATCACTTCTGCACTCCAGCGGTCTACTTCACTCTGGCGCATGTCTACCACTTTATGGATATTTTCCAGGAAGATGTTACAGTCGCGCAGCGCCTTGTAATACCATCCCCAGGTGGACATATACACGTTGTTGGCGCTCTGGAAGCCCTGTGCCACCTGCCAGGGTGTTTCGCTGGTGCTGTATGGGCGTACCATCCAGAATTCGTCGCCGGCCACGAGGGCAGGATTCGTGGAGAGGTCCGCACTGTTGGGAAGATAGGAGTAACAGGTAAAGAGGTATTTTTCTGCTTCTGCGCGCATGGTAAAAGCGTTGTCGATAGTAGCCACGTTATCGGGTACTACATCGAGGAATTTTTTACAGGAAGCGGCAGAGAAAAGGAGTATGCATAATCCGCACCATTGCAGGTACCGGCGTATATTGAGCGTATTGGTATGTTTCATATTTGCACAGTTAAGCGGTGAATCAAAGTCCCAGGGTTATTCCCATATTAATAACCCTTTGTACCGGGTAGCCAAGTCCGTTGCCTCCCATTTCGGGATCCCAGGTTTTAAATTTGCTGATCGCAAAAAGATTGGAGGCGTTGGCGTAGATGCGTGCGTTGGTCATGTGTACGCGGTCCAGCAGGCGTTTGGAAAAGGTGTATCCCATTTCGAGGGATTTTAACCGGAGAAAATCGCCGCTGCGCATCCACCAGGTAGACGTTTGATTGTTGTTGTTCACAAAGTAGTCGCTGAGGCGTGGCCACATGGCGTAGAGGTTGCGGTTACTTTCGCTCCAGTGATCATCCGCAATGGCTTGTAACAGGCCATGCTGGCCGCCTTCGTTCAGCACAAACGGTGAAATTTGGTAAGAGCTGATAAAGAAGGAAGAACGGGCAGATCCCTGGAAGAAAAAGCTAAGGTCCAGTTGTTTGTAACCAAAAGAAAACCCGAAGCCATAAGTAATTTCCGGTGTGGTAGGTAACCCGATGGGCACCGCATCGGAGCTGTTGATTTGCCCGTCGCCGTTTACATCATGGTATTTGATATCTCCGCCCATTACTGCCTGTCCCCAGTTCTGGTAGGCCGAATTGGCTACTTCCTGTTCATCTACAAATAACCGTTCTGCAATATAACCCCAGCTTTGGGAAAGGGGATGTCCTACCCGTGAGCGGTATTCTTCCGGGTAAATGGGTTCCTCATTTACGAGCAGCTTGCTGGTAGCGTAGGTGAAGTTACCGCGGAACTGTACGAAGGAGTTGTTGTTGAAACTTTTCGTATAGTCGACCGAGAGATCCACGCCTTTACCGGAGGCCTCGCCAACATTAGCCTGTGTGGCGGCATTGAGCCCCATGGTGCTGGGAATGGTGCTCCGTGTCATGAGGATATTTTTCCGGTTTTCCTGGTATACGTCCAGGGTGATGTTCATGGCGTTGAAGAGGCCGACCTCCATACCGAGGTTTGTTTTGTATGATTTTTCCCAGGTGATGTCGCGGTTCTCATAACGGTTCACGGATACGCCATTGCGGTAGTAGCTTCTTCTTTCTCCGAAGGAGGCGCCTTTGGAATTGTCGTTCATATTTACATCCGACAGGTAGAAGAAGCGGTCATCTTCATTTCCGATCTGGTCGTTACCAACCAGTCCGTAGGTGGCGCGGAGTTTCAGTTTATCGATTGTTTTGGAGAATGGTTTAAAGAACGCTTCGTTTTGAAGGTTCCAGGCGATACCGGCGGAGGGGAAGAATCCAAAGCGGTGGTTGCTGGCGAATCTTTCGGAGCCATTGTATCCAAAGTTAAATTCTGCAAGATAGCGGCTGTCGTAGTCGTAGGTAAACCTGCCAGACACGCCCTGGTTGCGGTGTGGCAGGGATGTTTGCAGTGTACCGGCGTTGGCGGTGAGGTAGTTGCGTACCAGGCCGATGAGCATACCGGACACGTTATGTACTTTATTGAACTGCTGGTTGTAGTTAACCGCCGCTTCCATGTATGCGGTAGTGTTCAGCACTTTATTGCCGGGCTCATAGCCCAGGTATTCGGTACCATTGGTGTTGAGTGAAGTGAGCACCGGTTCTTTTGTGAACTGATCATACCTCATGGTATAAAAGTAAGGGGTGTACCTGCGTGTTACATCGAAGTAGGAGTAACGTTCTGTATAACCCATCATGCGCGCGGTGAGGCCGGGGAGCAGGAATTTTAAGTCCTGTTTCAGTTCCAGTTGTACCAGCAGTGTAGAGGTGTTGTATTGCTGGTAACCGGAAACGGAGTTGGCGTAAGGGTTATTATAGAGGTTACTTCCGTTGCCGGGCAGGCTGGGGGAGCCTGGTTTGATGGCGTTACCAAACAATGGATGTTTTAATTGCGGTGCATAGCTGGCGGGATAAACGGCGGGGAACATTACGGGGTTGGCCCATATAGTTTGTGAAAAGAGTCCTGCGCCGCCGCCTACTGGTCCGTTATAATCATCGAACTGGCCGTAGGTACGTACAATTGCCTGCGAAGTGGGGGTGAGGTTAATGTTTACGTTGGAGCGGAGCGAATAGTTTTTTAGTTTGATGTTGCTGTTGAAATTATTCCGCTGATCCACGTTTAGCACGCCATTGTCGACGTTATAAGTACCTGCAATATAGAACTGGGCTACTTTTCCGCCGCCTTTCAGGTTGAAGTTAGTGCGTTGGTTGACGGTGTAGTCTTTGATCAGTTGTTCGATCCAGTTATTATTCGGATACAGCAACGGATCATCGCCGGCGGCAGTATGGTCTATTTTAGATTGGGAGTATTGAACATCCTGCAGTGGAAACCGGGTAAGCACGGCTTCATTGGCCAGTTTCATATAGGTGATGTTGTCTGCAAACTGGAAGTTGCGGGTATTGCTGGAGATGGAGTTTTCGAAGCGTACATTAAAAGATGTTTTTGCTTCCACGCCGGATTTGGTCGTTACCAATACTACGCCGTTAGCGCCCCTGGCGCCATAGAGGGAGGATGCGGTGGCATCTTTCAGAATAGAAAACCCGGCTATATCATCCGGCTGCAGGCGGGCGAGGTCGTTGGTGCTGGATTCCATTCCATCTATGAGGATGAGCGGATCCACTTTACCGGTTCCAAAAGTGGTGATACCGCGTATAAAGAAGCTGGCGTTGTCCCTGCCGGGTTCTCCGCTGCGCTGGTAGGATATTACACCAGACAGGCGGCCTGCGAGCATGGTGGTAAGATTGCTGGTAGGGCCTTTCAGTTCTTTTGGATTGATGCTGGTTACCGCGCTCACCATGCTGGTTTTTTTCTGGGTGCCATAGGCTACCACCACCACTTCACCTACATCCGATACTTTTTGCTGCATCGTTATTTTCAGGAGTTTGTCGTTCTTCACCTGTACTGTTTGCGGCTGCATACCGATCATGGTAAAGAGGAGGCTGTCGCCCACATTGGCTTCTATGGTGAAGATACCCAGTTCGTCGGTGAGGGCGTTGGTGCGGGATGTTTTATTAACAACGGACACGCCTACCATGGGGGTGCCGCTGTTTTCCGTTACCTGTCCTTTTATTTTTATACGCACCGTGCCGGTGGGAACGGTGGAGACGATGAGGGGTTTCTTTTTAAGGATAATTGTTTTTTTAACGATAGTCCAGGTGAGAGGCTGGTCCCGGAAGATGTCGTCCAGCAGGCGCTCCAGGGGTACGTTGTCCTGTGAGCAGTTAACCGGTTTGGCATTTTCCACCATTTGCAGGTCAAATACAAATACATACCCGGTTTGCTTCCTGATAGATTTAATCACTTCCGTGAGGGGGGCTGCTTTTACGTGCAGCGTAACGGGCTGCGCATAGCCGGTGGCGTGGGCCTGGAGAACGGCGGCGAGCAGCAGCAGAAAGGTTAGTTTCATAAAGCATAATAGTTTTTGGTTCGATGAAACATGCCACCAGTTATGGCGGACTTTCAGAGAAGTTTGCATCATTTTTTACTGCGATTTAGCATGTTATTAAGGTTGATAACGTAACAGGAACATAAGGGCATAGCTACGCCAGTGCGAGCAGGCCGCTGGTAATTATTCACTGCCGGTAAATAGCTTTAAATGTTAAGCTGTCGTTGATTTTGGCTGACTTATTTCTTTTTTCATAACTAAAAATGCGCGTGGTGTTAAGGACTTACTGTAATTGTTTTATCGTTGATGTTGAAATGAATACTGCCGGTTAATTCCAGTTGTTGCAAAATATCTTTCAGGCTGTCGTGGCGGGAGAAGGTGCCGGCGAACGCTTTATTTGTCAGCTCGCCTTCATAGATAAACTGCACATCGTACCAGCGGGCCAGTTCGCGCATAATACTTTTGATGTTACCATTGAATTCGAAGCGGCCTTCTTTCCAGGCGATTGCTGCATCTACATCGGCGTTGCTGATGCTGATACCACGATGATCGCGGTTTACGAGCGCCTGCTGGCCGGGTTTTATTTGCCTTACCGTGTTTCCGCTGATGATGTTTACGGCGCCTTCCAGCAGGGAGGTGCAGATGTTTTGTTCTTCTTCATATGCCATCACATTAAAGTGGGTACCCAGTACCGCTATTTTCATGTTGTTGGCTTTCACAATAAAAGGCTGACTGGCCTGATGCGCTATTTCAAAATATACTTCTCCCTGGATAGTTACTTCGCGGGTGCTGTCGGTGAATGCGGTGGGGAAACGGATGGAAGAGGCGGCGTTGAGCCATGCTTTGGTGCCATCGGGTAATATTAGCTGGTAGGTACCTCCTTTATTAGTATAGAGGGTATTGATGGTAGGCGTGATGGTGGCGCTACTGTTATAGGCAAGGGTGTTGCCTTTGCGGGCAACGGATACGCCGGATTGCACATCTACTGCTTCATCTTTATGTTGTTCCAGGTCTATCACCGCGCCATCGCCACGTACCAGGCGGGCGTGTTCCTCTTTACGGGCAGGAGCATGGTTGCTGGCAACCGCTGTGTTAACAGTGCTGCTTTTTACATACAGTTTATAGCCCGCCAGTGCAAGTACGCCGAGCACGCAGGCGGCTATAGCTGCGCGTTTCCATACTGCTATCCTGTGCACAGGGGCCGGCTGTGGCTCGCTGTTGCTGGTTTGCATGATCTGTTGCAGCATGTTGGCGGCGGTATCGTCCGGCATGGCGCTGCTGTCCTCATCTGCCTGCCGGAGCAGTTCATCGAGTAGTTCTTTAAGTTCTTCGTCATGTGTTGACTGCTCCATCAGGAGCATAAACTCCTTTTTTTCTTCCGGTGTATATTGCCGGCTATAGTAACGATCAAACAGGTATCTGAATCGGGATACTGTCATGAATAGCGATTTGAATAAGGAGACTATAAAAAGAAGCACATGGGTTAGTGCTTTTAAAAAAAAATATTTAACTGTAAATCCAAACCAGGAGAAGGAAGGTGTTGAGGTCCATGCGGGTGAGGCAAAATGCGCGGATAGAGCGCATGGCATTGGCCAGGTGTACTTTAATGGTTTCAGGGCTTAGCTGGAGGCGGTCGGCGATTTCATTTCTTTTCAGGCCTTCTTCCTTGCTGAGTTTATAGATCAGTTCCTGTTGGGGTGGAAGCTGGGCGATGGCATGTTGCAGGATCTGTTCATATTCTTTATGGATGACATGAACGTCTCTTACATCCGGTACCATGGCGGCCGACAGCTCGGATTCCATGAGCTGTTCACGGGCCAGCAGCTTCATGGATGTGAAAATATGATTACGGGTAGTAGTAAAGAGATATGCTTTGAAGTGACTGATTTCATGGAGTTCATACCGCTTGAGCCACATCTTCAGAAAAACATCCTGTACAATATCCTCAGCTTGTGAAGTAGAATTGAGCAGGCGGAAGGCAATTGCGTATATGCGATGACGGTAGTGATGGAATACACCCGCAAAGGCATGATCGTTGCCCTGAGCGAGGCTCAACAAAAGTTCCCTCTCATTGTAAGTATTTATTTCCATACGTGGTTACAAGTAATCTCAAATTACTTGATTTCCAGATAGCTTGTTAGCCGTAAATTCGCCGCTATTAATATTATTTTAGCTTTTAATAAACGCGGCGGAGCTTCGTCCACCGCGTTTATTAAAAGATTTAAAAAGTTACATGCCGCCGCCGGTACCTACTTTATAATTTTTGATCTTTTCTTTTATGATTTCCAGTCTTTCATAATCCGTGATCGTAATCGGGCCGGTATAAATATTACTTTGCAGTTTGCGGGGAGGATATTTTGCGTATGTTTTCATAAACTCCGTGATTTCGTCCTGTATGTTTGGAAGAAACCAGGTTTTTTCTGTGAAGTTGTTCATGAAGAGATCATACCTTTCCTGGGGATCCTGCCACAGGTCGAAGATTTGCGAGGCGGTAGCCACATATTTTTCTTCGCCTTTCCATCCGAGGTTAGCGTCTACTGCGAGACCGCCGGTAGCCTGGCCGCCATCTCCCCTTAAATTAAATACTGCTTTGAACTGACTGATGCGTATGGCGCCGGGAGAAAGTTCATTTTCTGTGAAGTACATCCAGGTAGTGCGTTTTGATTTACCGGTACCTTTCAATACCATCGACATATCGTAGCTATCGAAGATGATGGGTTTTCCGCCGCGGTCGTTTTGAGGAAGACTGACACCTGCCAATGATGCGAAGGTGGCCATAAAGTCGAGGGAGCCGAGGATGTCATGATTCTGGCTGCCGGCTTTGATAGTACCGGGCCACCACATGATAGTGGGGATGCGGTTACCGCCTTCTCTAACAGTTCCCTTGGTACCACGGAACGGCGTGTAGCCGCAATCGGGATACACATCCTGCCAGGTACCGTTATCAACAGTGTACACCACCAGGGTATTTTCTGCAATGCCGAGGCTGCGGATCTTCTCCATGATCTGGCCTACGCGGGTATCCAGTTCCACTACGCAATCGGCATATTTATTTTTTCCGGTAGATTTATTTACAAAGTCGGGGTGTGGAAGGTTGGGCTGGTGGTTTTTAGCGAAACAAATCTCCATAAAGAATGGTTTGTCGCCTTTGGCCGCCTGTTCCAGCCATTTAATGGATTCATTTTCGGTGGTTTCGTCGAGATAAGGAATCACGGAGCCGTCGATTTTCTTTACTTCACGGAAACCTTTACCAGCTTCGCCTTCCAGCGCGCCTTTCGTGCCTTTGGCCCAGCGGTCGCGCAGCGCAGCGGGCATATCCGCGTTCCATTTCGGATCTGCATAAGTATATGCGTTGAGATGGTAGAGGGTTACATTTTTCATTACATCAAACCCGTGGGCAATAGGCATAGCATAATCTGCTTCGCCGAGGTGCCATTTGCCGGCAAAGAAGGTGGCATATCCCGCTGTTTTCAGTACGGAGGCAAGGGTCCATTCTTCTTTTGGGAGCCCGCCGCCATCGCCGGGGAAGGCTACAGTGGTCATACCGCTCCTGTTGGGAATGCGGCCTGTAATGGCTGCCGCCCTGCCGGGTGTGCAACTGGGCTGACCGTAAAAGTCCCAGAACAGCATCCCTTCCCGGGCCATCTGGTCGAATGAAGGGGTGGGCGCTCCCCGGCCTTCGCCGCCGCCATAGGGGCCAAGATCGCCCCAGCCGGTATCGTCGGACATGAGGATAATAATGTTTGGTTTCTTTTGTGCAGTGGCGGATGACAGCCATCCGGTCAGGAGCATACCTAACAGCATAAGCATTCTACTCTTCATACAAATGGAGTTTTGGGTGTAGTGAATTGGGAACGATGAAGATTGCTGATGGTGTTCACGCCAGGAAGGAAAATGGTCGTTAGGTAGAGAAACAACAGCAGGGACAGAAAAGTTCACATGCTTCCTGCTATTCCGAAATGATTTAAATTAGCGGTTTAATATTATATAAGGACGATTAAATGTGACCAGGATTTATGGAAATAGCAAACGACGCAACATACCAGGCCGCTGCAAAGGTGGCCGGAACGATAGAAGCACATTTTAAGAAACATCTTTGCGCTGCGAAGGAGAATGGAGAAGATGATCTGGCTACTGTGCCGGCAGCCTGGCAGGTGGAAAAGATCATTGACGTGGCCTTTTGGGCCAGCTTGCGCAAGGAAGAAGGGAACGCCATCCGGATTTCCCTGGCGTTTTTGCCGCCTTCACAGGCCGGCAAGCCCCTGCTTTTTGAGAAACCCCTGCTGCTTACGCCGCAGTTGCTCACGAAACTGGCGCCGGGCGTGGAACGCCCTGGCATTCATATTGGCGTATGGCCGGTGGGCGATGAGCTGCACGTATGGGGCACTACCATAAAATTACCCAACCTCTGTTTTGTATTGGATGTATCGGAGCCGGGCCTGCTGGTGGTGAAACACCGCCGTGCGGCCGGATTGGGCAAGTTTACCAATGTGGCCATGCTCCGTGGCGACCAGGTGAAGGTGGTGAACGAAGACAGCGGGTTGCTGCCCGACAGTCCGCCGATCCTGAAGTCCCTGCTGGGCTTAACGCCTTCCTGTTTATGGAACAACAGCGTGAATGTATTGATACAAATTGCCGTGTCGATGCGCGCGCACAAGCGGGGTGGTATTTTGCTGGTAACGCCTTCCAACAGCGACGCCTGGCGCGAATCTATCATTCACCCGCTTCAATATCCCATCAGCCCTGCCTTTTCAGGGGTGGCCGATTTGCTGCGCTATGACGGAAAAAGCGTGACCGAAATTTTCTGGCAGAATGCACTTCGCCGCGAAGTGGAGAATATCACCGGACTTACCGCTGTAGACGGCGCCACTATTGTAAACGACCAGCAGGAGTTACTGGCCTTCGGGGCTAAGATTACCCGGGCCAAAGATGCCTGGCCGGTTGATAAAGTATTGCTGGCCGAGCCGATAGAAGGCGGCGTGCCTACGCTGATACATCCGTCTGCCATCGGGGGAACGCGGCATTTGTCCGCTGCACAGTTTGTACACGACCAGCACGATTCACAGGCGCTGGTAGCCTCGCAGGATGGATACTTTACGATATTCTCCTGGTCCAATCAGCAGCAGCTGGTACAGGCGCACCGGATCGATATCCTGCTGATATAACTTACTTTGCAGCCTCTTATGCACAGATACTTCATTATTAACAAGCCTTTTGATATGGTGTCGCAGTTTGTCAGCTCTCACGATGTGAGGTTGCTGGGGGAGCTGCCGTTTGATTTCCCGGAGGGCACCCATGCCATTGGCCGGCTGGACAATCACTCCGAAGGGTTGCTGATATTGACCACCAATAAAAAGGTGACGCGGTTATTGTTCCAGGGGAAGGTACCGCATGAAAGAACGTATCTCGTAAAAGTAAAAGGCGAGATGAACGAGGCCACCCTGCAACGTTTGAAAGAAGGGGTGCCTATTTGCGTGGGGGAAGGCGAGGAGTACATTACCACGCCGTGCCGCGTGGAAATAGTAACGCGCCCGGAGGGACTGTTCGATCACCCACGGGAGTTGCCTATTAAAGTACCGCATACCTGGCTGCTGATCACGTTAACCGAAGGGAAATTTCACCAGGTGCGTAAAATGGTAGGAGCGGTGCATCACCGCTGCCAGCGGCTGATCCGCGTGTCTATCGAAAACCTGTTGCTGGGAGACATGCAACCCGGCGAAGTAAGGGAACTGCGGGAAGCCGAGTTTTTTGAACTGCTGAAGATCACAGATTATAAAGATTAACATCTGTCAGAGATGAATATAGCTGCATGATAAGTGAAGATCCCATTAGTTTGGGGCCTTGTTTCTTATTAGGTTTGCCCTTTGGACATCATGCTTTAATGAGATTTTTTATGAAGAAGATTTTTTTGCTTGCAGGGGCTTTGTGTTTACTGATGCAGGCTACTTTTGCGCAATCTGAGCGCTATCCCTTAATTCCTTATCCGCAACAACTGGAGGCCAGGACCGGCTCATTTGTCATTACACCTGCTACCAAACTGGTGTTGCCGGCCAACCGGGCGCAATTTTCTACCGAAGCGGCGCAGCTGCAATCTTTATTTGCGCAGGCATTGGGAGCATCCTTGCGGGTAACAAAGAAGCCCGTAAAAGGCGCTATTGTGATGCAGCAGAATGCTGCGCTTGCCGGCGAGGAAGATTATACGATGGACGTGAGTGAGCAGCAGTTGCTGATCACCGCCCGCACACCGGCGGGATTTTTCCGTGCCATTCAAACATTAAGACAGCTGATGCCTGCTTCCATTGAAGGAGCGCATGCGGCGGCGTTAAAAAGCATCGCCATCCCGGCTATGCTGGTGAAAGATCACCCGGCCTACGGCTGGCGTGGGATGCACCTGGATGTATCGCGTCATTTCTTCTCTGTTGATTATCTCAAAAAATATATCAACCTGCTGGCGTTATATAAAATGAATAAGCTGCACCTGCACCTGACCGATGATCAGGGCTGGCGCATAGAAATAAAAAAGTACCCGTTGCTTACTACACAGGGCGCCTGGAGGGAATTTAATAACCAGGATTCTGTTTGTATGAAGATGGCCGCTACCAATCCGGACATGGCTATTGATACGCAGCATATTATTCATAAAGATGGTAAAACGCTGTATGGCGGCTTTTATACGCAGGAGCAGATGAAGGATATAATCCGCTATGCGGCCGACAGGCAGGTGGAAATTATTCCTGAAATTGATATGCCTGGTCATATGATGGCCGCTATCAGGGCGTATCCTTTTCTTGCCTGCAGTGGTGAAATAGGCTGGGGCAAGAATTTTTCCACGCCTATTTGCCCGTGTAACGAATCTACTTTTGCTTTTGCAGAAGATGTGTTTACAGAAATCGCCGCGTTGTTTCCTTCAAAATATATTCACCTCGGCGCCGATGAAGTAGAGAAAACCAGCTGGGCTGCTTCTCCGCTGTGTGCCGAAGTAATGAAGGCCAATAACCTGAAAACGGTAGAAGAGCTGCAGAGTTATTTTGTGAAGCGCATGGAAAAGTTTTTCCACTCAAAAGGAAAAGTGCTGATTGGCTGGGATGAAATTCTGGAAGGAGGTATCAGTCCTACTGCGGTGCTGATGTACTGGCGCTCCTGGGTGCCGGATGCCCCTGTGAAAGCGGCACGGCATGGCAACTCCGTGATCATGACACCGGGCAACCCGCTGTATTTTGATGCGGTTCCGGATCGTAATTCCATTTATAATGTATATCATTTTCAGCCGGTGCCAAAAGGCTTAACGGCCGATGAGGCTACGCACATCATGGGTGCGCAGGCGAATATGTGGACAGAATACATTCCTTCCGAGAAACGCGCCGACTATATGTTTATGCCGCGTATGACTGCGCTGGCAGAAGTATTATGGACCAACCGGAATGAGTACGATCACTACCTGCAACGCCTCAACGAACAATACAAACGCCTGGATTTGCTGGGTGTGCACTACCGTTTACCTGACCTGGATGGTTTTACAGAAGATAATGTGTTTGTAGACGAAGTGACGCTCCATGTGAAGAAGCCACTAACGGACATGACTATCCGCTATACAACGGATGGTACTATTCCCGGTGGGCAGGCCGCCGTGTTACCGGACAACTACGTGATCCGTGAGCCGCAAACGATCAGGCTGGCGGCTTTCAGTCCTGCGGGCAACCGGGGCGATATTTATACCCTTCGTTACCGCAAAGAGGCCTACCGCAAAGCTACCGTGGTAAAAGATGCGCGGCCGGGTTTGAAGCTGGATTATGTTGAGGGCGCCTACAAAAGCGCTACCAAGATCAAGGAGCAGGCCGATAGCTCCATGCGTGTGAGCAATGCCATTATTCCCGAAGGAATGGGTAAGGGCGGCGGTCCGTTTGGTGCGCGGGTGTATGGTTATATCAATGTGCCGGCTACCGGCATCTACAGTTTTTACCTGACGGCAGATGATGGCGCCGTATTATATATCGATGACCAGGAAGTGGTGAACAACGATGGCTGGCATGCGCCGTTGCAGAAAAGCGGGCAGGTAGCGCTGGAGAAAGGATGGCATCCTATTAAAGTGGCGTTTGTAGAAGGGGGAGGCGGATACACGCTGAAGCTGGAATACAGCGTGAACGGCAGTAAGCTGCAACCGGTACCAGACAGCTGGCTGGGAGCGGGGTTATAAAAAAATGTTTTTAAGATAAAGGAAGCGGGTGGCTGTTCAGCTATCCGCTTCTTCTTTTTTGCAAAGTGAATTTTTTTATTATTTTTGATACTATCTATGCGTATCATAAAAATATTCCTGTTCCTGTTAACCTTCAGTCAGGCGGCATTTGCAACAGATGCTGCGTTGGCGAAGATCCTGGCCTCTCTTAGTTCTGAGCAAAGAACGTTATTGTATCAATATGGCACCTTGAATACCTGGGCGAGTCCTGCGGAGGCAGACAGTTTCTGGCGCGTGCATCAGCCGGCGTTGGGAGCTATTTCGCCTGAACAGGGTAAGTTGCTGGCAACGGAGTTGCTAACGAATACTGAATTGACCTATACCATTAAGAAGCCTTCGCGTTTGCAGGCGCTCAGGGGTGTGTTTACCGCTTCGAGGCTGTTGCTGGGACTGGCGGCGCTGGTAGGGGCTTTTGCGGCCGTGCAGTTGATTGGCAGGTACCTGCCGGGCGCCTGGCAATGGCTGGTGCGGCATCTGTATCCCTTTTACCGGCGGTTATTTTCGCCGCAGATGCTTAGCTGGGAGTTGCTGATAGTAGCGCTGGCGGGCATTTACTGGGGGCCGCTGATCCCGGAGCTGATCATCCGTACCATTGTGATTCACGTGGCGTTGGTGCTGTTGTGGACACAACTAACGGCTATCCTTACACGCCGTTATTTTGCGAAGCAGTATACGCATATCATCCTGCAGAGTTTTGATCATTATAACACGCCGTTGCAGGCATTTTTATATGTATCCGTACCGGCGATCCTTACTTCGGGCGCCGTGTTGTGGGTAATGCAGGTATGCGCGGATGTGTGGTATCCGTATGAGGTGATTGTGCCAGCGATGATCGGGATATTTACGTTGCCGCCGTTGCGGAGCATGGAAAAGGCATTGAGCCGTTTGCTGTTTCCGTTTACCTACGAGCGGTTACGGCCCAAAGATCAGCGTGCAGCCACTTATGTGCTCATATCCCTGGTGGTATGGGGCGTATTGTTATTGCTGCCGGTAGTGCTGAGGGAAGCCTTGCTGATGCTGACCATTTTCCTCACAGGCGCCTTGTTGTTTATTTCCATTGCAGACGTGATCCACAGCGGGGGTAAAAATTATATCTGGCTGCAGGTGGTTACGCTGGGCTTTCTTTTTGGGGTAGTGGTAACGGGATCGCAGCTGGGCATGCTGTTACTTACCTGGATAGGCATGGGCGGGTTGCTGGTGTATTTGCTGATCAAGTACTGGGAGCTGCCGGTAGTGCTGGGTTGGAGCTGGAAGGATAAGAAGGCGTGGGGCGCGCTGGGTATGGCGTTGCTGATATGGGGCATTGCCACATTGATCCGTTCGCGGCCGGAATGGTTTGCGTTATTCCCCAAGATTTAGCGAAGAATTTAATGTAAAAGTGTATTTTTGCGCTCCTTATAGGCACCGCATTTAATTAATTTAAGATACGCGCAGATCCGAAAACGTACTGACAAGGCTTCTCAGGGCCTCCAAGGCGGGAGTAGGGTTTGCGTTTTTTTTGTGTTTCCCCTTTTCCTTTTTTTCTCCGGAGATATTTTTTTCGACAGCTAGTACTAACCACGTTGATGGACGATATACCAGTAACGGGGAGGTTTTTTTATGAACGGTTATGAATCCCCCGGAAAATGTAATACTTTTATTAACTGTACTTTATACGCTTAATCGATTTATCAAATCACGTTATGGTGAAAACACTCGCATTTTTGGCCCTGCTGGGCATCGGCGGCAGCGCTGTGGCACAACAAAAGGCTCCGTCTTATCCTTTGATTACGCATGATCCTTATTTCAGTATCTGGTCGGCTACCGACGAATTGAATGGCAGCACCACCAAACACTGGACTGGCGCGGCTCAATCGCTGACCGGATTGGTGAAGGTAGATGGCGTTACTTACAGGGTGCTGGGACAAAACGAACAGAGCTACCAGGCCATAGCCGCTACCAGCGATGAAGCGCCATACCAGGTGAAGTATACCGAAACCGCCCCTGCGGACGGCTGGATGGCGGCCTCCTTTGACGACAAAGCCTGGAAATCAGGAAAAGCGCCATTCGGCGATAACGTGGCCTCCGGCGGTACCCGCTGGGAAAGCAAGGAGCTGTGGACCAGGAGAACCTTTGACGCGGGCGACCTGAGCGCCGCGGAGTTATTCCTGAAAATCTCTCATGATGATAATATTACCGTATACCTCAACGGGGAGGAAATTTACGGGCATAAAGGCTGGCTGAATCAGTACATCTACAAACCAATACCGGATGCCGTAAAAAGCAAGTTAAAGCCCAAAGGCAATGTACTGGCCGTACACATCCTGAATACCGCCGGCGGCGCCTTCCTGGATGCCGGCATTGCGCGTTTGGTACCACCGCCGGGCAACAAAGACATAGAGAAAGGGATTCAGACAGCGGTGAACATCAACGCCACCCAAACCAGCTACCAGTTCACCTGCGGCAAAGCAGATGTAACCCTCACCTTTACCTCGCCCTTGCTGATGGACGACCTGATGCTGCTGTCGAGGCCCGTTTCTTACATCTCTTATAAAGTAACCTCCAACGACAACGCTGCCCATAATGTGCAGGTATACTTTGGCGCCTCTACCAACATCAGCGTAAACGTGCCCGCACAGGCAGTTACTGCTACTAAATATACCAACGGCCAGCTTTCTATTCTGAAAGCCGGCACTAAAGAACAGCCAATACTGAAAAAGAAAGGCGACGACCTGCGGATAGATTGGGGTTATATGTATGTAGCCACACCCACCGCCACACGCCCGGTACAATATATCAGCAACGCAGGGGATGCCATGGCCGCATTTGCCAACGGCACCACCGCCAGCACCAAACAGGATAAGCAACTGGTGCTTAGCACCGCTGTGGACCTGGGCACGGTAAACGCCACGCCGAAAGAACAACTGTTCCTGCTCGGCTACGATGATCTTTACGCTTTACAGTATTTCAATACCAACCTGAAAGCATGGTGGAAAAATGATGCTACCCAAACCATCGACAAACAACTGAATGCTGCTTACACGGATTACGCTTCCATCCTCGACAAATGCGCGAAATTCAATGCGCAGCTGTATAAAGATGCCGTAAGCGCCGGCGGGGAAACGTACGCCAAACTCTGCGAACTGGCCTACAGACAAGCGATTTCCGCGCATAAACTGGCTAAGAGTCCGCAGGGAGATATCCTGTTTCTTTCCAAAGAAAACTTCAGCAACGGTTGTATCAATACGGTAGATGTTACCTATCCATCGGCCCCGCTGTTCCTGCTCTACAACCCGGACCTGCTGAAAGGCATGATGAACGGCATCTTCTATTTCTCCGAAAGCGGCAAGTACACACAACCTTACGCTGCACACGACCTGGGCACCTATCCACTCGCCAACGGACAAGCCTACGGCGAAGGCATGCCGGTAGAAGAATCCGGTAACATGCTGGTGCTGGCAGGCGCCATTGCCCGCGCAGAAGGTAATGCGGACTACGCCAAAAAACACTGGAAAACCCTCACCACCTGGGCGGAATACCTGCTGAAAGAAGGCTTTGACCCCGCTAACCAGTTATGTACCGACGACTTTGCAGGCCACCTTGCCCGCAATACCAATCTTTCCCTGAAAGCAATTGCCGGTATCCGTTCCTACGCCATGCTGGCTAAACAGCAAGGGCTTACCGACGTAGCCACCAAATACGAAAACGCCGCCAAAGAAATGGCCGCCAACTGGGTGAAGCTCGCTGATGATGGCGATCATTTCAGTCTTGCTTTCGAAAGCAAAAACACCTGGAGCCAGAAGTACAACATGGTATGGGACAAAGTGCTCAACTTTAACTTATTTCCTGCGGCGGTATACAAAAAGGAAACAAGCTTTTACCTCACCAAACAACAGAAATTTGGACTGCCACTGGACAGCCGTAAAACCTACACCAAATCCGACTGGATTATGTGGACGGCTGTACTCACCGATAACTCTTCCGACTTTGAGGCCCTGGTAGCGCCTTTATACACCTATGTAACGGGCACGACTACACGGGTACCGCTGAGTGACTGGCATGAAACTACTGATGGGAAGATGGTGGGGTTCCAGGCGAGGAGTGTAGTAGGAGGGTATTTTATGAAGATGCTGGATGCGAAGTTTAATCCTTCGTCTGTTTCTTCCAGGTGATTTGCTTTGCGCCCTTTCTGCGTTGTGCAGAAAGGGCGTTTTATATATTCATTTCAATTGATGTGGATAAATTATTCAAAATGAGTTTGGAAGTAAATTAGAAATTCCTATCTTTGCACTCCGTTAAACAAAAAAGGAAGATTCCCTAGCTCAGTTGGTAGAGCAATACACTTTTAATGTATGGGTCTTGGGTTCGAGTCCCAAGGGGATCACTGGAAGATTACAAACCTCACGCTTAGCGTGGGGTTTTGTTTTTTACTCTATTATTTACTCTATAAAGATTGTATTTGGCTATTGAGTTTACGTGGCTTTACAAAGAGCGAAACTATCTTTGCGAATTTACGACTTCCATTCTAAGTGTTATTATTGTTTTAATAAAGAAAATAAATTCATTCCTAACTTGCTGTCCACATTAGTAGTATGGTGATGATGTCTACTTAATGTTGGTTATAAAAAAGAGGAGCTTCACTTTGTACTCACCTCGCTTTTTCGTACAGCGTCAAAGCTCGTATTGGCTTAAGTTTCCCTGGACTAATTATTGGCTGGTTGGAGCGATCCAAAATTTGCTTTATTTTCGAAAAATCCTTTATCATATACACCTTAAAAAGATTATTCCTGCCTATTGTAAATATATTATAACTTTATGTTAAATAAAATCTATGAGAATCGTTTTTTTTAATCATAAAGGAGGAGTAAGTAAAACAACTACGACATTCCATCTAGGATGGAAATTGGCAGAAAAAGGGAATAAGGTATTGCTTGTTGATGCTGATCCTCAATGTAATCTTACGGGGTTGATTATGCAGGATTCATTTGATCAGTACTACATTGATACTGCTACGAAGGAGAACAACCTAATGTCAGGTGTGAATTCTGCTTTCAAAAGCCAGCCATCTCCAATTACCCATGTAGAGTGTTTTAACATCAAAAGAAACAAAAATCTGTTTTTACTGCCGGGGCATCCTAATTTGACTGAGCTTGAGCCGCAACTAAGTTTTGTTCAAACGGCACCGAGTGCATTTGCTACGATGCAAAATTTGCCGGGGGCCTTTAATGCCTTAATAGAGAAAACAAGTAGCCATTACGAAATTGACTATGTTTTAATTGATTTAAACCCAGGATTGTCCGCAATTAACCAGAATTTATTTAGCATCTCCGATTTATTTATTGTTCCGACAAATCCAGATCCATTTTCATTAATGGCGATCCAGACCTTATCGCGAATATTACCGCGGTGGTATAATGTCGCAAATCAGATGAAAGAGGCGTTTAAAGATGCATCTTATCCATTTCCAGATAAGAAGCCGAAGTTTGGTGGTACAGTAATTCAACGATTTAATATCCGTAATGGCCTTCCTGCTACTCCATTTAGGAATAATATGGATGAAATAAATGCAACTGTAGTTTCTGAGCTGGTACCAAGTTTAAGGACTAATGGTATGTTATTGAGTGATTCTATCTATACCAGTATAGATATATCTGACACCTATTGCATTGCTGAAATACCCGATTTTCAAAGTCTTCTTCCTCAATCTCATAAATATGGGCTGCCTGTTTATGCGCTAAAAGATGGCGAAATCGGTCGTACCGGTACTGTTTTGGCCCAAATGAAAGACAAAAGAAAATCTTTCAATAAGATTTTTAATGACTTTGAAAAGAAAATAGAACTTATTAAAGCCAATGCTTAATTCAATAAAACAGTTTGATGAGAACTTCATAAGAATTGCCAATATAGATACTGTTTATCTTCACCTAATAAATAGCCTCAAGCTAAATCCCGGTGATATAGAAGATAGTCTAAGAAGTGAGATTGTGTATGCGGTATCTGCATTTGACAAGTTAGTTCATGAATTGGTTCGAATAGGAATGGTCGAAATTTTCACTAAAACGAGAGCTGCTACTAAAGGCTATCAGAAATTTCAAATTTCTTTGGAGCAGTATGACAATTTTGGCAGCACATTTCTTCCGAAGGAAGCGATATTTTCTCAATTCGTTATAACAGCACATAGTTATTTAGCATTTCAAGATCCTGACAAAGTAACTTCCGCATTAAGTTTGATTTGGCCCGAGACTCATAAATGGCAGGAAGTTGCTAAATGTATGAAGATGACGGAAGATGATGTAAAAGTAAAATTAAAGAATATTATAGTTAGGAGAAATCAGATCGTTCATGAATCTGATATAGATATTTCAACAGGAATTGTTCAGAGTATATCTCATCAAGATACGGTTGATATCGTTAAGTTTATTAAGGCTTTAGGGCATTGCATTTATAGTTTGGTCGTTTGATGTATGAAATAGGCATTAAAATGCCATTAGGTACTAGTTGTGAGATAGGGAAAAATCGAATATAACCATTAACCACCTATTAAAGTTGGTGCAACGATAATAATATAAATCGTTTGAGCAGCCAATTGAATAAATGAGTATAAATTCTAGATATCTTTAAGTAATCAATATGCTATACAATATGTTTCCAGATTAATAAACTCCTTTCAGCATGAAATAGTTCTATATAAGCCCATTTTCAAAGTATTCCTTTATTAATTAATAACTTTTAAGAAGTATATCTGTCATCTATAATGAAGTGGTATACGCAAATATATCCTGCGATGCAATTTAGCTGGGGGAGAAGCACGTGTCTTTAAATTCATCAGGACACTGAGATTCGCCGGCACACTGCCATAGTATATCAAACAAAAGGCCTAGTGTTTCTTTTCGTTGTTCGATTTCTGAAATATGCATTATTGGAAGATTTAAAGATGGACATTTTATGTGTCCAATTGTAAGGTTATCAACTAATGATGTGAATTCTGTTAAATTATATAGGCTTATAGAAATATAAAAGTCTGGAGAGATATTTAATTTTGATAATATAAAAAGGCATTGCTGACCGCATTATTTAAGAACTCCGCAAGAACCCTAATGTACAGAGTACAATATTTTGCGCCTTCTTCTATCTCATTAAAAAATATATTGTTGATGGACTCTACGCATCCGTTTCTTAACAACAATGTATGGCCTCTTTGCTTATCCCTGAGCATATATTGAGGATTCATCGGATCATCTTTTTGCAGAAGGAATAGTCCTTCGAATGAGTAGCCGTGCTGTTGTTTTTGAGCAAAACCAGTCGGCTGGAATATTTTACTTGCAAATTCTTTAAATTCTTTAGTGCTGAACGAATCCAAGGCAATTATATCTTGGAAGTTTGAGGGCACCATATGTGTTATTACTACCGGTAAATTTCTCAAACCTTCAGAGAATGGTTCGTAAATTCTCTCTGTCCTGGACTTTATAAAAGCAGCTACTTCTTCTTTAAGGCTATGATGACTCAAAAAGGCCCTAAATAGCTCATGGGTATCTGGCATATATTTGTCAGTATAGTTTCTTTTATGAAATGTATTAGACCCATTGTAGATAACCATTGTTGGAATTGAAATGTTTTTGGGGATTCCAATTGCAAAAACCCTACAACCATCTATATCCAATAGATCACTAAATTGGAGATTAACAATTTTAGGATTTGTACCTGAAAGAACTATCTGTGATATTCTTGATTTTTCCTTTTCATAATCGTCAATGGTTAGTTTATCAGTATCCGGTAAAATGGGGATACCCAATTTTTTCTTCCCCTCTCTTCTTTCTGATAGACCGAAAATAATTGTTCCTCCCTCGGTATTATAAAAGGCCGATATATCTTTTAAGAACTCTTCATTTTTTTTTATCATCAGCGACATTAAAAACCTCTTTATAATCCAGAGTTTTTGATTCCGCAATTTTGTCGTCAATAAGTATTTTTATATCCTCACGGGTAAGGGATGTAATCTTCTTTCCTAGAACTTTCATGTATTTATTTTTTTAATAATAATGGGAATTATTCTTGAAATAAATTTTATATTTTAGTATTACCCGTGGCCTAATTGGGTCTATTGTCTCTCCTGGTTATCTGGTCTCTGGAAGTTTCTGGAATTACTTCATCATAAAATTCATTAATAAGATTTGGCTGTGTTATTTGATTGTCACAGATAATATTTATGAAGACAAATAGTTTATTGGCGATATCGGGGCCGTCAGAAAAATCTATTTGCCCTGGATGTACCGCGTTATTGCCAACGACTCTAATATTATCTAAGGCTCTTTGTAGTTTTTCTGGTAATCCATTTGCAACCAAGAAGGCTATATCTTGATTTATATTTTCTCCAGATGCTCCGAGTATTCTGCAAAGTTTTTGAATTGCTAATCTTAGCAGTGCGGCAGCTCCTCTGGGTGATATATTTACGATACTTCTTGCTTCAATGTAATCCGCCTTAACATCATCAGGCATGTCTGAGTTGGGTAGTGGTGCATTTCCAGAATAGGGATAGATCATTCGGCGGTCATTGGAATTTATGCGCCAAATAGAGTAAGAATTACAATGGTCACAAACTGCAAATAATATATCGCCAATTCCAGCTGAGTAGTTTTCAGATCTATTTGTTAAATGAACTTCAGTCCAAATTTGTTTAGCGTATGCAGCACATGAGGGGCAATTGAAAGCCGATTTGTAGAATTCTGGTGGAGTATAGGTCATATTTAAATTATTATATTTAATGTATTTGAAGTCATTTCGGTAATTTATAAAAAGGATTTGTGCTATAAAAAAAAACTACAGCATTAGGAGTTCTTTTCATCTCCCAATTAATATATAATTTGCTGCAATTACTCAAAATTCGAAAATAACAAGCGGCGGCTGTGCTCTATTGGTCGTTATTATAGGTA
Organism: Chitinophaga sp. ARDCPP14; assembly: GCF_051362515.1. NCBI lineage: Bacteria > Pseudomonadati > Bacteroidota > Chitinophagia > Chitinophagales > Chitinophagaceae > Chitinophaga > Chitinophaga sp. ARDCPP14. The sequence continues at coordinate 629,209 of NZ_JBKIXB010000003.1, read as the reverse complement.
TTTGCTTTATCATTTTCTGTTATTATTCAACCTTGTACTACTTATTATTAGTCATTTAACGCATACTTAAATTTAGTTTGCATATCTGTATTAGGCATGACGGGGGCATATATTATGGGATAGTGTACCGTTTTATCTATTTGCCTTTTCTTCATCAACATTTATTCCACAGGTCGAAGCATTGGGTGCTAATGTAAAAATGGAGCATTTAGTTCTGCTACAAACCAAAAGCGCTAGAACACAGCTAAAACACCAACCTTGACCATAGTAAGAAGCTCGACGATAAGAACGAGTGATTCTCGTTGCTAACCTCCTTTAAAGGTTACAATATCGAAAATTAACTTCTAGAATTCTAGTGCCAATGCTTATGTTGGAAACGCATTTTGCGTTCATGGTCTGCCTGCCGCCTTTCAGCTAAAATCCATTCTTTAATGTAACTTTTGTGCTTACTATACCGATACTTCTTTATTTGGATCTTATTGATCGTTTCCAGAATGCTTTCTAAGTCATTGGCTCTAATGTCGGACCATATTTTATCACCATTGCTGGAAAAAGAATTATTTAGCAGCTCTATCCGCCTAAATTTTTCAAAATCTGCTTCAAGGGATAGATAGTATAAGATAAAGACGTGCCAGTGATCGCTAAATGAATTGCGAACGCAATCAAATACAAAATTGCACGCTTTGCTATCATTTATATTGGATTTTAAATAGTTTTTCAAAAATTGAATTCCTCGCGTCATGTGGATTGATTCAATATTTTTAAAAAGTGAGACGATAATCTCCTCCATGAAATGACGCTTATCACGTAGTAAAAAGTGATCTAATACATTTTCAACAAGTGTCTCGGCATTAGTTAAATTCCAGATAATTGACAAATGATCAAACTCCCTGGAATGCAAGGGAAGGTGCGTTGTTGTTATTAGCGTGAAGTATTCGAAGAAAAAACTATTGTCCAATTTTATCAATGCCAATAAATGTTTGCAGTCATAATCGAAATGATCTCTGTCATTATCGAAAAGTAAGTAAATCTGCTTCAGCAAATCGACATGTTCTATGTAAATTTCAGAATACTTTTCAAAAAAAGAGTGATCTAATTGTATATTTCTTTTATTTTCCGATTTTGTTGCAATAACACGATTTAAAGCGTCCACAAAAAATTGCTTCTTAACTTTTGTAAATTTCTCAAAGATTGTAAATTCGATATATATTCCATCTCTTGTCGTTGATAGAAGCTGGAGGAGGTCATTTGCATATTGTAATGTTACACTTTCGTCTGGTAATCGGTAATAGAAAGACCATAACCACCAATCTTTTCCTTTAAAAGAAGAATTTATCAACAATTCATAATAGTCTAAGAAGATTTTATCTTGTGATGTAAAAAAGACACTTAGTACTCTGATTGGATAGAAATTAGTTTCGTTACTTGTGGAAATGATTTGCCTTAAGAACGAATATGCTAAATTGGGATCACGCAGTGAATGTTCATGAATGAGTATGTCTAAAGACACAGAAATTTGAGTGTAACCCTTATCTTTTAATTTGGACATTTCAACATATTTGTGGTAGAATTTTTTGAATTCTGCAACGTTTTTGAAGTTGAAGCTGCTTCTAATTTCTTTTTCCTTTAGCAATTGATATTGTTCGTAGTTGGTGAAATCCACGTCTTCCTTATCGCGAAGTCTATTAAAACTGAGTATCAGGTATGTCTTATAGTCTTCTGTCAGAAAACGAGACTTGAGATTGCTTATGTCCTTCGGACGAATATTAAGCCATTTATAGTTATATATCAAACTTTGAATAAGGAAAACGTCTTGTAATGAATTTTTCTTAAAATGATCATTAAACAGTTTTATCCAATATTGATAGTCAAATTCATGAGCGACTTTTGCAAACTGCCGTCCATCTGAGATAAATGAAAGCAAAATATCATCAAGCCTTGATTTATAAGTCGGATAATTGTCAATAACAAACGACCATATGCCGCTTCTGAAACTTGCAATTGCATCAATGATTTTAATCTTCTTCGTAACAATTGTTGTTGCATTGATTTTATCAGTTCTGGAACTATTGTATGATCTATAGCTTAAAAAGCTTGGTAGCAGATAAAATAGTGATTGGTTATAAATCAAATCATAATTTACCTTTTCTGTTAAAAACATGAGTAGGGCCTTTTGCCTTTTACATCCATTGTATAAATCTTCAATATCAATAGAAAAGTTTTTAATCAATAAATCTAATAATTGTTGAAAGCATTCAGGTTTACGTTTTACATATTGGAAAGATAGATCAACTGCATCGAGGTAGCTAAATTCTTCGTACGGAAAGCAATTTGAAAGAAGCTCTATGATTTCATCATTATGGGGATAACCTCTATTTTTTAGATCCTCGATATAGATATAATTAACACATGTTATTTCTGGCAGGTTATTTATAACAAGCTCTGTATATTCGTAAATGTCTTCGTGCCTATATAGCCAGAAAAGTTTTAGAAATTTAAGTGCTATAATAGTATCGGTATTTATTGACTGCCAGTATTTAGATAAATATGGGTCGATAGTTCCTAAAACGTTAGTGTGACCAAAAGCACTATTGGCACCCAACACAGTATCATTAAATCGGTGAACATGATCTTGGAAATAGTTAGTCAAAATAGTATTAAAATCCAAACTCCTTTCCTTTAAAAAGGTTTTGTAGAAAAAATATGTTGCGAGTGTTTGCTCAGAAATTCTAATTATATTTCCATCAGGCGAAAGTTCGGCTAGTTCCCATATTGCGATATTTAGCATTGCTTCTTTAAACTCATGATAATCGATTGAAAAGTCTTGACATATCCTTCTGACAAAGTCGACATTTTCTAAATTAATCGAATAAAAAAAGGAGAGCAATCCTATCGATTTAAGCAATATTTTATCCGATAACACTGGCCTATCTATTGTCGTTCGTTCGAAATATTGCTCATACAAACTATAAACATTGTTTAATGATGTTAAATCTTGATTATCAATAGCTACCCTTGCTGCCATGATAGCTAATCTTGGATTTCCTTTTGATATTTCGGCTATACGTTGCAAGTAACGGAATTTCGATATTTGAAAATCTTCTCCTTGCAAAATTTGCTCTATTTGAGCATAGTCAAGCTTTAATAACTCGAAGTCCGCCACCTTATAATCAATGCACTCTGATTTAATTCCTGTTAGTGCATAATCCCTGACAGTTATTACAACTTGAATTTTATTTGTACGCTTTTCTTTAAGTAGACCAAGTAACGTTTTTAGATTATTTGACTGCCGATTGCCATCATCAATAAATATGGCATACGGTTTATCTTCTGCCAGATAGACTCTTAGGTCATCATGAATTGGGGCAGTTTTATTTGAAAGGCAAAGTACGGTTAACTCCTTATTAGAGATTTGTAATTCTGATAATGCTTCGAGGACCAATCTTGATTTACCTACTCCTGGTGCTCCGGATATTATTGTAATTTGATTGTTTTTTATACTGTTGGTCAGGCTCAATAATTCCTTTTCTCGCCCATACAACTTATTAGATAAAGGCGTTGCAAAATCAGAGTGCTCATATTCTTCAATAAAGATTTTGGGGGGTAAGATCTGCCCTGTGTCGATTGTAATACCTAAATATTCCTTCGCCGTGTGTTTGCATGGTCCAATAAGATTAAAAGCAATTGTGTCAATCCCTCTGAGTTCCAATAAGATACCTTGATGTGTACAAAAATCTCTTAAGGCTTGTACCTCTTTTGTAGTAAGCCTACTATTGAAACAAAAAATTATTTTTTCAATCTCATCAGTCTTCAAGCCGGTTTTGCCTTCATCTAGGCATTTGGCAATATCATCCTTAGCTTTTTTTAAGAATGCCTTCTTACTTTCAGATTTGTCCTTCGTGGTATATTCGACTAAAACATAACGCCCGTTGGGAAGAATAAAGTAAGTATCTGGCGTTCCTTTGCAGGTCTTTTGTTTTCCGATTGTAGTGCCTGTTCTAACAATATTTTGGCAGTTCTCTTCAGTGTGATATAATATTGAATCACAAACGTTCTGAAAGACAGCCTCGTTGATAGAAACCAAGCTTTTTTCTATCTCTTGTAATTTTGTCATGCGTAATATATTCTTTCAAAATGGGCTACGTTTTTAGTAGCATGTTTTAACTCAGTTTAGTTTAAATTTACCGATATAGGAAGATATGATGTTTTTACAGGAAAATGAAAAACAATGGAATTGCCTGAGCAATGAATCTTGAATGCGAGGCATGAGAGAGGTTTGGATCTTACCCAAGCTTGGCGGCTATACGAAGAGTCTGGGAAAAAGGCTGCCTGCGTAGATGATAGAAACCTATGAGTATTTTAGGACGATTTAAGTTAGAAGTCTCTAAACTCGTCCCTTTTTTATGCCTTCTATCTCCTTGTAAATGTGATAAATAGATAGTCGACCTTGTTTACTTTAGTGGTTCGATATACGTCTCCTGTAAAATCTACTACTCAATACTAATGATATTTCTCAGGTCTTTATTTGTAATTCCAAATCTCTTAATCATTTCTTCATACTGAACAATTTTTGCCTTTGTTGCCACTATTTCGCCTTTTTCATCTTTTACGGTACTAACATCGCTTGATTTAAGTACAGCATTTATTTCGGCAGGACTTAGATTCGATAAATCGACCATACTTTTTTGTTTGAATAGTTCAACCCAATAAACATCAGCTCCAAGCATTTTCCCCTTGGTGATTTCACACCGAAACGTAGTTAATGAAACCTTATCATCCTTGTCCGCTTTTTCCAGCATCCTTGCTGCTTCTTTTAACTCTTCAACGTTAGTACGATTTAAATAAATCCTGTTTTCCCACGCCTTAAACTCATATAATGAATCTGTTATTTTATAAATTTTGGCATAACCGGCATTGGACCTATATACAACTTTGGCATCAATTGTTGTGGCCTGTTCATTATTATGGCTTTTTATCAGCAGAGGATGGGCAGGAGTATTTTTATTACTGGAGGATTCTACCTGCGCAATCAAATACGTAGATTTAAGTGTCACAACTAAAGCAATAAACAAAGCTCTCATTAATGTAGTTGATAATAATATGAAATGGAAAAAGTCCATATCTTGAAATACTTGTATCTCTAAAGAACATAAAACCTTCTTGAATGAAAGTGGCATGATCTTTTAGACTGGGGATAATGTTATGAAGTTAAATCCCTGCCCTCCAATTTGAAAATTTACCAAAAACTTCCCTTTGATATGTATTTGCCTCCTGTTCCAATTTATTAATCCCATATTCTTCTCATTAATTATAACTGTTACAAGAGCATTACCTTGCATTGGTTCAGAATAATAATAAGAGATTGCTTGTCCATCTTTATCAATTTCATTGGCTATCTTAGGATCGGTGATGTGCAAAACCGTAAATTTTAATGCTGTAATTGAACTTGAAACATAATCCCCACCGTCAGTAATGGTTTTAAATTTCGTTTTGAGTTCATTTATATAAGTGGGATAATTATAAAACATTTTATTGGAATCCAGGGACGACGAATCAAATTTCCGATCATTTATGACGGTATTGACAAAAATCTCCTTCCCATCATTTTCATCCGCAAATATTTCGAACTCCCCATCATCAATGTTGGTATATTCGTTTGGGCCTTGTATTAAGTTACCTTGTATTACTGTTCCAATCTGCCCTTTGTTGAAAACAACTTTATCTGCTACAATATTTGGAGAAGTATCAGCTTTGATTAAATCAGCTGAAAGTACACTAGAGTTGTAGCTTAACATAAAATAAGCAGCAAGACTTAATAAGGAAAGTATAAATACGCAAAGAATAATTAACCTTAAAATATTATAGCCTTGTCGCTTAGTTAATGAAGGGAAAATCTCTTTTTTTATTATGCCTTTAAATACAAGAAATAAAATCGTTAACGCTAACCCAGCGATACCAGTGTATTTTAAAATTATTTCCATAGTATATAGAATTTTTTCGCTGAAAAACCATAACCATTTAGCTTGTCTTAATCGGAGTTACTCAATTAATAGAGTATGTATACAAATTATTAATAGCAATGAATATTCATGTTGTTAATATTGCCGACTCCCCAAGCCTGCTATAACTAATCGCAGCACCAAGCTGATCATTCCCTTCCATCACATTCATTGCCTGAGCAAATTTCAAGAACTGAATTTCGGGAGTTCCACCACCTATAGGATTGCGGATGAAAACAAATTCATTTGTCTTAATGTTAAAACAAAAATGGTGTATATCAAATGCTTTGACTTTTATTCGATCTATATCATCGGATATATGAAATATTTCACCATCAATAAAGTAATACTCAAATGACAAATTAATGGATCCAGGATGTGAGCGATATTTATATTTCCAATAGCCATTAAGAATAGAAGGAGTAGTATATTGATCAATTGCTTCAATCTTTCCGGAGAGTTCAGTATGTATTTGCTTTTGAACAGAAAGGTCGTGTTGAAGGACATTAACCTTATCATTTATTTCCGCAAGTTTCTGGATTGCTGAACTTTCATTCTCAATAACGTCACTCACTAATTTTGTCTGATCGATATATTTTTGCCTCAACTTGATAAAATGGGCTGATGAAATCTTTCCAGTTTTTGATATTTCGAGATTCCATGAATTACTTTTTGTTTTTATCAACGTCATAAAGGCCATAATGAACATCCGGATAGGAGGGAAGAATAAAGTGTATCCAACAGCATAACAAAAAGGAGTGAAGAAAGAGCGCCATGGTTCCAGATTTCCACTGATATATTGGACATACGATTTATACCCTTCCAGCTGTAGGTCACCCAAATGATATAATGTCAAGACAACTGGTATTTTCCAATTGTAAACTAGCCAGGCAATTATAAATGAAACAAACAAAGGGTTACTGGTTCTGTCACGCAGATCATAGAAAAAGTCGGTAATCTTCTCCATCGGTATAGTGTTTTCTCGGACAGTGCTGTTGCCAATCTTCAATTTATGCTAATGAATTTACCAATTTTCAAGCACTTTACATAAAGTAATTTTAGGTAAAGCTATATTTGATCAGGGAGCACTGGTGATAACCTTTTTAACATCGTGCATATTGTAAAGAATGGTAACTGGTGTTTGCTCCCATGAGTACAAATATTTATTTTTGTATGATTATAAGAAATAGGTTATATATTCGCATATCACGTAAAAAAGGATATTATAGATTATTTAAACGCATCTTCGTTCCCATACCTATACTAATGGAGCACAATAGGGCTCACATAACATACATCCCGGAAGTAGGGTTCATCTAACTTTTTACCGGTAATATGTTCATGTATTTTAGGATAGTTGACCATTTTACCCTCATAACCACATTGGCGCAGGATCAATATGGTTAGCAATGTGTATATTCGTAAGCAGCAGTGATAGACATGCCGACTAAGTTCGTCTGTATACTGAGCGGGTAGGCGGCCTTTGTCTATATCAATCAGCGTAATACGGCCATGCAAAAAATCATTACGAGAGATAATTACCTCCAGATCATCAGGGCTAAGTGTGAATCCTAATTCTGCAAAAGGCTTCGATAGTTGATCTGCATTAACAGGTCGATTGATATCATTGATTTTATTTCTCAATATGGCTACAGATTTGAGATCCAATTCAACCGTATGCGATTGCAAAACAGCCATTAATTCTTTTTTTATTGCTTTAGCTTTGTTAGTATCATGGATGGGCTTAACCTTGGATACGGGTCCATTTACCCACTCATTTGTGAGTGCTTCAAGTGCTACCATGAAGGCAGCAGGCATCATTACTTGGGAAGCGGAACAGGCTTCAATGATTAATAATATAGCAGCAGAAAATTCTATCGATTGATTGATCTTTTGACACAAGAGAGAAAATTCTTTAATAGAAAGCGGCTGCAGTTCTTTATGTACTTGTTCGGCCATTGACGTGTCGCGGATATAGCTATACGCATTAGCATATATCGGGGTAAAACTGGTTTGGCAGGATTTTCGGAATTCACTATAGTGATACGCTGTGGGATGGTCCATTTCCATGTTTGGATATTGGAAGAAGTAACCCTCATTCTGAATAAAGTGGCCGCTGACATAACCCAGGGCTACTAAGGCATCAAAACAATAATCCATAAATGCCTTAAACTGCACTTTTTCTGTCGTATCTAATACCATATACTGCTTTGCATCCTTAGCACGATATATGTACATATCCAATTGTAGTTCTTCATAATTAATCCCTACGCATTCACCTGATCTTTTGTTTTTGGTTTTAAACGATTTCCTATCTACGAAATAATGAAAATGAAGATTACTTTCAAATGGGATCATTAGCCGAAAATAAGAGGCTGTTAGCAAACTAAAATCTAGGGAATAGAACGTGCTAACTTCTGCCGTTACAGTGTTAAAATCTGTTTCAACTGGAATTATTTTACCGCACTTAAAATCGCCGATATTGCTTTGGAAACCAACATTTTCAATATCCAATAGGCTATGATACTCCCTTTTATCATCAGGAAATGTCAACAAAAAACCTTTCCCTGTATTCTTGACCAGGTTCACTGCTAATTGATGTAGGGAAGATCCTGGCTTTTGGAGGGTTATCATGCCACCTTTGTTCAGCTTTTGTAGCACTTTCAGGGATGGCTCTATATGTTTAAAGTTACGAGAATGGGGCAGAATCAATTTTTTGCGCATACGCAAGTATACAGAAAAATCGACGTACATGGAGTGGATCTGTCAAAAGACCTTTAAATGAGACAAATTATTTAACCTGGCAGGTGGCATTCACCAAATACAAACCTGTTTTTGATGTCGCCCGAAAAGCCATCCAAATCCGGGTAAATACCACCCTTTCGGACACCGAGGAAGTATAAAGTCTTCTGAATATCAATAGCTACGTTATAATCGAACTCCAACTTATGAATCCACTGTGCGCCGTTTGGCTCTTTGTCCTCAAAAACATCCTGTAACTCTTTTCTGGGATCCGGATGGATAGTAAATAGTCCACCTTGGCCTGCGATTCGATTGGTTACCACTGGAGCGTAAACCAATGAGGCATTTTTAATATCAAATGGGCTACGAGTATCGTCATATGCATCTATAAAATTGCAGGCGTGTAATACGTAAATCGCACCACAACCTTTCGGCAAATCCAACAAGGTACCATCGTGTTTTATTTCTGGTTCTGTCGCAAAATAAGCTGCAATTAAAGGGCTATACGTCCAATCCAATAATCTTGTTGGTAATCCGTGATGTTGAGCAAGGGCAAGCCATGTCCAATCATTTTGAGGTAACTTTTTTAGCTCTCCATATGCCCTGTGCCGAAAAAGTTTCAAGATGAGTTGCTCATGATCCACAAGTTCATTCAATTTCGCTGAGTGGTATTGTATCTTCCTACCGGCTGATGGAATAAGTTTATGATTGACTTTGTCCGTAACGCCTCTAAATACTACATGTCCACAGCAATACTCTGGATTTTGTAACGTTTTGATTAGATGATCGAATGATTTTATTTTAATCGATTTCATTTATTTTTCTTTTTGCGACTACCGCTCACTTTTACAATATGTACCAACTTGCAGAAATTGCATCATTATTCTTAATACACTTTTATTTCAAAATGGGTACTATATATACTAGGATATTTTATTAAGTTTACTAATAACTAGTAAATCATATTCCCATGAGGCACCGTAATATCGTTACTCAGTTTTCTTAAGGGAAAAATCTGGCATAAATATTTTAGGTTAATACAACGATTTTAAAGCTCTTCTACTCTTTTGTAAAAGTCTGAAAGTGTAATGTCAAAATATTTACAGAGTGCGGCTACTGTGCTGACTGTAGAATTCGCCTTAGCAGTTTCTATACGCCCAACGTGTATATTAGTATCGTTATAAACTTCTTCTTGGCTTAAAGATTTAGCCTCACGTAATTCTTTAAGAATCGTTGCTATTCCTTTCAACAGATTATTATTTCTTATTTGTTCTGCCATGTGTACAAGATGGGGTGAAATATTTTTTAAAATAATGACGAATATGTCATTATTTTAAGTATTTTTGTATTGTCAATTAAAAAGACGAAAATCTGATTTAAAACATTGATAAAACACCTTTTACTTATAAAGTAAAAATAATAGTTTTTCAATTCTTTCAACATTAGATATCATAAACATTCGCTTTTAAAACCTGAGAATCTTAATGAACAGATGAAGTTGATGACTCGCGTTTATTCGCGGTCGACCTTCATCGGTTTCTCAGGGCCTCAAAAGTGAAAGGTGGGGACCGCGCTTTTTTATCTCCGGTACCCTCATTCCAATTCCATAAACGCATATTACAACGACCGGTTAGTCAGCCTTCACAGCTGATCCGGAATCGTATTGCCTATTCAAAACTGTATTTATTCACTTTAAATATCTGTTATGGAAAATCTGTTAACCATCTTAACCCGCATTACCGCCTGTGGCACCTCCGCAGGCTTCGTCGAGCTATGCGAACACGAACTATGCAATGTTATCGGCAGTACCTCCGCCAATAACTGGTCCCCAGGCCAGCGGGCCGATTTTATGACCTTCTACACCTTGTTCAGAACCACCACTAAAGCTGCTTTTAACCTCAGGGATGCGCTGAAAAGAACCAATGCGGAGGACCTTACCAGGGAGCTGGTAACGGAGCTGGAAAGCGATCTGTATGAGTTGTCAAGTTTTCAGGCGGGTATTGAGCTGGATGAGTTGGCAGCTGCGCTTGATCAGTACATTGAAATACTGGTTGACGGCGACAAGGGGATAGATGGAACCATTGCCGCTATTACCGGCAATTACTTCCGCACCTTTTTCCTGACGCTTCATTCCCTGGAGATAGAAGAGCGGATCAGTATTGCTAAAATAGACCATCACTATTCAAATTTACTTTATGAGTATTGAAATCCAAAAGAAGAATATATTGCTGGAGTTGCATACGGAGTTCTCCAAACTGCCCGTTCTTTTCAGGGAGCGCGTTTGCGAAGAATGTAACTATAGCGCGCCAACGTTTTACAGGAAGATGCGGGGCAATGAAGGCAAGGTGGTGCCGGCGTTAAGCAAGGCGGAAATGAAAAGGATCCGCAGCATAGGAGAGGAGCTTGTTAATGGTTTGATCAACGCTGTTGCCGGAAGCGACCAAAAGTGAAAAAGGGCTGCCGCGGCAGCCCTTCGTGTTTTATTCCTCTGTAACACTCGCTCCCGGAGCATTGCTTTTAACGGATTCAATACCGTTATCCCTGCTGGAGGAGGTGGTGTACATTTCGCTGGTGCCGATAACCTGGAAATTGGCCGCTTTGAGCGTGAAATAGAACTCACCGTTCTTAGCGGTTTGCTTTTCATAACGGCTATCATTCGGCGCGTTGGTTTTAACAGACTCGATGCCGTTGTTGCAGGCGGCTTTAGTGGTGTACATTTCGCTGGATAAAATAGTTTCGCCATTACCGGCTTTCAAAGCAAAATAGTTTTGGCCGTTTTTAGCTGTTTTGATAACAAATTTTCCCATAACATTGTGGTGTTTTAAATGAATGAAAGGATACAGGTACAATAACCAGGCAGAAGCATAATTGTTTAAAATATCAGGATTATTTTTAAAATACCGTTCATCAGAATACTTCTCCCATACATGTAGCATACATGTCACATACTTCCCGGTTACTTAGGAGTCGTCTATGTGTCGTATTCCCCATACAGTCCTTATACTGTCCCCTTATAGTCTCCATACTCTCGTAATACACTCACAATACTCTCCGCATACACTCCCAATACACTTAGGACCCCGAATTATCCGTCCAGGAACTCCCTGACCTCCTCCTCATCCAACCCGGAGTATTCACAAAATTCAGCCACTGAAATGTACTGCCAGTCCTGCTTTCCAAACATCTGCCGCAGCTTTTGCATTAGCTCCCTGGCAGAGCGGTCGCTCTTGCCCATGATGTTTTGAATGTCTTTGGTGTAGATCACCATCCTATTGCGAACGTTTTTCGGCATAATCCGGCAAAAAGCGGCAAAAGCGGCGGGTTTGTTTTTCCACACTTCTGCCAGTGAATAATTTCGTATCGTATTTCGAAGTACAACCCTGTCTGATCAGATGGAAAAGCTTAACAGGCATAGCTATAGAAACTGCCTATTCTTTAAGAAAAAACATTTTAATTATGAGTAAACAAGACGGATTGCTACAATTTGACGGCGCAATCGAAAACCTATCGTTTTATAAAACAAAGCGTGGATACGCAGTCAGGAAAAGATCTGGCGTATCAGGAGCCCGGATCTCCACCGACCCGGCCTTCAAACGCACCCGCGAAAACGGCCTCGAGTTTGGCCGCGCAGGCAAAGCCAGTAAACTGCTACGTACAGCTTTTCGTGATATGATAAAGAACGCGGCGGACAAAGGGGCTACCCCCCGCCTCACGAAAGAATTCGTAAAAGTGGTAAAGGCCGATGCTACCAGCGATCGCGGCTTACGGAATGTAATTGACGGAGAAGTTGGGTTCATTGAAAGCTTTGAGTTTAATATGAATAGTTTGATGGATACCTCACTCTTTGCTCCCTTAACGGCTAACATTGATCGCGTGGCCGGTACCGGAACAATAGAGCTGCCGCCCTTCAACCCGGCGGAAGGCATTCAATCACCCCCAGGGGCATCGCACTTCATTATCACCTGTGGCGTTTGTGCTATCGACTTTGCAGGCGGTAAGTATGAAAGTGCCATAGCTGCCAGCGAAGTATTGGTACTGGATAGCAATAATACCGCTCCGCTGAAGCTCACTGCCACCGTTTCTCCCAACAGCACGTTCCCGATGTTCCTGGCACTCAGCATTGAGTTTGTACAGGTAGTGAACGGAAAGCCTTACAAGCTGTCCAATGGTACATACAATTCCATGAAGGTGATGGCGGTATCCGCCAGCGTTTAAGGATGCGTAATTTTTCACTCTTTAAAACAAATGCTGTATGGAATTAGTACAACGATTAATTGCCCCCACACCACCTTTCTTTGTGAAGGTGCGCAACATAGGGCTCATTCTCACTGCGCTCGCAGCAGCAGTGATAGGGTTACCGGTACAACTCCCGTCTATAGTAGGGGAAGTAGCCCAGGTAGTAGCAGTAGCAGGCAGCATCATGACAGGTGTAAGTCAGGCCGCTGTTAAAAATGAGTAGCAGGAACACCCTCTGCTACCTGTTCTGAGGAAAGTTGCAACAATTCAGAACAGTTTTAAGAGTCCCCCGCAGGCATGCGGGGGCTTTTTTAACAGCTTACTACGGCTAATAATTGTAATCGGTGGGGCGCTTGTTTTGTTTGAGTAATCATGGATATCTTATTTTGAGGTGAAAAACGCTGAATACTCATAAGGAGATGCTGAAGACAGCAGGGTTATTTTATCATTTTCAAAATTAGGAGGCTGATTTGAGAAGATTGTTAAGATATATGACAATTTTTTATCCGGGTATCCGCTGCCTGGGACTCCTTATACAGCGCTTTTTGATAGCACTTAAATACTGCCGGGAGATGCCAAGATAGGAGGCCAGATCTGTATCCGTTATCCGGTTTTCCAGTTTGGGATATTCTTTAAAAAGCAGGTGGTAACGCTCTTCTGCAGTGTAATTGATCCACATGGCCCTTTCCTCTGCAAGCTCATAGTAGTGCTCCGTTAGTTTCCTGCCTATCTTATTGAACTCGGGGTATTCGGCATAAATATTTTCCAGTTTTTCCCAAGATATAGCCAGGCATATAGTAGGCTCCTTGGCAACCAGCTTATCCAAACTAACTACCTGGTTAAAGAAACTCTTTACCGAAATAATCATATCATGTTCTGCAAAGAACCACTTCGCCTTTTCAGCCCCATCTTTTATATATCTTCCCGTAACCAGTCCTTTAATGCAAAAATAACAGTACCGGCAGGTTTCGCCATAGTCCAGCAGGATAGCATTCCTCTTAAAAGAGCATACTTCACAGCTATCGATAATAGCGTTTTTTAATGCGTCTGAGAAAAAGGGGAGATGTACTTTTAAATCTTTGAACATGATCTCAAAATAATGCTGAACTTCCGGGGACGTGGCGTTAACCATATGCAGCACCTTTGTGCCATGATGCTTTCTTTTCATAGCAATGCGTATGTTTTGGGATGATTCAATTGACGCGTTATATAAATATAGGCATTTTGAACCGTCTGCACCGGAATGCAAACGGTTCAAAATGCCTATATTCCGATGATGTTATTTCCGGATCAGTTTAGTACCTCATTTTTAGTATGAACTGTTGATCCTTCAGCGTCCGCATTCCAGTTGAAGCTTGCCCTGAACGCCAAAGGCGACAAATTAGTCCTTAACTTGAACAGCCGGCTGAATGATTGCGGGTGTTCAAAACCCAATCCATAGGCAATTTCACTCACCGACTGATTCGTAGTAGATAGTTGCGCCTTTGCGTTTTCAATGAGCCTGTCCTGGAGGTAGTGTTGTGTGCTTTTGCCGGTCAGCACTTTCAGTAAGTTGCTGAGGTATCCTGCAGAAACATTCAATGAGGAGGCCACATATTTAACGGTGGGTATTCCTTCTGTGGATAGCCGGTCGCTGTTGAAATATTCATTCAGTAAGGATTCTAAGCGGTCGAGGATCGTATGGCTGTATTTTTTGCGGGTAATGAACTGCCGCTGGTAAAATCGCTCCGCATATGTCAGAAGCAGTTCCAGCTGCGCAATGATCACGGGGTCGCTGAATTTGTCGATGTTATTCCGGTACTCCTGCGCCATGCCTTCCATGATGGCAAGGATCGACTTCTCTTCCTTATCCGATAGGAACAGCGCCTCATTCACAGTATAGTTGAAAAAGTCGTATTGCCTGATTTTCTTTGCCAGCGTAGTTTTCCATAGGAAATCGGGATGGATGAGTAATACCCAGCCTGAGCGGTTGATGCTTTCCGCTTCTTCAACACTCACTTCAAATACCTGGCCTGGCGCCATAAAAAAAAGTACGCCTTCCTCGAAGTCACCCGACTGCTGCCCGTATTTCATGTTGCCTTTAAAATCCCTGTCGATAAGGATGGTATAAAAGTCGAACATGAAACCCATACTCGCTTTACAGGGTAGCTGTATAGACCCGTAATCCACAATACTGATCAGCGGATGTTCCGGCTTGGGAAGGCCCATTACCTTATGGTATTCACTGATCGTTTTTATCCGGTGTATCACCCTGTTTTCCATATCCTAAGTTACTGATAAATGGTTTAAGATTGCCTCAGGCATATACCCGTCCTTTTCCCCGGGAGCTATTACCGTACGATCTCTTCCAGCTTTTTTACCAGGTTTTCCGGTTGCTCACGCATGGAGTAGTGTCCGCCCTCCAGTGTATAGATTTTCCATTTTCTTGCCCTGGCTTTCAATATTCCCATTTTATCGTGTGCCGGACTTCCCTTACCGTCTTTCGTCATCTGGAGAAAGGCGGTTGGAATCTTTTTAACCATGGGGTTGCTGATCTGCAGCGGTTCAGTAAAGGTATTCAATGGTTGTGGCACATCCATCGGCGGAGTAAGCTTTGTGGGACCAAAAGGATAAAGCACCATGCTGTCTTTGATATTGCCTTTGGTCATTGGCTCCCAGAGGTCGCCACACACGTCTTTTGCACTTTCTCCGTTGTCAGGTACCATTGCATCCAGGTAAATCAGCTGTTGGATGCGGTCAGGCGCCTGCTCCGCCACGCCTGAAATGACCATGCCGCCATAGCTATGACCCACCAGGATGACATTGTGCAGGTTCTCGAACCTGATCACATTCAGTATATCATGGATGTAGGTGGTCAGGTTGATATCAGGGTTGGAGAGATGCACCTTTTCTCCAAGGCCTGTAAGTGTTGGGCGGTAAACGATGTCGCCATGTGCGCTTAAAATGGAATCCACCTTTGCGTAGTCCCAGCCACCGTCCCATGCACCGGGAACGAAGAGAAAAGTACGGGGATGGTGTGGCTGTCCGTACGCGAAGGAAGAGAGGATCATGCTTAAAATAAAGATTAATTTTTTCATACAATGTTTGATTGAAATCTCTTGTTTGAGATGACAAAATTCCGGAATAGGCGGGTGCCAGACCTAACCGGATCTGCTTTAGTTGTAACAAAATATGAGGTTGGAGCGTATTACCCGGCAGCAGATGGCTCATATTTCATCCGCAAGGGAAGCGCTCCAAGTATGATGGATACGGATATCGTTATGATGGAACCCTCCAGTTCAGGTTTTATAGTCATTAAAAAAATAACCCCCAGGAAAATTGCTGTTCGCATTTTGATAGAAAACCACAGTGAATTATCGTTTATAAGTTTTTCTAACTCCTGCGAATGCGCATTATTCTCTTTCATTATTTTCCTGATTTTTTTCATTTTTCTCCCTGTTATGATACCGCCAATTAAGCCTATGAGTATCAACCCCAAAAAACCAAATATAGCCCACCTGGCATCACCCCAAACGGAGACCATCATATATATGCCAGGAACAAGAATCAGGAGCGCTCCTATATCGCCGATGATACCTATCCTGGAATAATAGAAAAGCGATTCCTTAATGCGGTCCATACTAGCTGTTTTCCTGAAATGGATGATGCAAAGCCACTCAATAGCAATGGCGGCACATACCATTAAAGCCCCTATAATGTGTAAGAATAGCGCAATTTTATATAACATGATATCTTGTGTTTTAGTGTTGTTTTACGTTGGCTGATGAAGTGTCTTTTGCTTTTTCAAGTAGCCCGTGCAGATTGGTGACCACCCAGCGTTCTGCCAATTTATTGTTTTCCAGGCGGTAGATGGCAATACCCTCAAGTGTGATAAACCTGCCTGTGGGAGCGATGTCAAGGAAGTTGCCTTGATGGGTCCCCAAAAGCCTCCATCGCACTACTACCCGGTTCCCTTCTGCAATGAGGTCGTCCACTTCATAGCGGGCGTCCGGTAATACGGAGCGTATGACGGTTGAATAGTAAGTCCGGAATGCTTCCGGACCTGATGGGCTGCCTTCCGGCCAGTCGTGAGATATAAAATGAGGTGCAACAAACTCCTCCACCAGTGACATATTCCAGTTCACCAGTACTTCCTTGTACAGTCGTTGAACGATTGCCTTGTTAATGGCTGTTATTGTGTCGGTCATCTTTGTGCTGTTTAGAAGCAAAGTTGGGACGACGCCGACAAGATAAATTGTATAATCCTGCTATTTTTTGGTGGCAAAAGATGGATAGATGCCAAACATTTTCTGAAATGTTTTAATAAAATGAGAAGAGTCCGCAAAACCGGAAGAGTAGGCGCACCTGGTGAGGGAGGAGCCTTCCAGTGCATGTTTTATAGCCATTTCAATCTTTTTCCATAAGATATACTGATTAATAGAGGTGCCTACTTCCTTCTTAAATAGATGTGATAACCTGCTTTCTGATAAAAAAGCAACTTCAGCAAGCCTGACAATATTTATCCGGTCGGTTGCATAATTCGCTTTTATCCAGTCCAGGATTAGCTGCACCCTGCTGTCCATGTCATTTAAAGCCGGATGTTGATTTTCAGAAGCGAGTATATAGTTTTCCCTGAAAGGTTCAATTTCAACAGGATCAATTAAAATGTCTTCGTTATGGCTAAGGTAAGATTTCAGGATATTCTTCCCGGTATAAGACACGGGGTTTATAAAATACAGCTGGCATTCACTGTTCAGGCAACTGAAAGTATGCGGCACATTTGAATTAATAATGGCAGATTGAATATTAGCATATTTGTGGGTATCGGTTTCAATAGTTAACTGCCCTGATAAGCTGAAAGCTACTTCGATAGGGAAATGGGCATGACGCTTTAATTGGTAATCCTTTTGTGAAAAACCTGCCACTCCGCTATTTAAATCCATATAGTTTATATGCATATTTCCGCTGTAAATACCCCGGTAAGATATGATTATTTGTTAATTTTTCCTCCATACAACCTTCGCCACCGCAGCGCCTCCGCTTGTAGGTGTAGTCACGGTATATGTAAGAATACTATCTTTCAATGAATAAGTACGTACTTGCGTAATTCCCTCCCAATTTGGATAAAAAGCATGTTGGATATTGAATACAATTACCTGTTTGTTTTCATCAATAGTATAGGTTCCGAAATGAGAGTTATTTCCCCGTACTAACGCCGCATTTTCTTCTGTGGTAGCTTTATCTTTATCATTGGCTAAAACTTTACTCCGGTGAGCTTTTAATATCTGGATGG
The DNA here is from genome assembly GCF_051362515.1 of Chitinophaga sp. ARDCPP14. Taxonomy (NCBI): domain Bacteria; kingdom Pseudomonadati; phylum Bacteroidota; class Chitinophagia; order Chitinophagales; family Chitinophagaceae; genus Chitinophaga; species Chitinophaga sp. ARDCPP14. The sequence goes on along the minus strand of NZ_JBKIXB010000003.1, from coordinate 610,960 downwards.
CGTATTTTCCTTCTTTTGTAAAAACGAGCATTCCTACAGGATGTTCGCCATAAGGAGCAATTTTACTGCCATCGGCGATTATATTTTCAACGGAGATAAGCGACCAGGTGCCCCAGAATTGGTGCTGGTCCGATAGTCCTTTATTATCTTGGCCCTGTACAAAAGAGACAGACATCGTAAAAACGAGATATAGAATATGCTTCATTTTAATTACTGTTTATAATAACCTACTCTTATAATTTCCCCATTTATTGCTGTTTCAAGACATCTTACATAAGCCGCTATTAATTCATCCCCGCCAGTATCTGAAACTTTAGACGGGCTGATAGCATTCAGTCTGATTCCCCTGGGCATTTCCTGCGCCGCAGCCATTACAAAGCTGTTGATCGCTCCATTTACAAATGCTTTTCCCGACGAACCTTTAGCAGGAAGTTCACCCATTTTGCCGGATATAAGCGTGATCGAACCATTATCCTTCAGATACTTCATGCCGGAAAGCACTAAGTTAATCTGTGGCCATAACTTCTGCTCAATGCCAACCATGAATTGCGCTTTATTCATCTCCGGCAAGGGACCCGTAACGCTATCGCCGGCAGTACAAATGATCGCATCAATATCTGACACTTGTTTAAATAAGCTTTCCATGGCAGTTGGAGAAGAGATATCAGCCATAATATCCCCGGTGTTTCTCCCCACGGTGATGACTTCATGCGCTTTCAGCGCCGCAGTAACCTTCTTACCAATAGTGCCGCCCGCACCAATTATTAGAATTTTCATCTTATTAGAATTTATATGAGCAAATGTATACAAGGAGATTGTCATGCTGGTTGTACATTATTACGCTAATTTTGTATTTTTACAACATGCCGGGAGGAACCTTACATCAACAATATGAAATCGAATGGAAGGAGTTACAGCGCTTCGAAAAACCTGTAAAGCGCAATAATTTCTTTGAGCTCATCTATATTATGGAAGGTACCGGCGTACAGTTTGTCAATAACCACCAGTTTAAATACCGGAAAGGAAATTTATTTTTATTAACGCCAAAGGATAGTTACTCTTTTGATATTGACCAAAAGACCAGTTTCTTTTTTCTAAGATTTAATGAATCATATATCAGGGAAAAATCGGGTAAGGACCAGGATACGGTGACGCATGTAACATACATTTTACAAAATGCCAGTCACAGGCCCGGGTGTATCTTAAAAAATAAAACGGATAAACCTTTTATTTTTTCACTGGTAAATGCGATCCTTGATGAGCACACCAGGCAACAGATCTACTATACCCGTATTTCAGAACAGGTTATCAGTACCATCATTACGGTTGTAGCAAGAAATATTGCGTTAAAATTGCCCAAGAATATAAAGGAAAATACAGGTGAGCCAATTTTGGAAATATTGAATTATATACAAGTAAACATTTTTGAATCGGAGAAACTCAGAACGGAGAATTTAAGCCGTCATTTTAATATTTCGACAAATTACCTGGGCAGGTATTTCAAAAAGCAAACCGGTGAAACACTTCAGAGCTATATTACGCATTACAAAATCAGGTTAGTGGAAACCAGGCTATTACATAGTGATATGCGCATGAGTGAAATTGCCTATGAGCTTAGCTTTACAGACGAAAGTCATTTAAACCGTATTTTTAAAAGGTATAAAGGAGTAAGTCCTACAGCGTTTAAGAAAACAGGAAAGAAAGTATAATAATAGCCATGAAAAGAATCGGGATCATTATCGCCTTTTTTGGAGTATACCTCAACTGTTCAGCTCAGGTGTTGAACAACAATCCCTTAAAAACCCAACTGGATTCTACGGTGGATCGTTCGGCAAAATTATATTTAAGTAAAACAGGGAGGGTGGGTATATCCATCGGGGTAATATATCATCAGCGTCATTATCGCTATAACTACGGGCAAACGGCTCCAGAATCAAAAGAGCTGACACGGTCCAACTCAATTTATGAGATAGGATCTATCACTAAAACATTTACGGGCCTGCTGGTGGCACATGCAATCGGCGAAGGCAAAATGAAACTGGATGAAGATATCCGGAAGTACTTGCCTGGAAATTTCCCCACACTTCAATATCCATCGGGGGAACCGGTACGCGTGGGATACTTGCTGAGTCATACCGCGATGTTTCCAAATAGTTTTACGGATGGTGACATATCGGTTCCAATGACGGAAGCTTATTTCCTGGATCACCTGCAGCAAATCAAACTGGATAGTTTGAAGACGTTAAAATATGCCTATTCCAACGTAGGTTACCAGTTATTGGGCTATGCATTGGAACATATTTACCAGGTGGACTTTGAAACGTTGATCAACCGCTATATAACCGGCCCGCTACGCATGACAAATACATTTGTAAATCGTGCTGCTGCAAAACTTGACGGTTATACTGCCAGTGGTGAAAAAGCACAGCCGGTACAGGTTTCTTTTCCAGGCGCAGGAGGGCTTCATTCCTGCATAGATGATATGTTGAAATATGCTGACTACCAACTCGCTGAAAAAGATGCTGCGGTAAAACTCACCCACCGGGTTATTTATGGTAACGTGGAGGAAGACGCTGTCGGCTTTCAATGGGCAATTGGCAGGACAAGGAATTGGGATTATTATATCAGGATAGATGGAGGTACTAATGGATTCCGGAGCTTTTGTTCGCTATATCCAAATGAGCAGGCAGCCATTATCCTGCTTACTAACGAAAAAGACGACCAGGCAGGCGGCGACCTTTACCGGCTGACAACTGCGATACTAAAAACGTTGAAACAAAGTCACTTCTTCTCCAATTAGCATCATGGTGATTCTTTCTTATACAATTTGTCATCCAGCACTAACCGTGATCGCTTTTCTTGTTTTGGGAATCAGGATAAATATTTATTTTTACCGGTATGGGACAATTAAGAATAGGACTGGGCAGCTGTAGGCCCATTCCAAGCGCAAACACCGATCATTTTTCGCACGTACACGGTCGCTTACAGATCATAATCGATGAGAAGGTGGTACCCGCCCTGGGCTATTTTGGAGAGGGAGATGTATGCCTGAATGCCTGGCTCAATGTGTTGGGCACAGTCGTCCGCAACTTCGAATCAGGAAAAGATACCGAATACACCTATGATGAGGGGGAGCAGGGGCAACCCGCCTTTCGATTTGTGCTGGTTAAACCGAACGAGGTAGCCTTTTCCATTGTTGAATCAGCTATCTCAGGTGGCGGCGGCAGCGGCAGTAAAAAATGGCGCAACAAAACCTTTCCACTTTCTGATCTGAAGAAAGAATTCCAGAAAGTTGCCGAGCAGTTTTTGAAAGAAGTGGCTTCCAAAGCGCCGGCTCAATTGTCACACTGGAAGAAGATTATTGGGAATGTATAGTACTTTGATAAAAAGATCGGCATGAATTTTTTATATTACCGAAATACACAATCCAGATATCAGAAGAAATAATTTGTAATGTAGTAATAACGGCTAAGCTTTATCTTCGTAATTATTCCCGATAATTATATTACCATTGAAAGAGGACCAGATAAAACACATTTTAGATAGCTATGTGATTCACAGGGAAATGCCTGTAAACAGGGAAAAACGAACCCTGGGCAACGGAAAATATCTTTTGGCTTTTGATGAATGGTCCCATTCACATTATCATTGGTTCTGCGACGTAATCCCCCGCCTGTTTTCGATTAGGGAATTGGTAAAAGATTATATTTTATTGCTTCCTGATGTAGCATACATTAGAGATATTGGCCTGGCGAGTTTGGAGTTTTTCGACTTAAACCCGGCTGGAATTGAATTTATACAAGAGCGGGAGCTTGTCAAGGCAAAGCATCTGTCGATTGTCACCCATACCTGTTTAACCGGGTACACGAATGATAAGGTGATGCAGGAAATGCAGCGTTTTATTTTATCCAGGCTGAGCGTTCCAATTGCCAACGACAAAATTTATGTTACCAGGGATAAGGCCAGGTATCGAAAGGCGCTGAATGAAGAAGTAATTTTGGATATTGTTAAAAGTAATGGTTATAGCATAATAAGGTTTGAAGATTTTGATTGGAAGCAACAGATTTTGATAGCGGCTTAGGCTAAATCCATGGTTTCATTGAAGGAGCAAAGAAAGTAGCAATAGCATTAAGGTTCAATAACATGTTCATGTTATTAGGGACTTGTTTAGAGAATGATGCTGTATTGAATAATTATTGAATATGATTCTGTACATTTACGCCACATAATCTCATTCCCTATACTATGAACGACCAGGATAAAATGATCCGGCTGCACATTGCTGGTGCTACCATCAGGCATACTCACCCCTTCGATGAACTGCCTGATCATAAAAATTCAAAGGAACTCTCTGCCAGCTTCCTCCAGGATTGGGTAACGCCATATTATCTCGAAATTAACTTGAAAAATGATCAAAGCTGGATCGTCGCCCTGGAGAAAATAAAAGGAAAGATCACCCGGGAGATAACCAAAGAACTGTTGGGCGACTTCAACTGGCGTACAAGACTGGTAGGGGCCTACTTTGCTGCCATTAAAGGTTATACGGAATTCATCGATATCATAGGTATTCATTTGCTGAAAAGTGAAGTGTGCTGCGTAGGACATATCTACGCCCTTACCCTTACTTATTTTAATACGGAGAAAAGTATCGGATACCTGCATCAGTATCTTGATCATTACCTGACCACACCTTCCCTGTATTTTGATCAGCAGACGGTCATGGAAGCATTGTTGTACCTGGATCAGCAACAGCAAACCAATCACTTTGCCAAACACGTACCAGCCTGGGAAAAGTTAAGTTTAGAAAGGGCACGGATCAATAAAAAATCTGTTTCGGGTATTACCAGGATGCTGGAAATTGTAACAGGTAAAAGCTTTGGCGAAGAAAAGGCGGAAACGGCAGCCCCAAAAGAAGCAATATTTAAAACAGATTTCTTCACGGGGCATATGGCCATCTTCGAGCGCTTAAAAGACTGAGTGAGAATTGAAAGCTTTTATTTATTCTTCTTGTCCCGTTCATATTCCAATTCTTCCCGGGATTTTCCAGTATGCCATTCCCTTTTGCGCAGGCCATGGTCGTCTCTCAATTTATTCTCGGTAATATTATGCACGGTAGCTTCTTCCGGTATTCCTTCAATCGTATGCTTTTCGTCTTTATTGTGCCAATTGTCGCCAAGAGTTTGAGATTTAAGATCCTTGCCTGTGACCCGTGAATTTAAAATATGGATCAGTTCATGTCCATAAACAATAAATCCGGGAGCAGGGATAGGATGATGATCCTTATCTTCATTCACCATTTCACTATCTTTTATCCGTTCTCTTAGCTCAACATCTTTTCCGGCAGGATCTGCGTTAGCAACGGAAGAATTATATTTATCCTTTTCTACTTCACGGCTGCCAACCTGCTCCTCAAGTTCTCTTTTCCTGGACATAAGCTTAGTATATATTTCTGAATCAAAATAGGCATCTAAAGTCTCCTCTTTTTCAGCGCGCTCAACATTCTCCTTGTTTTGCTTTATTATCTCTTCCAATTCGGGTCCATATTGCTTTAGTTCCCTATTTATCTCATGCTTACGATATACCCTTTCCTGTTTTTCCTTCCTGGACAGATTGGGCGCTTTGTTTTGTTTTATTTCAAGCGTTTGTTTTGTTTCGAGCAACCTTTTTAGCAATTCAGCTCCATTGGGCTGAGAAAGAAGTTTGGCATGCATCGCCCTTAATTCCTTCTTAAATTCAGGTGTGGCATCCTTATTTGTTTTTATGATACCTGTTTCATTACGCAGGGCGTTCCAATTTTGCTGGACCGTTTTAGTTTGTTCAGGCGTAAATTTAGCATCTTTGGGCAGGGGGAGATCTAAATTCATACGATGAACATAATCGACAAGATTTAAATGCTCCTGTTGTAAGTGATCTAGTGCATCCAAAGCGCTGTTGTCAATATCCCCGTTATCAAATGCGTCCTGAACACGCTTGTATAAGCCTTTCTGCCCGTTTTCAATGCGCTCCATTTCTTTATTGGCATAGGATTGCTGATAATACTTGTATGCGCCTCCAGCCAAAGCTCCCATCCCTACCAAACCCAGACCAACGGGGCCTGTTAAAGCCGAAACGCCTAAATAAGCACTTACTCCGGCAGCTCCGGCCCCTGCCAATGCCCCTATGCCAGCTCCTTTTGCCATTTCCTTGTTCCTGTTCGTAAATTGCACGACATTGCCGGCTGTTTTTGCCTGAGTAATAGCGTTGTTTTGATCTATTGAATGAGATAACGGTGCTTCATGTGCTAATTTACGCTGAAAGGGGTGGATGGATGGCCGCGAAATGCCAGATGAACTATGATGGTTTGCTGCTGCACGGGAAGGGGGTTGTGCAACATCAGTACGGTTATGATTATCAAACATTTGAGGGACCGGTTTTTATTGGGATACAATTTTGATTATCAAACCTAATATACGAAAAAGAATCATCATGCCTTTAGTCGGGAGCGCTTAATCTTTCCAATAAAATAATGAATTGCGAGCGCCAATATAGTCCAGTAGAGAGCAAATCCAATAACCAGGAATGGGGGTGGAGGATCCGGCAGATTCATAAGTGGAAGAATGGGACCCGCCAGAACAATTTTAACAGGATACAACATTGTGGATACTATGCTCTTCCAGCCAGTAAGTGATTCCGTGCTCATAAAAGACGCTCCGTTTTCAGGAATGAGCCGGACGACTGACCGAAAAATTACGTTGTATATAGAAAGAAAGGCAAATCCACCAATGAGGAAGAGGACAACAAATCTTTTTCTTGAAATTTTCATGATCCCGCCTTTTTAAGTGAGAGAAATGCTTTGAATTACAAAGTAACTAAAAGTACTTTGTAATTCAAAGTGTTTTAACAAAAACTTTTATAATCCGGTACTGAGAGAATTTCGTATGCTAAGCACCTAACCACTGGTATACTTCTCTTAATAACTGTTTTTCTACCCATTCCCACATTTATTAAGTTTTAAACAAAAAGTGATTATGAATGTTTAAATAGAACTGCTATCTCATAGCAACGCTATTCCCAGGCATACACAACCTTTAGCATTCATCCCACCTACTTAAGCATATTCATGGTTTAGCATCTTCGCAATTAAGGTTTTCAATGAACTAATTTAAAATAGAAACCATGGGTAAGAAGTTAATGTTATGGGCTCTTTTAGTCAAGATAATTTCATTTGCAGCAATCGTAATTTCCCTGTCAGTGCTGGTATCATGTAAAAGCAAAACTGCCGGTACCAGCGGCAATAGCAATGGGAAAATAGACTCTTTGAGTACGGAAGATCCATTGCCATCGTGGAACGATGGAGAGGTTAAAAAGAGGATCATTAGTTATGTGAGTAATGTTACCAATGCTGCTGGCGCCGATTTTATTCCCGTAGCAGACAGAATTGCCACCTTTGACAATGATGGTACCCTATGGGCGGAACAGCCTATGTATTTCCAGCTTTTTTACGCGTTGGATAAAGCGAAATCTATGGCGCCGGCTCATCCTGACTGGAAAACCAAAGAGCCTTTCAAATCTGTGTTAAACAATGATATGGCAGGGATTATGAAGCAGGGGGAAAAAGGTATTCTTCAGATTATGGCCGCCACCCATGCAGGTATGAATACCACTGCGTTTGATTCATCTGTGCAGCAATGGATGGATACCGCTTTGCACCCGGTAAAGAAAGTACATTATACGCGGATGGTTTATCAGCCAATGCTGGAACTGATAAAGTATCTGCAGGATCACCAGTTTAAAACTTTTATTGTATCCGGTGGAGGTATAGATTTTATGAGGGCATGGGCGGAGAAAGTTTATGGTATCCCTAAAGATCAGATTGTTGGAAGCAGCATCAAAGCCAAATTTGATAATAATAACGGCAACCCGGTGATTGTGAAGCTGGCGGAGCTGGATTTTATAGACGATCATGATGGTAAGCCGGTGGGCATCCACAAATTCATAGGACGTAAACCCGTTTTGGCCTGTGGGAATTCGGATGGCGACCTGCAAATGCTTCAGTGGACGGCATCAAACAAGTACCCTAACCTTGAACTGTATGTACATCATACCGATGCAGAGCGGGAATGGGCATACGACCGGCAGTCGTCTATTGGTAAATTGGATAAGGGACTGGATGAGGCCACACAAAGAAAATGGCTGGTGGCAGATATGAAAATTGACTGGAAAACTGTTTTCCCAGGGAAGAAGGGTGAATAGGTAGTTCCATTGGATTGGGATCTAAAGAGCAGCATATGTATTTCATCGCCCCTAACAGATTTCTTATCGCCATGATATTATTTTTCCTAAGCCTGGATAGTTTGGGACAGGAGAACAACATAGACACTTCTAATAATTATATCCCCGTAAAGTATGGTGAAAAGGGATTTGAATTCAGGACCAGGGACAATAAGTTCCTGTTACAAATACAAAGCAGGCTTCAATTCAGATTTGCCGCGCCGGAAGACCAGGACCCGGTTACATTCGATGACTTCAACGGTAAAAGGGCTGCGACATTCAGTATAAACAGGGCGCGTTTGAAAGTAGGGGGACATGCGTTTAAACCCTGGTTGAAGTATTACTGGGAGTATGAATTGAGCCAGGCAAATCTTCTTAATTTTACTATTACTATAGATAAATGGGAGTGGCTGAAATTCCAGGTGGGTCAATGGAAAGTTGAATACACCAGGGAAAGAAGGATCAGCAGCGGCGAGCAGCAAATGGTGGACCGCTCGGTAATAAACCGGGCCTTTACGGTCGACAGGCAACAGGGAGCATCAATCCATGGCCATATTGAAGGTAAAGGACTGGTAAATTTTAATTATTGGGTGGCTGTTGCTACGGGAACAGGCCGTGGCAGCAGGGAGAATGATGATAATCACCTGATGTATTTCGGAAGAATACAATGGAATTTCTTAGGACCCTATTTAGATTTTGAAGGCAGTGACCTGGAGATCCATCAGCATCCTGCTGCAGAAATAGCCATATCCGGAATCACAAACAGAAGTCCATATACACGTTTTTCCCAGGCAGGGGGAGGATCTCTTGAAGGATATGAGAATGGACTTCCCGGGCAATACCGTGTAAATCAAGCCAACATAGAAACAGCATTTAAGTACAAAGGTTTTAGCTGGCAATCAGAATTTCACTGGAAGCAAATCATCGACAGGGACGCTAATAACAAAACTGATAACCTTCATGGATATTATGTGGAGGCGGGTTTTTTCTTTCATCAATTGGTGAACTGGTGGCCGGAACCATTGGAAGTAGCGGCCCGTAACGCCGGCTATATGCCTAACAGGGAAGCCGATCAAACAAAGAAGCGGGAGACTTCTGTTGCTGCCAACTGGTTTTTTAACGGGCATAAAAATAAAGTAACAGCTGAGGTAAGTTATTTCAATTATGACAAAACAGGCGGCATGCCTGCTGATCAATGGCGGTTCAGGTTGCAATGGGATATCTCATTATAGTTATTGTTAATTCGCCAGAACTTCTTGTTTCGCAACTACCACTTGCTTCTTCCAAATGTATAACTAACCGTAACAGACGGACCATTATATCCCCATTTAAAGTAACCGAGCAGCCTGTCTTTTTCCGCGTCGATACGGGCATTCAAACCAGTATACCCAACAGCTACATCCAGTCCTTTCACGGCCCGGTAGTTTACTGCTGCGGTATAAGCAAGTATTCTTCCTTTATAGTCGTTTACCGTCAGCGCGAAGTAATCAACCTCGGCATTGATATACCATTTCTTTGCGAAACTGTAGCCGCCCCATATGCCAAAGTCGGGGAGTGGTGCTGTGATACCAAAATTATCTTTTAAAGAAGCACCCACATTAGCGCCCACTACATTTATGCCGGCGTCCAAACCAACAATATGCGCGCCCACTAATAATCCTGCTTCAAATTTAGGGTTTATGAAAAAAGCATATCCATAGGAGAACCTGTAGATATCAGTATTGAAAAATGCGTTTATACTCGTATTGATGTTATAGGTATTTTCACCGAAAGTAATGTCCTTCTGCAGCCTGTAATCAGAGTTCCTGGCTACCCTGTAATAGCTCAGGTCAAATCTTGATCTCCTGCTGGCTCTCCATTGGAGATCAAGCAGGAAGGTGCCGGTATTTTTATTAAAACCCAGGTCGTCTTCAAAATCAATATCGGTGCCTATTCTACTATCCGTAGAGCCAACAGAAACGTCGGTGTTGTTGATGGGAAAGAAGGCGCCGGCAGAAACTTTGAATCGCTCCACATACCAGGGCGGGCCAGGTTTGGTGTGTTGCGATTGTGCCTGGAGTTGGAATGAGCAGAGAATGCAAACAGGTATGATGTAGCATATATTCCTTGCCCATACACATATGGGCTGTCTTAACAGATATCGGTTATTTTTCATTTTTTAACAGTTAATGAATGAGGGAAATAAAATCGTCATCTTCAAAGTGCCTGGTAAAGTATATAACCCACTAATACAGATGATTGTTTTGATTTGAACAAAAATGTAGTTGCAAACGTTTCAAACAAACCCGGTTATCTGCTTCTGAAGAAGTTCTATTTTATTTTTATATATTGGCGCTTGTAATGAGAAGTGGCCACTATTATTTTTGACAATGGAAAGTGATCGTTGCTAAAAATGAAGCCACGTATCGCAGCACTAACAAATACCGTCCAATAAATGAACCATCAAATTTATAAACCCCACCAGGACTTATCGTCACTTGTCGAATGTTATTGGACCTTGGAAAGCCCGAAAGAAAAAACACCTGGGAAAAACACCATAGTTCCTGATGGTAGTATGAAAATGATTTTTCATTATGGCGATTTGTATAAACAATACCTGGAAGACGGAAGTTGTGTTGTCCTGCCGAAATGCTTTGTAATCGGGCAACTGACACGTCCCCTTGAAGTAGAACCGACGGGAGAAACAGGTACTTTTTTTGTCCGTTTTCGTCCATACGGATTTTTGCCCTTTACAACCATACCAATAAAAGAAATGGAGAATACAGCCGTTTCATTGGAACAGCTGTTTGGAGAGGACGGAAAGGAAATCGGGCAGGAGATTTTAAGCGCTGATTCAACATCGGAGAGAATAAAATTGATAGAAGCCTTTTTATTGAGCCGGTTAACGGATACTGCCACCATTGACCACATTGTAAAATCAACTGTTGAAACTATTCTAACAGCCAGCAGGCAACTTTCCGTTGAAGAACTTTCCAAACAAACCAATACCAATCGCAGGCAATTAGTACGTAAATTTTCATCAGCTATTGGTTTGAGTCCGAAACAACTCTCAAAAACCATCAGGTTGCAAGCCTCGCTGAAAGTATTGCTGAATGAGGAACCTGCCAGTCTTATTGCACTAGCTTACCAGGCCGAATATTACGATCAGGCGCATTTTATTAAGGATTTCAAGGAATTTACAGGACTGACACCCAAAGAATTTTATGGCGACCACTTAAAGATGTCCCTGATCTTTGACAGGAAAGATTAGCATTGTCCCATTTTTACAATTTTATGTTTGAGGCACACCATAACTTTGCTGCCTCACATGACAATGGAGCATCTAATGGTGCTCTATTCAATCAACTAAAACATGAAAGTATCTACCCTGAAATTTCTGGAAAAATTAGACGCGAACAACAGCCGGGAATGGTTCAATGAGCATAAAAATATTTATACGGATGCCCGCGAAGATGTTATTTCTTTTGTTGAAGAACTGATAGGGCAAATGACCAAATTTGATAAGAATATAGCGAAAGCAGATGCCGGCAAATCACTTTTCCGGATATATCGCGACACGAGGTTTTCTCATAACAAAGCCCCTTATAAAACCAATTTCGGGGCAAGCATAGCGGTAGGAAAAGCCGGCTACTATCTGCATATCCAGCCTGGGCAATCCTTTCTGGCAGGTGGTATTTATATGCTGGAAAAGGACAACCTGAAAGCGCTCCGGAAAGAGATTTCCGGCAATGTACGGGAGTTTGAGAAAATTGTGGGCGAAGAAAGTTTCCGGCATTATTTCGGCGGTTTGAGCGAGGAAGGAAAGCTAAAACGTGTTCCTTCCGGCTTTGATAAAGATGATCCGGTAGGGGAGTACCTGAAACTGAAAAATTTCGTAGCCGTCTGTCCTATTGCTGATAAAGCGCTTTTGGAAAAAGATGCCCCAAAGAAGTTGGCTGAAATTTATAGATCCCTGAAGCCGCTCAATGATTTTTTAAATGCAGCTTTTGTATAGACTTCCTGATGTATTTCCCTTTATTCCCGGTCATTTTTCCGGTATCCCATAGGCAGGAAATGCAGCCAGAAGAAACCTATCAGGAATAAAAACAGTGAGGCCAGAAATGCCGGCAGGGCAATATCCCTGTTTTCGCCGAGGGCGTTATTAAGACTGGTATAAAGCAGCCATATCTGGATGCCGATATTCAGGATAAGAATAATGATCAGCGCAGATATGAGCGTGTTTGTTTTATTTGGGTGCGCTTTATTTTGTGCATCTTTAAAATTGCTCATTTTTAATATTGTTAGATAGATTTTTAAATGGCAGCTGCGTTTTTAGCAGCATTCTGATTCCCGGCTTTCACATACACATCATCCCCTTTCAGCAATACTTCCAGGGCAGGTAATGGCCTGGGCGGCGGCCCTGCGAGCACTTCACCTGTCATGGCGTCAAAGAAACCTTCATGACAGGGGCATACAATCTGCCCGGAGCCTGGCTTATAATATACTGCACAGGAAAGATGGGTGCATTTTTGTTCATATGCCTTCCAGTTACCGTTTTCCAGTCGTATGAGAATATATGGGATAGTGCTTCCTTCAATAACAAAGGAACGGGTACCTCCTACAGGAACGCTGGCTGCTTTACAAACAAAGTGTTCTCCTGTTACTTCTTCTGGCGGAAAGAAATTCGCTTTAACAGCTACGTAGGCGCTGCCCGCTGCAAGACCGCCGGAAACCAGGCAAAGGAAGCGGGCGAAATCCCGCCGGCTTACCTTGGTGGCTTCGGTTCTTTCTATCGGAAAATCCTCTTTCCAATGAGGTGCTTTTGCAGTTTTATCAGACATACTGTTCAGTTTAATGGATTTTCAGAAAGGTGCTTCCTTTGGGCATCATGATATTTACTTTCGTTGTCACTTCCTGTTCCCCGAAAATGAATTTATTTACGGGGGTACTGTTAGGGCGCATCCGGTTAATTTCTTCCCTGGTGCCGTAAAACAAGGCCTGGCTGGGGCAAACAGTGGCGCACATCGGTTTTTTGCCGGCGCTGGTCCGGTCGTAGCACATGTTGCATTTCATCATCATGTCGTATTTCTCTTCTTTGATGGGTACGCCAAAAGGACAAGCCATCACGCAGTTGGAGCAGCCTATGCACCGCGCGGTATTGGCGCTGTGTACAACGCCAAAGTCATCTTTGGAAATAGCGTCAGCAGGACACACTTTCGCGCATACGGGATCGTCGCAGTGCATGCATACCTGCACCGTGGTTTGGATAGTAACAGCGCGTTCCACGTAATTTACGTGGATCATACTTTCGTGGCCATTGGTTTCGCATTCCGCACAGGCCATTTCACATGCTTTGCAGCCAATGCAGCGCTGCATGTCCACGAAGAACTCCATATCGGTTTTGTAGGCGGTAACTTCCATCAGGTTATTATGTTTTGTGTAAATCAGATACTGTCAAATGCAGGTACTTCGCCCGGCTGGGTGAAAACTCCCAACGGCTCCAGCTGGCACGCGCATACTTTGAATTCCGGGATCTTTGACACCGGGTCCAGTGTGCCGATGGTCAGCTGGTTGGCTGATTTTTTGCCAGGCCAGTGATAGGGGATGAATACGGTGTCTTTTCGTATTGTTTCCACAATATTTGCCGGGAAATCGGCCGTGCCGCGCCTGGTGGTAACCCGTACGGTTTCGCGTTGCCGGATATTGTATCGTTGTGCCAGTTCAGGATGTATTTCGAGCAGCGGCTCGGGTATCAGCCCCACCAGTTTGCCGATCCGCCTGGTTTGTGTGCCACTGAGGTACTGTGATACTACCCGTCCGGTGGTAAGTACTACCGGGTATTCGCTGTCAGTTACCTCTGATGGTTGCCGGAACGGTGCCGGGTTAAAATGAGCCTTACCATCCGGGGTGGCAAATTTTTTATCTTCCCACAGTCGTGGTGTGCCCGGATGATCTTCGGAAGGGCAGGGCCAGAAGATGCCCATATTATCTTCCACTTTTTTATAAGTGATGCCATAGTAATCGGCCGTGCCACCTTTGGAGGCGATGCGCAGTTCATTAAAAATGGCTTCTGAGCTGGCGTAGTTAAATCGCTCTGCTTCTCCCAGCCTGGCTGCCAGTTCCAGGATAATGGAAGTATCTGTGCGGGCATTTCCCGGAGGGGTAACGGCCTGGCGTATACGAATTACCCGGCCTTCTGCAGTAGTAACGGTACCTTCTTCTTCTTCGTGCAGGGAGCCTGCCAGTACGATATCTGCATGCCTGGCGGTTTCGTTTAAAAAGAAATCGATGCAAACATAGAATTCCAGTTTCTCGAGGGCTTCCCTCACATAGTTATTATTAGGCAAAGATACCAGCGGGTTGAAGCAGATAGACAGCAATCCTTTTACCTCGCCGCGATGTATGGCTTCTATCAGCTCCCAGGCGGTGAGTCCTTTTCCAGGCAGTTCCTGTTCCGGGATATTCCATACGCCGGCAATATATTTCCGGTGTTCCGGATTGGTGATGTCGCGGTTGCCCGGCAGCTGGTCGCATTTATGTCCATGTTCCCGGCCCCCTTGCCCGTTACCCTGACCGGTGATGGTGCCGTAACCGCAGTAGGGCCGGCCAATGCGGCCGGTAGCCAATACCAGGTTGATACAGCCCAGTACATTGTCTACTCCTTTGGAGTGATGTTCAATACCGCGTGCATGGAGGAGAAAACTGGTGCTGGCTTTGCCCCATAGTTCCGCTGCCATTTGTATTTTTTCCTTTTCGATACCGGTAATGGTTTCCGCCCATTCAAGGGTATAGTCCTGTACCGCTTCAATAGTTTCCTGGAACCCGGTGGTATGCTGATCAATAAAATCATGATCCAGCATATCATGGTCCGCCAGGTATTTAAGCATGGCGCCATACAGGGCAGAATCTGTTCCTGGTTTTATCGCGAGGTGTATGTCTGCCGTTCTGGCCAGTGGAATAACCCTTGGGTCTATGACAATCAGTTTTGCGCCGTTGTCTCTTGCCCGCCAAAGCCAATGGGTGAGGGTAGGGAAGGTTTCGCTCACATTAGCGCCGGTGACAATGATCACCTCCGCATGTTCCAGGTCGGCGTAGCTGTTGGAGGCACGATCCAGCCCGAACGCCTTTTTATTCCCGGCGCCGGCACTCACCATACACAATCTGCCATTATAATCCAGGTTGGCGGTTTTTATAGCTACCCGCGCAAATTTTCCCATCAGGTAGCTTTTTTCGTTGGTGAGTGACACTCCTGATAAAACCGCGAAAGCATCTTTCCCATGATCGGCCTGTATCTGCCTGATAGCGGCAGTAACCCTGCTGAGTGCATGATCCCAGGAAACCGGCTTAAAGCCTTCTCCTTCCACCCTCTCCAGTGGTTCCATTAACCGGTCGGGGTGATTATCCTGCAGGTACCGCTGTACGCCTTTGGGGCAAAGCCGTCCTTCGTTGAAGGGGAATTCCATCCACGGTTCGAACCCAACCACTTTGTTGTTTTTTACCAGTAGCTGAATGCCGCACTGCATACCACAGAAGCAGCAATGAGTTTTAACGGTGGCATCAGGTTCATCCCTGCCGGTGTATCCCTCCTGGGGAGCAAAGTTGAGATGAGGGCCGAAATGGGCAATCAGTTTATCGGTGGAAACGGGTAATTTGGCCATGCTGATCGTATTTTATTTTCGGGTAATGCTTCTTTGCGTTTATCCAAACAGCGTACCGCCTTCCTGCCGGGCCTTCAGATGTGCCTTGGCCAGCAGGGAGCGTTTTCCTTCCGGGCTGTAATCCAGGTGAGAGGTGCCGTCTTCCAGGGTGAAATCGAAACCTAATTGTTTGGTGACGGTCTTCAGATCGTCTACGTGTAGCTGGGAGGTAAATGCTTTGCCCGTATGCGGACAAATCGCCATGCCTCTCTTTTCTCCTTCCCGCCTATAAATATGCGCACCTATCTGCGCAGGACGCTGGATAATATGAAAGAACTTGCCAAAGGGAATCCACACCAGGAAAAGGATAACGGAGATGGCATGTGTTACCGACATAAAATCATAGGCGATGCCTTTCATAAAAGCATAGCTGAAATTCAGTCCCAGCCCCGTTACCGAAATAATGATCAGGAGAATCAAGGGGAGCAGATCGCCTTCAAAGGTCTGGGATGCGATCAGGCCCGCATTGGTTAATCTTCTTACTAAAAAAATTACCGCGCCTGCTATAACAAACCAGGAGCACCAGGTTAAAGCATGAAAAATTAAAAACGCCATAACCGATCCCAGTTTAAAGTTCATTACTTTAAAACCGAAGAAGTTGGCAGCATATAATTTAGTAGCTCCCGGATCCAATGCGGATGCAGGGTCCAGGGTGAAATTGATCCAGCCAAGAGTGAGCGGAATGGTAATGGCGAATGCCGCCAGGCAGCCGGACGCCAGCATAAAGTGCGCTATCCACCGTTTTTTGCCCCTGGGGTAGATAAAAGACTGGAACAGGAGGTTCTTTACGGAGTCTGCTACCAGGGAAAAAATATGAGCGAAGATTTTTCCGGAGAAGACCAGTTGCCAGGTGCGTTTAAAATACATCCAGGTAGGAGGCCTTTGCAGCCATACGCAATAACGGTAAATGCCTCCGAACAGCGCAAACAGGGTTCCGAATAAATAGGCAATTAAAGCAGGGTCAAAATTTTGCAGTTTCCTGGAGCCATAAAATGAAATCACTACGCAAACGAGGGTAGCAATAATCGAAATAATGGCCGCTTTCTTATTGAGAGAATGCTGCATGGGTACATTTTTGGATAGCTGAATAAGACAACGGGGTTATTTCTCTTGTATTTTTTTTGCTGAAAAAAGATCAATGAACAAACCAATCATCACGATCACCCACGTGCCTAAAGCTAATATAACAAATAAAGCGGAAATAGGTTTCAGGAAACTGAAACCGGTGATGGCCGCATATGTATACGTACATACACCGTACATGCCCAGTGGGAAAACCATCGACCAATACTGTGGATCGTACTTCAACTGCACGCCGGCAATAAAGTGCCGGTAGAAAAACATGATGAATAACAAAGGGAGCCACCAGCTGGCAAACGCCCAGAAAAACATCGTGAAAGCCTGTACGAAGCCGGCCCACTCACCGAGTGTTTCATGTGCCCGGGCATACATGACAAGACGGGAACCTGCCAATGTAATAATCGCTACTGCGCCCATATTAATCCAGTAGGGTGGTGTGAGGGTTTCTGCTTTCATGCTGAAAAACAACCACCGGTAAAGGATTAGCCCGATAAGTACAAAGTAAAACATGCCACCTATCATATAAGTGCACAGGGAAATAAATGCAATCAGCCAGTGAAGTGCGCTGCTGTTGGCGATGATGGCCCCCAAAACAGCCACCGACTCTGTAGATACAACGATTAACAGCCAGGCGCCATTGATACTCTGCTCCAGCGAAGGTTTGGGCTCCTTCATAATATTTACAAGGAAGAAAGTATATAACAGCAGTATCCAGAGTACAAACCCCGCTATCCATAATGCCAGCGCAATATCCATGCGACCGGTGATAAGCGCCACCTGGCTGCCCAGCACATTGTTACCGGCTACCAGTGTGAGGAAGGTTACGCCCCTGGCCGGATGATGGAGATCATTCCAAACCACTACCGGGAATTTTATAATCCGTAGAATAAGAATGATCCATAACAGCAGGTAAAAAAATATATTTAAACCGAGAAAGATACCGGCCATGCGGGGATGCGACCAGAGGAACATTCCTATGGAAACGATTCCTGTAGCCATTATCAGCGCAAAATAACCAGGGAAGAAGTTTTCCAGAGACGTGGTGTTAACCGGTTGACCAGGATGTGCGAGTCCAGCTTTAGACATGATCAGGGTTTTATGTAATTTAAGATTTACTGCGCATAAAAATCTTTTTCGATGTATAAAAATGTTGGATAATTCACACGGCTATTTTATTTTGTACCGTAAGATGCAACTATGACAGACCATAAAACCACACTAAAAATTTTTGTAAACTCATTTAAAGAATGGCTGTCGGCAAACTATTCCCTGCAAGAGATACAGGACCTGCAAGTTAATGACGCCAGTTATCCGGAGTGGCAACCAATAGAAGATTATTTTTCAGCCCTGCTGGCCGCCGGACAAATCAATCAGCTGGATGAGGAGGATCTGGCTCATTTGCTTTACCTCATTGCGCGGCATTGGGATATTGGAAGAATGATTGCATGGTTATCCCGGGCGCCTGTATTATCGAACCTCGGCGATCTTTCAGTCGAAGATTTTATGATACTTGCCAGGGCCGTGTCCAAATTATCCGGAACTGAATACGATGATGCAAAATATCAGTTTGCTGCCTGCTTTGAAAAAAAGTTCGATACACTAACGCCCGGAATAGCGCACATCCTTTTAAACCTTTACCATAGCAATGATGAATACACCAAACGGTTATCCCTGCTGGCGCTGGCAAAACTCAAGTATCCGGATATCAGGACGATATTGAAACAATCGTGGGACACCGTTGATGAGCAGTATCATAAGATTGGCTGCCTGCAGGCCATTGATGAATATATAAAAGACCCGGTACTGCTTAACGAATACCTCGCGTTGGCGGCAGGCGAAACAGGCGATGAACTGGAAAAATATGTCAGTTGGCTTAAAAGTAAATAAGGTGATAAGTATTGGATACTTGTCGCTTACTCCTTACAAGCTGAATACAAACCAGCATATATTATTTCTTAATTGCTGATCGTCAAGAACAAGTTCACGGATGGCATCCGGAAGTTGTTCCCGCTGCCATTGACATTCTTTGCGCCGCATTTCATCTTTTTCATTTTCAGGAACGGATTCCATCGCTGCTCTGATGGCGTAGGCTGCTGCACCAAGTTCATGTGCTGCAACGTGGGCCACTGCTACCGCTTGCCCGGCTGCCAGTGCCGCAAACCTGGCGACATCAGGCAATCCTTTTGCAGCAGCATTTGTAGCAAAAGCTGTTTTGTGCGCTTCTTTCATAGTGATTTCTCCGTTTACCCATGCCCGTGTCAATGCTATTGCTTGTTGTGGCCGGTCGTCGTCAGAGGCCTGCTCAAACAGGTGGAGCACATGTTCCGCGCAACTGGCGGCCCATAATGCCAGCAAATGATGATGGGTATCTGTCAATGTGCCACCACGTCTTATCGTTATAAATCTTGGATCCCTTTGTTTCGGTAATATCATCGAGTGATTATTTTTTTGAATAGTGTAAAAGCCGGGACATGATTACCAGCATAAGCACACTCGTAACATAACACATGATCCTGAAAAATTCAGGTACCCGGAAAATCTCCGTGGTATAGATCGTCCGCATAGCGATTCTTTTAAATCCGCCTGTAATATAAAATGTGTATTTTTATTTTCATCAATAAAAACCCATATTATGACAGTAGAACAAATTGCTGCACGTTTAACGGAACTTTGCCGGCAGGAAAAATTTGATGTGGCACAAAAAGAACTGTATGCCGATGATGCAGTTAGCATAGAACCCTATGCCACGCCTGGCTTTGAAATAGAAACCAAAGGACGGGAGGCTTTAACTGAGAAAGACAAAAAGTTCAGTGCTATGGTGGAAACCAGGTATGGCACGGAGGTTTCGGAACCATTGATTGCCGGCAATGTTATTGCATTCGTGCTCACCATGGATCTCAAGATGATTGGCAGGGACCGTATGAAGATGAGTGAGCTTTGCGTATATCATGTGAAAGATGGTAAAATTATTTCAGAGGAGTTCTTCATGTAGCTTACTGGTATTATTAATATTACGTTTGGGCGTTCCCGTGCCCGGAGTGTAAGAAATGTTGAAAATACACTTAATTATTTTTATCTTTCCGGTAGACAATTATACGCGTAAATTCCATGTCTACACTCTCTCAGATACTCGAACATAAGATCATTGCCATCATCCGCGGGGTACAGCCGGCAGATGTGCTGCGGGTGGCAGAGGCCATTTATGCCGGCGGCATCCGCCTGCTTGAAATAACAATGAATTCAAGCGAGCCGCTGGCCGTTATCAAAGAAGTGTCCGCTAAAATGGGCGATAAAATGATCATCGGCGCCGGCACTGTGCTGGACGCCGCTACTGCCAGGGAAGCAGCGGCGGCGGGAGCTCGCTTCATACTTTCTCCCATACTGGAACCGGAAGTGATCAAAACAGCCCGGGAACTGGGTGTGGTGAGCATTCCCGGCGCCTATACGGCCACTGAAGTTTATGCAGCCTACAAACAGGGGGCAGACATGATCAAGGTTTTCCCGGCTACCTCCGCTGCTTATATCAAAGATATTTCCGCACCACTGCCTAAAATGCACCTGCTACCTACAGGTGGCATCACACCCGAGAACATCAAAGATTTCCAGAAAGCCGGTGCTGCCGGCTTTGGCATTGGCAGCGCCCTGGTGAGTGCCGGTGTTGCCGTTACACCGGAATATTTGCAGCAACTCGCCATAAAGGCACAACAGTTCGTCCGCGCCATTCAATCCTGAAAAAGTAATACATCGTTATGAAGATAAAAAGCTATGAACTGTTCCAGGTGCCGCCACGCTGGCTGTTCCTGAAAATAGAAACGGACGAAGGCATTATTGGCTGGGGCGAACCGGTGATAGAAGGGAAAGCCGCCACGGTTAAAACTGCGGTGGACGAGTTAATGGAATACCTCCTGGGCAAAGATCCTATGCATATTGAAGACCACTGGAACGTGATGTACCGTGCCGGCTTTTACCGCGGCGGTCCCATCCTGATGAGCGCCATTGCAGGCATCGATCAGGCGTTGTGGGACATTAAAGGGAAGTATTACAACGCGCCCGTCTACCAGCTACTGGGCGGCAAAGCGCGCGACAAAATGAAGGTCTACTCCTGGATTGGCGGCGACCGTCCCGCTGAAGTAGGAGCGGCTGCCCGTAAAATGGCAGAACAGGGCTTCCTGGCCGTAAAGATGAATGCTACGGAGGAACTGCAGTACATTGATAGTTATGAAAAGATAGATGCCGCCATTGAACGCATCGCTTCCGTGCGCGAAGCCGTTGGACCGGGCATCGGTATCGGCATCGACTTTCACGGCCGCGTGCACAAGCCCATGGCTAAAATACTGGCCAAAGAAATGGAGCCGTTCCGGCCCATGTTTATTGAAGAGCCGGTACTGCCGGAAAACAATGAAGACCTGCGCGAGATTGCGCAACACGTAGCCATCCCCATTGCCACCGGTGAGCGCATGTTTTCCAAATGGCAGTTCAAAACACTGCTGAAGGAAGGTTACGTGGATATTATCCAGCCGGATGTTTCCCATGCCGGGGGCATCACCGAATGCAAAAAGATCATCTCCATGGCAGAAGCGTTTGACGTGGCAGCAGCGCCGCATTGTCCGCTGGGACCTATTGCGCTGGCGGCCTGCCTGCAGGTAGACGCTACCTGCCACAACGCTTTTATCCAGGAACAAAGCCTCGGTATTCATTACAACCAGGGCAGCGACCTGCTGGATTACCTGGCGGATAAAACAGTATTCCAATACAAGGATGGCTATGTGGAAATTCCTTCCAAACCAGGTCTTGGTATAGAGATCAACGAAGCGCATGTAAGGAAAATGGCCGCTGACGGCCACAACTGGCGCAACCCCGTGTGGCGGCATACCGATGGCAGTGTGGCGGAATGGTAAACACAGACCTGTAAAAACTACATGAAAGCACTCAATCCTAATGCGAAGCCTTCAAAAATACGCTACCAGGTACTGTTCCTGATATTTGTGAATGTAGTGATCAACTACATGGACAGAAGCAACCTGGCGGTAGCCGCTTCTGAAATAGATAAGGAATTTAAATTGACTCCGGTGCAACTGGGGCTGGTCTTTTCAGCCTTCAGTTGGACCTACCTGCTTTTCCAGATACCCGGTGGCATATTGGTGAACCGTTTCAGTCCGCATATCCTGTATGCCATCTGTCTTATTAGCTGGTCGTTTACCACGGTTATGCAGGGATTTGCAAAAGGCTTTGCCTCTCTCTTTGGCCTCCGCATGGCCACCGGCGTGTTTGAAGCACCGGCGTTTTCCATCAACAACCGGGTGGTGAGTAATTGGTTCCCTGACAATGAGCGGGCTTCTGCTATTGCTGTGTATACCTCCGGCCAGTTCCTTGGCCTGGCCTTCCTGATGCCGGTACTATCTATGATCCAGCTGGAGGTGGGCTGGAGAGGGCTATTCCTCGTGACTGGCATCATTGGCATCATCTGGGGAATAGTATGGTACCTGTTTTACCGGGACCCGCTCAGGCACAAAAGGGTTAACGCCGCGGAGTTGCAGCATATTGAAAACGGTGGCGGCCTGCTGGACAAGCAAGCGGCCGAAAAGAAAACGGCTTTCCGCTGGACCGACCTGAAAGCGGTGCTTTCTTATCGTAAGCTCTGGGGTATTTATATCGGCCAATTTGCGGTGAACTCCACACTATGGTTCTTCCTCACTTGGTTTCCAAAGTACCTGGCAGACTACCGGGGTCTTGATTTCATTAAATCAGGTTATTGGGTGTCCGTGCCTTATGTAGCAGCGTTTACAGGCATTTTGTGTTCCGGTTTTTTATCTGATTACCTGGTGAAAAAAGGAGTGTCTACTGCAAAAGCACGCAAGCTGCCCATCATCATAGGCTTATTGCTATCTGCTTTTATACTGGGCGCTAATTATGTAAACCTACCGGGGCTCATTATCTTTTTTATGTCCCTGTCATTTTTCGGAGTGGGCTTTGCTTCCATCACCTGGATATTTGTATCTACGTTGGCGCCCAAACACCTCATCAATCTTACAGGCGGTGTGTTTAACTTCATTGGCCAGCTGGCCGGTATTGTTGTACCCATTGTAATAGGTTTCCTGGCAAGAGGAGGCAACTTTGCGCCGGCGTTGGTTTTTGTGGCAGTACTCGGACTGCTGGGTGCATGCTCGTATATTTTCCTGGTGGGGAATGTAGAACGGATAAAAAGAGGAGATGATGAATATTAAACAGCAGCAGATGAATTATTTTTTAAGTTGTGACTGGGGCACCAGTTCCTTCCGGTTACGATTGGTGGAAACAAGTAACCTGAACATCATAGCAGAAGAAAAATCAGGTGCTGGTATTTCCGGCACTTACCAGCAATGGCAGCAAACATCGCTGGCCCGGGAAGATTTTTTCGCATCGGTTATCAATCGCCAGATCGATACACTGGCGGAGAGAACAGGCATTCCGCTGCAGGATACGCCGGTAGTGCTGTCCGGCATGGCATCTTCCAGCATTGGCATGGTAGAGTTGCCTTACAAGGAGCTGCCCTTTAACATGAGCGGAGCAGATCTGGCGGTACATACTTTCAAAAGGTTCATCATTATTTCCGGCGCCACCAATGGACATGATGTGATGCGTGGCGAAGAAACGAAAATAGCAGGCTGCGGGTCATTGTTACCGCATACAACGCAGGACCAATGGCTGCTCATACCAGGCACGCATCCAAAACATGTGGTAGTAAACCGTCACCAGGCCATTCGTTTTCAAACCTTCATGACAGGCGAATTTTTTGACCTGCTCTCTACCCACAGTATCCTCGCCGCGTCTGTAGAAAACGGCGCAACGCTGGATGACCCGGCATCGCTCGCCTGCTTCACAGAAGGGGTACAGGCCGGAAGGTTGGACAACCTGCTGCATGCCGCCTTTATGGTACGCACCAACCAGTTGCTAAAAAAGATCCCTGCCGCCCATAACCGTTTTTATTTAAGCGGCCTGCTCATTGGTGTAGAACTGAAGGCTGTGCCACCTGGTACACCTGTATACCTGGTGGCAGGGCCGCAGCATGCTCCGCTTTACACACTGGCCTGCCAGCTATTGAATATTCCCGTAGCAACAGTAATAGATGCAGATGAGGCGCTGGTACGGGGACAACAGGCCGTTATTTCAAATCGGAAATGACGTTTCCCTGGCGCACTATTCAGGCAACTGCAGGTGAATATCAGGCCGGTAAATTTCCTGTACAAATGCCGGATTGGCCAAATCCCTGAATTGAAACTGGCGATATAATCCGTGTGCATCTTTGGTATTAAGCATTATTCTCCTTAAACGCTTAGCCCATGGTTGTGCTAATATGTGTGTCAGTATTTTTTTAGAAATTCCCTGTCTCCTGTATTCTTCCAATACATAAAAATCCGCGAACCATCCAAAGGTGGAGTAGTCGGTGATCACCCTTCCAAACCCGATTTGCTGACCACCTGTAAAGGCGCCTGTACAAAACGAATGTTGCAGCGAGTTATCTACCAGTTCATACGAAATCCCTTTGGCCCAGTAGGAATCTTCACTTAAGAAACGATGTATCGCCTGTACATCCATGTGCTCTTTACCGGTTTTAATAATTACTGCTGGCATAATTGTTTTATGCAAAAATAGCTGCAGCCACTCGATTAGCACAGTCTCAGTTTTGATTATTTTAATGGACACAGTTATCTTTGACAAATGAGTAAGGAGTTTCTGTATACTGAAATCACCAATGGCATTGCCGGCCAGATCAGGAGCGGAGTTTTGAGAGCAGGAGACCGGCTGCCTTCCGTCAGGATATTATGCCGGCAACACAGCATTAGCATGAACACTGCTAAGAGGGTATTCCTGGAGTTGGAAGCGCAATCGCTGATTGAATCAAAACCACAATCCGGCTATTTTGTAAGCCGCCTGCCTTACCTGAAACTTCCGCTTCCTGAAGTAAGCAAGCCTTCTCCGACCCGTAATAACAAAGAGCCGGAAGAACTGATCAGGAAAGTATATGAAAATATGGGGAGAGATGACCTGATGCCTTTTTCGATTGGCGTTCCTTCCGGAAGTTTGCTGCCTTTGGCGAAGCTGAACAAAGAGATCGTTAAGGCAACGCGTGAATTGGAGGGATGTGGTACCGCATATGAGCCTTTGCAGGGCAATGCAGCATTGCGCCGGATGATTGCCATCCGCTCGCTGGCATGGGGAGGAAACCTGCATGAAAATGACCTGGTTACTGCCAGCGGAGGGATGAATGCGTTATCTTTTTGTATGATGGCTTTAGCGAAGCCGGGAGATACCATTGCGATGGAAAGCCCCTGTTACTCCGGTATCCTGCAATTAGCCAGGAGTATAGGACTAAAAGTACTTGAGCTTCCTACACATCCTACCACGGGTATTGAAATAGCTGCTTTAAAGAAGGTGATTTCAAAGATCAACCTTTGCCTGTTGGTGCCGAATTTTAATACGCCTTTGGGTAGCTGTATGCCCGATGAGCATAAAAAAGAAGTGGTGTCGCTGCTGGCCAGGCATCGTATCCCGCTCATTGAGGATGATATATATGGCGATCTGTACTTCGGATCTCAACGCCCGAAATGTTGCAAGTCATTTGATGAAGAGGGGATGGTGTTGTATTGCAGCGCTGTTTCCAAAACGCTGGCGCCGGGTTACCGGGTGGGCTGGATTGCACCCGGCAGGTACAAGGAGCAAATATTGAAATTGAAGCTGGTGCATGCCATATCATCGTCTGCTGTTACACACGAAGCGGTGGCGGGTTTCCTGAAAAGTGGCCGGTATGAAAATCATCTTCGCCGGTTGCGTCAAACCTTACAGGGCAATTACCAGCACTATGTAAATACGATAGCGGAATATTTTCCGGAGGGTACCAAAACCAGCCGGCCGCAGGGCGGACTTACTTTATGGGTGGAGTTCAATAAAAAAATTAATACCGCCGAACTGTATGACAGCGCCATAAAACGGAAGATCAGCATTGCGCCGGGAAGGATATTCACCCTGCAGGATCAGTTTGAAAACTGCATGAGGCTTTCCATCGGTTTACCCTGGTCGGAAGAAGTACGGAACAAATTAAAGCTGCTGGGCAAACTGGCGGCACATTCAATGTAAGCATCTATTGTTAGAAAGGGAGCTGCGATCTGTTGACCGCACCTTGTTTCAACAGATCGCAGCTCCCTGTTATTATGCTTTCACCGCCTGTGTGGCCCACCAGTTCTCGAAAGTAACCGCACCCTTTTGCGCTTCGCCAGCAGGCACCAGTGCGCTGTGTGTAACTTCACCACCGAAGTACGCAGGCTTACCGTTAGGGATTACTTTACGCGGGTCGTTGGCCAGTTGCAGGTAACGCTCCACAATTTTGTACATTTCAAAACGCTCAGGTCCTGCAATTTCTACCCTGCCATTCAACGGGGCAGCCAGTGCATATTTCGCCACGAACTTTGCTACATCATCTGAGGCGATAGGCTGGAACAATACATCTGAAAGATGCACTTCATTGCCTTCTGTAGCCTGATTGGCGATACCGGCAATAAACTCAATGAATTGTGTGCTGCGAACAATGGTGTAAGGCACGCCTGATTGCTCAATCAGTTCTTCCTGCACTTTTTTTGCACGCATGTAGCCAATGTTTTGCATGATATCCACGCCAACAATAGACAATGCTATGTGATGTTTTACGCCTGCATTAATTTCTGCGGCTAACAGGTTACGGCCTGCTGTCTGGAAAAATTCCATTACTGCTTTATCTTCAAAGGAAGGGGAGTTGGCGAGATCAATAACAATATCGGTTTCCTTCATGGCTTCCGCCAGTCCCTCGCCGGTGAGCGTGTTGATACCAGTTGCGGGGGATGCAGCGATCACCTGGTGACCAGCCTGACGAAGTTGATTTACCACTTTGGTTCCAATGAGACCAGTGCCTCCGATTACTACGACTTTCATATAATTTGATTTTTGTTTTTAATGATGCTACCTATCAGGCCAACCAAATGCCATCTTTAGTAAATCATTAAAAATCAATCAAATAGCAAGAGCTGGAGCATCTGTTTTTCACTGTATTTAATGAAACCACCAGGCCTTTCACTTTATTAAGGGATTTTATCAGGAGAAGTAGTCGCTCTTGGTGATGCCCAGTTTTTTTATTTTAGAGTGTAATGTGTTACCGGGAATTTGTAATACTTCTGCTGCACTGCCGGCACCGGAAATCTTGCCTTTACAGCGTTTCAGCGTTTCAATAATATAGTCGCGCTCCACTTCTTCCAGCGACCGGTTCTGCAGGAAAGCCTGTTCGTGTTTATCGGCATCTGCACTGCGCGGAATAAAAACATCGCTCAGGGTGCTGTCGGTAGCCAGCAGTACGCTTCTTTCAATAAGATGTTCCAGTTCCCTTACATTGCCAGGCCAGGTATAGCTACGTAATTGCTGTATTACCCTGGGCGCTATTTTCCTGATAGTGCGGCCTGTGTTCCTGCTATATTTCTTTACGAAGAACTGCGTGAGCGCTTCAATATCCTCCAGCCGGTCGCGCAGCGGGGGGAGGTTGATGGGAAATACATTTAACCTGAAATACAGATCGGCGCGGAAGCGGCCGGCTTTTACCTCTTCTTCCAGGTTGCGGTTGGTAGCGGCTACAAGGCGGACATTGATTTTAATGACATGTTTACCGCCCACACGCTCCAGTTCGCGCTCCTGGATTACACGCAGCAGCTTAGCCTGTGCCTCCAGTGGCAGCTCCCCGATTTCATCCAGGAATAGGGTACTGTTATCTGCCATCTCGAATTTCCCGATGCGGCGGTCTGTTGCTCCGGTAAAGGCGCCGCGTTCATGGCCAAATAATTCACTTTCGATGAGGTTGGAAGGAAGCGCCGCACAATTTACTTTCACCATGAGGTTTTCTTTTCGTGGCGAGGCATTGTGAATAGCTCTTGCGATAAGTTCTTTACCGGTACCTGTTTCTCCCAGTATCAACACCGTAGTATTGGACGCTGCAACAAGTCCCATCAGGCGGTACACCTCCTGCATCGCGTCGCCGCTGCCAATGATTTCAGAAAAATTGTATATGGTTTTGATCTGTTCTTTCAGGTAATCATTTTCTATTTCCAGTTGCTTTTTATAAGCCAGCAATTTTTCATTTGCTAATATATTTGCCACGGCAACAGTAATCTGGGAACAGATACCTTTCAGGAGTAAGGGCCCCAGGGAATCTGCCAGCAGCCAGATGGTGCCGATAATCTTGTCCCCCATACGTAACGGTAAGCCATACATATTTTTCAGGCCGGTGGATTTCCAAAGTTTCGCATAGTCATTACCGCTTCTTAATTCTTCATCTATATTGAATATTATTCCTTCCTTACTTGCGAGCACCTGTGCAGTATAGGTTTCATCAATTTTAATTTTACTGGAAGATAATTTATCAAAATCTGCCTGGGCGTTTCCGAATAGCCTGCGGTCAAACATAAATACGCCCAAATGGACGCCATCATCTTCCAATACGCGGATCATGGCAAGCTGTGTATTCATGGTTTTATCCAACACCTCGAAGATGGCGGCCTGCAGCTCATCTTTTGTGCGTACTTTGGTGATGGCGCTGCTGAAGCCCAGCAGAAAGGCTTGTTCTTCCTGTTTTTTGCTCACCTGCTCATTAGCCATAATATTGGCCATGGCTATGGATATCTGTGCACAAATACCCTGCAGCAGGTCTATCTTGATCTCTTCAATGTCGAGCAGCAGAATTCCGAGATCGGTTTCCCCGTTGCGCAACCGTATACCCACGAAATTTTCGAAGCCCATCTTTTTCCAGTATTGCAGATAGGCTGATGTGATCCCTCTCTGTATTTCTCTTTCTACATTAAATAGTAAAGGAATAGCACTATTGAGCACGCGGTTTTGCAAGCCATCGTTAACAGGATATTGGGCTTTTACCAGTACGGCGAGCGACTTCTCATCGCCTGCTGGTCCCAGATCATACACATATGCGCTCATCGTCGCTTTATCTTCATTGATGCGCCGGATGACGAAGCCGCTTTGCTGATCAAGTTTACGCAGCGCCGTGCGAACTGCCCGGGTGAGGTCTTCCTTTGTTCTTACGGTGGCTATAGCACTGCTAAAATCGAGGAGGAAAGATTTCTCTTTTTCTTTATTCAGTAATTCTTCGTTTTTAATAATATTGGAAACTGCACCCGACAGCTGTGGTGCGATACCATTCATTACACTTCTGAATTCATGATTAAAGCTGTCCGTCCGGTCCGAGTACAAATGAATAAAACCCATTGGCTTTCCTTCTTTCATCAGCCTTGTCATCAGTATTTCCCTTACCCCTCCTTCATAATTGACATGAAGGAAAGGTGGGCTCTGGGGCTTGTCCATTATTTCTTCCAGCAGAAAAGAAACAGGTGCTTCTGCTGTCAGTACAGCCTGAATGAAGGGATCGTTCAGGGAAAACCGGCCGGTTACCAGTTCCTTATATTTCAGATGGGTTCTGATGGGAGATCCTTCATTATCCAGCAGAAATGGATAATAGGTTTCGTCTTTATAGTCTATTAAAGTAATAATCGTATGCGTGAAGTAAAATAATCCCTTAATGTTGTTTTTAAAAAGTGTGATCAGGTCATTTTTCTCTCTTACTTTGGTAATATCGTTGCCGAGATCCAGCAATATCTTTCTTTCCTGCTCAAGTATTGCTTTCGTCGGCGGATGAAGCACTGACTCGTTTTTGATGGTTTTTTTCATATGGGGGCAGCCCAACCGGGTGTCTGAATCTTTGTTTGCAAAAAGGTGTGAAGTAATTCAGGCAAAAGGTACAAAAAAAATAAAAGGGGGCAAAGACAAGTATCCGGAACCGGGGTATTTATTTTATGTTAAAATGACACTTATATTATGTAGCTTTCAGATATGATGCCTGACTGGGTCAATGATCTGCAGCTATGAAAAAATTCGTTATTCTCTTCCTGATTATTTATCCGGTGATATTAACAGGCCAGGCCCGTACTTTATCCAACGTTCCTGCCTCCCTTAATCCCGGGAATGTTACCGTCAATATTTTTGTTGAAGGTTATAACCCAAAGACAGATGCTTTCAGATATCTGAAGTTGAACTATTTCTCTGTCTATAATGGTATTACCACAACGATACCATGCGAATTAGACAGCGGCGGAAAATCCAGTGTTACTTTCCCCCTGGTATCACCACAGGAAATTATGCTGCTGATAGATGGTAGCTACTCTATGATGTATGCGGTGCCTGGTCAAACTGAAAATGTATACTTCGATCTGGCAGCATTCAAGGCAGGTAAAAAACTGTCTGCCGGGGAAACCGGCACCACATTTTTATCCCTTCGTTTCTCTGGTGGGTTGTCGCACTTTAACCAATACTTAAATGCTTTCTGGCCAAAGCTGCCAGCCATCATTCCTTACGACAACCAAAAGAGAATGATTGACTCGCTGGAGCAATCCGCTTATAAGTCCTGGCGCCTTGCCGTGATGAAAAGAATGCTGGATACCCTGGATGTGTTCAACCGGAACCAATGTACCAGCAATGATTTTCGGCAGGCGATGTCCCAGCACATACATTACTGGGCTGCGGAGGATCTGGTAAGGTATGGTTGGCTGCACCGGCAAGGGAAACGGGAGCCGCTGACCAAAGAATATTTTGATTTTTTAAAGGAAATTCCCATTAATAACACCAAAGCCCTGGTAACCGGAAAGTACGCTGCTTTTTTAAGGGAATATTTCGAAATGTGGATGGGACGATGGCAATTTATACCCATTGATGTAACAGACGCGCAATTGTATGCCTTTCTTGAAACGAATGCCGGTCCGGTTTCGCAGGAAGATAAACGGGCGCTTAAAATGCCCAAAGCCAGCCGGAACCCGTCGCAGGAGGCATTGGTGTCGCAGCTTTATTCCCTGTATGAAGTTAATTACAAAAATTTCAGGAACAATTTAAATATCCAGACCTGGCTGGCGCGGGAGTTGCCTCCTGGTATCGGAACAGATATTCTGTTGGCGAGGGTAATCAGCAATTATTTAAATCAATTCCGGCAACCACTTCTGCCGCAGAACATGCAGCTTATGACCCGGCATATCGGTAATCAACCTGTTTGTGCATTGGTAAAACAGGATAATGAACAGCTTAAGCAGGAACTTGCGGGTACATTTTCGCATGAAGGGAATCAGGGTAGATTTAAGTTGCAACAGGAACAGCTCTATCAGAAACTGGTTACCCGTTACAGTGGAAAGGTGATATACATCGACTTCTGGGCTCCCTGGTGCGGGCCCTGTATGGGTGAAATGCCAGCCTCTATAGCAATGGCAAAAGAACTAAAAGGGAAAGATATAGTTTTTCTATACGTTGGAGTGGAGTGTGATCAAAACTTATGGGACACGACTGTGAAAAGAATGTTTGATGGCGGGGAGCATTATTATGCAGATAAGAATGAATCAGTGCTGCTGGAAGCGAAATTTAATTTTTCGGGCATACCCCGCTATGTGCTTATCGATAAAAAAGGAGCGGTGTCGGATGACAATGCCCCGGCGCCGGGACGATCGGCAATACTAAAAAGCAAAATTGACATTTTGCTTGAAAATAACCAATAGTGACATACTTTCAGGGATCATCAGGCATTATATACCCGGTGGTCCCTGAAAGTATATTGCTCGCTGCCTCAGGCATCCGGTATTTCCGGCTCTACCAGCTTCGCAAGTTTTTCCAGTGATTCCTGCCAGCCCAGGTAGCACATTTCCACCGGTATCACAGCGGGGATTCCTTCCTGGGTAATTTTTATTTCTGTTCCCGCGATCGTTTTCCGGAGCCACACAGAAGTGGTCATTTCTCCCGGCAGGTTGGGGTCGTCAAATTTATCAGTGTATTTTAAAAACTCATTGGGTTTAAGTTCCAGGTATGTTCCACCGAATGAATGGCTGTTGCCGGTGGTGAAATTCTGGAACGACATTTTGAAAGCACCACCTACTTTTGCCTGCTGCTCATGAACGGTACAAAGAAATCCGTAAGGAGGCAGCCAGGAGGCGATTGCAGTGGATTCAGTAAATGCGCGGTATACCTTTTCGGGAGATGCTTTAAGAACCCGGTGGAGTGAAACAGTATTGTTTGACATATGAAATAATTTTGTTCCTACTCATCTGGCTTTTCGGTTTCGCCCGTTTTTAGAGTGGTTGCTGCTCCACTGGTATTTATCGTTGACATAACAAAGATGGTAAGAAAACCAGATTCAGAGGCAGGCTATATACGACAATTTAAAGGGTGGTTTGCGACCCGTTTATGTCGCAGGTTATTTTTTAACGCCTATCGGTTATCTTTGACCACCAGTGATTTTTCTTTGGAAAGAAATAATAATGAGTATTGATATGTTTTTTGTCAGTGAGATAAAACAAACCAGGCCACCGGTGTTTAAAACACCGTTACAGCAACTGGTATATGAAATGTTGGAGGAGAGAGGGGTGAAGTATGAGCGGGTCGACAATGATCCTGCTATTACGATGGAAGACTGTATCAGGATAGATGAGCGGCTGAACATGAAAACGGTAAAAACGCTTTTTCTCTGCAACCGGCAGCAAACAAATTTTTATTTAGTGGTTACTACCGCCGGGAAGCCTTTTAAAACAAAAGACCTGAGCGCAGCGTTGGCGATTTCCCGCCTGTCCTTTGCGCCTGTTGAATTACTGAGATCAATGCTGGGAACAGATATAGGTGCAACCACCATATTCGGGCTGATGCTGGATGAGAAAATGGAGGTACAGCTGGTGATCGATAATGATATACTGGCAGAAGAGTGGTATGGTTGCAGCGATGGCACTACCACCAGTTACCTCAAACTGGGTACAGCCTGGGTGATAAACGAATTTATTCCTTCTACCGGGCATACGCCAAAATTGGTACAGCTATAGGATGCCGGTACTGCTTTTTCTAAAGAGAAATATTGTTCGCATAGCCGGTAACGTTAGTTAACATACCATAAGGGCGCCCTTATGGTATGTTAGCTAACGGAAATCAGGGTCGCTTATATTCCCCGTCCGTTACATGTTCCAGCCAATCTACCACTTTGCCGTCCAGGGTTTCCTGTATGGCTATATGGGTCATACCGTTGGAAGCCGAAGCACCATGCCAGTGTTTCTCGCCAGGTTCAAACCATACTACATCACCCGGGCGTACTTCTTCCACAGGGCCGCCTTCACGTTGCACCCAGCCAAGGCCGGCTGTAATGATGATGGTCTGACCCAGGGGGTGCGTATGCCAGGCCGTTCTTGCACCCGGCTCAAAAGTGACTGTGGCCGCGGCGGCCCGGCGGGCATTGTTCGCGTCAAATAAAGGATCAATGCGTACAGCCCCGGTGAACCAGTCGGCTGGTCCTTTGGCAGAGGGCTTGGACGCTATTCTTGTTATTTCCATTACGAGGCATTTTTCAAAGAGTTCATGTCGATCACAAAGCGGTATTTCACATCACCTTTCAGCAAACGTTCATAGGCTTCGTTGATTTGCTGGATATTGATCATTTCAATATCCGCGGTAATATTATGTGCTCCACAAAAATCCAACATTTCCTGCGTTTCAGCAATGCCGCCGATCATTGAACCGGAAAAACTTTTGCGGCCCATGATCACACTGAAGGCGGCAACCGGCAGCGGATGCTCAGGGGCGCCTACTAATGCCAGCGAACCGTCTACCCGCAGCAGGTTCAGGTAAGCATTGATATCATGCTCCGCAGATACGGCGTCCAGGATAAAGTGCAGTTTGCCCCTGTAGGCGGCCATCTGCTCTTCATCTTTGGACAGCACCACCTCGTCGGCGCCCAACCGTTGGGCTTCTGCGAACTTTGATGCGGAAGTGGTAAAGGCTACCACATGTGCGCCCATGGCTTTGGCTATCTTTATGCCCATATGACCCAGGCCGCCGATACCCACAATACCCACTTTTTTTCCGGGGCCTATGTTCCAGTGACGCAGGGGAGAATAGGTGGTGATGCCGGCGCATAGTAATGGCGCTGTTGCGGCCAGGTCAAGGTTTTCTGGTATGCGCAATACATAGTTCTCATCTACCACAACACTTTCTGAGTAACCGCCAAAAGTAGGCGTATCCAGATATTTATCGGGCGAATTATAGGTTTGGGTGGGGCCCGGCTCACAGAACTGTTCCAGGCCTTCCCGGCAGTACTGGCATTCCCGGCAGGAGTCAACCAGGCAACCTACACCCACTACATCTCCGACCTTGAATTTGGTCACATGATCGCCTACACGAACAATCCTGCCTACGATCTCATGACCCGGAACAC
Source organism: Chitinophaga sp. ARDCPP14 (assembly GCF_051362515.1). NCBI lineage: Bacteria > Pseudomonadati > Bacteroidota > Chitinophagia > Chitinophagales > Chitinophagaceae > Chitinophaga > Chitinophaga sp. ARDCPP14. The sequence goes on along the minus strand of NZ_JBKIXB010000003.1, from coordinate 576,670 downwards.
AAGGATACACGGTGAAATGCCATTCATTACGCGCCGTGTGCAGATCGGAGTGGCAAACCCCGCAATAAAGAATATCGATCTCCACGTCGTGCGGAGTCGTTGTTCTTCGCCTGATGTCAAGCATGTTCAAAGGCGCTTCCGCTGCCGGTGTGCCATATGCTTTTACTGATGTGGTACGCATAATTTTTATTTGAAATTAATGACTGCTTCAGATTTTAGTAAAGAAGGCGGACATGCCTTATTAGGAAATTGTTTTGATCAACCTGGCCGGCACCCCGCCTGCCACCGTGTTGTCAGGAACATCCCTGCTGACTACCGCGCCTGCTGCCACCACTGCGTTTTCACCGATGGTAACACCGGGCAGAATGGTGGCGCCCGCGCCGATCCAGGCGTTCTTTTTTATTAAAATGGGTTTACACAACATGCTCCGGCGGTCTGCCGGGTTGAGCGGGTGATTTTCCGTAATGAGATTCACTTTTGGCCCGATGAGTACATGGTCTTCCAGGGTAATGCCGCCCATATCCAGGAAAGAACAGGCATGATTTATAAACACATTTTTGCCAATTTTGATAAAACGGCCGAAGTTGGTATAGAAGGGTGCGAATATGGCGGTGCTTTCATCCAGCGCAGTACCAATAATTTCGCTGAGTTTTGCTCTTATCTCCTCTACGCTGGCAGCAGCATTGAGTGCCGGCGACAGGGCCAGTGTTCGGTTAACCACTGCATCCACTTTGAAAAATTCCGGGTCATCCAGCGCGACGGGCTCCCCGGCTTGTAGTCTCTCGAAAATATCTTTCATCACGCAAAGGTAGGATGGGCCGTCCCTTTGCTGTTTATGACTATCAAACCAATAGTTAAGAATTTCAAACTTCCAGGCTGCGCAATGAGGTTGGGTTGGTACCGGTCATCCTTTTAAAGTAATTATTAAAATAGCTGGGATATTCGAAGCCCAATGCATAGGCAATATCAGCAATGTTCCAGTCGGTATGCTGTAGCAGCGCCTTCGCCTCGCTGATGATCCGTTCAGCAATATGTGCAGTGGTGGGCTTACCAGTCACTGTTTTTACCGCGCGGTTAAGGTAATTAATGTGCAGGGCGAGATTTTGCGCATAGTCCTGTGCCGTTTTCAATTGAAGCGGCTTATCCGGGCTTTCAATGGGGAACTGTCGTTCCAATAACTCAAGGAAAACAGCGGTGATCCGGTTGGCGGCGTTCTTATGCTGATCAAAGTTTTCAGAAGGCTGCATTTTCATGGCTTCATGCGCGATCAGGTTGATATAATTGCGGATCAGGTCATCTTTAAAGATATAACTGCTCTGCTGTTCCTCGATCATCTTCTGGAAAATGGTATTGAGAAAAATCCGCTGCGCGTCGGTGATGGTCAGGATAGGGGTGCCACCTATCTTGAAAAATGGCGACTGCTGCAGGATATCCGCGCGTTCTGAAACATTCAGGAATTCTTCTGAAAATAAACAGGTATAGCCTACGTAGGTGGTCGACAGGGTTTCCCAGGAATAGGGAATGTGCGGGTTGCCAAAGAACAGCACCGTACCTTCCGCATGGAAGCTCCGGTCGGCATAATGAATAATGCTTTTGCCCGTGGTCAGGCAAATCTTATAAAAGTCCTTCCGGCTGTAAAAGCGGGTAGCCTGACTATCATCCTCAATCTGGAAGGCATTAAAGCCTTTTAGTTTGAGATCGTTATTGAATGCGGATACCGAACGTGCCTGGCCTTTTTTCATCTTACAAAATTAAGAAAATCAAGACAGGGTGCCAACTTGAATCCGGTATCTGCCTGGCCAATGCTGCAATTATTTCCCCAAGTACTACGAATATGGATCGTAACCAGTCAAATATGCCTTGCCTCTCCGCGGAATTGCTCCTGCCGCCTAATTTTAAGGCAGATTTAAAATCTAATAACATGAAACAGTTAGAAAAATTGGTTACCAAAAAGGTAGCATCTCCGGAAACGGTGAAAGGCGGCAGAGCACTCGCCCTTGAATTCTTCCTCGAAGACCAGGAAAGAACCACGGAAAACCATGCTTCGTGGAACGGTCAGCACTATGTAACTGATACCCGGAATGATCCTAACAAGTAACCCCAAACGTAAAACCTCTAAAAATTAAAAACTATGGAAAAGTTGAAAAAACTGAATGCAAAGAAAATTGAATCCCTGGAAACGATTAAGGGCGGAAAACTAGCCCTCGTGAGCGAGCTGGCTGATTCCGGCGATGGCGCAGGTACCACCATTCACTCGCCTACCCATTATTCAGGACCGGATGTTTACATCTGCGACCACAAACGCGACTAGTAATAAACATCTCCTTCCGCCATTGTTATGTCCGGAAACTACAGAACTGCCGGTGATTGCCGGCAGTTCTTACTACCAGTAATCAACTGTACACCATGTCTCAACAGATCCTTATATTAAGTCAATCGCACCTGGAAGGCACCACGGATCATGTTTGCCAGTGGATGGACCATTTGCGGATACCCTACCTGCGGGTTAATGGGGAGGACTTCTTCGATATTCAAAACCTGGATGATCTGCCAGGCAACAATGAAATGGCTGCTGTCTGGTACCGGAGAAAGATCAGCAGCTTTCCTGTAAAATACCGTCTTAAACAAGCAGACTTTAATACGGAGTACACCCTTAAACGATTCCTGGTAGATGAATTCAACGGCCTTCATTCCCTCTTGTTTTTTACCATTGACCGCCATAAGTGGCTCAATGACCCCATCTCCGAAGATAACCTGAATAAACTGCACGTATTGAGCCTTGCCCGTCAATGCGGGATTAACATCCCTTTTACGGAAGTGGTGACCACCAAAGCTGCAATTATACATTTGCTGGATAAGTGCAACGAGCTAATCGTAAAGCCTGTCAGCGAATGTATTTTTGTAGAAGACGCTGATGGCGAAAAGTACAAGATGCTCACCAAAACCATCAACAAAGCCAATCTTCACCTGGTACCAGAGAAATTTTTTCCCTCGCTGGTACAGGAGAAGATTATCAAGAAGTTTGAGATACGCACGTTTTACCTGGATGGCGAGTGCCATTCGATGGCTATTTTTTCGCAAAACAACCGGAAAACAAAAGATGATTTCCGCAACTACGATAACCAGCGGCCAAACAGGACAGTGCCCTATAAACTACCAGCAGATCTGGAACTTAAGCTGGAGCAGCTGATGAAAGCACTGCGCTTCCGCACAGGTTCTATTGACCTGATGGTAGATATGCAGGGAAACTACCACTTCCTCGAAATTAACCCCGAGGGCCAGTTCGGCATGGTGTCTTACCCTTGCAACTATTACCTGGAAAAGAAGTTAGCATTGTTGCTGCATAAAAATAGCGCTCATGAAAAAGAAATTCACCAGTAAACTGAAAGAGAAGAAGGGATTGCCGCTGTCGCTGTATTTCCTGGACCAGGATAACCAGCAGCAAACCTATACCATCCTCAAATTTGAAAAGGCCCCGAAAATAAATTCCGGAGGATTTGAGCTTTTCAATTTTTATAAAGTGATCTCCAAATTCTGATAATGGAATATTTAAATCTATACGCAAACTGCCGGCTCGTGAAGGGAGCCCGTATGTCGCTGCTCTGCGATCTGCAAATGCGCAGGTTTTACCATATCCCGAACGATACCGCCGATGTGTTCCTCTTCCTGCAACAGCATTCCATCGACGAGTGCATGGCCCATTACGGGGAAGATAATCGTAAAACCATTATGGGTTACATTAATTTTGTGCTGAGCAAAGAACTGGGATTTACGGACGACCGGCTGCTACCGGAACTGATACCGCTGGATCTCAGCTGGGACAGGTACTCAGCAATCACCAACGTAATTATTGAGTATAATGAAGCTATCGATTATTCCGGCCCTTTTTTCCGCGAGCTGTTCGACCTGCATGTACAGGCACTGGAGATCAGGTGTTACGGGAAAATAGCGTTGGATAAGATCCGCGAATTACTGGAAGTGTTCAACGGCACAACGCTAAAGTTCATCAAACTGGTGCTGCCGTATGACGATACGCTGGACCTGCCAACGCTGGATAAACTGGTAAAAAAATATCCGCGCGTGAAGTCGCTGCTGATTCATTCAGCACCGGTTGATAAGCCGGAGAAAATATTCGAAGGTTCGGTGCCCGTAATTTTCTTCAGCAGTCATATCAATTCCTGCCTGGCCTGCGGCGAAATCCGCTCCAGCTACTTCGTTTCAAACATGGAACTGTTCACCGAGAGCCAGCATCACAATACCTGCCTGAACAGAAAACTGAGTATAGATCTGAACGGATATATCAGGAATTGTCCTTCACTGCCGGATAACTTCGGACATATAACAAACACACCGCTGCAGGAAGTATTGGACAATCAGGCATTTCACCGGTATGGAAAAATCCGTAAAGATGAAATAGCGGTTTGTAAAGATTGTGAGTTCAGACATGTATGCACCGATTGCCGGGCTTACGTGGAAGATCCACAGGATATTTATTCCAGGCCGCTTAAATGCGGGTACGATCCGTACAGCAACACCTGGGAGGACTGGACGGAGAATCCGTTGAAGCATGCTGCCATTGCCTGGTACGGGCTGGGAGAGACAATAAACTAATATGAAACTGAAAGCATTCCCTTTTTATATGCAGCCGGACAGGAAGGATTGCGGTCCTACCTGTATAAAGATCATCAGCAAGCATTACGGCCGGCTGACCGATATTCAGACTATCCGGTCGCTGGCGGAAACCACGCGGGAGGGGAGTTCTTTGCTGGGATTGTCTGCCGCAGCGGAGGGGCTGGGTTTTAAGTCCCTGGCGGTAAAGATAGATTTTATTACGCTGTTGGAAGAGGCGCCACTGCCCTGTATTTGTCATTGGGGACAGCAACACTTTATTGTTGTTTACAAAATAAAAAAGTCAGGACCGGATACATTCGTGTATGTTTCCGATCCTGCTTATGGATTGATAAAATATACGCAACAGGAGTTTATAGATGGCTGGATAGGAAAAGGGAAGCAGGAGCGCGACGAGGAGGGGATCGTCCTGCTGCTGGATCCGGGTCCTGCATTTTATGAAGCAGATGCAGCAACACCGCGGAGCAGGAAGGATTTCTCTTTCCTCTTCGGTTATTTCTTCAGGTACAAAAAGCTGATCGCCCAGCTGGCAATAGGTCTCTTTGCGGGCAGCCTGCTGTCGCTTATCTTCCCCTTTCTGACGCAAAGCATTGTAGACATAGGCATCCAGAACCACGACCTGAACTTTATTTACCTGGTATTACTGGCACAGGTGATGTTGTTTATCGGGAGAATGGGAATAGAAGTAATCCGGGGTTGGATTTTGTTACATCTCTCCAGCCGGATTAATATTTCCATTGTGTCCGACTTCTTCATAAAACTGATGAAACTGCCTATCAGCTATTTTGATACCCGTATGACCGGCGATATTATGCAGCGTATCAATGATCACCACCGGATAGAACAACTGTTGACCAATTCTTCGCTAAATACCTTGTTCTCGTTGGTGAACCTGGTTATTTTCAGCGTGGTGCTGTTGCTGTATGATTACCGCTTATTCCTGATCTACCTGTTGGGCGCTATCTTATCAGTAGGATGGATATCTTTTTTTCTCAGGAAGAGAAAGGAGCTGGACTATAAACGTTTCTCGCAGGTATCACAGGAGCAGAGTAAAGTGATTGAACTGGTGAATGGCATGCAGGAAATCAAGATGCATAATGCAGAGCGGCAGATGCGCTGGGGCTGGGAATTTATGCAGGTGAAACTGTTTAAGATCCAGATCAGGTCATTGTCGCTGGAACAATGGCAAACGGTGGGCTCCAATTTTATCAACCAGATGAAAGACATCTTTGTCAGTTTTCTTGCGGCAAAACTGGTACTCGATGGTAACCTTACCCTGGGAATGATGCTGGCGGTGCAATACATCATTGGCCAGCTGAATGGCCCGCTGATGCAGCTGATGGACTTTGTCAAACAAATGCAGGACGCAAAAATATCGTTGGAAAGGCTGGGAGAGATCCACGATAAGGAGGATGAAGAACGTACTGATGTACAAACGATGATAGAAATACCGGAGCAGGATATTGCATTGAATAATGTGTCTTTCCGGTATGTAGGTGCCGGTGCGCCGGTGTTCGAGCACTTGAGCCTGCGTATACCATACCGCAAAACCACTGCCATTGTAGGCGCCAGCGGCAGCGGTAAGACCACCCTGCTGAAACTGCTGATGAAGTTCTACGAGCCGGGCGAGGGTGAAATTAAAATCGGGAATGTACAGTTGCAGAATATTTCTGCGCGGTACTGGCGCGATCAATGTGGCGTGGTCATGCAGGAAGGGTACGTATTCAATGATACCATCGCAAAAAATATTGCCATAGGGATAGATGATATAAACCGGCAACAGCTCCGCAAGGCCGTGGATGTGGCATGTATCCGCGATTTTGTGGAAAGCCTGCCATTAAGTTATAATTCGAAGATCGGTAATGAAGGCATTGGCATCAGCGGCGGGCAGAAGCAGCGGCTCTTTATAGCCAGGGCTGTATACAAATCGCCGGAATATATATTTTTTGATGAGGCCACCAGTGCGCTGGATGCCAATACAGAAAAAGCGATCATGGGCAACCTGGAACAGTTCTTAAAAGGAAAAACGGCGGTGATCATTGCGCACCGGTTGTCGACCGTGAAAAATGCCGATAAGATCATTGTACTGGATAAAGGAAAAGTAGTGGAAGAAGGAAGTCATGATGAACTGGTATCGCTCAGGAAAGAGTATTACCGGCTCGTAAAAAATCAACTGGAACTTGGAAACTAGAAAAGATATCTTAGACACTATTCAACTGCACTCAGAAGGGGTGCAGGACATTCTTACACAGCCACCGCATTGGATGGTCCGCTGGGGGAATACCACCATATTTTTTATACTGCTGCTCATTTTAGCGATGAGCTGCGTGATAAAGTACCCGGAATTTGTTCCTTCTGCCGTCATCATTTCCTCCCGGAATCCGCCGGAGAAGCTGGAAGCCAGGATCAATACCAAAGTAGAGGAAATATTTGTAACCGACCATCAGCCGGTTTCCCGTGGGCAGATACTGATGGTGCTGCAATCCACTGCCGACTACCGCGACGTGATCCGGTTGAGGGCTATTGTTGATTCGCTGGGTAACGCGGGAGTGGAGCACTTCCCACTTGGTGAAGTAGCGGGGTTCAAACTGGGAGAGATCCAGGCGGACTACAATGCCTTTGCCCGCGCGTTGACCGACGCACAACTTTATACCACTTTGCAGCCTTATTCCCCGGATTATGCAGCAGCCAACAAGAGCCTGGCGGAATCACGGAGCAGGATACGTACGCTGCAGCAGCAAAAAAGTCTGGAGCAAACGAAGTATGAGCTGTCTAAAAGGGAATTCGACCGGTACCAGGAACTGTTTAAAGAAAGGGTTGTTTCTGCATCAGAAATGAACCTGGAAAAAATGAAATTTCTGCAGGCAGAACAGAGCCTGGAAAACATCAGCCTTGCGATATCCCAGCTGCAGGAAGGTATACTGGGTATTGAAAGGACACGGAGCGGGGCAACCATCAATGCACAAAAAGATAAGATCAATTTAACAGCGCAGACCGGACAACTATTTGAGCAACTGAGAAAATCACTCAACGCCTGGGAACAGAACTACCTGCTTACCTCTTCAGTGGCCGGTGTAGTGGGCTTCCAGCAGTTCCTGGGAAAGAACCAGTTTGTGAAAACAGGAGACATCCTGTTGTCCGTGATGCCGGATGATAAAGATATGCTCATCGGCGGATTACGGGTGCCAGCCACCAATTCAGGCAAGGTAAAGGTGGGACAGAAAGTGCTGCTGAAACTGGACAACTATCCTTACCAGGAATTTGGTATGGTGGAAGGCCGGGTGAAAAATATCGCCAATGCACCGGATAAAGATGGCAATTATTATGTGAATGTCATTTTGCCGAAAGGGCTTCAAACATCTTTCCATAAAACCCTTCCCTTTGATAAAGAATTAAAAGGCAACGCCGAAATAGTTACGCAGGACCTGCGGCTGATAGAAAGATTCTTTTACCAGATGAGAAAGCTGCTGCGGTTTGAATAAAAGTTACACGCCCCTTGATGGGGGCGTATAACTGTGCTATACCTGTCTGGGCGCATTATTCCTGTTAAAGAACAATATGAAAATGGCCAGCAGGCAACTGAACGCACCAAACAGGTAAACGGTTTTATAATCATACCAACCTGCAATGATACCGGCAATAGGGCCCGACAGTCCCAAAGAAAGATCAAAGAATGCGGCATAAGCACCTAATGCTGTTCCCCGTATTTGCGGTGCTACCTTTTTGATCACCAGCACACCTAATGCAGGAAATATCAGGGAAAAGCCAATGCCGGTCAGGCTGCATCCCGCTATTGCCATCACTTTTGACGAGGCAAATCCAATCAAAAGCTGTCCTGTGGCCTGCACCATTAAAGAAACCAGCGCAACTTTATATCCGCCATACTTATCAGGGAAGGAAGAAAAAAATACCCGGGTAAGTACATAGCACGCCCCGAAGGCCATGAAAGCCATAGAGGGATCGCCCCAATGTTTTTCAGTGAACAGCAAGGAAATGAAGGAAGAAATGCAGGCGAATCCTATGGATGAAAATGCCAATCCCAAACCCTGTTTGCCAATCAGGTTTATTACTTTGTAGAAAGGTGTCCTGATATGTGAGGCATCTACAGGTAAAGCCGGCAGCTTGATGGTGGGGAGCCAGGCAACAACCGGCAGCAATATGATGACGGCAAAAACATACCCTGTTCCAAAGGACCTTTGCATCCAGATGGCCACCGGCGCACCTATAGCAATGCCGGCGTACATGGCAATACCATTCCAGGTCATTACCTTACCGGACCTTTCCAGGCCCACCAAACCTATTCCCCAGGTTAATGCGCCCGTCACCGACATGCTTTCTGATATGCCGTGAACAATCCGCGATACCATTAAAAGTCCTAATGCCAATGCGGCGTTCCGGCTGCTGGCTGCAGCTATGCTATATAAAACACCGGAGAACATTACAAGCAATATACCGCTATGGGTGCTCGTTTTTGCGCCTTTTGTATCCGTGGTTTTCCCTGAATATGCCCTTGTCAGCAAGGTAGCCAGTGATTGCAATCCTATGACCAGGCCAACAACCAGGTTACTGAATTTTAAATCGTTTTTTACAAAACCGGGAAGTATTCCCAAAGTCATTCCGATGGTAAGATAAATAGCGAATACTGATATGATAATAGGGGTTATCAGGGTAGCTATTGGTTTTTTCTCTGTCATTTTGTATCGTATTATTAATTTAAATTTTACGGATACAAAATTAAACGGCATCGAAGCAACGGCTGGTAGCCATCTAATGGCTATGATTGGACAATTAATGGTTTTTGATCCGGAACCCGGTGGCGGTCATTCCCGTGTTCTTCTTAAAAAAGCGGGAGAAATATGCATGGTCTTCATACCCTAATTCGTAAGCGACCTGTTTTATATCTAAAGAGGAATAGAACAGCAAACGCTTGGCTTCCAGCAGGATTTCCTGGTGAATCCAATGACTGGCGGCGAATCCGGTGACTTCTTTTACAATTTCGTTCAGGTAAAGGGGAGTGATGTTGAGCAATGACGCGTAGGCCTTCACCTGTTTTAGTTCTTTACATTTTGTATTGACCAATTGTTTGAAACGGAGAACGGTATTGTACTTTTGCCCGCCAACCAGGCTCAGGGCATTTTGTGACTGTATTATTTTTGAAGCGATCATTCCCGCCAGCGTTGCTGTCAGGGAGCTTATTAAGTTTTTTTGAAGTGGTAATGATGGCTGATGAAGGAGATCTTCAAACAAAGGCATTATTTTAAAAACCGCATCCTCCTTTCGAACCGCCACCGACTGACGGGCATTAAGATAAGTGTCGAATATTCCCCGGATCTGTGTGGATATTTGCCCGTTGTCCACAAATACTAACCAGCCCTCGCAGTTTTTATAGCTGATATATCTATGCACCTGACCGGGGGCAACAAAGCTTATGGAGGGTCCTTTCATGATGACTTCCGTAAAATCCAGCTCCCATAAAAAGCGTCCCTTCAGTTGAATGATGAACATATAATGGTCGTCCCTATGCGGGATTTGCACGGTCTGGTCCAAACTTTTCATCAGCTCTATTTCAACGCCTGCCGGCGCTAGTTGCTCCTGGTGTAATAAAATTGCGTTCCTGGCCATTATGGTTTGATGCTAAGTTTTCTTCCGGTAAAAATACAGATAATAGAAAATATCTTATCCCTTATCTGAAAAGGAAGCAGGTGCAAATATTGGATCAGGCGCTACGGATATGGGATGAAAGCTACTGGATATTTACCAGGCCGGTTATTGAACGTTTTAAATTATATATTTAGAGAATAATCATTATAAAACCGGGGAAGAAAAAGAAGAACCGTTTATATTTATGTTTTTTTGTGCAGCTAAATTTACATCATTGATGAATGCAAGAGCCGCCTTTGCGGTTATTTCGGTTTTGACCCTGCTTTTTATTGCCTCGTGCAAGGATAAAGAAAAGCCGGGGAAGGATCAGGGAAATGCCCTTCCTGCAGCGCCCCGGAAAGATTACCTGTCCCTGATCATCTCCCTGGATACATTATCATCTGCCGGAATGAAAAGCGCGACTTACCGGGAAGACAGCCTGCTGCGGCACACCGCTGACAGCAATGTGAACCCGTTTTATCATTATTTCAGGGGAAGATATTATAACCTGGAAAGACAACGTGACAGCGCAATAGCCGAGTACAAGAAGATGGCCGGACCAAAGGGCGATGTGGAAGTGGAGCTGCTGAAAACCTACAGCCTCCTGGACAACAGCACCGCCAACGGCACTATGGTGGAAGGGGCTTTAATGAACGACATACTGGCCGCCATGAAAAAAGCGGAAGGCGCCCATAGCAGGCTGACCTATCGCTTTTACGACCTGATGGCCAAAGCTTATTACCAGAACCACAACGAAAAAGAATCACTGGAATATACCGAACGCTATTATAAAAGCCATCCTTACAAATCCCATCCCGTAATCCGGCAACGGTATTATGATATTTCTTTCATGCTGGCCTCCAGGGGGGATGATTATGATAAAATGCTGCTGTATAATGTACAGGCGCGTGACCTTGCGAAAAGCATCGGCGACAGCATGGCAATTGCACGGTCTTACGATAACCTATCACAGGTATATGCCCGCCAGGGGCAATCTGAAAAGGGCCTTGAATGTAGCAGGATCTTCTTTAATTATTTAAAGAAAACCAATAACCTGCAGGCATATGCGTATAATAATTTAGCTACCAGTTTTATCCGTAATAACCAGCTGGATTCGGCGATCCACTACTATAAAGAGGCTATTGCCCTTGCCAAAAAGAGGGAAAATGGGAAAGAAGATCCCAATTATTACAAGGGACTTATTGAGGCGTATAAAAAGAAAGGCGACTACGCAGCAGCCATGGAGACAGCGGATTACGCCTTTTCCGTAGAAATAGATCATATTAAACAGATAGAAGCAGTTAAAGTAGCGGAGATACAGACAAAATATGAAGCAGAGAAAAAGGACCGGAATATCGCTGAGCTAAGCAGCCGGAATGCGTTGAATGAAAAGGTGATCCGCCAGCAGAGATGGACGCTGGCATTGGCATCGCTGGTGTTCATTGGCATACTTTTATTCTTCTACATTATACACCGGCAATACCGGTTGAAAGAAAAAAATAAAATGCTCCAATTAGAGAACAGCCGCCTGAACATCGAGCAAAAATTACTACAGGCACAGCTAAACCCGCATTTTATTTTTAACTCCATCGCCAACCTGCAAAGCCTGGTCGCTTCCGGCGATACAAAAGAATCTGTCCGTTACCTCTCAGCATTTTCAGGGCTGTTGCGCAGTGTGCTGGAACAAAGCAGGAGGGATTTTATCAACCTGGAAGAAGAAGTCACCTCGCTGAAAAATTATCTTCAGCTGCAGCAGATGCGTTTCGCAGGGATCTTCGATTACCAGGTAACGGTAGCAGCGGATCTTTATCCTGAAGATATACTGATTCCTCCTATGTTAGTGCAACCATTTGTTGAAAACGCCATAGAGCACGGGTTCAGGAATATTCAATACAAAGGCATGCTCAGGGTATCATTCAGCGCGGAAAACAACCAGGTTATCATCCTGGTGGATGATAACGGCAAAGGCCTTACCAGTAAGGAGGAGAATCCGCAAAAGAAAAGGTCCCTTGCCGGAATTATCCTTAAAGAAAGACTGGAGGCGCTTTTCAAATCCAACGGACAGGAAGCGAACTTCAATATTGAAAATAAAGACAATAACGGAACACATGGTGTTACCGTGCGTATTGTAATACCGGAAATTAAAGACTAAACCAGAAAATAATCATACATGAAGCTTTATATTCTTGAAGATGAAGCGCTCATATTGAAGCACCTTTTACAGGTCGTTCAAGGCATTCCCTTTGTAGAGGTCATAGGGAATTCACCCGAGGTGGCCCAGGCGGTGAGGGAAATACCCGCCTTGAAACCAGACATTATTTTAGCTGATATCCGGCTGAAAGACGGCGACAGCTTCCGGCTATTTCATGAAATAGGGAATGAAGGTTTCCAGGTTATTTTTCTTACGGCTTATGATCAGTATGCCATACAGGCGCTCAATATGGGTGCTTTCGGATACCTGTTGAAACCGATAGACGAAGCCGCTTTAACGGAAATGCTGAAAAAATGTTTCCACCAGCGGAAGCAGGAACTTATTGACCAGCAGCAGCTGGAAATAGCCCGGCAGCATTATTTGGCACAGGGCGGAACAGTGCCCAGGCGGCTTGCATTGAAAAGCATTGAATATATAGAAATTGTTTCGATAGAAGATATTATGTACTGCAAGAGCGACAAGGGATATACGACCTTCTACCTGAAGAACAAGCGCGAAATCCTTGTGTCGAAGGGCCTGAAGGACTATGAGGGTTTACTGTTGCCCGCCGGCTTCCTGAGGTGCCACCAGTCTTACCTGGTTAATTTCCACTATGTGGAAAAGTACTATAGGGAGGGATATTTAAAAATGCAAAACAATGAACAGGTACCAGTTTCCAGCCGGAAGAAGGAGGAAGTACTTAATTATCTGGAGAATATTTCTTAGGCAGGGAGGATATTGAAGAGTAGGAAAAGATATCTGTCATTTTCAACGATTTCTCATTAACCTGAATATCCCGGCTGGAATGTCTTTTCCTGCTGAGGCAGGAGATAGGTTAAGATAGTTTACCGGTATCGTGTCTTTATCTGTTTCGGTAAGCAGCACTTTTCCTGAGCGCTGAATATTCTTCATAACCGGGTGATTCACTTCATCTTTTTCGATGATACCATTGTTATTCAGACCCATTTCAATAGCATTCCCTGTAATTAAAGAGTTGGTGAAGGTATATTGGGCTTTGTAGTCTTTCATACTTATCCAGAAGCAATTATTATTTGCTATAATATTATCTCTGAAAACAAAATCTGAATATTTTCCGAACCATATGGCCCCTTCGTAAGCCCCATATATAATAGAATTGGTCAGGGAAAACCCTGTTACAGATAAGAATAACAAAAGTGCGTTCCTGCATTCATAAAATACACAATGGCTTACTTTGATACCACTGCCTTGCGCGAAAATGGCGCCCTGTATTGGCGCTGAATTCTTACTGCCTACAAAATAGCATTGCGAAATTTCCATGTCTTTTAGTTCAGGCCGGTGGCGCTCGATTGCATAATAGTAAACAACAGAAGGATGGGTGTTACCCAGGAATTTCAATCCCCTGAAGCAGGTGTTATTGCGTTCAACCTGGAAGCCGATGCAATGATCAAAGCTCCCGTAGTTTTTATTGTTGGGAGAAACAGATTGTATAACCGGCATTTTGGAGGGCAGCCAACCGGTGTCATCGGGCAAGATGGATGCCTCTATGGTGTATTTCCCCGTATCTGTTGGGTTAGAAGACTGTAGCACCAACTGTTGCGTGAGAGTATACAGGCCGGGAGCAAGCTTGATGGTAACCGCCTCCTTTCCGGTGAAACTATTGGCCAGGGCAATTGCTTTGTCAAGGCTTGCCAGTGGATCTCCTATTGTTCCTGTTGCGTTGTCCCTTCCTTTTGCAGGGTCAACGAATACTGTTTGGCCTGTTGATGCGTTTAGCTGAATGACGCATAGGAAACATAAAGTAATGATAAGTTTGTACATGGTCGCCGGAGTTAGATTCATATAAGTTCTTGGTTCATATGAAAGGTACTATTTCCCCGTTAGCGCGGTTGTTCAAGGCAGGATCAAGTTTGTGCAAGTTCGTTCAAGCGGATAATTCATTAGCTGACACCATTTGGAATTACTCCTGAACATCTTTCTTTCCTTTACCTAAAATCAGATGTCCCAATAAAAAATCAAACAGGTAATGGTCATCAGCATCTTTTTGAGATACAATAGATAATCCTGTTGTTCCTTTGGTGAAGTCTGTTTTATAAGAAAGGACTAATTGATCCTTTTCCATAATTGACCATTGCCAAAGCGGCGTATCATTAAAGACAAGTTTAAATTGCCGGTTTTGATATTCGAAATTGAAGTTTAATGAAAACGGAATACTTTTCAGCTTCAAAACAGGTTCGCCTGACGCTACTATTTTGAAGCTGTTACGGCTGAAAAGACCGGAGGAATGCTCAATACTATATTCATTTTGACGGATATTGAAAGTTGTAGGTTCTTTAAGCCAGTCGTCTCCTCTTTGATATGTTCCAATTTCTTCGCCATTGACTAAAAACACGAATTTACCTTCGTTAATCTGGTTCCATTGCCTTTCCATAAACAGTATATATAATTGTAATTATGTCTGTGATTCAAAGCATCACTTTTTCTCTTTCGTCACGCTGGTAGTACTGGTAGTGCTCTGAATATATGCATTAATATCGTTATTAAAATCGGCCAGGTGTACCAGGTTGTAGTGTCTTCCTGCGGGGAACATTTGTGAGATGCCGATAATGTGGTTTTCTCCAACTTTCCAGATTCCTTTACGTCCCTGGAAGGCGGCTGTGGTGGCGCTGTTATGCATGTGATCATTACGGTCGGCCCTGGCAACTTGCTTGCTGGGTTCATAAATAGCAGGCTTGGTTTCCCAGTATTTTTTCAGGTTTATGATATCAGTCACCAGGTCTCTCCTGTATTCGAGGTTGTTGGCGTTTTGAGGCGTTACCAATCCGTCCATTTTAGCCTGGCAGCCGGTCCATACCTGGTTAGTTATCATTTGATGGAGGGCGAGTCCTTCATCTTCGCTCAGCGTTTCCACTTCCTCGTCGTACAGGGTTTTTACGGTATTCATCGTTTTCCAGATACCGCGTACGGCCATCAGGAAGGGCATATCCCCATCATTGGTGGTTTTTATTACGTTTACGATATCTTTTGAATAGAGATGGTAGAAGAATTTTAATCGTAACCCGGCTTCATCGCCGCGTGTTTGATGTATTTCAATGGGTTTGAACGCAGCTTCCTGCCAATAAAGACCAGTCTGACCGAATAAATGGTTACTGTACGCAACTTCTGTTTGCCGGCGCTTTTGCGACTCTCCGTGTTCTTCACCCACCATATTCAGCTTGCTCACATCAATACTGATGCGCTGTACAACTTCCTGCTTCAATTGGGTAGTAGCCAGCGGGCGCACCGGCGAAGCGTTGTACAGCTGCAGCGCCTTCTGACCCATTATATCGGCCTCATGCTCCAGACCTTTATCGTCGTTAACAGGTGTACCCTGTTTTAATTGTGTGGTAGCCTGTACCCGTCCCTGTTTTTGCTGCACTACATGCCATGCTTCATGTGGCAGGTGTTTCTCCTGTCCGGGGCCGAGGTGGATGTCACTTCCCTTTGCATAGGCAAGGGCCTGCAGTTGGGCGGGTTCTGCGGAATTGTAGTGTACACGGACATCGTCCATGCTTTGCCCGGACATATTCTCTATTCCACTTTTAAGATTATCCGGCAAGCCGGTTTTGTTTTCTTTTTTCTGTATGGGAGATTGATAGGTGTCTGCCTTCAGTTGCGCAGGCCGTGGGCGGTTGTCTGCCAGTGTTTGCAGGGCCTTTTGCTGCGTTATTTTGTCGCTGTTGTCTGCCAGTTGCTGAAAAGGACGTAGCTGCACTGCCTGTGGGCCTGTGCCCGCAGTATGTACAGCCGCGGGGGTGACAGGTGTGGCAGCCTGGCGTTTTCCGCTGTGAGGGTCTTCAGCATGTTTGATCATGAGGTTATTTTTTCCTGGTAATATGAAGATAGCAAAAACCAGTCATTATTGCAATTTCTTCGTAGTTGGCTTACCCTGACTTTCTCATTTTAGCCGATTGCTTTTTATCGAACCGGTTCTTTGCAATAAGATGGGCTTCCTCAATAAACCGGATCGTTTGAGGCAACAGGTCTTCTCCGGGATTCAGGATGCAGATGTAGTGCTGCGCGGCATAATCCGGATGAGGCATGAAGCGGTTTAATGCCGTATAATCCCACCCGGATTCAGTACCTGAAAACAGTTTGTTGTAAGCATCTTTTGAGATACCAATATTTACCCGGAAAATACCGTTGCGATCCAGGTTGGACTTGTTATCATGCTCATTATCGGATGCGGCAATGGTTACAAACGGGAGCACCTGGTCCGTTTCATAAAAGAAGAATTTGTATCCAAAGCTATCAAGTTTGGTAACGTTGGGAAGTTGTTCCGTTATATATTGTTCGATGGCTTGTAATGACATAACAGGTGTTTTGTGTTCGTTGCAAATTTCGTCCTGTTCCAGTACATTTACAAGTAGTTACCATTCTGGCAGGTAGTAACATAAAGTAAAGTAACAGGTATAGTATGGCTTTGAAAGATGAAAAAAAGATAAATAAATCTGAAACATGTCCCTTCCAGGAAGCGATGGACCTGATTTCGGGCAAGTGGACGATGTCCATCATCAATAACCTGATGGCGGGGAAAATGCGGTTTAAGGAGCTCGAAAGAAGTGTGACAGGCATCAATACAAGAATGCTGGTAAAAGAATTAAAGCAACTTGAAAACAGGAAGATCATTAACCGGAAAGCCTTTGCAACAATGCCGCCAACAGTGGAATATTCACTGACCGAAAAAGGTACTTCACTGAAGCCGGTGTTGATGGAAATACAAATATGGGCAATGAAAAATGTGGTTTAACCAGCCCCAGGGAAGCCATATTTGGTGCCTGATTAAAATTTGTCAATGCAACAGCAATAATTATCTTGCATCTTCGTAATTAACCGGCGACTTATACCATGAAGCACAAGTTTATGCACCTCCCTATCC
Source organism: Chitinophaga sp. ARDCPP14 (assembly GCF_051362515.1). Lineage (NCBI taxonomy): Bacteria > Pseudomonadati > Bacteroidota > Chitinophagia > Chitinophagales > Chitinophagaceae > Chitinophaga > Chitinophaga sp. ARDCPP14. Next base: position 559,313 of record NZ_JBKIXB010000003.1, on the reverse strand, counting down.
GGATACCTGTTTTTTGTATGCATGTGATAATGCTGGCCGCCTGTAATGGTGGCAGCAAAGAATCCCAAAGCAAGCAACCTGTTGTTAGTGCCGTCAGAATAGATTCCCCGGCGCATAAAAAAGTTGACATTCCGGCGTTGCCTACAGAAGCATATGTTTCCGGTATCATCAACAGGAAACAAGCCATCGAAAAACAATTGCCAGGTATCAATGCGGCCACAGCTGCCCGGCTTTACAGTTCCCTGGCGAATTATATGGATACAGCACTGGCTGGTATTACCGCCAATGAGCAGGCATGGCTGAATGAGTATGTAAACTACTACGATGAAACAAAAGGGATGATCGTACTGCCTGCGCAGGTACAACAACGCATTCATTTACTGGCCACCGCGGGTATTGAACCCTGGGAAATAGGCGAGGGGTATACCGATCTTCGCACGGTTCCTGCATTCTATACAAGTTTATTCAAAGCTTCCCTGCCCGCTGATTACAATGCTTTCCTGCAACTGCGGGCAGATGAAGATACCGTATTATACAGCGCCGATGCGGGATTGCTGATTCCTTTCAGCATGATAGGAAAGCGCGCACTCAACTGGGAAAAGTTCCTGGACGCTTATCCAAACAGCATCTTTGTGGAAACCGCCCGGGAACAATATAACGGCTATTGTGAGGATTACCTGTTTGGCACAGACAATACGCCTTCGTTTGAAAATATAAGTAATCTCCGTTCACTGATCCCGGAAAATAAAGAGGAATATCTCTCCTTTGTACAGCAATACGGGAATACCAGAACTGCTGGTATTGTACAACTGTTCCTGGACAAAGTAACCACTGTAAAAACATATGAGCTATTGCGGCAGCAGGTGCGTGCAGCAATAGCTCAGTATTAAAATCAGCTTACATCTTCACTATCTTTTTTACCAGTTGTTTACCTGGTGCTTTTAACACCAGTAAATACATCCCCGGTTGTATATCACTCATCTGGATATCGAACTGCTGACGGCCATCCAGTTTTTCCATTTTCACCACTTTGCCGGCGGTATCATGTAATTCCGCTCTCAGCCAACGTTCGGCGGTATTTACATAAATGAATGCACTTGCCGGATTGGGATAGATGCTCACGCCATCCGTTTTCTGCTCCATCGCTGGCATCATTTTCCGCAGGGTGCTGCCTGTACTGCAAACGAGTACCGGCCGCCGGGTGCTGTCGCTGCTCTCGCGGGAAGTAAAGGTGGCATCGGTGGTGGCGCCTGCCAGTCCGGATACCAGTTTTAAAGTAAGCATGCCATCGGCAGATTGCTGGGAGAGCGCAATATCTGTTACATCCCATTCGGCATAATTGCCGGCAGTGCGTCCCATGATCGTATCCACAGCGCTGGTCGCGGCAGGCATGTTGTTGTAGGTGATGCCTGATTCGGTCCAGCTGTCGTTGCTTACATATCGCACAATCCACGGTACAGTGGTGACGCTGGTGTTTGCATAGCTCACATACATCCGCAGTTTTACCTGGCTGGTACCCGCGGGTAATGCACCCACATTGAAGCGGAGAAATATTTCCCGTGTATAGCTTGTGGTGGTCTCCTGCTTCAGCACAAGCGACTCGGTGCCATAGTTTACACTACCGTAAGCAGAACCTCCTCTTACATAGGCATCCGCAATAGCCGTGATAACGGATGCACCATAAACAGGCGTTTGACTGTTCACATGATACGTGGCAGAGGAGCCTGCATAAGGCCCTGAAGGCAGGGTAGCAATCAGCTCCCGTGTTTGTGGAATCCCCGGCAGGTTCAACTGGATATTAACAGGCGAAGCGGATTGCGCCGGATCAGCAACGGACAACGTGACGTCGGGAGTGCCTGCATTGCGCAGCATCAGCGCACATGGACGGTCAACGGTAACCGTGAGTGAATCCTTATGGAAGGTACCGGCCTGGTAAAATACCATCTGCCAGATATTTAATCCCCTGTGATATACTACCTGCATGTTCGCCGTATTCTGCTCAATACGTACGGCCGTGGTATCATAAGTGCTCATATTTTGACCCGGCAATACATAATATGCATAAGTGCCGTTGGCCGGCGCAGTGCCGTGGTTGAACCACAGCTGGAACACGTTCATGTTCTGTACAGTGGTGCTGCCACCGTTATTAATGCTTCTCCAGGTACCGGATTGTGATTGCATGCTCAGTTGCAACTGGCCACCGGAAGGGAAGTAATAGCTAATGCCATTATGCGTGATCCATTTCAGGGTATTGTTGTAGCTGTAAGTGCCATTGGCAATAGTGCTCACGGAGCCGTTTACATTGGCAGATACTGCGCCGTTCAGCAGGCATTGGTTCACGGTGGTATTGATGGGCTGTGTGGCCGTGGAGCTGATACCGGCGCCCAAACAAATAACCTCGTTGTCGAAAAAGAACCAGGCTTTACGTGCCTGCGTATTGTAATCGGAGAATTGAAGCGCGGAAACACCATACAGCGAGTCCGACACGCCACCTGCGAATGCGGTAGTGCCAAAGTTCACGCCCCAGGCTGTACGCAGCGGAATAGTGGTAATGTACGGCACGGTGGTACCAGGTATCCTGCTCCAGTCCCACACCGCCGGAATATTATAATACTCGTTGCCGCTGGCGGCGATGTGCGTGGACCCGTCCGACAGGTAATAACCCTTCAGGTTTTCTCCATTACCGTTTTCCTGTTTGGCGGTGCGGGTGGAGGTCATATGTACCCCAAAAAGGTAGCCGGTACGATGATGTACGGTATAGTCCGAACGCCAGAAGTGGGTATGCAGGGAGGGCAGGAGGTATCCCGGCGACTGGCTGCCGTTCAGCCGCGCGATGTTCTCATTGTATTCAGTCGCATGAGCGGTGTCCAGCACTTTGAGCTTTTCCAGGTGGTTGGTAACGCCAATGGCTAATTGATTTTCCCGGCTGATGCTGCGGCCGTTGGTGCCGTAGTCGATATAACGGGTCCGCATAGCTTTGAGGAAACCGTTCCGCACAAAATTACTGAACACCGATAAGCGGGAGCCTGACAGCGCATAAGGTGTGCCACGCAGATAATAGGCAACATTGGTTTCGCCGCTCACGAACACGGAACCATAACCAAAGAAATACAATTGCGGACCATGCTGGTGATATGACAGATCATGCTGGATGCCCTCATTGGCGGTGAGTACGAGGGAGTAAAATGCCTGGTCCACGCTGTACTGCATCAGGGAGTCGTTGGCAGTGAGGCAGGACCGGTATATAAAGTGTATAGCCTCATCCAGCTTGTTGGCGCCGGCCTGACCGGAAGGATTGCCGCGGCTCATTTGCGTAAGCAGGGCATTGCGGAGACTGCCCAGGCTTTGCTGCGCGGTGTCTAAAAGGATCAGGATTTCGCCGATGCGCTGCGGATTGGAGATATGGTTATGGTACCAGTTCCAGCTTTGCGGATCGGTAGTGTTCCAGTAAGTAAGGCTGTTTACAATGGCTGTGAAAAGTGTGGTGCTTTTGTAATACGAACTGGCTGATTTCGTATAGGCCAGCGCGAAGGTTTTTACCCGGTTGATGTGTACGTCCGCCGTATAGGTGGTGGCGCTGTAGGCATAGTTGACGTCCGGCCAGGAGCCATTGCTTTGCAACGTGGCCAATGTGCTGGTTACGTTATTGTCCAGCGTGGAAGTACTGCCGGATTGCGAGAGCAGTTCGGCACGGATACGGTCCATAATAGTGGTGTACGCCGTTTGGCCCCATGCATGGGACATATTACACAGGAAGCCCAGGATAAGCAGCATGCTGATTTTCATAACAGTGGATTTGTAACAAATCTAATGATCCCTGCCTGTTAGGTGGGGTGATTATTCCGAGTAAATGGGGGGAATTTTCACAAATCAGGGGCTTCCGCAAACTCGGAAGGCGTTTTACCGAACTGTTTCTTGAATTCGCGGCTAAAATATTTCCGGTCGTTGTACCCCACCATGTATGCTACCTGGTATACGGTATGCTCACGGGTGCGTATCAGGGAGGCCGCTTTTTTCAACCGCAGCGATTTTACGAAGTCGTTCACCGACATATTGGTGACGGCCTTCAGTTTTTTGTACAGCACGGGCTGGCTCATGGCTACCTTCCGGGCCAGCATATCCACGCCGAAGTCGGGGTTGTCCATATGCTCTTCCACCAATGCGATCACTTTTTCGAGGAAAGCGTTATCCAGGCTGCTGGGCAACGCATCCGGTACTTCCGTTTCTGTTTGCAGCTGGCGGCTGTAGCGTTCGCGCATTTTTTCGCGGGAAGCAACCAGGTTGCGGACGTTGAGCGCCAGCACACGGGTACTGAAAGGTTTGGTAAGATAGAGATCTGCCCCGGTTTCAAGACCGCTTACATGATCGGCCTGGGAACTTTTGGCAGTGAGCAGCACTACAGGAATATGACTGGTGCGCTCATCTGTTTTAAGCGCCTGGCAAAGCTGCAGGCCATCCATTTCGGGCATCATCACATCGCTGATCACAATGTCGGGGATTTGTGCGGTGGCTGTTGCCAATCCGTCTGCCCCGTTCACACTTTCCAGTACCAGGTATTGATCCCGGAAAGTTTGACTGATAAGGGCGCGTAGTTCCGGGTTGTCTTCCACTATAAGAATGGTGAAGGGTTGCGGTGCAGCTGTGATAATAGTATCCGGGGTTGCCGGCGCCAGCGTCGCTTTTACCGGCGCCGTGGGCATGGCAGGCGCCCGGCCTACGGTGTGTTGGGTACCTTCAAAATGTTTGGCGCCGGTAGGCAGGGCAACCGTAAAACAGGTACGGCCTTCCTTTTCCGCAGTAGAAGGTTCGCTTTCCACGGTCAGCGTTCCTTTATGTTGTTCCACAATGTTTTTGGATAATGCCAGCCCGATGCCGTAACCGGTGTTCTGCAAGCCATGATCCTGTACCTGGAAAAAATTGGTGAATAGCTTGTCGAGGTATTCGGGTGCAATACCGCGGCCATTATCAGTGATAGTGACCACCGTGTTTTGCCGCGAATGAGTAATGTGCAACTGGATGCGTCCCCCATCCGGTGTGAATTTAAAAGCATTGCTGAGCAGGTTGAAGAACACTTTCTCCAGCTGCTCCCGGTCGAAATAAACCCAGGCGTGCTCCATATCATGACCGAATACCATGCTGATGTTCCGGTCGAGCGAAAGCTCGCGGAAGCTGGTGTATATATGATCAAGAAAAGGAATCAGGTCCTGTTCCTGTACATGCAGTTTGAGGTGATTGGTTTCCGCTTTGCGGAAATCCATCAGTTCATTCACGAGCTTCAGCAACCGGTCGGCATTGTTCCGTAACTGCAGCAGGGTGGATTGCAGCGGATCGTCTTTCTTCAGCATATCCATCATCTTTTCTACCGGCACCAGCAGAAACGTAAGGTGGGTACGGATTTCATGGGAAACATGTGTAAAGAAGTTCAGCTTCACCTGGTGCAGTTCTTCTTCTTTGCGCAGCAAGGCCCACAGGAAAAAGAATCGGGTCACGAAGAAGAACAGCAGGATAAGCCCCAATGCGTAAATGCCATATGCCCACCAGGTTCGCCAGAATGGCGGCAGGATGGTGATCTCCATCTTTGCGGGCGCGCTCCAGATGCCGTCGTTGTTGGCGCCTTTTACCCAAAATGTATAATGACCGGAAGAGAGATTGGTATAGGTTACCGCCGGATTATTGGTTTCAATCCAGTCGCGGTCCGCACCTTCAAGCCGGTATGCATAACGGTTTTTGCTGCTTTTTACATAGTTGAGCAGCGCAAATTCGAGCGTAAATACTTCCTGGTCGTGATGAAAACGCAGCGCCTTCGTAAAGCTGATATCCTGTTTCAGCAGTCCGTTGTCCTGGCCGATAACTACCGGTTTGTTAAACAGCCGCAAACCGGTAAACCGGATGACGGATGGATGGGAATTGGTAATGATCTGATCCGGGAAAAAACTGGTGATGCCATTATAGCCGCCGAAGAGAAATTCGCCGCGGCTGTCCCGCAAAAAGGAGTTGTAATTAAATACGTTTCCCGCCAGGCCATCGCTTACAGTATAGGTCTGGAAAGAGTTGCGGCCGGGATCAAAACGTGCCAGGCCGTTATAGGTACTAATCCATAAATTATGCTGATCATCTTCCAGTAACCCAATCACGTTATCGTTCGGCAAACCATCTTTTTCTGTATAACGCGTTTGCTTCTTCAGCTCCGGATCATATCTAACCAGGCCCCCGAAATACATGCTCACCCAGATGTTGTGCTTTGAATCTTCCTGTATGGAGTTCACATAACCCGGCTGGATAAGCCGCATGGTGTCTGCCTCAAACACATACAGGTTGCTGATAGAACCGATCAGGATCCGGTGACGGGAATCTTCCAGGATATACCGGATCGACTGGCGGGCGGCAATACCCGTTAAAATAGAATCGGCCCGTTTCTCCAGCTCGTGGCCATTCCGGTGGAGCAGGTGGAGCGCGTTGTTGGTGCCCACCCAGAACCGGTTCCGGCTGTCTTCCAGTATGGCTGTTACTTCCCTGGAAAAGGTGCCGGGATCTTTGGTATCGTAGAAGAAGCGTTTAAACCCACCCTGCCGCAGGAGGTTTAGTCCGCCGCCATGCGTGGCCGTCCAGATGTTGTGGTCTTTATCTTCATACACTACTTTCACCAGGTTGGACCCAAGGCTGGCAGGATTATTTGCATCATGTTTATAGCTGGTAAAACGTTGGGTAGCGCGATTATAATAATTCAGTCCGCCGCCTTCTGTACCGATCCAGTAATTGTGCTGCGCATCTTCAAGGATGCTGCTGATCACATTGTTGCTGATCCCATTGAGCGGGGGATGCTGCTGCCAGGCGGTAAAGGCCGTGCCATAGGGATGCACCATGTTCACGCCACCGAAGTAGGTACCCATCCAGATTACACCGTTATTATCCTGGTAGATGCTATGAACAGAATTCTGGCTAAGACTGGTGCTGTTGCCGGGCTCCTGCTGATAGTGCCGGCTGGTCATCGTCACCGGGTCAATGATGCTGAGTCCTTCCTGGGTGCCCACCCACATGTTGCCGGCTTTATCGCGAAGTACCCGTCTTACTATATTATTAATGATCGCTGGTTGCGCCAGTAACGAAAAACGGCCGGTAGCAGGATCATATATATTAATACCACCGGTTTGTGTAGCCACCCATAACCTGCCCAGTTTATCCTCAGTGATGGCGGTGATAAAGTTCATCGCCAGACTGGCCGGTTGTCCGTCTTCATGGCGGAATGTTTCAAAATCATTGCCGCTCATTTTGGTGAGGCCGTTGCTGGTGCCAATCCAGATATTGCCTTTCTTGTCTTCATACACACAACGCACTACATAACCGGCAATTTTCCCGGGTATGAGAAACTCCTGCCGGTTACCGTCCTGGAGATAAAGCCCGTTGTTGGCGCCGATCCAGCGGCGGCCTTTACTATCTTCATAAATACAATTAATGTTTGTTGGCCGCCCGGGATCCAGTTGGATGCGTTGAAAACGGTCCTGCTCAGGATCATATTTAGCCAGCCCTGCGGAGGTGCCTATCCAGAGTACATTTTTCCGGTCGCGGTACAGGCTCATGATCTGGTTACCGGGAAGGGAGGTGCTATCGCCTGCCTGCTGGCGATAAATTTTGAATCGATGTCCGTCGTACCGGTTGAGGCCATAGTGTGTACCATACCAGATGAATCCCTGGGCATCTTCTCCAACAGACAATACCGCGTTGTGCGATAATCCATCTTCTACGGTGAGGTGATTGAACGTAACGTTTTGCCCGCTGCTTTTTATAAAAGCAGCGAGGAGCAGCAGGCATAAGAACGGGAAGCACCTCGAAATCATGCTCTAATATAAGAATTGTATCGGGGCAAATGGGTGTTTTTTATAAATATCATTCTTTTATTATTCTGATAATCAGCAGGTTGAAGGGGGATTTATAAAATTCACCCCAATCATTTATGATTATCCCCCTGTGATTTGAACTGGTTACCACATATTTGTGTATCAACCGTTATTTCCGCTCAATTCCACAATTATTATGAAAAAGACATGCCAATCAACCAGCAGGGGGAGAGAGTGCAGCTTCGCCTTCAATTATTTTTTTACGGGAGTCATGTGGATCTTACTTTTTCCGCTTTTCCTTTTTGCTCAACAAAAGAAAACAGTGTCCGGCACTGTAAAGGCCAAAGATGGTACACCGTTGCCAGGTGTGACAGTAATGGTAAAAAATGAAAAGACCGGCGCGCATACAGATGGCAATGGACGTTTTACTATTCCCGTAAATCCTGGTGCTACTTTAGTGTTCTCCTTTGTCGGTTTCGGAAAAATAGAGCAGCCGGTAGATAACAGGACAGAGTATAATGTGCAGATGAGTGAGCAGGCCGGCACACTCAACGATGTGGTAGTAGTGGGATATGCTACCCAGCAACGGAAAGACCTGACCGGGGCAGTGGGTAGTGTGAACATGAAAGATTTTGCGAAGGCGCCGGTAAAGTCGTTCGACGAAGCGCTGGCCGGCAGGGTAGCAGGGGTCGCGGTAGCGAGCAATGATGGTCAGCCGGGTTCTATCTCCAATATCGTTATCCGCGGTGCAGGGTCTATCACACAGGATAATTCCCCGCTCTACGTTATCGACGGTTTCCCTACCGAAAGTTCCAACGCCAATGCGATCAGCCCCGGTGATATTGAGTCGATCGACGTATTGAAAGACGCATCTGCCACCGCCATTTACGGCGCTCGCGGATCTAACGGCGTTATTCTTATTACCACCAAAAAAGGTAAAACCGGCGCGCCGCAGGTAACTTATAACGGGTACTATGGCTGGCAGCAGGTGCCGAACAAAATCCCGTTAATGAATGCCTACGAGTTTGTACAATATGTGGGCGATGTGAACCCATCTATCTATGATTCCGTATACCTGGCCGGCGGCGCTAAACTGGAAGATTACCGCAACAAGGAATCCATAGATATGCAGGATTTTGTGTACCGCGTAGGTCAGAACCAGAACCACGACATTGCCGTGCGGGGAGGAAATGATAAAACCAGGTATTCGCTTTCCGGTAATTTCAATAACCAGAAAGGGATCATTATTAATGGCGGTTTTAAAAGATACCAGGGCCGGTTTTCACTGGATCAAACAGTGAACAGCAAGCTGAAAGTGGGTATTAATGCCAATTACGCTTACAATGAAACCTACGGGATACCGGTTTCCGCCACCAATTTTTATGCGTCTGCCACTACGTTGTATTCTGTGTGGGGCTTCCGGCCAACGACCAGTATCGCCGGCCGCGACAGCAGTGTGAACCTCGTGGATGAATTTTATGATCCGGGCAATGAGCTGGCAAATAACCAGGACTATCGCGTGAACCCGTTGCAAAATATCCAGAACCAGTATACCATGAACAAGGTGAACAACCTGTTCGCTAATGCGTATGCGGAATACGCCATCACCAATGGTCTCACACTTCGTATAGCCGGTGGTATCAACACGGTAAATACCGAGATCAATATTTTCAACAACTCCAAAACGCAATCCGGCAGTAAATGGAACGCCAACGGCGTGAATGGCAGCGTGGAAACCAAACCCACTTCACTCTGGCGTTCGGAAAACTCGCTGACCTACCGCAAAAGCTGGAATAAGTTACACAACCTCACCGTGCTCGGCGTACTGGAAGCGCAGGGATATAAAAATTCGCAACGCAGGTTTTCGGCAAATCAAATTCCCAATGAAGACCTTGGACTGGACGGAATCGATCTGGCCGCGCCGGCCAATACTTCACTGCTTTCACTTAGCTCCGGTTGGACAATGGCCTCCGGCGCACTGCGCGTGAACTACGATTACAATTCAAAATATCTTTTCTCTGCGTCTGTCCGTGCCGACGGCTCCTCTAAATTCGCAGCCGGCAACAAATGGGGATACTTTCCTTCCGCTTCTGCTGCATGGCGCTTCAGCAGCGAAGAGTTTATGAAAAATGTAAGTTTCATTTCTGATGCGAAGATCAGGCTGGGCTATGGCGCATCCGGGAACAACCGGGTGGGCGACTTTGCTTACCTGTCCCAGTTACAACTCACCAGCAATCAATACTGGTATTCCGTGGGAAATGGACCGCTGAGTATTGGCTCGGTGATGATTTCTTCCGGTAACGCGGACCTGCGCTGGGAAACCAACGAACAAACCAATATCGGCCTGGATATGGCCTTCCTGAAAAACAGGCTCACACTCACCGTAGATGCCTATCTGCGTACTACAAAGGATCTGCTGCTGAATGCCGCATTGCCTTATGCACATGGTATAGAGAGCGCGCAGGGATTTAAAAATGTGGGTCAGTTACAGAACAAAGGCCTGGAGATCACAGTGGCAGGTGTAATTGCGGATACCAGGGAGTTCAGCTGGAACAGCAGTTTTAACATCAGCTTTAATAATAATAAAATACAATCACTGGCAGAAGGACAGCAATCTATTCTCTCTGGTTCCGGAACTTTTTTCAATACTACTTATTCGGGTCTGTTCCCTTATATCTCTGTAATCGGAAGGCCGCTGGGTGAGATGTACGGCCTTGTATTCGATGGAGTATACCAGTATTCCGATTTCGATGTAATGCCAAATAATACGTATCTGCTGAAGCCGGATGTACCCACCAATGGCGCGGCGCGCAACGCTATCCGTCCGGGCGATATTAAGTATAAAGACCTGAACGGCGATCTCCAGGTGAACAACCAGGACTACACCATTATTGGCAGTGGTTTACCAAAACATACCGGTGGTTTCAGCAATGATTTCCGTTACCGTAATTTTGATCTGAACGTATTATTGCAGTGGTCTTATGGCAATGATATTATCAATGCCAACCGGTACGTATTTGAAGGCGGTATTGTAAATAATCCGAACCTGAACCAGTTTGCCAGTTATGCCAAACGCTGGACGCCCACCAACCCCAGCAACAGCATGTTCCGCGCAGGCGGTATGGGCAATGCAGCTTATTCTTCCCGCGTGATTGAAGACGGCTCATACCTGAAACTGAGAACGGTTTCCCTGGGGTACAATGTGCCGGGCGCATTGCTGAAACGTGCGAAGATAAAGAATGTGCGTATCTACGGTGCTGCCCAAAACATTTATACATGGACGAAGTACTCCGGTATGGATCCCGAGGTGAACGGCAGGCCTGGTAACCTTACCCCCGGCTTCGATTACGCCGTTTACCCGCACTCATTGTCTTATGTGACCGGTTTAAATGTAACCTTCTAAAATGATGAACATGAAACGTATTTGCATCCTGGCATGTATAGTAATAGCAGGGCTTACTTCCTGCAAAAAATTCCTTGATACGCAACCAACGGATTTTTATACCACCACAAATTATTACGGAACGGAAGCACAGCTCCAGCAGGCGCTGAACGGTGTGTACGGCGACCTGATGCGCCCAGAGCTGTATGCGCAGGTGATGGGCTTCAACTTTGTATCCACCACAGATGAGGTAATGTCTAACCGCACGGCAGACGGCGATGCACGCGGTCTCCGTTACAATTACGACGCCTCCCTTGTGCATATTGCCAACATCTGGCGTTATGCATACGTAGGCATCAATAATCTCAATTCGTTACTGGATAACATCGACAAACCAACGATGGACGCATCCCGCCGGAATATCATCAAAGGGCAGGCATTGTTCCTCCGCGGGTTCCTGTACTTCATTCTTACCAGTAATTATGGAGATGTACCTGTAGTACTTCACACACCCGCTATCAATGATGTGAACATTCCGCAGGTAAAGCAGGCAGACGTGTATGTACAAATTGAGAAGGATATGAAAGAAGCAGAAGTGCTGCTGAAAGATTATACCATCACCCAGGCGAAATTCAACGAGGTAGTAACACTCTCCGCCGTGCAGGCGATGCTGGCACGTGTATATCTTTATTGGGCTGGTTATCCGCAAAACAATACCGCCAAATACCAGGATGTGATCACCTATACAGATAAAGTGATCCTCTCCGGCCTTCATGCATTGAACCCCGATTACCGCCAGGTGTTCATCAACCTGGCTACAGATCAATATGATGTAAGAGAAAATATCTGGGAGCTGGGCTCACTGGGCGCCGCTGCCGGTGTGGTGAACAAATCGGGGAATGATATCGGTAACTTTGTGGGGATCCAGTCTACGCTGACTGCCCTGGACTCTACCTCCTATAATTCCGCCGCATGGGTATGGGCCACTAAAAAGCTGTTCGATGCTTATGAAACAGATCCCAATAGTACCCTTTTACCAAACAAACCCTCGCTGGATATGCGCCGCGACTGGAACTGCGCCAACTATATTTACAGCGGAACAAATCCCCGCGTAAAAGCAGCCCGTCCTAATCCCTGGCAGATGTGCGCCGGCAAATTCAGAAGAGAATATGTACCGCAGGCGATCCGTAACACCAATGGTGTAGGCGGCACGTACAATATCAACTGGCCCATGATCCGCTACTCAGATGTATTGCTGATGCGCGCGGAAGCAGAGAATTACGTGAACGGCCCTACGAATGCTTATAACTATGTGAACCAGGTGCGCAAAAGAGGATATGGACTGATGAATGGCAACGTAGTAAAATCCATTACGATGGTGAGTACCGGTGATGGCTATACGAAAACGCCCGCGGTAACGATTACTGGCGGTGGCGGTAACGGCGCTACAGGAACAGCGATCCTTACCGGCGGCAAGATAACGGGTATTTACCTGAACAGCCCTGGTGCATTGACGGTAGGCTCCTACTATACTACTTCGCCTGTGGTAGTGATAGGCACCTTCTGGACGCCGGGCGCCAGCTATACCACAGGCACACAAGTCACCAATGGCGGTATGCTGTACACGGTAACAACGGCAGGCACTGCTACTAATACGCCACCCACTCATACCTCCGGCGCTTCTGATCCTGCGGTGACCGGCGCTGTATTCACCTATGCAGGTACCGCAGCTACGGCTACTGCCACCATCACTACCGGTAGTGAATCAGATCTTACACCGGGTCTTAGTAAAGATGCATTTCAACTGGCCATCCGCGATGAAAGAATGCGGGAGCTGTGTTTTGAAGCCGTGAGAAAAGCGGACCTGATCCGGTGGGGCAGTTTTGTATCAGACATGCAGAACTTCGCATCCTGGGCTACCGCTAACGGTGCGGGCGTAACCTCCACAGGTAATCCTAACGGTTTGCAAGGAGTACGCAATATAAGCGCCAGGCACGTGATGCTGCCGAAGCCAACTTACGAACTCAATCTAAACCGCTTACTGACACAAAACGCAGGCTGGTAATTCTTAAAAACATCCACATGAAAAAATCATTCATCATACTGTTGTCTTTCCTTGCGGTGGCTTGTTCTAAAACACTGGAAATAGATACGCCGGATTTTAATGTAGCCCTTGATCCTGCAAGGCTGGTATCAGACACGTTTACCTATCGCCTGGGAGACACTACCCGCTTCAGGTTCAGCGGCAGTGCAGGCAATGTGACCTTCTATTCCGGGGAACCAGGCAAGCGCTACGATGGCCGCACGTCTGCAAACAAACTGGGAAAGATCACGCTGAGTTTTTCCTCAAAATCGGAATTTGGTACGCAAACAAATACCCTGCAGGTACTGGCTACCAATAAACTACCCGGTCTTGATTCCGCTTCTGTGGTAAATGCCGCATGGACGAATATCAATGATCGCGGGGCACTGGCTACCAGCGCCACCGTAGTGCCTTTTGGTACGGCTGATCTGACAGACCTTGTGGCTAACGAAAATGATTCACTCTTCATTGCTTTCAAATACAGCGGCGTAACAGGTTCCACACAGCGTACCTGGACGATCACCGAATTTACCGTGAACAATGTGTTACCGGAGAAAACGGTTTTGATCAGTTCTTTGTCGGCCGATGTGGCTTACTGGACACGCTACGGCAATGTATGGAGCCCTTCCAACGGCCGGTGGACAGCTTCTGCCACGGATCTTAAAATTACCGGTGGTGGTGGCAGCGCAGCTACAAATACCAGCTGGATTGTCACCAAACCATTATACGCGGGCCGTGTTCCGGGAGATGTAAGTACCGGCATCAAGAGTATCAATGAACCGGATAAAGAAGAATATGCTTATGCTTATCCGGCGCCGGGCGTATACAAGGCCACCTTCGTGGCTTTTAACCACACACTGGATGAAGAAAAGAAGGTTATACGGGAACTGATCATTAAAGTGACACCATAAGAATATGAAACCATTGCTTTATTTTATTTTAGCCGCCGGCATCACTGCCTACACGGTGGGCGGGGAGAAGGACTTTATCAGCAGTAATGCAGGCTTTGCCCGGCAGCAGCTTAAGCATATGCTGAAGGACACGGAATCCCGCGACAGCCTGGCCTTTCCCAGGACGATCAACAAAGAGGGGAAGATGATCACTACATCGATGTACGACTGGACACCCGGTTTTTTTCCGGGCTCACTCTGGTATGCATATGAACAAACCAAAGATCCCGCGCTGAAACAGGAAGCTGTTAAGTGGACGGAGAAGTTAAAGCCGCTGAAGGATTTTACACAACACCATGATCTTGGTTTTATGATGTATTGCAGCTATGGCAACGCTTACCGTATTACCGGCAACAAAGCGTACCGGGATATCCTTATCCAGGGCGCCCGCTCGCTCAGCACCCGTTTTAACCCGGTAACACGGAGCATTAAATCGTGGAATGCCTTTAAATCGTGGCATAGTCAGCAGCTATACTACTATCCCGTGATCATCGACAACCTGATGAACCTGGAGCTGTTGTTTTTTGCAGCTAAAGAAACCGGCGATACCAGCTTCCGCCACATTGCAGTGAGCCACGCGGAAACCGCCATGTACAACCAGATACGGCCGGATTACAGTTCCTACCATGTGGTATGTTATGATACCACCAATGGTAAGGTGCTGGCACGCGAAACTGCGCAGGGGTACGCCGATAATTCTACCTGGTCGCGTGGCCAGGCATGGGGCATCTATGGTTTTACCATGATCTACCGGGAAACACATGACCCGCGTTTCCTCAAAACTGCTACCGGTATGGCCGACTGGTTCCTGGATAATAAAAATCTTCCGGAAGATAAAGTACCCTATTGGGATTTTAATGTACAGGAGAATGGATATGTTCCAGGTGTGCGTTCCAATGCCAACAAGGTGAAAACAAAATACCGCGATGTGTCTGCCGCCGCTATTGTGGCATCAGCACTATTTGAGCTGAGTGGTTATGCCGGCAAGGGTAAGGGGGAGCAATACCGCCAGGCAGCGATCACCATACTGCATTCACTCGCAGGTACTGCGTACCGGGCGCCGGAAGAAAAGAACGGCAATTTTATATTGATGCACAGCGTGGGAAGTATCCCGCATAATGCAGAAATTGATGTGCCGCTGGTGTACGCGGATTATTATTTTTTAGAAGCATTGCAACGGTATAATGCTTTACTGGATTAGTGCATAAAAAGCGACAGGCACCTGGTTATCCGGATGCCTGTCGTTTTAGTGTTATTGATTGCCCTCTTCTTTTTTACGGGGACCCTGACTTTTTCTATATGCCTTCAGTTCATCTTTATCAAGGAAAGAATCTTTATTGGTGTCTATGGCGGCGAAATTTTCGCTTAACCTGGAAAGCCGCTTGTTGTCCTTTGCTGCTGAATCTACCTCAGCTTTGCTGAGTTTACCATCCCCATCGGTATCGATCTTTTTAAAGAATCCTTCACGATCCTGTTGCTGCGGTTGTTGTGCGTAGGTTTTTACAGACGCCAGTGTTGCCATTAACAAACCTGCTACAAAAAAATGCTTCATCATAATTGTGCGTTTTGAGTTTTTTAAAAGATTTAATTTTTTGGTGCATACTGAAAACATCCAGTAACCACAGTACGGGGTGGAAAGGAATTAGTTCAGCATATATCTAAGATAGCCGTGGAGTTGCGAAGTTTAAAGTACCCGGATGGTCACGCCGGGAATGGTTCAGTATGCCGGTAAGCTGTATAGCTTTACAGTATTGTATTTGGCGGTTTTTGCCCGAGATGGGGGCTTAACACTGTTTAACAGTGGTTAGTATTAATTAACGGTTATACCCGCGTGATCAGCCGTAAACTGGCCGATCACGCAGTATAAAAGTATTACGGCATCAGTTCCTGCAGTTTTTCCATCAAGGCCTCGCCGCGCAGGTTTTTGGCGATGATACGTCCCTGCGGATCAAGGAGGAAGTTTTGCGGAATGGCGCTTACTTCATACAGTTTACCTGCTTCGTTTTTCCATCCTTTCAGATCGGATAACTGTTGCCACGGCAGGTCGTCTTTCTTCACTGCACCAAGCCATGCGTCTTTGTTGGTATCCAGTGATACGCCAACGATCGTAAAGTTTTTCTGCTTGAATGCCAGGTATGCTTTCAGTACGTTGGGATTTTCTGCCCTACAGGGCCCGCACCAGGATGCCCAGAAGTCGACCAGCGTATATTTTCCTTTGAAATCAGAAAGCTTAACCGGTTTACCGTTCACGTCGTTCTGCGTGAAGTCCGGCGCCAATACACCAATTGAAAGCCGCCCCAGGTTATACAGCTTTTTCGCGAATTGTTTACCGGTTCCGGTGTTGCGTAATGCAGGGGAAAGTCTTTTGAAAAAAGGCGCAATACGTGGTACATCCACATCCTTGCCTGCCACCTCAATCAAGGTAGCGAGGCTGATGTATGATGCAGGATTTTGACGGATGAAAACATATTTCAGGGAGTCTGTTTCTTTTGAAACGATCTGGTATTGTTTCATCACCGTATCTATAAAGTGGGGATCTTTTTTTTGCTGTTGTGTTGCAGTGTGAAACATGGAGTCCACGGCTTTGCCCAGCTGTTCCCTGCGGAACAGCACCGTGTGTTTGTACCGCTTGTAATCATTGTTCACAGGACCTCCTGTAATTGCTGCATGGATTACAGAATCGGTGCCGGTAATTTGAATAGCCCCTTTTTCCAGGTAGCAATCATTAACATCAGCAGTCTTCTTCCATTTTGCGAAATCTTTTCCGGTATGATCAATGAGTACATGCACCATCGCAGGATCTTTCACCTGCCCGCTAAACCGGAAAGCACCTTTATTCAGCATCGCTGAGTCGAGGACCTGCTGGTTGCTCCAGCCATAGTTTGTTATCAGGTAAGCCTTTGCGGGGGTGGTAAGCGCAGGTAGTTTGATGGTTAGCGTGTATTTGCCGGACTGGGCAAGCACCGATCCCGGCGCCAGTATGGCTGCCAGTATAAAAATTTTCTTCATGAAAAATTGATGTGTTGAGAACGGACAGGATGGTTTGTTTTATCATTATCCTGTCCGTTAATCAGGTTATTGAAGATATCCCGGGTTGGGCGTTAAATTCGGATTTTGGAGGAGGTCAGCGGGCGGTATCGGCCAGTAAGACATATAGCTCATCCAGGTAGTGGGTTTGGTTGGCGCTACGGTGGCCATTACGGCATCGATGGCGCCGGTGCGTTTCAGATCGAAAAAACGATGGCCACATTCTGTAAACAGTTCGGTTTGCCTTTCTTTGGCAATAGCCTTGAGCAAACTGGCCTGTGTACCTGCCGGCAGCGCTCCGAGGCCCGCGCGTAAACGCACTACATTCAAATCTTCCATGGCATTACTTTTATTTTGCATGGCCCTGGCTTCCGCCCGGATCAGGTATTGCTCTGAAAGCCGCAGCAGTACCTGGTACTCCGCATTGGTGGACGCGGATTTATATTTGGCCGGGAAATAGTACACCGTTGCCGGGGCGGCAGAAGAGGCTGCCACTGTGGAGGTACGCACCCAGTTGGTGAAGCGTGCATCGCCGGGTTCAAAAGTGTCCTTCAAGAGGTTGCTCAGCTTAACGAATACACTGGAGGAAGCAGGACTTTGCGGCGGCACAATCGTTTCCGGCATACCATTGTTGTAGAAGGCATATTCATTGGTGAATTTCGGGCTGTTGGTCGCCAATGCCCAGATGGTTTCCCTGCTGTTGGCAACAAACACCTGGTTGATCGGCAGCATCGCATAATTGGTGTTGCTGATCAGTTCACCCGCCTGCGCTTCGGCATTGGCCCAGTCTTTTGCATAGAGGTACACCCTGGCCAGCATAGCGGTAGCCACGGCTTTGTTGGGGCGGAAACGGTTAGTGGTAGTAACCCCGTAACCATTTTTATACTCATTGTCTAAAAGGGATTGAGCCATTTTGAGATCGGCAATAATTTGCTGGTACACATCAGCTTCCGGTACGCGGAACAACCGGTTGTTTACCGTGTAATCATTCGTCAGCGCCAGCGGTACCGGGCCATAAATATTGACCAGGTAATAATAAAAATAGGCGCGCAGGAAATAGCATTCACCCAGCCATTGATTTTTATAAACGAGGTTACCCTTGCTGGCATTGATGCCCTGGATAGCCGTGTTAACGGTGAAAAGTTTTTTATACAGGTCGGTCCAGTTGCCGCTTTGCCCGCTTTGTATAGCATTCTTGTAGAACACATCTGCAAAATTACCGGTCAGCAAACTGCTGAGTTCATCGGTATACAAACCCATGGTATAGCCAATGTTGGCATTCGCGGAACCGGTAAAAGGACCGGTATTGTTCATGGTGAGGTAAATGCCGGTAACCACTGTTGATGCCATGTTATCGGTGGAATATACATCCACCGCAGCAATGGTATTGGCCGGTAGCTGGGTACCATCCAGGTATTTTTCGCAGCTGGTCAGCGTAATGCTCAGTGAAGCCGTAATGGCCAGCAGGTGTTTCGAAAAACTATAATTGACAGGAAAGATCATCTTCATTTTCATTGCATTAAAGTGTAACATTAATTCCGGTTGTAAATACGCGCAGTGGCGGGATTACGCCTGCATTCAGGTTTTCCGGATCGAGGCCATCGAATTTGGAAATGGTAAGGAGGTTTTGTCCCTGCAGGTACACCGATAGATTTTTGAGATGCAGCATTTTGTTTACTTCCGGGCTGAAACTATAGCGGATGCTTACATTCTGTAACCGTGCGTAAGTGGCGTCGCTGTAGCCGCCGGTACTGCTTTGCAGGAGGCCTTGCCGGAAGATGCTGGTGAACTGGGAACTTAACTTTGGAATATCGGTTATGTCGCCAGGTTGTTGCCAGCGGCGCAACCAGATAGTAGAACCATTTAAGCCATAGAGCCCGAAAGGAAAGGCGGTTTGACCAAGAAAGTTTTGTCCGGTGCGGCTGGTGAAATTGAAGGTGAAGTCGAGTGTCAGCCCTTTATAAGTAAAGGAATTCTGCAGTCCGCCAAAGTATTTCGGCGCCAGGTCAACAAACTCGGTTTTATCGGCCTGTGTTAATCCTCCCGAGTAATCAGCCACATTTCCTTTCGCATCGGTAAAACTATAGTTGCCGGTTTCCGGGTTTACCCCGTTGTATTTATAGAGTAGTTTACCGGTAACGGGTTTGTTCAGCACATAGTTGGCATTTTGAGTACTCGATGGTAATCTCAGCAGTTTGCTTTTAGGTATGGAAATATTGAACCTTGTTGACCAGGTAAAATGCCTGTTTTTGATATTGGTGGAACTCAGGCTGATTTCCATACCACTGGTACGTATCAGCGCATCGGAGTTTAAGGTATAGCTGGGATAGCCGGTAACAGTTGATAGGGGCTGCCCCAGCAGCTGATTGCCGGCACGATTGGAGTAATAGCTAAAGTCGGTCATAATCCGGTCGTGAAAAAATCCCAGCTCCAGACCGGCTTCCGAGTTAAAATTACGTTCCCAGTTCAGCAGGGGATTGGGAAGCGAGTTGGGTGTTAATCCAACTTTTCCATCATACGATCCGCCGATGACGCTATATGTTTCCAGGTACCGGAAATCACCAATGGCATCGCCGCCTACCACGCCGCTGCTGATCCTTATCTTAC
Source organism: Chitinophaga sp. ARDCPP14 (assembly GCF_051362515.1). Lineage (NCBI taxonomy): Bacteria > Pseudomonadati > Bacteroidota > Chitinophagia > Chitinophagales > Chitinophagaceae > Chitinophaga > Chitinophaga sp. ARDCPP14. Next base: position 539,429 of record NZ_JBKIXB010000003.1, on the reverse strand, counting down.
CAAAGCTGAGCCACGGCAGGTGATCAGTGATCAGCTTTTCCTGGCTGAAAATCCAGGCCAGCGCTGCAGAACCAAAGTTCCCGATACGGCGGCCAGGGCCAAACTTGGTAGAACCATCGCGCCGTGTATTGATATCGATAATATATTTATCGTCCCATACAAATTTTATAATTCCATACATACCAATGGACCGGTACTCCGTAAGATTGTAATTAGTAGTTACCGTAGATCCCGCAGAAGGGTTATTCAGCAAGGCATCAGAAGGAAATCCGGTTCCGGTGATGTCGTCAAAATACGTCACCTGGTTGTTGACCTCGCCGCCCAGTTTAATGCTTAAATCACCCTTCTTACTGATTAAAGTATTGTATTCGCCATATGGTGAAATAGTGATGGAGCGCGTATTATACTGATGAAGTATGCCTACCGTTTGCGTAGGGGCCTGGGTGTTAGTGGGATTAAATACTGTTGTGGGATAGCCGATCAGTTCCTTTCCGTTAATGGTATTGTAGCCAAAAATACTGCGGAGGGTCACTTTTTTGACCGGCCGGTAAGTGAGCGTTGCATTGGCCAGGAGATTATTCGTTACGTTTTTATACAGCCTGTTGGCGTTGCTGGCGGTGCCGCTGCTGTTTAGGTCGCTTCCGATCGACGCCCAGTTGATACTCCCGTCTTCGTTATAAGCTGGTGGTGCATTGGGAGGAGTCAGCGCGCTGACTGAAAAATCGTAGGGCACCATATCATTTTTTGAAGAGAGATAAGTACCGCCTAGGGCTAAACTGAATTTATTGTTGGTACTGCCGGTGTTTAACGCAAACCGGAGAGAGCCATCCCTGTTTGATCCGCGGTGGCGTTGTATGTTACCCATATCACGGAGACTTCCGCTGATCAGGTACGTGGTGTTTTGTGCACCTCCGCTGTAAGAAAGATTGACATTAGAAGTTGCAGCCGATTTTCCCATGAATTCTTTCCGCCAGTTGGTGTATCGGTCGGCAGGCCAGACACCATTCAGATCATTATCGCTGGCCGGTATTTCCAGTTTATCATTTGCCAGCGCTTCGCGGCGGAGCATCAGGTATTGATCGGTGTTGAGCAATGTGGGTGTTTGCCCGTTCACTGATACGCCGGTGTAGATATTGGCATTGAACGACTGTTGGGTAGACCTGGATTTCTTTGTGGTAATCAGGATCACACCATAGGCGCCGGAGGAACCGTAAATAGCAGTGGCATCCACATCTTTGAGCACATCGATGCTTTCAATATCGTTTGGATTGATATAATTCAGGCCACTGCCTCCCTGCAGAAAAGTTTGCGTGCCGTAGGAGGTATTATTGGAAAGAGGTAATGTGCCGCCCGGGTAACGTACACCGTCCACGATGATCATCGGTTGTGTGGCCCCGGTGGTGAGGTTGGCGGAGCCGCGCATCCTCACGGTAAATGCGCCCCCCGGCTGACCGGTTACCTGCTGGATAAATAATCCCGGCACCTTTCCCTGCAACGCTTCCAGCACATTATTTACGGGATTTTTTTCTATCTCTTTTGATGTAACCGTAGTAATGTTACCGGCATTAAATCTTTTGGTGGTTGTACCATAGGCCGTTATCTGCACTTCATCTATGGGTGAAGTGCTTAATGCCAGCTGGATAAGGAGCGCAGAAGGATTGCCCGAAACCAGTTTTGAAGCGCCGGCAGAAGTTCCTTCAACTCCGGAAGACTTGTGTTTGATAGGCAGTTCAGATGACACTACCTGGAAATTACTGCCGGTGAAACGCAGGAGGAGTGGAGCGAAGCCGACAGCAGATACTTTAATAACATCTCCCGTATTCACATCAAAAGAAAAAGAGCCATTGGCAACAGAAGTAGTTCCCTTATTGGTTCCTGTAATCACAATATTCACTCCCGCTAAAGGTTGTCCGTCGACAGAACGGATAAAACCTTTAACAGGAATGAATGTGGCAGCAGGGGGGGCGGAAGGAGAAGCCAGCTGGCCCGAAGGCGCAGCCGGAAGTTTTCGGGAAACAAGAATTGTCTTGCCTTCGATCACATATTCTAAAGGTTGGTTTTTAAAGACATCATTCAGCAGCTCCCGCAATGGCAGGTTATCAGCAGAAAGAGACACCGGTTTGGCATCGGCCAGCACGCCTTTCTGATTTAGCAGTACATAGCCCGTTTGCTTTTTAATAGCGGTGAACACCTGCTTCAACGTCAGGTTCCGGCCGGAGATGGTGACATGCTGCGCCATGCTGGCGGCGTGGGCATGAATAAAAGCAGCAGTTAATAAGAAGGTCGTTAATTTCATAGCCCTCAGGATTTTGGTTCTTTTTCTAAAGGGCTTGCTGAATCCTTCATTGACGGATTGCGCAATGCCCGGGTGCTGCCCCGCACGAACAGGAGGGCAATAGCATTTTTTTTGCATAGATTTGCAGCAGATTTGGTTGTTAATAAAAGTGGTTGGTAGACCGTTTTTTTGACTAATTAAATTCATCCACCGTCACAGTTAGCGCTGTGACGGTTTTTATAATAAAAGTATTATTGCACAATCAGCTTCCTGCCTTCCAGGCGGAAATGTATACCAGCTCTGCCAAGCATCACCAGCAGGCCGTTTAACGAAACGTCTTTGGTCATTTCCCCTTCAAACTCAATATCCGGAATGCCTTTTTCATACACGACTTCGATATCATACCATCGCTCCATCTGGCGCATGATTTCCGCGAAGCTCACTCCATCAAAATAGAAGATGCCATTTTTCCAGGCCATCACTTTATCGGTGTTGGCATTTTCAATCACCCGGATGCCCGTTTTCGCGGCGTTTCCGATTTGCGCCTGCTGACCTGGCCGGAGCATTATGTTGCCCGGTTGGCGCCCGTTGGCGAAGCCCGCCACACGTACCGATCCTTCCAGCAGGGTAGTGGCAATCGTTTGTTCATTTTCGTAAGCATTCACGTTAAAATGTGTGCCCAGCACTTCTATTTCGGCTTTATTGTTCACGCTCACCCGGAAGGGCATGTCCGCATTTCTCGCTACTTCAAAATAGGCTTCGCCGGTAACCGCTACTTTTCTTTCTTGACCGGAAAACAGCGTGGGGTACCGTATTGAACTGGCTGCATTCAGCCATACCTGCGTGCCATCCGGTAAAGTGACCCGGAATTGCCGGCCTTTTGGAGTAGACATCGTATTGAATACGATTTCCCCGTTGGACGCTCCTGCGGGATCGTAGGCCAGTTGCCCGTTTGCCAGTACCAGCTGCGTGCCGTTCTGTTTCGCGATCACGCCGTTGTGGAGACTATCCAGCGCTACCCGGGAGCCATCGGCCAGGGTAAGGATGGCGCCCTCCCTGCCGGGGGCAATGTCTGTGGGCTTAGCAGCCATAGCAGCTGGCGACGTATTTTTTTTATGGGCAAGCCAGAAATAGGCGCCTGCGGCCAGTACCAGCAGGATGATGGAAGCCGCTGCCCAGCTCCGGCGAGGCAGGAAGTGCATGCGGCGTGCGGGCTTATCGCTGTTTAAGGCCCGCTGCAATAAAGGCAACAGTGCCTCGTCCTGCGTGGCGTTCATATCCAGCTCGCCTGCCAGCTCATCAAAGGCTGCCTGTAATGCCTCCTGGTGATCAGGGGCCTGTAACAGCTGCTGAAACTCCACCTGCTCGGCGTCGCTCAGGCTTTTATCCAGGTATTGACCTGCCAGGTAATATATGCGTGTATTTTCCATGCGCTATATATAAGATGCGGGAAAGAAAGACTTGTCACTATCACTTTCTGAAAAAAAGTAAAAAAATAATAATGGCGGGTAACCGGGCGGAGTCTGGCAGAAAACTGCGGATGGTTTGAAGGGCAGCGCTGATGGCATTGCGTACATATCCGTCTGAAAGGCCGAGATGAGCGGCGATTTCTTTTGTGCTCAGCCCTTTTTCCCGGCTCAGCTCATAAATGGTTCTGCGCTGTGGGGACATTACCTGGAGCGCGCGTTTCACCGCATATTGTATTTCTTTCACCGAAATGCTACTCAATGCGTGGTTGAAGCTGGCGTCTTCCTGGTGAAGGTCGCCCAGCTTGGTATTATACAAGGATGTTTTGCGGAGGTATTGCAAACATTCATGAATGGTGATTTTTCTCAGCCAGGGCCCCGGGAGCTGTACGTCTCTTAGCCGGTCCCTGTTCAGCCATATCTTAATAAAAACTTCCTGTAACACCTCCTGTTTGGCCGGCTCACTGTGGAGCATGCGTAAGGCGAGTAAAGCCAATGGTGTGGAGTAAAGGTTAAATAAAGCTGCAAAAGCAGTTTCGTCCCCCTCAGCAATGCGCAAAAGCAGCTCCTTTTCAGTATATGTTTGGTTAGACGACAATTATTTTTTAAGGCTGGATTATTTCGCAAACTAGGGCAAAAAATGATAAGAAAGTAATGGTTAGTGTAATTTATAGAGGAGGTTCTAAAATAAAAGAAAAAATCCTGTAAGGTTTTTCCGTCTTCTCCGACTAATACCCGCTACCGGGAAACCGGGAAAAAATATATTCGTAAATTCATATATGCAAAGAGATCAGAACAAAGGTATCATTGCCGGCGGCAACACACTCGATCCGCATTCGTGGGTGAATAAGTATGCGGATTACCTGTATACGTATGCCGTTACACGCATTAATGATGAAGAGCAAGCGAGAGACCTGGTACAGGAAACCTTCCTGGCTGCCCTGGAAAAGGTTGATACATTTGAAGGCAGAAGCACAGAGCGGACCTGGCTTACCGCCATTTTAAAATTCAAGGTGATAGATGTTTATCGCAAAAACTCCTCCGCCTTCGCCAAACGCGCTAACCTCAGCGATGCTGAACGGGAACACCAGGATTTTTTCGATGCCATCGACGGGCACTGGAATGATCAGCACCGGCCAAGAGAATTAGGGATTGAACGGCCTGATGCGCTGGAAAATAAAGAGTTTCAGCGGATACTGCAGCTATGCATGAAGAAGCTGCCGGTGTTATGGCTTTCGGTTTTTACGATGAAGCATATGGATGATGAATCTACCGAAACCATCTGCAATACCTTAAAAGTATCTGCATCAAATTTTTGGGTGATCATACACCGGGCAAAAGTAAATCTTCGCGCCTGTCTTCAAAAAAACTGGATTTAATCAACCGCTATGAATGAATTAAAAAAGATCGCCTATAACTGCCGGAAAGCCACTTTCCTGATTGAGAAGCAGCAGATAGGCCGCATTACGCTCCGTGAGAAACTGGAACTGAAAATCCACCTGGCAGGTTGTTCCATCTGCAAAACATTCCAGCAGCAAAGCATCATCATCAATCAAATGGTACACAATTTCTTCCATTCAGCTGGCCAGGCTGAACGGAAGCTGGATGATAAATTCAAACAGGAACTGCAAAAGAGCATAGATGATAAACTGAGATAGCATTTATATCTCCTCACGCAGGGCTCCCGCAGCCGCTTTTAACAAGGAAGCGCTTACCCGTTGGGTAATATCCGGGTTGATATATTCAAAAAGAATGGTGCCTTTCCTGCTGATAATAAAAACGGATGGTACCGGCAATAATTTGTTCACGTTTTTACCTCCGGAAGTTTCCCCCAAAAATGAATCATAGTCCCGGGGGCCTTTAAAAGCAATCCCGAATTTTTTGGCAGCGTCCAGGTCTGCATCTGATAAAAGCGTATAAGTCAGTTTTTGTTTGTTTAATGTTTTATTAAGATTTTCCGGGCTGTCCGTGCTGACAGCAATCACCTGGTACCCCATATTTACAAGGTCCTGCTCAATTTCCTGCAACCCCGACAGTTGTTTTAAGCAGTAGGGGCACCAACCCCCACGATAAAAAACGAGGATGGCCGGCTTTTCTGCCACCGACTTATTCAAGTCAAAACGTTTCCCTGAAGAGGTGGGCAGTTGCAGCATGGGTATGGGTTCGCCTATCAGCAGGGGACTGATGTCTTCCGGTTTTACAGGAACACCTGCCACCATTTCTACCGTGTCTTTTACAGTTGTGGTGCCCGCCATCGCAGTATCACCTGAACTTAAAAGACCCATCACGGCGAACACAACGCAGGCATTCTTCCAGCTGGCTACGCGGAAGTACTTGTGTTTTTTAACGTTTGATTTCATATGATTTGTAGATTTTTTGCTTTAGTCGTATGAACCCGCTGGTCCTTACAAAAAGAATTGCTTTAAAAAGATAGAAAAGACTGTAAGGAATAAACCGGCTTTCCGACAAAGCAGGAAAGACCATACAACATGAAACACATAAAAAGAATTGCCCCCTGGGTGGCTGCTGCGCTGATACCCCTGGCATTGCCTGCCTGTAAGAAAGATCATTCAGATGGTCCGGATGGTGCGAGTGATAAAACAACCATCACCATTGAAAACGTTTTAGATTCCCGGCCCCTGGTAGAATCGGGCGCCTTCCAGGGAACCGGAACACCGGCGCTGATTTTACCGAGCCAATCCGCTGCCATCACATTTTCTGCCGCCAAAGGTGAGGCCATCACCTTTGCAACGATGTATGGCGCATCCAACGATTTGTTTTTTGCACCGGAAAATCCAGGGATACTGGTATATGACCAGGACGGAAAACCTATTGAAGGCGACGTTTCTTCACAGGTAAAGCTATGGGATAATGGCACCCGTGTAAACCAGGCGCCAGGTGCTGGTGTAGTCCATCCGGGAACTGTTGAAAATAAAAACATCTCGGAAGTCAGTGGTACCGATGCCCAGGGAAATACCTATCTCCCTGCTTCCAAACTGGTAAAAGCAACCCTGAAATACAACGGGAACTCACAGTTTACCCTGACCCTCCGGAATACTTCGGCAGGAACGGCTAACGAAACGCCTTTAAGTCCTGGTGTATGGGCCATATCCTATATCGCAGGCGGCAATTTACTCAATCCGTCCCCGCTGTATGTTAAAGGAATGTCCTCTGCCAATGGTTTAACCTCCATCGCAGAAGCGGGAAATAACATGCCGCTGAAAACGTATATAAGCAGCATCACCGGTATATTTACACCGTTGTCTCCGGTGCTGGTAGTGGTGTATAACGGAATAGAAGATCCGTTGTTTAAAGTGGGAGAGAATGACCGGAACGAAGGATTGAAAGAACTGGCCCAGCAAGGGAATGCGAATATACTCGCCGCTTCATTAAAAACAAAAAGTGGCATTAAATCGGTGTATGTGCTTCCTGCGCCCAACACCACGGTATTACTTCCAAAGATAGGGGAGCAGGCCGGGGGAAATGTTTCCCGGGAAATTACCGTTACAAAAGGCGACAGAGTGGCGATAGCTACCATGTATGGGTTCTCTAACGACTGGTTCTTCGCCACCGGTGCAGATGGCATTGATCCCTTTAAAAAAGGCGATGCTTCCACCGGTATTGCCTTATATAACAATGGAACTGCGGTTGATCAGTTCCCGGGAGCAGGTGTTACACAGTTCAATTTAGCAGGAACGCCGCTCACGGAAAGCAAGCCGATTGCGGTGGTGCCCAATCCCAATTCATTTACCACCTTGCCAGGCATCCCGGAAATGATAAAGGTTACTTTTAAATAGTAGGCATAACGGCGCCCGTCATTTCGGCTACATCAAAACTCAATTTGGCAACATATAGCTTTCCATAGTATCAGACCTTTGAGATGTAAAATTAAATACATCGACAAATGAAAACGATCTTCATTACAGGAGCATCAACAGGTCTGGGCAAAGCAACTGCCAGGTTATTTCAAAGCAAGGGATGGCAGGTGATCGCCACCATGCGTAAGCCGGAAAACGAAACGGAGCTTTCACAATTAGAAAATGTGATCCTGCTGCCGCTCGACGTTACCAATCCGGAACAAATCAACGATTGCGTAAAAAACGTTACCGCAAAATACGATGTGGATGTGGTACTCAATAACGCGGGATATGGACTGATGGGCGCGTTGGACGCATTGAGCGATGAGCAGATTGTAAAACAGCTGAACACCAATTTACTCGGCGTTATAAGAGTTACAAAAGCATTTATTCCTTTTTTCAGGGAAAAGAAACAAGGCTTATTTATTACGATCACTTCCATCGGAGGCTTGGTGGGCTTCCCGCTGGGTTCCACCTATCATGCCACCAAATGGGCACTGGAAGGCTGGAGTGAATCTTTATCTTATGAACTGAGCCTGCATAATATCGGCATCAAAACCGTTGCACCGGGTGGTATTGTTACCGATTTTGCAGGCAGGTCGCTGGAAATGGGCAGTCACCCGGCTTACGAGGACATGATGCAGAAAGTGTTTGCGTTATTCGATCCTGAAGCTTTTTCAACAGCAGACGAAATAGCGGGATTAGTATATGAAGCGGCTACCGACGGGCAAAACAAAATTACCTATGTGGGTGGTGAGTATGCAAATGCGTTATATAACAGACGCCTGGAAATTGGTAAGGAAGCGGCCCGCATCGAGCTTGGTAAAAGTGTGTTAGGAAATTAAGTCTTAAATTTGGTAAATGAAGAAGTCAAATAATATCCCTGCAAAAATAGATTCCATTTCTGAACTTAACAGATTATTGGGGGTACCAAAACCCGTGCATCCTTTGATTGGTTTTTTCGACAACACCAGTATCAAAGTTGATACCAGTCAGCTTCCGGAAGCTTTGTTGCTGAATTTTTACAAGATATCATATAAACTCAATCAGAAAGGCAAAATGGGATATGGGCAGGGATATTATGATTTCGATGAAGGCGGAATGGTGTTTACCGCTCCCAATCAACTGATCACCGTTCCGAATGAAGCGGTATATGAAGGGTTTTCATTGCTTTTTCATCCCGACTTTATCAGGAACTATCCCATTGGGCAAAAAATTAAACAGTACGGATTCTTTTCTTATGATACCAATGAGGCCCTGCATTTATCCGACAAAGAAAAACAGCAGATTTTTACTGTTGTCGAGAGTATAAAAGAAGAACTTAATAATGCTATTGATGCCTTTAGCCAGGACCTCATCGTGTCCTACATTGAGGTATTGCTTAACTATAGCAATCGTTTCTATAAACGCCAGTTTATTACCCGCAAATCTGTGAATCACGATCTGCTTACCGGCATAGAAGAGCTGCTCAATAGTTATTTTGATAAAGAAGAAGGATTGCAGAAAGGTCTTCCCTCGGTTGAATTTTTAGCAGAGCGGCTAAACGTTTCACCACGATACCTGAGTGATATGCTACGTTCGCTCACCGGGCAAAATGCCCAGCAGCATATCCACGAAAAACTGATTGAAAAAGCAAAGGAATACCTGATGTCTACCCAGCTGTCGGTGGCTGAAATTGCTTACCAGCTGGGATTTGAGTATCCTCAGTCTTTTAATAAACTATTCAAGCGGAAAACGAATTTAACCCCGGTAGCGTTTAAGCAGTCATTTCAGGATAATTAAAACAGCGATCGCTTACCCTAAAGCCGCCACTTTTCAAAAGCCGGAAGTATTGTTTTGTAAATTAGAACAGGTTGTATTATTTTCATGCATCACTACCCGTTATAATTAACACTGATACCATCCGTGATCCACGCTAATGAACAGGAATTGTTGCTCTCCGTTGCAAAAGGAGATGAGCGGAGCTTCCAGGTTCTCGTTAAACAATACTGGCCACAGGTATATGGCACGGCGTTACGCCTGACACGTTCTCCCGAACAGGCGAAAGACCTCTCACAGGATATCTTTCTCAAATTATGGAACAACCGGGCAAAGCTTCCCGGCGTGGAAAAAGTGGGTACGTTTATATATGTATGTGCCCGCAATCTTATCATGGACCACCTGGAGAAAAAGGTGCTGCATACTGATAATATTGAATTCCTGGCCGATCATCTTTCCGAAGCTCCATTCAGCGATGCCCAGTCCGGTATGGAATACAAGGAGCTGGAAAAGATCCTGCTGCAGGCCATCGAACATCTCCCGGAGAAAGTAAAGACCGTGTTTGTGTTGCATCGTTTTAACGGGCTAAGTCATGTGCAGATCTCCCGGAAACTGAATATTTCTGTGGTAAGCTCCCAAACCTATATTGTACGGGCGCTGCGCAGCATCCGGGAGTATTTAAGCCGGCATTCCGAAAGTGTTTTCGCCTTGTTGTTCCTGGCTTCCAATCATTTTTCATGAATTTTTCAGTTTTACTGTCTTACCCCTTCTTTGTTTTCCGTCCTTATAACGGGAGATATTAAATCTGTATCAGCATATGTCTGAAATTACTTTTGAAGGTCTGTTTAAAAGATACATGAGCGGAACGCTGAACGCCGGAGAGATCCGGTTGTTCAGAAGCATGGCCCTGCAGCCGGAAAATAAGGCGTTGCTCTCCCAATTGTTGCAGGAGGCTTTTAATGATCCTGCTTATGCTGAAAGCGCAGATTTTGACGCCGGAGAAATGGCGCTGGAAGTGATGATGAAAGCGCGGCAAAGTGAAGCCATACCGGTTTTACATCGTACAAAACCATCCATTGTTGCACGCCCCTGGTTTAAATATGCCGCCGCAGCAGCTATCTTTTTATTGCTGCTGGCTGTAAGCTGGGAGTGGAATAACCGTAAAAAAACAGGGACTGGTACTATAGCGCAGGCGTCGCAATCGCCGCGGGGAACAGCGCGGCCTATGCTGATCCTGGGAGATGGCACCCGCATAGCGCTCGACAGCGCCGCTAACGGCGCCATCGCCCAACAGGGCTCCGCACAGGTAATTAAGCTGGCCAACGGGCAGTTGGCCTATAAACAATTTTCACAGAAGAACACCGGCCTGGTATACAATATCATGCAAACACCCACCGGCTGCCTGTACCAGCTTATTTTACCCGACGGCTCACATGTCTGGCTCAATGCGGCTTCTTCTATCCGTTATCCCACCGCTTTCCCGGAGGATAAAAGAATGGTGGAAGTTTCTGGAGAAGCATACTTCGACATCGCAAAGGATGACAGGAAACCATTTATCGTAACCGCCAAAGGCATGGACGTGCAGGTATTGGGAACGTCGTTTAACGTAATGGCCTATGCCGATGAAGCTGCCGTGAAAACCACGCTGGTACAGGGAGCAGTAAAAATAAACGCGGACAGAATATTACATCCCGGTGAACAGGCGGTACTGCACCACGCTTCCGGTGAGCTGAGCGTGAACAAACCAGACATGGAAGAAATACTCGGTTGGAAAAACGGGGAGTTTTATTTCAGGAATACAGACATCAGCACCATCATGCGGCAGATAGCGCGATGGTATGATATAGAGATAAAGTATGAAGGGGATATGTCCGGCATTGAGCTCTCCGGCATCGTTTCCCGGACAGCAAAGATATCACAGTTACTAAAAGCACTTGAACTAACCAAAATCGTACGTTTTAAGACACAGGGAAGAACTATTACCGTGATGCCTTACCAGGAGGCCAATTAAATCACTCTTTTAAAACAGATATGTCATGACCTGATTGCTGCACGGATCATCCGTAGTAAGCACATCTGCTGAAAACCAATTGCCGGGGGCCCCCGGCGTGGTAAGCTATGTGCGTACCTGACTAAATTTCCACGTTTATGATTGCTAATGTTTAAAATCCACGACTGAAAAATATGATATTCCTTGCCACAGGCACTCTCCCGGCCGTAAAGAAATGGCCCGCCAAACCGCTATGGATCTTTATGACCATCCTGCTGCTGCATTTGAACGCTGCTGCACAACAGGTAACAATTTCCGTAAAAAATGTGCCACTGGAAAAAGTGCTGGTGCTGTTAAAGCAACAAACAGGCTATTCTTTTATCTGGCGCGATCAGCCGGCAGCACTTAACAACGTATCGCTCGAATGCAGGGACCAGCCCCTGGAACAGGTGTTGAAATCCTTCCTGGGTAAGCTTTCCCTCCAATATGAAATAACGGATAAGATAGTAGTGATCACTAAAAAAACAACCTCACTTCCTGCCGGAAAGGAGCTGGACCGGATCACGGTATCCGGGAACATATCAGACGAGAAAGGATCACCGCTGCCAGGCGTGAGCATCCGGGTAAAAGGCACGTCGCTGGGTATTACTACCGACAGCCATGGTAGCTTCACCCTTGCCGTGCCAGATGATAACAGCATCCTGGTTTGTTCGTATGTAGGGTTTGAATCCAAAGAGGTAAACGTTAAGGGGCAGTCGCTCATCAACATTGTGCTGAAGCTGCAAAGCGCTTCGCTGAACGACCTGGTGGTAATTGGCTATGGCACCCAGCAAAAAAAGAACCTGACTTCTTCCGTGAGTTCCATCAAAGGCAGTGAGCTTACCGGCGTTGCAGTAACCAGCCTGGACGCCGCTTTGCAGGGAAAGGCAGCAGGCATACAGGTAGTGCAGAATTCCGGCGCTCCCGGCGATGAAACGTATATCCGTATCCGTGGTAACGGTTCTTTGTTTGGTGAAAACCGCCCGCTATATGTAATAGATGGTGTGCCCATGAGCAATCTTCCTGCCGCCCAATACGGCGTTTCCGGTGATGGACAAAGGATCGCAACTACCAACAACATTAACCCCAACGATATACAGTCGGTGGAAATACTGAAGGATGCCGCCGCCACAGCTATCTATGGCTCCAGGGGCGCCAACGGCGTTATCCTCATCACCACCAAAAGAGGCGCGGAAGGTAAGTCGCGTTTTAATTTCAACATGTATACCGGTGTTGCAGACATCCCCAAACGTTTGCCGCTGCTGAACGGCGAACAGTTTGTAGAACTGTTCCGGGAATCGCGTGTTAATGCAGGATTACCGGTAGATTCTGCGGTAGTGAACACCGACCGTAACACCGACTGGCAGGATGCTATTTTCAGATCGGCGCCGGTATCTAACTATAATTTATCTATCTCCGGGGGCACAGGAAAAACATCACACTATGTATCCCTCGGTTACCTGGATCAAACAGGCACTATTGTAGGTCTGCAACACTATAAACGTTTCAACGGCCGCGTGAACTTTGATTTTGCCGCTACCGACAAGTTAAAGATCGGTGTAAATTTAACAGGGGTAAGATCTACCAACAACCGCATGGACAACAGCTTCTCCGGACAATCAGTACTGGCGCTGGCATTGATAGAAAATCCCAACGATCCCATCTACAATCCTAATGGCACTTACTATGCCGATAGGAACCGCCGCTGGACCAATCCCGTGATGATCGCTAATAACCTCCGGTTCCAGTCGATCGTGAACAGCTATATCGGTAATGTATATGGCGAGTACACCATCCTCCCGGGACTGAAATTTAAAACCAGTTTTGGCTTCGATAACCAGCAGGTAACCGACGACCGGTACCAGTCGAAACTGGTGAACAACGGTTCTGCCGCGAGTGGCTTTGTGTCTGTATTCACACAGTTCTTATGGGTCAATGAAAATACATTATCCTACACGCCGGTGTTAAAAGGCAAACACAAATTAACAGCCCTCCTCGGTCAAAGCGCGCAGGAAGCCAATGTGAGAAGGATCAGTGTTTCCGGCAATACCAATTCAACCGATATCATCGAGGCAGTTACCGGTTTTACGTCCCTTTCTGCGCCGCTGGATTACCGCTCGCAATGGGGACTGGTATCTTATTTCGGCCGCCTCAGTTATAATTACGACGACCGGTATCTGCTGGAAGGAGTACTGCGCACGGATGGTTCCTCACGCTTCGGTGAAAATAAAAAATATGGATTCTTTCCCTCTGTGGCTGCCGGCTGGCGGGTAACCAATGAAGCCTTTATGAAACAGCAGCGTTTTATTAATGAGCTGAAACTGCGTGCCAGCATTGGCGTTACGGGTAACAATGAAGGACTTGGAAGTGACTTTCCCGCACTCGCCACTTATTCCACCGGCTATAATTATGGTTCGGAAGCCGGCATTGCCGCTACCTCTTTGTCAAATGTGGATCTTAGCTGGGAGGCGACTACCGCCACCAACCTCGGGCTGGACCTGAGTTTCTGGGACAGCAGGATCAGTGTTACGGTAGATGCCTACCGCAAACTCACCAACCGTTTGATCTTTAAACTGGATCTTCCCTATACCTCCGGGTTTAACCGCACCAATGGCGCTAATATCGGGCAAATGGTAAATAAAGGATTGGAGATAGGCATTAATACAGACAATATCCGTGGCAAATTTACCTGGAGCACTAACTTTAACTTGTATTTCAACAGGAATAAAATTACCAGTCTGCCTGAAACAGTAGCTGGTGACCCTTCCAGCTCCGACTTTACAGAAAGCCTGCCCGGATCGTTCGGTACCAGTTTGCCCACCAGTATTTTTCGTGTAGGCCAGCCCGTTGGTTCCTTCTTTGGCTATCGCAGCAAAGGAGTAGATCCTAAAACCGGGAACATGATCTATGATGATATTAATGCCGACGGAAGGATAACGGCAGCCGACCGGGTGATCCTCGGCAACGCATTACCGGATTATACCGGTGGCCTTACCAATACTTTTGGTTACAAGGGAATTGACCTGAGCTTCTTCCTGTACTGGTCGTACGGCAATAAGGTATACAACCAAACGCGCAACATGCTGGAACGCATGAGCGGCTACAATAACGGCGACGTACGAACGCTGAACCGCTGGACGCCGGAAAACCCCAATACCGATGTGCCGAAGGCCGTGTTCAACGACCCTGCCACGCCCAATAGTTTAACCAACGGGGAAGTATCGCAGCGCTTCGTGGAAGACGGATCATTTATCAGGATGAAAAATATTACGCTGGGATATACTTTCCGGACAGAGCTGCTCAAAAAGATAAGGATCAGCAGCGCCCGGGTGTATGCCAGTGCGCAAAACCTCTTCCTGATCACCAGCTATTCCGGCCTGGATCCTGAATCGCAGAACCAGTCGGTGAAGAACTCGCAGCTTGGTATCGACTGGGCCGTACAACCGCAGCCGCGCACCTTCCTGCTCGGATTAAATGTGAACTTTTAAAAGCAGCCGCTATGAAAAAATTACGACTTATATATCTTCTCTTCGCATTTGCTTCCTGTACCAAAGTACTGGACCAGGTGCCGGAGTATACCATTGCAGATGAAAACTTCTGGCAAACTGCCAGCGATGCGGAAAGCGCGGCGGTAGGCATTTACCCGGCCATACAAAGTATGTCGATGCAGTTCCCGGTGGCTTTCGATGCCGCCTCCGACGCCACCACCGCTTTACTGATCAATTACAGTCCGTTCACCAATCACGGTATCCCGGTAGATAACGCCATTGTGGCAAGCTACTGGCAGAATAATTACACCGGTATTGGTCGCGCCAATGATTTGCTGAAACATGTGCCTGCCATGAAAGACAGCCTGTTTACAGGCGGGCGGAAGGAACAGTTATTGGGGGAAGCACATTTTCTGCGGGCATATTTTTATTTCAACCTGGTAAAAGCTTATGGCGCTGTGCCAATGGTACTGGAGCCCTATACTTCTTTTAATGCGGATTTTACTATTGCACGGTCGCCTGTCGACAGTGTTTTTCAGCTGATCATTTCAGATTTGAAAGCAGCTGAAGCTGCTTTGCCTGCTACGTTTGCCGCGGCCGCATCTACCAGGGGACGGGCCAGTCAGGGTGCCGCCAAAGCCTTGCTGGCAAAGGCATACCTGAGCGTGAAAAATTACGACTCCGCGGCTGCCAAAGCGCTCGAAGTAATGAATAGCCCGGTATATACGCTGGTAAGCGGCGCTGCGGCCTACAGCAACATGTTCTCCACCGGCGGCAAAAACAGTACAGAAGCGATATTCGAAATACAGTTTGTAAGTTCTTCTTCACAGGCCAACGGCTTATTCAGTTTATATGTGCCGGTGAATGGCATTCCTGCGGGCATACAGCCCGGTAGTTACCAGATAACTCCTACGGCAAAGATCATTGGCACTTATGAAACCGGCGATATCCGGAAGAATGCGGCGTTGGGCCTGACTACTTCCAGCCCTGCGGTGCCGTATGTAAATAAATATACCCGTTTAACCAGTGGTACAGAGCCGGATATTATTGCGTTGCGACTGGCCGATATCATCCTGGTCAGGGCAGAAGCGCTGAACAACCTGGGCAAAACGGCCGAAGCAACAGAGGCGCTGAACATCATCCGCCGCAGGGCTTTTGCAGAGCCATTAACCGCACCGGGTGCACATGACTTTCCCTATGGCGGGGAGACTAATCTTGCTCTCGCGATAGAAAACGAGCGGTTCAAAGAACTCGCTTTTGAAGGTCACCGGTTTTACGATTTGGTGCGTACGGGCAGGGCAGAAGCAGTATTGGGCATTAACGCAGATCAGGCATTGTGGCCTGTTCCGCTGAGGGAGATAGGCCGTAACCCGCGGCTGGTACAGAATCATGGCTACTAACATCTTAAATTTATAAAGATGAAAAGAATTATTTCCACGTTATGGCTGTTGTTAACAGCTGCCTTCTGCTATGCACAGTATACCACCACCTGGGTAGGCAATACTTTTTCCAATGTAACCACTTATGTAGGCAATTGCGCCCGTTCCATGTGGGTGTCGCCGGAAGGAGTGGTGTATACTGCCTCATTATGGGATGAAAAGGGACGCAATATCGGCATCTATCAGAATGGGGCTACCATTGGCGGTATGGGCGGCACTAAAGAATCACAGGGCAGCGCTATTGGTGGTAATGCCACTTATATCTTTACCGCACAACAGGCGCCCAACAGCGGTAAAATAGGACGTTACAATCGCAGCACTAAGCTGCGCGACCTGTTGTTTACTGCCAGCACAGGTACCGGTGATGCCGTTCGCGGTATAGCCGTTTCCGGTGGACGTGTATATGTCAGCGATTCCAGCGGCAACCGCGTGGCGGTATTTACCACCGGTGGCGTTTTAATAAGACAATGGGCCGTTACCTCGCCGGGGCCTATTGCGGTCGACAGTGCCGGCGCTGTTTGGGTGGTGCAGCTGGGTGGCGGTACCATACGCCGTTTCGACTCCACCGGTGTGGCAGGCACGGTGTTGAATGTTGGCGTCACTGCGCGTCCGTCTGCTCTATATGCGGATAGTGCCAGGGGACAATTACTGGTAGGCGATCAGGGACCGGATATGAATATCAAAATTTATACTAACCTAACGGGAACGCCCGTACTGAGTGGAACTTTTGGTGCGTTAGGCGGTTACCTCAATGAAACGGGCAGTATCCGCGGAGCTGCGGGCGACAAGCGTTTTACGCGGATAGTAGGCATCGGCCGCGATGCTTCCGGTAAGTTGTATGTGCTCAACAATCCCTGGGGAGGTACATGGGACCTGGGCAGGAACGGGGCTACTGATATTCATTGCTACAGCACGGCGGATTCACTGTTATGGACTTTACAGGCGCTGAACTTTGAAGGCTGTGCCGCCGCTGATGCCGGCACTGACGGCGAATTGCTTTACAGCGGCAATATCATTTACTCCTATACCGGTACAGATGGCGGTGCGTATGTGGCTAATACCGTGGATCCGTACCGCTATCCCTGGGATGCGCGGATACAGATGAGCGACCGTGGCAGGGGCGAACATTTTGGCCACCTGGCCAATGTAGGCGGCCACCGGATCCTGGTGGCCAACAACCAGAACGCAGACGTGTTTTACACATACTATTTCAATCCTGCTACAGATGGATACATCGCTATACCCGGCGATACCATCTCCAAGGTGAGGAATGGATTTTGTCTTGATTCTTTAGGTGATATCTGGATCTCCCAGGATAAAACAAATGCGATCCAGCATTACCCGTTAACGGGTTTTGCCAGCAACGGCAAGCCTATCTGGGGACCGGTGATATCCACACCTACACCCGCTACCATCGCCCGGTTAAACCAGCTGCAATACATCCCTGCCAGTGATGTGATGGTGCTGGCCGGCGGCAGCACCGACTGGACGCTGATCGGCAACCGCATAGAAGTATATCACGGATGGGTAGCCGGAAATCGTACGCCCGACACCGTTATTACGCTGAGCCGCGCGCAGGCTAAGTCGATGTCGGCCGCAGGAAATTATCTTTTTGTCGGCTACTATGCAATTCCCGATATCGATGTTTTTGATCTTACCACCGGCGCATTGGCGCTTACCATGAACAGCAGCAACCCCAACGTATATGTAGGCAACGATGTGGATTCACAATATGGCATCAAAGCCTATCACCGGTCTACCGGCGAGTACATGATCACCAAAGATGATTACAACGCCAACAAGGTAGTGTTATATCTCTGGACGCCGCCGGCAACCATGGATAGCAGCAGCTCCCTGGCCACCGGTAAACTGGTAACACTGTCTTCGGGATTAAACGTATATCCTAACCCGGTAGTGAATGTTTTGAATGTAGACATCCGGCTAACAAAGCCCAAAACATGTATGGTCAGTATTTACGATCTCTCCGGAAAAATGGTGAAAACAATACCAGGAAAAAGTAGCGGACCGTGGAAGATAGATGTAAGCAGTTTACCGCAGAGTGCCTACATACTGGTGATTTCAGACGCCGGTACTGGTCAGATGATCGGTCAGCGTAAATTTATAAAGCAATAACAGATGAAATATATATGGATGCCGGTGCTGATACTCAGCGCGGTGAGTGGCATGGCCCAGATGAAAGCGCCGGAAGAATGGGTGAATTATGAAACGGTAATGGGCGTACGAAATAACCAACGCCATTATAGCTATGATGTAATGCTGGTGAAGGCTTCCAACACCACCAATGTGTTGTGGCCCGGAGAACAGCCTGCCTATACGATACAGGTGGTAAACCAGCTCGATGAACCCATAACTACTGAGGGGAAGATAGAACTGATCAGCTATGGCACCAAAGGCCGTCCGGGTGACGTGTGGCAGCCGGAGATGGTGAAATTTGCCACTGTCAGCGTTACGCCGGTGAAGGTAAATATTTCCCCGAAGGGATATGTCAACATTGAGCATCTTCCGGTAATTCCTCCGCGTTTTGGTGGTTATGCGCTGGTGATGGATCTCGGCAAATATGGCCGCAGGTTTATTACCAGCCTGGTACGCACCTTTGCCGCAAATCCGCAGCGGATACAGTATCCAAAGCAATCGCTTGATGATATGGGCGCTGATTTCCTGCAGCGGGTAGGCGTGCAGGCCATTCGCATGGGGGTGGACTATACGCCCACTACCGCCAAAGACTATACGGCAAAAATGGAAGCGATTGACCGCAAATTAAAAGAGTACAGGGAGAAGAATATCACCGTGTTGCTGATGTTTGGAGCGGGATCGGCAGACCAGCCACTGGGCAGACCCCGTTCATTTCTTGACACTGCTGCTGTGATGAAAAAAACAAAACAGGACATGGTGTGGATGCCTTCGTCCGATAAGGATTTCCAGGAATTTGTACACCGGCTTTGCGTGCAATATGGCTGGCCTAAAGGACCGGTAACAGCTGTATCCCTGTGGAACGAACCCTGGGAAGGCTTGTCTATTTCCGGCTGGCAATCGGATATTCCGCGTTACCGGGAAATATATACGGTAATGGCCCAGGCCGTACTGGATGGCCGTAAAAAAGGAGCAGACGTGCTGGTAGGCGGTGGCGATTCCAATTCCAATGCCTGGGATAAACTTTTTGCAGATGGTAAAATGACGTTCCTGCCTATCTTCGATTTCTGCTCGATCCACTACCAGGGCCTGGAGTCGCCCGCTATTTATCCGGAATGGGTGAACCGTAAATCGCCGCACGGTCGTGTGAAGATCTGGGATACCGAAAGCTGGGTGGGCAATACCGATGATCGTATAGGCCTCACCGTAGCTACCAGCCGTTCTGCTGGCTACGACCGTTCTATGGGTATTTACGCAGGATATATGTATACCGGTGGCCGGGGCAGTGAACATTTCACCCGTAAAATTAATACGCCTGACGGTGTGAAAGAAATTACGCGTATTCCCGATACCTGGTCGCAGGCCGCGGCGCTGGGCGCCGTGCAGCACCTGGTGGGAGAACGGGATTTTAAACAGCTGTTGTTTACCAAAGGATTACCCTGGGTGATGGTGTTTGACGGGCTTAAAAAAAATCCCGACGATGGCACCGTAGTGATATGTGGCGATATAGGCGAGGCGTTTGGTCCGGAACGGGTGCTCTTCCGGGAAGTGCGGGGACTGGCGCAAACCGCTGCCACTGAAAAGTTACGGGCATCCGGGAAGCCGGTTACCTATGAACCTTTAACGGGGGGGAAGATGATCCTGCCTGCTGCCTTTCAGTTATTCGATTTTTATGGTAACCCTATCTTACCGGTAGGTGGTAAACTTGAAATTCCGCTGAACAGCCAGGGATACTATCTCCGGACAAACGGATCCAAAGGTTCGTTTGCCGCTATGCTGGCGGCGCTGAAAACCGCGCGTATAGAAGGGTATGAGCCGGTGGAAATCATCGCAGAAGATATGACTGCACGTATTGAACAATCACCACTTATGCCGCTCCAGGTGACCAATATGCTGAACCGTCCGGTGCAGGGGCGTTTGCAAATAACTTTGGGGGATCTGGATATTGAAGCTCCTGCTACGGTGAAGCTGGCGCCGCATGAAACCATTACAGTTCCTGTAAAGATCAAAGGGGGAAAGACTTCCGTGAACAATACCTATCCGCTGTCGGTTCATTTTGATGCCGGTGCAGATGGCATGGCAGTGCATGATGAAGATATGCATGTGAACCTGATTTCACGGTTAAGTATACACGTTGATGGCCAGCTGGACGACTGGAAAACGGCATTGCCTCAAACGGTAAGCAGCCAGGGCGTTGCAGAGGTTAGTTTAACAGAAGCTGCCTGGTATCCTTTCAAAAATTTTGACACCCGTGCCAATGGCTATGCCAACGGCTATTTTGCATACGACGATCAATACTTTTATTTTGCCGCCAAAACAGCGGACAGCACGCCGCATCCGGGCACTTACCGTTTTGAGCAGCGCCCGGACGATGAGTTCTTTTATCCCGATACCGCCTATGCCATGGATATGCAGGAGGCGCTGATCAGCAAAGAAGGCAGTGCGCCTGCAGAAGAAGAGGCGGCATTGCAGCTCCCCGCCGGCAATGGCCGTATCCTGCATTACCTGGAAAGCAGCGATAATACCAATTCATTCGGTGTAGACCTGCAATTGGATTCACTCACGCAGGTGGCATTGTACCTGCCTGCATTGCGTGTGCCGGGCGTGGTACTGGAAGTATACAGTAACGGCGGCCGTTTGTTGCAACGCAACATCAACAACCTCTGGAATGGCGCCTGGGAGGTATTGCAGCTTTCCGGGAAAGTGAGAATTGTATTGCATAGCAAAGGCTGGTGGTATACACCCAAACTGGCAGCGTTGTTATTCGATGCACCTACTGCTGCTGCCGGTTTTTTTGTAAAAGAAGATTTCGATACCCGTGGCAACTGGAGAAACGTATATGGCAAGGCAGGGTATTATATAGTAGGTGTGCCGCCGCAATTGCCGGCTGGTGTTGTGTTATCGCTGGTGAATAAAGAAGTGAAGTTTCCACTGATTTGGCCTTCGGGAGTGCGGCATTATACCTACCGTAAAAACCCGGTAACACCGGATAATTCCGGCCTGGGATATGCTTACGATAATGTGTTGCTGGCATTTAATGTACTGCCTGAAGGAAAAGACGGGATGCTGGCTTATCCGCCGGGTACCATGCCGCGTTACACCGGGTATAAATGTACTGATTACGAATATGCGCTCAACCAGGTGTCGCCGGAATATGGCGGTGGCACTGAAATATGGCGGTTGCTGGCGCCGGGCTTGAACCGTAAACACTTTTTTCCGCGACAGCCACGGTCGGAAGGGGAAGGACCGGTAAGAAATGGGAAGCTAGCGGTGCGCAGAGAGGGCAATACGCTGATCACAGAGTGTGCTATTCCATGGTCGGAGTTGCCGGAAGTAAAGGCGGCCATTGACAAAAGACAGGCAATTAAGCTATCATTCAGGGTAAACGATAACGGCGCGCCCGGCAGCTGCATGGAGCTGGCAAAGGAGAGGAGCGTATCAAAACTGAATGCGAGGGCGTTTCATCCCGATTGGAAAGCACATTGGGCCAATGAAGTAAAGTTCCGCGCGGAGTGATAGCAACGGGGAATTCCATCAGCCGAATGACTGCCTGAACTCCAAAGGTGAAAGATTGGTTTTGCTTTTAAACAATTTGCTGAATGATTGCGAATGTTCAAAGCCTAATTCATAAGCAATCTCGCTTACTGATAAATCGGTAGTGGATAATTTCTCTTTGGCTTTTTCAATCAGCTTTTCATGAATGTGTTGTTGTGCCGTTTGCCCTGTCAGTACCTTTAATAAACTGCTTAAATATTTAGGTGACACGTTTAATGTACCGGCTATATATTGAACAGTAGGTAACCCTTTTTCCATCAGGTTATCACTGCTGAAATAATCTGTCAGCAATTCTTCCAAACGGTTTAGAATTTTGTGATTGGTAATTTTTCTTGTAATGAACTGGCGATGATAGAACCTTTCAGCGTAGTTGAATAACGTTTCTATTTGCGGGATAATGATTTGCTGGCTGAAATTATCAATATTGGAATGATATTCCTGCTGAATGTTTTGAAAGATGTTATTGATAACTATTTCTTCTTTTTCGGAAAGCAGCAACGCTTCGTTTACAGAATAATCAAAATATTCATATTGCTTAATGGTTTTGGCCAAAGGAGTATTCCATAAGAAATCGGGGTGGATCAGCAGCATCCAACCTGAGCGTTTTGCCGTTAGGTTCGGATTAACTTCAAGCCTGAAAACCTGGTTGGGTGAAATAAAAAACATGACACCTTCATCGAAATCATATTCCTGTTGTCCATACACCACCTTGCCGCTCAAGCCCCGTTTTACAGAGATAGAGTAGAAGTCGCAAATCCAGTTTATCCCGCTGTTTTCTGGATGCGGCATCGTAGCATAATCTATCACACTGATTAGCGGGTGCTCAGGTTTTGGCAAATTCCGGAGTTGATGAAATTCGCTGATTGTTTTAATCCGGTATGTTTTTGTACCTGCCATAATATATTAAACCATTAAGGAACCAGGATTTCCTTAATTCCTTAATGGTTTTATTTTTTAATAATTAAAGATAGTCATTTTGCTATTGATTATAAACCGCCGCAAACTCCTTTACAAAATCAGTAAGTTTAACTTTTCCCAGTACTGGTTTATTCCGGTAATAGTCTTCATACAGCATACCTCTACCCATACCGGCCTGCATTTCTACAAATCCTTTCGCAATTTGCGGGTTCATCCCTGCCGACAGCCAACCGCCCAGCAACTGTTCATCAGGGATGACCAGCCATTTCAGATCAGGCTTCCCGATTGCCTGACCAAGAAAATAAGCAGCTTCATCCGGCGAAAATTCGTCGCTTGCGATATAACGGATTTGCCTCCCTTCAAAAGGTTGCTCCATTTCTTCAGCAATAACATCTGCGATGTCTAAAGGTGAAACCCAGGGTTCTTTGTTGGCGCCTCCGTAATTTTGTATGATAGCGCCTTGTGTTTTTATGGTGCGTACAAACGAAAACATATTGGTGTAAAAGCCAACAGGGCGCATAAATTTAATAGAAACATCATCCGGCAGTTGCTTTAATATGTTTTCTACATTGTGATGAAAGATAAGTATGCCGTTGTCTTTGTCCATATGCGCGCCAACACTGCTGAGATGCACCACACGCTTTACGCCCGATTGCAGGATAGCTTGTTTGTAATTATGGCCAATCTGGTTAATGGTAGCGATGAAGTCAACGTCCTGATCAAAGAAGCCGCCGGCAGCGTCGAGTGTTTCCATAACATACACGATATCTGCTCCTTTGAAAGCGACTGACAGAAAATCAGCGTCTTTTATGCTGCCGATAGCCGCTTTTGCACCTAATGCCTCAATGTCTTTTTGTCTTTCGGCGTTGCTGCTGATAACAGTAACCATATGTCCTTTTTGCACTAAATCCTGTGCGAGCGGTTTTCCAATGTTCCCTAACGAACCTGTAAGTACGATGTTCATATAATTGTTTTGTTGTTGATGCAAAGGTCCGCAGCAATCACAAAACAGATGTAGCCAAAGTACTCATTGTTGTAGTCAAAAGGATGGAATCAGGGAGATGTACTACAGCTCCATGAACTCCGCCGCTGTAATTACATTTGCATAGAGGCCATTAAGGGCGGTCATTCCGGCGAGGTAAGCACTGTTTATTGCTTCGGCCTTTATTGTTTTACCATACAGCTCACGGTTCCGGGTAGCACAGGCATCACCGATAACAATACAGGTGAAACCGAGGTCCATTGCAGCCCGTACAGTGGCATCCACGCACACATCCGTCATCATGCCACAAATAACGAGACTGGTCATACCGTTTTGCTGCAGATATGCCAGCAGTGCTGTTTCCCGGAAGCTATTCGGATAGTTTTTGATGATTACTTTTTCATCCGGGGTGGGACTTACACAGTGATGTATGTCAGCGCCGTTGGTGTTGGGAAGGAAAAAAACTGCGCCTTCGTTAGTGGCCAAGTGTTGTATATGAACAACCGGCATATGCTGTTTTCTTGCAGTTTGTAATACCAGCTGTGCCTGTTTGCCAGCTTCCGCAGCATTTACCAAGGCATGTTTTCCGCCATCAAAATAATCATTCTGTACATCAATAATCAATAGTGCTTTTTTCATATCCTTGTTTTTTAGGCCATAAAAGTAGCGGGCTTCTATTTCCTGGAATTTGAACTAGTTCAAAAAATGCACTATTTGCCGGACAGCTTCTTCCTGATTTTACTTAAAAATTCGTGTGATATACCGAGATAGGCGGCCAGCTGTTGCTGATTGAGGCGTTGTTCGAGGTCCGGGTATTTTTCTATAAATTCCAGGTAACGCTTATCGGCAGTTTTGCCTAATGAAGAAATGACCCTGCGTTGAAAGGTAACCAGTGATTTCTGGTTCATGATCCGGAACATCTTTTCTACTTTGGGGAGCGTTTCGTACAGGAAGTCTTTATCCGGCTTATTGATGAGGAGTACTTCACTGTCTTCCAATGCCTCAATATTCAGGATAGAGGGCTTCTGGTTAATAAAACTGTCTATATCTGTTGCCCACCAGCCTTCTACCGCGAAGTACAGGATCTGGGCATCGCCTTTTTCGTCAGAATAATAAATACGGAAACAGCCTTTGGTTACAAAAGCCTCATATTTGCAGGTGTCGTTTTCCCGCAGAAGAAATGCTTTTTTCTTTATCTTCCTGTGATGAAAATTAACAGTAAACTGATCAAATTCCGCGTCTGTAATCTGGATGTACTGTTCGACATTCTTTCTAAGCAGTTCAAAGTCGGTCATAAATATCTGTTGTGCATCAGCTTTTTGAAGCTGCCAAACTTTCAACGGGTAAACGTTTCTCTTTTCTATTTTTATTGCCTTTCTTCAGCCAATTCCTTACCGGCTCATCGTAAAACCGCAGCACCAGGTACGCGAGTAAAACAGATCCCGCAAATACGGCAGTGGCAGCCAGGTACATTTCTCCCTGACCAGGCTTCTTTGCATTAAGATAGTTGCCAAAGATCCATACCGCCCATATATGCGTCATGTACAAAGGATAAGACAAGCGGCCGGTAAAGGTGCAGAAACTGCGTATCCAGCCATGTGCCGCGGCGCCGGCGCCCAGCGATAAAAGTAACGGGAAGGCAAACATCACCAGTATCATCTCCGTAATCCAGTCGTTGGTACGGTGAGGCGACATAAATATGCCAATCAGCAAACCGCCCAACAGCAGGAAGTTCAGCTGGTTCCTGATGATCAGGTTAAAACGATATACCGAAAGCCCGGCCAGGAAAGAGAAGGATACCCGCGCAAAACCATCCGCAAAAGTAGGTGCATCCCAACCGGTAATGATCCAGCCCCGGTACCTGGCTACAGCCGCAATCCATATGGCTGACAAGCCCAGTAAAACCAGCAGCCAGCGCTTAGCAACGCGTAACAATACCAGCCCGTAAACGATGTTGATGATATACTCCATCAACAGCGACCACGCCGGGGTATTGTATGGAAATAACCCATTGCCTCTTCCCGGGAACCAGGGAAAAGGTAACATCAGCAACGAACATACGAAAGCAAGGACTATTTTGCCTATGCCCGCTTCTGCAACGGAAGCCGCACCGATATAGGGATCGAAGATAAAGCCAAGCAAACCAATTACGCTGCCCCATATCACCATAGGATGCAGGCGTATCAGGCGGTTACGGAAAAAAGTCCGCAGGCCGAGTTGCGGCGCCCGTTCATCGTAGGCATAACCGATCACAAAACCTGATAAGCAAAAGAAAAAATCCACCGCCAGGTAACCATGGCCAATCGGACTTTTGGTATAATCGGGAACCATGAATTCATACAGGTGGAATACCACAATGGAAAGAGCCGCCAGTCCTCTCAAACCATCCAGTACCTCAAAATGTTGCTTTGATTTTAGCAGGCTGCTGTCCATAACGATTGAATATAGTATGATTAAAATAGCTTACCATACCATCAAAGAAAAGCTTTTGATAAAATACAGTTAGTTTTGGTGAAGAAGGTATTATGAAGGGATATTATTTGCAACTTTTTTGTATTTTGTATCAAAAATATCAATATGGCTTTCCTTTTTAAATGTGCCCAGGAACAGACCTATCAGTTTGTTAATCTTGATAATGTTACGCATATTATGGTAGATGCAGATAGCAACGGGATACAGTTCTTTCTTGCTCCCGCAGGGCCTTCACAACAGAGTATTTATTGGAGTTATACGGCTCCGGAACCGTTTAATTATGACTTGAAGCGGCTGGCATCATTGGATGTTATGTTGCCCAGGTAAACTATCAACAGAAATGGCATGAAAAATTCTTTATAACATAAAAAAGCCGGCTATTACAGCCGGCTTTTTTATGCAGAATACTATTTTATTTCCAGCCACCTCCAAGATCCCTATAAACATTAATCACAGCATTGAGCTGTTGTTTTTTTGTTTCAATCAGGTCGAGTTTGGATTCCAAGGCATCCCGTTGTGTCATCAGCACTTCCAGATAATCGGCCCTGGCCGACTTGAACAGGTCGTTGGAAATATCGATGGAACGGGTGAGGGCATCCACCTGTTTCGATTTCAGATCATAGCTCTTTTCCAGGTTACTGATGCTGGAAAGCTGATTGGAAACTTCGAAGTATGCATTTAAAATGGTGCGCTCATAATTATATATGGCCTGCAATTGCCGTGCATTGGCGTTACTGAATTCGGCTTTAATGGCATTCCGGTTGATAAGCGGCCCTGCCAGGTCTCCTGCAAGAGAGTACAATAAAGACTCCGGCATCTTGAACAGGTAAGACGGCTTAAATGCCTGGAATCCTGCTCCTGCAGAAATGCCCAGGGAAGGATAGAATTCTGCCCGCGCAATTTTTACATCCAGTTTCGCAGCAGCCAATTCCAATTCTGCTTTCTTAATGTCCGGCCGGTTAGCCAATAATTGTGAAGGAATACCGGAACTTACCGCCGGAGGCACCGCGCTCAGGAAGTTACCCTTGTCCCGGGTAATCTCCTGCGGATAGCGTCCCAGCAGGAAGTTGATCTTGTTTTCTGTTTCTTTTATATTTTGAAGAATGTCGAATTCCAGGCTTTGCGACTTCAGTACTTCGGCCTGAAATTTCTGCACGGCCAGCTCCGTTACCCTGGTGGCTTCTTTCTGCACTTTTACAATCTCAAGGGCATTTTTTTGCAGCTCAATGTTTTGTTTAACAATCAGGAGCTGGTTGTCGAGAGCCAGGAGTTCATAGTAAGAATTAGCTACTTCCGCAACGAGGTTTGTCAGTACAAAGTTTTTGCCCTCCACGGTAGATAAATACCTGGTTACCGCGGCCTTTTTGGCGTTATGTAACTTCTTCCAGATATCCACTTCCCAGTTGGCATAAGCGCCGATAGACAAATCCGTTAACGGATCGGGCATTTCTTTACCGGGAGTGATTTCCGTAGAGGCGTCACCGGCGCCCTGGCTGGTATATCTTCCTACTTTTTCCACGCCAACACCCGCTCTGGCGGTCACTGTTGGCAGCAACGCACCCTGTCTGAACCGGATATCATTCCTCGCTATTTCCACTTCCTGCAGGGTGACCATCAACTCCTGGTTGTTTTTCAACGCAGTGTCTACCAGGTCCGCGAGGTTTTTATCGGTGAAAAAGTTTCTCCATTCAATAGCTGCCGTATTTGTCGTATCCCCGTTGCCGTTATAAGACCCGGGAACGGACCTGTTCTCAGCCGAGGGCAGGCTGGCCGGCACCCTGCAACTGGCGATGGCCAGGCAGATACCAACCAGGCCAACGCCGCTATGTATCCTGAATTTATACATTGTTATCAATTTCTTCTGTTAAAGGATTTTCTTCTTCGTCTTTCACAAGTGCATGTCCTTCTGCAAGTCTGCCGAAGATGTAGTACAGTCCGGGTATGATCAGCACGCCGAAAATAGTTCCGAAAAGCATACCTCCGGCAGCGGCGGTACCAATGGTACGGTTACCAACCCTGCCTGGGCCGGAGGCCAGTACCAGCGGGATCAGCCCTGCAATAAACGCGAAGGAGGTCATGAGGATAGGCCGGAACCTTACCTTTGATCCTTCCATGGCCGCTTTCAGCACCGTTTCCCCCGCGCGGTGTTTCTGCACCGCAAACTCCACGATCAGCACCGCATTTTTACCCAGCAAACCGATGAGCATCACCATGGCTACCTGCGCATAAATGTTATTCTCCAGTCCCAGGCATTTCAATAAAAAGAATGCGCCGAAGATACCGGGAGGTAAGGAGAGAATTACTGCCAGCGGCAGGATAAAGCTCTCGTATTGTGCAGCCAGGATCAGGTATACGAAACCAAGACAGATCAGGAATATATAGATGGCCTGGTTGCCCTGGGCCACCTCGTCTTTTGAAATACCGGCCCAGTCGATTCCAAACCCTCTCGGGAGGCTCTTTTGCGCCACTTCATTGATTACCTTGATGGCCTCACCGCTACTGTACCCCGGTGCGGCGGCGCCGCTGATTTCCGAGGCGTTGTACATATTATGCCGGGTGATCTCTGATAAGCCGTACACCTTTTCCATTTTCATGAAATCCGAAAACGGCACCATCTCATCACGGTCGTTCTTCACGTAAAGCTTCAGGATATCGTCGGGTAATGCCCTGTACTGTGGCGATGCCTGTACGATCACTTTATACTGGCGATCGAATTTGATAAAGCTGATTTCGTAGTTACTGCCCACCAGGGTGGACAGCGTATTCATGGCATTGTCGATGCTGACGCCTTTTTGCTGCGCGATATCATTATCAATTCTCAGCATATACTGCGGGAAGCTGGCACTGTAGAAGCTGAATACAGACGACAGTTCCGGGCGTTTGCCCAGTTCTTTCACAAAGTCGCGGCTCACTGTTTCCATCTTCTTATAATCACCTGATCCGGCTTTATCCAGCAAACGTAATTCGAAGCCACCGGCGGCTCCGTAGCCCGGCACAGCAGGCGGCTGGAAAAATTCGATAGTGGCGCCCGTGATGTCTTTGGATTTTTCTTCCAGTTCACTGATGATTTCCTGGACAGAATGTTTCCTGTCTTCCCAGCTCTTCAGGTTAATGAGGCAAGTGCCCGAATTGGAACCCGTTCCTTCAGTAAGAATTTCATAACCCGCCAGGGAAGAAACGGATTGTACGCCTTCCACGCCTTCAGCAATTTTCTGCAGCTTTTCAGCAATCTGGTTGGTTCTTTCCAGGGATGATCCGGGTGGCGTTTGTATGATGGCATAGAACATTCCCTGATCTTCGTTGGGAATAAAGCCCGAAGGGACCGTTTTATTCATGACCCATATTCCGGCACAGAAAGCCACCAGTATACCAAAGGTGAGCGCCCGCCTGTTAACGATGACACCCAGTATTTTCTGATACTTTCCGGAGGTGCGGTTGAATGAATTATTAAAGCCGTCCAGGAATTTGCTGAGCGCATTTTTCTTTTTGGCTTCTCCATGTGTATTCTTCAGGATCATGGCGCAAAGCGCTGGTGTAAGCGTAAGCGCTACCACCCCCGACAGGATAATGGCGGTGGCCATGGTGATGGAAAACTGCCGGTAGAAGATACCTACCGGGCCCGACATGAATGCAACCGGGATAAACACTGCTGCCATCAGAAACGTGATAGCCACGATAGCGCCGGCGATTTCATGCATGGCTTTTTTGGTGGCCTTCAGCGGTGAGAGGTGTTCTTCTTCCATTTTTGCATGCACCGCTTCAATTACCACGATCGCATCATCTACTACCACGCCGATGGCCAGCACCAGCGCAAACAGCGTGATGAGGTTGAGCGTGATACCCAAAAACTGCATGAATACAAATGTTCCGATGAGCGACACCGGTACGGCCATAGCAGGAATGAGGGTCGAGCGCCAGTCACCCAGAAACAGGAATACCACCAAACCTACCAGCACAAAGGCTTCCAGCAGAGTATGGATTACCTTTTCAATGGAGGCGTCGAGGAATTTGGATACATCATAGCTGATTTCATAATCCATTCCTTTGGGAAACGAATTGGCTTTGATCTCCGCCATTTTGGCCTTTACATCCTTGATCACCTGGCTGGCATTACTTCCGTACGATTGCTTGAGCACAATGGCCGCCGAAGGTTTGCCGTTCAGGTTGGAATAGATATCGTACATAGAGCTGCCAAATTCCACGTCGGCTACATCTTTCAGCCGCAGTATTTCGCCGTTCGGGCTGGACCGGAGGATCACATTTTCATATCCTTCCTTATTCGTAAACCTTCCGGGGTATTTCAGCACATATTCAAAGGTCTGGGATCTTTTCCCGGAGCTTTCGCCGGTTTTACCGGGAGATGCTTCCAGGCTTTGTTCACCCAGTGCCTTCATTACTTCGTCGGCGGAAATTTTGTAAGCCAGCATGCGGTCTGGTTTCAGCCAGATCCTCATGGCATATTCCCGGTTACCGAGAATGTCAGCGAAGCCAACGCCATCTACTCTTTTTAATTCCGGTAAGATGTTGATATCAGCGAAATTGAAAAGGAATTTCTGGTCCGTTTGCGGATCATCACTGTAAAGGTTGATGTACATGAGCATGTTGGATTCCTCACGGGTGATCTTTACACCTTCACGTACGACCAGTGGCGGCAGTTTGTTCACTACGGATGCCACGCGGTTTTGAACATTCAACGATGCCTGGTTTGGATCGGTACCCAGGTTGAATACGACCTGGATAGAAGCCTCTCCATCATTACCCGCATCGGAGGCAATGTATTTCATTCCCGGAACGCCGTTGATGGCCCTTTCCAGCGGAATGATCACTGATTTGATCATCAATTCACCGTTCGCTCCCGGGTATTCCGCGGTTACATTCACCTTTGGCGGCGATATGGAAGGGAACTGGGTTACCGGTAGCTGAGATATGGCTAAAGCGCCGAGGAAAACGATAATGAGCGATATTACTATGGACAGAACCGGTCGCTGTATAAACTTATTAAGCATTGATCTACACTATTAGATTGAACTATTCCGCTTTTAATCGCAGATGGGAAATAACTTCCTCGGGTTTCCGGTATTCATAGGTGATCTTATCATCATCTTTTACTTTCTGAACACCTTCGAGCAGTATCTTATCAGTTTCTGAAATGCCGTTTTCAACTACGTACATGTCGGGCATCTGCCCACGGATGGCAATGTTCCTGGATTTTACCATGTTGTTTTTGTCAACCACAAAAACATATAATTTATCCTGGATTTCGTAAGTTGCCTTTTGCGGTATGACCAATGCATTTTTAAGCGGAATGGTCATGAGCACTTTGCCTGTTTCTCCATTCCTTAAAAGCTTGTCAGGATTTGGGAATCTTGCCCTGAAGGCAATATTTCCGGTTTCATTGTTAAACTCACTTTCAATGGTTTCCACATCTCCTTTATATTGGAGGGGCTGGTTATTGGCGAGCAGCAGGCTTACTTTGTTGCTTCCGCGGCCTTTTGCATTGGTGGCATAGTCGAGGTATTCCGGCTCAGATACATTGAAATAGGCGAACATCTGGCTGTTGTCTGAAAGGCTGGTCAGCAGGCCACCTTCATCGATAACGCTTCCCAGTTTGAATGGAATACGGTCAATGGTGCCATCGAACGGCGCCCTGATTTCTGTGAACGAGAGGTGGAGTTTCGCCAGTGCCATTTCGGCCTTTGCCTGGTCAAGTTTGGCCTGCGCCATGGCCTGCTCATTTTTTGACACCACATTTTTATCGACCAGGGTTTTGGTATTCTGCAGTTCTATCTCTGCTGCTTTGGCTTCTGCCTCTGCTTTCTGGAGTTCCGCCTCATAAACTTTCGGCATGATCCTGAACAGCAGCTGACCTGCTTTTACAAACTGGCCCTCATCTACATAGATGTTCTGGAGATACCCCCGTTCCTGGACCCTGATCTCGATGTTCCTGACAGATTTTATCTGCGAAACATATTCGTTGGTAAATGAAGTGTCGATTCTTACCGGGCTGGTAACGGTAAACTTGCCCGCCTCTTCTTTTACTTCTTTTTTTGATTTACAGCTTGTATGGCATAACATGACAAACAAGCCCGTAAACATGACAATTCTACTCATAATATTAAATGGATATTAAGCGATGGGATGCTTGTAAGGCAGGGATGCCTATGGACGCAAAAGGATCAGTCGCCGGAGCGGGAGCCCGGAGGAAGTAAAATGAATATACATCCGCCAGGCATGAATAATCACACCCTCGGTAACTGATGTATACTATTGATCAGATTCTTAAAACGCTTTGCGTAATGTATCTATTGGAAAGATGCCCCAGATAAGGTGTGGGGGCTTTAAAGCATTTATGGAGATAACTTAAAACGTCGAGGTCGGGGAGTGTCAGGTAATACCTGGCCAGCAGTTTATATTTTCTGGCCAGAAAATTATTCGCATCTTCCTCTTCAATGTCATCACTTATCAGGCATTCTTCTTCATTGTCTAAATTGCTGACAACAGAATTATCCTGGTTGGTGTCGGTAAATTTAATCCGGTGTTTGTGTTCAACATTCCTGGCGAAAGAGTTGGAAATATCGTTATGATGGGTAGCTGTAAAAGCATAGCCTTCCCCCCGGAGCAGGAGGAAACACAGATATGCGAAAAATATAGCTACTCTCATTTGGGGGCCAAAAGTAATAAAACTTTGAGAGCAAACGAAAAAATCATGAGGTTTTGCTTGTGAAGAAACTGTTATTTTTCGTTTGAGGTGTTTTTATCAAATATGATTAATTATATGAATGTATTTCCCGGAGGGCCCGGAAGCCGTTAGTGGGCGGCATCTTAATCGATGCCCAGGTCACTTGTAAAAGATTTATCAGGAGTTATCTCATAGTAGTCAACGCCTGTTTTGGCAACGGTAATACCCATTACGATAACATATACTTCATATTTACTTTTGATCTCATTTTTATCAATCAGCGTTTTGAAGTTGCGGGCGCATATGGAGGTTGTGAATTGATCGATGGTAATGGTAGTCCAATCATATTTCGGTGCGCGGGCAAAAATATCAGGTTGGGGTACTTCAAGCCGGAGATGGTTTTTTAAAGCTGACCAGCTTTTTTGATCACCAGGAGAGAGGTAGGTGGAGATTTTGTCGGTCAGCTTAATCTCATGATTTGTTGATGAGATACTATCAGCCACCTGTTGAAAGACCTGCGCTTTAAGATCCATAGCATGATCAGCAACATGCAAATGCTTCGCTGCCACATCGACCATATTCTGAACCGTAAAGATTTCCGCCGCTTCAATATCCGGAATCTGAATGCCGAAATAATTCTCAATTTCGACCAATAGGTCAATGCTGTCCAGTCCCATTATACAATATCTTTCTTCGTTAAATCCCGGTGTTTGCCTCCCCAGGCACTTAGCTGTTTAAAGATAGGACCGAACTCCAATGCCATTTCAGTGAGTTCATATTCCACCCGTGGAGGCACTTCCGCATATACGGTTCGTTTAACCAGTCCGTCCTGTTCCATTGCCCGTAACTGCAGGGTTAACATGCGTTCCGTAATGTAGTAGAACTCGTGTTTCAATTCACTAAACCTCATTTTCTTCTCCGCTAATTTATCCAGGATAAGAATTTTCCACCTGCCCCCGATTTTATTCACGGCATAGGTAAGATCACATTCCACAATGATGTTTTCATTGCGGCTATAAGTTGAGTTTTTCTTTCTGGTTGCCATTACTTACACGTTTGTTAGTACCGTACAATTGGTTGTATAGCCTGTAAATTTAGATGCTACCCGCTACTTTTACAAAGAAATTTTCAGCCGTTGTTTTTGGGTATGAAAATGAGTTTTACAAAGATTAATCTAAAAATATGGATCTGTATTTAAGCGGGAAAACCGCAGTAGTAACGGGCGCCAGCCAGGGAATTGGCCGGGCAATTGCAAAAGAACTGGCTATTGAAGGAGTCAGGGTCCTGGCCGTTGGAAGAAACGAAGCGTTGCTGGATAGCTTTAAAGCGGAAGTGGCAGGGGCAGGTGGCATGGAGCCGGTCATTTTTGTCCAGGACCTGGTTGCGCCGGACGGGCCACAAAAGATTGCCGCCGCGGCGTTGTCCATTTTGGGGCACGTGGATATTCTTATTAACAATGCGGGCCGTAGCCGGCCGGTGGATGTTGTTGGGCCGGAGGAGCCGTGGGTAGAGTCGATGACACTGGACTTTGATCGCCAGCGGCAATTAACGCAACAGCTGTTGCCCCATTTTATAGCACGCAAGCAGGGGGCCATCCTGAACCTGATCAGCACGTATGAATTACGCACCATCAATGTGTCGGCGATAGCCAAAGCTGCGGTGGTAGCGTGGTCCAAACAACTTTCGGGTCAACTGGGGAAATATGGTATCAGGGTCAACTGCCTGCAGCCAGGCTTAATAGATACAGAAAATATACGGCCCTACTTTCCGGGCGAGGAACGCCGGAAATTTGCGGAGCGCGAAATCCCGCTGGGTGATTTTGGCACACCACAGGACATGGCCAACATGGCTGTTTTCCTGGTGTCGCCCCGTGCAGGGTATGTTACTGGTGCTGTTGCCACTGTTGATGGAGGAATGCGTTATCATGCGTTCTGATCAATGCCTTATGCTACATCAGGGGTTGGCGGATCCGGAGGGTAATGGATGGTGGTGAAGCTTATGATCTCGACAGTTACGTTGCCGATAAAATCCGGGTATTGTGAGCGAAGTAATGGAAACAGTTCTTCGGGCGCTTCATCACTCACATAGTAAGCATTAAACTGCTCTACAGACAAATTTAACCGGTCAGCGATCTGGGAGTGGGTTACTATAATGCTGTTGTCCTTTGCCCTTTGTTTTAAGGCCCGTATAGTTCCCCGGAAGGTTTCCTTCCGTGTGCAGGATTCTTCGTCTTCGTAGTCTTCTTCTGCCATCATCAGGAATAGTTGCTGGTGAATTTAAAGCTATTCAATTTTTTGTATCCTCACAAACTTTTTAATGGCTGCATTTAAAGTTTAGCTAAATTCATAGGTGGGAACGCTGACCTACCTCGAAGGACGCATATGACGTAAATGATTATACGGTGATTTCCTCCGGAATTATAAATCTCAAAGAATGGAAAAAATGATAGAAAGAAAAATAATGATCAATGCTCCCGTGGCAAAGGTGTGGAAAACCATTACAGATGTTAAGTTAATGACACAATGGATGGGAGGTGCAGAGCTAAATCTCAGTGTTGCAACTACCTGGGAAGTGGGATCACCATTAGTGGTCAGCGGCTTTCATCATGCAAAGTTTGAGAACAAGGGAACGGTGCTGGAATATTCACCAGAACATGCAGTGAGTTACGACTTTTTAAGTTCATTGTCCCGGTTGCCCGATGCCAGGGAGAACTATACCGTTATCCGGTTTGCACTGGCGCCAGAGGAGGAGCATACTTTGTTGTCGCTTACACTCACTAATTTCCCCACGGAGACTATATACCAGCATTTGAATTTCTATTGGAATGGTACGCTGGGGATTCTGAAAAAAATGATGGAAGGTTAAAAAGCAAGTAAAATATTCGGTTGGTTTCCCAAAGCTGGTCATCAGACCGGCTTTTTTTATTCGATAAAATTCGCGTTATCAAGATTGAATTCTGCTGATAATCAACTTGTTGGAAGCGATATTTACTTTTTCACCTGATACCTGTTCTCTTTTCCCGCCAAAAAAAATTCTCCAAATATTTTGCGCAACCGATTAGTTGCTTATATTTGCAACTGATCGGTTGCATGAATAAATTACGGAGAAATGAGAAGAGATGTTTTTCAGGCTATTGCCGACCCGACCAGACGGGCCATCATATTACTTATTGCGGTTCAGGCATTGACACCCAACGCCATAGCTGAACATTTTGAAATAAGCCGGCAGGCTGTTTCGAAACACCTGCGCATCCTGACGGAATGTGAACTGGTGAAACAGGAACAATCCGGCCGGGAAATTTTCTACCAGCTAAATGGTAATAAAATGCAGGAAATTGACAAATGGCTCGGGCAATTCAGGGAATTATGGGAGGGGAGATTTAATGAACTAGACCAAGTATTGTTAACTATAAAAAACAAAAAGAAATGAGTAAGAACTTATCATTTGATTTTTCTGTAAACAAGGAGAACAACACCATCACCGTTAAACGGGAATTTGCCGCGGAACTTCCTTTGGTTTGGGACGCCTATACGAAAAGCGAAATCCTTGACCTCTGGTGGGCGCCAAAACCCTGGAAAGCCAGAACAAAAACAATGGACTTCAGAGAAGGCGGACATTGGCATTATGCCATGGTGGGCCCGGAAGGCGAGGAACATTGGGCATTGGCCACCTACAAAAACATCCAGGTCCAGAAAAAATTCACGGGGCTTGATGCTTTTGCAGATGCAGCAGGAAATATCAATAAAGAGATGCCGCAATCGGAATGGAACGTCACCTTTGTTGACAAAGGGGCCGTAACACTGGTGCAATTGCACATCTCTTATGCCGATCTTGCTCAACTGGAAGCAACCATCCAAATGGGTTTCAAAGAAGGTCTGGGAATGGCTATGGAAGGATTGGACGAACTGTTGCCATCATTAAAAAAATAGAATTTCTCCACAACTCATATTGCGGATATACAGCAGATAAAAATGAAATGTATATTTACGGAAAATAAAAACTATGAAAAACAAAATCCTATTTGTCGTAAGTCTTCTTTTCGGACTTATGTTTATTAACGCGGGACTGAACAAATTCTTTAACTACATGCCGGTACCCAAAGACATGCCTGAAAGCATGATGAAGTTAATGGGCGCCTTTATGCAGATAAGCTGGTTAATGCCGCTTGTTGGAGCAGCTGAAGTGATAGGCGGTGCGCTTTTCATTCCTAATAAAACCAGGGCACTTGGCGCAATAGTTATTCTCCCGGTAATGGTAGGAATTGTTTTAACAAATATCTTATATGCTCCTTCAGGGCTGCCTATCGCACTTGTGATGCTGGCAATTAATATCTGGGTAATCATTGAAAACCGGAAGAAGTATTTGCCAATGGTAAGCTAAGTAGTGCATTGAGATCATTTAAAAAGCCTCCAGGTTATAGAACCTGGAGGCTTTTTGTTTCTTAAACCGGAAGCAGGGTTAAGGCTGAACGTTATACCGGCAAAAAAGATGCTACCAGTACACAAACTGGTAAGGATCAAAGAAACGATATCCTACCGGGTAAAAACTGTCTCCTTCCGTTGCATTGGTTTGCGCCTCGCCGGCTTCCGGATACGCCATATTAGCCCAGAAACCAAACCCGCCTTTGCCGGAGGCAACTTTGATAGTGAGAATATTTTCACCTGCGGAAAGAGAAACCGGGAGGATAAATTCGTTTTCCCTTTTCTGGTGGTTAGCGTCTACACGCAGGATGGATTTGCCATTCAGCCATACTTCCATCCAGTAGTCAACGCCCATACGAAGAATGGCTTTTTGTGCCACCGGGCTGTTCATACTTTTGGTTACATACGCTACCGCATTATCGTCTTTGCCGCCGAAGACTTTACTGAGGTCTACAAAGCCATGCTGACTGGCATTCACCGTTTGCCGCCAATCCAGCACTTTGCCCTCTGCTGTTTTATAAGTAAGGTTCGGATTCTCCGCGCCGGCAATAGCATCCTGCTGCCCCGGAAAAGTAGTCGCCAGTACCTTCGCGCCGCTGGATGTATTGGCAGTATAAGGTCCCAGCACTTTCCAGGAGCTGAGTGTTTGGAAAGAAAGCGGGCGGTTTACCTTACAGAGCCTGCGGGCAGTTGCAGGGGAAGGAGCAGCGCCAAGATTGGTGAGCAATTGTGCTGTCAACTGATGCAGGCGGATCACACTTAACCGGACGGCTTCCTGTTTCTCAGGAGCATTTGCATAACGTTGCGCCAGTTGATCCGGGGTTATTTGCAGATAGATGCTTTTGCCCTTACCGGTGTTTATTACTGAAAGAAGCCCGTCACATAATGAGGATGAAGTAAACGCGGTTACCTGTATGGTATCCCGCCACCGTAACAGGTTGGGGCCGATGGCCCTGAGTAGCTGTCCGGCTTTTCCAGGCTGCGCATGTACGATAGTTTTAGCGATCGTATTTAATCCCTGCTGTGATAAAAATGATGGCTGCTGTGGAAGATAAAATGCAATGCCACCGGCGGCAACAAATGCCTTGACCTGGGGCGGTATGGTCGTTTTGCCTGCACCAAATACCCATATGGCATTGCCGGCGCCGGGGACTTCCCGCAGGGCGATGCCCGCATCGGTGAGCAGTTTCCTGCCGGTGCTGTCGCCGCTATAATATACCTCGCGTAAACCGGGAAGCGACGGCGCCTGCGACGTAAACAGGTTTTTTGCCAGCAGTGTGGCTGCTGGATCAGTGCCAACGCGGCCGGTAAGATCGAGTGAACAAAAAGTTACTTTGCCTTTGCCATACCGCCATTCCAGCAACGGCGTGTACGCCATATCAAATTCAGTTTGCAGGATAGGCGTGAAGCCCGCCACTTCAGGGGTTTTCAGTACTACGGAAGCAACCGCATGGCGATTGGTCCACTTTGGCGCATGCTGCGTGTCGTAGCTTTTTACCTGCCTGCCTTCCGGTAAGAGGTCGGGACTGCCCCGCCAGTTGATCATATCTGCCGGCTGCAATCCCGCCAGGAGCGCACTTTCCCGGTCACGGATAAAAGTATAACGCGGCATGGTTTCTATCGTTTCAAAACCCATACCTTCCCATACGGCAGGTGACTGTTCCAGTATAATCACACGCAAACCGCGCGCAATATCTTTTTCATTATACGGCAGCGTGTCCCCCGGCTGCAGGGCCTCGCGGCCTATCACCAGTATGGCATCAGAGGAGATACGGCGACCTTTCTCCCATGCAGAATATTGTATGCCCAATTGCTTCAGTGATGCTGCCGATTTCCCCGCAGGATCATAAAGCAACACCGGTGCTTTCACCACAGCAGGTGCGGGCCGCGGGAAAACAGTGAGGGCAAACGTATCGTTAGGCACCCCGGCAACGGCAAGCACCAGTTGCATGTCCGCCCGGACAGTTACGGGCGGCGCTTTCAGCGAAAGCGGAAACTGCTTTATTTCGCCGCCATTTACCGCCAATGATACAGATCCCTGCTGAAACACTTTATCGCCTTGTTTAAGCATCCATTTTGCTTCCGGCGTTATTTTATGAGGACCATCCCATACTACGGCCACCGCTTTTTCAAAAGTTTCGCCGCTAAAGAAGGTATGCGTTTTATCGGTGTGCGCCGGCGAACCGGCCAGGTAAACCAGCAATGGCTGATTGGCCTCCTTGAAAATATCGAAGCGTGGGTTGGCCCATGAAGGTTTGCCGGTAAGTGGAGCGGTGAGTGATTTGTAACGTTGTGTGAAGCTTTTCAGTTTTTCCCCGTTGGGATTGCCATAGCCTTCCAGCAGCCAGTACAGCCAGCCTCCGTTGACGCCCCACGTGCGCCATGCACGGTTGGTATTGCGCGTAAATAATTCCTGGAAGCGCCAGAAACCGGGATACTGTTGAAAGTCCATTTGTTCCCAGGTAGCGCTGCTGGCAGCATTGCTTTTTTCTATCGTTTGCCGCAGCCCTTTTTCTCCCTCAGTGGCATAGGCGGCATCACCGAGGTACATGGATAAATATTCCGTGAGCAGGAACTGCTTTCCCTTCCAGAAGTTATTCCAGTAAGGAGGTCCGAATTCAACGGCGGAATAAGGCATATTACCTTCCCTGGCCCAGGCCATCGGCCATTCTTCCCTTTCCTGCAGGGGTACAAAATTCAGGTACACGTTGGCGGACGACATGTCGCCTACGCTGCCATCGGCATGCGCAAACACCAGCCGCGTGGGATCTTCCTTTTTCACGATGCTGCACGCCAGGTCTATCACCTTGCCTTGCGTGGAATAAACGGAATCGCGTTTCCCCATCCTGGCCGGATCAATATTTGATTTTGGATTGGCGCTGTTCATAGCTATCACCCAGGCGAGAATACTGGGGTGATTGCGGTAATGACGGGTAAAGTAAGCAGCTTCTTTTTGATAGTCGTTCTGCAACTCCGGATCATGCAGCAGTTTATCACGCAGCACGGAAACAGAAGGGCCTGGCACAGTACAGCCCATGCCCGTACGGTCCATCTCCTCGAGCATGTCTTCATGAAGGAGCGGCGTTTCTGCATCGTTCAGCCACCACAGTTTATGATGCGGCTGGAACTGTCCAACGTTGTAGCCAATCAGCCGGTAAAGCGACAAACCATATTGATTCGCGCCATACACATCTGTAACCCGCCAGCGCGAGAGATGACCGTTCATAAACAGCTGGTTGCCGGCAGTCCATATTTCCCTGAAACCGAAGGTCACTTCCGGGTAACGGCAAAGCGTTTTACCGCCCTGCACCAATGCCACTTTTGCCTTGTAGAGGTAAGGACTATCCAGTTCCCAGCACACTGGGTTTTGCCATGCGGCCGTTAGGCGGTACACGTGTTTCCCATTTATCAGCTGCATTGTTTTATTGGAAAGAGTGAGTACCCGTTTACTATGCTGATCAATGATCTCCGCCTCCAAGTCGTAGGCGCCGCTTACATTTTTGGCATCCACCTCTACTTCAAGCGTCAGCATTTTATTCCTGAAAGAAGTAATACAGAATACATCGATGATGGCCTGCTGTGCCCTGGCAATAATTGTAACAGGCGCCGTGATGCCCATTGGCCAATCCGCCATGGGAATGATGTTTCCCGCACCGTGCCTCGACACATAACGAAGCGGATCTTCTGTAAAGCCCCGGGAGATGCCGTTATAATCCCTGGTAACAAAAACACGGAGCGTGTTGGGTTGTCCGTAATGCAGGAATGGACCCAGGTTTACTTCACCACCGGGCCGGAGCACTTCTCCTACACGCTGCTGGCCCACAAATACAACAGCGTCGCCCTCTATCCGCCGGAAGTCGGCGATCACATTTTTGGGCTGCCAGTCAGCCGGGATGTTTACCTGCTGCTCATACCACAAACTGTTTACCTTATCCTGCGGCGTGTCGGCCCAGGCGCTGTTTTTACCGGAGGTGATCCTTCTCCAGTCGGTGGCGGCAACAGTGCCCCATTTGCTGCTATCGGGAGCAATATTCTGCGATTGTGCGGGCTGTACCTTCCAGGAACCGCTCAGTCGAAGCGTGTCCTGCGCATGTCCTGCAAGGGAGACCAGGAGGGCGGTAAAAGAAGCAATGATACGGTTGTTCAAAATAGTAAAACTTAAGTGCTGCATATACAACGCATCTTTAGGACTTAAATTCTACGGATATGGGTGAACGGTAAAAATGAATTATTTCAGGTGCAGCACGTTACCCTTGTAATAGTACTGAACACCAGAGGAAATAGCGATATTAGTGAGGAACACATCCAATGGCTTACGCTTGTCGATAGCGCCGGACAGCGTTTCGTTGGCCAGTGCCGGGTTGTCGAATATAACAGGCACTTCAAACCAGCGAGAGATGATCACGGCAATGCTGCTTAATTTTTCATCACGGAAGTGGGTGGTGCCGTCCATCCACGACAGGGTATTGTAGGTATCAAAAGAGGTGGTAACAAATTTTCCGTCTTCATATACCGACTGATAACCGGGAGATAATTTTACTTTGATATCTTCTTTGCTGCTGACTACCGCCCCATCAACAAGAGACGTGGTAACCTTTGCAGGGTCGTAGGCATGGATGTTGAAAGAGGTACCCAATACTTCCACCCTTGTTTCACCGGCATGCACAATAAAAGGTTGCTGCTCATTTTTTGCTACTTTAAAATAGGCTTCGCCAGACAGGTATACCTCCCGGTTACCGCTCTTGAAAGCATAGGGGAAGCGGAGGCTGGACTGTGAGTTTAACCAGACTTCCGTTCCGTCTTTCAAAACTATTTTATAATCCAGTTTTCCCGGTACCATCAGCGTGGCCCATTCATCTGCTGCATTTTCCGGCGCAGTATAAGTAAGACGGTTGCCGCTGGTAACCAGTTTTATAGCACCCGCCGTAATGGTGTTGCCGGCGGAAGCAGACAACGGGATATCTTTCCCGTCCGACAAGCGGAGCAGCAGCGTGTTTTGGGCGAGTGGTAAAGTTGCTGGCCCGGAAGAAATATTTCTGCCGGAAAAATACCAGATCCCGCCGGCAGCTATAATAAGCAATACAACGGCTGCGGCTACACGCCATTTCCGTAGCAGGAATACTTTTGAATGCGATCGCAGTTGCGGTTGTATGTTGTTCCAGCCCCGGGTTTCATCGATACCGGCCATGAAGCGCCGGCTTTTATCATTGTCCAGTTCCTCCCGGATGTTATGCCACATATCGGCTACCGCCGCATCATTTTCAATGGCAGCGGTCACCAGCCGGTTGTCTTCTTCGCTGATAGACCCGGTTACTTTTTCAAAAAGTAATGCTCTTATATGTTCTCTGTTTACTTCCATCTGTAACTTAAAGACGATTTTTGCGCAAAAACGGGTGATCGTTATTTGTAGCCCGCAAACTTTTTTTGTAAGATTTTTAGTGCCAGCTTAAGATGCGTTTTAACAGAGTTAATAGTAATACCCATTTCTTCTGCCGCTTCTTTATACTTTTTATCTTCCAGGTAAACCAGGCTGAAAGCCCGTAAGCGCTGGTTAGGAAGCTCATTGAGGAGAAGGTCCATCTGTTGTGCAGTCTCTTTATTCTCTACAATATTTTCATTGATCTTATCTTCCAGTGTATTGGCATACGCATGAAATCTCTTATGCTCATTTTTTCCCTTCTCAATAAAACTGAGGCATTTATTACGGATAGCAGTGTGGAGGTACGACTTAACGGAGTAGGTAATGTTAAGATACAGTTGTTTATCCCATATTTCGATGAAAAGGGATTGTACCTGATCTTCCGCTTCTGTTTCATCCTTTAACAGGTAGTAAGCGTCAACATTCAGTGATTTGTAGTATTTCTTAAATAATTGTTCATACGCTTTTATATCACCCTGCCGGAGTTGATGCAATAAAAGCCCGTCGTCGTTATTATCCATGAAGAGATACTTATTAACGTGGTAAAAATCTCTATAACGTGTACTTAAAGTTAATATCTCTTTGTTAAGTTTCCCTCATTTATTTTTTATTTCCGGATGCCGGAGCGCTTCATTATTGCTGCTGGTTGGTGAT
This sequence comes from Chitinophaga sp. ARDCPP14, assembly GCF_051362515.1. Classification (NCBI taxonomy): domain Bacteria; kingdom Pseudomonadati; phylum Bacteroidota; class Chitinophagia; order Chitinophagales; family Chitinophagaceae; genus Chitinophaga; species Chitinophaga sp. ARDCPP14. The sequence continues at coordinate 495,866 of NZ_JBKIXB010000003.1, read as the reverse complement.
ACTGCCCAATAGCAGCAGCCAGCCTGCGTAACAGGCATTTTCATTATATTTTTCCAGGTCGCCGGGCTGGTTATCACCTGTTTTCAGGATGGACATTTTATCTAACTTTTTACCGGATACTTCCAGGTTGATGGTGTGCGGTCCTGCTTCGAGCAGCGGCAGGAAAAAGTAATGCGTGCGATAGTACACGGCGTGACGGTCGAAGCGGGGATACGGTTTGGCGGCTTGTCCGTCTATCGTTACCTCATATTCACCGCATCCGGGGCCCACCAGGTCGTACAAACCTGCCAGGCGCCCGTTGAAATTTATCTGCAGTGATGACCCGGGGTATGTCGATTTAACAAGCAATGGAAAGCGCTGGCGGAATTGAACCGCCACGGTGTCGTTACTGTTGGAAAGATCAGACCACTGCCCGGTACGGGGCAGGTCTTTCACAGCCACCAGCTGTGCATCTTCCCAGTTATCTTTGGTATAGGGAGCAATAAGCGTGTGTTTCAGCGGATGGTCGTTGGTCCTTAGCTGCTGCATGGCGCGCACCAGCGCTTCGGTGTACAGGCGGTGACCTGTTGTGGTGTTAGGGTGTACATTGTCGCCGGAAAAAACAAGTTTGTCCGGGTACTGATCCGGTTTCCCCTGGAACACCAGTTTGCCTTCTTTCAACAGTGCCAATGCCTGCATCCCAAGTTGTACGGAAGGAATGCCATAGTGCTGCGCAATATGTTCCATGGCGAGCATGGTGGGCCATAGCTGTCCCTGTTGCAGCACCGGTAACATATTCCCCGACATGGTATATACAAAGCAAATGTCTGTCGACGGATTGACTTTCCATATCTGCCGCACAATACCTTCCATTGTTTGGTGTACATACGGGCCACCGTCATTTACCGCAAATTCCACAAAAACAAGATCCGGTTGCTGCGACAGCACATCGCGGCGGAGCCGGAAAACGCCCAGGTCGGAGCCGGTCCCGCCTACACCGGCGTTGATCTGTTTTATTTGTGCCTGCGGGTATTGTTGCTGAAACCATTTCACCGATTGATCGCGCCAGCCGCCGGAGGCGGCGGTAATGCTGCCGCCAAAATAGGCAATGGTAAGCGGACCGCCGGATTTCAATTTCGCAAAGAAGTTGGGTAAACCCTGGCGGAGGCGGTATTCCTGCATGGCGTTAAGCGAATCCGTTTGTGCATGCAGTGATAGCGATAGTAAAAAAAGAAGTACTACACCTGTCAATCTTATCGACATATCTATATCGTTAACTCATTTTAAATACCCACACGGCTTCCCCGGCCAGCTGCTTACGCACGGCCTCTGGAATGCTGATGGTGATGGAATCGCCCGTTTGCTCCCATGTCAGTTTTTTTTCTGTACCCAGCAGGGTGATACCGGTTTTACGGCTCACATCTTTCAAAGGTGCACTGATAGTGGCCGGTAGTATATTTTCTTTTTCCGCCGGGAGATAAGAAAGATAACGGGCTTTTTCACTTTTTGTAAAAGCCCATTTATCCTGGCGGTAAGGAGCAACAGGTTTGGTATTGTAAATAGACTCACTGTTTATTTTCATCCATTTGCCGATATCGGCCAGCCGCTGATAGGCTTCTGTGTGCCAGTCGCCATCAGGACCCGGCCCGATGTTGAGCAGGAGGTTACCGTTTTTAGCAACAATGTCCACCAGCATTTGTATCAGCTGCCGCGATGGTTTGTAATTTTCTTTTACAATGTACGACCAGGACCGGCCCAGTGTCATACAGGTTTCCCACGGAACAGGGATGTAGTGGTCCGGGATCTTTTGTTCCGGTGTGAGGTAGTTTACATATTCCGCCGCGCCGTGGCGGTCTACTACAATCAGGCCGGGCTGGTGTTTGCGCGCCATTGTTACAATGGGAGCCATATTGATGCCCGCCCAGCTGCCATCCAGCCAGAGGAGGTCTAATGCGCCGTAGTTGGTCATCAGCTCCTCTATCTGGTTGTACGTGAAATCGCAGAACCGTTGCCACCGCTCCGGATATTGTTTTTTATCGTAACTCTGGTGGCGGTCTTTAGGCGGAAAATACGACCACCAGTAATCTTCCGAGTGCCAGTCGGGTTTTGAAAAGTAAGCGCCAGCCATAAAATCTTTTTTACGGAAGGCATTAAAAATTTCCAGGGAAATATTGCTGCGCGGATTGGATGAAAAAGGTGTTTTGGCGCTGGTAATTTTATAGTCGGTGTACCTGGTGTCGAACATGCAGAAGCCATCGTGATGCTTGGTAGTAAACACTACATAGCGCATACCGGCTGCTTTTGCGGCGTCAGCCCATTTATCAGGATTAAAGTGCACGGGGTTGAAAGTGGTTTGCAGGTTTTCATACGCCTGTTTATACTGAAACCAGTTTGCTGCATAGGGGCCTGTACGTTTGGTAAAGGGATAGTCTTCCGGTGAAAGCGACCATGATTCTACGATACCCCACTGGCTGTAGGTACCCCAATGCATAAACAGGCCAAACTTCAGGTCCTGCCAATGTGATAATTTAGCTTTCACCCGGTCGTCTGTTGGCGCGGCATAGGTTTTTTCAGGGTCGTATGCCTGTGTACCCTGACTGCTGGCCGATAAATGACTGCTGCACCAAAACATGACTAACAGCGTATTCCGGATAATTGATTGCTTCCCCATTTGTATTCTTTTTTCCTGCGCGCTGGTATATAAATGTTATAGACAGATTCTTTCTTAAAACGGGTGAACGCCCGGAAAATTATCCACCACAGGCAGGGCCCGCCTGTGGTGAATGGTTTAACGGATACTATGACCACCAGGGTGGTGAATGGTTTAATAGGTGATGGTATATGGTATGGTAATACTATTGCCTGCACCTGGTTTGAGAAACAGGTTAATAGTAAAACCACTGGTGGTTCTGTTACTGATATAAGGAGTATTGATGAGCAGCAACGGCATACCGGCTGTTACCGCGGGCAGGCCCAGGGAGATAATTGCGGTGTCGGGCAGTAAAAAGTTAGGAACGCTGACCAGCGTAATATCGCTGCTCTGGAAGCTGGATGAATTTACATCTGCAGAAGTAGCCATATCACTGATGGTAACGCTGCCGCAAAAGGTGGTAGCTTTTTCCACGCGCACCGATCTTACGGCGATGTTGTCCCATAGCGGCTGACTGGCACTGTCCCGGAACCAGGCGGAGAAGTCTGCCACCGGCATCGTGGAGGGAATGGCGAAGCCGGTCACCACGTACTGTTTATCTTCGTTGAGCGGGATGTTATTGAAATCCCATCTTCCTAGTAGGTTAGTGCCACCACTGGAAGAACACTGCATGCTGAACCTGCCCGCGGAAGCGCCTGCTGCCAGCCGGCGTAATGTCACTGTTGCTTTCATGGGCGTGTTATAAGGCGGGGCGTTGTCGTATCGCAGTTTTATGCACGACTGGTTATCGCTGATACTACCGGGATCCACCGTTGCCTTAAAGAATCCCCAGGCCGCACCGAACCGCTCCGTAGAGCCGTTGGCGTTAATGAACTGGTTATCTTTCACGCCCCTGGCATCGCCCACAATGTATACGTCGTTGTTGGTTTCGCGGTAGCGTTTTAAAGGAAACGGACCGGTGTTTTCTTTTACAAAGCTCCATACCACCGTTCCGTCAGTAATACCGGCGCCGGTTCCGGTTGGGCCTCCCGCGGCATCAGAGATACCTGTGGTGGTTACGATATAAACATACAACCCGTTTTGTACGGTTTGCCCCATAGCATAGGCTGTAGCGGGCTTCCATCCGGCATACTCCGTATAATACGCCGTAGCGTAGTCGTTGCCTTGCACATCCAGTCGCTGGAAGTCGGTGCCGGAGGTGGCAAGCCCCGTGTTGCCGGCATTTGTGATCACGATCGGGTTATCTTTAAAAGACACACCCCTGGCCACAATCCGGGTAAACATGCCTGCTTCCGCAAGGATGCCGTATTGGGCCCTGCCGTTGTTGGCGCCGGTAGCCGCGGCAGTATTAAATACAGCGCCTCTTTCCAGCAGGAGGTCCGACCGGAAAGGCGACTGGGTACCATCTTTATGCAACCATATCAATGCTTTGGCGGCTGTGCCGGTGCTGCTGCCGTTGTTCACCTCCATAGCAGTGTCGCGGATAATCAGCCCGCCATCCGTATCAATCATTACGCTGTTAGCATCGGGCGAAATGATGAGCGGTTCGGATGTTTCTATTAAGTTCCTGCCGCCTATATAGGAGCCTGTTCTGCCTGCCCTGGTTTGCCGGGTGTAAATGGCCGCCACAGGCGGATTGCCATTGTTGTAAATACCCTGTTGCGTGGTTACATTGATGATGCGGTTCATGAAACACCCGATCAGCTTTATACCTATCCTGCCACCGCGGAGCAGGCACCTGTCGATGGTGCCGAGGTACACTGGCTCCCACCACACGCATGTTTGCGCAGGATCTGCAATTTCTTTTAACCGTATGTCTACATTTTGCAAAGTGGGGCGGTAGCAGTTGGAATAGTTGGTACTGTAATACCGGATGCCGGTAAGGGCTTCGCCGCAATTGAGCGTAAGATTCCTGATAGTGGGACCGGTAGCGCCGATGGTGGCGTCGAAGCTAAGACAATGAATGTTACCGGTGGCGGTGGTAAAGTCAAGAATGGTAGGCGTAGGAGAATCTACAATGCCATAGTCGCCTTGTTCGCCGGTGTAGGTTTGTCCTGTTTTAAGATTGATCTGCGCGGTTATTTTATAATTTCCTTTTGGAAAATAAATGATCCTGCCCGTGGCGGCGGTATCAATACATTTCTGAATGGCGGCGGTATCATCCGTGGAGGCGTTGCCTTTTGCACCAAACCATTTTACATTAAAGAGATTGGTGTCTGCCCGCAGCCACCGGCCATTGCCGGCAACAACGATGATGGTGCCCCGGTTATCACCGGTGGTGTTGGCAGGTTGCCAGTAAAAGTCTCCGCCGCCGCCATCGCCGGGCGCATAATAGCCGAGCAGATTGCAATGTTCATTGGCGGTGGTACCCGCTGTGGTTTCTAAAAGGGAGATGTTTGTGATAGTCATAGTTACAAGGGTTTAATGTATTAAGGGATCACCGGGAATACCGTCATGCGTAGCCTGGTAATACCATAGGGCACCAGGGTGATGGTATCGGTAGTTGTTTCATAGTGGAAAGAACCGGGTTTGGGTAATGGGGGCGTGTAGCGGTTTTCTGATAAATGCCAGTCGTTAATTTTCCTGGCCGGTACCTTAATGGTAACAGCGGCGGCGTCAAAGGGATAAGTATTGTCCTGTTTTTCTGTTACCAGCCATTGTCCGGGACGTGCCAGCAGTGCGTAGTTCCAGTCACCCGCAGGACGGATGTCCAGCGCCGGGAAACCAGGATCTGCAGATTTTTTGCCGCCAAGGTTAGCGTAAGTGGCGGTATCTGTGGTTACTTTTTCGGGAACGGGATAAGCGTACAACAACGGGCCGCGTTCCACGGCAACGCCCCACTGGCCCCATTGTACCAGTTGCGGCGCCATAGGGAATTGTATGCTGATCCGGTCGTTGTTATGAAATTTCCGGTGCAGGGTTACAAAGGAGCCGGGCTTTAACGCGCCGTTGTATCGTTTTCCGTTGATGCTCACCATCGCTGATTGACACCAGCCAGGTATGCGGAAGGTAAAAGGCATAGTGATGTCCTGTTGCATCCGGAAGGTGAACTGCAACTGGTCAGAGAAAGGATATTGCGTGTTTTCGGTAATGCTGAGTGGCTGCCCTTTGTAGCGGAGCGTTTCAACAGAAGGCCCGTAAAGTGCTGCCACCGGGGCTCCTGTGGTATCACGCATCCACATCCGCGCGGCGTAGTTGGGCATAAAGCGATGTACGTTGCCGGCGCAGCATTCTGTTTCATGACAGGGCCAGTAAGCCATCCAGGTAGAGCCGTGCGCAAATTTATTGTGGTTGGACTGCCCCGTAGCGATCACCTGGTTAACGCTGGAGAAGTACTGAAGATTTCTAAAATCTTTGGATACCGCACCAGGACCTGCATTGAAGATGGCCTTCTCCAGTTTATCGGCCCAGCGGCCGTCGCCGGTGGCCATCAGCAGGTAACCCACTGCCCAGGTATAGTCGGTGATATCGCAGGTTTCGTGGCTCTGTAACGGATCTTTCCCTGCCAGGAATTCGTTGGAGCTGGGGATGCCATCGGGTAACATATGATCGCGATCCAGTTTGTACATGGCATTCAGCGCTGCATCGAGATATACTTTTTTACCGGTGTAAGTATACAGGATGGCGGGCAGCTTAGCCATTTCCATATAGGTAACGCCATGCAGCACCAGCGTATCCGGCGAAGAAGCCGTTTGCATGTTCAGCTCAAAACCGCCTTTGGCATAAGCCGCTTCCGCAAGCGCCAGCAGTCGGGAATCATTTGTTTTGCCATACGTCCACAACATGCCTTCAATGTTTACAATGGCACGTTTGGCATTGCCTATTTCTTCGGGCATATAGCTCAGGTAATGTTTATGCAGGGCGGCAATGATCCGCTGATCGCCGGTAGCTGCGTATTCGGCCTGTAACACCCGGAAATATACAGCGATAGGCCATTGGCTGGTGAACATCTCCGGACCCAGGCGGCCATTGGATTGTACGTGTGCCAGCGTGTAGTTAATACCGGCGCGGGCTTTATTCACCAGCGCTGTATCACGCAGCAAATAACCCAACCGGAGTATACCATCGCTGTAGTAGGCAGTTTGTTCGTATCGCCACCAGTTGGCGCCGTGCTGTTCGCCCACCCGTTCTATAACGCCCGCCCATAAGGAGGAATTGAAGGGATACGATAATACTTCCGGATGCCCGGTAAGACCGCTCCGCTGCCGGAGCAGGAATTCTTTCAGCCATCCCTGCGGGCTAACATCAGTGATGGCCTGTTCCCTGAATATATCGAACCTGGCTTGCGCCATTGCGGGCATCACAAAATACAGGGCAGCGCTGATCAGTAAGCATGCTTTTTTCATGTGTGTGGTCTTACGGAAATTTTTATATCGATATTATTCGTTTCAAAGAGTAACGGAACGGCTTCGAGCCCGGGTACAAAATTGAAAGCGCGGTCTGTTAATGCGCGGGTTGTTTTTATGGGCGCACTGGCGGTTATCTCCACAATACTACCCGCTTTGCGTATTTCCAGCTTATTTTCTGAAAGAAGTGTGACGGGTTCGTCGTGCGTACTGATAACAGGCAAACTATAAACGGCCTTTTCATTTTTCGCAGTAGCGTGAATATGAAACACATCTTTCTCAAAAAGATAACTGATCGTACATTCCGGTGAAGCAGCCGGTAACTGGTTTTCATCTACCAGTAATGAACGGGTGTTGAAGGTTATCTGCCCGGTGCTTTCATGATATTCAACAGCGGCTTTCAGATCATTGGTGTGCCGGTACAGCTGTTCGCCGGCCATTATGGTAAAGCCAGGCGTAAAGCAAGCAGGCAACGGATCATTATCCCGCTGCATGTTAAAGCTCTCCACCATTTGATACCGGTTCATACTGGCCACAAGCAGGGGACCGGTATCCTCATGCCAGAGCATAGACAAAGCACCGCCGCTGGCATGACCGCCCTTCATAGAATATTCCTGGTCGTACCCCGTAATGGTGCCACGCCATTTATGCGTGGAGATCAGCCAGGTATTGATTTCAGGAAATGACTTCACCCCGTATATGCGTTCCCGTGGGAGCGGAGCTGTACTACTTTTTATTGAAGACGCCTGGATCAAAACGGTGGTCAATGCTTTACTGTGCGCCAGCGAATGGCTTACACAAGGCAATACCCCGTGTTGTACATAATGCGGCCCGCCATGCAATAATTTATTGTGCGTGCATTGCGCCAGCAGCCGGGTGTTTTGCAAGGCTGCTTTGTAAAATGCAGGGTCGCTGCCGGCCATCAGGGCATAGGCAGGCTGACAGCCATCGCTGGTTCTGCTGCCCCAATAGGTCCATTTAAAGTTCCTGGTTCCCCAGCTGTTGTCCCAGGCGCCGTCGGGCAGCATAAATTCCAGGTGTGCTTTTAAGGAGCGCGTCAACTGATCCAGCAGGGCGGTGTCATTCACCAATTTTGCATACAGCACAAAAGAGGGAAGCGACTCTTCCACGTTATAACCGAGGTCCACCGAATAACAGCCTTTTCCACTTTTCTCGGGCACCGGTTTTCCTTCCCCGTATATCAGGCCATTGGCAGTAAAGTAGGCGAGGCAATCCTTTGCCAGGCTTTTGCCCTTGGTAATAAAATGGGGTTGTTGGAGATAGGTGCCTATCAGGCACAAAGCATAACTGCCGGCGATAGGGTAGTTGATATTACCGGTGTTCACAGTAAAGTTTTTATAGAGATAGTCACCTGCTTTTTGTAACCTGTTTTTCCATTGCTGTGCTGTGGGTTTGTCCAGTAAATGTTCAAAATGAATCAGCGCTTCCGCAAGACTGGTAGCGCCAAACACCGTAATGCCTTTCCAGTCGCTTACATTTACTTCGTTTACCCACGCGCCATCGGGCGTGCTTACCATGTGTTCCATCCAGTTGTACAAACGGATAGCTGCATCTACATACTGTTGTTCTTTTCTTTTACTGGCAAGATATAATAACGGGAAAATGGCATCACCGCAGCGGCCGTGTATGGTGGCGCAGGCGGGGCACAGAATGCCGCCATGCAATCCTTTTGCCTGCGGTTGGTTTACCTGTAGCGCCAGTAAACTTTCACCCCATTGTTGCAGGAGCTGTTCACTCAGGGTTGCCAGTTCATCTTTATAAACGCCCGCCCATGCAGAGATAGGCGGTAATAACAAACCTGTACTGCCAAACGTGGTTATTTTCAGGAATTCCCGTCTTGATGTAAACATGCTTTTATTTTTTTGGTGCGGTACTGTCGGGCCGCGGCAAATGGGTAATGGGCCAATGGTTCACCTGCGCGTTTTCATTCAGCGCAATGGCTGCATCGGGACTGTTGCTTTCTTTTATATTTACATTAAAGCCATCCACCAGTATCATTGGCTTGCTGCCCTGAAGGGCGGCCTCACTGGCTTCTACGGTAATTGTTTTTGTTTCGTTGGGGCACAGGGAAACATAATTATCTGAATAAAAAACAGGTAACACCCTGTCGCCACCTTGCCGGTGAAGTTGCAGGTGCGTCATTACCGCGATATGAGCAGATGGATTATGCAGGCTTACATCCAGCAAACAGTTGCCATGCACACTGCGGCGTTTAACCGTTGCCGTGAGCGTAACCACTGGTATCTTTTCCAGGCCCGCCAGCTGGTCTGATCCCAACGGAAGCGTGTTCCAGTAGAAGTTATCGGAAAGCAGCGCGCCGTTGGCATCATGTAAAGTCAGTTTTACAAAGTGAACGGGCGACAAATCAGCGGGCCATTGCACCTGTCCGAGATCCGTTGCTACGGCGGGAAGGGCCGTAACATTATAATCCTGTTGCAGCACCGGCTTACCGTCTGCATTGAACAGGCTGAGATGTGCACGCGCATTTTTCAGCACCGCCGGTCCGTTATTGATCACCTGTATATTTCCTTCTTTTTCGTTCAGTTGAATATGTACCGGTTCACAGGCCTTTTGAACGGCAAATAAGGCTGAATTAGGCTCCAGGTCGTGATGATAAAGCTGCCATACAAAACTGGGCTGCGCAGGATTGCTCATCCAGGTGATAACACCAGTAGCAGGGTTAAACATTTTTGCATTGCGGCCCTCATACATAGCGCGGAACGATTCATAATTGGTGAGTTGTGATTTTCTTACAAAGTCGGCCAGGTTGGCTACTTCACCAAACCGTTTGGCAATCATGTTCCGGTAGTATTTTGTGGCGAGGTCATGTTCGGCCCAGTCGTCGTTGATCACTTCCCAGTCCTGCTGCGGCATCATGCCCTGCACGGACTCCATTGTTGGAATAGAGAAACTGCCGATTTCCGTTTTGAAAGATTCAGTAAAAACATAATACTCCGCCGGTTTGCGGGTGTAGTAAGGCCCGCCGGAGTGTACGCCGCGCCCGGAGGTAGAACTGGGCTGGTACAGCCGCAAGGGCTCCAGTTCAGCCATCAGGCTGCGAAGTGAATCGTCTATTACTTTAGGCGGGTTGCCTTCATTGCGGGCGCACCAAAGGATAATAGAAGGATGATTGCGGAAACGCAGCATTTTCTCCCGTACGTTGGCGAGGTACAAATTCACATCTGCGGGATCAGGTCCGTCGGAGGGGTTGGGCTGGAAAAATTCATCCCATACCATGAGGCCGTATTTATCGCAGAGGGCGTACAGGTCTTCGCTGGTGCTCTGGCCCACCCAGTTGCGGATGATATTGTAATGCGCCTGCTGATGCATGCGGATCTGTGTTTCCAGTCTCTCTTTTGGAATACGTTTCATCGCTTCATCCATACCCCAGTTGCCGCCCTTACAAAAAACCTTTACGTCATTCACGGAAATGGTGAGATCTTCTGAAGCCGGCGTGGTGTAACTGATTTCGCGGATGCCGAAATCCAATTGTTGTTCATCGGATATTTCTCCCCTGATGTTAAACTGTAGTTGAAGGGTATATAAATTTTGCGGACCGTAACCATTGGGCCACCAGAGTTTCGGCTGTTTTATTTTTAACTGCGGCAGTGTGGCGGGATCAAAGGTAATCCGCTGGCTGCTGTGTGGCGGCAATGCTACCGGCTTACTGAACACTACATTGCCAAAGGCGCCTTTCAGTATGCCTTCCTGCGGCTGGTCTGTTATATTTTCTACGGTAGCGGCTATTTTAACATCAGCGGTATTTAATGCGGGTAATGGAAGATCGGTAGTTACCAATGGATCTTTTACAAGCACAGGACCGGTGGCATCGAGATATACGGATTGCCAGATGCCGGTGTTCCGGTCGCGGATAGCGGGTATCCAGTCCCAGCCCATAGAGCAGAGGAACGTAGGACCATCCATAGCGGTGATGCCTCCGTTTCTGCCCATGCCTTGTGCAATGGTATGCTCGTGTGGCACACCCGGATTGGGTTGTGGGGATACCAATACAGCTATGGCGGCGGTTGCTCCGGGCTTTACGGCCGCTGTGATATCAAAGATGCCCCTTGCAAAGGCGCCACGTATCTCCCCGGTATATTTCCCGTTTACCCATACCTGCGCAATGTAATTAATACCGTTGAAGTGCAGCCAGCAGTTTTTATTTTTGTAAGATGATGGTATGGTTATTTCTGTGCGATACCACCAGTTGGTGCGGCAAAGGGAATCAGGAATCCTGTCGGGGCGGTTATTTTCGCCATATAACGGTTCCGGGTATACGTTGTTATGTACCAGCGTGGTGAGCACTGTTCCTGGTACCACGGCGGGATACCAGCCATTAGCGGAGAAGCCGGGTTGTGCTACTGCTGCGCCCGGCTGCGGTACTTTTGAAGCGTTCTGCAGCCACCAGCTACCGACCGCCATCACCTGTGCAAAGAGGATTTGCGAAAAGAGCAATAACGCCACCATGGCCGGAAGGAAAGATCGGTTCATATTTAATCAGGGTAGAATTTTTAATGTCAGCTGTTTAACCTGGCTTTTGCTGTCTTCCAGGCTGTTATTAGTGGCCACAAAGGTGACCTGGTAAGTGCCTGCTTTGTTAAAAGCGTATTTGAAGGTGGCCGACTTCAACGCAACTTCATTCTGTATCACCATACCTATATCGGGTTTGGTGGTTTTTAAGTCGATGGATGAAGTAATCAGCCAGTCGTCGTTGTCTTCATTATCAATATTGGTACCGGGATTGAACGTAATGGGATAACCGGTCCTGATAGGAATGCCGTTGCTGTTCCGGACACTGTCGGCCGCGGAAACGTTCCAGGTGCCCACGTTCCAGGCGTTGAAGCCAGTGTAGTTATTCTCCGCTGTTCCCGGTTCGCTGTTGTTAAGCAAACTGGCCTGTACCCAGCCGGTGTTGGCAAAATTTGTAAACAGGGGCGTGGTACTGCTGTCGGGTAATAAATTATAGAGGGAAAAGCTTTGGATAACCCATTTTCTTTGCGGCATCACACCGGTCTTTTTGTTCAGCACGCGGAAAGCGATGTTCACTTTATCTGCCTTATTAAAATCTGATATATCGATAGAATCAGAAGTTGTAAAACCGGTGGACAATGACTTCGGCCATTTGCTGTTGCGATTGGTAATATTTGTCCAGGTGGCCTTTGTGATATGTGCGGCATCATATCCTTCCAGGTTGGTGGAGATCAGCAGCTGTAGTGAATCCGGGCAAGGCTTTGGCGGCACCGGGCCTTGCTGCATGGATGTCTGGAACACGAGTTTTTCCACGCCGGGCATCAACTTCCTGTCCCGGTTTTCATATGCTTTGCCGGTTTCGCCGGAAAAGAAAACAATGGCGCCGGCATTGCCGGAGAGATAGAAAGTAACAGTGTCGCCCGCCTGGTAGGCCAGCTGGCCGGTGTTTACGTTGAAGTCCGGCATGATTGCTTCGTTTCTGCGGCAACCTGCAAACATAACAGCGGCGAGGAAATAATATATAATAGATCTCATACTATTTTGTTTAATCGGTTTTTATTGCCATCCGGGGTTTTGTGTTAATACCTGGTCCAGCACTATTTCATTGCCGGGGATTGGTAACAGTGAATACTTTTGCGGATCGACCAGGAAATTGGTCGCAGCCACACCGGCAGGCGTAACATAATTGGTAGGAGCGTAGTTGTCGTTGTTGGCAAGCACCTGTTGCATGGCCTGCGTCATTTTGCCCCAGCGTACCAGGTCCTGCCGGCGAACGCCTTCAAAGCAGAGTTCACGGGAGCGTTCATCCATAATATCCTGCATGGTGAATGTGGTTACATCAAAGCCTGGCGCAGGCGTGTTAGACGGATATCCGTATGCCCGTCTCCTTACCTGGTTATAATATTCCACGGCCGTAGCGCCTGCGCTGCCATTGGCTTTCAGTTCAGCTTCCGCTGCCATCAGCAGCACATCTGCATAACGCACAATGGGGAAGTTGCAGGAAGTATTGTTTTGGAGGCGGCTGGGTGGCAGGTTAATTTCGTATTCCCTTCTCCATTTACCCACACAGCGGTCGTATGTTGTTGGATAACCCGCACCGCCGGATATTACATTGATAGCCGTTACCTTTCCACTACTCACGGTGGCAGTGGCTACCGCTTCATTGGGCGTGGTAACAGAGGGATTGGTAGACGAATTGGTACCGTAAGCAGTAAAACTGATGGTGGGAGGAGTCGTATAGCCGTTGCCGGGGTTGTCGATTACTACGGAAGTAATGGCGCCCTGTGCATCGGTGTAAGCAGTGGCCGCAGCGCCGGTACCCCCGCCACCGGTGATGTTCACGGTGAGCGTGTAGTAACGGGTGGTAGCAGCGCTTTTATACACATAAGGCGCAATGGCCCAATCCCTCCGCTGATCGCCGGAACCATAAAGATTGTATAAACCCGGCAATACCCGGTACGTGCCGGGAGAGTACCCGTTCACACCCGAAATGCCCGCATCGGGGCAGTATACGCCCATTACTGCGCCCAGCTGCTGCGTAACAAGATACCCGGTGCCTGCATAGTTGCCGGTAACATTGGATTTGGATAAGAAAGCGGCGTCCCAGATGCTTTCCGAAGTGCCGTTATCATTCATGTTATTCTGCATCTTGTTGATGAAAATACGGGCATAGGCAGGGGTAGCGGGGTAAAGCGGATGTGGTGAGCTGATTAAACTATGTACGTTTGAATTAATCAGCTTCTGCGCCCAGAACAGCGCATCTTTATAACGCGCCACGTCATTCATGGGATTGCCGGCCATAGAAAGATACACCCTTGCGAGAATGGCTTCCACGGCAGATTGTGTAACAATAGTGGGCGTGTTTACCTGGGACATTTTGGGCACCAGGCTGTCGGCTGCCACCATTTCTTTCACGATAAAAGCATAAATATCTTTTGATGGCGTACGCGGGAGATTGTAATTGGTGCCCAGGTCGGTAGCCAGCATTGTTTTAAGCGGCACGTCCCCGAAATGGGTCACCAGCAGGTAGAAATAATATGCCCGCAGGAACCTGGCCTGTCCTTTAATCTGCGAGCGTTTTGTTTCATCTATTTGTGGTTTGTCGGCCACATCGAGGATCACGTTGGCATCTTCAATACCCTTATATAAGCTCCGCCATAACAGCAAAACATTCTGTTCAGTGTTACTGATATGATAAAACTCCGTGAGCGTGGTGCTGTAACTGGCGTTGTTACGGAAGCTTTCATCCGCACCGGCATTGATATATCCCCATAAACCAAAACCATACATCGGGTCTTGCTGGAGGATGTTGTACATCCCCGCCACTTGTTCATCCAGTTGCGCTTCGGTGGTAAATGTGATAGGGCGGAAGGTGACAGGATCCAGGCTTACATCCATCTTACAGGAAGCTGCCAGTATGCATATGAGTGGAAGTAGTAATTGCTGAAAAGTTTTCATAACAACATTTTAAACATGGAATCAGAATGTAGCCGTAATACCAAAGCTGAGTGTAAAGGCGCGTGGATAAGCCGTATAATCGAGTCCGCCGGATAAGGCGGAGTAACTACTGCTGGGTTGAAGAAACGTATAGCCGGTGCCGCTGGTAGCGGTAACGCCGGGAGTGTTTCCCGGTGCATTGGCAGGGTTTTGAACCCTGAAAGAGGAAACCTCCGGATCAATGCCGGAGTAATGGGTGATGGTGAAAATATTCTGCGCTGCCACATATGCTTTCAATCCTTTGAAGCCCGCACGGCGGATCAATTCGGGTGGCAGGTCGTACCCCAGCGAAATTGTTTTGAGCCGCAGGAAGGAGCCATCTTCTATGTAGCGGGAGGTTACCTTTGGCGTAGTGCTGCCCGCGTCGCCCCTGTTGTTATACTTTGCCCTGGGCACATCGTTGGTTGGATTATCGGGTGTCCACCGGTTAGCATATTCTGCAAACTGGTTGCCGTTCGGGAAATAACCTCCGGTGGAAGCAAAGGCCATCCTGTTGGCGTTCAGTATTTCATTGCCGTAGCTCCATTGCAGGAAAATATTCAGGTAGAAATTTTTATAGTTAAAATTATTGGAGAACCCGCCTGTATGAACAGGGAGAGGGCTGCCCAACGTAGTTTGATCGTTGGCATCTACTACGCCATCGCCGTTAATATCTTTGTATTTTGGATCCCCCGGCTGAATACCGGTGGCATAGCCAGGTACGCCGTTTTTCAGGATGTAGGCGCCATTCCCTTGTTTAACAAAATCATCATACTGGTAAACGCCGGCCCACTTATAACCATAGAACTGGGAGATGGGGGCGTCCACTTTTGCAATCCAGGCAGTGGTGCTGTTGCCGCCGGGCAGGTTATAACCTGTTTGCATTACTTCAAAGCCATCATAAAATTTATCAATCTTTCCTTTGTTAAAACTGATATTGAAGCTACTGCTCCAGTTGAAATTTTTTCCTTTAACATTAATGGTGTTGATGGTTAGTTCAAAACCTTTGTTGGTAATTTCCCCGGTGTTCTGGTATTGGGTATTGAAAGACGTGATACTGTAACCCGCGAAGTAAGGGATTTGCACCAGCAGCAGGAAGTTCTTTGTTTTCCGGTTGTAATAATCTGCATCCACGGAGATCCGGTCGTTGAAGAAGCTTAAATTCAACCCGAGATCCAGTTCTGTAGTGGTTTCCCAGGTGAGGTTGGCATTGCCGTTTCCAAATGGTACGGTGCCTCTCGTATAGGAATTGTTGAAAGGGTAGGCGAACTGCGTACCACCAGCGAGGGTAGCCAGGTAGCTGAAGTCTCCCACCTTGTTGTTGCCTACGCTGCCATAACTGGCCCTGAACTTACCATCATTCAGTATGGATCGCAAGCCTGCTGCGAAGGGCTCTTCTGTAAACCTCCAGGCAAAAGCGCCGGAAGGGAAGTAGCCCCATTGCTTGCCTGCCGCAAACTTTGAAGAACCATCGGACCGCGCAGTGGCGGTGAACAGGTATTTATCTTCAAAAGCATAGTTCAGCCGGCCTAAAAAAGAAAACAGCTGCCAGCGCGAGCCGCCGGCATTGGGAGATGCGGCGGTGCCGCCGCCAATGCTTTTAATGCCCAGGTATTCGGTCGACTGTGGCACATTAATGGACCTGAAGCCGGTATAATTGTTCGTGGCGTATTGATAAGTGAAACCTGCCAGCGCATCAATCATATGTTTTTTCCCGATAGTAGTTTTGTAGTTGAGAATATTTTCACTGAGATAATTACTGTTCAGCTGATTGTTGATAGTGCCGTTAATACCATTCACATTGGGCACTGCGCCTGCTTTGTTCTTGAATAAATTTCCCTGTTGTGTTTGTGAGTTATAAAAGGTTTCCGATTTCAGGTTGGTGGCATTATAGCCGCCTGATATCTTCAGTCTGAATTTCTTCAGAAAAGTATATTCCAGGAACGCATTAATAGTACCGGTGTTGTTGATGTTTTTCCGGTATTCATTCTGCGCCTGTAGCAGCGGGTTCACCAGGTTGTTTCCCAGGGTGGCATTGGAGGTGCCATTGTTGAAGTCTTCCAGCGCAAGACTGTCGATCACAGCGTTGAGCAGGTCCTGGTTACCTACGCCGGAAACGGGCCGGTATTGCCACATGCCCTGTACTACGCCGCCACTGAAAGATGCAGCGGGTATGGTGCCATAGGAAGAAGAATTGGAATACCCGGCGGTGATGCCCATCCGGAGATTTTTATTCAACCGTTGATCGAGCGTGAATTTGCCGTCATATCTTTTCAGGCCGGTATTGATAATGATTCCTTTCTGGTCGTAGTAGGAGCCACTGATGGAATACCGCGTGTCTGCGGTGCCTGCGCTGATATTCAGCGAATGGCTTTGGGTGAGTCCTGATTGCAGGAGGAGGTCCTGCCAGTCGTACCCGGGATTGTTTTTATAAGAGTCGAGCGTAATGCCTTTTGCAGGATCGAGGTAAATGCGTGCGTTGGTGTTAACGGGTGTGCCGGGCGTACTGGCCGCGCTGTCCAGTTCGAGCTGTAGTTTTACAAATTCGTAAGGACTCAGCATCTCCATTTTCTTCGTGATTTGCTGTATGCCCAGCGCATAGCTGTAAGTCACTCTTGGGGGACCTGGTTTTCCTCTTTTGGTGTTGATGATGATGACGCCGTTGGCGCCTCTTGCGCCATAAATAGCAATAGAAGAAGCATCTTTCAATACTTCCAGGGAGGCGATATCATTGGGATTGATGGAATTGATATCCATATTTTCAATGGGGAAACCATCTATCACAAACAGGGGAGATCCGTCCTGGCTTACGGAGCTTCCTCTCACTACAATCCGGGAAGCAGCGCCTGGCTGTCCGTCGTTGGAGCTTACTTCCACGCCGGCAATGCGACCGGCCAGCGCCTGGTCAAAAGATGCTACGGGGGCTTTCTGCATATCCTCCACATTGGCTTTGCCCACTGAGCCCGTGAGGTCCCTGCGGGTGGTGGTGCCATACCCGATCACAATTACTTCATTGAGACCGCTGTTGGCAGGCTTTAGTTTTATGTCCTGGAAACGCATGTCTGTAAGCGGTACTTCCAGCGGTTCATAACCGACAAAGCCGATCTGTAAAATGCCGGCAGGTTCCGGCATGACGATGGAGAAGCTGCCGTTATCATCTGTCTGCGCCGCCGCGGTCGTATTTTTAATTCTCACGGATGCCCTGGCCAGGGGCTGGCCGGTGTCGTCTGTTACCCTGCCCTGCAGCTTTTCCTGTTTGGGGGAAGGAGCCGCAACATTGTCCTTTCTCTTCAGGATGATATAGGTATCGTTAAACGTCCACTCAATATTTTTATCTTTCAGCAGCGTATTAAGTACTGCCGGTAAATCGCTTTTGTTGAAGTCTACTTTTATTTTTTCCTTATCGTTCAGGATAAGATTATTATAAAAAACAGTATAGCCGGTTTGCTGCCGGATGGCTTTGAATATATCTGCCAGGCTGATGGCGGCATTCCCGCTTTTCAGGGTTACCTGTTTTTGTCCCTGTGCAAAAACAACCGGCTGGTTAAGCCAAAAGAAGAGCACCAGTCCTTGCAGGAAAGGACTCCATTTGGGTGGAATTAGCTTCATAACGTAGCATTTGATATCTGTTAGAGACGTGATTTTATTTAAAACGGGTGAAGTGGGTCTGAGGAATCCTTCCGGGTCGCCATTTTTTCTGTTAGAAAATACAAAAAAATATAGGAGCCTATCTGTTATATTTACATACTGTAATAGCTGAGTTTCAACATGAAAGTATTTCCTGAACTGTATACCAGTAGATTAAAACTGCGAAAAGTAGAAAGGGATGACCTGGGCGCCCTGTTAAAGTATGCCAATAACAAGAGGATCTCCGAAAACATATTAAATATCTCCTATCCTTATAAAGAGGAAGACGCTGCCTTTTGGATAGACCTTGCGCTAAAGGCATACGTGACCGGGGAACGGGTTGTTTTCGCGATTAATTTAAAAGAGCACAATGAATTCATTGGTGCAGTAGGATTGAGTATTGATACCCGTCATAACCATGCTGAAATGGGCTATTGGATCGGGGAACCATTCTGGGGCAAAGGCCTCATGACCGAGGCGGTAAAAGAAGTCCTGAACTTTGGATTCCACACGCTACACCTCCATAAAATTTACGCGACTGTTTTTCCCGAAAACAATGCATCAGAAAAGATTTTGATTAATAGCGGCCTGGTAAAAGAAGGGGAGCTGGTGGACCAATATAAAATTGGCGATGTTTATAAAACTGTTTTCCAATACCGGTTAATAAAGTATGAGTACGAAAAGTAAAGTGTATTCATAGTGCATGGGGAGTGCATGAGTAGTGCATTGGAAGTGCATGGGAACAGTATTAATAGTGCATGGATTACCCATGGTATACCCATGGATGAGGTACCCGGGAAGTATTCGTGATATAACAAGGATATCAGGCTTATATTGGACAGACAAACTTAAATTG
The DNA here is from genome assembly GCF_051362515.1 of Chitinophaga sp. ARDCPP14. NCBI lineage: Bacteria > Pseudomonadati > Bacteroidota > Chitinophagia > Chitinophagales > Chitinophagaceae > Chitinophaga > Chitinophaga sp. ARDCPP14. Next base: position 476,941 of record NZ_JBKIXB010000003.1, on the reverse strand, counting down.
CCTTTAATGACCCATTTCCCAATAGACTATTTCCAGGTTGTATTACAGGAAAACATTCCTTTAAGCGAGGATGAGATAAAACATATTGACAAACAACGAAGTGAATTCTTTAAAGACGCCCCAGGTATTTTGATGACCGCCACACTTTTTATAATGGCGATCGCTTATTACTTTATACAACACGAAATTAATCTACAATATTACCATTACATTTTGTTTGTTTTTGCAGGAATAGCAATGTTCGGTCTTTTTTATTTATTTGTTTGGCTAACGTTCAGGAGTTTTAAAAACGATTGGAAGAAAGATATTATAAACGGGAAAAACAAATTGTCGAGTGTAATTATCAGCCGTCACAAAACAGAAAATGATGAATATATTGTGACCTTTGCAGGGCGGCATAAAGGCGAGAAATTCAGCCTGCCGGTTAAGAAAGCGGACTACTATCATTACCCAATAGGCACAAAAGTGCTCGTTTCCTATTTAAAATATAGCAAAGAAGTACTTGAAATTACGGAATTATAGCAAAGTATCAGTGACAACTTTAAGCACAAAAAACAGGACGATGCGTTTATTTTTTTGTTTCTTATTTCTTGTTACAATTAGCGTTGAAGCCCAGCATACCACATCAACAAAGGATTCGATTTACTCGAATAGCCTGGGTGAACTACGTAAAATTGAGATTATTTTACCGGACAATTACGCAGCAGACACTACTCATTATGATGTGTGGTACGTGATTGATGGGGAGTGGAATACGCATACGTTTACGAATATCTTCAATTTCCTGGTGGCGATAAAGTTCGCTCCGCAGGCGATCATTGTGAATGTCCCCAACCGTTATGTCAACGGTTTCAACCTGCGCGACCGCGATTTCACCCCTATCCAATCGAAAGATGTGGACAGCTCGGGTGGTGCGGACAAATTTCTTGCCTTCTTTGAAAAAGAGCTGATGCCCTATATTAATCGCAAGTATCGCGTGAGTAGCGAGAGCGGGTTGTTCGGTACATCATTGGGTGGGGTATTTGCTTTTTACACCCTGCTTCAGCGGCCGGACTTGTTCCGTTTCTATACGCTCGGCGACCCGGCTTTCCAGTTCGGCGACCGGCACCTCGTGCGGATGGCAGCGCAAAAACTAAAGTCGGTTCAATTCCGCAACACCGTGCTGAATATCGGTGGCCGCAGTGGTTTTTCCTACGGCGACATGGCGCGTGATGCAATGGACAGCATGCTGAAAGCGAATGCACCTTCAGGGCTGCACTGGCACTCGGCGCTCTACGACAATGAAACGCATGGATCGAGTGTGTTCAAATCGAACTATGATGGACTTAAATATGCTTACCTGGGGTATTACGTCCGCAACGCCCGTTATCAACCGACCGGCGGCATTGTGGTGAAGGGCCGGCCGATCCGCCTGTTTTTGCCAACTGATAACGCTGAGATCCGCTATACGCAGGATGGTTCATTGCCCAACCGCAACAGTGCGCTGGTAGATGATCATTTGATCACAGATGATCCTTCAGGTATCCGGGCAATATCGTTTTCGCCGGGCGGGCGATACGATCATGAGCTGCCAATGAACCTGCGGACAGGTGACTATCTGACGCCGGAAAAGATGTTGCGTGCTACCCGGCAATTGCCAAAGCTCGATCTGCAATCGAAGCCTGTGAATGGTCAGCTGACCGGGGTCGTCGCTATTCCGCGTGATGGCTACTATGTATTTCAACTAACGCCTTCGGAAGGCACACAACTCTATCTTAGTGATTCATTGTGGATTCAGTACAACCCGGCGGATGGCCATGTACGGCAAACGGTGATACTGCCACTGCGCAAAGGGAATTATATTTTAAAACTATTGCATCCCGCAAAAAAAGCGGACGATCCATCGCTGAACTTCGGACTCTACTCCAGCGAAAACGGGCAGGACGACTGGTGGCGAAATCCGTTAGTGAAGTGGTGAGCACTACACGATCTCCCACCTGCCGGTTTTTTTTGCATGGTCGATCGCTTGTTGCCCCTGTTGGGTCATAGCGCCTTTTTCAATCATTTTCCCGGCCATAGTGAGTTGGTTTGTTTTAACAAAAATAAAAGGGAGATATGACAACCCTATGTCAACAGGAAATACATTTTTTTTAAAAGTCCCGGATGGAGGTTACATATTCTTTAGTATATTGACTATCGACTTCTTCTTTCACTTTTTTAATCGTACATATGAAAAAAGTAACGGGCCTTGGGGGCGTTTTTTTTAAATGCGCTAATCCGCAGGAAATGAACGAATGGTATGCTAAAAACCTCGGATTGACTACCAGCGAATACGGGACTACGTTTGAGTGGCGGGAGGCCGATAATCCGTCGAAGAAAGGATCTACCTCCTGGTGTGCGTTTCCACAGGATACGGCATATTTTAAGCCATCGGACAAGCCGTTTATGATCAATTACCGCGTGGAAAATCTCGTTGCGCTGGTAGCGGAACTGAAAAAGGAAAACGTGACTATTGTTGATGAGATTGCGGAATATGATTATGGCAAATTCGTTCATGTGCTCGATCCGGAAGGCAATATTATTGAACTTTGGGAACCAAAAGAGGATTCAGAATAATACCTCCTATGAATACCGGCTCCCGTATTATAACTTAAAGCAAACATTCCTTATATATGCACAAATGGTTGCTGCTACTGCTGTTGACTCCTGTACTAGCTTTTTCGCAGGAGGACCGTAAACTTGAAAAAGGATTGAGAAATATTATCACCGGGTTTCACGGCGATGTGGGAATTTACGTAAAGAACCTGAGAACCGGCCGTTATGCCGCTATCAATGCCGACACTATTTTCCCCACGGCCAGCATTGTGAAAATTCCTATCCTGGTGGGCATGTTTGACAAAATCGAAAAAGGCGAACTGAAATATCATCAGCCGCTGGTTTACCGCGATTCCATTAAGTATGGCGGATCGGGCCTGATGCAGTTCTTTAAAGACAGCACCTCAACGGAGGTGAGTGTATTGCTGGCGCTGATGATGTCTTACAGCGATAATACCGCATCCATCTGGAACCAGTCGCTGGCAGGAGGGGGGCAACGCATTAATGAGCTGATGGAGCAGTACGGACTTGCTGTTACGCGGGTAAATTCGCGTACCCCCGGCCGTGCAGAGATCTGGAAAGTATACGGCTGGGGCATGACTACCCCCCGCGAAATGGCCACCCTGCTGGTGAAGATCCGTAATGGTGAGGTGATCAGCAAGGCCGCTTCCGAACGCATGTACCGGTTAATGACCCACGGGTATTATGATGAAACCGGGTTGTCGGCTATTCCGCCGTATGTACAGGCCGCCCATAAAACCGGTTCACTGGATGAGTCCAGGTCAGAAGTGATCCTGGTAAATGAACCGCGGGGGGAGTATGTGTTTTATGTGGGCACCAAAAATAATAAAGATCAGCGCTGGACAGACGATAACGAAGCACAGGTGCTGATCAAGAACGTTTCCGCCTACCTGTGGAAGTATTTCAAACACTAATCTTTTAAAGATAATTAAGACTGTTCCTAAAAAATATCTATTTTTGTAGTGATTAACACAAAATTTGTATTGTATGAGGGGACGGCCAGCCATATATGATAATAAGGATGTTGTAGAGAAGGCACAGAAAGTGTTTTGGACAAAGGGATATACCGCTACATCTCTGGAAGATATACTCACGGCTATGGGAATAGGCAGCGGAAGCTTTTATAATGCATTTAAAGGAGGAAAGAAAGAGCTGTTCCAAAAAGCCATCCAACAGCGCAGGGAAGCATTTAAGGAGTTTGAAACAGCGCTTAATCAAAGTGATGCGCCAATGGAGCTGATCAAAGACTTCTTCCGCAGCATGGCCCGGGCCGACCGGGAAACGCATCTGCAGGGCTGCATCATCGTTAACACCGTGGTGGAAATGGCGTCTCTTGACAAAGAACTGGAAGAGGAAGCCGTAACCATTCTGAAAGAAGTAGAACAACTATACACCAAAGCCATCCGCCGCGCGCAAAAGAATGGCACTATGAAAAACCAAACCGATCCCGTGATCCTGGGCCGCTACCTGGTTACACTCTGGAACGGGTTGAACGTTACCAGGCGGATGTATCCCGATAATAAAATCCTCCTCAAACAGATTGAAATGCAGCTGGAAATCCTCCGCTGATTTTTTTTGCTGATATTTGTAGTGATCAACACAGAACAAAATCTTTCGCTATTAAAATAATATAACAGGACGCTCATGGATTTACAATTAACATCAAAAACGGCTTTTATCAGTGGATCAACACAGGGCATCGGCTTTGCCATTGCCAGGTTATTACTGCTCGAAGGAGCGACGGTCATTATCAACGGAAGAACGCCTGAAAAGACAGCTGGGGCAGTGAACAGACTGAAGGAAGAAATACCGGAAGCTAAGGTATCCGGCATAGCAGCTGACTTTGCCAGCGCCGCGGAGGTGAACCGGTTATTGGATACGCTTCCAGGTATTGATATTTTAATTAACAACGTAGGAATATTTGAACTAAAGGAGTTTACGGATATCACGGACGAAGACTGGCAGAAAATTTTTGAGATAAATGTATTGAGTGGTATCCGGCTATCGCGGCAGCTGCTTCCCAAAATGCTGGAGCGTAACTGGGGCAGGATTGTTTTTATCAGCAGCGAATCCGGTATTCATATCCCGGGAAATATGATCCACTACGGTACCACTAAAACTGCCATGCTGTCGGTGAGCCGTGGACTTGCAGCGTTAACTAAAAACACCGGGGTTACGATAAACGCTATTCTTGGCGGGCCCACCTATTCCGAAGGTGTGGCGAACGCAGTGGAACAAATTGCAGGTGCGCAAAACCTGGGCGTGGAAGCAGTGAAAACAGGTATTATTAAAACAATGAATCCAACCTCCTTATTACAGCGGTTCATTGAGCCTTCCGAAATCGCCAGCCTGGTGGCTTATCTTTCCAGTCCTTTGTCGGTAGCCACCAACGGAGCTGCGCTCCGCGCAGATGGAGGTGTGCTCAATACCATTGTGTAGTATTAGCCGGGCCGGATGCGCCATCCGGCCCGGCTTTTATAAAGCTGTTAAGCCCAGTTGCAATACTTCTTCCAAAAACGCTACCTGTCTTTCATTGATCAGCTTTGCCGCCTCCTGCAGGGTAAACCAACCGGCTTTGTCTATTTCAGGATAGGTTTTATATTTCCCGCTTCTCGGCGGCCATTCTATTTCAAACGTATTGCTCACTATTTTCGCCGGATCCAGGTTACCGGATGCAGCCCAGCAATGTACCTGCTTGCCACCCTTTTGGGTAATGGTAGTCAGCCGGGTGAAAGGAGCGGCCGGCGTATACCCCGTTTCTTCTGCAAACTCCCGGATAGCCGTATTCAGCGGATCCTCTCCCGGCATAATTTCTCCTTTGGGAACCGTCCACCAGCCAGCGTCTTTCTTCGCGAAAAACGGGCCACCGGGGTGTACCAGGAAAAACTCAGGTCCGCTCCTGGCAGCACGGATGAGTAAAATACCGGCGCTTTGTTTCATACGGTGAAAAATTGTTGGTTTCCAAACTTACAACAATACCCATACCGGACCGCAAAAAAGTACCCGTAAAACTATGGGGTATTGTTTATAATTGTTAAATTGACAGTTATATACAGTAACCCATCAGAAGAATCTGAAATAAATTACCACGTATGAAAAGCCTGTTTATTACGCTATGTTTTATCAGCCAGCTGGCCTTTGCACAAAAGCTGCCGGCAAAAAAAGAGACCCTGGCGGCAATGCGCCTCACCAATCAATATTTTATGCAGAAATGGCCAGATCCGGGCAAGCCTACTTTTACCAATAAAGAACGTCCCTCTAATTTGTGGACCCGGGCGGTTTATTATGAAGGACTCATGGCGCTCTACAATATCGACAAGCAAGCCGCTTACTATGATTATGCCGTAGCCTGGGGCAATAGTCATCAGTGGGGACTTTGGGGCGGCACACAAGTACGGAATGCGGATAATCAATGCTGCGGACAAACCTACATAGACCTGTACCTCATCGATAAAAAAGAAGAACGCATCAGGGATATTAAAGCCGCCATGGATAATATGAAAGCCTCCCCGGAAGTGGACGACTGGTGGTGGATCGATGCGCTGCAGATGGCCATGCCCGTGTTCGCCAGGCTAGGCGTGATCTACAAAGATACCAGCTATTTTAACCGGATGTATACCATGTACGCCTACACGAAATATAATCACGGCGGTAAGGGTTTGTATAACCCGGCAGATCACCTGTGGTGGAGAGACAAAGATTTTGTGCCTCCCTATACTGCACCGAATGGGGAAGACTGCTACTGGAGCAGGGGCAATGGCTGGGTGGTAGCTGCACTGGTGCGCACGCTGGATTTGCTTCCCACCAGCGATCCGCATTACAAGGAATACCTGCAGGACTACCAGGATATGTTAAAAGCCCTGGTCCCCATCCAACGCCCGGATGGCTTCTGGAATGTAAGTTTGCATGATGCGGATAACTACGGCGGAATGGAATTGACCGGCACCTCGCTATTCGTATACGGAATGGCCTGGGGCATCAATCATCACCTGGTCGATAAGAAAACCTATCTGCCTATAGTCCGGAAAGCATGGAATGCCCTCCTGGAAAACTGTATCGATAAAGATGGACGATTAGGCTATGTGCAGGGCACCGGTAAGGAACCTAAAGACGGACAGCCCGTTACCTTTGATAAAGTACCCGACTTCGAAGATTATGGATTAGGCTGTTTCCTGTTAGCGGGTAGTGAAGTTTACAAACTGTGATTACCGGTGAAAAGTTTTTTCAAGGCTTCTGCCTTTCTTTAACCTGAAGTGCAGAAATAATAAGGCAATAGCCACCAACAGCACGCATAAACAAACAATGAGGCTCCATTCCAGGTGAATATTCCCGGTGTGGTACAGGGATAGTATGGCCTCTATAGCTATACATAATACCGCGCCGCCAATAAACGTATAGGCGATCAGGTTAACGCCTTTGGAAACCGAATGCCGGATGATGCTTAGCAAAACGGCGGTAATACCACTGGCTGTCAATAAAACAGGAATCGCTATGGGGGCCGCCCAGCTGAGTCCACCGGTTAGCGCATCCAATAATAACATAAGCACAGACGAGGTGATAAATCCTCCCAGCATACGGGCCGTGCTGCTGCCTGACCAAAAGGCAAAGAAGGAAACATAGGCGAAAATAGTAAGACAAACAGCCACCGGGTATTCCGACCAGGAAACGGTTTTGTTGATAATAAGATTAATCAGCAACGCAGCTACAATAGAGGAAATCAGCACCAGGGATACAATTTCCCACACCAGTTTCTTTTGTTGCTTTGTCAGCGTTTCAGCCGGGGCTGCTATTATTTTCCTGCCGTTGTCAACTGTTTCCTGCTTTTCGCTGTTGGTACCTGCTCCGGCGCCGCATAGCGGGCATATCAGCATATCGTCTTCCAGTATTACGCCACAGTTATTACAATACTTCATGAGTTTATTATTTTAACAGCGATATTCTGCTGCGCCATAAATGTCAGGAAATGTCTTTCCAGTTCTTTTGAGGTGGTGATATTGCCAAAACTTAATACGAGGTTGTCGCCGAACCCGGCAACACCGCAATTTACCTTCAATACTTTATTGGGCGGAGGGGCAATAAATACAAACTGCTCAATCAGGTGATTGGCGTCTGGTCCGAGGTCTATCTTTCCCAGGTTGGTGACTACGCCACTGTATTGTTTTGTACCAACAATATACAGCCTGGAAAGGAAAAGCGATTTCAGGAAAAGCGGGATATTTTTCACCAGCGTATTGCGTTCACCACCCACATTGCGGGAAATCATTTTATTGATCAGCTTCTGGTCGGTTTCCAGTTGCATCTGGTGATATACGGTTTTAACGATCTCCTCAAATGTATAATGTCCCAGCCTGAGATCGATTTGCGGAAGTACATACAATGAGAAGTTCCTCATCGACCGCGTGGGGTACAACTTACGTAGGTTCAGCGGAACTTCGATACGTAATATTTTCCTGTTGATATTCTTTTTTAAACGGGGTTGTTGTTCATGAATTTGCTGTAGTGCGTGAAGATAAACAGCGGTGAGATATACCGTGAGGCTCACTCCCAGCGCCTTTGCCTTTTTAGTAACCTGGGCTACAGGCATGATGGCGGTAAGCACACTGAACCTGGGTTTTCTTTTTAAAGAGAAGGGAACATGAAAGGCGCCGGGAGTTTTTATATGCGGCGCGTCTATTTTTTTAAAATACCTGCTATAGGCATCTTCGTATTCTTCCGGCGCCGGTGGTTGATCGGGATTGTAAAACGCCGGTTTATCTGCAAGTGGAATACAGCATTTTTCAAAATACACGAGTAATAATGTTTTCAGAAATTCAAACGCGCCGGTGCCGTCTGTCAGAATATGCGAAAATTCAACGCTGATCCTGTTTTTCTTTACAGTATGCGAAACATCAGTTCCTTTTTCCGGAAGGCGCGGCAGGGTGTTTGCAGATCTGCTTCTACGGGAACCGGGCCCTGTTGCTGTTCGAGGTAATACCAGAAGAACCCTGTTTTAAGCCTTACTTTGTAATAAGGGAACCGGTTTTCAATTTCGTGAACGGCTTCCAGCATAGCCTTTGCCTTTATCCGGTCTTTTAACACCACCGCTACGCGGAAAACGGAGGTAAGCTCGTTATCCTTAATAGCCGGATAAATTTTTGCTGCATTATCCAGGCGGAGCCAGAAATCGTTTGTCTGAATATTAGGCATACCTTACTGGTTGTAAATATTATGATGCGAGGCAGCACCGTTGTTATATTTAAAACAGATCAATTTGGCCAGTATACACAGCAAATTATTTGCCCTTTTTCTCCGGTTAATCGGGAAGAAGCACTTTCTAAAAACACTGCTGGCCGCAGGCAAGCAGAATTTTTACAGTAGTCCGGAGCCCACGGCTAAGGTCCACAAATTTTGCGTGGTAGCCAAACGGCAGCTAAACGGCCAGCCTGTTTTCACCCTGCAGTCCCGCACCGGGAAAGGGCGGAAGCATATACTGTATTTGCATGGAGGCGCTTATGTACAAAATTTTACATCGCACCACTGGTCTTTTATGGCCGAATTGGTAGCGGCCACGCATTGCACTATCTCAGCGCCGGATTACCCGCTGGCGCCTGACTTTACTTTTGAAGATACTTTTAAGATGGTGTTAGCCCTTTACAGGGAATTACTTGAAAAAGTAGCCAAAGAGGACCTGATCATCATGGGCGATTCTTCAGGAGGAGGGCTGGCACTGGCGCTATGCCAGTTATTGGTAAAGGAACAGCTGCCGCAGCCGGGACAACTGATCCTGCTTTCGCCCTGGCTGGATATCAGTTTGAGTAACCCGGAGATACACGAAATCGTTACGCAGGATCCCTTTATGGGACTGGATGGACTTCTGCAGGCCGGCAGGATCTATGCGGGTAACGCACCGCTGGACCATTACCTGCTTAGCCCGATCTATGGCTCATTTAAGGGATTGGAAAACATCACTGTTTTTGCAGGATCCAGGGAAATACTGGTAGCCGATGCCCGTAAACTGAAAAAGATGATGGCCCCGGAAGTGTTGCAGTTTACGTATGTGGAATACCCAGGGATGGTACACGACTGGATGCTCATTAACTTACCTGAATCCAGGCAGGCACGTCAGCAAATTATTTCCGTTATTGAAACCGGTGGATTGTAAAGCTGCAACCGATCCCATAAAATAAATATATGACCCTTGCTGAAATAAGCGGCTAAAATTTCGTTACTTGACGGGGAATTTCAACGAAAACCGATAGAACCCATGCACGAAGACATTGCGTCGTATCAACCGGAAGTAGCCGTGAACCGGAGTTTGCACATCAGGATCTTTACCAATCTCACCTTCTGGGTGCTCATTGCCATTATCGCCGGCATATTATTAGGCACCCTGGCGCCGGCCACCGGTGTGAAGATGGAAATTATAGGAAAAACCTTTATCGATATTATCAAGCTGTTTATTGCACCCATTATATTCCTTACCATTGTTTTAGGGATCAGTGGAATGGAGAACCTGAAAAAAGTGGGTCGTATTGGTGTTAAATCACTGCTTTACTTTGAGGTAGTTTCCACCATATCCCTGGCCGCCGGCGTTTTGATGGCCTTATTGATCCGGCCGGGAAAAATTGACAAGTCGTCCCTGCAAATCGAAAATGCTTCCAAATACACTTCCGGTGCAGCAAAGAGTTTCGACTGGCTCACCTTCTTCCTGAATAACATGACGCTGCAGGTATTGGTAGCCGCCATCATCATCGGGGTATTGCTCAATTACTCAAAATACCGGCAGGTGATTATTAAAGCTCTGAGCAAACTTTCCAAACTGGTTTTCACAGCATTGAAATACGTGATGTACCTGGCTCCGCTGGGCGCTTTCGGGGGAATGGCCTACACCATTGGCAGGTTCGGTTTACATACGCTGGTGCCGCTGGCCAAATTAATGGGCACCGTATACCTCACGATGGCTGTTTTTATTTTCCTGGTACTCGGTGGTATCCTGAAGTACTATAAAATGAGCATCTGGAGATTTCTGAAGTATATCAAAGAAGAGCTGTTATTGGTACTGGGTACTTCCTCCTCAGAATCTGCCCTGCCTTCCATCATGCTGAAGCTGGAGAAGATGGGCTGCAGTAAATCCGTAGTAGGACTGGTAGTGCCAACCGGCTATTCCTTTAACCTGGACGGGACCTCTATTTACCTGTCGATGTCCGTTATTTTTATCGCGCAGCTGTATGATGTGCACCTGACTATCGGGGAAATCCTCACTATTATCGGAATATTGATGATCACCTCGAAAGGCGCCGCAGGCGTAACCGGCAGCGGCTTTATTGTACTGGCTTCAACACTCACCGCTATTCATAAAATTCCGGTAGAAGGTCTTGCTTTCCTGTTGGGGGTAGACAAGTTTATGAGTGAAGCACGTGCCATTACGAATATTATAGGAAACGGTGTTGCTACGATAGTAATTGCAAAAAGCGAAAAAGAATTTCATCCGCCGGCGGAAAAAGCGGGGGAGTATACGGGGGAAACATATTAAAAAGCAGCCGGCCCAATTTATGGCGCCGGCTGTTTTCATTCCTTAGTCTATTTTTATGCGTAATACTTTACCCACAAGACCCTTGACCGGTATAAAGGTTACCACTACATAGTCATCTTCATAGCTTGGTACAAAAATGTTCACTGTATACTCCGGCATTGGGTTTTTTACATCAACAATGCAAAATTCATTCGATAAAGCGCCATCCGCTGAATCAAATATCCTGATGCGGCAACGGCCCCTGACATCAAATAGCCGCAGGGAGCGGATCTCAGCCTTTACCGGCTGGAAGTCTTGTCCGGGGTTGTCATTTACTGTTTGTACAAGGCTCTCCGTGCCATTGTTGCCTTCATAAAATGCGATCATACCCATTTGATAAATTTTGAGGGTGAATAATAAATATTTGAGGATCATCATACCAGCAATGAATGCCGGTCGGATACCAACTTAAGAAGAATGTTTAGTAATAAAAAATATTATTAGTATTCCTAACAAAAAATTCATGTTTACATGTGTTTATTTTTTTGATAGAAATCACTTATTATCATTATTTTTAAGTTAAGTAATCAGATAGTAATGAAAAGAACTGAATGGTTCAACAGAACATTCCCTGTTATTGAAGACAACGGCCTGCTGCCCGCTATTATAGAACGGCTTAGCGGAACGCCCGCCCGCATAGAAGAAATCATCCGCACCACAGCTCCTGAATTACTCATTATAAAACCAGGGGAGAAATGGAGCATCAAGGAGGAAGCAGGGCATCTTTCGGATATGGAACCGCTGTGGCTGGGCCGCCTGGAAGATCTTATCAACGGCGCCACTGAGCTGAGGGTAGCGGATTTAACCAACCAGAAAACACATGCTGCCAATCATAATGCAACACCCGCCAGCGTGTTGCTGCAACAGTTCCACGAGCAGCGGCAACAGCTCGTCAGCAGGCTTTGGAGCCTGGAGGATGAGCACCTGGCAAAAACAGCGCTGCACCCACGCCTGAAAACGCCTATGCGGATCATTGACCTGGCCTATTTTGTGGCAGAGCATGATGATCATCATCTTGCAGGGATCAGGCAGTTGCTCGGATAACAGCGATTGGCAACTACATTTTCCAACCGGATAACATTACTACCGGTTACCCATAAACGTTAAAATGAATCCTATGCGTACATTATTATTGCTTACTTTTTTATTTCCGCTGTCACTCCTGGCCCAGGATCACTTTGAACTGAAAGGAAAGGTAGATAGTTTGCATAATGGCGATAAAATTTATCTTGTTTACCAGATAGAAGACCAGCGGATAACGGATTCCGCCATGGTAACAGATGGCCGGTTTGTTTTCAGGGGAAAACTGGAATACCCCGTTTACTCCGGGTTATTCCTCCGCAAAAATCCCTATGTGGAACAAATGGGAAGAGGTGAGCAAATAGACTATGTTCGATTATACCTGGAGCCCGCTGCCTTTAACGTGGAAGCAAGGGATTCACTGAAAAACATCGTGATCAAAAACTCACCTGTAAACGATCAGCAAGCCGTGCTCCGGTCGATGTTGAAAAAGAATGATGAGCAGTTTTCCGCTTTGCAGAAGGAATTTACAGCGATGCCCGAAGCACAGCAGAAGGATAAAAAAGTATACGATGCTTTCATGGCACGGGAAAGCCAGCTGCTTAAAGAGTCGTATGAGGTATACCTGGAGTTTGCCCAAAAGTATCCCACCTCTTATCTCAGTGTGGTGAGTCTCGTCCAGGCAGCCGCCCATCCGGGAATGGCAGCGGCAGCAGGGAAGGCGTATGAACGTTTGCCCGCCCATCTGAAAAATTCACCGCTGGGAAAAAGGATACCGGTTTTAATTGCCTCAAGGGCAAACACGGAAATGGGCAAGGTGGCGCCCGACTTTACACAACAATCCCCCGATGGCAAAGCGGTAAAGCTTTCTTCATTCAGGGGCAGCTATGTACTGCTCGATTTCTGGGCCAGCTGGTGTGGTCCCTGCCGGAAAGAAAACCCCAACGTGCTGAAGGCCTACAATAAATATAAAGAGAAAGGTTTCACCGTATTGGGCGTATCGCTCGATATGCCCGGCCAGAAGGACGCCTGGCTGAAAGCCATTGACAATGATCAGCTAACCTGGCCACAGGTATCGGACCTCAAAGGCTGGGATAACGAAGTGGCGCAGCAATATGGGATCCGCGGTATCCCCGCTAATTTCCTCATTGATCCCAACGGTAAAATCATCGCACAAAATCTCCGGGAAGAGCATCTCCAGGAAGAATTGGCAAAAATCTTTAAAGAGAAATAAGCAGGTACCGGAAAATCAATTCTGTACCTCATCAGGATCCGCCGTTTCGTCCAGGTTATCTTTTTCGGAACCCCTGCGCAGCTGTACTTTTGGATTACTCTGTGTACCCGTAACGTTGAAGGGTATACCAAAAATGCCAAATGGCGGCAGCCCCAGGCGGCCTTTCAGGTTCAGTTTTCCATCAAGACTAACCTGTCCCTCGAAACGCGGGCGGAAGCCGGCTACCCGCATTTTTGTCCTGGCAATGGTGATGATATTATTTTTGATAGACGACTTAATATCTACTTTAGAGAGATCAGGATCTTTCACCTCATCCTTGCCGGTAGAGCTGCTCACGGCATTGAATAATTTAAAGCCTTTCATCTTTATTTTCTTTACAGACAGCACGCCTTCTCCTTTCAGGGAAGGGTATACCGGGTGCATGTTTTCATCAAGCTTACCGCTAAGCTGGTAGTCGAGTCCCACCATGCCGCTGGCGCTGGAAGCAGAGGAGGCGATGTCATGAAAGATCTTTATTTCGTTATAGGCCCGTTTTATATCAAACTCTTTTGCGCTGATGTGATAATCGAACGTGGCTTTCTTTGGCTGAATACTTACATAGGTGGCTTCCATTTCAACGGGTGCACCAATAACAGAGAAGCCGGTTTTACTGAGGCGTACTTTGTTACTGTCTACATTAAGTTGTCCGCGGAAGCTGTCGATGGCAATGCCCTGGAAGTTTATTTTATTCACGGCTGCATTCAGCGCCAGCGATAGGTTGCCGGGCACCATGATAACGCCGGTGGAAGTAGTGGTGGTGGGACTAGCGCTGGTTTTGGTGTCGCCGTTCACCATCAGTTCATCCACCAGGATGTAATTGCTTTTCAGATCGAACGTGCCGTGCAGCGTTTGATTTTTCAATGTGGCATAGCCTATTACATTGCTGAGGAATCCGTTCAGCGTAATAGCCGATTTGCCATAGCTGGCATCGAATTGATCGAACCACATTTTATCCTGGTCGAAACGGAAAACGCCGTTTTTAATATGGAATGGCAGCGGGAACAGTTCAGCTGTGAGAATAATATTCTTCACTACCAGTGAGCCTTTATTATTCAATTTGCCGTATCTGCCGGCGGTGGCGTCGCTTTGTGTGCCACGAAGCGAGAGGTCCGTTTTTATAAAACCCTGCACGTCGTAGCCCTGCAGTGCAAACACCTTGTATATTTTACCAAGGTCGATAATCCCATTGGACGTAATGTTATACCGGAGATCATCGAAGTTATTGAGATCCGCTTTCAGCATGAAGGGTTGTCCTTCAAACTCAAAGGCCACCGGTTTAAGATCTACCTCCAGGGAACGCATGGTGCCGGTGGTATTGGTGATGGTGGCATCCACATTTATTTTCTCCACCGGGTGAGGATAGTACTTCGTTTGTACGGTGCCGTTATTCATGGCCAGTTTGGCGGTAGTAACCGGGAACAGTCGTTTTGCGGGTACATAGCTGCCTTTGGTAACGATGTTGACATTCAGATCACCGGTTACGTCCAGGCTGTCCATTTTATAGAATTGTTTGATATCGCCGAGGTGCAATACGGATGCAAGCTGTGCATCCACTACCGGTTCCTGTGCATTGTGAAGCCGGAAGAAGCCTTTGATATAATTACTCAGCATCTCCGCGTTGATGTCGGAAATGTTGAGGTACGTATGTGCGTAGTCGTTATCCGGGCAGCCGGCGTCTACATTAAAGCTGATATTATTAAGCGCCTGCGGCATGGACGTAAATTTGAAGTAGCCATTCCGCAGGTTGGACTTCAGGCTGAATGCCGGGATGCTGGTAATCACGGTATCTGCCTGCTTCCGGAGGCCGTGGTATACAACGCCTTTGGCATATTTGCCGTAGGCCTGCAGGTGTGCCTGCAGCCGTCCTTTCATATCAAAGGACTGGCCGCCTGTGGCTTTGTTCCATTTTTCCAGGTCAATGTCGGTATTCAGCTTTATGTGAATGTCGGGAGTGGCAAGCCCTTGTACACGGATCACAGAGCTGAAATAATCTTTATCAATGTTAAAGAAGATAGAATCCACATTGATATAAAGGCTGTCCAGGTTGAGCTGTGGCAACCTCGACTGGAAATTGAGGAAGAGGTTCTTTATGGGTGCTGGGGCTTTGTCGTTTGTAATGACGCCTTCCCGTACTTTCATGTTGAAGGTTACATCGGGCATGGTGTTAGTTTCGGCGATGTATTGCCCGATCAGGCTGGCATTTACATCGGCCGTTCCCTGTATGTCTGTTTTATCCATCCAGGTAACATATTCCGCGGGTAATGCGCTGAAAATAGCGTGCAGGCTGGATTCCATCGAACTCAAACGGAAGTCCATCCGGTAGCCGTTCTTCAGGAATCCGAAAGAGCCATTCAACCGTACCGGCAGCTCATTCAGTTTCAGGTCATTCTTTTCAAAAATCAGGTCCAGGGAATTGGTGTTGATCTTGGTGATCAGTTCCCCGTTTAATTTCTTCGACAGGATATAGGAAGTGCCGGCATAGGTAAGATCAAAGGCCCCGATACGTACCCGTGAGTGCAGGTCGAACTGCGCTTTGCTCAGATCGCCTTTACCGGTATAGTTCACATCTTTGGCCTGGATGTACATGGGCAGCGACCGGTCATCATAAATGATGTTGCAGTTTTCCAGTTGTATGCGTTCTATTTTAAGGGACGCACTGCCGCTGTCTGCCTGGCTGGCAGCGCTGGCTGGCGCCGATTTGTAAACATTATAGTTGGGATGCCCTTCCGCATCTGTCAACACATGAATATCGCCACGGGTCAGGTAAATTTCATCGATGTTGATGGCGCTGGAAAAGATGCTGGCCAGGTTTACACCAAGGGCCACTTCGTTCGCAGCTATCAGCGTGTCCTGTTTAAAAGGAGCGGCGCCCTTCAGGCTGAAATCGTAGAGCGTGAGCGTCAGCGAGGGGAAGTGATTGAAAAACGACAGCCGTGCCCGGGAGAAGTTCAGATCCCCGGTAATACTGTTATTGGTCCAGGTTTTTATCTTATTGGAAATAGCCGTTGGGAAAAGAACGGGCAGCAAAAACAATAAAAGAAAGATGGCAGCAATTGATATTGAAATAATTTTCAATGTCTTGATAGCTGTTTTTTTTACGATAGCATTGCGCATAGCATTCCGGATATATAGAGGTTATTATCTATATGCGCAATCCCCCATTGTCCTGTATAGGAGAAAGAATATTATACCCAACAACCTCATATGGTTACGGGCTAAAGATAGTTATTTTTTATGAGCCCGCTTTATGGGGCGATGGTGCGGAAATAAATCGGCGCTCCTTCACCAGGAGCGCCGGAATGGAATTATCCTTTTAATATCTTCGCTTTCTCCTCATCAAATTCTGTGGCAGAAAGAATGCCGGCGTCCAGCAGTTCTTTGAGATCGAGCAAAGCTTGTTTTTTATCTGCCATGCTTTTTCCTGCAGGCGCTTCCGCTACAGGTACTTCGTTTTTCACTTCTTTTGCCTGGGGCGAATTATAACTGAGCAGCAGCGCGGCAATTTCGTTGTATCCCTTGATGGATGCATAGTCAATGGCCTTTTGTTCTTTGGTATTAACTACTGATACATCTGCCTGCTGTTCCAGCAGGTATTTTACGATATCCTTTTTACCATTGGAGGCGGCGTAATGCAGCGCTGTATTTCCCGATTCATCCTGGATATTTACATGGGCGCCGCGTTCCAGCAACAGCTTCACCATGCTGAGATGGCCGTTCTTAGCGGCCACATGTAGCAGGCTTTCTCCACCGTAGCTATAGGTGTGATTGAGGGTAAAGGCACTGTCCATAGAAAGACTGGAAGCACTTTCCACCCAATCCAGGTAGGTGTTCATACTGGCGGTGTCTGCGGAAAGCGGCTGACTGAAATTAACATCAATGCCCTTATCGAGGAACAGGGTGACGATCTCTTTCTGATTATTGGCGCAGGCGTACCATATCGGGGACAAACCATTTTTAGACGTGATCAGCACATCCGCGCCGTGCTGTACCAGCAGGTTGGTGAGTGCCCGGTTGGTATCATAACAGGCAATCAGCAGCGCCGATTCCCCCGCATGATTGGTATGATTTACGTTGGCATTATTTTGAATCAGGCAATCGGCCATCGCCAGGTTTTTGGAGCGCACTGCCACTATAAGGGGGCTATCGCCGGCTTTATTGGTGGTGTTCACATCCGCACCATGATCAATGAGGGTTTGCACCACTTCTTTATTGCGCCAGGCGGAAGCAATGAGTAAAGGCGTTTCGGCCTCGTTGTTTTCCAGGTCCACTGTAACGCCTTTTTCGAGCAATTTTTCTATCAGTTCCTTCTGACCGGTTTTAGCAGTCAGATGTAACAGGCTGTTTCCCTGGAGGTCGTTGATATCTGTACGCGCGCCTTTTTCCAGCAGGAACAGCGCGGTTTGTTTTTGTTTTTGCAGACAGGAGAAGTAAAAAGGCGTTTCCCCGTTATGGTCTTCGTAGTCGAGATCTGCCCCGGCATCGAGCAATAGTTTTGCAATATCCAGGTATCCGTGATGTGCAGCGTAATGCAGCGCGGTCCTTCCTTTCTCATCGGTATAGGCAACATCTACTTCGTTATTGGCAAGTAAAATTTCGGCTATTTTACGTTTGCCACTTTCACAGGCAATTATAAAAGACATGGACATAGTACTACGCTTTATTTTTTAAAAGTAACTCTACTGTTTTTGATTTCAGGTTGTCCTGGCTGGCCAGGTCAATAGGTCGCTGATCAAGATCATTGGTGGCATTTACATCTGCTCCATGTTCTATCAGCAGTTTTACTTTGCGGTAAAGTTGCCTGGCTGCTTCCTGCTCATAGTTTACGTTATAGGCGCACACTTTATGAAGGAGCGTGTTGCCTTCATCATCCCGCCGGTCCAGTTCTACCACACCTGTTTCCAGTATGGCCTCTAAAATATCTGCGGGGCGTTCCGCCACCCAGTCCAGTGCGGCTTTGTCTTTGGCGTAATAAGGAGAAGTCTGGTAAATATCTGCGCCATCACGGATCAGCGCTTTTAACAGCTGCACTTCAGATGGAGAACCCTGCCGGCGCATACGCATAGCGCCACTAAAAACGGTTTCCCCGTTTTTGTTGACAATATCGAAATCCACGGGGGCATATGCGGCCAGCTTTTCATACTTTTCCACACTGCATACCTGGTGTACGATGGCTGCATAGAAAGCCGTTTCATCGTCTTTTCCCGGCTGGTTCAGGTCAGCCCCGTTTTGCAGTAGTAGGTCGATATACTTTTCCTGCCATTTACTAATAGCCAGGTGCAGCGGCGTTTCTTTCACGATATTTCCTGCATTGGGATCCAATCCTTCTCCAATCAGGTACTCGAGGTAAACCACGCCTTTATCTTCTTTGATTGTATACTCCCGTACAATTTTATACAGGTAGTTTTGATCGTAATTATCTTTGTAATGAATATCACAGCCTGCTGCTACCAGTATTTTAATGTGCTCAATGGGAGCGGAGTTGTCGAAGGCAATGCTCAATAAGGTTTTATCCTGGAGCGCATCGTTGATATTATCCAGCTTCCCGGTGAAGGAAGTAAGAAAATCCAGGTCTGCCGGCTCAGTGCCCAGGTACCTGAACAGGCTCGGGAAGATCGTCTCATCAAATTTTTCGTACTCGTAAATATCCGTTTCAATGATACGGTCTTTTACCAGTGTGTCGATCAGCTCAAAAGCTTTTGCCCTGATCAGGGTATCATAGATTTGTTTTTTGTCATAGGATGAAAGGTCTTTGGGTAATTTTTCACCTTGGTCGATCCGTTCTTTTGCTGCTGACAGGTTGCCTCTTTTCAGTGCGTCTGTCAGTGGGTTTACTTCGTACATAAGCCTGGTTTACTTTTTTTTGGGTCCTTTGGGTCAATTTTCCTGCCAAATATACGATAGGATTGGTAATAGCAAAGGGGTTTGACACCGGCATAATCAAAACATAGAAAATTGTTAATAATTGAGGCCACCCTTGCTTATGTTTCTATCCTGTCTTAGATTGAGATGGAAATGAGTAAATTTTTACAAAGGATATTTATATTGATAGTATTGGTCTCGCTTCACCTGGTGTCTGCCGGGCAGGTGCGGGTCCGTGGCACTGTATACGATCGTACGGCCCGTTTCGGTATGGCGGGCGTAAGTGTGATGAGCAACTCGGGAGCCGGCACGGTGACTGATTCCGCTGGTCATTATAGTATTATATTGGCGGCCAATGATTCCATCAGCTTTTCCTACCAGGGGAAAGCAACCATGAAGTTTGCTGTGAAAGAGATCCCTGTTAACCGCACTTTCGATATGAGCCTGCATGTAAGTATTCATTCATTACGGGAAGTGGAAGTATCTGCCGCACGGCCGCGCAGTTACGGGCAGGATTCGGCGGAGTTCCGCAATGAATACCGCAAAGTGTTCGATTACTCACCGGATTATCTTACCAGTGGCGGCAATGGAATGGGCGCCGGCATTAACCTGGATGCGCTTTTCAGCATGAAGAAGATTAAGCGCATGGAGAACTTCCGGCGTTTCCTGGAACGGGAAGAACGGGAGAAGTACATCGATCACCGCTTTAATAAAACACTGGTAAAGAAGATTACCGGGCTGGAATCACCGGCACTGGAGGTTTTTATGGTGGAATACAGACCCAGCTATGAACTGCTGCTGAGTTTTGAAACAGATTACCTGTATTACAAGTACCTCAAAGAGTGCGGTAAATATTTTTCCGAGAAATGGGAAATAACACATCCGGCTAACAAGAGCCGCAGGAATAATATTCTTTTTCAATGACGGGCGACAACTAACACCGTTAGTTATCGCCCTGTAAGTATCTTATTCATATCCATTCTTCAGCACCAACACCGCTCCGGGAGTTGCCGTCAGGGAAAGGAATCCATCTCCCGGATTATTTATTACAAATCCTTTATTGCTGGCAGCAAAGAAAGTTTTAAACGGCAACTTTAAGCGGGTTTTTCCGCCTTTTTCCGCTACAATCTTTACTTCGTCCACCTGGCCGCCATCTTTTCTGGCACTTACCAGGAAAGCCCCTTCTGCGCGCAATTGCTCAAATGATACGTTCGTCCATGCGGCTGGTATGGCGGGCATGATCTCTATAAAGCCTGCATAGCTTTGCAGCAGCATCTCCTGTAATCCTGCGGCAAAGGCAAAATTACCTTCCAGCGTAAACGGCCGGTACTGGAATTTCGACAGCCCCGATTTTGTCTGGTCGCCGTTCAGGTGGAAGCTGTTCACAGAACAGAAGGCCTGGGCAAAGGTCTGGAGGTCTTTTGCTGCTCCTGCGCCATTTTTTGCGCGTGCTTTAAGATTGCCCATCCAGGCATAGGAGTAGCCGCACCAGTAATCCGGCCCGATACTGTCCGCCAGGTGAATGGTGTTGTTGATGATCGCCTGTGCGTTCGCGCCATCTTCCCATTTGATCAGCCCCAGCGGGTGAATGGCCATCATGTGGGAGAAGTGGCGGTGCGACTGGTTATACGCCATGCTGGGGGCAAACATCAGTTCTTTGCCGGGAGAGAGGGCGAAGTCCCCAAATTGGGAAAGTATTTTGTTCCAGTGCGCGGCCTCGTTGCTCAATCCCAGCACCGTAGCCAGTTCCGCGGCTTTGCTGAAAGTGAATTTCATCAGGGCGAGGTCGTAGTTGGTATTTTGCAGGAACCAGGCATCCAGGCTATTATCATTTATTTCGGGGCTTGAGCTAATTTTCAGTGAGCGATGTCCGTTGCTGTCTTTGATTGTAATATTTTCCAGGAAGGCGGCCGTACTTTTTATCCAGGGATACGCTTTCGTTTTCAGGAATTGCTTATCCATGCTGTAACGCCATTGCAGGTAATAGTGCTGGGCCAGCCACGACGACACGGTGGGGGACAGCGAGTACTGGATCCATCCGCCCATTTCAGTACCATCCAGCGTGGTAACGCCTGGCACGGCTAAACCATCTGCATTGAAGTACATTTTTGTGTAGCGTTTATAATTCGCTTTGTTGGCTTCAAGGTGATTAATATATCCCATTGCTTCGTCGAGGTGGTTGGCGCTGTAAGAAGGCCAGTAACTGAGTTGGGTGTTGAGATCGTGGTGGTAGTCGCCTTTCCAGGGAGCAATGCGGCCGTTGTCGGCAGTCCATACGGCCTGCAGGGAAATGGGCGGCGCATTTTTTCTTGCGGCGGAGCCAAACTTATATTGTTCGAGGTACCATTGTTTTTCGAGTAAGGTGTCCGGCACATGAATAGCAGATTGCTGCCAGAAGTGTTGCCACCAGCCGGTATGCGCTGCCAGTTCCCCGTTGAAGTTGTTGCCGGCGGCTTTGGCCGTTACTTTTGAAGCCGGTTCATTAACCGCTTTGCCGGGATATTGCGAGGAAATACTCCATACGCCTTCTATCGTAGTAGCGTTTATTTTTTTCCAGCGCACATTGATTTCATAGGTAAATCCACCCCAGCCTTCCTGCTGATAGGTAATGCTGTTGCCGGTTTGCCGGATGCTGCCTTGTTTGTAGCCGAGCCGGGACAGGTCATCGCCGCCCACCGGATCACCTGCATTTTTCACTGCACCCTGGTATTGCGGCGCCAGCAGCTGTGGCACGAAATCAGCGCTTACATTTTCAAAACGAAACCATCCCACCGGCTTTACAGCGTCTACAAAAGTTTTCATGCGCACGCCACCAGCCCAGGTTACTTCGCATAGCGCTGTAGACAGTGTAAGATGAACAGATTGCACGGCGCCCCAGTTCCGCGTATCAAATTCCAGTGCGCCGCCGGGTATTTTTGAAGGCGCGGCTTCCCGGTCGTAGGGTGCATCCAGGTATTCCTGTACGGGTTTGTAGTCTTTTTTATTGACCTGGTCTATCACCCACTGGTAGCTGAACTCTTTGCGATGAAACCCTTTCATGGGCCGCATATCCCAGAGGTCGGCCCTGTCCAGCGATATTCTCAGGTGATCGTCTTTTTGCCAGACAAGCGCGCCCAGCCAACCATTGCCCAAGGGGATGGCTTCATCCCAGCGGGTAGCCAGCTGATTAAATTGCAGATCGTGTTGGGAAGATTGGCCCGCGCTGGTCAATGCCAGCAGGGAAAGCGACAGTGCCGCAAAGAGTTTGTTCATCTGTTCTGTTTAATAATAGAATGCTATAGCACAAACAATTTAATACTTTAAACTAAAAAAGCAAAGTGACCTTCTTCCCGAAAGCCGCTTTGCTAGTTATAGCTGCAGATGATAAGTTTACACTTCCGAGCTGTCGATCACCGGGGCGCCGGCTATCTTCTCCATCACCGATGGCGGTAAATACGGACGGCCTCCGGAAGCCGGAATACAGGTGCCTGTAAAAACCGCTTTCGTCATCACCTTCCCATTCAGGAGGATGGATTGTTTGAAATGCAGTCGCGGCCCGCCCGACGGATCGGCAAATAAAGTACAGGTAACCGTGAACTGATCTCCTTTTTTCAGGGATCTTAAAAACTGGATCTTGTAACCAGATAAAACCATATAAACACCATTCCTGGCCTGTTCCTCAAAATCAAAGCCCAGTATTTCCCTGATGTAGTCGTGCCGGCAATACTCCATATAGAAAGGATAATATAACCCATCCATAATATTCTGAACATCTATATGCTCTTCTTTTGCGACGTATTCCTTTGTGTATTCCATTATCTGTTTAAATTTAGTTATTTTACAACTGTGCATTCAACGCGCTGTTGCCCGCCCAAAATAGTATTAAATTGTGAATCCTAAATAATGATGACCATATTGAAATTGAAATGCTTTATCACCATTGCGCTGTTAACTACCATCATCCATGCTGCCAATGCGCAAACCGATAAGTGGACCGGCATCTGGAAAGCGGCCCTTCATCCCTGGGGACTGCGAACACCCATCACCATGCAGCTGCATATTGGCGAGGCACAGCAAGGCGTGCTGTATCCGGCGGTAATCACTTTACAATACGGGGAGTTTACCGGTATTTATGAACTGCTGCTGGCAAAGAAAAACGACGGACAGTTGGGAATAGGCCGCAATAAATATCCATTAAAGGAAACGCCGTATAAGCTCGGCATCTGGATGTGGTATCTCAATGGCACTTTGGATTACAAGGACAACAGTATTTCGCTGAGCCGCATGTGGATCAACAAAGCCAGTTTCTGGATGCGGGGATTAGATGAAGGCGATGAGATTTATGAACAATCCAAAGTGGCGCTGCGCGACTTCCTCTACCGCGGCGATTTTAAACTGACTAAAGCCGGGAATAAGCCATTGCCTGATTCCAGTCTGCAACGGATCATGCACCCGGAAACCAGCCAGATCTATTTCGGCATCTACGACAGCATTGTGGCGAAAGACAGCGAAATTCCCCTCGAAATAGAAGACCAGGAAAAGTATGATCAAGATACCATAACGCTGCTTCACAATGGAAACGTTATTTTCGCCAGGGAACAGATCAATGATCATAACCGTCACCTGAAAGCGCGGCTGGACACCGGCCGGAACTACTTTGTTCTTTTTGCAGATAACTATGGCGGGCTTCCGCCCAACACCGGCCGTATTCGTACTACCATTAACGGTAGACCCTACGGATTTGATTTCAGCGACCGCTCCAATGCCTGGGCAACTTTCCTGGTGGCAAACATCTACCGTTCTTCTGCTGATAATAATGTGGATACCATTACCAGTAATGTGATCAAAAGAACAGCGGTGCCGGTAGCTACTATACCGGTTCGCACGGCTGATATTATTTTGGAACTGAAAGATACCCGGATGGAGGACGGCGACAGCATTTCGCTGCGGTTAAACGGCCAGTGGGTGGTTACCGGCTTCCCGGTGAAGAAAGCCATACAGCAAATTGCTATCCGGCTGCAGCCGGGAGAGAATATATTATTGTTTACCGCCGACAACCTTGGATCTATTCCGCCTAATACCGCGGAGCTGCGTATACGGTTTGGAAAGGAATCAAAAACGCTGAACCTTAGTACCGATATGAAGAGGAATAACGAAATCCGGCTGGTGCTGGAGTAAATGCAATCAGGAGAGCTTCATCAGCAGGCTTAGCCCGATGCCTGAAATGAAGCACCGCTCTTTATTGTTTCCAAGCAGTTGTTGTGTCCAGTCGACAAAGCCGCCATCTGCAATTTCTATTTCGTTATCATCCAGTTGTACTACCGCTTTAAATTGTATGCCTTTATAATAATTATTTTCCGCGGGGGCATCGTCTGAAATAATTTTGTACGGGAGATGGGAAGAAAGATAGTTCATTAAAGCATCCGTCAGTGCGCGGCCGTTTTTGTAACCGGACCGGGGTTGTATTTTAAAGTAGATATCAGTTATGTTGAACAGGGTATGCAGCAGGTAATAAATATGTTTCATCTGCTCTGCACAGGTGGTTAGTTCAAAATCAAAATTTCCGGTATCCTTTCCTGCGGCTACCATACAGGCAATTTTGAAGTGCGGCGTATAGCCTTTGCCGGGAGGAAGCTGCATGGCCCTTATATGCCGGTGAACGGTACAAAAACGCAGCCGTTCACCGGGAGCCGTGGCTATGCCACGCTGCTTCAGATCTGCAATATGAAGGGCAAGTGAATTGGTAGCATCTGCGAGCACTTCCGTGTGCCGGAGTGCGGTGATGATCTTTTTCTGGCTAACGGTGCCCACTGCCGCGCAACTGCCAAACTGCGCTACCGGCGACAACTCTACAGGTTCATATTGCTGTTGCCTTAAAAAGCGAAGGAGCTGCAATTCCTTTTCCAGCATATCAATCATGTCGGTGTCGGCCGGTTGCACGTAGATGTTTTGCCGGTATTGTTGCAGCAACGCCGCCGGCTGTATGTCTTCCGACTTCTGCTGATACACTTCCAGCAGCAGGGACGACAGCTCTGAGCTGCTGATTTGTCCGCGCAGCAATTGTACTAAGTTGGGTATGCCCGTTTTCCGGTCTGTTTTTTTTGAGATAAAGTCCTCCATATATGCTGACAGGTATTGATGGATTACCATCAAATTTACGCCATATCTGCATATAATGCGGCCAGCCTGGTATGTGTGCTCCAGAATGGGGGAGGTGTTACGCCTTCGAGGTTGGCGATTAAAATATCCAGGTGTGTATGCCATCCACCGCCTACGCTGCTGCGGGTTTTAACGTCGTCGGCCAGTTTGCGGTGTGTAAGGGTTAATAATACGCGGTCATCTTTCTCCGCTAACTCCATCGTCACTTCCGATCCGCCTTCCCATGTAAACGCCAGCAGGCGTGGCGATTCTACCTTTAATACCGTGCCTGTGAAATGATGACCATCTTTCATGTCGCGGTATTTTTCAGGAATATTATCCGGAAGCGGACTAAGTTCCTGGTGGAGGAAATGCAAATGAACTTTGCCTCCTTCAAATAACTCCATTTCGCCGCTGGCAAGCCATTTGCCGCGTTTTTCGGATTCGGTGAGATAGGCCCATACTTTTTCAATGGGACCGGGCAAATTGCGCTCAAAGCGAATGGTGCCGGGAGAGAGGATCTGTCCTGTTTTTTCCATGTCCTTTAGTTTAAAAGGTTGATAGTTATTTTAGTGTGCTGCCACACCTTTTGGAAATTTGTCTGCTATGAGGTTCAGGTTAATATTGTGTTCGAGGTAGGCTTTCAGGCCATCGAGCACGGTGGTGAAGCCACCGGTGCTGCCATTGATTTCACGCAGCAGCTCATCGCCGGTTTTATCAAAGCCATAATTCTTAATCACAACGTAAGTCGAATGATCATCTACCGCCTGAAAGTTGAAGTCGATCGTGGTTGCCGGCTCATTCCAGGTTACCGTTATCTTTTTGTTGGGTATGATCTCTTTTACGTTTACTTTGGAAGATACCTGGTACATCTCCCATTCCCAGGTCACCGTTTTCCCCACCGCTAATTTGTCGCTGCCTTTTGTAAACCAGAAGTGCTTCGTAACATCAGGGTCAATAAAGGCATTAAATACCGTTGATACCGGTTTGCGTATCAGCATCTGGGCTTCTACCCAGGGCGTTTCATTGCTTGCCATCGTGTATCGTTTTTTATGATGAATAAACAGCTAGGATCCTGGTTCGTTTAATAGTTGCTCCAGCGTGTCGAGCCGGCTTGTCCAGAAACGGCGGTATTGTTCCGCCCACTGTGCTACTTCTTCCAATGCTTCAAAGCTCGCCGTGCAATGCCTTTCTCTTCCCTGTTTTACAATGATCACCAGTCCGCATTCCGTGAGGATGCGCATGTGCTTTGATATGGCCGGCTGGCTCATGTTAAAGTTGTCTGCCACCGTGTTGAGGGTGAGCGTTTGCTGTGCCAGCAGGCCTATGATGGCGCGCCTTGTAGGGTCTGCGATCGCCTGGAACACGTCTCTTCTCGCTTTCATTCCTTATAATTAAAATACTAAACCATTTGGTTTAGTAAAAGTATATATAACCATTTGGTTTAGCAAATATTTTTTTTTGGGAGAGGGGTAGGGGCACAAAAAAAGGTGGCTTTACCAGCCACCTTCCATTTTTTAGTTGTGTTTATTTTATTGTTGTCAGAAATGCCCTAGTGTATGCAGGAATGTACTGCGTCCGCCACTTTCAGGAAGCGCTTTCTCCGCCACTTTCGGCGAAGTGCCATCTTCATCATAACCGATACGGCCGGAGCCTTCGGGAATAAAAATACCGGTTCCGCCAAGACTGTTATCTACATTGATAATCGCTACCCGCACGTTTTTCAGGTCCTGGCCTTCTTTGGTGCCCGTGAAAATAAGGGCGAATACAGCGGAGTAAGTACCAATGGTGGCTTTCACTTTGCCATATACTGTAAAGTTGTTACCGGAGCCGGAAACAGCAGTGGCAATACTGGTGTCGGCGTAGCTGATGAAATTTTTACCGATCAGCTTAATGCTGTAATCTGTTGTACTTTGTTCTGAAAGAGATACCAGCCCATCTCTGAAATATGTTCCGGGACGGTCGCCCGCAATATTACTGGTATCCAGTTTATGCGGTGCAATCTTGTAGCTGCCTTCTACATTGGGAGGGTTCACGCCCTGGTGAATATCCAGTCCCATCAGTTTTAAAGTGTCAAGATATTTCTGCGGAATGATGTCCGCAATTTTCTTTGTCAGGATTTCTTCATTGCTGGGGCCTTTTGCTTTATCGTCTTTACTGCAGGAAAACAAAACAATGGAAATCAGAAAGCTGAAAATAAGTGTACGTTTCATAATTAAGAAGATGGTTCCACCGCAAAATTACCCTACACCTGTTTATGTTTATATACCCGGAACCAGGTATTTTTTAATTCGTGGTAAATGGGTAAGCCCCCGCTTTACCAGTAACCCAAAGGTTAGTGGTAACCTTTAGCATACTCCGGGTAAAGCGAATGTAAAGATGGATAGTTTTGCAATATCAATATCAGCAAAAAATAACGACATGAAAAAGATACTGGAAATAATTTCGAGCGCACGGGGTAGTGCTTCCAACAGCACCCAACTGACCAACACCATCATTGAAAAATTAAAAGCGCAGTATCCCGGCAGCATGGTAACCCAACGGGATCTTGTACAGAAAAAGTATCCGCACCTGGAAGAGTCGCACCTCACTGCATTTTTCGCTCCTCCGGAAAACGAAAGCGAAGCATATAAAACGGCCATACAGCATTCTAATGAAGCCATTGCAGAGTTGGAAGCAGCAGATATCATCGTGATAGGAGTGCCTATCTATAATTTTCACATCCCTTCTGCGCTGAAAGCCTGGATTGATCACGTTGTGCGCGCAGGCAAAACATTCAGTTATGGTAACGGGCAACCTGAAGGACTGTTAAAAAATAAAAAGGTATACCTGGCCATCGCATCCGGTGGAGTGTACTCAGAAGGGCCGATGAAGGCGATGGATTTTGCAGAACCGTATCTCAAATGGATCTTTGGATTTATTGGAGTGCATGATGTCACCACCTTCCGTGTGGAAGGCGTGAGTTCGCCGACGCTGCGCGAAACTGCCTTACAAAAAGGACAGGAGAGTGTGGTTGTCTGAAAACAATAAAACAAAAAAGCGGCCGGAAGTGATCTCATCTGCCGGCCGTTTTATTTCCAATATGCTAACTCAGCTTACGGGTTCATTCTTTTGAACATCCCCTGTATCTCAACCGGTGTTGCTTTCGACAGCATTTCACTATATCCAAACGTCAGTTCATTTTTGCCTTCTTCCAGTTGTTGAAATATTGCCTTAATAAAATCAGCTACAGAAGGATGCTCGCTGTGCAACCCTTTACCACCCAGGTCAGTGTTGAGCGCAGGAGGGATCAGTTCAATGATCTCTATATTGCGTGCTTTCAGCAAATGCCTCAGTGAAATAGTAAACGAGTGGAAGAAAGCTTTGGTAGCGCAGTAAACAGGCACTTTGGTGAGTGGTACAAATGCCAGCCCGGAAGTTACATTGATAACGGTATCCAACGATTGGAGCCCGGCAAAGAGAGCAACCAGATGTAACGGCGCCAGCACATTTATTTGAATTTCATTCTTTGCTTTATCATAAAAGTCCTTGTCTGAAATATCCATCCAGTTTTGAATACCTGCATTGTTTACCAATACGTTCAGGTCAGGATGCTGTTCGGCAATCCAGTGATAAAGTTCTGTACGCCCGGATTCTTCAGATAGGTCGCACACCTTTGTGATGACTGCCGGGAATTTGTCGGACACTTCTTTCAACGCTTCTTTCCTTCTACCACAAATAATAACCTGGTTATTTTCCCGGATAAATCTTTCCGTCAACCCCCGGCCGATGCCGGTAGCTCCGCCGGTGATCAGAATTTTATTGTTTGATAATTTCATTGGTGCTTTGTTTTAGTCAATGATCAGATAGTGAGTTTTCTACTGTTGCATCTTTGAACTTTTTTTATATTCATTTTTCCTGATTTTTTGCAGAACTGCATCGAATGATTCAATAGTTCATGGAACGGTGCAAAGTTCTTCATACTTTTGCATCAGCATGTTATACAGATTCCTGTTTCTCTTACCACTATATCTGTTCAGGCATGCTTCAGCACGAATTTTCAGGATACTTCATTTATTTTTAATTAAAAACCGAAGCCATGGGCAAACCTCTTAGAATTGAAAGTGTGGCGCAGGTCAATAACGACCGGGGACAAAAGACCCTGCATCCTTTGGTAAGTGTGCTTGACCAGTCGTTGTCCACGCCTGTAAAAGAAACACGTTATATTACCGATGTATACCTGATCTTTTTAAAAGACGAAAAGTGCGGAGAATTAAAATACGGTCGCAATCATTATGATTATGAAGAAGGAACACTTCTTTTTATCGCCCCGGGCCAGGTATTCGGATTTAATGACAGCGAAAACATGATACAGCCATCAGGGTGGGCATTAATCTTTCATCCCGATTTAATCCGCGGCACCCACCTCGGTAAATGTATTAACGAATACAGTTTTTTCTCCTACAACGTCAATGAAGCGCTGCACGTGTCGGATGCAGAACGGGAAATTGTGTTGGAGTGTTTTAACAAGATCCGGTATGAATTAGCGCACCCTATTGATAAACACAGCAGGACGTTGATCGTGAGTAACATCGAAATGTTCCTGAACTATTGCGTCCGGTTTTATGACCGGCAGTTTCTTACAAGAGAACATATTCATAAAGACGTATTGACCGGATTTGAAGGATTGCTGAACGATTACTTCCAATCGGAAAAGCTGCAAACCCTGGGACTGCCGTCCGTTTCGTACTGTGCTGACCAGCTCAACCTGTCGCCAAAATATTTCGGTGACCTGGTGAAAAAAGAAACCGGTAAATCAGCACTGGAGTACATACAGCTCAAGCTGATTGAGGCTGCGAAAGAACGGATACTTGATGTAAGCAAATCTGTAAGCGAGGTGGCTTATATGCTTGGCTTCAAGTATCCTTCACATTTCACCCGTTTCTTTAAACAGCATGTCGGGCATTCCCCCAATGAATACCGCAGTTCGTTGAAGTGACAAGGTAGGTGCAATGCGCTTCCGCTTAGGACGCAACATGGAAAACAACTTTACCCAAAGCGCCCTCTTTGATGACCGTTTTATAAGCTTCCTTATAATCTGCCATTGGATAAGTTTTACTAATGTAAACATCCATCCCTTTTATTACCTCGTGTGCCAGCCGGCTCAAACTTTGGGTGCCTGATTTCATTAAAAGGATCTTATATTTTTTTCGGGATAACAGGTTGTTTGAAAATGAGTGTACAAAATTCCAGAGCGACGGCGTTACACTGATATAAGTTGAATTGGCCTTCATCAGTTTTTTAGCTTTCCCGAAAGATAGTTTTGCGGAGAGTTCAATGATAACATCAAACTTTTGCTTTAAATCTGTCACCTTTTCTTTGTTGTAGTCAATCACATAATCACTGCCCCATTTTTTTAACAGCGAATGTCCTTTGGCGCTCGAAACAGCGGTTACAATGGCGCCCTGGCTTTTAGCAAACTGTATGGCAAACATGCCCACTCCGGCAGATGCTCCATTTATCAGTACTTCTTTTCCACTAAGATTGCTTACGTTTTTAATGAGCATCTGTAAAGCCGACTGGCCGGCTGTTGGTATCGCGGCAGCCTGCTCAAATGACAGGTCAGCAGGCTTCGGGGCGATTTCGTTTTCAGTCACCAGGATGTATTCTCCGAGAACACCTTCTTTAAAAGGATTTACTACGCCAAACACATCGTCTCCTATCTTAAATTTTTGAATGTCCTGACCCGTACTTTCAATTGTTCCGGAGAAGTCGCAGCCCACAGACTTCGGGAACTTTTTCCCGGTCACCACTTTAACTTCACCCATAATGATCTTCCAGTCGAGCGGATTAATACCAACAGCCTTTACTTTAACCAGTATTTGTTCCTTACCGGGTACCGGCTTATTTACTTCCACGGAATGTAAAACATCAACACTACCGTATTGATCGTAAATTATCTTTTTCATAGATTTAATATTGTTCTTAAAAGAATGCACAAATCACAGTTGTCCTGATGCCGTGCTAAAAGCGTAGAAACATCGAGATTATCATTGTGATTGTTTTTCGCTGTAAAATTACCGGAAGGGAAATCGGATCTTGTTGACTTGAATCAACAAATCATAAGCGGGACACTCTTTTTCTAACCCTGCTCAGCGTTTCTTTCCGCATGCTAAGAAAATTAGCAATGTAATGCTGGGGGACACGCAGTAATAGGGAGGGTCTTTCTTTAAGTATTTCTAAATACAACACTTCAGGTGATGTGGATTTGATCCGGTTGAAATTTTCCGATATTAAAGCTGCATTATCAGCAAAACTTTTCTGAATGGTGTAGTGCTGGATCCAGGGCGTTTTTACCGCCTCACACATATCTTCGCCTGTTATACACAATAACTCGCAATCCTCCAGCGCCTGCAGGCTCATTTCCGTCGGCTTCCGCGTAATCATGCTTTCCACCTGGCCCACCCAGGTGTTTTCCTCATAAAATTGAAAGATCTGCTCATTGCCCCAGGTATCAACCAGGTATTCACGCAGGCAGCCTTTTAAAATAAATGACCAATACTTAGGAACTTTACCTGCAACATAATGGAGCTCACCCTTTTTTAAATGAACCGGTTTAAACAGCTGGAGAAAGTGTTCATACTCCTCCCTGGATATTTTGACATAGGAGCAGATATGTGTATAAAGTATATCGGTATTCATTTTAATTAAGATTTATAAAACACTTTGTATCCGAAGCTACCGCAAGTATCTTTCCGGGAACTTATTACCGGTTGTAATCAGAAATAAAGGTAAATGAAACAGGAATATGTATAAGCACCTGCCTTTTTTTGAGGCCGGAATTTGTGTTATGTGAAAATTACGTATTTATACGTAGGGTATGGTAGATAGGAATCATAACTTAACTGAAGTTGAAGTGCCGGAATAATTTTCCTGTAATGCTTTGTGGTGGCTTGTTTAATATGAATGGTAAATGTAGTTTACCGGCAACCTGGAAGCGTATTTCCCGCAGGGGGATATTTTAAAAAAGAATAATTTAGGGAGATGATTGAAGATGCTTGCTGGTATTGTGTTCTGTGGTGTGTTGCCGCAAAATACAGTTGCGTGAAAATTACATCTTAAAAAAATATTTATTTCCCAATTAAAAAATGTTCTTTAACTTAGTTAACAAGAACGTTTTGAAAGACATAGAAGAGACAGGTAATTGAAACCCCAAATTTACTGAACCCCAAATCCCCTCGTCATTCGTGATAAGTAACGCGCTTACATTGATACGTGATCATTTGCAGGCATTCTTTGCGCTCAGAGGATTCCCTGCCAATAGTGTGATCGTTGAAAACATTGGTTTGCTGGAAACAACGCATGCCAATAACTTCAATGGTAACGTTATTATCTCCCTTGTAAATGTAGAAGAGGAGAGTACCCTTAAAAACAGCAAGGCGTATACCACATGGCCGGATAACCGCGCCCGGTACCAGCACCCGCCGGTGTACCTCAACCTGTACGTGCTGTTCACCGCCGTGCTTTTTGGAGACGCCACGCACGACTACTACGAAGAAGCACTGCACCGGTTGTCGGCAGTAATCAGTTTTTTCCAGGCACAGAAGACTTTCAAGAATGCTGATGGCTCGCTGGACCTCACCCTGGAATTGTACACACTAACATTCGAACAGATTAACCATCTCTGGGCATCGCTCGGCGGACGCCAGGTCCCCTTTGTGATGTATAAGGTAAGACTCGTTGCTATCACGGAAAATGCTGTACTCAGAGTAGTACCGCTGATAGAGGAAATAGAAGACACACAACACCCTACTTCTTAAAGTTTTATGTCTGTTATTTACAAGATATTGTTTGAAGTGCAGTTGCTGCACGAATACTATCTGCAAAACAGTAAAGGAATTTCCTTTTTTGAGCAGGCCACCGATCAGCAACGTGCAGATTTCCTGATGGAAAAGCTGCGGCAGGACCAGTACCGGTTACTGCGCGACTGGGACATTCAGCCCCTGCCGGCTACCGCCGTACTGATGAAAAACTATCACCTCCGGTTACTGCCTACTGCTACAGGTTTCAAAGGAGCCATAGAAGTGAAGAAGGTGATGCAGGGAACCACACTCGCATACACGCCCTTTGTGCCAATCCCCCCGGATACGGCCTTCCGGTTTGCGTTGGTGCCCCGGAGTGCAGGCGCACTGGCCTTTACCAGCATGCGGATGCGCCGTGCGCTGCCGGCGCAATACTATTTCTCCAACGATAACACCGATAACACTAAAACATTTCCATCGCTCTCTGTTCCGGTTCCGGTAAATGATAATACCCGGCAATATGAACAGGGAGAACTCGCCAGGGTAGGCGCCGATATATCCGAGTATCTCAACAAACCGGGTACACCCGTCAATGATCCTTCGCAATGGCGCAAAATTAAAGGCAGCGGATTTGTACATGAAGGCGACCGGCTGTTATTGCCTTTCTCCTTCCAGTATTTCTTTCCGCCCGCCGCACCCGTGACCGCCGGAACCGCCGTGCTGGAGAGCATTACAGGTAATCCTTCTTTGCAGCAATCCTTTACTTCCACCAGTATTTTATCACAGGTGAAACTCGATTTCTCCGGGCTGCTGCCGGATAAAACCCTGCTCCCTGATGGCTGGTATAATCTCAAAGTAACCGGCAGCAATAACTTCGCCGCGCAGCACCTGGTATATGTGAGTAGAAATGACCTGTACAGGGCAGGCAATATCGGGGTGGTGGATCTTCTCGTAAATACCACCGGTGGCGACTTTGCCATGCTGGACGCCGATGGTACCCTCAAAACAAAACTGCAACAGAACGGTACAAAAATTCCCCATACGATTTACGAATTGCGCTTTAAAAGCAGGAATTCCTATTGGCGCTATTCCCCCCAATACGGGCAAACGCTGGTGTTCAGTAACCATGCCAACACACTGCTCTCCGTAGCAGACGACAACGGCGCACGCACCACCAAGGAGCCCTGGCCGTTTTCATTCAATAACCGGTTGTTCCCCGTTACAGAAAACAATATTACTAACTACGAACAACTGTTACCCAATCCAAGGGGACTTTCCATCACCAGTGATGCCGATCAGCGGCTGTACGCGGATGTGGTAGTGCTGCTCTCAAAAATATTTCCGCAAGGGCCTTAAGTTCAGCGTATGATCTATTCAAACAACAATTAAAAACAGTTAAAACCCCAAACATATGGCAGAATATAAAACTCCCGGCGTCTACATCGAGGAGATCGTAAAATTCCCCCCCTCCATAGCCTCTGTTGAAACAGCTATTCCGGCTTTCATCGGCTATACGGAATCTGCTCAGAACAAAGTGCCAGGCGATCTGGTGATGGTTCCTACACGTATCACTTCCATGCTCGACTACAACCGTATCTTCGGTGGCCCGCAGCAGGAAGAAGAAAGTATTACGGTGAACATCGACAGCTCTCAGCCACAGGCAGTGATCAAAGCAGTGATAGATCCGTTAAAAGCATCCAAATACCTGATGGCTTACCAGCTGCAGATGTTTTTCAACAACGGCGGCGGCCCTTGCTACATCGTTTCCACAGGCGATTACAGCACCGGTGGCGTGATTTCCCTTACCACGCTCACCGACGGACTGAATGCCGTGGAAAAGATTGATGAAGTAACGCTCATCCTCTTCCCCGATGCCATCAACCTCACAGATGCGGCTTCCTATTACACGCTGCATAAGTCGGCATTGGATCAGTGCAGCCTGCTGAAAGACCGCTTCACCGTTTTTGATATATGGATGGACCCCGCCATAGGCCCTGCTGAGAGCATCATCGATCATAACGTTACCCTGTTCAGGGACGCCGGTTTTGGTGAGATAGAAACCAAAAAATATGGCGCCGTTTATTTTCCGCGCGTGAATACCCAGCTGTCCTACGCATACGACGAAGCTACGGTACAGGTGGTGCAAACCGGCGGCGATGGCTCTCTCAACGGTACCCTCGCGGCATTGAAAGGCATCAACAATGCTTATTACTACCAGGCATTAAATGCCATTACACAGATAAGAATGCTGCTGCCATCATCTGCTGCAGTAGTAGGTAAATACGCTGAAACAGACAACAGCCGCGGCGTATGGAAAGCCCCCGCCAACATCGGCATTGATTACGCCGTAAGCCCTGAAGTGATTGTTACGAAACGCGAACAGGACGACCTGAACGTGGATGTACGCGACGGTAAATCCGTTAACGTGATCCGGTTCTTCCCCGGCCGTGGTCCTGCGATCATCTGGGGCGCCCGCACGCTGGCAGGTAACGACAACGAATGGCGCTACATCTCCGTCCGCCGCTTCTTTAACATGGTAGAAGAATCTGTGAAAAATGCCACCCAGCAGTTTGTGTTTGAACCAAACGACCTGAACACCTGGGTACGCGTGAAATCTATGATAGAAAACTACCTCACACAGCAATGGAAGGCCGGCGCATTAATGGGCACCACCACCAGGGAAGCCTATTTTGTAAAGGTTGGACTTGGTGAAACCATGACAGAGCTGGATGTATGGGAAGGACGTATGATCGTTGAGATAGGAATGGCAGTGGTACGCCCTGCAGAATTCATCATCCTGCGCTTCAGCCACAAAATGCTGCAGGAATCTTAATCCTTTTACATTCAGACCAAATAAACTGAATACTGTATGAACACAATGAACCCCACGACATCAACGGCCAGCAATGGCTGCGGTGACTCCACCAATAAAACCCAGCAATACATCGATAACAACAAACGCGGGATCTGCAGCGCCTTCTCAGATTCGCTGAATGTATTGCGTATGCGGGAGGGCGAGTACAAAGGCAATAAGCCGGTGTACAAATACAAACAGTGTTTCTTTATCAAAGCAGAAGAAACCTGGCGCTTTTACCGCTCCATCGACCTGTGCGCCACATTACCCGCCCAGAAAGATGCAGACCTGATAAAAGAAAAACTGAGCAAAGCAAATGACGTGAATAAAGCCATTGCCGCCGCTCTCGCCATTGTTGCCAAAAATATCCAGGATGCCAAGCAAAAGTTTGCCCTGCTGAGTGAAGCAGCCCATAAGCTGAACAACAAAGCAGAAGACAACTGCAACAAAGCACAGCGTGCGGCACTGGGTAAACTGAAAGCCGGCAGCAAGGATTTCAAAACCTGCTTCGATAACATCGTAGACGGTTCACAGGAAATGTACGCCTCTGAAGGCGGTTGCGGCGACGGCGAAACCGTTAGCATCAACAAGCTGCACTGCGCCATCGGCGACGTTTCCGGCATACAGTCGTTTACCAGCCTGGAAAACGTGATCGCCCTGCACAAAGATCTCGCAGATGCAATCAAAACCTTCCGGGATGATGTACTGCAGAATATCAAAACAGGAGAGGAAGATCAGAAGAAAACCTACGGCGAACTGGGCGATGCAAAGATCCAGAAAGTAACGATCCGCGAAACACTCTGGTCGGCCAGAACCCAGACACAGGGAATCGACGATATCCGCGAATTCCTTTGCACACTGCCCTGCGGCGATTTACCCACTATCAAATCCATCTGCGAACAGGCACAGGGGAATTACTGCAACAGCAACGGCAATGGAGGACACTGTGATGACTGATTCCCATCCCGCAGAAAATAAATATTCCTGATCACAAAAAAATATTCACCATGAATTGCGATAAAGTGTATGACCCCTTTATAGAAAGTGAAGACTCCTGTTGCGCTACCATCCCCGGCAGCAACGAAACGGAGTGCGGCTGTGTGGATGACTGGAAAAAAGAACTGAAAGCAAAAGGCAGCCTGTATCAGCAGAAAGCAGCCGAAGCCGCCAAGAAAAAAGAAGAGCTGGCCCGCGCACTCGACTGGCGCAATAAAGTAAAGCTCTACTTCGATAACGTACAGAAAAGTGCCGAGAAAGCAGACGCCATCACCAGCAAAGTGAAAGTAGTGCTGGACATCCTGGAGAAACTCTGCAAAAGCACCGGCTTCTCTGTAACCGCCATCGAAATCTTCTTCTGTATGACCAAAGAGTTATATACAAAAGTGGATGAAGTAGCAGCCTGCTACAATAATATTTCCA
This sequence comes from Chitinophaga sp. ARDCPP14, assembly GCF_051362515.1. NCBI lineage: Bacteria > Pseudomonadati > Bacteroidota > Chitinophagia > Chitinophagales > Chitinophagaceae > Chitinophaga > Chitinophaga sp. ARDCPP14. Next base: position 439,472 of record NZ_JBKIXB010000003.1, on the reverse strand, counting down.
AAGCCATCGACTGCTCCAACGACCAGGTATTGAAAAAAGGCGGTATCACCGACGCCTGGGTAGACTATGGCAAAAAACTCCAGGACGTGATCACCATCGGCAATGATATTTTCAATAATATCGTGATTGCCCTGAAAGCGGCTACCATCCTGGATGAAACTATCTGCGAAAAGGACTACGGGATCAAGTCGGCCATCGCTGGTATCGGTTGCATCTTTAATCCTCCCGCCAACGGTAATTCAGGCAACGGTGGTATCAAAGCCGGGGAAGATGACAGCATGGAAATATGCTGCACCGACAAACTGGTATGCCCCGTATTCCCGCTCAAAAATGATCATTACTATACGCTTACTGAAAAGCATCTTACCAATGCGGATACCCGGCTGGCGGCCATTAAACCGGAATACGATAAAGTAAGCCAGGAAGCAAACCGCCTGCAGGCATGTACGGATAGTCTTACCAAAGCTATCAAACAGGCCCAGGAAGCCAAAGCCTGTAAATAACGGCGCCTGACCAATAAGCACTGTTCAATTTTTTATCATCTTTTTAAATTTAAAGATATGCCCGCAAAAGGAACATACCCGTTACCCAAATTTCATTTCCTGGTAGAATGGGGAAAAGACGTACGCCTTGGATTCACTGAAGTTTCCGGCCTCGACTTTGAAACAGAAGTGATCGAATACCGGGAAGGTAACAGCAAGAAATACAATAAAAGCAAACAGCCAGGGCTTACCAAGTATGCCAATATCAGCCTGAAACGCGGCATATTTGAAGGCGACTACGACTTCTACAAAGCCTGGCGCGAAACCTACTATTTCCAGGAAGGCAACAAAGCCGGTAGCAAATACCGCCGCGATGTAACCATCAAACTGCTCAATGAAAGCCATGAGCCGGTGATCACCTGGAAAGTACTGAACGCATGGCCTTCTAAAATAACTTCCACTGATCTGAAAGCCGACGCCAACGAAGTAGCCATTGAAACAATGGAGCTGGTGCACGAAGGGCTGGAGATCATGAACGTAGACTAACATGGCACAAGCAGTGATAAAGCCCGATAACTTCTGGCAAACGGTAGGCTTCCATTTCTCTGTCACCTTTTTTGGATTACCCAAAAACAGCGGTGGCAAAGATTCCGGTTCGGATCTCGATATCCGCTTTCAGAGCGTCACCGGCCTGGAAGCCAGCATCGGTACCGAACAGGTAAAGGAAGGCGGGGAGAACAGGTTTGAGCACAACATCCCCGTACGGCGCACCTATTCGCCGCTGATACTGAAAAGGGGACTGCTCCGGCCGGATGATTCTTCCTTGTCGGCCTGGTGCCGCAGGGCGCTGGAAGACCAGCAGATCAAGCCTTTGCAACTGGTAAAGGTGGCGCTGCTGGATGAGGAACACAACATCCTCATGTACTGGAACCTCGCCTGGGTATGGCCCCGCAGCTGGAAGCTGGGAGAGTTACATGCAGAACGCAGCGAAGTGCTGATAGAAACACTGGAACTGAACTATAACCGGTTTGAATTTAAAAACAGCTGAGTCATGCCCATAGAAATCCGTGAACTGATCATCAAGGCTGAAGTAGCGCCGGATAACGCCTCCGGCGGATCGGCAGGCAGCAATACTACCGCAGCGGGCGATGGCAGCCATGCAACAGAAGCCATGATCGCGTTGTGCGTGGAAAAAGTATTACAGGCACTGAAAGAAAAAAATGAACGATGACAGACGCAAAAGTGGAAAAGATCTACATCCTCACGTATTCCGACAGGTTGCAGCAGCAACTGGATAACAACCACAAATTTACCGTTCCGGTAAATGCGGAAACTTATACCCGGTCGCTGAAGGTAGACTATGACATCCGCCGTGAGCCAGGCAGCCAGAAAACGGAAGCGCGTTTTATTTCTACCATCCCGGAAGAACTGAAGCTCGACTTTGTACTCGACGGTACCAACACCATAGAAGGATACGGTTATCCCGGTATGGATGTACAGGCGCAGGTAAAGCTGCTGCTGGATACCGTGTACTACATGGATGGGGAAACACACCGGCCGCGTTTCCTGAAAGTGTTCTGGGGCAAACAGATCGCATTTCCCTGCGTTATGTCCAACCTCGACCTGAACTACGTGTTGTTTAATGCAGACGGAAGTCCGCTCCGGGTAAAAGTCAGCGCTACCTTTCTCAACTACCGCGCAAGGGAAGCTAATGAAAGGGAGCAAAGCAAAGCTTCGCCTGACCTTACACACCACCGCGTTTTTAAACAGGGCGACCGGCTGGATCTTTTCAGTTTTAAAATCTACCAGGAACCTAAGTACATGTTACAGGTAGCCCGGCAAAATAACCTCACCTCTTTCAAAAGAGTACCGGTTGGCAAAGAGATCTATTTCCCTCCATTCGATAAAAGCGAAGTATCATGAACGAAACAGGAATACCCAATACTTCTGCACATGATGTAGCGAGTTACAACATCCTGTTGAACGGTACTACACCGCTGAATCCCGTGTACGAGGTACTTTCGCTCACACTTACACAGGTGGTGAATAAAATTCCGATGGCAAAGATCGTGTTACGAGATGGCGCCGCCGCCGACCAGGACTTTGCTATCAGCAACACCGGCGACCTGCTGCCCGGTACCAAACTCACCATCAAAATCGGCCGCGATGGCTCCAATAAAGTATTATTCAAAGGCGTCATCGTACATCAGGGCATCAAATTCCGCCAGGATGGCAACCCCGTGCTCACGGTGGAATGCCGCGATGAAACCGTGAAAATGGCCATCGGCAGGCATAGCCGGTACTATGAAAAAGTAAAGGACAGCGAGGTGATAGAACAGCTCATCAGGGGATACAGCAGTTTAAGCGCAGACGTGGAGGCAACAACTGTTCAGCACAAAGAACTGGTACAGCACCACAGCACCGACTGGGACTTCCTCCTGCTTCGCGCAGAAGCCAATGGCAAACTGGTGATCGCCGACCAGGGAAAAGTAAAGGTAAAGAAACCGGATACCACTGCATCGGCTGTATTACAGCTCACCTACGGCGCCTCCCTGATGGAACTGGAAGCAGAAATGGATGCCCGCTATCAATGGAGCTCCGTACACGCCAGCGCCTGGGACTACACCGGCCAGCAGTTATACGAGGCAGAAACCTCTTCGGCCGATTATACAGAGCAGGGCAATGTTTCCGGCAGCACACTGGCAGATGTGATCGGGTTGCAACACTATGAACTGGCACACAGCGGCCGCCGTGCAGCGGAAGAACTGCAGCAGCTCACCAATGCCGCCATGCTGAAAAGCAGGCTGGCAAAGATCCGCGGCAGGGCAAAGTTCCTCGGCTTCTCCGGCGTGGCCCCCGGCGATATGGTTACGCTCCAGGGCATCGGCAACCGGTATAACGGCAACGCTTTTGTAACCGGTGTGCGGCATGAAGTAGCACACGGCAGCTGGGACACTCATATCCAGTTCGGACTGGAACCCGACTGGCTCGCGGAAGCTTATAAAGATATTTCAGATATTCCCGCAGCAGGAATGCTGCCCGCTATCCACGGCCTCCAGATCGGGAAAGTGGTACAGCTTCAGAATGATCCCGACGGCGAACACCGCATCCTGGTAAAGATACCGGTGATAGACAACGCCGCCCGCGGCATCTGGGTAAGAGTCGCCAGCCTCGATGCAGGGAATAACCGCGGCGCTTTCTTCCGCCCGGAAATTGACGATGAAGTGATCGTGGGCTTTATCAACGATGATCCCCGTGACGCTATTGTGCTGGGAATGCTTAACAGCAGTGCAAAACCGGCACCCATCACCGCGCAGGACGCCAATGATGAAAAAGGATTTGTGACAAGAAGCGGCATGCGTATTCACTTCAACGACAGTACGAAAACAATCACTATAGATACCCCCGCAGGAAACAGCATTACGATCGATGAAGCGAGTACCAGCATCAAATTGAAAGACCAGAACAGCAACACGGTCACGATGGATACTTCCGGTATCAAACTGGAAAGCCCCATGAACGTGGAGTTGAAAGCAGGCGTAAACCTGGTGCTGTCGGCCGGCGCGGCCTTATCGATAGGAGGCGCCAGCATTTCCGCAGCAGCAGATGGCGCAGTGGAATTGAAAGGAGCGATCGCAAAATTATCTTCCCAGGGTATCACAGAAATAACAGGTTCTTTAGTAAAAATAAATTAACCGGCAAACCCCAAAATGAACAACGATTGCCGGTCACTTAAATTGTTAATCTCATGCCTCCTGCAGCACGCATCAGCGACTTTCACACCTGCCCCCTGTTTTCGGGACCGGTACCTCATGTGGGCGGTCCGGTGGTAGGACCAGGCGTAGCCACGGTGATGATTGCCGGTATCCCGGCAGCCGTTACCGGCGATATCTGCACCTGCGTGGGCCCGCCGGATGCGATCGTGAAAGGATCTGCCACGGTGATGATAGGAGGGCGGCCCGCCGCAAGAATGGGCGACCTCACAGCACATGGCGGCGTAATTGTAATGGGAGCTCCCACAGTGATTATTGGCGGTTAAAAAATATTCAGAAACATGTTACAAAATGATCCCCGTTCATTCCTCGGCACCGGCTGGAAATTCCCGCCAACATTTGATCTGCAGAGCGGAGCAGTGGAACTGGTAAGCAACGAAGCCGATATCAAAGAAAGCCTCGACATATTGCTGTCTACCAGTTTGGGAGAAAGAGTGATGCAACCCCGCTACGGATGCGACCTGCAGGACTATATTTTTGAACCGCTCAATGCTACTATGATCGGCTTCCTGCGAGACCTCGTGGAAAATGCCATTCTCTTCTATGAACCCCGCATCAAAGTAGAAGAAATAGGCGTGGTGCCCATGGATAGCCCCGACCTGATAGAAGGAAGGTTTACTATCTCTATCGACTATACGATTGCAAGTACTAATTCAAGGTACAATTATGTGTATGATTTCTATTTGCTGGAAGCAGCGCAAAAACCCTGACAGGCGCCTCCGCTGCAGGGTCATCAATTAATCAGTTAAATCATGATCGTACATCCTTTTCAATATGAACCAGGCATCAGTCAGCGCAACCGGCTACTACCGGCCCTGGATGCTGCCTCCGCACCAATAGACGGGAGAAAGCTCGCGGACCTGCTCCATTATTTCGTACAAATGGCGCCGCAGATCAATTACTATCAATATAAAGACGCGTACCTGATCAACGACTGGCAGCCTTTCTTCCGGAACAGCCTCCCTTTCCTGCTGGCGCAGCTGACTAAAACAAATACCAGCCAGCTGAAAGATAATTTTGAAGGATATGTAAAACAGGTACATGAACGACCCGCAAAAGATACGCTTCAACTCCTGATCAATTTTTTATATGATGATGTAATCGTTCCCATTGCACAGTGGCAGGTAGCTTTTCAGGGTACCGGGCTGCTAATGGAACGTAGTATAGAAGCCATTATTCAGCAAAAGCTCCGTACACCGCTGTCACGGTTTATCCAGTTCACCAACGGCGCCGTGAAGTGGTTTTGTGTTCGTCCCCTCGATCTTTCACAAATTACAAATGAAGAAATATGGGGCATCGATCCGCTGTTCGCTTACCTGGAATGGAACGAAAGTTTTCATTACGCAGCCACCTCCCGCGAAAAAGCACTACTGCTGTTGCAGGCCTACCAGTCCATCTTTCAGCCATTCCTGGATGCTATTGCCGCTGTTGCCACACTGGCGCCGGACAGTATCTCAGAAAGCCTGCAACCACTGAATGAAGCCTATAAAAAGAATCATACGCCGCACCTGGGTCTGCTCTTTGCATTCCTGTACCTCTTCTCACACGTACAGCAACAGCTGAACGGATTCACGCAAAAACATCTCGATTTCTTCTTTCAACAGGTATTAAAATTAGTACCAAAACCCCTCACGCCGGATAAGGCGCACGTGGTGTTTGAAGTACAGCAACCCTTTCAACAATACCTGCTTTCTAAAGGAACCGCGCTGCGCGATGGAAAGGACAGCCTGAAAACAGATGTTATCTTCCGGCTTGAAGATGAAATAGTGGTAGATAATGCTGCAATCTCCAGTTTACTTACCCTGTATGTAAACCCGGTAACTGCCTTCAAAAGAACGCTGGCAGATGGCAACCAGCTTTGTTACAAAAGAAATTTCATCGAAGGATTGTATATCGCCACCAAAGCCAATATGGCGGATGGGGTAGACAAACCCTTCCAGGAAAATATGCCAAAGAACTGGTTTACCGCCGGTTCCCGCTACAGTAAATTTATTGCGCCGGGCAAAGTACAACCGGTGCAGCATCCTTACGCCCGTCTCGGATTTATGCTGGCTTCGCCGGTATTATTGCTGCAGGAAGGTACCCGGAATATCACGGTAGATATTGAGTGCGTGCTTTCTGAAAACTGCGACGATAATGTTTTGCTGCAGGATACCGATTACTTCGATGCATTGAAAATAATCCTGAAAAATAAATACATCTACCTGTCGGACGACCTCATTGCGAAAGCAGAAGAAATGGGTGTGGATGCCGCTACCATCAACATACTGCGGGATGCGCTTACGGATGTAAGATATGCCTCAGATGGCACACATGCGGTGTTAACAGACAACGGCGTAACCCCTGATGCGCCTTTGGCAAACATCAACACATTACCGGCGGCAGTAAAAGAACTGTTCAAACCTCGCAGCGTATTGCAGTTGTTTTTCAGCGGTGCAGAAGAATGGATTGCACCGCCAAAGCTTGCAGATATTACAATTGTTCCTTCCGGCAGCGGCTATAAATTAACACTTCAGATAGGGCTTCCGCCGGAAGTGCCTGCGGTTACTTTTTATGATAAGAAAGTGCTCAATGGCAACTACAATACCACGTTGCCGGTATTGCGCGTGGAGGTGGATCAGCAGGTGAAGCTAAGCCTGGATGATATACTGATCGAGAAAGTAGGCGGCGATTGCGGCCAGTGCCAACTGGAACGCCAGCCAAAGAATACGGTGACGGCTATTGCATTGTATCATTTTCTGCGCGACTTCCGCATCCGGAATGTATCTATTAAAGTAGATGTTTGCGGGGTTAAAAATGTAATCGTGCAGAATGATGAAACCGTGCAGGATGTTAACTCGCCTGTTTATCCCTTTGGCACCCGGCCTGCGCTGATTGACTTCGAAATACTGAAAGGTAAAAAGGAATTTTCCAACACCGCCAAAGGCCCCAGTTTTTATATCGGCTCCACAGAGATCTTCGGGAAAAAATGGGATAAGGTATATGTGAATATGAACTGGAAAGACAAACCGGCCAGCTTTGAAGGATACTATGCAGGCTACGTCCAGGGCGGGTTAGCGGAAACCGACTTCAAGATTAATAAGTATGTTTTGCAGGATGGAAAATGGTTTAAGGAGAATGCTTCGGCAGAAGAACTGTTCACTAAAAATGTGGATGTTCCCTGCGATCCGCAGAAGATATACGATTATTCCATTGCATTCGATCAGCCAACAGCTTTAGGGTTCAAGGATCAGTTCAGTCTTACCAGCGAAAAGGTAGCCCGGTACAATGCCGATACCCGTAATTACTTCGCCAAAATAACCCTCGCCCGCCAGGACTTCATGCATAAGGATTATGCGTTCGTACTCGCCCGTCAAATGACGGCGTTTAACCGCCTGCTGGACGATCCGAAAGATCCTAAGAACAGGATTGATACCGCCGCTTACTACAATTCAGTAGGGTCCCCGGTAGTGTTCAATTTAAAAGAATTAAAACAACTGGTACAGGATACTTATGCAGATGCCTTAAATCTTAACAAATATATCCAGGGGCCCAGTGGCCTCGATGGCAGGATTCCATCCGACAGCATGTCGCCGCCCTGGGCATGGACGCCCACCCCGGCGGAAGCATTAACGATCCGCTACATTTCAAGAGGCCCCAATCCACCGGACTTCCCCACACGCGGCGGTTTTTTCCAGGGATTTGAAGGACTCACCGAGCTGGCAAAAGATATCAAGGAAAAATTGGAGGATATCCAGGTATCCGTGGTAGACACCAACACCCTGTCGGCCATCATCCCCAATGAACCCTGGACGCCGGTGATCAGCCAGATCTCTATCGACTATAGCGCTACTGCTATAAAGGAAGATGTGCAGCTGCTGCACCTGTATCCTTTTGAAAATACTTTTAAGGAAGAAGTGCTGGACCTGGAACCCTCGCTGTTACCGGTATTCTGCGACGAAGGCACTTTGTTTGTAGGGCTTGACCGTTTGCAGCCATACGGCAATCTGAACCTCCTGTTCCAGCTGGCAGAAGCTACGGCCGACTCGGAGTCAAAGAAAGCGGAAGTGGAATGGTTTTACCTGTGCAGCAATGTCTGGAAGCCGCTTCGCAAAGGATTTGAAGTGCTCAATGACGATACCGACGGATTAACCCGCTCCGGCATCATTAAAATAGCCGTGCCCGGCGATATTAATATAGTCAATACCGTTATGCCCGCCGGTACCTACTGGCTGAAAGCCGCCATCCCCGAAAACGTGGCCGCTGTGTGTGAAACCATTGGCGTGCATACACAGGCCGCACTGGCCACATTCACCGTGCTGCCGGAAAATGATCCGATGCGCCTGGGAGATGTATTAAAAGCCGGCAGCATTACCAAACTGGCGGAAGCAGATGCACATATCAAAACCGTGACCCAGCTGTATGACGCTTTCAACGGACGGTTACCGGAAGCCGCAGGGCATTTCTATGTACGCGTGAGCGAACAGCTGCGGCACAAAGGACGCGCTATCCAGTCGTTTGATTATGAAAGACTGGTACTCGAAGAGTTTCCGCAGCTGTATAAAGTGAAATGCGTAAACCATACGCTGGGCCTCGGCGCCAAAGTGTACCAGCAAGACCTGGTAGCCGCCGGCGGTTATGTGGTAGTGGCGGTAATTCCGGATCTGCGCCAGCTGGCAGCAGGCAATCTCATGGAACCCAAAGCGCCGTTAAGCCTGCTGGAAAAGATTCACACCTTCCTCAAACAACGTTCATCTCCTTTTGTACGGCTGAAAGTCACCAATCCAAGATATGAAAGAGTGATGGTCGACATCTCCATTCAATTATATAAAGGGAAAGATGAAAAATATTATACCGAAAAACTGAAAACAGACCTGCAGGAATTTTTCGCCCCCTGGGCGATAGGAAAACTGGATAAACTGTCGTTCGGACAAATCGTGCACCAGGCAGACGTTGTACGGTTTGTGGAGCAACTGGATTATGTGGACTATGTAGAGTGCCTTACCATGCAGCATGAGCTGGAAACAGCGCCATCGCAGCATATGGAACCGCATACGCCGCGTTCCATCCTGGTAAGCGGTAACATTACCGTGAGTACACAAAAGAACGCAGTGGTTTGCCCCGATGTGGTAACACGCATCCCTGAACGGGAAACAGACTGTAATATTCCGGAACCCCTGATCCCGCCATGTAATAATACACGGCAGGAACCGCCGTCAACGCCGCAGGACCCTATCATTAATTAACTACATCGTTATGGCTGAGGACACAAATACCAAGAACGTGATCATTAAAAATGATCCTGCTTTTCCACCGGAACTGGATTTCGAAAAGTTGCGGAGTGAAGGCATCGACTACCTGGGAAAACTCTCCGGCAAAATATGGACCGACCACAACGCGCACGATCCTGGCATCACCATCCTGGAAGTGTTGTGCTACTCCCTGCTGGATATGGGCTACCGTACCAGTTTGCCGTTGGAAGACCTGCTCACCATGAACCCTGCGGGAACCGGGAAAGAAGATAATTTCTTTACACCGGCAAAGATTCTCACGGTTAACCCGCTCACCATTACCGACTACCGCAAACTGCTTACCGATATCGATGGCGTAAGGAACGCATGGCTGGAAATTGCTGCCAACATTCCGCCGGAAGTACACTGGTTTGGCGATGAAGGCCTGGAGTGCCGCAGCCGCAACCCGCAGCTGGCGGCTACCAATGAAGATATTTCCCTGCTGGAACTGAATGGGCTTTATAATATTTTCATTGAACCGGAAACGCTGCCGGACGACAGCCAGGAAAGAGCAAAAGCGCTGGCCGACCTGAAAGAACGCATTCGCAAGGCATTAATGGCGCACCGCAATTTGTGTGAAGACTTTTATAAGATCACCATTCTGTGCCATGAAGAAATTGGCGTATGCACAGAAATCCAGCTCGAGGAAAATGCAGATGTAACCACTGTGCTCAACGAACTGGTACTTCAGCTTTATCACCTTTTTTCTCCCCGCGTTACTTTTTATACCCTGCAACAGATGCTGGAAGAAAAGAAGGTAACGATGGAAGAAATTTTTGCGGGAAGGGCCTATTCAGCCGGGAGCCATGGTTTCATTGACACCGCCGAACTGGAAGCGATCAAACCCCTCCGCGAAATCCGCGTATCAGATGTATATCACGTAATGTTCGAAGTGCCGGGAGTATCCACCATTTCCGGTCTTAGTATAGCCGGCTATGTTACAGGCGACCATACGCCCGTTGCCAGCACAAACGGCACCGCCTGGATACTGCCTTTGCTGGATGGCCACCTGCCGCTGCTGTCGCTGGTATACAGCCGCTTTGTGTTTAAACGCGGCAGCGCCACCTTTACTTTTGATGGCACCAACCTGCAGCAATATTTAAACGCTTCCCTGCTCAACGGCACCAAAGTGTGGTACGACCAGTCATCCGCATATCTTGATCATGCGGTGCCTTCTGGTTTTTACCGGGAAGACCTGGGCAACTACTATTCCCTGCAACGTGATTTTCCACGGGTATACGGCATTGGCAACGGGGAGTTGGGTAACGATGCGTCGCCGCAGCGCAAAGTGCAGGCATGGCAGCTGAAAGGCTTCCTGCTGTTCTTTGATCAGCTGTTATCTAATTACCTGGCGCAACTGCAACACCTGCGCGACCTGTTCTCTATGTCGCCGGATGCGCCGGCACAAACGTATTTCAGCGGCGCTGTTACCGACGTTCCGGACCTCGACAAACTCCTGCGTTTTCAGCAGGGCGGCTTTTATGCTGACCTGGGCTGGAAACAGCATGATACGCTCATGCTGCCGGTTGGAAAAGAACTGCTCAATGAACTGCATACAGGCGTTACCGTTAAGAAAGATGTGATCCAGCGCTGGCGTAACAAATACTACAGCTTCGATTATCTTTCTGCACGGAATACCGCGGTGGAACAGCTGCTGCTGGATATGAGCCACCAGGATAATACCACTAACATTACCACTTATCTTTATGGCGATGGGTGCTGGTGCTTTGTGATAGCCACTCCCGGAAGGGAATATGTATTGCTCGGCTGCCGCTATTATCCCTCCCGGCAAAAAGCAAAGGAAGCTGCGCAATCCGCCATCTTCCTGGCAGCATACCCGGAAAATCTCCGGTCGTTCGGATTTAAAAATGCGGCTAACAAAGAGCAGTACGCCTTCGACGTGGTATTCAGCCTCGCCGACTACCAGGGCTACCTGCAAAAGATTGTGGAAGACAAAGCCCTGTATCAGCAGCGCCGCGAAACCATGCTCAATCACCTGCTCAGCCGCTTCGCAGAAACTTTTACCGATTATGCATTGGTGTTATATGGCATCAGCGACCGGCAGAAGGCTGCAGAGAAGGGTTTGCGCGCCAAAGCAAAATTTCTTTCTTCCTATGATAAATTAAGCAGGAACCGCGGTAAGGCTTACGACTACCGCGTTAATAAATGGAATACGGCCAATACTTCCGGCTACGAACAACGGGTAAGTGCATTAGCTGGCATAGAAAAAAGTGACCGTCATTACCTGTGCCCCTTTATTGTAGGACCTTATGAAACTTTTTTTTATGCAGAAATAAAAGATGCAGATAGCCAGGTGTTGTTCAGAACAAGTAACTACGTTACAAAGGAAGATGCATCTGCTGCATTGGTGCATCTTGCGCAACAATTAAAACACCCGGAACTTCTTATCCGGACAGATGATCCCGTGCAGGGAAAATTTGGCTTGCAGGTGCCTTTGCTGGCAGGCAACGCATACCTGGCATCTCCGGCCACAACGCCGGAAGAGCGGGAGGCACGCCTGTTACAGTTACAGGAACATTTTACGCAACAGCCACTGAATGGTACCGTGGAAATCAGCCGGTATGATCATTTTATTGAAGTGACCAGCCCCGACGGGAAACCGCTGCTACATTCAAACCAGGCATTCCCCGATCAGCAGAAGGCCATTGCAGCTACCGACGATTTACTGGCAGCAGTACAGGAAGACGACTGGAGCATTCCACCAACAGAAGATTTGCCGGCATTGCAGTTGTTACCCGTAAATGCCACCCACACTACCTTTATCAATCTTGCTGCCTTCCAGGCAGATAATATCCAGCAGAAAGGCGGAAAATTACAAGTGCAGATCAGCATCGAAGAAGATGCGTTTATTATGTTTACTTCGGCATCGGCGGTGAAAAATGAACAGCAGGCAACCGAAGAATTTCACCTGCTCCTGCAACTGGCGGCCACTCCCGCAGGTTACCTGGTGCGGCAAACCACCGATGGCAGGTATGAAGTAGTGTTGGTAGAACGCAGCAACGTAAAAGCCATGCACCCGGCCTTATTTGATGAAGAGCTGCAGGCAGATAATACCGTATTGCATATACAACAGCTTATACAGGCGCAGTTATACCAGGTATCTTATTCCAGGCAGCCCGCTGCATGGAAATACAAAGTGCAGTTGCAGGGCATGGAAGGAAAGCCGTACCTGTTCAACAGCGAAGAAGAATATGCCACAGAAGAGCTGGCAAAAACAGAGATGGATACTTTCACTGCATCGCTGGACCAGCTGGAACTGAAAGCAGAAAAGGGCGCCAAACCCGTTTTACTGCATGCCGGCCTGAATAAGAAGATCATCCTGCCCACGGCAACAGCAGCCGGTAAACTGCAGCATGCTTTGTCACTCGCGCAGCTGAGAACCGGCGCCGCCCCGGCCGATATCGATTCCTATATTCATAGTACAACAGCCAGCGCGGAAGGCGCCTTTGTATACCGCGTAATCAATAAAACCGGTTGCTTTGCCAGGTTCCCTAAAACCTTTGCTGCCAAAGCCCCGGCAACCGACCGCCTGGCCGCCTCGCGCAGCCGCAACCAGCAGGGAATCGATTACCTGGAAATATGTATGGGGGGAGAAGAAGTGGTTACCTGCGTGAAAAATCCGCAAACACAGGCAGTTAACTACTATTATGTGATCCGCGGCATTGAAAAGAACTATCATTCACCCATCTATCCAAAAACAGAAACGGAATACTTTCGCAGTTACAAGGCTTACAAATCTGCTGCGGAAGCATTAACCGCCTTCCGGCAGCAATACCTGCAACTGGTACATCTGGCAGGCAACCCCGCAGCCTGGGGTACCAGCATTATCCTGGAAGGAGACCCGGTAACGGATACAATTCCATTGGCTATTGTGCCCACAGATACGATTGCACAATTCGGCGGAAAAGGGCCGCTGCTGGACGTTGTACCGCATATCATGCGAAGCTTCCCTTATCATTGGCTGAGCAATGTGCAGCAACTACGGGTAAGCCTGTACGATATTACCAAAAGGGAAAAGATCTGGAAACTCTGCAATGGCTTTGCAGATATGGCCGCCGCCAGCGAAGCGCTGAAATTATTCCTGGCATTGGCCCGGTACGCCGGTAACAGCGGCGTACGGCTCAATGAAACCAGTTGCCGCTACCAGGTGGTCATGAATGAAGTGCTGCTGGAAAGTGTACAACAGTATAATTCTTTGGAAGATGCCTGGGGCAGCGCTACGAAAAACGCCAATGGAGATTACGTGTACACCGGGCTGGAACTATTGCTCGATGCTACCCGCCATGGCAACAGCGCGTATTATGGATATGTAAAAGATGATGGCTGCTATAGTTTTAACGCCGTGAAGAAAGGCTACCGGCTGGCAGTACATCCCTATGAATACAACACAGAAGAAATCAGGGCAAAATACCTGGAGCAATTACAAATGATCGGGTTGAAACTCGGTAAAAACTGCCAGGTATCGTTGGAAGTAAAACCTTATTACGCCGGTAACTATTTCCAACTACAGTTGATGGCAGGCGGAGAAGTGATCTTAATATCCGGGCAGCAATATACGTCGGCTGTCAATGCTGAAAGGGCACAGGACGATTGGCTGTTTGAAGTATTATCGTTATTGTGGAAAGACGGCAACTATTCCCTGAACACCACTGCCAACCGGTTTGAGCTGTTGAACGGCAGCGCCGTGAGCGGCTATTTCAAACCATCAGGCGACGCTGTGCTGTCGGCGGATGACCTGAAAGAATGGAAAGCAAAAATGCAGCAAAGCGCGCTTTATTACCCGGTACGTCGTGTAAAAACGGCCTTCGGCTTTACTTATTCTTTCCGTTTGTACCACGATGATTTCATCCCCGAAGAGCCCCTGCCGGATGAAAACAACGGATGCGCCTGTGATGCGCCGCCACCGGTGCGTAAACCCGGCGCCATCATCTGGGAAAGCGCAGAACTATATGAGTGCCTGAATGCGGCTATCCGTGGATTTTACCGGTTCTGTGCCGCATTGTCGATCCCCGGTAATTACAAACCCTCTCTGGGAGAAGGTTGCGGCCCGTTCGGTATTGAACTGGTAGACAGCAGTTATGTGCTCGCCGCCAACCCGCAGTGTTATGCCACACTGCCTGCGATGGAGGATGCCATTGACCGCACGGCTGCGGCCATTAATGACGAAGGCATGCATGTGGTGGAACACATCCTGCTCCGGCCACGCGTAGAAGATGATTGCCAGTGTTTATTGCCGGTGAAGCCTGAACCGCTTTGCAGGCTGCCCTGGGAAGAAGAAGTGGTAGGCTATGATGTGGATCCGGAAGATGCGGTATTTAAAACGACCGTAGTTCCTTTTACAGATCCCTATTCTTTTGTAGCCACCATTGTGTTGCCCGGATGGCCCGTGCGTTTCCGCAATACCAGCACCCGTGCGATGATGGAAAACCTGCTCCGGAAAGAAGCGCCCGCGCATGTGCTGCTGAATATATTATGGCTGCGGCCACGCAGCTTCTGCGAGTTTGAAACCCTTTACCGCCGCTGGTTGCAGCACCTTGCCTGCAAACCTGTTTGTGGTGATGACGCGCATATCCAATGCTGCCTTATCTGTTACCTCTTCGGGCAAACCGGCATCATGGATGCGGTGCCTGATACTGAAACAGATCCCGATTGCCAGCAGATCACCCCATCCTGCTTTGATGATAACAGGCAAAATAAGCTACCTGAATCTGACTTCGGCGTCTGGATCAATCGCCTGTTCCGTAAAAACTGCGACATGCAGGAGATTGATTGTCTTTCCAATGAAACCACGCCGCCACCCGGACGCATCCTGGCAAACAAACGGGGTAGCGCGCCGGCAACAACATCGCCGCAGTTAGCAGCGCCAACGTCGCCTCAACTGGTGGAAGACCCTGCGTCGCCGGCTGCTGCCACGCACAGAAGCAATTCCCCGGAAGATGTGCTGCTACGCGACCGGAAAGGCCGTCAGCGTATTTCAAAATACAAACAACAGATCCTGCCGGTGGATGCCGATAATATTGTAGACACGGAAGCATACGACCGCACCGGCAAATTTATGGAAGCAGGCCCGCTGAATATGCATAAGTACAGTACGCTGGCCGACTTCTTACTAAAAAATATGCCTGCCGGGAAAAAAGCCGCTGCAAGTGAACAGGCATTGCTGCTGCGCAACGCCACCTGGCTTTGCCTGGATCAGCTGCTGCTGCGTGTGCCGGTAAGCATTGCCGCCCACGAAAAGAAACAGCTGCAGCAAACACTGCGCAAAATGAAAGACAAAGGAATCAACCTGGCGGCGCTGGCAAAAGACTGGAAACCGGAAGACCTGGTCTCTGATGAAAATGAAGACCTCGTAGCACAATGCCTGCGATGGATGAAATAAATAATCATGTTGCATAAGATCCGTAAACAAACATTCCTGCTGACAGTGCATAACAAAGACACTGTTTTTACCTGGCAACACCAGGTAACAGCGCTGTATTGGAACAAGATCATTCCTGCACTGGAAAAGCTGTTCGATAGCTATAGCAGCGGCGACACGGTTATTTATATAGATCGCCTTGAAATTGACCTCGGAAAAATCAAGGCGGCCGATCTTAATAATGATCATTACGTGGCCCTGCTGCTGGAGAAAATGACCGCTGCACTAGCCACGCTCCATGTAAAAGAAACACCGCGTAAATCCTTGCCGGAACACGCTTTTGATCAGTGGTGCTACTACATGGAACATGGCACGCTTCCCTGGAATGCGTCACGGCCCGATGAGATATGGTACCAGCAGGTATTACAGGTGCTGGCTACCAGTCACCAGGCAATTACCTCGCTGCGCCAGCAATTGTTGAACAACCGGGATTATCTCCCGCGCATCCTGATGCAGCATTCACCGGAATTTATTACGCAGCTGCTGGCCATCATCACCGCCAGAAAACAAACGAGCTGGCCGCCCGTAATGCACCAGCTTTATGATGCCTACCGCCTGTTACAACTCGCGCACAGCGATGGAATGAACCGCCGTGCCTTCGAACAGGCATGCTGGCATTCATTGTTATTACTGGCGGCACAGGACCCAACGGTAAGTGAATCTGCACAAATGAATCAGCTGTTAATCCAACAGCCGGTATTTGTTACGCAGCTACAGGAACTGATAACGGTATGCCGCAATAATGGCTGGGATAAAGTATTAGCCGCGGCTACCTCCGTCAACATACAACAAGCGGCAGCGCTGCCAAAAGAACCGGTCGCTGTACCATTAACCAACGAACCATTATCCAAACCGGAAACTGATATGCCTGAAGAAGAAATATCAGCGACTACTATCGGCGCCAAAACTTTTTACGTGGTAAATGCGGGGATCATCCTGTTGCATCACTGGTTGCAGCCATTGTTCCGTCAGTTGGAATGGACGGATGGTAAACAGTTCCTCAACGCCGCCTGCAAGCAGCAGGCCACTATGCTGTTACACTACATGGCAACCGGGCAAACCGAAGCCGATGAATTTGAAGTGGTGTTGCCAAAATTATTATGTGGCTGGCCGCTGAAAAGGCCACTGGATACCAAGCTGGCCCCAACAACAGAAGCCATGGAAGAAGCCGACGGACTGATGGAAAATGTCATCAGCCACTGGAAGGCATTAAAAAGTATTTCTGCAGACGGGCTACGGGAAGGGTTCCTGCAACGCCCCGGAAGATTGATCACCGGCACAGATAAGCATCAGTTACAAATGGAATCAGACACCATCGACATCCTTTTGGATCGCCTGCCCTGGAACATCAGCATCATAAAACTAAAATGGATGAAAATACCACTACACGTACAATGGCGATAAGCTTCTTAAATCAATAAAAATCCAAAAGATAAAATCAAGCTAATCAATATAATCAGCGTAATCCTGGGAAAGACAACATCCGCATGAGTACAAAAACATTATCACCCGCAAATATACAACGAGCCCCCGCCTCCGGCCTTAAACAGCCGGCAGTAACCCCTTTCTGGGGAAAGCCCGCGGCGCAACCGTTTTTCCAGCCGGTTATTCAGCGTAAATGTGCTCACTGCGAAGAAGAAGAAAAGAAGAACAACGTGCAGCGGAAGGAAACTTCTCCGGCCGCCATCTCCCCAACAACAGTAGAAAGTAATATCAACAGTACCAAAGGACAGGGAGAAGGATTGAAAGGAGATACCCTGCAGGAAATGAACGGCGCTTTCGGGGCTGATTTCAGCAGCGTAAAAATCCATACTGGCAGCAACGCAGCGGGACTTAACCGCCAATTGAATGCACAGGCATTTACCACCGGCAATGATATTTATTTTAACGAAGGAAAATATGCTCCGGGCAGCAGCACCGGTAAGCACCTGCTGGCGCATGAGCTTACACATACTTTACAACAAGGACAGGGAACAACAGGCATAGCACGGCAGGTAGCTCCCGTGAAAGAACACGGGGACCTGTCGCAGGTGCCTGCAGGATTGGCCTGTCCCGTAGATACCAGTGCACCAAGGGTGGAAGACAGCTATCCGTTCACGGTATCTTCTTCCGGTTTATCGCCTGCTAACCAGCGGCTGATCAGCGGATTTGCGGCCAACTGGCATCGCCTCGGGGCCAGTGCTACCGTACGGATAGATGGCTTTGCCAGTGTGGATGGCACTGATGCGTTCAACTGGGGGCTGTCGTGCCACCGTGCCCAGGCAGTAAGGGACGAGATGATTACTCCAACTGATGGCAGCCCCGGTATTGGCGCCGGGTTTATTTCCATTTTTGCACATGGTGAAACCAATCACTTCTCCCGTACCGATCCGGTGGCCAACAGGGTAGCCGTTATCAGTTCGGTAGTGCCCGTACCACCGCCGCCACCGCCAGGTCCAACGCCTCCCGTTGTTCCTGAAAGAAAGTGCGGTCCCAATGTTACTTCAGAAATAGCACGGGTATGGGCGCAGGTACAAAGTAATTTCAACAGCTGGGGATTCACGGATAAATTGAATGCCTGCCGTTATCTGGTACAGCCTGTGATTATGGGCAGCGGCGGACCGCAACTTAATAAAGACGCATTTGATACGTTCGGCTTATTCCTGAATACTGCCGGTTGGACACAGCAAGGACCTTATCATCCGCCATGCGGTGTGCCGGGATCAGCCGGGGATCCCTGCTGGAGCCGTGATCCGCTGCATGAAGCAGACGACGTATGTTCCAACACCGTGCAAACAGGCAGCAGCTGCTGGAAATCCGGTACCGTAAATTACGGTACCTACGGCATCATGATGCGGTTGTGCAACGGCTTTATTTCTCCTATCGGATTTTTACCGCCGCCATTCGGCCTGCTGAGCGGCGCCTTCTCTTATGCTTCTATGGTGGCGCTGATCACCGCCTATAAGCTATACGATCATGAAAATCCGATGGATCCTATCGCCTGGGCAAGCGCTACTTATAACGGCGGGCCATCAGGCGTGGCGTCCGGTGGCAACAAACCAAATTGCCCCGCCACCTGTAACGTACCATTTACAACACCTTCATTTGATTACGTATGGGAACCCGTAAGACAACGCACTTCGCTGAATCCCGCACCTTACGGATACCCGTGTACAACACCCTGATGAAGACGACTTAAATAGTAATTGCATGAAAAAATCTCCGAAAAACGTTAAAAACAAACAGGCAGAAAATGATAAACCTTTTTTCAGCAAAGCTGAAAACGGGGAATCTTTTTTTAGTAAACCTGGAGATAATACACTGCAATTACAACCGGCGGATGCAAAAGCCAAAGACACTGCGCCCGCTGCAGCCGTGGCGGATGCGTGTAAAGCCAGCAGCACACCTGAATCCAAATGGGCCAATGATAACCCGGGACAGGTATTTGGCGTAGAAGACACATCCGCCGGCAAATCAGAAAGTAATGAGCTTATTTTCTGGAATTATTGTGTGGGAGAAGCAGCTATGCGCGCCGCCCACCGTGAACGGCTAAACGAAGTAGCCGATCGCTGGGTAGAGATATTGAAAAAAGACGGCGCACTGAAAGTAAAACTGCAGGGAGCTGCCAGCACCTCCGGCAATGTAGACAGTAACAAAGCCCTGGCGGCAGAACGGGCTGGCATCATCCGGGACTTTCTCATCGCTAAAAAAATTCCCGACAGCCGGATCGTGATAGATAATACATCCACTCCAAGGAGTATGGCGCCGGAAACATCGCCGGAAAACCAGGCCCGCAACAGGAGAGTAGAACTCTTTCTGTTCCGCTCCACCCCCGTAGTCAATAAATTACCACCCTGGGTAGATGTGCAGGTACAAAACCTGTTCATTGGTCAGCAGGGAGTGCCTACACCTAAGCCCACCTTTAACGAAAAGGATAACTTTTTTGCCCGGAACCATTTTTCCATGAAGGCATCGGCAGATATCACACTTACTTCGCTGGGAGGTACCGGCGTCGGCTTTTCGCAGGTGCTCACAAGAGATACGCTCATGGCGCAGTACAGCGATAATGCAGGCCGCACATTGTTGCTGGATTATGGCAACTGTAACCTGTTGCCCTGTAAGGATCTGGAAAATGCTACCAGTCATTTTGCCATTGATGGCCTCAGTATGTTTAACTCCGGCCCCGGCACCACTCAGGGAAAAGTAGCCATCAGGGACCGGCCGGGCGCAGCGTTCCCACTGCATTACCCCGACTCAAAAACGGGTCCTTTTCATCTCACCAATTATTTCTGGCTGATGGATTTTACCGTAATACTTGGTGTTAGGGAGATGGGGGCTTTCATTCCATTAAACCACGCCTTCTGGAGTGTGGCCGGATCGGAAGACGTGAATATTAAACAGAAGTCTGTAAGCGGGATGGCGCCTATTTCTGTGGTAAGTGACTGGCAGCCGGGCATGGCGCCGGGAATGAACCTGGAAGCTATTTATGCCGGTCCTACCTGCAGATATGTAAGAAGATCAGAACAGTTTTCCGCCAGGGAAAACGTATGCAAACCCAATGAAACGATTGAATAAAAGTTTTTATAAGTGGCAGCAGCAAATACACAGATACAACCACCCGGACTAAAATCCTCTGCACCGCAGCAGCGGGAAGGCCCTTTCTTTGGCCCCACCCCCGTGAAAGATCCTTTCTTTCAGCGGAAAGAGCAGCATGGAGAAGAAGACGGCACCCTGCAACGCGAAGCTACTGCTAATGCAACACCGGATGTAACACCAGCGGTAGAACAACAGCTGTCGCAAAGTAAAGGTAACGGAGCGCCGCTGCCATCGCGCCGTAATGAAGAAATGAGCCGCGCCTTTGGTACAGACCTCAGCGGCGTGCGTATTCATGAAGATGCAGGCGCTGCGGATATGAGCCGGCAATTGCAGGCAAAAGCCTTTACACATGGAACGGATATTTATTTTGGCGCCAATCAGCATAACGACAGCGCTGAAGGAAAACACCTGCTGGCGCATGAGCTGACCCATATAGTGCAGCAAAGTCCGGCGCAGATGATTTCCCGCGCGCCTTTGGCCTATGCGTATTCCAAATTTAAACTGGCGAATAAAGTGGAACTTCTCGGTGACGGTACAGCCGCCAACACGGGTATGTCGCTGGATGAATTCAACAGCTACATACGCCGCCGGGCCGATTGGTTTGCCGAGAGTACACTAATAGAAGCCGACCGGAAAGCATTGTGGAAGATGATCGCTAAAATAGACGAGGGGCCTCATATACTGGCTGGCGCCTCGGATCTGAAGCTAAAGGACCTGATTCCGCTGACGCCGGATGAATGGACAAAGCTGGGCGCCTTTGGTAACGGCTGTAACCAGGGCGACACGGTAATAATACTAAACACTACGCCACCGGTAGCGCGGCGAATGGCATTGGGCAAAACCATGCTGGAACTGGAAAAACTGATTGGCGGCAAAGTGCTGCACGAAACAGTGTCTGAACTGCAATTGATAGATGTGGAGGCAAGACCCGTTTTACTGACGAACCTGAAAGATTACTGGAAAGACTTTCAGCCTCACCTGCAAAGAGGGTATTCTCCCGGCGCAGGTGCCAGGGGAGCGGAATTCCAGAAGATGATCAATATGTTCACAGCTCTTTCGCCATCCGTTTATTCCGACCTGAAAGGCCGAATACGGAACCTGCATCGCTTCAGCACATTGGCGCTCAATAAACTGGTGGCTAATTACGGCAACAGGCTGAAGTTATTTCCGTTGCACCTCATCATTCACACCGGTATCGATGCCAGCGCATTCCAGGATGCGGCGCCGAAATTTGAAGACGTGATCATCAACTCACCGAACCTGGTGCTGATGCTGGAAGGTCAAAATTCGATCGCTGATATTATTAAAGAGGTACCTAAAATTGCTGCTACATACGGCAAGGGCTCTCAGATTGCACAGGTGATCATCGCAGGGCATGGTTCGCCGCATAGTCTTGAACTGGCGGGTACAAGTTTACCAAACGTTGTGAAAGGCCGTGTTGACTACAACTCTGAAAGTCTTGATATCAGCAAACCTCTGGAAAAGTTAAAAACAAAGGCGCTGCTGGATGTGCTGATCAATAATCTTGATCCTGCCACTGCCCGCATCGTATTTGCGGGTTGTCTTGTTGGGGCACACCCGGTTCCTACAGGCACCGCCGCGGCCAATGTAGCGCCGTATTTAGCCGCTAATCCAAATGTTGTGGAGTATACACAGCAAAGGGCGGCAGCCCTTGGAAAACCGGTGCAGGTGGAAGGAGCCCGTGCATCCGTAGGACTCTCAGCAACCACCTTGAGAGATCCTGTCAGCAATGATCTTCATATCGATTATCCTTTTGATCCGCAGGCTTTTGGTACCGCTGCAGCTTACCTGGCTGTAGGCCGTGAGCCGGAAGGTGTCATGAGGGCGGCAGTGGAAGTAGCGGCTGCAAATGCTGCAACAGCCACCGTGCTGTTGAATAACAGAATGGGAATAGCCACTACATCATGGTGGGATGAATGCGTAGTAGCCTTTGTAAAGGTAGCATTGAAGGGACTGGGCCCCAACCCGGTAAGCCTCGCCAAATTGCTGGAACTTGCCCAGGTAGCGCAGTTCCCGTTCCTTGCCGGTTTCGGAACAAAATATGGTATATCAGTTGCGCACTTCAAAGGCTGGATCAACGACCGCCTTGCATTTGCGGCAGAGATCTACGACGAAATGCTCAAAACGCCGTCAATGATGGCGGCAGCAGATACGGAGAAACGGATTGGCAGATTTTTGATGGAACAGGCATGGCTCAACTTTGATCCTGCAAGAGCAGGAGCATTCGTAACTTTCCTGGAAGGCGTACCATCCGATTTTGTGCGGCATATGGAAGTACATCTCGACGTAGCAATTATTAAACCGTCAGATGCTACACTGTTTGCTCCGGCAGCTCCGCACACGTCCGGAAGGATCAGGCTTGCACTGGCATGGCTGCACAACGAACCGGCAAATGCCTTTGTAAAAGCATTCTTCAGAAATGAGATTTCAAATACAGCAACCGGTCCCAAGCTGTCGGCACTCGTTACAGCAGAACTGGCCGGCCGCCAGCCGGATGAAATTCTCGGGCCACTGGGTCGCCTGGCGCCAAGATCCGATAAGCCGGGCGACGACCGGCCACTGGCCAATGCACGCATCCCCGGACGTGGATTTAATAACTTACTCATTGATCAGAAAGCATATATCGCAACAGTAACGGCACTGAAAAAACTCCCCGTGTTCAGAGGTCCCGGTCCAAAACACAAAGGTATTGGCTGGGTAAAGCCGGGTGATCTTTTACAGGTAGCCGGCTTCACCGGTGCATGGGCTGCATTTGATTTCAACGGCAAACTGGGGTATGTGGATAAAACGCAGATTACACCACCATAGCAATAAACCAATACAAACACCCCGTGAATAAATGTTGTTATAGGAAGTAGTGCAGCAGTTGCACATCTCCCGGAAACAAAATGATAAAAAGAAAGATGAAGAACTGGAAAACATTGACAGGTAACGGTGGCAACAAACTGGTGCTCAAAGACAACTATTCGATAGCTGCCTCCCTGCACCAGGTAACGGTATGGAAAGAAGACAAGCCGTTGCTGCAACATCATACGGATACGCCACAGCCGGGCTTTCCAACGCTCATCGGCGATCAGCTGTATTGGGGCGCCGGTGTCCTCGACCTGGCGGCCAACGTACGGCACGAAATCCCGGGCATGCAGGAAGCTATCAGAACGGCAGGCGGACAATATCAGGTGTCTCACGGCAACGAATATACGCCAAGCGTGTTTGCCTGGGCGCCCGATGGCAGTGCCGTGGCTGTATCAGTACAATGGATAGGCATACCAGGCCCGCCACCCGCAAAGGTGCTGTTGCTGGACAAGGAAGGCCACCTGCTGCAAACTCTTTGGGAAGACAGCAACCTGCCGGTGGCAGCGTTGTATATCAGCGATAAATGGATACTGGCAGGCACGCCGCAGTTCCGCGTGTTCGATAAGGCAACTTTTAAAGCCACCATCATCCCGGAACAATTGCCCGCCGTGAGAATTGAAATGACAGCAGATGAAAAACAACTGCTGCTGTTACAATACAATCACATCGGCCTTTGGGATACTACGGCAGGAAAAGAAATAAACCACTGGAAAGGAAACTGGAATGATGCCACCATCACACCGGACGGCAAATACATCATAGCGGTGGATTTTGAAGGTAAAACGTTTCTTATCAATACCGCCGCACCCCATGAACAGCAGCAGGTAGAAGCCCCGGGCGCTATCTTCTCCGTGGCAGCAGACAACAACCGGTTGCTGGCGTTTTTTATGCACGGTGCAGTCGTCAGAATTACTACATTATTATAAAATGAAAAGATGATATGTCAACCCCGACAACACTCGTAGTGCAATGGAACCAACTGGCAGTGGAAGCGATCCGCTGCTCGTCACTTCCACCATCATTGGCCGCACGCGCACTGGCTATGGTACACACCGCCATGTACAATGCGTGGACGGCCTACAACCCCTGTGCCATCAGTACCGCCACCGGCGCTTATATTAAACGGCCCAAAGAAGAACACAAAGCTGCCTATAAACGCAAAGCATACAGCTACGCCGCTTTCCGCGTGCTCACGGAACTATTCCGGCTGATTTTACCCGCGGAAAATAAAAACATGTTTCATGATATGATGCTGCACCTCGACTATGACCCCGCCATCACCACGCTGGATATTTCCAATGCAGCGGGCATTGGTAACCTCGCAGGACGTTGTATACTGGAAGCCTTTGCGGGAGATGGTGCCAACGCTTATGGCACCCTGCAAATGCCTGCCTGGTCGGATTATACAGGATATAAACCAGTGAACACACCGGAGCAGCTGAAGGAACCGGGCCGCTGGCAACCACTGCTTGTTCCGGACGGCAATGGTCATTTTAAATCACAACAGTTCCTCACGTCACATTGGTCGCTGGTGCATCCTTTTGCGTTGCAGCACGCGGCACAGTTTCGTCCGCCGGTGCCTTACCTGCCCGGTAGTACCGAGTTTCAGCAGCAGGTAGACCAGGTGATAGCGATCAGTGCCGGCCTCACCGACCTGCAAAAAGTAATCGCGGAATATTGGTGGGATGGTCCCGGCACCGTAACGCCGCCAGGTCATTGGTGCCAGATCGCACAGTATGTATCTAACCGGGATCAGCATTGTAATCACCAGGACCTGAAACTATTTTTTGCCCTCAGCAATGCAATGCTGGATGCCAGTATTGCCTGCTGGGAAAGTAAACGACATCATGATGCCGTACGCCCGGTTTCAGCCGTGCGCTATGTATACAAAGGACGCATAATAAAAGCCTGGGGCGGTCCGGGGCAAGGTACTAAGGAAATAAAAGGAGAGGAGTGGCTGCCATTTCAGCCACCGGCCGCTATTACGCCGCCCTTTGCAGAATATGTTTCCGGTCATAGCACCTTTAGCAGCGCCGCGGCCTATATCATGGCGCAGTTTACCGGTGGCGATAAACTGGGCGCCACCGTATTATGCAGCAAAGGTGGTTCGCTGATAGAACCCGGTTATACGCCTTCACGCGATATTTCATTAAGCTGGAATACATTTTCGGAAGCAGCCGCGCAAGCTGGACTGTCGCGGTTATACGGTGGAATCCATTTTCCGCGCAGCAACCAGGAAGGGCAATATCTCGGGCAAAAAGTAGGCAGGATCGTATGGGAAAAAGCAAAGTATTTTTTCAACGGAACATTATGATTAACTGATTTCTTATGACGGTAATATCGTTGGCTATTCAGAAAGGAGGCTCCGGCAAAACCACCACCGCTATTAACCTGGCTGCCGCCTTGCAGCAGGCAGGTAAAAAGGTGCTGCTCGTGGATGCCGATCCCCAGGCGAATCTCACGCAGGCACTAGGATATGCAGAAGACCCGCCCCAGCACCTGTACACCGCACTGAAAAAAGAGATCGCAGGTGAAGAGGCATTGTTGTCGCAGGTGATACTCACATCGTCCTGCGGACTGATGCTCATACCCTCGTCGCTGGACCTGGCAGGTGCAGAACTGGAACTGGTGGGTATGTACGGACGTGAACAGGTATTCAGCTGGATGCTGAAACCGTTGCTGCCACAGTTTGATTTTATCCTGATCGACTGCCCGCCCGCCATTGGCATGCTTACCGTAAATGCGCTGGTAGCCAGCGATTACGTACTGTTGCCACTACAGGCAGAATTTCTTCCGCTGAAAGGCGTTCGCAGTTTTATGTATCATTTTGAGAATATAAAAAAGAAGCTGAACACCAACCTTGAAGTGCTCGGTATTGTTTTAACCAAGTACGACGACCGGAAATCCATGAACCGGCAGGTGTTGAAACAACTGGAAACAGAGTACAACGGCAAAGTAATGGATACCTATATCCGTTCCAATATACAGCTGGCCAAAGCACAGGAAGCAGGAATGGATATTTTCAGCTTTGATCCCGTGTCGCATGGCGCAAAAGATTATCGCAGGCTGGGAGAAGATTTTCTAAGCAGAATAAAATAGTTGGTTATGTTTGATAGTAAACAGTCTTTACCCGCCGCCGCTTCCGCGAAAGAACCCTTTTTCAGCGGCGTGCAACAGAAGAAAGAAAGTACTTTCTTCCAGACAAAATTATCCGTCAACACACCCGGAGACGCATTTGAGCGGGAAGCCGATTCGGTAGCAGATAAGGTGGTGAGCGGTGGCAGCGGCGCCGGCCCGGTAGTACAGAAAAAAGATATCAGCTCAGTACAGCGGCTGGCTACTTCCGAAGCAGAAGAAAAGCTGGGCACCAACGATGCCCGCATGCGCCGCGATAAAGATATTCAAACCAAGCCCGAACTGCAACGCAAATGTGCTGCCTGTGAACACGAGGAAGAAGGCCAGGTGCAAAAATCCGAAGCTACCGGAGGCGGTAGTGGCAGCAGTTCCGCCACACCGCAGCTCTCTGCGCAGATTGAAAGTGCTGCCGGTAAAGGCAATCCCATGAGCCGGCAAACAACACACGAAATGCAGCATAAATTCGGGGTAGATTTCAGCCACGTAAATATT
Organism: Chitinophaga sp. ARDCPP14; assembly: GCF_051362515.1. Taxonomy (NCBI): domain Bacteria; kingdom Pseudomonadati; phylum Bacteroidota; class Chitinophagia; order Chitinophagales; family Chitinophagaceae; genus Chitinophaga; species Chitinophaga sp. ARDCPP14. The sequence goes on along the minus strand of NZ_JBKIXB010000003.1, from coordinate 412,432 downwards.
CATACGGGCACCTCCGCCATACAAATGAGCAAAGAACTGGGCGCGCAGGCATTTACCCACAGGAATGATGTTTTTTTCAATGCAGGAAAATATAATCCTGACACCAGTAACGGCAAACACCTGCTGGCACATGAACTTACACATGTGGTACAACAGGGCGCTGCTAAAGAAAAATCCGCTACACAACCGGGAGGGACAAACATATGAGTAAGATTAACAACAAGGTATCTCCAAAAAAAACAACCGCGAAACAGCCAATAACCGCGGTACCCATCGCCGAAACCACCGCCACGGCGCCGGAACTGGCCTATTTGCAGGCATTGATCAACTATCAGCTGGGTGTCTACTTTAAAAAAGAAGGCACGCCTTCCAAACCGCCTGCTATACCCGACAGGACTACCTGGCAAATTGTACGGCCGGAAGCCATGCAGCAAAACAAATGGAGCGACGAAGAACTCACCCTGCTGCTGATAGCATTGGTGCCGCATATCCTGCCGGAATTTTACGACACGGCTATCCAGCAATTCCTGCCACAGGCGGGCGAATTCCCGCAACTGGGCGGTGTACGCGGTAAACAATTCCGGGGCTTCCTGCCCACCGGAGAAACAGCGCTTTTCTTGCTGGCAGGCACCAACTGGAAAAAACGCCTGGAGGTACAGGAGCTGTTTGAACCCGATCATGAATTTGCGCTCAAAAGAATATTATGGCTGGAAGATGTGCAGGCAGGAGAACCTCTGATGAGCGCCCGTATTATGATGGACATCGACTATGTAAATCTCTTTATAAAAGGAAAACCCGGCAGGCCGCATTTCAGCATGAGCTTCCCCGCCAGGCTCATCGCCACGGAGCTTAGCTGGAACGACCTGGTGCTGGATGAATCCATTATGGTGCAGATCCGGGAGCTGGAAACATGGCTGCATCACAACGATCAGCTGATGAATGAATGGGGCATGAAACATAAGCTGAAGAAAGGCTACCGCGCATTGTTCTATGGACCTCCCGGTACCGGCAAAACTTTTACGGCCAGCCTACTCGGTAAATATACCGGCAGGGATGTATATAAAATTGACCTGTCGATGGTCGTTTCCAAGTACATCGGGGAAACAGAAAAAAACCTGGAAACATTGTTTGCAAAGGCAGCAGATAAGGGCTGGATCATTTTCTTTGACGAAGCAGATGCGCTGTTTGGAAAACGCACCAGCGTACGGGATGCACATGATAAATACGCCAACCAGGAAGTATCTTACCTGTTGCAGCGGATCGAGGATTTTAATGGCCTGGTAATACTGGCTACCAATATGAAAAATAATATTGACGACGCCTTTATCCGTCGCTTCAATGCCATCATACAATTCCAGGTACCCGGAGAACGGGAGCGGGCGGCTATCTGGCAGAAAACCTTCCCGCCAAACGTAAAGTTCCTGGATGAAGAAGATATTCCCGGAAAAGTGAAAAAGTATGAAATCACCGGCGGAAATATTATCAATGTAGTACAATACGCCTGCCTGAAAGCGCTGGAACGGAAATCAACATCGGTTGCCCTGGAAGATGTGGTAAATGGCATCCGGAAGGAAATGAACAAAGAAGGACGGTCGTTTATTGTTTAATATCGGTGTAAGTGAACTGCACTACATTTTCCGGCGCACCGCCGGTAGCACGGTAAAATTCCACGGCATGTACATCCGTGGCTACTGCCTGTACAAAGAACGTGGCGTAGTTATTCTCCCGGCAGTATTCCGCGAAGGCAGATAGTAAATGTTTGCCAACACCCTTTCTTTGAAATTCGGTATGCACCGCAAAGTCATACACATATATATCAGCAGCGCGTGCGTAACAGGAGGGCAGTACATAGGCGGTAAGTCCGCCTATAACGGCATTTTCATGCATGGCGGTATACATAATCAGATAGTCCCCGCTCAACAGGTTTTTGAGATAACTCTTATCGGGCATTTGGAAGTCCTGCATGTCAAATACCGCTTCATATACCTGGAGCAATTCAATAAATTCGGCGAGGTGATGCGTAGTTAACCGCTGCGTGGTAATATTCATGGCTATTGTTTGATGGGTGTTAATACACTATAATGTAACTATTTTTTCCGGCAACCGACACCTATGATTACTAAGATTATTTTTTTATTAAGCCGGTAGGGATCTTCTGTGAAATAATATACTTTCACAGGAACATCCTGTCTATCGCTGTAAAAAAATAAATACCTGATGAACCGTTTATTATTAGCAACCTTATGTGCCATCAGCCTGCCGGTAACCGCACAGCAAAAAACGCCTGCAGACGCTATCCTCGACGAGTTTAAACATCACCCGGAACATATCATGGTGGCGGCACACCGTGCTTCGCATAACAAATACCCGGAGAACTCACTCGCTGCTGTGAAGGAAGCTGTTGAACAGGGTATTGATATCGTGGAAATAGATCTGCATGAAACAAAAGATCATATCCTCGTGCTTATGCACGATGAAACCATTACCCGCACCACCGGGAAACCCGGCAAGGTAAGGGATTATACCTACCACGAACTGCAGCAGTTTCCCTTACTTTTTAAAGGAAAACCCACCACGGAGACTATCCCTTCTTTTGAACAGGTATTAAAGATCACCAAAGGAAGAATTATTGTAGATGTAGATTTTAAGGAAGAGAGCGAGCCGGCAGCCAGGCAGGCCTTTGCCCAGATTGCGGCACATGGAATGGAAGAACAGGTCCTGTTCTTTATCTATGATCATCATACAGCGCCCACCCTGTACAGCTGGAATCCGGAGATCCCGGTAATGCCCCGCGCGCACAGTGTGGCGGAAATAGCAGAAATACAACAAATGGCCGCGAAGCAGGGCAAGTTCCCGGTTATTCACGGAGACGCTTCTTTTTACTCCGATTCCCTGGTGAAAAGCATTACCACCGGCGGCACACGGGTATGGATGAACGCTTTGGGAAAGTATGATAAACTGGAATCAGAAAAAGACGATGCCGGTTTTGATCAGCTGCGTAAAGACGCGGCCTTTGCCAATGTGATCCAGACAGATTATCCTGAAAAGCTATTGGCTTATCTGCGCAGGAAAGGACTGCATAAATAAACAGCTCTTATAACAGCCCTTGTTGAGCAGCCATTTTAATCAGCGCGGCCACATTTCTTACCTGGAACTTCTGTATCAGGTTTTTCCGGTGCGTTTCTACGGTTAACGGGCTAAGGTTAAGCTGCTGCGCAATGTCGGGGGTGGTTTTACCATCTGCTATCAGGTGCAGTATTTCCTTTTCCCGTTTAGTGAGCTGCGGAATACCTTTTAGTTCGCTGATGGAAGGGCGTGCCATAATTTCTTTGGCGCCTTTGCTGAAAGTGATCATTCCGCTGAGTGCTTCCTGGATACAGGCCACCAGTTCTTCGGAAGAAATATTTTTCAACAGGTACCCCGTAGCGCCGTTCTGGATCATCTGGAGGATCATGCTGCGTTCAGAATGATTGCTTAGTGCCAGTACGTGTGTGTCGGGCGACAGCGCCTTAATTTCCCGGCATAGCTCTATCCCGTTGGCATCCGGCAGCGTGATATCCAGCAGTAGTACATCTACTTTATTTTCTTTCAGGAAAGACATAAAAGCCATTCCGGAAGTGAAGCACCCGGTAATCTGTATGCTCTTCACATTCGTGAGCAACTTCTGCAGTCCCTCAAGTACAATCGGATGGTCGTCTACAATAGCGAGTGTAGCGGGATTAATCAACATGTAATTCAATATTTATGGTGGTGCCTTCGTTCGCGGCAGAGTCAATATCAATTTTTCCTTTCAGGAATCCCACCCGGTTACGGATGTTGCTTAAGCCAATGCCTTTCTCCTTACCCGCCGCCTGCGTGTCAAAACCTTTGCCATTATCTTCCTGGGTAATAAAAAAGATATGGTCGTTCTGGCTGCATTGCAGTATGATATTGGTCGCCTGCGCATGGCGGATAGCATTGGACAACAGCTCCTGTACAATGCGGTAGATGTGGATCTGTACTTCTTCCCGGAGGGTATCTTCAATTCCCAGGTCCTGGAAGTCAATACGGGTAGCGTCATTCATGAGTGATTCGCAGAGATCTTTGAGCGCTGTCTTCAAACCAAATTTCAGCAGGTTAACGGGCATCATATTATGTGCGATGCGCCGGAGTTCTGTAACAGAATGATCCAGCTGAAGCGTGATCTTTTCCAGTTCGGCCCGTTGGTCCTGCGAGTAGGTATCTTCAATTTGTGCAGAGAGGTTTATCTTGGCGCCGGCAAGCATGCCGCCCAGGCCGTCATGCAGGTCCCTGGCAAGCCGGCGGCGTTCCTGCTCTTCGCCCTGTAACACGGCCTGGCTGAACTGTAATTGTTGTTGTTGTTCTATTTCGTGCAGGTGTTGCCGGTAGCTTAGCTCTTTTTGCGCCGCCAGTTTCTGCTTGCTGCGGTAAACGAAAACGGCAAACAGCAATACCACCAGTAAAATGACAATAGCGGCGCCCAGCAATGAGTTTACCAGCCGGGCATTTTTGGTATGCAGCGCATCCTGGATGCTTTTGGCTTTCAGCGCATCTATTTCTTTCTGCTTCTCTGCGTTCCGGAATTTTATTTCCAGGGCATGAACATCGTTGGTAAGCTGTGCTTTGGTAAGACTGTCGCTAAGCTCACTGTAACGCTTCATCCATGTATAGGCGGGCGCCATCTGCCGGAGGTTTTCGCAGGTAAGTGCCATCCCGTAAAACAACTGGAGGCGGTTAGTTACCAGCTTCATTGTTTCATTCTGCTGCATCAGCAGCGTGGCCATCTCTTTCGCTTTTACAAAGTTATTATCATTGAAATAAGCGTAAAACTGCTGCATTTGTAACCGTTGCTCTTCATAACGCAAACCTTTCTTCCGGGCCAGTTGTATTCCTTTGTCCAGGCTGGCAAGCGCCTCTTTGAATTTCCCTTCAAGGGTATAATACATCCCTTCGGCGGCATAATGATCCAACAGGTACTCAGATTCCGGGAAAGGCGCCAATAGCTTCCAGGCGCTGTCCAGCGCAGGCTTTGCTTTGGCATTCTGGGCCGACAGCGAATAATTTTCTGCGATGGTATGATAGGCAGTTACCAGTTCATGCGTAGGGGAGTGCGCGTTTTTGAAAGTTTCTATCGCCTTCAGGCAGTAGGTTTCTGCTTTGTCGAACTGTCCCGCATTTTTAAAAACGATTCCCACCGCCAGGTAATCTTTCCCCACTACCGTTTGATCGCCGGCCTGTTGTGCCAGCGGAATCGCCTTATTTAGTAAGACATCTGCAAATGCTTTATAATCGTCTTTCCGTTGGGCAATAGCGCCATAGTCGTACCAGGCTTTAGACCGGAAAGAATAGGCTTCGGAAGTGTTAAACCTGCTGAGTAAGGTATCTGCTTTCAGGAAGGCGGACTGGCTTCTGTCAGGCGCGGATTTCTTCAGCATATTCGCTTCATAGTAATAGTAAAGCGCCTGCAGGAAGGAATTCTTTCCACTGTATTGCTTTCCTTTTTCCAGGTGTTGTGATGACTTCAGCGAATCGTTGACAGCCCAGTATTCCGACAGGGAATAGTGTGCCCGGGCACGGATACTGTCGGATGTAGTCCGTTGCAATACATTTTCCAGGCTGTCTGTAAGCGCCTTTTCATTCAGCGGAGGCGCCTGTCCACTGCACCAGGAAGTTGCTGTAACCAGGAAAATCAGGAAAGATAGTCTTCTCATAAAGCCAAAATATAAAACAATTGGGTATACATGATCGTTGCCGGCAAAAATACCTGAAAACAGGTATAAATAAATCATAGTATGCCGGTATTGTGGAAACTCCGCGTCCATGTTATATTTGGGGTATACCTGGAAACGTTTTTGATCATCATATTGAAAAAAGGAATACCAGCAGTTTTGTTTCTTAAAAGCCGCCATTCTTTTTTTCAGGGTTACCCCGTTTTTGCGAGGCACCTGTTAAAGGAACCTGACTGAAAAAGGATACGAAATGATGCCGGCCGGTATCTACCGCCAGGCAGGACTACATTTACATAATCAGATTTACTTTGAGTTAGCAGCCTTTGGATCGCAAGGATTCAGAGGCTTTTTTTAGGGCGCCAAAAATACAATGTTTTGACCTTACGGCAAGGGGGGCCGCGAAACTTTATCCCATAACCTGTTCATGACCACCTGTTGGATCACTGCCTCGCGGTAATTGCGGCTGATAGGGATCTGGTGCGATTGTATACAAATTTCATTCCCCTGGATACTGTCTATTTTATTCACTGCTACAATATAAGATTTATGCACCCGGATAAATGCCTGGGCGGGTAATTGCTGCTCCAGGTTTTTGAGATATAACAGGGTTATATATTTTCCCTTGCGGGTATAGATGCTTACATAGTTCTGCATGCCTTCCACAAAAAGAATATCTTCCACCTGGATCTTTTCATACCGGCTGCCACATTTAATAAAAAAGTGATCCGCGCCGGCTTCCACGGGCGTGGAGTTGTTTTTGGCGGGCGGGTTTACCAACTGGTGATAGTCCCTCGCTTTGGTGGCCGATCTGAAGAACCGGTCGAACGTAATGGGCTTCAATAAATAGTCCAGCACATTTAACTGGAAACCTTCCAGCGCATATTCGGGGAACGCTGTGGTGATAATCACCATCGGCGGATTTTGTACCATCTTCAGAAAATCCAGCCCGCTGAGTTTAGGCATTTGTATATCCAGGAAGATAAGATCGGCTGGTTGCCGCTTTAACAGGTTTACCAACTCCACAGGATTTTCACAGATGCCGGTCAGCGTGAGGAAATCTATTTCCTTTACATAACTGGCGATGCCTTCCCTGGCCAGTGGTTCGTCGTCTGTAATCACGCAGTTGATCATAATAAAGGCATTTTAGGTAGATAGTAATTGTGGTACCGTGAGTTCGGCCAGTTCCAGCTGCAGCCGTATTTCAAAGCTGCCGGCTTCGCGGAGTATGTCCAGTTCATATTGACCGGGATATACCAGGTCCAGCCGCCGCTGCACATTTTTTAAACCGATACCGCCATAATCAATAATGGGTGCGCTGTATTCGTCTGCCGCACAGCTGTTGGAAACAGTGAATGCCAGCTGCGGTCCGTCGAGGTGCAGCTGTATCCTGATCCAGTTAGGCCCATCGGCCTGTTTGGATACATGCTTAAACGCATTTTCCACAAAGGTCATGAGTATAAACGGGGCGATGCTCAGGTGTGATACAGGCTGCCGGTGATACGCAAACGAAACTTCCACGTTATTGTTAAGCCGCAGTTTTTCCAGTTCGATAGAATTTTCCAGGTAGCCGATCTCTTTGCTGAGGGCAATCTGTTTATCATTGCATTCATATAGCTGGTACCTCAGCAACTCTGAAAACTTCGCCAGGGAAGCAGAGGCCACATCCGGGTTTTTATGGATCAGGAAGAAGATGGAGTTAATAGTATTAAAAAGAAAATGAGGATTAAACTGGTTCTTCAGGAAGTTAAGTTCTGTTTCCAGTTTTTCTGTTTCCAGCAGTTGCTGTCTCCTTTTGGTTTGCAGCCAGCTTTTGGTCAGCTTTATGCTCATGGCCAGTGTCATGCTGGCAAGGGTAGAGGGCAGGGCATTGCCAAAGAAGTGCAGGAAGCAGTAATCTCCCGGCCCGAAAAGTACGGCAAAGCTTTTTCCTGATACTGCTGAACAAAGATAATACCCGCCAACAATAGCGCAGGCAGTTGCCGCGATGGTAAGCACCAGCAACGTAATATAGGCGGTATACCTGCCCTTTTCCAGGTATTTTGGAATCAGGTAATAGAGATTGAAATATACCGCGGCTGCCTGGAATATCACATAAAACGCAAACTTGATATAGAAAGGGAATAAGATAATGGAGTTGGCAGCTTTCACAGGATTCCCTATTGCCACTACCCACCACAGGTAATGGTAAAGACACCAGAAGGGGATGTGGTAAAGTTTATATTTCAGCAGCCAGTTCCGGCTTGTATTAGTGTTCAGCATATAAAAAATTACCTGTTACTAAAGATAACCACATTTTGCTGATTCTCTCCCGGTACTATGTCAATGGCAGCAAATAAATGATGACCCGCATACCGCAGCTGCTGAACGGCCGTATTCCCGGCTTTTCAGGGATTTAGCCGGGAAACGATGCCTTTTGTGCAGGTGGTCAATCTCCTGCCGCCCGTGGTCATTCGGGTTTTTCCGGCGTTGCGGATACGCATTTATTTGCAGCAGAAGTGATCTCTTATGAACTATGTACTCCTTACCTTATTACTGTTGTCCCCGGCCCTGGATACCCGGGCACAGGCATCCGGGAAATCCGCCACGCCGGACAGCCTGCCGGCGCTGAAACAGCTGAAAGAAGTGATGGTGCGGGCAAACAAGCCCCTGTTGCAGCAGCAGGCGTATGGCACGGTGGTGAATGTACAAAGCAGTGTGCTTACAAAAGGGAGCTCGGTCCTGGAAGTACTGGAACGCTCACCGGGCGTAAATATCGACCGGAGAACCAACGGAATTGCACTCAATGGCAAAAGTGGGGTGATGGTGATGCTGAACGGCAAGTTGCTGCGCATGTCTGCCGATCAGCTGATGATCTACCTGCAGGGCATGACCGCCGCCGACGTGGAAAAAATTGAACTGCTCAATACACCACCTGCAAAGTACGATGCTGCCGGCAATGCCGGGATGATCAATATTGTCATCAGGAAAAACAGGAACCAGGGAAATTTCTCCCTTACCGGCGGATATGGCTATGGAGAGAAGGCCGCCGCCAGCCTTAATTTCGGCCGCACGCTCCGCAATACGACCTTGTACGGAAGTTATTCTTTCTCGCACGACAAATCCTATTACGACTGGTTTGCCCGCGCAACAGATGATATGCAATTGCTGGGAGGCCCCAGCTCCTCCGATTTCCTCAGCGTGACGAAGTCCGTGGGGAATAGTCATAATATCATACTGGGAGCAGATGTGAACCTGACCCCGCGTACCATCATCGGCGGCAGCATCAATGGCAACATCAGCCGGGTTACAGATCATACGTTGAACCACGGGGAATACCTGGTGAATAAAACCACCGCCTATAACATGGATGCGGATATCAGGGTTAACAACAACTGGGATAACCTGGGCGCATCTGTGTATGCAGAAAGAAAAATGCGCGAAGGAGAGCAGCTGAACATCGACCTGGATTACCTGTATTATAAAAACAACCGGCCCTCTGCCGGTATCAGCGCTTTCGTGGATAGCGCCGGCCATACACCGGGTACCAACGATACTCTTTTTGCCCCGGTGCAACGAACCTTTTCTGTGTCCTCGATGCGGATCGGCGTATTGAAAATGGATTACAGCAGGCAGCTATCTCCCAAAATAAAAATTGAAACAGGGCTGAAAGGAACCTATACAAAAAACAACAGTAACTCCAGGATAGAAAGCTTCCTGGATGAGGCCTGGGTAAGCAGTACCGCCGCTATCAATAATATCATTATGAAAGAAGTCATAGGGGCCGCCTATGGCTCACTGGAAGCGCAACTGCATCCTGCGCTACGGCTGGCAGCCGGTTTGAGATATGAATATGTACAAACACAAATGGATGATCCGGAAAATAAGCAACAGATCACCAAACGAACCTCCGGTAAGTTCTTTCCGGGCATTTTCCTGACATGGAAAAAAAAGGAAGCGGAATGGCAACTGTCCTATACAAAAAGGATCAGCCGTCCTGCTTACAACGACCTGGCCTCATTTGTCATTTACTCGGGACCCACTTCGGTGGAAACCGGCAACCCTATGCTGAAGCCAACGATCACCAACAATGTAAAGGTTGGTTATAACTATCACGGCTACTCGTTTTCCCTGCTTTACAGCAGGGATGATGCACCCATAGCCCGCTACCAGCTTACACCCAATCCCGCAGGGGAAGTGATATGGGTATCTCCGCAAAACCTGTTGTTCCAGGATAATGTTTCCTTTCAGGCGCTGCTGCCCTGGAAGGTGAGCGACTGGTGGAATATGAACTTCGGGTTTACGGGTGGATGGCGGCAATTTAAACTGGACTATACCGCCACACCAGTAGAGAAACAATATTTTGGCTTTAATACTAACTTCTCCACGGCCTTTACATTGCCTGCCCGTTTCTACCTCGAAATCTCCGGCTGGTATAACAGTGCGTCGTACGATGGTTCCAAAAAGGTAGATCCGTTCGGTGCGCTGAATGCCGGTCTTAAAAAAGAACTGAATAAAAACGGGGGAAGTCTCCAGCTAACGGTAACGGATATACTACGCACGGTGCACATCAGCAGTTATTTCGGGACGCTGGCGGAAGAGGCGTTTAACCTGAAAAGTAAAGTTACCTTCCAGCCGGAATCAGGCAAAATGCAGATCATAAAGCTGACATGGGCAAAAACTTTCGGGAACCAGCTGCAGCGGAAGCAGCGCAGCGGGGCGGCAGAAGAGAGTAACAGGGTAAGGAAATAATTTGTAACTTATGCATACCTGTAAATGGATACCATATGCTGCCTGCCCGTACACTGACGCTTATTATTATTCTTTTCTGCGCCTGCTCACAGCCGGCGGATAAATCAACCGGACCTGAACCCGGGGAACCCGCGATAGCGCCCGACGCCATTCTTCGTGATTACGCTTCCCTTTATTACTACAAAACAGGTGAGATGATGCTCACGGTGAAGTATACAGCATTGGATACCGCATCGCATGAAATCAGCCGGGAAGCATTCCTGGAGGCATTTGCGAGCGGCAACTATCTTCCGCTGAAGCTTGTTACGGCAGATTCATCAGTGAAGTATAAACTCTACCCGCTGCCGGATTCAACACCCGCCGGTGTCAGAAGTGCACTGCAGTACTACGGGAAAACTTATTATGGATACTATAAGAGAGAAGGAAAACCTTTTCCTTTTATTTCTTTGGAAGATATTAACGGCCAGGCATACACGAAGGAGTCAACCAGTGGCAAGATACTTGTCGTGAAATGCTGGTTTATTCATTGCGTGGCCTGCGTGAAAGAAATGCCCCGGTTAAACCAGCTGGTGCAGCAATACCGTAACCGGGACGACGTGCTTTTTTTAAGCCTGGCATTCGACGACCGGGAGCAACTGCGCAGCTTTATGAAAAAAACAATATTTGACTATGCCGTGATCCCTGTGCCGGAGCGTTATATCAGCGACAGTCTCCAGGTAAATCTTTATCCCACGCATTTGATCGTGGATAAAAAAGGCGTTATCCGGAACATTACCTCCGAAGCCGGTGAGCTGGCTGCTGCCCTGGAAGAAATAACTGGTCCGGGGAAAATTTAACCGGTTGCCAAAATAATTCTTCCCAATCATCCGGTTTATTTACTTTTCTGTCCGTTTTATTTTATTTTAACGGGAATCCGGTATAGCCGCAGCAATAGTAATAAAACGGTGAGAACCCATGAATGTAAAACCAAAGTCAGTTTATATTGTTCCATTCCTGTTGAGCAGTCTGCTGCTCACAGGGTTTAAAAAAAGTAAACAGCCGCTGAGGAAAGACGCGCGGCCCAATATTATCGTCATCCTCGCGGATGACATGGGTTTTTCCGATGCCGGCTGCTATGGTGGTGAAATCCATACACCCAATCTCGATTTCCTCGCTGCTAACGGTATCCGGTATACGCAGTTTTATAATACTTCCCGTTGCTGCCCTACCCGCGCTTCGCTGCTCACCGGTTTATATAACCAGCAGGCTGGCATCGGTAAGATGACCGAGGCAGAGGATGAGCCCGGGTACCAGGGACATATTTCCACTAACGCAGTAACTCTGGCGGAAGTACTGAAAACAGCCGGCTACCAGACCGCCATGTCAGGCAAGTGGCATGTATCTAATACAGTCGGACAGAAAACCCCGGCTGAACAAATGGCCTGGCTTAATCACCATCAAACATTCGGCGACTTTTCCCCCATAGCGCAGTATCCCACCAGCAGGGGCTTTGATAAGTTCTTCGGCACCATCTGGGGAGTAGTGGATTTCTTTGATCCCTTCAGCCTGGTAAGCGGAACAACACCCATCACAGCAGTGCCTGATCACTATTATCACACCGATGCTATCAACGATACGGCTGTGGCTTATATCAAAGGCTACGCGGAAACAGAAAAGCCTTTCTTTCTGTATGTGGCCCACAATGCGCCACACTGGCCGCTGATGGCATTGCCAGAAGATATTGCAAAGTATAAAGACACCTACAAGGCAGGCTGGGAAGCTATCCGCACCGCCCGCTATAACAAAATGGTGAAAATGGGACTGGTTGATCAGGCCACTACGCCGTTGCCTAAACGTTGGAATCAGGATCAGACCTGGGCGCAAAACCCTGATACCGCCTGGGATGCCATGGCCATGGCAGTGCACGCCGCCATGATCGACCGGATGGACCAGGGCATTGGTCGCATTATGGAAGCGCTGAAAGCAACAGGGCAGTTGGACAACACCCTCATCCTGTTCCTGTCTGATAATGGCGCCAGCCCGGAAAATTGCGCCAACTACGGCCCTGGTTTCGACCGCCCCGATGAAACCCGCGATGGCCGCAAGATCGTTTATGCCACCAAAAAACAGGCAATGCCGGGCCCGCAAACCACGTATGCTTCCATCGGGCAAACATGGGCCAACGTAGCCAATACACCTTATCAATACTGGAAAGCAGAATCATATGAAGGCGGCATCCACACACCATTGATCGCTTATTGGCCCAAAGGAATTACCACTAACAAAGGAGGCTTCAGTGATCATGCGGGACATGTAATGGACTTTATGTCTACGTTTACCGCACTCGCCCATGCGCAATATCCACAAGTATACCATGGTCATAAGATCCCGGCCACTACAGGTATGAGCCTGTTGCCATCTTTCAAAAATAAAAAAACAACCGGGCACGATCAGCTGTTCAATGAACACTTCGGTGCACGGTATGCACGCTCGGGCAACTGGAAACTGGTGTCGCTCAGCAATGATACCACCTGGCAATTATTTAATCTCGCTGCCGATAAAACGGAAACAAATAACCTGGCGGCACAGTATCCCGAAAAGGTACAACAGCTGCAAACCCTTTGGTACCAATGGGCGCAAACACACCAGGTATTTCCAAAACCAGGCAGCAGAAAACAATAAAATGAAAAAATCTTTAATTATCTATATGAGCAAAGTCCGTATCTCGCGTAAACTATTGATGATAGCACTGCTGGCAGGCAGTGTTTCCTGTAATGAAGTAAAACAATCCGAAAAAAAACAGGAATGGGTGTCCCTGTTTAATGGTAAGGATATCAACGACTGGATCGTGAAAATCCATCACCACGAACCAGGAGAGAACTTTGGAAATACTTTCCGGGTAGAAGACAGCATCATCAAGATACGCTATGATCAGTACGGCGACTTTAACGACCAGTTCGGGCATCTTTATTATAAGCAACCCTTCTCACATTATCATCTCAAATTTGAATACCGGTTTGTAGGAAAATGGTATCCGTCCGCACCGGAATATACATTGCTGAACAGCGGCGTAATGTTTCACTCCCAGGACCCGCGCACCATGCCTAAGGAGCAGGACTGGCCCATCTCCGTGGAAATGCAGCTGCTGGCTGGCTTAGGTGATGGTAAGCCACGCCCAACCGGTAACATGTGCTCGCCGGGCACCAATGTGGTTTACAAAGGAAAACTGGATGAAACGCATTGTATTGAATCCACCTCCAAAACTTATGAAGGCGAGCAATGGGTGAGGGGCGAACTGATTGTACTGGGCGATTCCCTGATCACGCATATCATCAACGGCGATACCGTATTGCAATATTCCAAGCCACAGATTGGCGGTGGTGTGGTAAACAACTACGACTCCACCATTAAAATAGATGGCAGGCTCCTCTCCAAAGGCTTTATTGCCCTGCAAAGCGAAGGGCAACCCGTTGATTTCAGAAGGATAGAAATATTAAACCTGGAACACTAACAGGTATAAAAAGAAAAGCGGTTTCCTGCAAAGGAAACCGCTTTTTTATGGGATGAACTTCCTGAAAAAAATATTCTTCCCCGGTTATTTTTTCTGATAAATGTATAATTTCGATGCATGAAGGAAGCCATCTTAGACAACCCCGCCTGGGGCGCGTTAACCACTACGCATGCGTACTTTGCACAAGGAACAGACCAGGCGAAAAGATACCAGCGGGAAATTGCACCCTTTGTTGCCGCCAGGCAAACCGATAACGACAGCATTGCCGCACTCGATACTTTGATTGATGCCGGGGAAACATTTTATATCGTCGGTGAATTGCCTGTGTTACCGGGTACCTGGACCGTAGAAAATGAACTGCCCTGCGCCCAGATGATACTGACAACGATGCCAGCCCCCTTGTCTGAAAAGGACGCGGCCATGGTGCACCTGCTGGGGCCAGAAGACGCCGGCGATATGTATGAACTGATCAACAGCATTCAACCAGGATTTTTTAATCACGGTACACGCCTGATGGGCAACTACTATGGCATCCGGCACAATGGCCAGCTCATCGCTATGGCCGGCGAACGCATGCAGCTCACCGGGTTCACCGAATTGAGCGCCATTTGTACGCACCCCGATCACACCGGCCGCGGATATGCGCAAAAGCTGATTACACAGCTATGCTATCAGCACGCCGGCGCGGGCATCACCTCCTTTTTACATGTAACCCGCACCAATGAACGGGCTGTGCGTTTATATGAGCACATGGGCTTTGAGCAAAGAAGGGACATTAGTTTCTACCGGGTGAAGAAGTAAGGGAAAATCAACTCACCTTCTCCATCCGCATCGAACTACCTTTCTCATTCGTTTCAAATATCAGCAGGTTCCCCGCTTTAGCCGGGTATATACTGATATTGGTCTTATCTTTCTGTATCGGCAAATCATCATTGCGGAACTTCAGGCCATTGTAGCGTATAATATGATAAGCGCCCCTTTCTTTTTTGGAGACCCTGCGCATATCGGTATAGCAAATGGAAAAGTTTTTATAGTCTTCCGTAATGGTCGTGAGTTTATAGTCGAAGCTGTTGTATCGTTTACTGGCATAACCCATTTTATGGATATTCCTGAAATCGGCCATATCCCGGAGGGTGATGCGTTGCTTCTCATAAACGTTGGTGCGTTTGAGGTGGTACTTACCGTCAAATTCCAGCATCACCAGGTTTGTAGAGATCAGTTTGGTGTTATTAAACATCACGCCCTGCGAGCTCAGGACCCTTTTATAACCTTCTCCTACCACAAATAATTTACCATCAGGTCCGGGAATCATATTATGGAGATAAAGATACCCCAACCCCTGGTATTTCCCTTTTTTGTTAGCCGTTAAAGTGCCGGACAGTTCCTTATTCCAGGCGTTGTAGGTGCTGGTGAGGATGTTGCCTTTTGAGTCGATATCATAAAAACCGATTCCTTTACTGGCGCGGCCTCTCACCTTATTGGCCCCCTTGAAATATTCACCTGCCACGGTGATGGTATCAGTGCCGGGCTTCGGCATTACGAAAGAAGGTACCAGGTGATAAGCTTCTTTTTTTTCTTTCAGTTCAAAAACTTTTTTCTTCGACTCAATGCTAAATGCGGTGAGGGAAGAAGTACACTTATTATTCTTCCTGCTGCGGGTAACTTCCAGCAGCATCAGGTTATCCGTTTTAGCCATGAATTCGGCTACCCATTCTTTGTGTGCTTCTTTTGGCTGCGTATATTTCCAGTGCTTTTTCTTAGCAGCATCAAAATAATTCACTTCAAATACAGCGGTGTGAATGCGATGACGTACATCCAGTATGGCCATATAGCCATGTGTGCCTGCATCAAAAAGGGAATGGTTGGCATCCCTGATATCATGATAAGCACTGTAATAAATGTTTGGCTTTCCCTGTCCCTTTACATAAGGTCTTTTGTAAGAGAATTTAAGCTGCCCATCTGCATCCAGGATCTTTAATTCCATGTCGCCTGTATGGGAATTACTCAGGAGGAATGCGGTGGTGCTGTCGTTGGAAGCCGCTTCGCATACGTATACGTCCTTTGCATCCAGGTATTCATATTCCCTTACCTTGTGCATGTTCTCATCCAGGATCTGCAGGCTGTACCGGATGGTATCTTTGCTCAGCTGATCCTTGATTACCAGCAGGAAGTAGCCGGTAATTTTTTTATTCCGCATAATATTGCCGCTGTTGGCCACTCTTATGTTGGATACATCGCCGAGGTTTAGTCTTCTCTGCGCATATACCATAGTGACGAACATCATCGTACAAAAAAGGGAAATCAGTATTTTCCGTATCATATATTTTAGTTAATAGGGATAGATGTTGTTAACGGTTAAGGCTGTACGTAAGAAATACTTCTTGCCATTTCTTTCTGGAATACCGGGTAGCTGTTGAGCCTGGCGTTGTACTGTTCCAGGAAGCTGTTGCTGATCCGGGCATAATCCTCCAGGTACAGGTTCCTGATAAATTGTGCCAGCAGGTTATAAGAGTCCGGGTTGCCCGGCGCCGGCATCGCTATTTTATCGCCGATATGATGCTGCTTCTGTGCCTGGTAACAGCTGTTGAGTATTTTGCCTGTCTGGCAAATCAGGTAGGCATCTTCCGGTTGTTCCTGCAACAGCGTAATGGTTTGATACAGGCTGGACGTATAGTTGTTATTGGTATACGCATACTCAATAGTTTCATAGGAGAATTCCTTCTTCAGTTTTTCAAACATTGCGGGATTAATGCTGTTGTTGTTTGTTTCCCTGCTGTATTCAGCTACCGCCGGCGCCAGTACGTTGATCCGTACTTTACAGTCGGGATGCGTTTTTAATGAATCCTCCACCGCGTGATCGTTTAATAATTGCGCATGGCCACCCAGTAGCAGATCGCTTTTCGCTAACCAACGCGATTGGAAAGGATAGCTTTTCGACCGGAACATCTTTTCAAGACAGGGTTTGATATCCAGGGAGTCGTTATCAATGGTATCCAGTAACGCCAGCGCGGTAAGAGCATCGGCAGTATTAAAGTGACTGTTATGCAGGAATTCCAGTCCCAGCGAATCTGCTTCTGACTCATGATCGCGGCTGTGCCGGCGGCTGTCGAATTTCAGCAGGGTATTCAGTTCTTCAAGATGCTCCTGCTTCCGGTATTTCTCTTTCTTGATTTTCTTTAACTGTTGCTGCACACTTTTTGAGTTGATGTCTGTCACATATTTCTTAATGGAGTTCTCGTTGTGATGCAGGTAGTAATGCGCCAGTTCATGACACAGCACAAATGCCGCCTGGCTTTCGGTTTTCAACTGCCGGAACAGGCCCATATTGAACAGAATAACGCCCTGGCCTATATAACTGGCATTGGGTACGGCCGACCTTGAAAAGTATGCATGTATTTCACGGCCTTGTAGCAAAGGATTGGTTTGCACAATCGCCGTCAGCATGCTGTCGATATATTTCTGCGCAGCAGGAGCAGTATACACTTCCTTCTCTTCAAACTTGGACTTGATATTTTCCCACCGCTTGCCATATATTTCCTTATACATGTCGCGGTTTTCTTTTGGAAGATGACTGATTACATCCTTGTGTTCCTTTTCCAGCTTACTGGAAGCATTATGCAGAAAGGAGGTGTTAACGGTCGCCGGGGTGTAGATGTCCTGTGAATGGGCTTTGCCGGTTAACAGGAACATGGCGGCGAAGGCATACAGCGGGTATGCACAACATAGAAACTTCAATTTCATAGCTTGTAATAGGTATAAGTTCCCGCAAATTAATATTTTTTACATGGGAACTACTATTACTATGTTTATTTTTTTAGCTTGCTAATTTCCGTACACCGCCTGTGTAATAAAATAAATATTCAGCAGCACATATACCAGCAGCACACCTATCGATAAACCGATATCCAGCCGGCGGCTCTGCTTAAACTTACCTGCTTTAATAAGCTGCAACGACCATGCAGAAGAAGTGATCACCACAAAAATAAAGAACAGGGTAATGCCATGGAGGGTATCTACCAGCGTAAAAGTAGTAGAGTCGGGGAGAGAGGAATCAATAATATATTTGTTACCAATGGCGGCAAACAGCGATCCAACACCAAGTCCAAACCGCGAATCAATATTATCAGGGTGAATATAAAAACAGATGTAAGCAATCAGGAAAGAAACGTACATGCCGAGAAACATCTTCCAGAACAACTGGGTAGCATCCCTGTTGATGCCTATTCTCACTGTAAAATTACTGTACTCTGTATGTGGCCTGCCGATATTTTCGTCGCCAAACGCGGTTTCATAGGCTTTTATACCGGTATTGATCCGGAAGCTGTCGATCACCCAGCCTCTCAGCGTAAAGCGCGGGTCAAAATGTTTGCCTAGTGAGTCCACTGAAAACACAAGTGATTTGGCATCAAACTGTGAGTTCTCAATGGAAAACCGCAAACGCTGCCGGTCAAAAGGAAAGTTGTTGATCCTCCAGGAGTCCTTCATCACGCATTGCAGCTTCATCAGCAAATAGATCCGGCCATTGGAAGAGTCGATAGTGGAGTAGGATTTGGTAAAGGTTTTTGCCTGGGGGATTTCCAGGTTCTGTATAAAATCGAACTGCTTGTTTTTATAGGTAAGCCACAACCAGAGGTTGACAGTAAACTCACTTTGTTTGAAGTCGATGTCATGAATGCTGGTAATGTATATTCCTGTTTTAACCGTATCTGGCGGCTCCTGCCGGGCAATAGCAGGAAGGAACAATAAAATAAGGCAGTTGAAAAGCAACAGTGATTTTTTCATCCACGCATCCTTTAGTAGTAAGATAGTATATTTCCGGCTGTTGTGATAAGTTAATGCGGCGTTTTTTTATCTGCCGGGGAGAGTTTTACGGCTTTCACAATCCACGGTAAAGAGATACCCTGCCCGATAAGGGTAAACAACACCACTACCACAGAAATAAAAATGATGGCATTCCGCTCCGGAAAGGGGGCTTCATCTTTCAGTGTCATCGGTAGCCCAATGGCAATGGCCAGTGATACAATACCGCGCATACCGGACCAGCTGATGATCAGGCTGTTCTTGAAATCCAGCAACGCGTTTTCAGTGATCCTGCCTTTGCCCTTTTTGAAAGCCTGGTCTAAATTGATCTGTTGCAGGAATACCCTGCCCATGCGCAATAACAAAGCGGCGAGGGTAATGATAAATCCATAACCGATATACGGCAGGATCTGGTGACTGGGAATACTTTTAATGATATAAGGAAACTGCAGCCCGATGATAATAAAGATAAGCCCGTTCAGCAGGAAGATGATAATATCCCAGATGGACCTGGACTGTTGCTTTAATTTCTCCGGGAAAACTTTCCCGCTGATCCGCGCAATCATCAGCCCAAGCACTACTACTGCAATCACGCCGGAAACATGCAGCTCTTCTGCCATCAGGTAGGTAACAAATGGCATCAGCAGCATAAAGCTGATGGTCACCAGGTCGTTTTGATGCACCCTTTTCAGGATCATCGCCAATATCCTGCCTACTACTATACCCGCCAGCACGCCACCTGCCATCAGCATAACAAATTCCAGGGAGGCCTTCCAGAAAACAAAGGCGGTACCGGTGGCCGCCGCAATGGCAAAATGATAAGTTACCAGTGCCGAAGCATCGTTGATCAGGCTTTCCCCTTCAAGAATGGTCACCGTTTTATGTGAAAGTCCCAGTCCTTTGGTAATGCTCATGGCTGCCACCGCATCTGTGGCCGACAGGATAGCGCCCAGCACAAAAGCCAGCGGCCAGCTCATCCCGGGAATAAGATAATGCGCAATCACCGCTACGGCCCCCGCTGTCAGAAACACCAACCCTATCGCCAATGTACCAATGGTGTTGAAGTTGGTTTTAAATTCCTGTGGGGAGATGTTAAACGCAGCGTCATATAGCAATGGCGGGAGAAATATCAGGAACACGATATCCGGGTTCAGCGTGATATTTGGCAGGGCCGGAATAAATCCGATGCCTATTCCCGCGGAGATCAGCAGCACAGGGTAAGGTAACTTTATCTTGTCTGCCACCGCAGACAGCATAATCATGATGGCCAGTATAAAAATGACGATGCTGTAATTCTCCATAGCATTTGTTTGTGTGCAAATGTATAGTTTTAATGAGATTAGCAGCATCCGTCACCGGCATCCCTCTCAGGATGCTTTACTGATTTGTTGCTCCCGCCATTTAATAAACATAATATGATAGGCAAATTCGAGGTAGAGATGATCGTCCAGCATTTCCAGGAGCAGCATTTTCCGTTTGGCGCTGTCCATTACGGTTTGCTGGATATAATCATATTGCGCCAGTTGCTCCTGCAGCGCAATTTCCATTGAGCTCACCAATGCCTGGAAAGCCTCCATGGGAGTACCGGTAATGAGTTTTCCCTTCGCTGTTTTCTTCAGCTCCTGGATCTTCTGATGGGTTAGCTCCGGCATTTTTATGCCGGGCAGATGAAAAATGTTATCTGGTTTCATAGCAGCTGCTTCACAAGTTAGGTTATGTCAAAAATCAGGGGCCGTTAACCGGCCCTCCTTTAATTAGAGTATAAAAAATTCAAATGGTTACAAAATCCCATAAAAGTTTTTTGTAACTTCTCAGTCGATTTATCATCTAATAAAAGAAGAATGACCACACTGCCGAAAACCGACACCGAAATTGACTACGAATTAATCACTAAAGTACTGGCCGGTGAAGAGCGCCTCTATGAGCAACTGATGCGCCGCCACAATGCCCGCCTGTTCCGGATAGGCATGACCATGCTGGATAATGATATGGATGTGGAAGACATGATGCAAACCACCTATATCAATGCTTATCAGAATCTGGATAAGTTTAGGATGGAATCCGCCTTCGGGACCTGGCTGACCAGGATCATGATTAATGAGTGCAGTCAGTTGCTGAAAAAGAAAAACCGGTTGGGCAGTGAGGATCTATCTGTTTTAGATGATCATCACCCGGCAAATAGTGCCGGGGTAAAAGAATCGCCCGTGGCAAAAGTTATTGATAAAGAATTGGGAAGGGTAATGGAACTTGCCCTGCTCGAAATCCCTGAGAAATACCGCCTGGTATTTGTAATGCGGGAAGTAGAGGGCTTAAACGTGGCAGCCACCGCAGCTGCATTGAATATCTCCGCGGTAAACGTAAAGGTCCGGTATATCAGGGCCCGGCTCATGCTGCGTGGAAAGATTTCCGATTACTATAAAAACGACCTGGTGTTTCCATTCCATCTTATCCGCTGCGACAGAGTGGTTAACCATGTATTGGATAAACTCGGTATCAAATAACCGGTTCACCTGGCAGATTGCTCTACCAGGCTCACTTTAATACGCTTATACATACTTCTTTCATCCAGCGATTTCTCCAGTTCAGACAGGAGCTGCAAAAGGTCTGCGCTGGCCTCGGCCAGCCATTTCCGGTTTTCTTCTTTGATCACCTGCAAAACAGGACCGATCTTTTTATGCATTTGCTTACCGGCAAGCGTCAGGGAAATCAGTCTCCTCCTTGCGTCTTTGGAGTCAGGCGCCGTTTTAATAAGACCATGCGTATGCATCTGCTCCGTAAACTGTACTACAGCAGCATGGCTCAGCTGCAGCGAAGAAGAGATCTCTGTAACCGCCATTACTTTTTCACGGCTCAGTAGTTCCAGGATCAGGTACCATTTTGCTTCAAAGTCCAGATCCGATTCTTTGTATATCTGGCTCACGTCCTGCGACAGGCGCTCTGCCAGCCGTTTTAAACGGGTGGCCAGGGCCAGTTCTTCCAGTTCGGTAACTAAGTTCATGCAATAAATGTATAAATTTTTATCCTGCCCTGCGCTTTTCGTCTTCAGCGCCGCCGGTCTTCCTTTTGACGCCACCGGCTCCAGTTCCGCCAAATTTATAATTGAAGGTCACCGTCGCTACCCGCGTATCCCTTTTCTGCTTAAACGTTTCGCCATAGCCCGTAAGCCGGGTCACTGCATTCGTTTGGTTGGTAAAGAAAATATCGCCCACATTCAGTTTTACAGATGCCTTCCGGTTCCATAACTGCCGCTGTGCGCCGGCATTAACAAACCAGAAGCCCCTGATATCAAGGAAACCGTAATACGCCCGGCTTTCATAACTGCCGGTCACTTCAATGGTAGTCAATGCGTTTACGGTAATGGTATTCACCGAATTGAAATTGAAAGATACCCTGTTCACATTGAGATCGGTATTCACCAGGTTGCCGCTGTAGTGCCCGTAATACACCAGCGCTGTGTTGGTGCTGCTAAGCCATTTACGGATATTTACCGGGAAGCCAAAGCTGAGATTGTAATAATCATACTTAGCCAGGTTCCTGCCGGTTTGGATGACTGCTCCCGGCGCTTCATCCGGCGATAGTACAATAAGGATGTTATCACGGGTACGGCTATACCCTAACTTAGTGGTGTACTGTTGCCGGAAGGTATGCGTAAGCTCAAACGAGTTGGTGATCTCCGGCAGCAGGAATGGATTTCCCGCAGAAGAGGTCAGCGGGTCCAGAAATACTTTAAATGGATTCAGCTGCCGGTAGGAGGGCCGGTCTATTCTGCGGCTCACGGAAAAACCGAGGTCGTGTTTTGCATTGAATTCATAGCCTGCATAGCCGCTGGGGAACAACTGTGTATAGTTCCGGTTAAACTTTTCAGCATTGGTTACCTGGAATCCGTCGGCCAGCGTATTTTCTACCCGGAGGCCCAGCTGCACGCTTAAACGTTTCCATTTCCGGGAAGCGTTTACATAGGCCGCATTGATGTTTTCTTTGTAAATAAAACGGTTACTTTTTCCTTTGTCTAAAACATTGCCGCCGTTACTCCTGTCGAAAAACTGCACATCATTATCTGATTTCACCCAGCTGCTTTTAATACCCGCGTCCAGTTTGGCGCCTATCAGCTTCAGGGGTTGCGTGTAATCCACTTTCACCGACCGGATACTAAGTTCGCCGTTTAAATCACCAAAGAGTGCATAAGGTGTTTTGGTTTCCGCCTGGTACAGATCATAATAACGGGTATTATAATTTTGTTCTTCGGAAGAATTGAAACGGGCATAGTCCAGGTCGGCAGTGAGTTCCCGCCCGCCGGTATCCAGGGTGTGTTTGTAATTCAGGTTGAGGCTCCCGTTCTTCCTGCCGGGATAGTTATCACCCAGCGTAATAAAGGAACCTGTATTTGCCTGGTGCGCATCAACAGATTGCGCCACACTGTTGATCGTAATGTTGCTGGCATTAAACATCCCATTGGCGGCAAAACCTACGACCACATTCTTATTAATGTTGTAATCAGCTCCCACACGCACATTATGGTTATTGTTCCGGTATTTAAAAAAGTTCTGGTAATTGTTACCACCGGTATAGGCGTTGTTTTCATCATAAAACTGCCGGTAAATGGTAAGGTCATTCATATCTTGCCGGTAATTATAATTATAAGAACCGAAAATATTGAGATGTTGTTGTTTGCTATTGAAGTTGAGAGATGGATTAACTTTGGGGTACCTGCCCTGGCTCAGGCTGAGAGACGCGTTCCCGTTAGTGCCGGATTTCTTTCCTTTCTTCAGCCGGATATCTATAATACCGGCATTGCCGGCGGCATCGTACCTGGCAGAAGGATTGGTGATAAGGTCGATCGTTTCAATCTGGCTGGCCGACATATTCCGCAGCATATTGGCCAGGTCCTGCCCCGACATGGGCACCTGTTTGCCGTCGATCATCACGAGCACGCCCTGCCTGCCACGCATGGCAATGTTATCGTTCTGATCAATGGTAATACCCGGTGCTTTTTCCAGTACTTCCAGCGCTGTGCTGCCGGCAGCGGAAATGGAACCCTCCACGTTCAAAACTGTTTTATCGTATTGCTGCTGGATAAAAGGCTTTACCGCTGTAACCGACGCTTCTTTTAATGCGGTTGTCTTTACCTGCAATGTGATAGTACCGGCCGCCGTATTTTTTTCATGCCGGAACGGAGCAGATTCATGTCTCCCGAAAACCATACTCTGCGTGGCAATCACATAACTGCCGGCAGGGATCTGTTCAAACGTAAATCTGCCGGTACTGTCGGCGTATTCAATTTTTACCATCTTCTTATCCGTGGCGTTCAGCAGTTGTATCACCACCTCTTTCAGCAACGCAGGATCATCCGCACGGAGAACGCCGCTGATATTAAAACCAGGAGACTTTACCTGCGGAAAGCAGGGATTTATGTAAGTAGTGACGGAAATTATAAAGGCAATAAAAAAGACTGTTTTCTTTTTCATCTGAAGGGGTTTATTTACTGCTAATGTAGATATTAAGCAGTATTTAAGCACTATAAAAGGAAACCTATTACAGGAAATATAGGTATGTACTTACGGGATGTTTTAGGAGATGATGAGTGGTAAATAAAAAACGGCCGGCAGATACTGCCGGCCGCTCACATTCAGGAAGATTTATTTTTTTTCATAGTGCAAACACACCACGCCTGAATCCGGGAAGGAGGTACTTGCCAGTAATTTCAGCCCTACCCGTTCCCTGATATTTTTAAACAGTGGAATGCCTTCGCCTATCAATACCGGGTTTACAAACAGCCAGAATTCATCTACCAGCTGGTGTTGCATCAGCGACTGCGTGGCGCCGGGGCTGCCAAACATGATGATTTCCTTGCCGGGCAGCTGTTTTAATGCACTTATTTTACCGGCGATGTCATCACTGATCACCGTGGTTTTGTCTTTCTTTAATCCCTTCAGCGTATTGGACAGCACAATTTTATCTACGTTGTTATACCACCGGGAGTGTTCAATGTCATGCTTGCTTGGATTAGGATGGTCGGCGGCAGTGGGCCAGTAGCCGTCCATCAATTCGTAGGTAACCCTGCCATACAAGGCAGTATCTGCCTCGTTGGTACGTTGTGCGGCGAAATCAAATATTTCATCGCCAACACTGATCCAGTCCATTTCTCCGGCAGGTCCGGCTACAAAACCATCCAGGGAAACATGCATGAAGGAAACTATTCTTCTCATAATGATATGTTTTTAAGTACATCACAAACATACCGCGGAAATCGAATACGGATGTGGTGCAATTCTGACATTTATGGGGGAGATTCCGTCAGGGCATTTGCGGATCAAGTCCACCTCAAAGGTGTACATGAAGCCTGCTTAAGGCATAAAACAACAAAGCCTCCCGGAGGGAGGCA
Source organism: Chitinophaga sp. ARDCPP14 (assembly GCF_051362515.1). Lineage (NCBI taxonomy): Bacteria > Pseudomonadati > Bacteroidota > Chitinophagia > Chitinophagales > Chitinophagaceae > Chitinophaga > Chitinophaga sp. ARDCPP14. Next base: position 387,303 of record NZ_JBKIXB010000003.1, on the reverse strand, counting down.
TTTGTTTATAGATTGTCAGTATTGCCTAAAGTAATTTCAGCACTTCTTCTCCCATAGCATTGGTATTCAGTATTTTATCGGCTGGCGTTTGCTTGTCGGCAATATCCGCGGTGCGGAAGCCTGCTTTCAATACACCATCAACAGCGTTGATCACGGCTTCTGACTCGGCCTTCATACCAAAGGAGATATCCAGTAACAACGCGGCGGATAAGATAGAGGCCAGCGGATTAGCGATGCCTTTACCGGTAATATCATGCGCGGAGCCATGAATGGGTTCGTACACGCCGGTACCATCGCCAATAGAGGCGGAGGCCAGCATCCCCATTGATCCGGCTATCTGCGAAGCTTCATCGGTAAGGATATCGCCAAACAGGTTGGCAGTTACCACCACATCGAAACGGCGCGGGTCCTTGATCAGCAACATAGCAGTGGCATCTACAAACTGGTGCTCCACTTCCACGTCAGGATATTCCAGGGCTACCTTCTGCACTACCTCCCGCCAGAGACGTGAAGTTTCAATCACGTTGGCTTTATCTACGGAGCAGAGTTTTTTTCTCCTGGTTCTCGCCGCGTCAAAAGCTTTGCGGGCAATGCGTTCTACTTCGTAGCGACTGTATTCCGCTATGTCGTAGGCAGTATCGCCGTTATTCTTTCTGCCTTTTTCACCAAAGTAAATATCGCCGGTCAGCTCACGGAAGAAGAGGATATCTGCGCCTTTTAATATTTCAGGTTTAATGCTGGATGCGCCCAGTAATTCATCAAATAATTTGATAGGACGGAGGTTGGCATACAGGCCCAGCTCTTTGCGCATCTTCAGCAGGCCCTGTTCAGGTCTTACTTTGGCAGAAGGGTCGTTATCATATTTAGGATGACCCACCGCGCCAAACAGCACGGCGTCTGATTTACGCATCTTTTCCAGCGACTCATCCGGCAACGGGTTACCGGTAGCTTCAATGGCTACGTGGCCTATCAGCGCTTCGTCGTAAGTAAAGGTGTGACCGAATTTTTCAGCAATCCTGTCCAATACTTTTTTACCTACTGCAGTTACTTCCTGTCCGATTCCATCACCCGGAACTATTAAAATATGTTTGGTAGCCATTCAGTTGTTATTGATAGTTTAGATTAGGTTCAGCATTTTTTGTGTGGCCTTAATGGCAGATACGGTCTGGTCGCTGTCCAGTCCCCGGGTCTTAAACTCTTTGTTGTTCAGCCTCCAGGTAATGATCGTTTCGCACAACGCATCGCTTTTACCGCCGGGAGGAATACGCACTGCGTAATCCGTCAGGGTAGGGAGCTCGCGCTTCAGCTTTTTGTATACCTTCTTCAGTGCATTCATAAAGGCGTCGTACTGGCCATCCCCCTGTGAATGTTCCTCGAATACTTCCCCATCAATGGAGATCTTCACGGTAACAGAAGGGTTCAGGTTTTTGGAGTGGGTAAGCACATAGTTTTCTACGGTCACCTTTTCCTCGATCCGGTTGCTGTCCAGCACATCAGAAATGATATAAGGCAGATCCGCCTGCGTGAGCACTTCTTTCCGGTCGCCCAGTTCAATGATCCGCTGCGTTACTTTCTTCAGATCAGGATCCGACAGTTTAATGCCCAGCTGTTGCAGGTTGTTTTCAATATTGGCTTTACCGCTGGTTTTGCCCAGTGCATATTTGCGGGTACGGCCAAATCGTTCCGGCATCAGGTCACTGAAGTACAGTTTATTCTTTTTGTCGCCGTCGGCATGGATACCGGCTGTTTGGGTAAATACATTTTCCCCTACAATCGGTTTATTCACCGGGATGCGGAACCCGGAAAAGGTTTCCACCAGTTTGCTCACGGTATACAACGAGGTTTCTGCCACGGCGGTTTTTACCTCCGGCAAAAAATCGTTCAGTACGGCGATGGCGCTGGCCAGCGAAGCGTTACCGGCCCGTTCGCCCATACCGTTGATGGTAAGGTGAATGCCGTGCGCGCCTGCTTTTACGCCTTCCAGTACGTTGGCGGTACCAAGATCGTAATCGTTATGCGCATGAAAATCAAAATGACTTTTCGGGTAGCGTTGCACGATGTCGGAAACAAATGCTTTCACTTCATCGGGCGTGAGCACACCGAGCGTATCCGGCAGCATGATCCTTTTTACAGGCACATTTTGCAGGAAGTCGAGGTACTGGAACACATACTCCCTGGAATGGCGCATACCATTGCTCCAGTCTTCCAGGTACACATTGCATTCCAGTCCTTTTTTATTAGCCAGTGCAACAACAGCGGCTACTTCTGCAAAATGTTCAGCAGGCTTTTTCTTTAACTGGTGGGTTAAATGATTGAGCGAGCCTTTAGTGAGCAGGTTCATTACTTTGGCGCCGGCTTTCAGCATCCATTCTACGGAAACGTCGCCATCCACAAAGGTGAGTACTTCCACTTTATCCAGAAAGCCGTTCGCTTTGGCCCATTTGGTAATTGCCTTTACCGCAGTAAATTCACCCTCTGAAACACGGGCGGAGGCAATTTCAATCCTGTCCACTTTTACTTCTGTCAGTAAAAGCTGTGCAATGGTTAATTTTTCTGATGGCGAAAAAGATACTCCGCTGGTTTGTTCACCATCACGGAGGGTGGTGTCCATTATTTCAACGTGGCGCTGGGTCACTGGCATAATACTTATGGAATGTTTTTAGTACAGGCTCTTGCCGGCGAATGTGGTGATTTCGTCTTTCATGGCCTGCAGGTAGTCAATATCATCATAGCCATTCATCATGTTGTGCTTCTTATAGCTGTTGATGGCAAAGGACTCGCTTTCCCCGGTAGCCGGGATGGTGATGGTTTGCGCGTCCAGGTTGATTTCCAATTCCGCTTTGGGATCGGATTCTATCGCTGTGAATATTTTGTCGAGGAATTCAGGACTTACCTGTACGGGTAAGATGCCGATATTTAAAGAGTTGTTTTTGAAGATGTCGGCAAAGAAGCTGGACACTACGCAACGGAACCCATAGTCGTAGATGGCCCACGCCGCATGTTCACGGCTGCTGCCGCTCCCAAAGTTTTTACCCGCTACCAGTATTTTACCGGAATAGATCGGGTTGTTTAAAACGAAATCTTTTTTGGGTGTGCCGTCTGTTTCATAGCGCCAGTCGCGGAACAGGTTGTCGCCAAAGCCGGTGCGCTCTGTCGCTTTGAGGAATCGTGCAGGAATGATCTGGTCAGTGTCCACATTTTCGATGGGCATGGGTACTGCTGTACTCCTTAATATCGTGAATTTATCGTAAGCCATTTTTTGTTGATCGTTTATAAAATTTTGTAAGAAGGGGAATGATTAAGCAATCAGTTCTCTCGGATCGGTTACCACACCTGTTACAGCTGCAGCGGCGGCTACCAGCGGACTGGCCAGCATGGTCCTGGAACCTGGTCCCTGTCTGCCTTCAAAGTTCCTGTTGCTGGTGCTCACGGCGTATTTGCCGGCGGGCACTTTATCATCGTTCATCGCCAGGCAGGCAGAACATCCGGGCTGACGCAGCTGGAAACCGGCTTCTGTCAGGATATCCAGGATACCTTCTTCTTTGATCTGCTGTTCTACGATGTGCGATCCCGGAACGATCCAGGCAGTTACATGGTCTGCTTTCTTTCTTCCTTTTACAATAGAAGCAAATGCACGGAAGTCTTCAATACGACCGTTGGTGCAGCTGCCAATAAATACATAATCTACTTTTTTACCCAGCATGGCTTCTTCCTCGTGGAAACCCATGTACTGCAATGATTTTTCGTAGCTGGTTTTGCTGTCGCCGGCCAGCGCAGAAGGAATATGTTTGGTAATGCCCATGCCCATACCTGGATTGGTACCGTAGGTGATCATCGGCTCAATATCCGCTGCATCAAAAGTATACTCCTTGTCAAACGTGGCGCCTTCGTCGGTACGCAGCGTTTTCCAGTAAGCCAGCGCAGTGTCCCATGCGGCTCCTTTTGGCGCTTTCTCACGTCCATTGATGTAATTGTAGGTGGTTTCGTCCGGGGCAATAATGCCACCGCGCGCACCCATCTCAATACTCATATTACAAACGGTCATACGACCTTCCATGCTCATGTTTTCAAAAACATCACCGGCATATTCCACAAAGTAGCCCGTAGCACCGGCTGCCGTGAGTTTGGATATAATGTAGAGGGTTACGTCTTTCGGCGTAATACCTTTCCCCAGTTTACCCGTTACGTTGATGCGCATTTTCTTTGGCTTCGGCTGCATAATGCACTGGGAGGTGAGTACCATCTCTACTTCAGAAGTACCTATACCAAATGCAATAGCTCCAAAAGCGCCATGGGTGGAGGTGTGGGAATCTCCACATACAATGGTCATACCCGGCAGGGTAATACCATTCTCCGGACCTACCACATGCACAATACCATTTTTTGGATTGCCTAATCCCCAGTGGGAAATGCCATACTTGTTGGAATTGGTTTCCAGGGCTTTCAACTGGTTGGCGGAAAGCGGGTCCTGTACCGGTAAATGCTGGTTAATCGTTGGCGTATTGTGATCAGCTGTGGCAAAGGTCTTTTCAGGAAACATTACCTTTAAACCCCTGTTTTCCATTCCAAGAAAAGCCACAGGGCTGGTTACTTCATGAATAAAGTGGCGGTCGATAAAAAATACATCCGGACCATCTTCAATTTTCCTCACAACATGTGAATCCCATACTTTGTCAAATAAGGTAGCGGGTTTATTGCTCATTTTTTAAAATTTTAAAAGTAGCTACTTGATTGTTCAAATTTATTCATAAAATCTATTTTATTTCAATATTTTTTCTAACAATAAGCAGGAAAAGAGGGCGAAACAGCAGGTAGGACGGGCGTTTGAGCCTGTTTTACAATGTATTGGGTTGATAGTCAGTTATTTGTAATTTTTTGAGGTGGGACTTGGAAACCACCTTATTTTGGGTAAATGCGTACGGTTAGTAATATGTGAAGGAGATATATACTGTGGAAAAACATAATGTGTCCGGTAGAATGATTCAACTCGTTTTCCGGTAATTAAAGATCGCCCATCCGTTTAACAGCACTGCAAACAGGATAAGATACAACAGCTCCATCTGCACATCGGCAAAACCACTGCCTTTCAGTACAATCATCCGGATTACCTTGATGAAATGTGTCACCGGGGTTAAATTGGCGATCACCTTTGCCCAGGGCGGCATACTGTCTACCGCCGTGAATAGCCCGCTCATCAGCATAAAGATCATCATAAAAAAGAATGCCACAAACATCGCCTGCAACTGGTTATTGGTATAGGTAGATACCAGCAGCCCGAAGCCCAGCAATGCTACCAGGTACACCGCGGCAAATACATACAATGTTACAAAACTCCCCACCGGCCAGATGCCGTATATTCCCCAGGCCACCAGCAAGCCAAGCGTAAACACAATCATGCCCACTACCCAGAAGGGAATCAGTTTTCCCAGAATAAACTGCCACTTCTGAATCGGCGTTACATTGATCTGCTCTATCGTGCCCACTTCTTTCTCCCGTACAATATTGAGGGCCGACATAAAGCCGCCGATCAGCGTAAGCAACAGCACCAGGATCGCCGGTACAATATAAAACCGGTATTCCGCCAGGGGATTAAACCAGTTGGAGTAGGTAATATCGATGATACCAGCCGCCGGCATCATGTTCCCGCCAATATTAACCGGGATATTCTTATTGAAGTCGGTAATCACCGTCATGAGGTAATTACCGCCAATAGCCGCTTTGGTGCCGTTAATCGCATCTACGGATACCCCTACACGCTGTTTCCCTTCCCTTATCAGGTTGCTTTCAAAATTTGGTGGGATCTCCAGCACTACATCGGCTTTTTCCCTTTCAATATAGGTGATGGCGCGCTGAAAGGAAGGCTCGGCAGCCACTATTTTAAAGTAACCGGAGGCGCCTATCTTGGCAATCAGCTGCCGGGAATAGGAACTGTGATCATTGTCCACCACCGCAAGGTTTACGCTCTTCACATCAAAGTTCATCGCCAGGGGAAGAATGATCAGTTGTATGACAGGCATCGCAAACATCATCGCCAGGATCGTTTTGTCCCGGAAGATCTGCCTGAACTCCTTTTTTAATAAATAACCCAGCACTTTCATGATAACCGCGTTTTAAAATTTTTAAGCGCAATAGTGAGCAGCGCAATGGTCATACCCAACAGCACCAGTGTTTCTTTCCAGACATATTCAAACCCAAGTCCTTTCAGCATCACCGATTTAATAATCAGGAAATACCACCGGGACGGAATAATATTGGAGATGAGCTGGAAAACCTTTGGCATATTTTCTATCGGGAACATAAAGCCCGTAAAGATCATGGTGGGAATCATCAGCCCCATCATGGATAAAAGCAAAGCCGTTTGCTGCGAGTTGGTCGTATTGGAAATCATCAATCCGAACGATAAACAGGTAATGATAAACAACATGCTTTCCATAAACAGCAGCAGGATACTGCCTTTAATGCCCACATCCAGCACAAACACCGCCAGCACCAGGATCAGGGTAAAATTGAGCAGCGACAGCACCAGGTACGGAATGGCTTTGGCAATAAGCACCATCAGTGGTTTAAAGGGAGATACCAGCAATATTTCCATGGTACCCAGTTCTTTTTCACGCACTACAGACACAGAGGTGAGGGCAGTACATACAATCATGAGCACCAGGGCCATTACGCCGGGAATAAAATTCAGGGAGCCATTGCCTTCTTCGTTATACAGCATTCTCGATTCCGGAACAATGACATAAGGCAGTTGTTGCGAGGGACTGATCTCCTGCTGGTAAGCTGTGGTGATAGCAGTGATATAGTTTACCACGGTTTTTGCGGTATTGGGATCGGACCCATCTGCAATAATTTGCAGCTGCGCTTTGCCACCGTGCCGGAGGTCGTTGCCAAAACCGGCAGGGAAAATGAGCGCGCATTTTGTGGTACCTTTTTTAAAGGAATCTTCTATATCGTTATAATCGACAGATGATTCACTGACGATAAAGTAGGAAGATGATTTTATTTTATGGATTAGCTGTTGTGAATTAGCATCCCGGGAATGATCAATCACCATCAGCGTAATATCTTTCACCTCACTGGTCAGTGCAAAACCAAACAGCATAATCTGCGCTACCGGCAAGCCAAACATGATCAGTAAGGTCCGTTTGTCACGGAATACATGGAAAAATTCCTTCCGGATAAAAACAAGAAGCTGTTTCATAAAAATGTTTTAGTCGCCCGACCTTTTGGCCCCACGGGCCAACCGGTAAAATACTTCGTCCATATTTTCTGCCTTAAACTGCGCTTTCAGGTTAACAGGAGAATCCAATGCCTCTATCTTTCCATCCACCATAATGGTAACACGGTTACAATACTCCGCTTCATCCATATAGTGGGTGGTTACAAAAATAGTAATGCCACTTGCCGCCGCTTCATAGATCATGTCCCAGAACTGTCGCCTGGTAACAGGATCCACGCCACCGGTGGGTTCATCCAGGAACACAATCCGCGGCTGATGAAAGATGGCTACTGAAAACGCCAGCTTTTGTTTCCAGCCTAACGGGAGCGCCCCTACGAGTTTTTTTGCTTCAGCGGTGAGCCCCAGCTTTTGGATCAGGTTATCGCTTCTTTTACGGATTTCGGTGGAGGAAACCCCATACACGCCGCCAAAGAATTCAATGTTTTCCACTACCGTCAGGTTTTCATACAAGGAAAATTTCTGGCTCATGTAACCGATATTCTTTTTGATGGATTCTGTTTGCTTATATACGTCAAAACCGGCTACGGTAGCCTCGCCGGAAGTAGGGTGGGAGAGCCCGCAGAGAATCCTCATGGCAGTAGTCTTGCCTGCTCCGTTGGCGCCCAGGAACCCGAAGATCTCTCCTTTGTTTACTTCAAAAGAAATCTTATTGACGGCATAAAAGTCGCCAAACCGCTTCGTAAGGTCCTTGCATACAATCACTTTTTCTTCCATGATACCCTGTTTTAGGCCTGGTTCATTAACCGGATAAAGCTATCCTCAATGCCCGGATGAATTAATTTTATGGCTACGTGTGTATGTCCCCGTTGGGTGATGTTACGCTGCAATGCCTCTATATCAGCGCCGGCGTCTTTCAGCGTAATATGAATGTATTCCCCAAAAGCAAAGCTGCTGTCCACTTCCGGCATGCTGCGCAGGTCCGTCAGCAAGTGATAGATATTGTCCGCCTTGATGGCATAGAGTTTCACCGGGAACCTGGACATGATATTATCGGGCGTATCTACCGACATGATCTTACCATTTTGTATCAGTGCAATCCTTTCACAAAGCACGGCTTCGTCCATGTAAGGAGTAGACACCACGATGGTGATACCTTGTTGCTTCAGGTACTTCAGCATGTCCCAGAACTCTTTCCGGGATACTACATCCACGCCGGTGGTAGGTTCATCAAGGAATAATACTTCCGGTTTGTGGATCAGCGCGCAACACAATGCCAGCTTTTGTTTCATACCTCCGCTGAGCTTTCCGGCCCTGCGATCGCTGAAGGGTTTTATCTGTTCGTAGATATCCTTAATGAGTTCGTAGTTATCTTCAATCGTGCTCCCGAAGAGGGTGGCAAAGAAATCGAGATTCTCTTTTACGGTCAGGTCCTGGTACAGGGAAAATTTCCCCGGCATATACCCGATCCTGTTACGTATTTCTCTATAGTCTTTTACGCAATCATAGCCGCGCACGGTGGCCGTACCTTTGTCGGGCAGCAACAAGGTAGTGAGGATGCGGAAGACGGATGTTTTGCCGGCGCCATCAGGCCCTATCAGGCCAAACAGTTCACCTTCCTCCACCTGCAGTGAAATATCATCCACTGCCAGCACCTTACCCTTGTCGTAAGTTTTGGTGATATGGTCCAGTGTTACTGCGCTCATTTGGATGCTTTATTTATCAGCATTTCACCATACATACCTATTTTCAGATAGCCGTCATTTTTTACCCTTACCTTGATGGCATACACCAGGTTAGCCCGTTCATTTTTTGTTTGAATGGTTTTAGGGGTAAATTCAGATTTATCGGAGATCCAGGTAATTTCACCGGTGTATGATTTATAGTTCTTTTGGCCCTGGTCAATGCGCGCCTCTACCTGTTGACCCAGTTTAATTTGAGGAAGCGTAACGCCGGTTACATAAGCTTTCAGGTAAAGGGTATCGATATTGGCGACTTTGTACAGCGGTTTACCGACGGTGGCCATTTCCCCCTGCAGCGCATATTTCAGCAGTACTACACCACTCACCGGGTTAATGATCTGTCCTTTATGGATCTGTTCTGCATATTGGGCCAGTGATTTTTCCAGCGGTGCTTTTTCACTGAGTATGCTGCGGTTCTGGGTAGACGTATTGGAGTTGTTGAGCTTCAGTTGTTGCCGGGTCACGCTGATTTGCCGTTCCAGCTGCACAATGAGGGCATTGATATCATCCAGTTGTTTCTGTGTGGCGGCGTCGCTTTTTACCAGGTTCTCCGTGCGTGTTCTTTCCCGGTATTGTTGTTGCAGCTGTGCTTCCTGCACCAGCAGCTGCCTGCGCACCAGTTCTGTTTGCGGCACCGGGTCCTGGGTTTTTTCTTTCAGCGCATTGATAGATGCCTGCACCTGTTCCCTTTGAAGGGTGGGGATGGTTACGTCAATTTGTCCAACGGTTTGCCCGGCAGTGAGCTTGTCGCCTTCTTTTATAACGAAGGACTGTATTTCACCGGTTTGTTCGGCAGATACGATCACTTCATCTGCTTCAAAGTTGCCGGACGCATCGAAATCGTTTTTGCCGCTTCCGCAGGCATTGATCATCATCACAACGGCTATACCAAGTATCATGTTGTATTTCATATGCAATAATTAATCAGTTCCCGGAGGTGTTTTTATAATTGTATTGAGCCTGTAATAATTGTATGCTGTGGAGGATACGTGATTGTTTCGCCAGGTTCTCCGCATTCAGCTGGGAGATGTAATCATGTACGGTGATAACGCCGTTGTCCAGCTGTGCCTGCGCGGATTTCCTGACAGAGGAGCGGAGCGTAATGGCGCTGTCATCCTGTTCTATCAGGGTGGCAAACTTATCAATATCCTGGTTTTGTTGCTGGAGGTTCATGCTGGTATTGAACAGGAAAGTTTCCTTGCTTACATCCAGGTTTTGCCGGTTGATGTCCAGCAGCTGCCGGTTGTTTTTCAGCGAGTAGAGGCTGCCTAAAGACCAGTTCAGGCGTACGCCACCCAGCCACCAGGTGCCGAATTTATTGTCGATAATATTCAGTGTGGGCCGTCCATAGGCGCCCTGGATAAAAGCGCTCAGTTTGGGAAGGTAACCGGACTGCAATTGTTTTTCCTGTACGTCGAAGGCTTTTTTCTGAATATCATAGTAAGTAATTTCCGGTCGATGTATACCTTGTTGTGGCGTCACTGGTGCAGGCCATGCCAGGCGGGTGCTATCGTTCAGCGGCTGATGGATGAAAGCCGACAGCATTTTCATATAGGCCTTCCTGTTAGCGCTGAATTCAGTGGCGGCCATCTCGGTATTCATAATTTCCGCTTTCAGTTCATCCACATTGCTACGGTAGGCCACACCGTTGTTGAGCGCCGCCTGCATCTTATCCGTGGCGCTTTGCAGGTCAGCTTTCCTGAGCCCGTTTTGCTCCAGCTGTGCCTCCATCAGTAATATTCCGAAATAGAGTTGCGTAATCCGGTCGCGGATGGCGTAAAGGTTTACTTCCAGTTGCTGTTGCTGTATGGCTTCGTTGGCACGGCTGCTTTCCTTTTGCAGTTTGCTTACGCCGCCATCATAGATCTGCTGGGAGATCTCCGCCTGTATTTTATATTGGTCTTTGCTCAACGAAGGGAATGTCACGCCGGGCAATGAAGGGATTGCCTCGCCAAAGTTGATGGTCTCCGACTGGTACGTTGCCTGTCCGCTTACGGTGAGTTGTGGTAAATACAACTTCCCTGCATTTTCCACCGAATACCTGCTGCTGCGTGCGATCAGGTCATACTGCCTGATCAGCGGATAATTCTGGCGGGCCAGGGTATAGCACTCTTCAATGGTAAGGGTGGCAGGCGCCTGGCTCCATGCCCTGCCCACCGCAGGCCCCAATAATATGAAACAGCACAAAGCTTTAAATAAGTTCATAGTGCAATATTCAGTTTGAATTATTGTTTTGAAAAGTTGTTCAATTTCCGGGCAAAAAAAAGCAGCTATTTCAGCATGCCTTTAATCCAGATGGGTATCAGCTTTCTCCGTTCTTCCATCAGCGCGGTGAATTCTCCCGGTTTCACCACCTTGTTCCTTTCCAGTAAGGGCCTGGCCAGGAAAGGCATTACCACAAAGCCTATCAGGTTCATCATTAACTGTATCGGCTGGATGCTCAGCTTACCTTCTTTATGCAGCGCCGCTAATTGTTTAAAGAAATGAGACTGGAAGATGGCATTTTTGCGGTTGTCTTTCAACAACTCATCCGTGCCGGCAAAAATCTCATTCACCATAAATAACGGGAAGTCCGGATTCACCAGCAACAGGTTAATATAGTGATTAGCTACCTGTTCCACTTTCTGCTGCACGCTTAACTGTTCGTTATTAAGGATCAGCGTTACCGTGGTAATCAATTTCTCCACGATCTCTGCCATCACAAACTGGAACAACTTTTCCTTGCTGCGGAAATAATAATTGACAAGCGACAGGTTGATATCAGCCTCTGCTGCAATATCCCTTACTTTGGTAGCCTGGTAGCCTTTCTTGGTAAATACAGTTCTGGCCGCGGCTTTAATCCGCTCTTCGGTGGAAGCATCCATATTTCCCTTCTTTTCACTTACCGCCATAGTCTGGTTTTGAGTTTAATATTTTACAAAGATAGTAAATTGAACAACTTTTCAAAACATTTGTTCAATTTTATGAAATAGTCATTTCTGAAGTTGTTTTGCAGTACCTTTAATCAGATCCTTACCTATATGAAGCTACCCGTTATACATGGTTATATTGACCGCCGCATCCTGGTGAATTTTACCGTGGACCCGGAAGCCGTTCAGTCGCTGTTGCCCGCACCTTTCCGCCCTAAAATTTACAAAGGCAAAGCCATTGCCGGTATCTGCCTGATCAGACTGAAACATATTAAGCCTAAAGGCTTGCCTGATTTTATGGGCATTTCCTCGGAAAATGGCGCCCATCGCATTGCAGTAGAGTGGGAGGAGAACGGTATTACGAAAGAAGGCGTTTATATCCCACGCAGGGATACCTCATCGAAGCTAAACGCCCTTGCCGGCGGACGACTGTTTCCCGGGAAACATCACCTGGCGGATTTTCACGTAAAAGAGGCCGGCGGGCATTTTCATATTGATTTTACCAGCTCAGATAAAACCTCTATCTCCATCGACGCACGCAGCACCAGCGAGTTTCCCGCGACCTCTGTTTTTGAAACGCTGGAAAACGCCTCTGCATTTTTTGAAGGTGGCGCTGTTGGTTATTCTCCGAATAGTCAGCAGTCGCTCGACGGGCTAAAGTTACAAACCTATCAATGGAAAGTAAGCCCGTTGCAACTGCTGCACGTAGCTTCCAGTTTTTTTGAAAATACAACGGTGTTTAAGAAAGGAACGGTTGCATTTGACAATGCCCTGCTCATGACCCGAACCGAACACGAATGGCATACCCTTACCGGTTGTCCTCAACCATAGCCGTACATACCGGATAATAAACACATAACGGGAGGCGCCATTGCATTCCTTGAGAATGTTTTTTATTTTGTTTTTCGAACAATGTAAAACCCACTCAATCGGAATATAAATGGACTCACGCAGAGAATTTCTAAAAAAATCTTTATTACTATCCGGTGCAGCAGGCTTGTCAACCATGATGCCCGCATCCATTCAACGGGCACTGGCCATAGATCCTGCTCCCGGCAGCACTTTCCACGATGCGGAACATATTGTGATCCTCATGCAGGAGAATCGTTCGTTCGATCACTGCTTTGGTTCTTTACAGGGCGTCCGGGGTTTTAATGATCCGCGCGCCGTATGCTTGCCGGACGCAAAACCGGTATGGTTTCAAACCAACGCCCAGGGTGATACCTACGCACCTTTCCGGCTGAATATCAAAGATACCAAAGCCACGTGGATGGGAGCATTGCCCCACTCCAGGCCCAGCCAGGTAGATGCCTACAACAAAGGCCGCTACGATAAATGGCTCATCGCAAAAACACCCGGCAACAAGGAATATGCGGCCATGCCTTTAACAATGGGGTACTATACCCGTGAAGATCTTCCTTTCAACTACGCAATGGCAGATGCTTTCACGGTATGCGACCAGAACTTCTGCTCGGCTATGACCAGCACCACGCCCAACCGCTCCTTTTTCTGGACGGGCAAAATTGTACATGAAGTAGACGGACTGCCAAAAGCACATATCCGGAACGATGACTTCAGCTACGGGAAACTACCGTGGAAAACATTCCCGGAATTACTGGAGGAAAATAATATCGCCTGGAAATTTTACCAGAATGAAATCAGCTGCGGTGGCGGATGGAAAGGAGAGGAAAGGGCATGGCTCGCAAATTTTGGCTGTAACCTGCTGGAATTTTTTGCGGCCTATAACGTGAAGTTCTCTGAACGGTATGTAAACGGATTATTGAAACAGGTGGAAACCCTGCCGGACGAAATCAATAAACTCCAGGAAGCCAGCCCTTCTTCGGATGCCGCCGCCGAAAAGATCCGCACCGATATCTCCAAAAAACAAGCGGTGCTGGACAATGCTACCCAGGAACTCCTGCAATGGAATAAAGAAAGCTATGAGAAATTAACGGATCAACAGAAATCGCTGTACCAACGCGCTTTTGTAGTGAATAAAAACGATCCCGCCTACCGGAGCGTAACAGCCGTAAATTATAAAGACGGCTCAAAGGAACGCACCATCACAGTGCCCGCCGGCGATGTACTCCACCAGTTCCGAAAAGATGTGAACGAAGGCGCATTGCCTCAGGTATCGTGGCTGGCAGGCCCGCAGAACTTCTCCGACCACCCCAGCGCCCCCTGGTATGGCGCCTGGTACGTATCCGAAATACTCGATATCCTCACACAAAAACCGGACGTCTGGAAGAAAACTATTTTCATTGTTACCTATGATGAAAATGATGGTTACTTCGATCATGTGGTGCCTTTCTCTATCTGCGATAACAATAAACCCGGTACTGGTAAATGCTCCGCCGGAATAGATACGGAGATAGAACAGGTGAGACTGGCGCATGAACTGAAACAGGGCATAAGTGAAAAGCAGGCCCGGGAAGCCCCGGTAGGACTGGGATTCAGGGTGCCTATGATGATTGCATCGCCCTGGAGCAGGGGAGGAAAGGTATGCTCACAGGTATTTGAGCATACTTCTACTTTACAATTCCTGGAAACATTTTTTAGTAAGAAGCTAAACAAACAGGTACACCTGGATAATATCAGTCAGTGGAGACGCACCATCAGCGGTGATCTTACCGCAGCCTTCAGTCCGTTTAATACCACCACACCAGCCAAACAGATTTTCCTGGACCAGCGCCGTGTAGTGGAAAATATTAATAACGCCCGCTTTAAATCAGCACCCGCAGGCTTTAAAAAGGTTACCGGTGAAGAGATAAAAGCCTTTGCTAACGGCAACGGCACTACGATCTTACAACAGGAAAAAGGTACCCGCCCTTCCTGCGCATTGCCTTATGAACTGCTGGCGGATGGTCAGTGGAAAGCCGGTGAGCAGTTGCTGACGCTGAAAATGAAAGCCGACAAACAATTGTTCGGCGACCGGGCACATGGCGCGCCTTTTACTGTATACACCAACCTCCCTTACAAAGACGAACAAACCGGTGAAACAGAAACAGGAAGAACCTGGTCGTTTGCAGTGGCAGCCGGAGACACGATCACCTATGAGTGGCCCGCCAAAGCCTTTGCGGATAACCGTTATCAGCTGCACCTGCACGGCCCCAACGGATTCTACCGCGCATTTGAAGGCTCCGCAAAACATCCGCAGCTGGACCTGGAGCTGGGTTATGAAATAAATGGCAAGCTGAAAAAGAAAGCAACCGGCAATCTTGTTTTACGTGTAGCCAATACCGGTAGCAGTGCACGCGATTTCAGTATCACAGACAATGCCTACGGCGGAAAAGTAATCCAGCGGAATGTTGCCGCCGGCGCCACTTTGGAACTTGTATTGCCATTGCAAAAAAGTCATGGCTGGTACGATTTCAGTGTACAGGCTGCTGGCTTTGATACTTTTAGTCAACGGTATGCAGGAAGAGTGGAAACAGGAGAAGAAGGGATAACAGATCCGTTTATGGGAAGAGTATAAAAAGAATCCGGGAGGATTTACAGGATGTGTAAGTCCTCCCGGAATATATTATTGCAGTATTTCCTTTACAGGCTTGCCTACACAACCGCTTGGCATTTGTATATGCAGCATTGCAGCAAGGGTAGCGGCGATATCTGTCATATGTACGGTTTCATTGGAAGCGCCATGCTTTACATGCCATCCCATAAATACCAGTGGGATATGGATATCGAAAGGATTCCAGTTACCGTGGGTAGTGCCCTTCAGCGAACCTTCAAACCATCCTGGCTCAGGAATCACAATCACGGAACCGGTACGTTTACGGTTGTAGCCATTGATCGCCATGGTGTTCAGCGGCTCCGGTAAAGGATTTGCGCCGATATTATCCAGGTCGGCGGCAAACTGGATACCCGGTTGTGCCTCAAAATACTTCACCGTTTCTTTCTTCACCGCATCATAGTCCAGTTTAGCTGCCGCAATTTTACCTTTGTCGAAGCTTACGTGGTAGTTCATAAAGGAAGACACCAGTTTGCTTACGCCAAAACGTGCATTCAGCGTGCTATCCAGGCCAGCTACCAGTTTCCTGCTTTCTGTCAGCCCGGAAGGCAGCTTATGCTCTTCCATGAATTTAATGGCATGCGCGGCGCCGTGGTCGGCAGTAAGGAACACGAGGTAATTACCTTTTCCTACACGCTGGTCCAGGTAAGTAAAAAAGGCCGACAGGTCTTTATCCAGTCGCAGGTAAGTATCTTCCACTTCAATGGAATTAGGACCATATTTATGGCCTACATAATCGGTGGAAGCGCAGTTAATAGTAAGGAAGTCGGTCACGGTATTATTGCCGAGGTCATACCCTTCAATGGCGGCTTTCGCAAAATCCAGTGTGAGCGTATTGCCACCGGGAGTGGATCTCAGGTTGCCCGGATCTTTTTTATAAGCATCTTTTAGTGCATGCGGAAAAACAGGGGCTTTTTCACCCGGGAAAGTACCTTCCCAGTCTACGTTGTCTTCACTGCTCTGCACATAAGTATTGATAGGATATAAAGTTTCCCAGGGTTTAGACATTAACTGTTGGGGCTCTTTGCGGTCGTTAAAACGCTTTACCCACTCCGGCAGTTCTTTCATGTACCAGGTGCTGGTAATAAAGCTGCCGTTGCTGTCGTCCAGCCAGAAGGCGCCATTGGGCGTATGTCCGGCAGGAAGAATAGAGGCGCGGTCTTTCAGTGATACGCCTACTACTTTGGAGCGGAAGTTGGTAGACAGTTTTAATTCATCTGTAATAGTGGAGGCCAACAGGTTGCGTGGCGACATTTTGCCCGCAGCACTGTTGCTGCCAACGGCTTGTACGGTAGTGTCTTCTGTGCAATACCATTTTCTGCCGGTAAGCTGATCGGGCCAGTCGTTGCCGGTGATACCATGAATAGCCGGCACACTGCCTGTATAAATGGTGCTGTGTCCCACGGCGGTAAAGGAGGGAAGGTGGCTGATAAAAGTGTTCTCACAGGAAAAGCCGTCGCCCAGCATACGTTTGAAACCACCCGCTTCGTAACGGTCGTAGTAACGGTATAAGTAATCCCAGCGCATCTGGTCTACCACAATGCCTACTATCAACTTCGGCTTTTCATTCGATTGAGCTACTGCGGTGAGCCCCTGTAGCGCTGCGAACGCGCCCAGGAATGCAGTGGCAACAGATTTAGTCATTCCATTCATAATGCAGATTTTTTTCATTTCTTAGGTTCACACCCCAATTGGGAATCGACAAACGTAATAAAAAAATTATAAAAACCCTGCACCTTTTCGTTGAACGGAAAAGGATGGATCGCTTCCCGGAAAAGTAGCCGGTATCTTTTTAACAAGAGATATTTATTTGCGTTTTCTGAAAGATCCGCATCTTTGCATATCTTCCATGAGAAGAATACTATTTCATAATGTAGCAAGACAGATGATAAAAAGATATTTACTGGCAGGACTCCTTTTAAACAGCATATCCCTGCATGCACAAGAGCCCGTGGTAGCGGGCTACCTCGGAAGATTCGAAGGACAGTTTGCCCCCGTGTTGATTAACCAGCAAAAACAATGGCTGCATGTTTCCGGTGCAGTATTGGTAGATAAAACGGAAAACACGGGTTACTACAATACCGTAGTAGCCGTGAAGCACAACGCCTATGGCGCTATCAACAATGCCGGTAAAATCATTGCCCCTTTCAAATATGATGAGGTCACCCTGGCCGATGAGCAGGACAACAACGACTCCACAAAAAATTATTGCTTTGTAATTACCCGGCTCAATGGAAAATATGGCGCCGCAGATACACTCGGCAATATCATCTGTCCGCCTATATACGCCGAGGTAAGCGCGCTCACACCCCATGTATTGAAAATAAAGAAGGATGGACGCTGGGGATGGATAGAGATTAAAACCGGTAAGGTATTACAGGAACCCATATACGAAGAAGCAGGTAAAAGCTATGCACTAAAAAACGCTATAGAAATTACCAAAGCAGGTAAAGTCGGACTGGCAGCGGAAGACGGCACCATCATCGTTCCGGCAGGGTACGAATCGTTTGATTACCTCGGCGGCAACAGCACTTATTTTGGTTTTACTGCCAACGGTAAAACAGGCATCATGGATCAAAACGGAAAGGTGATTATTCCGGCTGTCTATGATAAATGCAAGCCCGGACCGGCCACCACGCTGTTTGCCGTAGAAAAAAACGGTAAAACCGGCCTCGTAGACGCGGGCGGTAAAACACTGCTCCCGTTTCAATACACGGGAACCGGTTTGACGGGCAATGTCATGAAAGTGAGCATAGGCGATAAATACGGGGTGGTAAATACCGAAGGCAGAGAGATCATCCCGCCGCGGTACAGCGACATTAAAGCGATTAATGCAGCGGGACAGGAAGTGTTTGACGGTGGCGTAATATCGGCGCCCGGGCAGGCAACAGACCGGGTGTCGCCCGTGCCGGTAGTTTTCCTGGTAAGCGATGCCACTGGCACCGGCCTGTTTGATGCAAACGGGAAGAACCTTCTGCCCCTTACATACAGCCGCATAACACCGTTCTCCTGGCAGGACACTCCTTACCTGGCAGCGGAGAAAAATGGTAAAACAGGCGTCCTCGGAATGGATGGGAAAATAATTCTGCCAGTAGTCTATGATGGTTTGGTAAATGGCTTCGGCAGCGGATTTTCATATGTTGATGATAACGCAGGGGAAAGCAAAAAAGATTACCTGCCCATTGTAAAAGGAGAGAAGATAGGATTGGTTAATATTACGACCGGGAAAGAAATTATCCCCGCCCAGTACGAATGGCTGCAGTGGCAAAACAGCCGGATACTGCTGCTGCGCAAAGGCGATACCACTTCCCTGGCAGATGTAACGGGAAAGATTCTCCGTGGCGGAAAACGGTATGGATTTTTTACTGCGGTGGACACCAACAGGATTGTAGAAACACAATACAACGACGATGGCTCCACTACCAGCCTGCTCACCGATCTCGCAGGCAATACGCTCTATACCAGCCAGCGCTGGGAGTTTAAAGAAAACCAGGTGTCGCGGCTGCTGATGCCGGAAAGCGAAAAGGGAAGCAATGCAAGATTCAATAACGGCCTATTGAAATTATGGAGCAACGCCCGCAACAATGTCTTTTTAGATCCTAACGGAAAAGAAGTGGTTTTTGAAGGCTACAGCTTTGTGGGAGATTTCTGGAACGACCTGGCGCTGGCAGGAATCGACAGCACCCCGCAACATACCTTATACGGCATCATCAACCGCAGGAAAGAAATTATTTACCCGGTTACAGCCGACGATATTTATGCAATGAACAACCTGCTCGTGGTAAAAAAAGGAGACCGCAAAGGACTGATCACAAAAGAAGGTAAAACATTGCTCCCGGTGGAGTATGAGGAAATCGACGATATCTATGACGCGCCTTTTTTCAAGGTGTCACGCAATAATAAATATGGTGTAACAGATAGCCTGGGTAAAATAATTTTACCGGTAGAATTTGATGATATCAGCTACCGGAAAGATGAGCGCCTGTTCCAGGTAACGCGCGCCGGCAAGTACGGTATCGCAGATGCCTCCGGCAAAATGATCATTCCCGCTATCTATGATAATATGGATGTCAACCAGGGATATGACAAAAATATCTTTCCAATACTGGTACAGGAAGGCAAATGGTATTTTTATCTCGATGCGCAAGGGAAAGCATTCCCCTACAAATCACTGAAGAAAAAAGGATATGATGATTAAGGGTATAACAGGCAGGAATATACGTTTTTTACTGGCAGGTAGTTTTTTGCTGGCGGCTCATAGCTTATCCGCACAGCAGGGATCCGCGTTTCATAATGGGTTTGCCCGTATGGAAGAATCCGGCAAAAGCTGGTATATAGATTCCACCGGCAAAAAAGCATTTGACCAGATCGTTGCCCTGTATCACCCCGCTGCCGCCACAGCTGCAGATGAAGAAGCACTGCCTGAAGCACAGGAAACCATGCTCCTGGTAAGCAGCGCCGGCAAAACAGGCATTATTGCCGGTAATGGAAAGTGGCTGCTGCCGCCTGCATATGATACCATCGAACTGAAATGGAAAACTTACCTGGTATTACGTCAGCAAGGTAAAATGACTTATGCAGATACCGACGGGAAGCTGTTGCTGCCGCTACAGTTTGAAGACGCTGGCATATTGGACGATACACACTTTGATGTGAAAACCGGCGGTAAATGGGGAATCTACAGCACCGCAGAAAACCGGTTGCTGATACCGGCCATGTATGAATCATTCGACTACTGCGGCGGATGCGGCAGGAAAGGAGATTACCTGTTTGCGCAGAAGAATGGTAAATGGGGTATCATCGATTTTAACAATAATGTCCTGATGCCTTTTGAATACGAACATGCACACGCTTTTATGCGCAGCGACAACTGGGTACAATGTTTCAAAAAGCAGGGGCACGAAGTAACCATCAACCTGAAAACAAAAAAAGAATATACCGCACCGGAGTATACAGATATGACGATAACAGGTAACAGTTTGCTGAAAGCGCAAAAGAACGGGAAGTACGGACTGATTAACGAAGACGGCGTTACCATAGCCGATTTTATTTATGACGATATCACCGATGCTTATGGCGAAACAGAAAGAGGCCCCTATCTTCAGGTCACAAAAAATGGTAAAACAGGCATCCTGCGGGAAGATGGGAAAGTAATGATTGCTCCTGTATACGAAGGTGATATTACAGGATCCGGTGACTATTTTATTATCCGGGTGGATGGCAACTATAACCTGACAGATACCACCGGTAAGAAGTTACTGGCAAAAGATTATACCGAAATAACCTTCATGGATAAACGTTTTTCCGCCCCTCTCGTTAAGCTGAAGCAAAAAGCACTCTATGGTTTTTATAACCCGGTTAACAGGAAAGTAGTGGAACCTGCCTTCTTTGATATTGACAGGACCACAGTTACTGCCCCCGGCATAGAATTACTGGAAGTAAGTTACCAGGAGATGTATGGCTTGTATGATGCAGCAGGGGAGCAGGTGTTGCCCGTGGCGTATAAAAAACTGGATGACCTGGTACCCGGGCTGGTGGCGGTAAAGAAAGAAACCGGCACAGGTGTGTATGATATCAGGAAGAAGAAGATGCTGATCCCCGCAGTATATAACAGCATCAGCGTATCATCGGCAGACAGCAGTTTATTCCTGGCATCCCAAAGCACCCCGGAAGGCAGCTACAAAGAACTTTTCTTTAATCATAACGGCGTAAAGATGCCCGCACCTAAAGTGCCCATTGTCCCGGAAAAAAAGTCGCGGCTGCTGGAAAAGGAAACGGCTAACGGAGGATATCCGCTTTATGGTTATGCCAATAGCACCGGCAAAGTAATAGTGCCGCCCATATACGATCGCCTGCTCGTGGAAAAGAACGGACGGGGATTCCTGGCGCAAACAGGCGGTAAATTTACCGTGTTGAATGAAGCCGGACAACCGGTAAGCAAACAGCTTTTTGATGATATAGCGCTGGAAGAAGTACCCCGCTATGGCTCCGCGGAAGTGCTGTACAGCTTCCCGTTGCTTTGCAGAACAGGCGATACGTATCAGTATCTCACCGCTACGGGCAGTTTCCTGCCTGTTAAAGTTACCGGCATCGTTGCCTTCAGCGCGTACAGCCTGGATGGCATTCCCGAACTATAACAAGGATCCCGGAAAGGCTTTCACGAAGCCTTTCCGGGAAAAGATAACACTAGGTGTTTAACGCCAGTACATCATCCACACCCACTTCCGCAATAAAGTCGGGATCATGGGAAATGACCAGCAACGTACCTTTATACTCCCCGAAGATCTGCGTCAGTATCTTAATGTTTTGCAGATCCAGGTTGTTGGTGGGTTCATCGAGCAGGATCATGTCAGGCGCTTTGTCCTGTAAGGTCATGCTGCAGAGGGCCAGTCGCAGCATTTCACCGCCACTCAGCACTGCGCACGACTTATCCCAGGTATCGGGGCCAAAAAGGAAATTCACCAGCACCGTTTTTACCATCGATACTTCCAGCAGGTTGCTGTTGTAAGACAATGCCTGCTGCAATACCGTTTTACTCCGGTCTATCAGCGTATAGTCCTGGTCCAGCAGCAAACTGCGCGTATCGGCGGTATACAGCTCGCCTGTTGACGGCAACAGCCTGCCCAGTATCAGTTGCAGCAAGGTGGACTTGCCGCTGCCGTTGGGCCCTGTAATGGCCAGCCGCTGGCCGCTGCGGATTGTAAAGGTGAGCGGTGTTTTCCAGAGCATATTTTCCGGAGATGATGATTTTGCCGGTTCATTTGATGGCGGGGGATCCGGCGCCGCGGGTTCCGGTTGTGCAGCAGGCCATCCGAAGTTTATATCGTTTGCCTGCACCAGCACTTTCCCTGTATGAAGGGTAGATTGCTCAAAATAGCCCTTCATCATGCGCTGGAGCTGTATCATGGCAGAAAGTTCCTGCCAGCCTGCACGCAGTTCTTCTACTTTTTCAGTATGTACCTGTTTTAATTTTGAGGTAGATACTTCCGCATTATTCTTCCTCGCATTCAATAATATTTTAGGCAACCCTGCACTTTTGGTATGTTTCCGTGCCTGTGCATCGGCATGCTGCTTGCGCTCTATGGCCTCCTGGCGTTGCTTTTTGGCTTCTTTCAGTGTTTTCTCCTGGTGAGCCACCCGCTGTTGTAAGGCATCCGCTTCCAGTGTTTTTTGTGCGGCATAGAAATCGTAGTTGCCGCCATAAGTCTTTATGCCATTGGATTGCAGCTCCCAGATGGGTTCGCAGAGGCGTAGCAGCTGCCGGTCGTGGCTCACCATCAGCAACGTGCACGAGGTAGCGGCCATCCATTCGTATAGCTGTTCCCGTGCGTCGTAATCGAGGTGGTTGGTGGGCTCGTCCAGCAACACAATGGATGGCTCAAAGATATCGATGCCGGCCAGGAACAGCCTTGTTTTTTCGCCGCCGCTGAGGGTGGACAAGGGCTGATCCGGTTGCAATGCACGAAGGCCCCATTTTTCAAAGGCAGCTTCACTGCGCGCGACAATGTCCCAGTCGTCCCCGAGTATATCGTAAAGGTGCGGACTGGTGTCGCCCTGCAGGATTAATTCAAGGGCCTGGACCTTTTGCGCGGTGCCGGCGGCCTGCGCCACGGTAAGCGTGTTAAAGTGCCCGAAATGCTGCGGTACATAATAACAGGGCGCGGTAGTGCGGACGGTACCGGAAGACGCGGTTTCCTGGCCGGCAATGATCTTCAGCAAAGTAGATTTGCCCGCGCCGTTAGGACCCGCTATCGCTGCCCGGTAGCCTTTATGAAGCGTGAAACTGACATCCTGGAATAAATACTGCCCCGATGGAAGCTGGTAACTGAGTTGTTGTGCGCTGATAAGCATGTAAAATCGTTTTGAAATGAACAATGGCGACGGCAGGCGTCGGGTTAGCGGGTCGGGAAATGACAGTACGCATTTTCATGGCAGTAAAATTTAGTTGAATAAATCAGCGTATGCAGGAGCATCACTGTATGACGGTAAAAAATATATAAATGGGAAATGAAACACGCCAGAACGGCATGTATACAGGTATCAGCCTGCTATTGTATGTAGAGTATTGATCACATGGTTGAGCAAAGGTAAAAAAAAATTCTTAAATTTTAGGTGATATATCAGTGGTTTCTGACACTAGTATATAAAACCAGGCTCATATGCGTACTCATGAAGATCAATGGCTGGAAGAAATATACCGGAATACACTGCCACGGGTAGCAGGCATGATATACCGGATGGGCGGCCACCTGGAAATGGCCAAAGATATCTTCCAGGATGCTGTTATTATCTATCTTGAAAAACAACAGCAAAACAAACTACCTGCCGGGGTACCTGCGGAAGCATACATTACAGGGATCGCCAGGATTCTCGCTGTGCGGAAACTGAAACAATCCGGTCCGCATATTCCACTTGATGACATAGCGGGTGATATTGGCGTACCAGCAGATTATTATGCGCCGCCTCCCGTGGCGAAACCGGTACTGGAATATGTAAAAGCCGCCGGGAAAAAATGTTTGCAGCTGCTGCACGCATTTTATTACGACCATCTTTCCATACCCGAAATAACAGCAGGCTTTAATTTTAAAACGGAACATTCTGCCAGCGTACAGAAATACAAATGCCTGGAAAAAGTAAGGGAACAAATTAAACAATCAGATTATGCGGAAACAGTTAGCTGAAGCACGGGAAATTGAACAATACCTGCTGCGGGAAATGCCTGTTTCCTCCCGGCTGGTATTCCAGGCCAGGATGCTGGTGGCGCCGGCATTACGCGAAAAGGTGAAGTACCAGCGGAAAACAATGCAGCTCGTGCGCTGGCTCGCACGCGAAGAAAAACGGCAGGAGCTGGATCAGCTCTTCCTGCGTCTCATGCAGGATACGGCCTTCAACAATTCTATCACCTCTATTTTTAAATAATATGGCATTCCTGGTTCCTACCGTAATCGACGGCGACAGCCGCGGTGCGTTTGATATTTACAGCCTGTTGCTGAAAGAAAGGATTATTTTTCTCGGCACTGCCATCGACGACCAGGTGGCTAACCTGATAGTGGCGCAGTTGCTGTACCTCGACAGTGAAAATCACCGGCCCATAAATATGTACATCAATAGTCCGGGTGGCGTTGTTTACGCAGGCATGGCTATTTATGATACCATGAAAATGCTGAAATCGCCGGTATCCACTATGGCAATGGGTTTCACCGGCAGCATGGGCACCATCATTCTTACGGCCGGCGCTACCGGTCAACGGTATGCCTTGCCCAATGCTACCATCCACATGCATCCGGCAAGCGGCGGCGCCAAAGGATATACGGAAGATGTGCGTATTGCTTTTAATGAACAGGGCAGGTTGCAGCAAAAACTTTTCCAGATCATCGCCATGCAATCCGGCCGCTCCGTGCAAGAGGTGGAGCATGCCTTTCGCAATGATCATTTCATGGCCGCAGAAGAAGCCCGTGATTTCGGGCTGGTAGACGAAGTGTTGAACAGTGCTGCCGCACTGCCTGCGCTGGCATTCCGGCAGGAACTATTGCCATCCGCCGCCGAGCGCGCGGTATAAGAATACCACTGCCTGTAACTGCTGCAGGTGATCGTTGATCCTGTTGAGTTGCGCTGCTAAAAGGCTCTGTTGTGCATTCAATACTTCCGTGTAGTTGGCAAATCCATAACGCACCAGCTCCTGTGTATAGTCAACAGACAATTGCAGGTTCTGTAATTGCAGCCGCCGGGAGTTTCCTTTTTCCATGGCAGTCTGGTAAGAATATAATGCATTCGATACTTCCTGCCCGGCCGTTAATACGGCCGTATGGAATTCCAGCGCCGCCTGTTGCTGCTGCTCTTTCGCCACCTTCAGCCGGGTTTTATTTATGCCCTGGTTAAAAATAGGTTGTGTTAAACCCGCCGTCAGGTTGCTGATCCACGAGCCGGGACCGGTGAGAGACAAATAACTGGTATACCCACCAGAAGCGGAGATGGTGAGCGCCGGGTAAAAATAAGTACGCGCTACATTGGTCAATTCATAATAGTAACGCAGGTTATATTCCGCTGCCTGCACATCCGGCCGGTTGGCCAGCAGCTGTGCAGGTACACCGGTTTTCAGCAGCATGACTGGTTGCTGGTCGTCCATGCCGCTGCGGCTGATGGGACCGGGAGGCCGGCCCAGCAAGAGGTTCAGCTGGTTCTCTGTTTCGCGGATCGACTGTTTTAAATCGGGGATCGTTACTTCTGCGGCGTATCTGCTGGCTTCACTTTGCACCACGGCTGCCCCGGTAACCACATCACCTTTTTTCAGTTCCTTCATCACCTCCACGGTCGCCTGCCAGTTCACAACGGTTTGTTGCGTTATTTTCAGTTGCTGATCCAGTGCGGTAAGGTTGTAGTAGTTGGTGGCAATACTGGCAATCAACCCGGTTTGCACGGCCCTTGCATTGGCGGATGCCTGCAGGAATGCCGCTAAACCCGCGCGCCTGCTGCTCCGCAGCTTACCCCAGATATCAGCTTCCCAGGTGGCTGCGAGCCCGGCATTATATTGCTGCGGTATAACGGTCCTGCCTGTACGCTGTTGATTAGAGGCGCCTGCATAACCGGCGCTCACATCACCATTAACGGCAGGATACAATGCCTGCCTGCTTTGCGAGTAACTGGCTTCTGCCTGCCGCATGCGCGACCATGCCACCTGGAGATCGAGGTTGTGCTGAATACCCGTGTCAATAAGCTGCTGCAACAGCGAGTCCGTGAAAATTTCTTTCCAGTGAACGGTAGCGAGACTGTTGGTATCCGTTGTATGAATATCCCGGTACAGGTTATTGTCTGTAATGCCGGGCGATTGGTATGGCTTCGTGATGCCACAGGCAGTTACGAATCCTGCCAGGACTACAAAAAGAAAAATATATATACTGTTACGACCATTCATATGACCTGTTTTGAGATCTGCCTGCGGCAGGATTTTTTTAAGATGCCGGTGCTGTTACCGGCGGCTGCGCTTCTTCCTCATCATCTTCCTCCGGTGCACGTTTTATTTTTTCCTGTAAAGTCTGGAAGATGATAAACAACGTAGGCGTAATAAATATACCGAATACAGTTCCCACCAGCATCCCGCCCACAGCGCCTGTTCCGATAGACCGGTTTCCATTGGCGCCCGCGCCGGTGGCCAGCATCAACGGGATAAGGCCAAGGATAAAGGCGAAGGATGTCATCAGGATGGGCCGCAGCCTGGCCTGCGCGCCGCTCACCGCCGCTTCCGCAATACTCATCCCGCTGCGCCGCCTTTCTGCTGCATATTCTACAATCAGGATCGCATTTTTTGCGAGCAATCCTATCAGCATGATCAGCGTGATCTGTACATAAATGTTGTTGCTCACACCAAATAGCTGCGCAAAAAGGAAGGCCCCGAAAATACCCACCGGTATGGCCAGCAGGATCGCAAAAGGCAAGAGGTAACTTTCATACTGCGCACTGAGCAACAGGTATACGAAAATGAGACAGAGCAGGAAAATGAAAATAGTTTGACTGCTCCCTGCCAACTCTTCCCTGCTCAGGCCCGAAAACTCAAACCCAAAGCCCGTTGGCAACGTTTCCGCTGCCGACTCCCTGATAGCGGCAATAGATTGGCCGGAGCTGAACCCGGCATTAGGTGTTCCATTAACACTGATGGAGTTGAACAGGTTAAACCGTGTAATAGCTTGCGGACCGTAGGTTTGCGAGAGACTCACAAACTCCGTGATCGGCACCATTACCCCCTCGCCGGTACGTACAAACACAGCGTTCAGGCTTTCTTCCGTGAGCCTGAATTCCGGCGAAGCCTGCACCATTACGCGGTACTGCTGACCAAACTGGTTGAAGTTGGAAGCATAAATACCGCCAAAATATCCCTGCATGGCGTTGGTGATATCTGTTACATTCAGCCCCGCATCTTTTATTTTCGGCACATTCACGTTCATTAAATATTGCGGGAAATTAGGATTGAAAGAAGTGGTGGCAAACTGTATTTCCGGCCGTTGGGTTAATACAGAGAGGAAGTCTTTGCTTACTTTATAAAAGTGCGCAATGTCGCCGCCGGTTTTATCCTGCAACTGAAAAGCAAACCCGTTGGATGCGCCAAAACCCTGGATGGTACCGGGCGCAAAAAACTTAATCTCCGCTTCGGTCATGTCCGCCGTTTTCTTATTCAGTTCCTTAATAATTTGCTGGATATTCCGCTTGCGCTGATCCCAGGGAGTGAGCCGCATCACCACCATTGCATAGTTACTGCCGGTACCGGACAATTGCCCGCGTCCTGTAACCGCCAGCACGTTATTGATTTCCGGTATCGTGGCTGCGATCTTTTCGATTTTGCGCGTCACAATATCGGTGCGCTCCAGCGAGGCATCCGGTGGCAAACTGATGTTACAGTTAATCGTACCCAGATCTTCTTCCGGCACAAAAGCCGTAGGCGTCATCCTGGCAAGGATTACCAGCCCCGCACAGAAGCTAAGCAGCACCATCACCGGTATCCATTTCCGTTTGCTGAAAAAGCGCAAGGTATTGGTATAACGTTTTGTTAACCGTTCAAAAGCCACATTGAACGCATGATAGAAACGCTGCAGGAAGTTCATTTTCGTATGTTCCTTCCCGTGAGGTTTCAGGAAAATAGCACAGAGCGCAGGACTGAGCGTAAGTGCGTTAATCGCTGAAAGCACAATGGCAATGGCCAGTGTGAGCCCGAATTGTTTGTAGAAAATGCCGGAAGATCCGCCGATAAAACTAACCGGGATAAATACGGCTGACATGACCAGTGTAATGGACACAATTGCGCCGGATATTTCATCCAGTGCATCAATACTCGCTTTGCGGGCGGATTTATAGCCGGTATCCAGGCGGGCATGCACAGCCTCTACAATTACGATGGCATCATCCACCACTATACCTATGGCCAGGATAAGGGCAAATAAAGTAAGCAGGTTAATGGTGAATCCAAACAGCTTGAGAAAGAAAAAAGTTCCTATAATGGCTACCGGAACCGATATCGCCGGTATCAGCGTAGAGCGGAAGTCCTGCAGGAAAATAAACACCACCACAAACACC
Source organism: Chitinophaga sp. ARDCPP14 (assembly GCF_051362515.1). Classification (NCBI taxonomy): domain Bacteria; kingdom Pseudomonadati; phylum Bacteroidota; class Chitinophagia; order Chitinophagales; family Chitinophagaceae; genus Chitinophaga; species Chitinophaga sp. ARDCPP14. Next base: position 358,902 of record NZ_JBKIXB010000003.1, on the reverse strand, counting down.
AGTATAAATGCTTCCACCAGCGTATGCAATACTTTATCGATAGAGGCGGTGAGGAAGTCGTCCACATTTTGCAGCACCACATATTTCACACCTTTGGGAAATGTTTTGGAAGCTTCTTCCATTACCTTCAAGGTTTCGCGGATCACATCGCGGGCATTGGAGCCGGCCACCTGTGCTACGCTTACGGAAACAGCGGGATAGCCGTTGGTACGGGTACTGTTGAAATAGCTGAGGGCGCCCAGCTCAATGCGGGCCACATCCCTCATCCGCAGCAAACGGCTGCGCAGGTTGGAGCGCAATACAATGTTGCCAAACTGGGTGGTATCTATGAGCGTGCCCGGATACCTGATCACATACTGGAACGATTGTCCGCCGCTTTCCCCAAACTGGCCGGGAGCGGCCTGTATATTCTGTTCAGCCAGCGCGGCAGTGATATCAGCGGGTATGAGCCCGTAGGAAGCCATCGCCTGCGTATTGAGCCAGATCCGCATGGAGTAATCCATGTTACCGGAGGCGGAGGCATCGCCCACACCGGGGATACGTTTGATCACCGGGGTGATATTAATATCAGTATAATTTTGCAGGAAGGTTTGATCGAAAGATGGATTGGTACTGTAAACAGAAAAGATGAGCAGGTTACTGGTCTGTTTCTTTTGCACAGTAACGCCGGAGCGGGTTACTTCCTGCGGCAGCAGTGGTGTGGCACGGGCCACGGCATTCTGCACATTCACGGCGGCCATATTGGGGTCGCTGCCAATTTTAAAGCTAACGGTAATATTCGCTGAACCGTCATTACCTGCTGTAGAGGTAATATAGTCCATGTTCTCCACGCCATTGATCTGTTGTTCCAGCGGTACTACCACACTTTTCAGCACCACGTCTGCATTGGCGCCGCTGTAGGACGTTTGCACCTGTATAGTGGGCGGGGCAATGTCAGGATACTGGGAGATAGGCAGTGACACCAACCCCAGTATGCCCAGTGTGACAATAATGATAGACACTACTGTTGATAATACCGGCCGTTCTATAAATCTTTTTAACATGATATTGTTTTAAATGGATCAGAGACTGTTGTAAACACTGTCTGCGTTTACCAGGCGTGGCTTGATCACCAGGTCTTCCCGGAGGTTACTGATCCCGTCTACCACTATTTTATCGCCCGCTTTCACGCCATGCTGCACTACAAACGACTGACCGGCAGCGCTGGCATTGGAGCCTATGTCTACTGATTTTACTTTGTTATCTGCATCCAGTACATACACGAACAGTTTACCCTGGATCTGGAAGGTGGCCTTTTGCGGTACCAGCAGTGCGGTATCTATCAGCTGGGGGATCCTTACAATGGCGCTGCTGCCGCTGCGTACCAACCCATCCGGATTGGAAAAGGTGGCCCTCATATTGAGCGCACCGGTGGAGGGGTTGATTAAACCGCTGGCAGTTTCCACGCGCCCTTTGCGGGGCAGCACAATGCCATTGGCCAGCACCAATGTTACCGGTGGCAGGGTAGCCAGCTTTTCCTGCATGGTGGCGCCTTTTGAGGCGAGGAAGAAATCCAGTCCCTGTCTTTCGTTAATCGAAAAATAGGCGTAGATCTGGGTAATATTGGAAACGGTGGTCAGCGGGTTGGCGGTGGTGCTGCTCACCAGGCTGCCTATTTTATAAGGCAGGATGCCTACCACGCCGTCTGCCGGACTGTAAATAGTGGTGTAGCTTAAATTGGTTTTGGCGTTGTTAAACGCCGCCTGGGCCTGTGCCAGCGCTGCCTGCTTGGACTGCAGGTTATACGCCGCAGCTTCCAGTTCATAGGCGCTGATGATATCCTTTTCCACCAGGGGCTTTACCTTGTTAAGCTGCATCTGTGCGGCATTTACATCTGCCACCGCTATTTTGATATTGGCCTGGGCAGTGTTTACATTCTGCTCGTATTGCGGGGCGCTGATACGGAACAACAGCTGTCCCTTTTTAACAGTAGCGCCTTCGTCGATGTAGATGGCATCCACATATCCATCTATCTTTGGCCGGATCTCAATATTCTGGATACCCTGTATGGTAGCGGGATAGTCGGCATTGATAGTGGCGTTTTTAGGTTGCAGTACAATCACAGGGTAAGGCTTTACAGCGGTTTGTGTGTTCCCTTGTTTCTTGTTTTTACAGGCACATAACAGCAACAGCAGGAGCGCAATGGTAGATCTACTCATAGCATTTTACAGTTCATTTAAATAATACAGACAGCAATCAGGTACTATGAGTAACTATCCGTTCAATTGTATTGTTCAAAAAACGGCGATAATTATCCGGTAGCTGGCTACGGGGTATTAGACGGTGGTAAGGCTAATTAGTTTATTATGACAATGTTAACTACTGTTAAAGCCGCGCAGGCGCCACTGTGTGGAATAAAAAAAACAGGAATAACGCTAAGATTCCGGTGCTTTCCTGCTTTATGTCTTCATATACCAACTATCTAAAGTTAATTTATGAAAATAGGGATGTTAATAGGAGCACTGGCATTGCCGGCCATGACCTTTGCACAGCAGGCATACACACTGAAAGGTAAAGTGGGGCAGGTGGAACCCGGCGCCAAAGCTTATCTCGACCGGCGCGTGAACGGGGAAACCTTCCTCGACTCGGCTGTTATCAAAAATGGCATGTTTGAATTTAAAGGCACGCTGAAATCGCCCTACCTGGCGATGCTGATGGTGGATCATAAAGGCACCGGTAACCACGGGCCGGACATGGACCGCCGCCTGCTTTACCTGGATAATACCACTTTTACCATTGCCGGCAGCGATAATATCAGCGATGCGGTGATCACCGGTTCCCCGGTAAATAAAGAACACGACCGTTACAAATTGTTTATTGCGGCCTATGATACTGCTATGGCAGGTATCAACAAGGATTTTGGAGCGGCTACCGAAGCGCAAAGAAATGATACCGCTTTCACCAATAAACTGAATACCCGCTTCCATGCTGCCATTGCTGAAAAGAAAGCTTTACAGCGCAGGTTTATCAGCGAAAATCCTAATTCCTTTTTCAGCATTGTAGCGCTGAAAGAGCTGGCGGTGATGAATAATATGAACCTGAAGGAGTTAACGCCGATGTACAATGGTCTCACGGCTGCGCTGAAGAAAAGCCCCGCCGGCCAGGAGTTTTACCAATCGATGGAAACTGAAAAGGCATTAGGCATTGGAGCGCCTGCGCCGGACTTCACCCAGAATGATATCAACGACAAGCCCGTGAAGTTATCCGACTTCAAGGGTAAATATGTGTTACTGGACTTCTGGGCTTCCTGGTGTGGACCCTGCCGTGCAGAAAATCCTAATGTAGTGGCTGCCTATAAGAAGTTCCATGATAAAAACTTCGTGGTGCTGAGCGTATCGCTGGATCAGCCGGGGAAGAAGGCTGCCTGGCTGGGCGCCATTGAAAAAGACGGTTTGCAGGACTTTGTGCATGTATCCGATCTTAAATACTGGGATAACGCGGTAGCGCGCCAGTATGGTGTTCGGGGTGTACCTACCAATTACCTGATTGCGCCGGACGGTAAAATTATTGCAAAAAACCTCCGTGGCGAGCAATTGGATAAACAACTGACGGGACTAATTGTCAACAAATAAAAGAAATGCTGTCCTATACCTGTCACAATGCAACAGCCGGTTCAGTGGAGTGAACCGGCTGCTTTATTTCTTTTAAACGGGAATCAGCCTTTCTGGGCATAGTCGTAATTGATCAGCCAGGACACGCCATACTGATCGGTTAACATGCCAAAATAGGCATTCCAGGGAGCCTTGTTCATTGGCATGGTGGGCTGGCCGCCTTCCGACAAACCTTTAAACAATTTGTCTGCTTCCGCTTCACTTTCTGCCGCAATAGCCACAAAGAAAAGGTCGCCCAGGGTGCCTTTGCCATATGCGCCGGGCCTGTCGCTGCCAAACAGGAAAGAATCTTTACCGAGTGGGAGCGCCACGTGCATCACCTTATTTTCTTCGCCTTCCGCGCAATGCGCCATCTCTCCAAAGCGGGTGAATGTCTGGAATTCTTTGCCAAAAACAGCTTTGTAAAAATTAAAAGCCTCTTCACAATTGCCGTTGAAATTCAGGTAAGGATTAACTGCTGCCATGTTTTTATTTTTTATTTGTGTTTAATAAGATACCATAAAGTTAAGTTGCTGCTGTAAAGAAAGAGGTGGCCGGATACGACAATAAAAGGGGCAGTTGCGCCAATTTGTTATTCCCATTTGAACGACCGGATCGATAACCCGGCAATAAGTATACCCCATACGATCAGGCCCGCGAGTTGCAGCGGTATCTGCCAGATATGCAAACCTTCAAAGGCAATTTTGCGTAACCCGTCTACAAAAAAAGTTAGTGGCAGCAATTCACAAAAAGTGCGCAACCACACCGGGTAATTATCTATCGGGAAAAATAATCCGCAAAGTAATATCTGTGGCACGGTAAGCGTATTAGCCACCGGCGCAATGGAGCTTTCATTGCGGATAATGCCGCTGATAATAAAACCGATGCCCATAAAAATCACCAATCCAAAAACAGAGAGCAGCAGCATTTCCATAAAGGTGAGGAGCCCGTTTACCAACGTAAACTGGAATGCAAAGTATCCCAGCGCAGTAATGATAATAAAGCAGATGACCTGGAATAATAAGCGGCTGAGCATTTCACCCAACAAGATGGCCGCGCGGCTCACCGGCGTTACGTATATGCGTTTCAGTACCAGCGTATGCCGGAGGTTAAACAGGAGGAACGCAGAGCTGAATACGCCTGCCATGAGTAAAGAAAAGCCCAGTTGCCCCGGTAAAATAAAATCTATCTGGCGGTATACCCGTCCGGGTATATTCACCACCTGTATGGATGCCGGCGCCGGCTGATCCGGCAGGATGCGTTGGTTTACTTTGCTGGCCGCTTCCTGCAGCGCTGCCTGGATCAGCGGCATTTTATCCGCTACAGCGCTGCTTCCCAGCAGATCCGTCCGGAATTGCGGCAGGCCGTTTACCACGGTGGGCGCATGAAGATAAAGCACGGCGGCGATCCTTCCTTTTTTCAGATCCGACAGCATCGCAGCAGAATCGCTGCCATAAGAAAGGTCGAAGATAGGGATGGCTTTAATGGCCGCATACATCGGGTTGGCGCTGTCGCTGTGCGGTGATAGCCGGACCTTTACTTTTACGGCGGTGTTGTCTACCATGGCGCCAAAAACCGTAACGAAAATAACGGGGAACAGGAGGGCAAATACAACGGAAGTAGGGCTTCGGAGCGTAGCAATAAGACTGGCTTTTGCCATCACCAATGCTGCTTTAAACTGACTGTACTTCTTTGCCATAAGCGGGTTGTTACCAGATAAAAGGAAGTAATGCTTTCCGGTTGGCCGGGTATTCCGGGAATTGTTGCTGATACCAGCGGTGGTTGGCCATTGCACGGGGCACCAGGTTGGCGCAGGTCCAGATAAAAAAGGCCAGCGCCGGCAGGCTCCAGGTAAGCAGTGCAAAGCCTCCCCATTCAATAATTTCCCCCGCCAGGTTAGGAGAGGAGATGTATTTGAAAAGCCCCGCCTGTGGTATCTTATAACCGGTTTCATTTCTTTTCCTCAGGTGTATCAGCTGGTAATCCGACCACCAGTTGATGAACATACCCGCCAGGAACAACAACAGGCCGGTGATAAACGACGGTGTAAAAAATGTATGATCGGGATAGTGGTCAAAAGCGGTAAACCAGATGCCCAGCAGGGAACCATTCACGGTATTAAATAGCATGGCCGACAACATAATCACCACCGGCATTTTTTTGCCTTTGGTACGTATCATAAACGGATATACGAAACTGCGGTGTACATAATGCAGCAGGAAAAGCAACACCATAACGCCGGCGGGGGAACGCCATGGAAAAGTACGGAGCGGGATCCATATAAGGAAGGTAACCAATACGGTGGCTTCCATCAGCAGCCAGGCCAGTTTGTTCGAGATCATAGGCCCCCATTTATCGCTGCTGTAGCGACCGTAAGGCGCCTCCCTGCGTAACAGGTAAATGCCCGCGCCAATACCGGTAAGCGCCCAGCAACAAACAAAAACAACATAACCTGGTGATGGTAAATAGTCAATCATTTGATAGCGCCTGTTTGTTTGAACCAATCAATGGTATCCCGAAGGGTTTCCGTAAAGGGCCGCGGCCTGAAATTGAGTTCGGCGGCGGCTTTTGAATGATCAATTTTTTTGCTGCTGTAAATCAGGTTGTACACCGACTGCCGCGTATAAAACGGCGGTCCGCCGCTGATCACTGCCAGCATTCTCACAAATGGCAGCATGCTGAATACAAGCCATAAAGGTACTACCCGCAGCGTTACCGGCCGTGCTTTTATCCGGCCAACTTCCCTGTTCAGGCTCACAAGTGATACCCATTCGCCGCTCAGAAGGTATACAGCGCCGGCGGTTCCCCGCGTTAATGCGCTTGCAATGGCCCCGGCCACATCCCTTACATCAACGAAATCAACACCACCGGGAAAAAGAGCCGGTATTTTTCCTTTATACATATTAATGATGGCTTTACCTATCAGCGATGGTTGCCGGTCGAACGGCCCCATTACGGCTGTTGGCGCCAGCACCACCACTTCCATGCCGCTGCCGTTATATTCCAGCACAATGGCCTGCGATACCGCTTTGGAATAGTCGTAACCGTGCCGCGTGGTATTTACCACGCTGCGGCTTTCATTCATCGGTTCATCATAGGGCGCCTGGTTGTAAGCAGTAACGGAACTGAGGTGAATGAATCTTTTAACGCCGGCTTGTTGTGCGGCGGCGGCCAGCAGCCGCGTGCCCTCCGTATTGATGTGAAAAAGGTTTTTATCGGGCCGGTCATCTACCGAAATGACTGCCGCCAGGTGTATCACAGCATCCGCACCTGCTACGAGCTGGCGGATAGCCGCTTCGGCTAACAGCTCCCCCTGTACGAAAGTTATGCCCTCCGGGGTGGTTTCCGGCAACGGTTTCCGGGTAAGCAACCGCAGGGTATGCCCTTCGGATAAAAGCAGCGGCACCAGCACACTGCCTATATAGCCGGAAGCTCCGGTCATCGCAATTTTCATCTTTAAATATAAAATAAAATTAACCCGTATAAGATAACGCTTATAGGTAGCATTGGTTGTCTTTTTTAATATTTGTATATATTTGTTTCAGCGGATCACAGTACTGAGCACCTATAGCCGCACACATCCATGAAATCAAAAAGTTACAAACCACATCCGGCCCTGAGGGATCTCGTGAGTTATTTTGGCATCTACGAAATAGATTTTAGCCAAAACAAGGCGCTGTCAAACATTTACAGGTTTGTGCCCGCCTATCAGCGGTTTATTATTTTTTACCTGGAAGATCCTATCAAAGTATTGAAGGCCGGTCACAGCGACTATGTAACCAAAACCATTTGTGTAACCATCGGGCCGCAGGAGCAGCCGGTAACCCTGGATATGGGACGCCGCCACCTGGCGCTGTGCATAGGCTTTCAACCCGGTGGCCTGCACCGCCTGCTGAGGATTCCCATGTCTGAAATATATGACCAGGATTTTGACACCCGCCTGTTGATGGGTAATGAAATTGATGAAATCACCGAACGGTTGAAAGAAGCCGACGATTGGGGGCACATGATAAGTATCGTTGAGTTTTATCTGCTTAAAAAAATATCCCAGGTAAAGCCAATCCTGCCGTTGGACAAAGCAATGGCTGCCCTGGTGAGCACCGGCGGTAACGGAACGATAGAAGCCCTGGCGTCGCTTGCCTGCCTCAGCCTGCGGCAGTTTGAACGGAAATGTACCGAACGGCTGGGCATGCCGCCCAAGCAATATGCCCGGCTTATCCGCTTCTGTAAAGCCTATCAACTGAAAGAACTGTTTCCCGAGAAAACCTGGACCGAAATTGCTTACAAAAGTGGTTATTATGACCAGATGCACTTTATCCGCGACTTCAAAAAATTTGCGGGCATAACCCCTTCCTTTATGCATGAACAGGAACTCACCAACACCATACGGCTCCATAAAATAATGGAATAAAGCAAAAGATGTCGCTTTTGTACTATGTCCCTGCCATTAAGCACGATAATTTCGCTCCATCAACGTACGACCTTTCTCCATAGGAGTAGCATCCCCATACCGGAATAGAACGCCATTCTAAAATCGGGTAAAATGTCATCCAGCGTTGGTTACCCCAAAAAATCAATATCATGTTTACCTATAGGCGGGCTATTTACATAGCCGGCTCTGTAAATAAATATGATCTCCTCCACCAGCCCCTCTCTCCATCATTTTTTGAAAAAATTCTCCGCAGGATTGATTACAATTGTAAAAATTGACGGAGCACTATGCGGTTAAAATTTTATTCCACGTTACTACTGGCTACCTGTTGCTACCTCGGTGCAGGTGCGGTTACAAAAGATACCCTTCCGCCCACAGTGGCTAAAGATGCCCGGCTGAAGCTGGTTTCAAAACAATTCGACTTTACAGAAGGCCCTGCGGCCGATAAAAAAGGGAATATCTATTTTACAGATCAGCCCAACAATAAGATCTGGAAATATGATACCAAAGGGAAGCTGTCTGTTTTCCTGAAGGAAGCAGGCCGGGCCAACGGGATGTATTTTGATGGGAAAGGCAACCTGGTAGCGTGTGCAGATGAGCAATACGAGTTGTGGTCCATCTCTCCCAGTGGAAAAATAAAAGTGCTGGTAAATAATTTCGGCGGTCATAAGTTCAATGGTCCCAATGATGTTTGGGTGGCCCCTGGCGGTGGTATGTATTTCACGGATCCTTATTATCAGCGTGATTACTGGTTGCGCAGGAAACCCGATATGAAAGAAGAAAATGTTTACTACCTGGCGCCCGGCGCAAAAGAAGCGGTGGTAGCCGCGGCAGATATTAAGAAGCCTAATGGTATTATCGGTACGCCCGATGGAAAGCTGGTATACATAGCAGATATCGGCGGCGGCAAAGTTTACCGCTATAACGTACAGGCAGATGGCCGTTTAACCGGTCAATACCTCCTGGCGGAGAAAACAACGGATGGCATTGCACTCGATGAACAAGGCAACCTTTATCTCTGTGGAAACGGCGTTACCGTCGTTAACAAAAACGGTCAACAGATCGGGCAGATCCACGTGCCGGCAGAATGGACCGCCAACGCCTGTTTTGGCGGGAAAGATAACAACATCCTGTTCATCACCGCCGGTAAAGGCATTTATACGATCCGTATGAACGTAAAAGGCGCTGAATAACACCCGGAAGTTGTAATATTGCGGTCAGAAAAAATTATAATTATGTCAGTTGCGATGGATATCATGCGTGCCCTGGATCCTGCGGGATTGGAAAGGTTTAAGATCAACCTGGATACACCCGCACAATCGGAGAAGATAGGAGAGGTGTGGACGCTGAAAGTAGTGCCGTTTGAACAAACTGAATCTGCCCGGAAAGCCTTTAACCAGCAGTTTGATAATAACAGGACCGCCAAATCATGGGTAGTGGAAAATAAGGCGGAAGCCATTGCAGTAGTGCAGGAATTATACGGGCAATATGCAGATAAACTGCCGCAGCCCTTTGATGAAACGCAGTTGCACATCGGTCATTATCCTCCCACCGGCCGTTACTCGATCCTCATTCATGTCAAAGATATCTGGGAATAACGCGGATTTTGTCTTGGCTCAGGATTACGCTGATTATACTGATTAGCCGGATTTTTACTGCTGGATTTTTTTTGATTTAATAATTAAGGGAGATAAAAGCGGATTATCGCAATTTTTACGGATGCTTATGGAAAATGTGTGGTGCTGCATCTGACAAGCATGATACGGTTCAAAGCATGGAGCGTTTTGCTGTTGGCAGCACTTTTATTTGCCGCCTGTAAAGAAAAAAATACCACTACACATTCAATACCATCATTGCTGCCTGCTCCGCAGGAGCTTGTAATGGCGCCTGATGAAGCACGGCTGCACGAAAAGGCAAAAGCGTTGCAACAGTATGCCGTGAAACATGGTTATAATACCCGTTACGCTTTCCTGGTAGATTTTAGCGTGTTTTCCGGTGGCAAAAGATTTATCTGTTACGATCTGCTGCATCATAAAATAAAAAGCAGCGGCCTGGTGGCGCATGGCCAGGGACCGGATTTCAGAGCGGAAAAGGTGGTGTTTTCCAATGTACCCGGCAGCCGCTGTTCTTCACTTGGGAAATATCGTATAGGCGGCAAGTATAGTGGCCGGTTTGGCACAGCGTATAAATTATATGGGCTGGATAGCAGCAACAGTCGTGCGTTCGACCGGTTTGTAGTATTGCACAGCCACGCCTGTGTGCCCGCAGCTGCACAGGATCAGGGTATTTGCCGCAGCGATGGCTGTCCTACATTGAACCCTGCTTATTTCACTTCGCTGCAACCTTATATAGATACCTCTTCCCGGCCGGTGCTGTTATGGATTTACCAGTGACGCGCCTTGCCATATCCTTCTGAAATAAATTTATTGCAGCTTATGCAGCGGCAGGTTTAACCGCATAATAAGATCCGTTTGCATCTCAGTCCCCAGCTGAAACGGATGCGTGGTAAAATCGGTAAAGCCGTTTTTACGGTAAAACTCAATGGCTTTGGTATTGTGCTCCCATACACCCAGCCACAGGAAAGGAGCGCGGGCTTCCATGGCAAGGGTCATAGCCTGGTTGAACAGCTGCTGACCCACTTTTTTCCCCTGGTGCGACTTTAAAACGTATATGCGTTCCAGTTCTACCGCCCGGCTGTTGTACAACTCAGATTGTGCAGATCTGAAGTTCACTTTCATATACCCGATCGGCTGATTTTTGAGCATGGCGAAATAAAATTCCGAATCCGGCTCACTCAGCTCTGCAGATAATTTGGCAATACTGAAATTCTCCTGCAGGTATTGTTTCATGTTTTCCGGTGTATTGTCGGCTGCAAAGCTCTCCTGGAAGGTTTCCCGGGCTATCTGCTGTAACAGTTCCACTTCAGCTGTAATAGCCGGCACGATAAGTATGTCGTTCATTTTCTATGGGTTATATAATAATAGGATCTATTTTTACTTAAATTCGGGTTTATGCCAGGTCTCAAAAAAATTATACTTACAGTACTGGCGCTCACCATTGTAACGGGTACCTTACTGGCGGCGTCTTATATTTTCACGGGCAAACATCTCTCCAAAAAATTAACAGCTACATTTCCGGCTGTCCGGGAAGGGGATATCATTTTCCAGGTATCCCAGTCAGATCTGAGCACAGCTATTCAACAGGCAACACATTCCAAATATAGTCATTGCGGAATAATTTTTAAGAGAGATGATCAGTGGTTTGTATATGAGGCCTTACAACCAGTAAGATATACTCCGCTGATGCAATGGATTAACAGGGGAAAGGGCCGGCATTTTGTAATAAAACGGCTGAAAGATGCTGGTACCGTGCTCACACCGGAAGTGGTGGCTAAAATGAAGGTAGCAGGGGAGCAATACAATGGCAAGGACTACGACTTCTATTTTGGCTGGTCCGATGAACGGATCTATTGTTCCGAACTGGTCTGGAAAATTTATAAAGAAGGAACCGGCCTCGAAGTAGGCAAGCTGCAGCAGCTGAAAGATTTTGACCTGGGCAGTGCGGCGGTAAAGCAGCAAATGAAAGAGATCTACGGAAACAATATCCCGTTGTCGGAGAAAATTATTTCGCCGGTAAGCATGTTTGAATCCCCATTGCTCGTGACCGTGGCAGAATAAAGGAAACGCCTGATGAAACATCGTTCCATCAGGCGTTGTACTTAATTTGTTACCTGTTCTTTTTCCAGGAATGCAGGTAAAGAGGTACCAAGAATATAAGTCCAGCCTTCATTAAAGTTGCTGGCGGCAAAGGCAGGATCATTCGCTGCTGCGAAGCTGTGAATGCCGGTATGCGTTAGCACCAGTTTGGTTTTCCCACCTTGGGGAAACAGCTCCCACGTTACTTCCGATTCGCCGGGTTCGCCTTTGTACTTCCAGGTGTAACTGAGTTTTTTACCCGGTATCACGTCTGTGATTTTACAAAGATGAACATATTGTTTGTTATCTTTTTCTACTGTGAAGCTGAACTCAAATCCCTTTTCCGGCTTAAAAGCCGCGAGATCAAAATACCATTGCTTCATTTTGTCTTTGTCTGTAATAGCTTCCCATACTGCATTAACGGGGGCGTCCAGGGTACGTTCGAATACCAGTGGTTTGTTACTCATGGTGAATTTTTTTATTGATGAACGATTGACATGACTATTGTTTTTTCCTGCGGGGCTTAGGTGATTTGGCCAGGTAGTTTTCCAATGCATCCAGTTTCTGTGTCCAGAATTCATGGTACTGGGCTGTCCAGTCGGCCACGGTTTTTAACTGCCTGAGATCTGCGCTGCAAAAGCGCTCGCGGCCTTCCTGCCGGATGGTGACCAGCCCGCATTCCGTTAGTATCCGGATATGTTTGGAAATCGCCGGCCTGCTGATATCGAAGTTGTCAGCAATGGCGTTGAGGTTCAGGGAACTGTTGGCCAGTAACCCGATGATCTGCCGCCGGGTAGGATCTGCTATTGCCTGAAATACATCTCTTCTCACGGTAATTGTTTTTAAGTTATGTAACCTTTCGGTTACAAATATAAGTAACCATTTGGTTACGCAAAAATTTATTTCCGGGAAAAGTGTTTCAGGAAAAATGTTTTATTCTCAGGTGAAGGTGTTATTTTACAAGTTTGAAAGTTTTTATATCATGATGAGAATATTATCTGTCGCCCTTTGCTTCCTGGTACTCACCGCTGCCGGCGCGGCAGCGCAAAAGAAAAAGCTGGATATCGTGTTTATCGGCAACAGCATTACACAAGGCGGCGGCTTGCAACACCCGTTGCAGGAAGCGCCCCCGGTAAAGGCCTGGGAATGGCTGAAACATGCGATGCCGGACCGGGAGATCCAATACAGCAACCAGGGCGTAAGCGGTTCTACTACGGTCGACTTCCTACCAGCTACCGGTCGTTTATTCAATAACGTGGTAGCCGCGGCAGATGCATTTAAAAACGATCAGCACGCGATCCTCCTGTTCTCTATGGTGCTAGGTACCAACGACAGCGCCATAGAAGGCCCCAACGGGTCACCGGTGTCGCCGGAGCAGTACCGGTTAAATGTAAAAGCCATACTGGACCAGCTGTTCACCAACTATCCCGGCTGTATCATCATTTTGCATCATCCCACCTGGTATAGTGCCAACACACAAAACAGTTCCCGTTACCTCGCAGAAGGACAGGCCCGTTTGCAGTCTTATTTCCCGGTGCTGGACGCTATTGTTGCCAGCTACCGCACCAGCCATCCACACCAGGTATTCACCGGTTATCGCGACGGGTTTAACTATTTTAAGAAGCACCCGGAACTGTTTATCCAGGAGCAGGGAAAAGCAGGCGTTTTCCAGCTGCATCCCAATGCAAAAGGCGCGGAAGTGCTGGGAACCTTCTGGGCACAGGCTATTAAGAAAGTAGTGAGCAGTTTAAAGTAATCACATATAGCATGAAAGGGGTCATCACACTCATCTGCACATTGCTGCTGCCCGATTTTCCTTCTGCCTCCGCAGTGGAATTTCATGACGGCAGGTTGTATCTCATAGGAGATGATGCCACCTGTATCCAGGTGCTGGATAAGGAGTACCAGGTCGTTAAAAGTATTCCCATTCCCGGCATCAGCGGCAAGCGCATTGCAAAAGCGGAAAAGGCCGACTATGAAGCTTCCGCACTGATTAACCTGCATGGTAAAACCTACCTCATGGCCTCCGGCTCCCTGGCAACGGAAAAGCGCCGTCAGCTGATGCTGCTGCCGCTGCCGGATGACGACTCCGCTGCTATGCAGTTTATTCCCTATCCGCCGGATTTTACCACGCAACTGCTCAACAGCGGGATCAATGAACTGAATATAGAAGGGGCCGCCGTGGTAAACAATATGTTGCTGCTGAGTAACCGCGGTAACGACACCTGGCCGCAGAACCAGCTGGTGCTAACGGTCCCCGGCTTCTGGGAACAGGCATCACCGGCGGTTAACGTAGTACCGTTTACGTTACTAACGCCAACGCCTGTATTTACCGGCATATCGGAACTTTGTTACGTGGCGGAAAAGGACCTGTTACTGTGTACCTTTTCTTCCGAAGCCACTGCCAATGCTTACGACGATGGCGCCATCGGCGACAGCTATATTGGCTGGATCAGTAATATCTCCCGGAAATTATCACAAACTACCCTTACGCCGGATGGCATGCTCAATTTAACAGCAGCAGATCCCGCTTTCAAAGGAGAGAAGATAGAAGGTATTTGCCTGGAAAGCATACAGGATAACATCCTCACGCTTCACCTGGTATCCGATAATGATGCCGGCGCCAGCCGGTTGTTTAAAGTAAGTTTTACCATTACTGCAAACTAAATAATCTTACCACTATGGATATACAATTTGATGAACGGACACTTTATGTGAAATATGATGAAGATATTGATAACACTATCTTCTGGGATGATGTAACCTATATTGCCGGATACAAAGTATATGCGTACCCGGGAGAAGCAGCCTTCCTGGTGTTTAAAACAATGGAGGGCGAAACCCTGGAAGTGTCCGATGAAATGAGCGGCTGGCTGGAACTGCTGGGCGGCTTACATACCATCTTTAAATTGCCCGCAGGCTGGGAAGAACAGCTGGCAGACAGTGAACCGGATGGAGACGATATCGTGTTTTATACAAAATAGACAGCAAAGGCCCGTACTTAGACAGTACAGGCCTTTGCCGCAATTATTCTGCCTGCAGGCTGTTCACTGGATTGGCCAGCGCTGCTTTTACCGCCTGGAAACTAACCGTGATCAAGGCAATCAGCAAGGCGCCTCCGCCGGCGACGATAAATACCCACGCATTCAGCGGCACGCGATAAGCGAAGTGCTGTAACCAGCTGCTCATGGCCCACCACGCCACCGGAAATGCAATAACGGCGGCCATTACCACCAATGCCAGGAAATCTTTCGACAACAGTTTTACAATGCCCGTTACGCTGGCCCCCAACACTTTCCGGATACCAATTTCTTTGGTCCGCTGCGCAGCCGTGAAAGAAGCAAGGCCAAATAGCCCAAGACATGCAATGGCAATAGCAAACAAAGCAAAGACCATAAACAGTGATCCCAGTCGTTGTTCCGCCAGGTATTGCCGGTTAAATGCTTCATCCTGGAAAAAGTAATTGAAAGAAAGCGAAGGAACCACCGACTGCCACGTCTTTTCCAGTCTCCCTACAGTAGCAGCCGCATTACGGGTATTCATCTTCACACTGATATAATTCAGCCAGTAAGGATCATAAAAAATGGCCAGCGGCGTTACCCCGCGTTGAAGCGAAGTAAAATGAAAATCTTTATATACGCCGCATACAGTACCCCATCCGTAATCAAATTCATGCCCCAGTGCATCTTCGGGTTTCTTCCAGCCAAAGAAGGGGAGGGCCGCTTCATTGATCATGATATCGCCGCTTTTCTGGCTGGTGTCCGGCGTCATGTTAACTAACCTGCCTGCCAGCAACCGGATATTATATGTACGGAAAAATTCATTGTCGGCCGACAGCAGCCTGGTGTCGGTTTGCTTTGTCTGGTCGCCTTTCAGCCGGAAAAGGTTATTGCCAAACTCCTGGCCGGGCACATTACCGGAGGCGCTTACTGAAATCACGTCTGCCTGTCCCCGGAATTTTTCGAGGAGCGTTTTAATATTGGCAGTGGCATCTTTCCCGGTAACGGGAATCACCAGTACCTGCGACTGGTCAATGCCCAGATCGAAGCTCTTCATAAATTGCAGCTGCCGGTGCACCACGATGGTGGCCACAATGAGCAGGATGGAAATAGCAAACTGGGTTACCACCAGCACATTGCGCAGCGAATGCGTTTTCTTTTGCGCACCATACCGTTGTATAATACGCATGGGGTTAAATCCTGAAAGTATAATAGCCGGATAGATGCCGGCCAGTATGCCGATGCCCACACTGATGCCAAGACCCGCGCCAATGAGCGATGGCCGGAACAACTGTGACACCGTAAAAGTTTTATCTGCAATATGATTGAAAGAAGGCAGCAGCACGACTATTAAAACAGCCGTAAGCACAAATGCCATTACGCTCATCATCAGCGCTTCAATCATAAACTGCAGCATCAGCTGGGAGCGGTTGGCGCCAATCACCTTTCTTACGCCCACTTCCTTAGCCCTGCTGCTGGCGGTGGCAGTAGCCAGGTTAATGAAATTGATGCCGGCGATCAGCAGGATGAATAACGCTACGAAAGACAATACCCGCACATATAATACATCGCTGTTTTTACTGAGCTCATACCGGAGGTTTGAATGCAGGTGAATAGTAGTAAGCGGCTGGATGAAATGCGTATATACCTGGTTGTTAGCCTTTATTTCATCGCCCACATACTGGTAGGCGATGTTCCTGATCTGCTTTTCAAAGGCTTCCCATTGCACGCCGGGTCTTAATTTAAAGAAGGTATGCGTCATGGTGCCGTGCCAGTTTTCCATGTTACGCCGGAACCATTGTTCGTTGCGGACACTTACCGTGGAAATAACAAAATCCGGCCGGAAATAAGTATTGGTGGGCACATTTTTTAGCACACCCGTTACCCGGTAGTTCTTTTCGTTGATGGTTAATATTTTATTGAGATAGGTACTGACATTATTTTCTTTCCCGAAATATTTTTCCGCTTTTTCCTCCGTGAGCATAATACCATCCGCATTGTTCATCGCGGTGCGGGCATCACCTGCCAGCAAAGGATAGGGGAGCACTTCCAGCAGGGTACTGTCGGCAAAGTAGATGCCTTTCTCATTGAATTTTTTCTGCGCACCGCTGTTGCTGCTCACCGCTGTATTGCTGCCGTATTCAAAGATCCTTGTGGCGGTTGTTACCTGCGGATATACCAGCAGTGCCTGTCGCAGGAAACCTGATGTTTGGGCAAAGGCAATCACATCATTGGTTTGGGTTTTTACTTCCATGCCGGCGCGGTACACCTGTTCGTGCCCCGGTATCCAGCGGTCGTAGCTGTATTCATCAGTTACATACAACGTAATAAAGAAACAACCGGTAAGCCCCAGCGTGAGACCGGTGAGGTTTAACAGGCCATGTGTGAGATGCTTGCGGAAATTCCGCCACGCGATTTTAAATTGGTTGCCGAACATAGAAGAATGTTGAGGCTATTTCCGCGCTAAGAAAATGCCAATCTTCTGGTTATTGGTTATCAACACGTAATGTAATAACAACTACCATTACGTTGTCCGTTTTTACGGGAGAAGTGTTCATTTCCGGACAGGCAATGTTTTCCCTTTTCCCCGGGTTAAATGAGTTAAATTGATAAGGGCAATCCGCAACACGATAAATTTATCTACCGCAAAATAACTGCAGGGATATTAGTCTATTGATTTGGTAGACTAAAAACTTGTTGTTACTTTTAACGCTGTAAACTGAAAATCTAATATCGCATCACCGGCCAATGAATGGTCCGCTGTTTTATAAACCGGCCCTGGTAAATCAACAGGTATCTGAAACGGTGCCTGTATGGCTGCAGGCATGGCAACAACCTGCACAGGGCCTCAAAAATCACCTATGGACTCTTTTTACTTTCGTTCTTTAAAAGAAAAATGGAGAAGCACACTTCTGCTGCTCACGTTATTAACTCCCTTATACCTGGCTGCACAGGAAAAGCGTACAGGCGTTACCGGTACCGTGCAAAATGAAAAGCACGAAGCGCTGCCGGGCGTATCTGTCACCGCCAAAAATGAAGCCTCAGGTGCTACGGTATCCACGCAAACCAATGCCGGCGGTACCTTTCGTTTTCCTGACCTGGTGGTTGGCGCCCCTTACAGCTTCCGGTTTACCTCTATCGGTTATGAGCCTGCGCAGCTGGGCAGCATTACTTTGCGGGAGAACCAGCCGGTGGCAGTTGTCCTGAAAGAATCCAGTTCCTCGCTTAACCAGGTGGTAGTAGTAGGATACGGCGTGCAACGCCGGAGGGAAATCACGGGCGCCGTAGCCTCTGTGCGGGCTGCCGATCTGAAGGACCAGCCGGTAACCAGCTTTGAACAGGCCATTGCCGGTAAAGTAGCAGGGGTACAGGTATTACAGAATACCGGCGCGCCGGGAGGCAGCATCAGCGTACGTATCCGCGGACTGAACTCCATCTCCGCAGGCATCGACCCGCTGTATGTGATCGATGGTATTCCATTGTCGAACGACCTGAAAAACTTACAGGGAGCTACGGACATGGTAAACATCACCGGGCAGGCATCTTTTCAAAAATCCCCTGATCCGCTCAGCACTTTAAACAGCGATGATATTGCGTCTATAGACATTCTCAAAGATGCCTCCTCCGCCGCCATTTACGGCTCCCGCGCTTCCAACGGCGTAGTGCTCATCACCACCAAAAAAGGAAAAACAAATGGTCCTCCTTCCTTTGGATACAGCATGTACGCCGGTTTTCAACAGGTGAGTAAAAAAATAAAGCTGATGGATGCCTATCAGTGGTCCAGGTTCAGCTTCGATGCCAAGAACAACGCTTACCTGGATTTTAAACCTTCCGGCAGCATCACGGATGATAACGCCACAAGGGGCGGTTCCAATTACCAGATCGCACCGGAAATACTGCCTTACCTCGCAGGTAACCCCGGCCTCACCAACACCGACTGGCAGGATGCCCTGTTCAGAACAGCGCCCATTCAAAACCATACCCTGTCGGCCTCCGGCGGCAACGATAAATTCCAGTATTACATTTCCGGCAACTACCTCGATCAGCAGGGGATCATCCTGGGCTCCGGCTATAAACGGTATGGACTGAGAGCCAATCTCACTGCGGAACTTACTTCCCGTTTAAAGATAGGCGTTACCGTTAACCCTACCTTTGATCATTATGACCTCATCAACAGCGAAGGCCCCTGGACCTTTGACGGTATCCTCAGCAACGCGCTCAAAGCCTCGCCGGTATTCCCCGTGTATAATCCCGATGGATCACTGGCCACCAACCGGCAGAACGTGTGGGCTTATGGCTACTCCGGTGGTGAAAACCCGGTAGCGCTGGCAACAAAGATCAAAGATAAACTGGATCACGTGCGTAACCTGGGCAGCGCCTGGGGAGAATATGAAATCATCAAAGGACTGAAGTTTAAAACCTTCTTCGGAACAGATATCAATCACTTTAGCAGGAATTATTTCCGGCCTTCCGTACTGGGAAGCTACCGGCCTATTCAACAGGCGGCGCCTACCATCCCCAAAGGATCGGCACAAACGGCGTTATCTGTAAACTGGCTCTGGGAAAATACATTGAACTACCAGTTCAATATCAACGGCAAACACCGGTTTGATGTGCTGGCAGGATATACTTCCCAGAAGAATACCACCAAAGCCAACGAAACCTATGGTACCGGCTTTCCTAACGACGCCGTACAAACGTTAAATGCCGCCACCATCACCAGCGGTACCTCCACGGAATCGCAGTGGTCGTTGCTTTCCTACCTGGGAAGGGTTAACTATAACTACGACGATAAATACTTTGTGTCGGCCAGCATCCGCAGCGACGGATCTTCCCGTTTCGGCGCCAACAACAAGTGGGGCTACTTCCCCGCAGTATCAGGCGGTTGGCTCATCAGCAACGAATCTTTCTTTAAAATAAAAGCCATCTCCGAACTGAAGGCCAGGGTAAGCTATGGTACTTCCGGTAACTTCCAGATTGCCAACTACGCAGCATACGATCTGCTGGCTTCCAACGGTTATGTATTAGGCAACGGAAGCGGCACCGCGGTAAATGGCGTGGGACTGGCGCAACCAGCCAACCCCGACCTCACCTGGGAAAAAACGGTGCAGCTCAACGCCGGCCTGGATATCGGTTTGCTTTCCAACAGAATTTACCTGAGCGCCGATTACTATCGCGCCACAACTTCCAACCTGCTGCTGGAAGTACCGGTACCACTGAGTTCCGGATTTGGTAAAGCGTTGAAGAACATTGGTAAGGTGCGCAACTCCGGTGTGGAATTCAGTCTCACTACCCGCAACTTCACCGGTGCTTTTACCTGGAACACCAGCTTTAATATTGCGGCAAATAAAAATGAAGTACTGCAACTCGGCGCTAATAATGCACCCATCATCTCCGACGGTGGTAACGGTACCATCTCACAGTTGTACATCACCAAAGTGGGTGCGCCCATTGGCAGTTTTTATGGTTATGTAAATGGCGGCGTATTCAAAAACCAGGCGGAAATAGACGCTTATCCGCATTATGCAAGCACCAAACCCGGCGATCGCAGGTTTGTTGACGTAACAGACGATAAGAAAATTGATGCGTCCGACAGAACAGATATTGGTAGCTACTTTCCGAAATTTATATGGGGACTCACCAACGAATTCCGCTATAAAGGTTTTGATCTCACCGTATCATTACAGGCTTCACAGGGTAATAAAGTGATGAACCTGCAACGTCGTTTCCTGTATAACAGTGAAGGAAATGCCAACCAGATGATCGAAGAAACCGGTTACTGGGAATCACCCACAGATCCCGGTGATGGCAATTCCATGCGGCCCAACAGGGTTACCACCGGCAACAGCACGCAGCCGAGTTCCTTCTTCGTGGAAGATGGTTCGTATGTGCGTTTACGTAATTTAACGATTGGTTATACGTTCAACCAGCGACTGTTTAATAATAAGATCCAGGGCCTGCGGGTGTACCTGTCGGGGCAAAACATTTATACCTGGACGGACTACACCGGTTATAACCCCGAAGTGAATGCACGGCCCGATGCGCCTTTGTCGCAAGGGGAGGACTACGGTACCTATCCGTTGCCCAGAACATTCACCGCAGGTATTAATCTTTCATTTTAAAAACAGGAACTTATGCAGTTAAATATTATAAAAGCAATAGCAGGCTTGTCGCTGGTAACGGTCATCACTTCCTGCAGTAAAAATTTCATCAACCTGCCGCCGGTATCCAATCAAACCACGGCTACCTTCTTTAAAACCACCGGCGATTTCCAGCAGGGTGTAAACGCTATCTATGATGGATTGCAGAACACGCGCAGCTATGGTAAGTCGGCCTACTACCTGATGGAAGTAAGAAGCGATAACACCGATATCCTTGACCGCGGCGCATTAGGCGGCGTGGCTTCACAGATCGACCTGTTCACCGAAACCACTACCAATCCATTTCTGACCGATGTATACGCAGGCGCCTATCTCACGATATCCCGTGCTAACGCAGTACTGGACCAGATAGATGCTGCCGCTATCCCGGATTCGGCCAAAAAACAATTCAGGGGCGAAGCCCTTTTCCTGCGGGCATTTGTGTACTTCGACCTGGTGCGTTTGTATGGCAAAGTACCGCTCGTAACAAGGGTGGAAACCACTACCGAGTCGCTGAATGATAAGCGGAATGACGTTGCGGAAGTGTATGCGCAAATTGAGAAAGACCTGCAATCCGCCGCCACCCTGCTTCCTGCCGTGTATACTAACGTGAACGACTATGGGAGAGTAACCGCCGGTAGTGCCAATGGTTTGCTGGGGAAAGTATATGTTACGGAGAAGAAATGGAATGATGCCACCACCGTGCTTAAAAACGTGAACGGATATACGCTGTTGCCGGATTACGCAGCCTTGTATAACCCGGCTGCCGGTATCAACGCGGAAGTGTTGTTTACCATCCGTTTTAAAAAAGGATTGAATCCCTCTGAAGGCAACTACTACTTCACCGACATGGTGCCGTTTTCTTTCTATTATAACGGTGTCGCCTATGGGGGATCTAACAACAACCGCCCCACACATGATATTGTGTCGGCTTATGAAGCCGGCGACAAAAGGCTGATCGCCTCACTGGATACCGTTTCATATAAGAATGCCACTACTACGCAACCCGGTAATTATGTAAAGAAATATTTAGATGCTCCCGGTGCTACCGGTGATGGCGGCAGCAGTTTCCCGGTATTGCGATATGCCGATATCCTGTTGCTCCAGGCAGAGGCATTGAACGAACAGGGGTATAGCGCTGCTACCGGCGCCAACAGCGCTTTTGGCTTTCTTAACCAGGTAAGGCGCCGCGCCGGACTGGGCGATAAAACACCCGCAGACCTGCCCAACCAGGCCAGTTTCCGGGATGCGGTTTTTGCTGAGAGAAGGGTAGAACTGGCCTTTGAGAATAACCGCTGGTTTGACCTGGTCCGTTATTCAAAAGGACTGGCCATTATGCAGGCACACCTGAAAAACGAGTATAATCTTACTACGCCGGCGCTTACGCCAGCCAGGCTATTATTTCCTATACCACAAAGCGAAATAGATATACATAACGATCCAGCCAATTTCCCTCAGAATCCTTGACGGTAGATGGTTTGAATTAAAAAGAGCAGGATGAAGCGATTTGTTTTTATGTTGCTGGGAGCATTTGCCGTGCTCCCGGCCGGGGCTCAGCATGCCGGAGACTCCGTATGGGTAAAGGAACATTATTATAAAGAAGAGCGGCAGATCCGCATGCGCGATGGCGTACATCTTTTCACCGCTATTTATATTCCAAAAGACAGCAGTGAAAAGCATCCTGTTTTGATCACGCGTACACCTTATTCTGCCGCGCCTTATGGAGTGGCGTTTACGCCTAATCTCTGGAATACTTACTGGAAAAGCTATGCGGAAGAAAAGTATATCATCGTGATCCAGGATGTACGCGGCCGCTGGATGAGTGAAGGACAGTTTAAAGATATCCGCCCTTTTATCCCGGGGAAGAAGGGGCGCGAAATTGATGAAGCCAGCGATACATACGATACCATCGACTGGCTGCTGGAAAATGTACCGGGCAACAATGGCAAGGTAGGCGCCCTGGGTATTTCGTATCCCGGCTTTTATACTACTATGGCGGCATTGAGCGGGCACCCGGCATTGAAGGCGGTGAGTCCGCAGGCGCCGGTGACCGACTGGTTCCACGGCGATGATTTTCATCACAACGGCGCTTTTTTCCTGATGGATTGCTTTGGTTTTTATACCAAAGGCTTTGGCTATCCGCATCCGTCGCCCGTATCTACAGCGCCTGTGCAGGCGTTGAAGCTGCCCTGCGCTGATAACTACAGCACTTTTCTGAAGATAGGGACCATCAGGAATTTTACCCGGCTAACCGGCGATAGTCTTGCTTTCTGGAAAGAACTCATCGCGCACCCGCAATACGACGGGTGGTGGAAGGAACGCGACCCGCGGAATTATGTAGCGCAGATAAAGCCGGCAGTGCTGGTGGTAGGCGGATTATTTGATGCAGAAGATTGTTATGGCGCCTGGAATTTATATAAGGCGATAGAGCAACAAAACCCGGCCACCCATTTCAATAAGCTGGTGATGGGACCCTGGTATCATGGGCAGTGGGCCGGCAATGATGGTACGCGCCTGGGGCATGTTCAGTTTGGAAGTAATACGGCAACCTGGTACCAGGAGCAGATAGAAGTGCCTTTCTTTAATTATTATCTCAAAGGAAAAGGAAATCTGTCAGATCTCGCAGAAGCGAATATCTTTTTCAGCGGGGAAAACAAATGGCATCAGTTCAGCAAATGGCCGCCGGTGGCAACGGAAAAGGAGATTTTTTTACGGCAGAGTGGTGGGCTGTCGTGGGATAAAGGTGGTACCGGCTTTAGCGAGTATGTGAGTGATCCGGCGCATCCGGTACCCTATACGCAGGACGTGCATTACATCCGTACAAGGGATTATATGACCGATGACCAGCGTTTTGCGTCGCGCCGTGCGGACGTGCTGACTTTTGAAACCGATACGCTTACGGACAACCTGACTATTGGAGGTCCTGTAACCGTTGATCTTCGTGTAAGCATAACCGGTAGTGATGCGGATTTTGTGGTAAAAGTGATAGATGTGTTCCCGGATGATTTCCGCTATGCGGATACGCCGCCGCCAAATAAAACCCGTGATGCCGGCGGGCCTTATCCGCTGGGTGGTTACCAGATGCTGGTACGGGGGGATATATTCCGCGGCCGTTTCCGGGAGAGTTTTGAGAAGCCCGTGCCTTTTATTCCGGGCAAAGTAACGCAGGTGAAGTTCCAGCTGCCGGATGTAGCGCATACTTTTCAGAAAGGCCACCGGCTGATGATCCAGGTGCAAAGCAGCTGGTTTCCTTTAGCCGACCGTAATCCGCAGCAGTTCATCAATATTTATGAAGCAACAGAAAAGGATTTTATAAAGGAAACCATCCGTATTTATCATGATGAGGCGCATCCTTCCGGCATTATATTGCCGGTGCTGAAATGACTATATGCGGCGGAAGTAGATTTCAAGTTTCATCTGCCGTTTTTTATTTTTAAAGATTTCTTCATCTTCCCGGAAGATGACCAGTTCCTCGGGGTTCATGGTCCGGATTTTAAAGGTGATGCCATAGCCGCCGCCTTCCTGGAGCGTGAGTTCTTTGGTGCGACGGTCAAGCGTATAGGCCTCGTATCGCTGGCCGCCGTCTTCCAGCATGCCGTTATCTTTAAAAACCATTACGTCGTTAGGACTGAAACTGGAATCTGTTTTATCAAAAGTTTTTTTGCCGTCTTCTACGCAGCTCATCACCGATTTTACGGGTTGCCAGCGGCCGGTGATTTTCCCGTTTGTTTGGTTGGGCTTTGCATTGCTGCAGGCCATGGAGAGAAAACAGCTCACTATAAGCGAGTATATACTATTCATATTCCGTATCTTTAAATATCAACAAATTGTTCCCCATGCGTATAGATCGCTCTACGGCAATGGCGGTGTTTACAATTACTAAGGTGTTGACAGTTGTGGGATTCGTGCTCTTAATGAAGAGTAAATATGGTCAAAAGAGGCGCTTCTCTGTAGCATCGTTTTGAAGGCCCGAAATGCATTGTCCGTACTTTTACACCTCAAAGGTAGTGTAATATAAAATTGGCACAAGTTTTTTACCCGAATACTTACATTATTATTTTACAGTAAATTTTAAGGTTATGGCAGATAACATTGCGGCGCCATTTATTCCGGCGCAGTATACGGGCGAGGCTACCACAACTGCTGAGGTAAAAACACTGGTTCATGAAGCGGCCGCGCAGGAGTTCTTTAAAACGGCGGTTGCGCGGCTGCTGGATGTAAATCATTGGGCTACACTGAGCGGCAGTATGTCGTCGGGGTTCCAGTTGACGGATCTGGCCGGGAAACCGGCGGAGGGCAGTGCGGAAACAGGGATGTATATACGGATTGATATTCCCGGACCAGGCACCAATGCAGGGAAGGGGTTCGACTGGGTAAAGATTGAGCAGAAGGAGCATGTGGTGCTTAATGAGCACCAGGAAGTGTTTTTTATCAGGGCCCGTCCGTCGGAGCACCCTATCCAGAAAAGTGCGGGCATTGCGCATTTTCTGCGCAAGGAAGCCAGCAGTTCCTTTGTGTTGGTACGTAACGGTGCGGAAATAACTGCCACTGTTTACGGACGTAATGAGGTGCCGAATACACAAACCAATGACCTGGGCGATAAGCTCCGTAATGCAGTGGTAGGCGCCACCGGCGCCATTGGTATATCAAAGTTGCAGTGGAAAGCCCTGGTGAACGGCTTACTGGCGTAAGCTTTACAGTTGCTGTACCCTGTCAAAAAAACTAAACGATTTCATTTGTTGCTCTACCTCCTCAATGGCCTTCATCAGGTTATTTTTTGTATCTGTCAGCGCAGTAAGGGCCACCACCATCTTATTCCATACGGGTTGCATATCAGTAATAAGCGCTTTTCCTTTTTCCGTAAGCAGGATAAGCCGCTTCCGTTCATCTGTTTTGTCTTTTTTTGAGCGGATCAGCTTTTGCTTTTCCAGTTCCTTTAACAGGCTGATAGTAGAAGGGTGGGAGTACCCGATTTCCACGGCTATTTCTACCACGCTGAGCACCGGTTTCAGGTGCAGCGTATAGATAACGGGGAACCACTTGGGCTCAAAGTCGATCCCGTTGGCCTTATAAATCTGTAGCCCGTCTTTCCGCAACTGATCACTGAGTCGCTGTAACCTGGTAGAAATAGCCAGTATCCCTGATTCATCAATTACATTTGTCATGCTGCTCCGTCATTAATGTGTAAGTGATAAAATACATTGTCTGCATTCATCAGGGGAAAATACGATGGTAAATCCGTTTTTTTTATTTCTTTAAAGTGATTGCGTTCATAGAAGCGGCGGGCCGCAGCGAGTTTGTCGACCGTGCCCAGGTACAGATCCGTTATCTGCACGGACTTACTATAGGCAACCAGTTCCTCCAGCAGTTGCTGTGCAATGCCATATTCCTTCCCGCGGAACTCCTTTTTTACAAACATTTTCCGGATGGCCCCTGCGCGGTGCCCGATGCTTATCAGGGCAATAGTGCCGGCCAGTTCTTCCTGTATAAATCCTCCCCAGAATCCGCCGCCGGTGCGGTGGTAGTTCGTGTCAATGTCCTGCAGGTCCGGCTGGTCTTCCAGCGTAACAGGCACATTGAACTCCTTTTGCTGGATAGGCAGGATGATGTCAATTATTTCCTGGCAATATTTGTTGTGAATTGGTCTTATAACAGGTGCTGTACTCATTTGTATTAATTTATAGTACAAAACTACGTAGTTGACTACATAAATAAAAATATTTTTTATCCGGTGTGTAAACGGGACGTGTAGCTGCACCTTAAGGGTAATCATATCAAATCCGCAATTAGACTACAAAAGTCCTCAATTAGGCTACGTACGGCCAGCGGCATCACCTGAACTTTGCTTCATCAAAAATTTAAAGATCAATAAAAATGAGAAACGACATGAATAGTAAAGTTTGGTTCATCACCGGTGCTTCGCGTGGTTTTGGACGCATTTGGGCAGAAGCAGCACTGGAGCGTGGCGATAAAGTGGCTGCAACGGCACGTAACATCGACAGCCTAGCCGGACTCAAAGAAAAATATGGCGAACAGGTATTAACCCTTGCATTGGACGTGACGAAGCCTGGTCAGGCCAAATCAGCCATAGACGAGGCGCATGCATATTTCGGGAGATTGGATATTGTGCTGAATAATGCCGGTTATTCGCTGGTAGGCACTATTGAAGAAGCGAGTGCGGAAGATATCAAGGCGATGTATGAAACCAACGTTTTTGGGGCCGTTGCAGTTATCCAGGCGGCATTACCGCTGCTCCGGCAGCAAGGTGGCGGACATATCCTTGGTACTTCCAGCAACCTGGGGCATGTGGTACTGCCGGTAATCGGATACTACTGCTCAACAAAATGGGCCTTTGAGGCCATCCATGAAAGTCTTGCTGCTGAAGTCAAGGATTTTGGGATCAAAGTGACCATTATTGAACCAGGCGCTTATGCTACAGAATTTGGCAGCCAGGAGTCGCTGAAATTCGCTGCCGGCATGGACATCTATGCGGACTTTAAAAACCAGTTTTTCGGAAAATTAAGAGACCTGGAAAGAGGGGATCCGAATGCCACGCCACAAGCGCTCTTTCAGGTGGTGGATACTGAAAACCCGCCATTGCGGTTCCACCTGGGCAGTCACAACCTGCCGTGGGTACGTTCGGCTTATGAGGAACGCCTGGCGCTTTGGGAAAACTGGGATCCCATTTCCAGTTCAGCCCAGGGAATAGCTAAATAATAACCGGTCATAACCGGTAATCAAAATGGTTACCGGTTATGATTATATTTGTAGGGAGATGAAGAAAGAAGAAAAAAGCGTACATAAATTTGAGACATTGGCAGATGCCCACCGGGCCTTTGGCATGCCTCAGCCAAAGCATCCATTGATCAGTTTGATCAACGGGGCGCCGTCCTGGTCGGAACTGCCGCAGCCAGCGCAGCACCATGTACTGGGATTTTATAAAATTTCCTACAAGCCCAAACTTGCCGGCAAATTAAAATATGGCCAGGGATATTATGATTTCGATGAAGGAGGCTTGCTGTTCGCTTCGCCCGGCCAGGTGTTGGGGGGCGGGGAAAATGACGGACCCGTATGTTCTGAATATACGTTGCTCATCCATCCGGATTTCTTTTTGGGTTATCCAATAGCCAAAAAGATCGGCCAGTATGGGTTCTTCTCTTATACAGCCAACGAAACGCTGCACCTTTCTGAAAGTGAGAAAGACACGATCATTTCCATTTTCGGGATCATGGAAGAAGAACTGAACAGCCGGATAGATGACTTCAGCCAGGATGTGGTGATCTCCCAGATTGAGTTGTTGCTGAATTACGCCAACCGTTTCTATAAGCGCCAGTTTATTACGCGGAAGGCGGTCAGTCATGATCTGCTGCAACGACTGGACGACCTGCTGACAGATTACTTTGGTAATGAGCATTCTTTAAGCAATGGTATCCCCACTGTGCAGTATCTTGCCGATAACCTGCATTTGTCCCCCAGCTATTTAAGCGATATGCTGCGTGCACTCACAGGCCAAAACGCGCAGCAGCGCATCCATGATAAACTGATTGAAAAGGCGAAGGAAAAACTTTCTACGACTACTTTATCGGTGAGTGAAGTTGCTTATGCCCTGGGTTTCGAACATCCGCAGTCGTTCAGTAAGCTGTTTAAAACCAAAACCAAACTGTCGCCGCTTGAATTCAGGCGGTCTTTTAACTGAGTAATAACCGGAAGCTGTCATATTCTGTTTTTTATTTAACTGATGGGATACTTCTCAGTTACTTCTCTGATACTTCTCTGATACTTCTCAGTTACTTAGGAGTAGCGTATGTGTCGTACTCCCCATATACTCCCCATATAGTCCCTATACATTCCCCATACACTTCCCATACACTCATGATACACTTCCCATACACTCATGATACACTCATGATACACTCATGATACACTTCCCATACACTCCCAATACACTATGACTCGTCCTGACATAGGGTCACGTCCTGAAATAGGTTTACACTTTTGTCAGATATCCTGTTTAAAGTTTACAATATTAACTTTCCAACGCCTGCAGAAAAGCATTCAGGTCATCTTCTCTGTCCAGTCCCAGCTTTTGTTTGATCCTGTAGCGGCTCATTCTAACGCTTTTGGCTTCAATATTCATTAGCTGGGCAATTTGCCGGGTATCCATTTTAAGATAAAGGTAGGCGCAAAGTTTCAGATCAAGCAGGGTGAGTTTCTTTTGTGCTTTTTCATTGATCAGGTGAAAGAAATCGGGGTGTATCTGTTGGATCTGGACTTTTGCGTGTTCAAAATCGTTATCGATTACCATTTCTTCCTTGAGGATTTTCTGCATGTTTACGGCATCGCCTTCCGTTAATTTGTCTTTGATGTTCAGTAACGTTTGATGCTTATGTTCGAGGTGCAGCACATTGGCCATTACTTCTTTTTTGAGTTGCTGTTGCCGGGTTGCCAGTAGCTGCTGCTCGGCCCTGAGCCTGGCGTGTTCTTCTTTTTCCAGCTTCACCTGCATTTCCGACTCGTGTTTTTCCAATTGCAGCTGTTTTTCCCGCTGCATGGAGTAACGTAACCTGAAATGATATGAGCGGAACATGAACACCAGTCCAAGCAGGGAGGCGAGCGCAATGCAGGCATACAGATAATTTTGCATGGTGCGGCTCTTCTCCCGTTCTTTCAGGATCTGCATTTCGTTATTCTTCTTTTCCGTTTCATATTGTATTTCCAGCTTTTGGGTATTGAGTGCCTGTTGCTGATTGAACACTTTATTGTTATATAACGTGGCCTCTTTCTGAAACTCCAGGGCTTTGCGGTAGTTGCCCTTTTGTTCATAAAAATCAGACAGCGATTGCACCACATTGATCATGGTATAATAGGAATGGCTGTTAGCCGTTTTCATGACCTGGTAGGCTTCCAGCAGGTAGTTTTCGGCCTGGGCCTCATTGCCTTCCCGCCGGGCATATTCGCTGAGTATGCCCAGGCTGCTGGCGACCACCTCTTCACTGTTGGCGGCATCTTTTAGCACCGTCCGGGCAACGCCCGCATAATGAACGGCTTGTGCTTTGGCCCTCGCATCCTCCACAGGGAAGTATTTCAGGTAGCTGTTGGCAATATTTATACAGGCAATGGCATAGGGATTAGCGGCCACCCTGCCAGGGTATTGTTGGTAGAGCGTTTCCGTTTTACCCAGGTAATACAGCACACTGTCGAGCTCCTGGCGGTTTTTGGTAGTATTGAATTTGTATTCATGGGCTACCGAAAGGGCAGTATAGCAATTGCTCAGCAGGTTGAAATCATTTGCTTTGAGCGCATTATCAGTAGCCAGGCGGGCATAGGTACTTACCTTTTCTTCGTTGTTCCAGCCTGAATTAACCACGTAAAGCTGGTAATATATTTTGGCGGCCATATAAGGGTCAGGCGTCTTATCCAATTGCCGGAGGCCCAGCTGGCAATACTTCACCACCTCGTCTGATTTATCCAATGTTTTATACAACAGCGCACGGATATAAAAGGCATACGCCATCGCCACCGGGTGGTTGGCCTGTTGCGCGCTGGTGAATACAGAATCAACGGTTTGTTTCAGATCACCATACTGTTGTGTATTGAACTTAATATTTGCCAGCATCGCGTAAGCTTTGGTGGCCTCAAGATAATTTTGATGCCGGAGTGAAAGAACAACGCTTTGCCTGGCTGTAGCCATGGCCAGGGAATAGTTTTTATTGGCCCGGTATATCTCAGCCAGCTGGTTAAGTGAAGGGGGCTTTTCCTTTTCATTGAATGTGGGATCAGCGGTTAGAGCTTGTAAACTATCCGGCAACGGCGCCTGTGCAGATACAAAAGATGACCATCCGCAAATACAGATCAACACGCAAACAAATGGCAGATATGGTAATAACTTCATGGGGTTAAATTACTATAAATCGGTAATAGTCATTATGAAAAGATCATTAAAGTTATGAATATCTGTATTTGTAAGATGTTCAGAGTAAATGATTTGAAAATGTTGTAGACATATTGTAGACGCCCTTTTTACATGGGTAGTCGTTTTGTAGGATACCGGGATGCCTGATTAATAAACATTCACCACACATTTGCACAGGCAATAACGCCAACAAAAAAACCTTGAACCCATGAACAGCAAAACATTATCTATTTTATCATATGTAACCCTGATCGGTTGGCTGATTGCTTACTTCTCCGGTAAAGAGAAAACCGACAGCCTGCTCAGGTACCACCTGAAGCAGTCGTTAGGACTCGCCATTGTGAGCATCCTGCTCAATATCACGTTGACCATTGTGGCGCACCTGGTGCCGGCTTTATCTTTCCTCGGCCTGATCGGGTATGTGATCCTTATATTCTGGGTATTGGGAATTATCAATGCAGCCAACCAGGCAGAAAAACCTGTTCCGGTAATTGGTAAAGTATTCGAGAACAAATTTTCTTTTATCAATTAGCCTGCATTAACATTTTCTATTGTTTGTTGGCCCCTTTATTGTTTTGGTTGATCGCATTAATTTTGTACGGTAACTCAATCAAAGAGAGTCACCGGTTGAGGAATTGAAACCATGTTATTTACGGCCCTGGCGCCTATATTAAAAACCTTTCAGGATGGGATTACCTTTTATTGAAATCATTGAGTCTGTAACGCCGGATCCTAATGCATTAATGTGGAAGTTTGCAGATGCCGATAAGGAAATTAAGGATGGTGCAGTACTCACCGTAAGGGAAAGTCAACATGCCCTTTTCCTGAATGAAGGACAACTGGCAGATGTATTTCCTGCCGGAAAGCACATCCTGAAAACCGAAAATATCCCTATACTTACAAGGCTCCGGGGCTGGAAATACGGTTTTGAAAGTCCCATTAAAGCAGACATTTATTTTTTTAACACCCATCAGTTTGTTAACCTCAAATGGGGTACCCCTGCACCTGTATTGATGAAGGATGCCACCTTTGGCCAGGTGCGTGTAAGAGCTTTTGGTACGTACAATATTCGTATTACAGATGTATCCAGGTTCTTTAAAGAATACGCCGGTACCTGGCCGCGACTGGGCATCACAGAGCTGGAGTTGCAGCTGCGTGATTTTATTGCCCCCAAATTTGCCGAGGTACTTGCGCTGGCACAAATTTCAGTGGTAGATGCTGCAGGTAATATCTCCGGTTTAAATGAAAAAATTCAGCCCCTCATTCAGCCGTATTTTACGGACTTCGGCCTGGAAATTACCCGCTTCACCATTACCAGTATCACATTGCCGGAAGAAGTCCTTAAACAATACGACAAAGTTACCGGTATGAATATGGTAACGGACATGAACAAATTTTCACAGTATAGCATCGCCAATGCGATGGACAAAGATCATTCGGATATAGGAGATGGCGCCAGGCAGGCGGTAACCATGGGCATGATCACCAATATGATTACCCAGGGAGCGATGCAGCCTAAGCCCGCCCCGGCAACAGATATTACCGAAAGACTTAAACAACTGAAAACGCTCTTCGATGCACAGCTGATTACCGAACAGGAATATGCTGCTAAAAAAGAAGAACTCCTGAAATTACTCTAACCTTCAACTTACAGGTATTATGGGAGAGGAAAAGAAACGGATACAAGCCTACCTGGAACAGCTCAAAAAGAAGGTAGAGACCCAGGAAAATTATGGCGGGGAAATAACAAACGAAGCAGCTAAACTGGATATTCGTGATTGCCCGGAATGCGGGGCCGGTCGCGCGTATCAGAAGGGACTCACTGCCTGCGCTTATTGTGGTTTTATATTCATGGATACCAAACTAACGGATGGCGTGAATATCAGGAAGGAAAATAATTCATAAATCATGTTCAATTTATTCAATAAGAAATATGAGAACGCTGCCCTGCTCGATGAAATAAAGACCCGGCAGGAGAGATGGTTTGTTTTCCTGGATAAACTGGAAGCCCGCATGGTGGAGATGAACAACGCCGCAGTGCCGGAACTCCGGAAAGTTTTCCAACAGGATACCGATCCTTATAAGCGTGCGCATATTCATATGCTTTCCGGGCTGATCGGACAAATTAACCAGATGCGGAATAAGGCGAATGAGATCCGGGAAGATAATATTGTTGCTTTTGTATATGAAGCGGAAGCATCGCTGCCTTCCATTATTTCCAGGGCCGGGAGTGAATACCGTGCTAAGCTGCATACTTTCAGAATGGCTTGCCTGAACCGGCATTTTGTTTTTGAAGAGAAAATAAATTATGCTATTAGCCTGCTGCAGGGCGCTGCCGGAGAACAGGACCTGGAATCAGCTTACCAGGAAGAACTGGCAGCATTTGAACGGATACGTGATAAGTTCAGCTGCAGGCAATGTGGTGGCAATATCACTATTCCCAGGATGTTCTTTATCGATACTTATATCACCTGCCCGTTTTGCCAGTCGCAGAATACCTTTAGCCCATCCACCGGGGCTCGTATGGTATTGCATCAGGCCCGCAGCCTGGCAGAACAGCGAACAGCCCATTTGCTCCGGAGCTATGAGGCAGCTACGCCAAAGAATCCAGATCTGTACCGTCGCTACCTGCGTGCCATGTTTGATGAATGGAATAAGATAGTACCCGATATGGTGACAGAGAATGAGAAATTTTACGAGCGTTTAATGAATGAATACACGATTAATCATCATCTTTAAATAGAAACATTATGTCTGGCAATCCATTATTAGAACCCATTCACGGAATTACTTTAGAAGATTACGGCGCTGCCTGCGCAAGACTCGGCAGCGGGCTAAGTGAAGACGATGTAGCAAAGGCTTTAGGGGTGGAGTTACCCGTTTGGCAGGAAGCTAACCTGCTTTGGCCCGAGCGGATGAAACAGGACGCCACCTTTCACATTGTTACCCTCTTCGGCCAATACTTTGGCCAGGCTGATCAGCATCCGAAATTCAGCGGCGTAAAGGCGGCTCCTTCACCGCAGGGTGCAGGCAATATCGAAAAAATCAAGCAGGATAAAGACTTCTACCAGGAACTGGAAGTTGCCAGGCAGGTAGCGTATGATTATGGCCTGGATGGCGCCCAATGGATCGTTGACAATTACGGTATTCCCATCGGGGATTTCCAGATTGCCGCGTCCTTATGGAATGACCAGATCCACCGCGATATCCAGGCTGATTATGCCGGGTATAATCAACGGCAGGCGGCTTACCAGGCAAAGTACCAGCAATTGTTTGCTGAAAAGCAGGGAGGCAACGTAGCGGATGATATTGAGTTTTAAAGATATTTTTTTGTAACACTCCAAAGAAAAGAAAGGCTGTATCATATTTTGATACAGCCTTTTCTCATCTGGCACCTGATCGGAACATACAATCATTTTTTCTTTAATAATTCAGCAACAGGATCCGCTGGGCCAGGCCCTTTCCGTTGAGACTGCCGGTTTCACTGTCGAAATCGTAGTGAATACCACCATACACTCTTGAAATGGAGGCCTCATTGATCATAGCGGTGAAGCTGCTGAAAGAACGTGGCGAAAAACCTTCCGGCACTTTTTGTTTATCCGTAAACGTGAAGCTGTTGCCGAAACGGGCAGCCAGGATGTTGCCTGCTGCACTGGTAAAGGTAGCATGCCCGGACGTGTACGACGGGAAAGGCGGGGTGCCTATCAGCGGCGACCAGGTGCTGTCGATATGCGAACGGATATACGTAATAGGGCGAAGCACGTTATACTTGTATTTATATTTCCAGCAAAGGATACCTGCATCATTCAATCCTATTCCTACCTGCGCAAAAAGTGTAGCTGCCTGGCCGAGGCTCAGGTGTTGTTCAGTGACCAGTTGCATGGTGAGTGCAATCAGGTGACCGGGAGGAGTGAAGGTGCCGCCGCCATCTGCCCAGTACCGGGCAATGAGGTTTTCTTCCGGGGTAAGTGTTTTTCCTTTCAGGTAAACAAAGCGCGCGGCTTTGTAGAAGGTGCTGAGCGTGTCTGTAGCATAAGCAGGCGGCTGGATCACTGCCGAATCAGCTGCTGTAGGCTTCACCATAGGACGGTTCTTTCCCCAGTAAGGCAACATGGCCCGTTGCAGCTGCGGTGGTGTTGGTACCCAGTAGCCTGGTCCAACCGGTGGCGTATAGTCGGTGGGAAAGTTGTTCAGGTAGCCATCCTTTCCGCCGTCTGAAGCAGACCACTGGTAAATGGCAGTGGCGATGGCTCTGCCAAAACTGATGGAGCGGTTGATCACTTCCTGTGAACAGGTATCCGAATGTGCCTGCAGGTTATCACTTTCCATCTGGTTGATCAGGTTGAGGTTCTCCACGCTGGCATTGCCGAAAAGGTTTTTAATAATCTGCGCCATGGCACTGTTGGCCGCTATGGTCCAGTTATAACGTTTCCATCTTTCCGGCGCAGGAAGACGGCCAAGCCCATTCAGCTGTCCGCCCAGTGAAGGCGCTCCATACATGCCCCCCAGTACTGCCTCGCGGAGCGTAACGCCGGTGTAGGCAATAGCCCTGGCTGCCACAGGAGGACTAAACCCCGGCGTTTCTTTTATCAGCTTCAACTCCAGCGTATACCAGGAAACAGGGACCGCCACATCGCCTGTGGTTACCAATGTACCGGCTACCATCTCTTTGGCTGCATCGGGAACCGGCTGAATAAGCGCGTCATTCTTTTTACACGCTATCATACTGACAAGGAAAAAAAGTCCCGCACAACGGGATAACAAACAATTAGACTTCATTTTTTCTTTCTTTTTAAGGTTAACATAAAAGTGGTTAGATACAAACAATTACCCGACTAAATTAATCAAGGACCACGCAGCCAATTAGCGTAGTGTATGCTTTTTAAAATGAATAAAAGTTTAAATTGTAAATTGAGTAGCAGTGATGCGCAGGATCTGCTCACAGCAACTATCTTAATAAAAGAAATTTTATCAGCGAATACCAATCCTTAAAACTAACTATAACATGGATGCTGAATCATTAATCAGCTATGGAGGGTTACTCATCGTATTCCTTTCTGTATTCGGGCAAACAGGATTGTTTTTCTGCTTCTTCCTGCCCAGCGGCGGCCTGATGTTTACCGCCGGCGTACTAACCGCCAACGGGAATTTTAATTACAATATACTGGTGGTTTGCGCGCTGTGCGCCATTGCCGCTATTGCAGGAAATGTAACCGGGTATTGGATTGGCCGGAAAACAGGACATTTATTAAAGAACAAAGAAGACTCCGGCATCTTTCGCCGGCAGTACCTCGTATCAGCAGAAGCATTTTATAAAAAGTACGGCGCTACCACACTAACAGCAGGTATCTTTCTTCCGCTCATCCGCACATTTGCGCCTATTGTTGCCGGGATGATCGGGCTCGATTTCCGCCGTTTCCTTTTGTTTGCTGCCATTGGCTCCATAGCCTATGGCTTCAGCTTTGTACTGGCCGGATATCTCATTGGCAGCATGCCTTTCCTGAAACCTTATCTCAAATATTTTATCGTTGTTATTGTGGTTACGGTTACCATTCCCGTGGTGATACGGATCGTGAAGGAGTTCCGGAAATCATCTTCCTAACTATATATTTTTGCTATCGCATCTTTATATTTCTCCGTTACCACCTTTCTTTTCAGGCTGAGTTTTGGCGTCATTTCCCCGCCGGAAATACTCCATTCGTCGGTGAGCAGTTCAAACTTTTTAATTTGCTCCACGTGATTAAAATGCTGGTTGTAGTTGTTCACTACCTCCTGGTACATTTCCAATACCTTCGGTATTTTAACGGCGGCTTCATTGGTGGTATAAGGAATATTCTGCTGGTTCATCCAGTACTTCAGGTAGGTAAAGGCAGGAACAATTAAAGCCCCCGTGAATTTCTCACCGGCGCCTACTACCATGATCTGTTCAATAAAAGGACTTTCCTTAAATTTATTTTCAATGGGCTGGGGAGCCACATATTTTCCGCCACTGGTTTTAAACAACTCTTTCTTACGGTCTGTTATTTTCAGAAATTTATCATCTACCCATAATCCTACATCACCGGTGTGCAGCCAGCCATCAATAACTGTTTCGGCAGTGAGGTCAGGTCTTTTATAATATCCCATCATCACAGACGGACCCTTTACACAAATTTCACTGTCCTCTGCCAGCCTAACTTCAATACCGTTGATAGGAGGGCCTACAGTACCAAACTTCGTATCGCCGCGCGTTTTCCGGTTCACACAAATTACCGGGCTGTTTTCGGTAGGCCCGTATCCTTCATAAACCGGGATCTGCGCGGCGTTAAAAATGCGCAGCAACTTTTCCTGGCAGGCAGCGCCACCGGTTACGATAAACCGGATCTTACCACCCAGTGCTGCCCGCCATTTACTGAACACCAGTTTATTGGCAATAGCCAGTTGGAAATTGTACCACGCGCCTCCACTGATATTATTATCGTATTTACCGGCAAGCGATACGGCCCAGAAAAACAGTTTACGTTTGATGCCTGTTAACCCGCTGCCTGTGGCCATTATTTTTTCAAATACTTTTTCCAGCAGACGTGGAACAGTAGTAAAGCCATCGGGGCTAATCTCTTTCAGGTTGGCACTGAGGGTATCCATGCTTTCTGCATAATAAATACTGATGCCGCTGTACAGGTAGATATAGGTAACGCACTTTTCAAAAATGTGATTCAGCGGTAAAAAACTCAATACCTTACTGGGCTGCGGTGAGTCTTCAAAAGGAAAACTTTCTTTGGACAATAAAACATTCGAAACAATATTGTTGTGCGAAAGCATCACGCCTTTGGGCGTGCCGGTAGTACCGGACGTATAAATAATGGTGGCCAGGTGATGCGGGTCGATGCCCGCTTTAATACTTTCCACCTGCTCCAGCAAACCGGGAGTAGCCTGTGTTGAAATAGTGGACCAGTGCGTAGCGCCGGGTATCTCGTCAAAGGTGTAAATGTGTTGTAAAGAAGGAACCCCTTCCCGGATACTGTTTACTTTATCCAGCAATTCCGGGCTGCTCACAAACATATATTTTACGGCAGCATCTTTCAGAATGAACTGTAATTCGGCGGGGTTGGTAGTAGGGTAGATGGGCACCAGCACCGCGCCTGTTTGCTGTACCGCCAGATCGGTGAATATCCATTCCGGGCGGTTATTGCTGATAATGGCAATTTTATCGGCGCCTTCAGGCGTAAAGTCGTTTCCCCCAACACCCAGTTGTAACAACCCTGCACTGAAACGGTTTACAATTTCGCTGACGGTAGCGGTGTCATATGTTTTCCATTGTCCGTTGATTTTAGCCGCCAGCATATCAGGTTTAGGGAATTGGGCCAGCTGCCAGGCGACAGCATCAAAAAGTCGTCTCTTCGAAAGATTGTTCATACGTGAAAATTAAGGTGTGTATACCGTTAAGATAAATATACTAAAAAATCTGTATGATTTTAAGGGCTGACTGAATGAGGGAGATACAGGGTTACTGATATTTTTATGTTTTTCCTTTGTGGTATTTGAATGATATTTGACCGATTGACAAAAAATATTTACATTTCGGTTACATCCAAAATTTTAGCCAGCCAATAATACCAGAATCAGTAATCAGTTTTGCTGTAAAAGAGCCACGCATGCCTGCAAGAAAAGACGTTTGTTTTGAGGAAGCTGCTTTATGGAAGCGATTTAAAGCCGGTGATAAAACCGCTTTTACGCTGATTTACCGCGAATATACCAGGCACTTGTTTCAATATGGTTTCCGATTTTGTACCGACCGGGAGAAGTTGAAAGACATGATCCAGGATCTTTTTATAGAGATATGGAACAGCAGGGAGACTATCAGTGACGACGTGGCCATCCGGTTTTATTTATGCCGCAGCCTGAAGTACAAACTGATCAGGGCCAATTACCAATACCGGTCTGCCTCCGATAAACAGGATAAATTCCTTCACCAGCATAACCCAATAGAATCTACCGTAGAAGAAAGGATCATTGACGCAGAAATCAGTGATTCCCGCAGTATATTGCTCGACAATGCGATCCGGAAATTATCGCGGCGGCAACAGGAAATTATCACCCTCCGTTTTTATATGGGCTTCACCAATGCCCAGATTGCAGAATTGATGCACATGAAGTACCAGTCTGTCAGCAACCTCCTTTACAACGCCCTGGGGCGCATTAAAGAAACACTGGAAACCACTCCGTTTGCCAGGCGCCTGCTGGAAACCTTTTACTTCTTTATCTGATTATTTTATCTCCGCCATGGCAGGGCATTTCAGCCTTTGTTAAAAAAACTTTAATTTTTTTGAGTATAAAATCGGCGTCTTTGTCATTTGTGATAAAGGGGCAGTTAATTGTCTCAGAAAAAACAGCTGCATGAAGCATTTTGGAGAGGATACCTGGGAGTTTATCCGGGACGATAGCTTTGTTCAATGGGTGTTACGCCCGGATGCGGCCAATACCGCCCGGTGGGAGCAGTGGGTGGCAGCGCACCCTGAACGGGCCGCGGATCTCGAAAAGGCCAGGAGTATGGTGCTGACATTGGGAAACGTACCGCAACCCGCAGTAGAGGAATCGCTGCTGCAGGAAGTGTACGCCGCCCTGGAAGAACATATTGCAGAAGAACGTCCTGCTACGGAATGGGCGCCAACCCGCGTGAGAACGATTTCCCGCTACAGATGGTGGGGGGCAGCGGCCGCAGTACTGGCAGGGATTACATTGGTATCCATCTACCTGAAAAAAGACAACAAAACACCGGTAGCCGCTAAGCTGAAAAGCCATATGGAAGATGAGCAGCTCACCCGCATTAATACCACCGATGCCAACCAGGTAGCCTGGTTAACAGATGGTTCCACCGTAGTACTAAAAGCAGGCGCCTCTATCCGGCACGATGCCTTTTTATTACAGTCCAAAAGAGAAGTATTCCTGAAAGGCGATGCGTTTTTTGATATCGCCAAAGATGCCGGCAGGCCATTCTTTGTATACACGCCTGAAGTGGGCATCAAGGTGTTGGGAACGAGTTTCCGGGTATCCGCAGAAAACGGAAGTTTAACAGTAACCGTTAAAACCGGTAAAATAGCCGTGTACAACCTGGCCGATAAAGAACAGCGCAGTTACGTGGTAACGCCTAATCACAAAATCCGTTTTAATATCCGCACGGCGGCATTTGTAGCCGATTCGCTGAATACCAGCGATGTGGCAGCGCTATTGCCTGCCGTGGAACCGCCGCCTTTCGTATTTGATAATACCGCCGTAACCGACATATTCCACGCAATGGAAACGGCCTACAGTATAAAAATTAACGCGAGCGAGGAAGTATTTGGTAAGTGCATGATCACCACTACCATTACCAATGAATCATTTGAAAACAAACTGAAAATTATTTGTGCTGCTATCAATGCCAGCTATAAAATCAGCGGGGGCCAGGTATATATCACCGGGAAGCCGTGTAGTTAAAAGTATTGTTCACTTGTAATTCCGCTAAAATGATCCCTGAATTCACTTGATTATCAACCAAAAAAAGGGGCGATGCACTAACACCGCCACCCTGTAATTTTTTCCTGTAACGTCTGGACAACTGCCGCAGGAAAGGATTTGTCGTATTAACGTTTTCATTAATCACAACAAAACACTTGAAGTTATGCACAAATTTGCAAACTCCAACCGGACTGTCATATTTTTTATGAGGGTTACACTATTACAAATAGGCTTATTGTTCTGCCTGATCACTTGTACATTCGCCCGGGATGTGCATGCCCAGGAGGTGCTCACAAAGAAGGTGTCATTAAACATGCCGCCCACCGACCTGCGTAATATCCTCAAAGCTATCACAGAAAAAACAGCTGTAAACTTTACCTACAACAACAGCACATTACCAGCCAAACAGCGTGTTGCCGTGAAGGCCAGCGATGAGCAGCTGGGCGAAGTGTTGCAGCGTTTACTCACTCCTTTGCACATCACTTTTGAAGTGATCAATGAGCAGATTGTGCTGAAGAAGGAAGCCTCCATGAATATAGAGGGCTTCAATGTGCTTTTTCAGAAGATCAATGGAGTCGTGAAATCCAGCGACGGCAGCCCGTTGCCAGGTGTGAATGTAATGGTGGCAGGTACCAACAGGGGTACCGTTACCAATGTGGACGGGCACTTTGAAGTAGAGGCAAAGGAAGGCGATGTGCTCGTTTTTTCCTCTATTGGTTTTGCCCAGCAACGTGTAACCGTGGGCGCCAACCCCGTGCTGAATATTGTAATGGCTACTTCCGCCACCTCGCTGGATGCGGTAGCCGTAACAGCATTGGGTATTAAAAGAAGCGTAAGAACATTGGGCTATTCACAGGAAGAAGTAAAAGGCGGAGAAGTGGCCAAATCCAATGCGCCCAATATTGTGAATGCACTGGCCGGAAAAATGGCAGGCGTGAATGTTACCAGTCCCAATGGTGTGGACGGTGGTACCACCCGCATCGTGATTGGCGGTAACAACACCATCCAGGGCGATAACCAGCCGCTGATCATTGTAGATGGTATGCCGATGGCCAACGACCTCGCGCAGCCTTACGATGTGCGTAATGCACCTACCGGTAGCGCCATGTACGCCGGAAACAACGCAAACGCTGCCAGCACCAGTTCCCCGAAAGATTTCGGCAGCCCTATCAACATGATCAATCCCGAAGATATTGAAACGATCAGTGTACTGAAAGGCCCCACCGCTGCTGCTTTGTATGGCGGTAAAGGCGCTAACGG
Organism: Chitinophaga sp. ARDCPP14; assembly: GCF_051362515.1. NCBI lineage: Bacteria > Pseudomonadati > Bacteroidota > Chitinophagia > Chitinophagales > Chitinophagaceae > Chitinophaga > Chitinophaga sp. ARDCPP14. Next base: position 317,357 of record NZ_JBKIXB010000003.1, on the reverse strand, counting down.
CGTAATCCTGATCACCACAAAAAAAGGCGCTAAACGCAACGGTCTTGGTGTAGACTATACCTACGGTTATAAAAATATTGATCCATACCGTTTCCTCGAACTGCAGAACCAATATGGCGCAGGCGGTATGGTGTCGTTAGATCCACCGCAATATTTAACGGATGCCAACGGCAACCCTAAGTTAACAGAAGGCTGGACAGGCATGTACGTGGATCCTAAAACAGGGTCAGGCCCGTATGGCGTGAATACCTACAACCAGGTGGGATGGGCCGGTTCCGGTCTTTCCTGGGGTCCAAAAATGGAAGGCAAATCAATTACCTGGTGGGATGGTTCCCAACAGGCAGATGTGCCCCAACCCGATAATATTAAACTGCTGTTCCGCAACGGTACACAGTCCACACATAATGTATCCCTTTCCGGTGGTAACGAATGGGGCTCTATCCGGGCATCCTATTCCCGCCTGGATAACGAGGCGGTATTGCCTAACAGTGATTATTACCGCAATACCTTCAACCTGGGCGCCAACATGAAGCTCACGAAAAGGGTAAGCGTGCAGGTAACTTCTTCCTATATCGTTAACCAGTATCATAACCCTCCGCAACTGGGTAACGACGATGCCAATTCCTGGATGAAGCGCCTGGTATACAATGCAGGCCGGAACTACCGGGGAGAAGATATTGGTATCTATAAAAATGAAGATGGTTCACAAAATACCCTCTCCGGTTTTCCATGGGTGGGTAACGGCGGCGCTACCGTATGGAACATCATGGAAAATAATACCGTTCAGAACAGGCGTAAATTGCTGGCCGGCGTACAGCTGAATTATGAAGCCACCGATTTCCTGGACTTTGTTTTCAGGGGAGGATTGGATAATAATACCAACGAGCTGACCATCAAGAACAGACCGACGGATGTAATAGGCATCACCAAAGGGTATTATGGTCATGGTACAGAACAGGACAACGCTTCCAACATGGATTTCATCGGAACGCTGCATAAGGAAAACCTGCTGAATGGTGTGCTTAATGCAAAGTTCTCACTGGGTGGAACTATTTACCAGCGCGACATGTACGGCATGTTTAACTACAACGACAACTGGGCGATCCCCAATGTATATTCACTGAACACCGGTACTTATCTCGGTAACCCGCACCCGGTAACAGAAAGCCAGTTGCGCAAGCGCATGAATTCTGTTTACAGTTTCATTAACCTGTCATACAAGAATTTTCTCTACCTGGATGTAACCGGTCGTAACGACTGGTCATCTGCCCTGCCCAAAGGCCAGTGGTCTTATTTCTTCCCTTCTTTTGCAGGTAGCTTTGTATTTTCTGATCTGCTGAAGACAGATCCGGCTTTCCTGAGCTTTGGTAAAATAAGGGTAGCGTGGGCGCAGGCAGCAGTAGATCCTGCACCTTACCAGATCAACTATAATTATTCCAGCTTAACATTCGCAGGCCAGGCGGCTAACCTGTTGCCAAGCTCCCTGCCGGCGAAGGACTTCAAGCCGGCTATTAACACCACTGCCGACTTCGGCGTAGTGTTAGGCTTTCTGCATAACCGTTTGAATGCCGACTTCAGGTATTACAAAGGAAAATCCAGGAACCAGATTCTCAGCTCTCCATTGCCAATGAGCTCCGGGGTGAACACCATTGTGGTGAACACCGGTGTGCTTGAAAATTCAGGCATGGAACTGATCCTGCGCGCTAAAGTAATTGACCGCAAAGAATTTGGATGGGATGTAGCGCTGAACCTGGCGCACAGCAATAACAAGCTGTTGTCATTGTCTGATGGTACGGATCGTGTGGATATGGCCAGTGCCTGGAATGATGGCGGCTCACACGGCCCGGTTATTTCTGCAAGGGTAGGCGACCAGTTCGGCACCATTTACGGTCATGATTTTATCTACGACCCCAAAACCGGTTTGCCGCTGATGGTGCAGAATCCCTTCGGAAATGCAGCCATGAACGGTACCATGTACCAGGCAACCGACGGCCTGGTGCCTTTGGGTAATGCTACACCTAAATTAACCGGCGGTATCACCAATACCTTTACATTCAAAGGGGGGATTTCTGTAAGCGCACTCATTGATGCAAAAATCGGTGGAGACATCTGGTCCGGTACCTATGCTACCATTATGCAACAGGGCCAGGCGCCGGAAACACTGAAAGAAAGGAATGGCGGCGGGCTGCCATATACCACACCTAATGGCACACAAACCAACTGGGGCGTGGTATTGCCAGGTGTGTTCCCCGATGGAAAGGTGAACGATAACGTAGTGCATTACTATTATAAATACATGCCTTACGGCGTATGGAGCAGTACCGATCTCGGCTCCGGTGTGAAAGGAAGCGACTGGATCAACAAAAGCGCTGTGCTGGAAAATACCTGGGTGAAGATGAGAGAGATTTCTGTTAACTACCAGGTACCACAAAGCTTTGTCAGGAAAACAAAAGTATTCCAGGCAGCTTCCCTGTCGCTCGTAGGAAGGGATCTTTTTTACCTCTACACTTCATTGCCCGATCATATCAACCCGGAAGGTGTAAACGGTGCAGGCAATGCGCAGGGACTGGAATTTATGTCTATGCCGAGCTTCCGCTCCTTAGGTTTCCAGGTAAGGGTTTCCTTCTAAAGGAACAGATCTACTCACCGATTAAAATGTGCAAAACATGAAGAACACAAAGAAAATATTCCTTTATATAGCCGGTGTTTCCATGACGCTTGGCGCTTGTACCAAAGATTTCCAGGAGATCAACACCACGCCGGGATTGCCAACCAGTACTACCATACCGCCAATGATAAACGGTGTGATCAGCACCCTGTTCCTGAAAGGACAGGAACAGGCAGCCATTCATAACGAATACTACTACCCGGTTACCCAACTGGCTACTATCAGCGGCAGTTCCGGTTACCTGGTGCAAAACGGTGCGCTGGATATCTGGAATGATTATTATGGCGCGCTGCAGAACCTGAACCAGATACAGGATAAGATAAATGCGTATGCCGGGGATAAAGCAGAAATGGATAATGTGCAGGCCATCACTTACATTTTGCGTGCCTATAAAACGCTGCGCATCACTGATCAGTTTGGGGATATTCCTTACTCAGAAGCAGGGCTTGCATATACTTATAATACCGCCAATTACCGTCCGAAGTACGATTCACAGGAAAGCATTTACAAAAGCCTGCTGGAGCAGTTGAAGTGGGCGTCACAGCACCTAACTACCGCTGCCAACACGCCGGGAGGAAAGCCTTACCAGTCGCTGGGCGCTTCAGAAACTTTATTTGCCAATAACATCAGCATGTGGCAGAAGTTTGGTAATTCGTTACTGCTGCGTTATGCTATGCAAATAGTGGAAAAAGATGCAGCTACCGCCACGCCTTACCTCCAATATGCGCTGGGTGGTATTCCGCTGATCGGGGAGGGTGAAGACGCTGGTATGTGGCCCGGCAAGCTGGGTGGCTATGTGCTCAACGACAGCCGCTTCTGGTCTTTCACCTCACATAAATTTGTGCGTTTAAGCACTACCTGCTGGAACATGATGGCAGATGGCACAAACACCGCACAGATCTTTGATCCGCGCGCAGTACTATTCTTTGAAACCAACCAGGCCGGCAACTGGGCGCCACTTCAGCCGGGCAGCACGGTAGGTGATAATAACAATCCTTACCAGGATACCAGGGATGCCAATTTCGCCAACAAAGACAACTGCAAATTTTCTCCCTTTAATTATTATATCGTAAGAGATATTTATTATCAGCCGGAATTATTCCTCACTGCTGCCGAAGTACATTTCCTGAAAGCAGAGGCATACGCCCGTGGCCTTGGTGTAGCCAAGAACATGGTAACCGCAGGTACGGAATATACTGCTGGGATTACTTCTGCAGTGAATTTCTGGTACTTTATTGCGCATAATACCAATGTAACCAATGATGCCTGGTCGAGTGTAGCGCCTGCGAGTCCTACGCCTGTGCAGATGGCCGCATTCCTGGCCAATCCGAAAGTAGCCTTTACCGGTACCGACGCTCAGAAGCTGGATAAGATTTATGCACAGGAGTGGTTATCTTTTTTCCGCCAGCCCTGGCTTGCTTATAATTTATGGAGAAGGACCGGCCGCACACCACGTGACGGTAACCCGGCTACCTACGTGAATTTTAACAGGCTGCAATATCCTGAACAGGAAGCGATCAACAATACTGTAAATAATAAAACACAATCCGACCAGATGGGCGGTAACTCCAATACCGTAAAAGTTTGGTGGATGAAATAAGATTGTGAATTTAGATGAATGATAACAGCCCCGGAGAATTCATTTCCCCGGGGCTTCTTCGTATTGCCGCTTCCAGGAAAATATTAATTCGCAATTAAATTTTCCTACATTAGCGAGGGGGCAGTCTATATGCATGCGCAGCTATATAACGATAAAGAACTATTCCGGCTGATTTCGGAAGGCGATGAAACCGCTTTCCGCATGCTCTTTCGCAGGTATGTTCCGGAGCTGCGTCCGCTGATACTGCATTTGACCAAAACCGAAGCGGTGACCGATGATATTGTCCAGGAAACATTTTTGCGGTTATGGATCAGCCGCGATAAGCTCCCCGAAATAGAGAATCCCCGGTCCTGGCTGTTGCGGATTGTTTTTCACCTGTCGTTTTCTTATCTCCGTAAACAGGTGGTACATCATAAGGCCATCGATATTATTACATCAGCCTATAGTGCAGATGCGTCTGCCAGCTCCACGGAAGAAACCATGGTATACAATGCCATGATGAAACAGGTAAGCGCCGCCGTGGCACAGTTGCCTCCGCAGGCAAAGCGGATCTATCTTTTAAGCCGCGAAAAAGGGCTTAAAATACCGGAGATCGCAGACGAGCTATCCCTTTCCCCTAATACCGTCAAGAACTCCCTGGTCAGGTCCCTGCAGTTTATCCGGAAGCAACTGGAGCTATCCGGGCACCTCTTTCCCGCCGTGGTGGTATGGCTGCTGACCCGTTAAATTTTTTTTCTTTTCCATAGGTCCTAAACATTTACCTGCGCGTCTGTATGCATAGTACACGTTTTAATGAAGCAACCACGTTCACTGAATAACAATCAAAACAGATCATAAATTGTCGATACAAGACCGTTTAGCATACCTCCTGCAACAGGCTGTGAGCCATACTGCTACTGCTGCCGAACTCCAGGAACTATCAGACCTGATCCAGGCTGATCAAACCGGGCATACCGCTCAACTGGCGGAAATGCTGCTGCGAAAGGACCTTTCCGGCGAAGCCGTGGATTACGATGAAACTTACTGGAACCAGGTAGCCAGCAATATACTGGCCGCCGACCGTTCGCCGGAAATGCTGGCGCCTGTGCGTACGCCATACCGGCGCGCATGGCTGGCAGCAGCCATTGTTTCCGGACTGTTGCTGTTATCTGGCGCCGCGTACTGGTTATGGCAAAAGCCGGCTCCCGTACCAATGGCAACGGTTACTCCTGCGCCGGCCAACGATGTGGCTCCCGGTACCAACAAAGCAGTGCTCACACTGGCAGATGGTACACAGGTACCGCTGGACAGCGCCATACACGGCGCATTGGCGCAACAAGGCAATACAAAAATTTCCCGCCAGGGCGCAGGAAAACTCACCTACACTTATAATGCAGCATCACATGATGCCTTGACGATGCAATATAATACGCTGCGCACCCCGCGTGGCGGACAGTTTGAGGTAACGCTGCCGGATGGTACCCACGTATGGCTCAATGCAGAGAGCACATTAAAATATCCTGTTTCCTTTACCGGCCGCAACAGGCAGGTAGAACTGAACGGGGAAGCCTATTTTGAAGTAGCTGCCAACGCGCAGCAACCTTTCCGGGTAATGGTGCCCACGCATGCCAATAATGGAAAGGACAGCCTGGAAATCGCCGTGCTGGGCACTCATTTCAACGTGATGGCATATAATGATGAACAGCAGATTAAAACCACGCTGCTGGAAGGGGCCGTGCGCGTAAGCAGCCATGGCAGCAGTAAACGCCTGGAGCCGGGCGAAGGTGTGAATCTTAATAAAAACAACAACACGTTATCTGCCCCGGCAAATGTAAATACAGAAGAAGCAGTGGCCTGGAAAAATGGATTTATCCAGCTGGAAGGTAACGACATCGCTTCTGCCATGCGTTTGATTTCACGCTGGTATGATGTGGAAATAATATACAAAGCGCCTGTATCCGCCCACTTCCGGGGAATTATACCCAGGAATGTGCCGGTGTCGCAGGTGTTGAAAATGATGGAACTAACCGGTGAAGTACACTTTGAAATAAAGGGAAAACAACTGATCGTATCGCCCTGAATTCTTTTTCCACGTTAAAAAAACATTGACGTCATGAGTCCTTAATGTTTATTCCGTTACCAGTTATGAAGTGCCCAAAAAAACCGGGAGCGTTCGCTGCGCCCCCGGTAACATCCGGGCTTGTAATTAAAATCGCTTTCGACAATTATCATTATCAACCCAAACTACACAAATGTATGCTATTGACGCTTTTTTCCCAAAGCGGGCAACCAAGCCCTGCGTGGGTCAAAAAATTTCCACGATTATCAGTAAAAACGTTCCTGATTATGAAATTAACGGTGCTTTTGATGACCATTACCCTACTGGAGGTACACGCAGCCGGGTATTCACAAACAGTTACCCTATCGCAACGTAACATATCCCTGGACAAAGCCTTTAAAGAGATCAGGAAGCAAACGGGGTATACTTTTTTGTATACCGATGAACAACTGCTTCACATCAGTAAAGTGAGCCTGCAACTGAAAGATGCTTCCCTGAAAGAAGCACTGGATGCCTGTTTTATGGATCAGCCGCTTGCTTACACCATCAGCGGTAAGGTGATTGTTATTAAACGGAAAGACGCGCCGGTGACACCCACAAACGCGCCGCCGGATAAGGAAATAAAGGGACGTATCACCAACGCGAAAGGAGAACCCCTGCCCGGCGTAACAGTGCAGGTGAAAGGGACCAACAAAGGTGTGGTAACAAATGAAAACGGCGAGTACGCCATTACCGTATCCACCGAAAACGCCATATTAATCGTTTCATCCATTGGTTATATTAAAGAGGAGGTACCGGTGGGCGCTAAAAGCGAACTGCCGGTTATACTCCAATCCAGCGCTTCCAGCATGAATGAGCTGGTAGTAGTGGGTTATGGCGTACAAAGGCGGGTGGAGCTTACCAATGCAATTACCACGGTTACCGCGGAATCGTTTAAAGACCAGCCAGTGAATCGCCTGGACCAGGTATTACAGGGCAGGGCTGCCGGCGTACAGGTAACCAATGCGGCTGGTTCTCCCGGCGGTGCTGTCAGGATCCGTATCCGCGGCGCCAACTCCATTACCAGCAACAATGGCCCCATATACGTAGTGGACGGTTTTGTAGGAGCTGAATTTTTTTCGATCAACCCGGATGATATTGAATCCATCCAGGTGTTGAAAGACGCATCTGCTACCGCTATTTACGGTAGCCGCGGTTCTAATGGCGTTATTATTGTGACCACGAAGAAAGGCAGCAAAGGCGCATTAAAAGTGAATCTCACCAGCCGTTTTTCTTCTTCTACCGTTATTAAAAAACTGGACCTCCTGAATGCCGGTGATTTTGCGGAAACAGCCAACGCACACGCTACGGCGGTAGGCACCACGAAGCCATTTACAGATGAGCAGGTGGCAGGTTACCGCACCAATGGCGGCACCAACTGGCAGGACGAAATTTTCAGGGCGGCGCCCAGCCAGGAATATTTATTGAGCCTCGCCGGCGGCAACGACAAATCCGGTTATTTTATTTCCGGCAACTACCTGAACCAGGATGGCGTGATCAATAACTCTTCTTACAAACGTTATACGGTAAGATCCAACATCAATTCGCGTCTTTCAGAAAGGGTATCTGCCACGCTTAACATCACCGGCTCCTACAGTACCGCGCAGAATGTAGATATCCCCGCCGATGGCCCCAGCAGCCCACTGGCGCAGGCCATCACCTGGTCGCCTACCGTGCCGGTAAGAAAAGCCGACGGTACCTACACACCCAACGACCCGGTGGGTTCCCTCTTTTTCAACCCGGTGGCATTAACTGTCGACCGGCTCGCAGTAACGGAAAGGATGCTGGCTAACCTGATAGGAGGTTTCCGCTTTGAGATCCTGCCAGGGCTGAGCTATCACCTGCAATATGGCGCAAACTACCTGGGATACGAGAACAAAAGTTTCGGCGGAAAGATCACCAACTCAGGCTCAGCAACCAGCAGTATCCGGTCCAACAAAGAGATCACACTCCAGAATACCAACACATTAAACTACCGGAAGTTATTTAATGAGGTGCATAGTCTTGATGTAACCGCGGTAATGGAATACCAGCAGTCTACTTATAATTATGTATCTGCCGGCGCCTCCAATCTTACTTACGAAAACTTCCAGTGGAATAATCTTACGCAGGGTACTCCGGGAAATCCTGGTTCCGGCTATTCCAAATGGGCCTTGTTTTCCCTCGTAGGCCGTGTTAACTATGGTTATAAAGATAAATACCTTGTTTCGGCCGCGCTGCGTCGTGATGGTTCTTCCAAGTTCCGTGGTGATAACAGGTTCGCTTATTTCCCTTCCGTGTCTGCAGGTTGGGTGATTTCGAATGAACCATTTATGAAGGAGATGCCAGCGCTCAGTAACCTGAAGCTGCGTGGCAGCTGGGGACTTACAGGTAACCAGGGCGTAGCTCCTTACGTTACTTATTCGGCTTATTCCAACAGGGTGGCCTCATTTACCAACTCCACTTTCCTGACCGGTATCGTCATGGGTAATATTGGAAACCCTGATCTGAAGTGGGAAACTACAGAGCAAAAAAATGTGGGCCTGGATGTTGGATTCTTAAACAACAGGATTAGCCTGACGGCAGACTACTTTATAAAAGATACCCGCGACCTGTTGCTAAATGAAACGTTACCGCTTTACCTGGGTAATAACACCATTACCCGGAACGTTGGTACCGTACAGAATAAAGGTTGGGAGTTATCTGTAGAAGCCGTTGTAATTGACAAAGGCGCCGTAAACTGGACCAGCTCAGCGAATGTTTCTTTTATCAAAAATAAGGTAATCTATATCGGCGCTGGTAAAACGATGATCTTTGATCCGAACACCCGCAAAATTGGGGGTGGTATGTCACAGCAACCCGAATTCGTTGTAATGCCGGGACAGCCGCTGGGTGCTATCTGGGGCCTCACTTACCTGGGCACCTGGAAACCAGGCGATGCAAAGGCCGCGGATTTTGGCGCTAAACCAGGCGATTCAAAATACCTCGATATTAACAGCGACGGAAAGATAGATGCCAATGACTATGGCGTGATTGGTACAGGGATTCCAAAAACTTCCATCGGCTGGAATAATACGGTTACCTACAAAGCATTTACATTAAACCTGTTTTTCCAGGGACTCTTTGGATTTGATAAATTGAACTATAATAACGCTGCAGCCATGTACTATGGCGGAGATGCCAGGGAAGCCACACTGGCTCAAATTAAAGACAGGTATATTCCGGGCGTGAATGAAACATCAGATATTCCTGCCTTCAGTACCACGAACAGGAACTTCACACAAAGTACCCGCTTCCTGGAAAAAGCAGATTTCCTGCGTCTTAAAAATGTAGGCCTGTCTTACGACATACCAAAATCAAAACTGAAAAATGCCCTCGGTATCAAGGTGTTTGTGAATGCTACCAACCTGTTCACCATCACTGATTACAGCGGTATAGATCCGGAAGCCAATTCCGCCGATGGTGATATCCGCCAGGGGATAGATTTCGGTTCTTATCCCAATGTTAAAACTTTTACCGGAGGCGTTACGCTCAGTTTTTAAAAAATAACGTACATGACTAAACGATTCCACATGAAAAAGATATTTCTCGCAGCCACGCTGTTATTCGCAGCGGGTTGCAGCAAAGAGCTCACAGAAGATCCGAGGGGTTTGGTAGGAGGAGCGGAGGCATTGAGCAGCCAGGCAGGACTTGAATCTGCGCTTACCGGTGCATATGGCAGCTTAATGGTGCCATGGACCAGCGGATTCACCAGCGTGTCCCAGATCGCTATGACGATGGGCGCCGATGATCTCACCACACATCCCGGTTCCAATAAAGAAGAGTTCCGCGAATTTGACCGTTTCAATGTTACCTCGCTGAACGGCCGGATGACACCCATCTGGCTGGGCTGTTATAAAACCATCCAGTCTACCACCAACATCATCAACAACTACTCACGGGTAACGGATGGCGATGCAACAAAAACGCAAACCATTGTGGGAGAAGCCAGCTTCCTGCGGGCCCTGTGTTACTACTGGCTTACCCGCTTCTGGGGAGAAGTTCCGATCATCCCGTCTGAAATTTATTCTCCTGAATTTCTTACCCTCAAAAAAAGTAAACCTGCCGATGTATATAAGTTGATTGAAGAAGACCTGGCGAGAGCAGAACAATGGGTGCCCAACAAAAAACGCGATCCGGGAAGACCCAACAAAGGTTCTGTGAAAGCGCTGCTGGCAGATGTATACCTTACAGAAGCCGGATGGCCGCTGAAGGATCAGTCGAAATATGCTCTGGCAGCGGCCAAAGCAAAAGAAGTAATAGACAATAAAGCAGCCTATGGCTTCGATCTTTTCCAGGATGGTTTTTTAAAGATCTTCGTGGGCGGTACAAAGGAAGACGTGTTCACGCTTTTCACCCGCGGGCAATGGTCTACCTACAATTCCTTTTACGGTCTTTCTACTATGCCGGAAAATGAAGGTGGCTGGAGTGATTTCTTTCCTGAGCTGAAGTTCTTCAATAACTTCCCTGCTGGTAAACGGAAAGACGCTACTTTTTCCACGGAGTTTGTAGTAGGCGGCAATACCATCCCCTGGCAGCAAACCACCACCAAACATCCTTACTATAAAAAATTCACAATCCAGCAGGACGGGGATAAGGCAGTGTACATGTCGAACAACCCCGTGATCATGATCCGTTATGCGCATGTGTTGCTCATCTATGCAGAGGCGCAGGCACGCGCAACAGGCACGCCCAACAGCGAAGCTTATGCAGCCATCAATGCGGTACGTGACAGGGCTGGATTGGCGCCGCTGGCGGCAAACCTGTCGGGCGCCGACTTTGCTGCTGCGGTTGTAAATGAAAGGGCCTGGGAATTTGCAGGTGAGTGGAGCCGCTGGTTCGACCTTGTGCGGCTGGACCAGGTAGCTGCTGCCAACGCCGGTAAAGATCCCGGTGACCTGCAGCCTGCTGCGGCCATCACCCAGGCAGATTACTGGCTGCCTATACCAGGTGTAGATGCATTGGTAAACCCGAATTTATAAATCCACGGTTACTCATCCTAAATGAAGCGTTATGAAAAACATCTCAACACTTTTAGTGTTGCTGCTTGGCGTGTTCCTGTGTGGCCCGCTCCAGGCGCAATACCTGCTTTTAGATAACATGGAAGGTAGTGGCCCCTGCTCTGGCAGGTGGACCTACTACGCCGGCAATACCACTACGGGGAAAGTGCAGTTCGGCGTGCCTAACCCGAGTGTATCCGGGCTGAATACCAGTCCGCTGGTAGCCAAGTTCATAAAGGATACTTCTTGCTTTGAATACATGAGTGCAGGGAGCAGTCTTACTGATTCATTCGATCTCTCCACCAACAGCACCTTTAAGATGCTGGTGTATGCCAGTACGAAAGATGAGATCATGTTTAAGCTGCAACCTGGCGACAACTATTCCAAAGCGGTGTACTTTACTTACAAGGTAACCCAGATCAATCAATGGGAAGAAGCAACATTTAATTTCCAGAGCGTAAAACAACGGACAGATTTTAACCGCATCGAAGTACATTATATCGATGGCAAGAAAGCCAATGGTATCCTGTACTTCGACCTGGTACAAGGTCCTAATCCCACTGGCATCACCGTAAAAGATACCAGTATTTTAATGGGGCAGGAAAATGGTGCAGTACTCACCGCCACCCTGCGGGGAGGGGTATTCGATTCTGTACTCACTGCCGCCAACTGGACCGCCACCAACCTGCCTCCCGGCGTTACTATCGGTAATGTGCAACGGGTAAATGATTCCATTGCACGGGTTACGCTCAGCGGCAATTCAGCAGCTAATTATTCCCGGGCTATTTTAAAACTGACCGTTTCCGGGCAGGAACTGGTAAACGCCAATACCACTGCGTACAATGTAAAAGGCAATGTAGTATTTGAAGGAAACCCTAACTGGACGGTGATCTTCAACGATGAATTTAATGTTGATGGCGTACCGGATGTTACCAAATGGAAAGTAGATCCGCAGCCCAAAGGCTGGATTAACGGCGAACAGCAGGTGTATACAGATACCACACACGACAATGCGCGTGTGAAAAACGGTAAGTTGATCATCAAAGGGAAAAAGGATTTCCCCAACGGAAACACTACTGAACCCTGGTCATCTGCCCGTCTTATTACACAAGGCAAAATGGATTTCCTTTATGGCAGGGTGGATGTACGCGCCCGGTTGCCCCGTGCACGCGGCTCCTGGCCGGCTATCTGGCTGATGCCCACCAGCAGCGTTTATGGCGGCTGGCCCAAAAGCGGCGAGCTGGATGTAATGGAACATGTAGGTAATAATTTTGGCACGGTACTGTCTACCGTACATACACAAAACCATAACTGGACGAACGGCGGCCAGGTATCTGCTACCAAAATTTTACCCGATGCAGATACTACGTATCATGTGTATAGTATGGAATGGGGCGCGGATTCCATCCGGTTTCTGTACGACAGCGTTAAAGTGTTGACATACCCGAATCCGCATACCGACTGGAAAGACTGGCCCTTTGATCAGAAATTTTTCCTGATACTGAACGTTGCCGTCGGCGGCGGTATGGGTGGTAATATAGTGGATGCAGATTGGCCGGATAGTATGATGGTGGATTATGTGCGTATTTCCCAGAAAGGATTAGGCACACCCATACTGGACTCCGTGGTGGTAACACCCGCCACGCTGACATTCCTTCCCGGCAAAACGCAGCAATACGTTGCCAAAGCGCTGGACCAGAACGGGCGTGTGATGTCGGTTACGCCGGTGTGGAGTGTTACCGGCAGCGGTAACAGCATTACAACAGGCGGGCTTGCCACACTAAACGATACGGCTAAAATTACCGCTACCATAACAGTAGACAGCGTCACCAAAACGGGCGTGGCTATTGCTAACCGGCGATCCGCCAACTATACACCGATACCCGCAAAAATAGAGGCAGAGAATTTTGGCAACAGCAATGTATGCTGCACCGAGTCCACATCAGATACCGGTGGCGGGCTGAATGTAAGCTACATTGGAGCCAGTAGCTGGCTGGAATATGATATCAGTGTACCGGACAGCAGCGAATACCGGATCCAGTTCCGCGTGGCTGTTAATTCGCTTTCCAGCCTGAAGGTGATGCTGGACACAGCGACCCTGCAAACGGTAAGCCTGCCTCCAAGCGGCGGCTGGCAAAAATGGATAACAGTAACGTCGGCGCCTATACGTTTACTACCCGGCCAGAAAACGATCAGGATCCAGGCCGGTAAAGATGGCTGGAACTTCAACTGGCTGCGTTTCATACGGGCTGATTCCATTTCATTGGCACGGCTCACTGTTAAACCGGATACGGCAACAATGATTACCGGCACCACAAAGCAGTATACTGTTTCAGGCTACGGACAAGACAGCAGCGTATTTGCCATAAACCCGGTTTGGTCTGTTTCCGGCACCGGCAACAGCATCAGTGCATCCGGCTTGTTCCAGGCAAACGTGGTGGGCGATTATACGATTACGGCTACTGCAGGAACCATCAGCGATACCGCCAGCGCGCATGTAATTGCTGCGCCCCGGTTAACGCGTATTACACTTACACCGGATACGGCTGCTGTACCGTTTGGCGCATCACAACAGTTTACTGCTAAAGGCTATGATCAGCGCGACAGCCTCTTTGCCTTTACGCCTGTGTGGACCACTACCGGCGCCGGCAATACGATCAGCGCAACGGGCGTTTTCACGGCTGGTAATACAACAGGTACTTTCACCGTTACTGCATCCCGTGATTCTATCAGCGCGACAGCCGTAGCGAGTGTCGGCGATTTCTGTTCAGTTAATAATAAGTACGAGGCAGAAAGTGCTTCCAACCGTACTACCAGGCCAATTCTGCAGACCTGCACTGATATTGGCGGCGGACAGAATTTTGCCTATATGTATGTAGGCGACTGGTTCACTTACAACACACTGATTGTACCGTCGGCCGGAAAGTATACCATCAGCTTCCGGATCTCCTCTACGGTGCCGTCGGTGATATGGATTGGGCACAGCGGCTATAATTTCGGCAGCATTAACCTGCCATCAACCGGAGGAGTCTGGAAAACCATCAGCGATACCATCACGTTGCCGGCACTGAGCTATACTGGTATTCATATCACATCCGGTACCTTTAAGTTCAACTGGTTCAGCATTGATAACTGCCCGGTGGCATCCGCCGATTCTTCTTCTGCACGTATGGCTTACAGCGATGTAAAATACACGCCGGAACCGGCAGCAGCAGATGCCCAAAAGGTGATCTTCTATCCCAATCCAACAACGGGGCAGCTGACCCTGGAATTGAAGGAACCGGTGTATACCATGCTTTCTGTGCTTGACATGCACGGTGCTGTGGTTAAATACTGGCGTATCAGCAAAGGACAAACACGCATCAGTCAGAACATCAGTTCACTGCCGGCAGGGACTTACCTGCTTAAACTTGAAAATCAATTTAAGGCGATCACGTTCAAGGTGATTAAGCTCTGATAAATGAATTAATTTATGATGAAGAAGAGACGCTGCCGGTCAGCGTCTCTTCTTTTTTTAAGTGGGAGGCAGCAATAAAGGCTATAAAACATCCCAATGCGGTAAAAGTACGCCACGCGTTATAGATGTCCCACGTATGCAGTAAAGCTTTCCAGCCAACGGGCGGATGTTGCGGCGGCCATAATTTGATGATGCCGTTAATTGGTACGTTGCCCAATCTTGTTATCAGTAATGTAGTGAGTGCTAAAACAGCAGAAAGAATAGCGAGGTTCCTTACCGGGGTTAAACGCCTGCGTAAACGTGCATACCATAACGGCGTTATAATGGAAAGGGCCATCAACGACTGCATGGTAATGCCATTGTGTGTCATTAATTGTGTACGGTAAACGAGATGTACATTTACAGGTACTTCATAGAAAGCAGGAACCACATTCAGAAAACCAGACATAAATGCACCGGAAAGCAATCCGGTTGCCAATAGTGCTATAACCTTAGCTGTGCTCATTTTCCGGTGTATTAATGGCAGTCAAATTTAACCGCGCTTATAAGAATAATAATAAAGAAGATTCCCAGTTGAATAAGATAAAAGCGATGAAGCGTGATTCTTACATCTGCAGTTTGCTGCATGAAACCACTGGTGTTGTCTGATACGATTTGCCTGAATTTCGTCCCCTGTTTATTGCCTATGAGCATGCCGTTCAGCACCAGTAAAATAACGAGCGCCATTTTTATTTTGAACCATAACTGTCCCCACCATGCGCCTTTTACAAGTATCAGCATGGTGATGCCCGTTATCACCAACATAGCGGCGCCTGTTCTGACCAACGCCCCATATCTGGCCATTAAAGGGAGCAGCCCCAGCGACCGGTTGTCGCCTTCGTCTGCAAATTTCCAGAAGGTATTGAAGGTGATATAATCCACTATCGTGGTGCCTGCCATGGTTACCAACCCGGTAATATGCAGGGCCAACAGTATGCGGAGAATGAGATATAGTTTCATTACTATTATTTGGTTGTTTTATTGTGTAAAATAATGCCATTTGGTTGTAAAATACAATTATTTGGGATTAAATATTTATTTTTGCTTCCAAAAGGAAGTAATTCTATGAATAAAACCGTTGAATTGGTAAGACTATGGGGAGAATATGAGCAGCGGCATCCCGATGCTTCTATTGAAGATTTTTGTCGTAGTCAGTTGGCAACAGCTATCAAAAAGAAGAAAACGGTTGTGTTCAAAGGGCAGCTGCAGCCGGATTTAAACGGAGCGCTGGTGAAGCTGATCAGCAGGATCGGGAAATTTCATATGGTGTATACCAATAAGGCACTGGAAGGAACCGGCCTTGATCAGATCGAGGAATTTGGCATGCTGGTCACTATTTTCAACCAGAAGAACCCTATCAAATCGGAAGTGATTTTCAGCAATATCCTGGATTTGTCCAGTGGCACCAATATCCTCGGCAGGCTAAAGGAACGTGGATTGATCAATGAGTATACAGATAAGGAAGACAAACGGGTAAAGCGACTTAAGCTCACCGCATCCGGTGATGAAACGCTGAAAAAGGCAAAGCAGCAGATATTGAAAGTAGTGGCTATGCTTACGCAGGATTTAACGGAAGATGATAAGCAGTTGTGTTTGCAGTTGCTTCGTCCTGTAGACGCGAGGTTTTCCGCAGTTATTCAAAAACAGAAGAATAAGAGTTTTAAGGAGATATTTGAGGAGAATAAGAGTGCTCTTTGAGCTACCTTTTAGTTGTTTTAGCTTTTACGGAATCAATTTGAAAGTTCTCCTTAATTAATTGTGGTTTGGATGGTCTTACCTGGCTATTATCAACACCCGGTAATTTTGTTGTGGTGGTGCTGCTTTGGTGTGTTTTATTGGAATCTTTTGCCATGTATTGAGTTTTGTTAAAGGTACTGAAATTATTCACAATTTTTACTTTTTGCACCTTGTCCTCCTTAATAGCAATCTGAAAACCAATGCATAACAAATATGGAACACTTGCTAAAATTGCAAAAGTAAAAGCTCTGTAGTAAAATAATCCCTTTCGCTTAAATATCTCATTATTCACTCTTACAGCTTCTTCAAGCTCATTTATATAGGAAGCTTTTATTAACGTATCTACCTCAATTCTCTCCCTGTTTTCTTCCTCGTAACCTATCCGGTATTCCTCATAGTAGAGTTTAGGTTCTTGTAAATAGGCCACTTCAACAGGTATTAGCAGGCGAACAGTGTTTGCCAGTGAAATGGAGAATAGGGATATGAAAATATAAAAAGAAGCATGATGTAGCCACAGGCATTTTGTTTCTGTAAAGAAAAGGGATTGTACGATAGGAATAAGAAAGATAGCAAACGCGGAATATATAACCAGAATATTAGTAAACTTGTCTATGTTTTTTTGATAAGCGTTTGAATACTGTTCCAGTCTTTTTTCATTTATTTCAATTATGTAATCCAAATCGTAGAAAGAACCCATAAAATAACTACTGTTTTAATAAAGGCTTGATACAAACCAGTAATGATACCGCAAGTAAATACTAAAAGAAGACTCATTTCCCTCATTCCTCAGCATCACATCAGCTTAACGAATTAATAACAATAGTCAATATCGTGCTGAAATAAGTCAAAGAAACCACCTTATCATTCCCCGATGCCCGCTATCTTCGTAACCAAACCACGATTATGAAAATTCATCACTTGCTGCTGTTGGCGTCACTATCCTTATTTTCCTGTAAAGACGCTCCCCGTCACAACAGCCGTTATGGAATGGTTACCGGTCTCCGGCCGGAGAAAATAGCCGAATACAAATCACTGCACGCCAAAGTATGGCCGGATGTGCTGAAGATGATTGAAGCATGTCATCTCCACAACTATTCCATCTACCTGAAAAATATAAATGACCACTGGTTTTTGTTCAGCTATTTTGAATATACCGGTACAGATTTTAAAGGAGATATGGAGAAAATGAAACAGGACAGTACAACACAACAATGGTGGAAAGTAACGGCTCCCTGTCAGCTTCCTTTACCGGATGCAGCCGCTAAAGGAGAAACCTGGTCGGGTATGGAAGAAGTATTTCATGTGGAATAACGAAACCTAAAATTAATACATCCCGTACCGGTTTTTCATTAAATTTATGCTCTGTAATCAAACCGGTACGTTTGTCATTCGTTCAGTTATACAATGAAAAAGAGCTCCTTGCCAGCGTTTCCCTGGGGGATGAAAAGGCATTTCATGCCCTTTATTATCATTACAGTCCACGTATTTACGGCAATTTATTGAAACTGGTCAAATCGGCTGACCTTGCGCAGGAGCTGTTGCAACAGGTGTTTGTAAACATCTGGCTCCGGCACGATACCATTGATCCCGAAAAATCTTTCCGTTCCTACCTGTTTACCACCGCCAACAACCTGGTGATCGACTTCTACCGGAAAGTGAAGCGGGACAAGCTGCTCATGGATAAGTTGCTGGCAGCTGCGCAGGAGTATTACCTGCACACAGAAGAATGGCTGCACGAAAAGGAAACCATGCACCTCATACAGGCTGCTATAAACGATCTTCCTCCCCAGCGTAAAATCATCTTTACGCTTTGCAAACTGGAAAACAGAACCTATAAAGAAGTAAGCGAGTTGCTGGGCATTTCCCCCGCCACGGTCAACAGCCAGATCGTAAAGGCTACCAGCACCATACAAAAGAAGTTGATGGCCAACCGCGATGTTGCCGGCATACTGCTGGCGTACCTGATCCTGCGCTGATAAATTTTTTTTCCTTCCGGGTAAATGTAAATCTTCGCCCGTTCGTATTAGCTGATATGAACCAAGATCCTGATGAATCTTTTGTAAAAGAATTATTTGCCAGATTTCTGGAAAACCGCTGCAGTGAAGATGAAATCATCCTGTTGATGGACTATGTGGAGAAGGATGCATACAGGGAAATATTTTCGGAGATGATCAACCAGGTGGCCACCGATGACCACCCGGAGGAAGAAGGGCTGTATGCTATGCACAAGGACGTGATCGATGCGGTAAGTACCCGCATCACGCCACCGCTGCCAATGCACAAAGTAAAAGCATGGAGATGGCTGCCTTACCAGGTGGCTGCCGCAGTAGTTTTCCTGTTATTGGCAGGAGGCGTCTGGCGCTGGTATTCCCGTTCTCCTGTCACAAGGCCGGTGGCGCACAACGCTGTTGCGCATCCCCCCCGGAATGATGCCGCACCGGGAAAGAAAAAAGCCATCCTCATCCTGGCAAATGGTGCGTCTGTTACATTAGACAGCGTTTCCAGCGGCTTGCTTACCCACCAGGGGCAAACACAAATCATCCAGTCTGCCGGTGGAAGCCTTGTGTACAGTTCTGCAGCAGGGGCGTCTGCTGAACCACTGTATAATTCCATCATCACGCCGCGCGGCGGGCAATACAAAGTAACCTTGTCGGATGGTACCAAGGTATGGCTGAATGCCGCGTCTACCTTACGTTTCCCGGCAGCCTTCACAGGGGCGCAACGGCAGGTAACACTAACCGGGGAAGCCTACTTTGAGGTAGCGAAAAACGCAGACAAACCTTTTTTAGTCACCGTGAATAACCTGCAGGTAACGGTGCTTGGAACTCATTTCAATATCATGGCGTATGAAGATGAAGCAGTTATCAATACCACCCTGCTGGAAGGCGCTGTAAAGGTAAGCGGAGGCAATTCCACCGCATTGCTGCAACCCGGGGAACAGGCGCAGCTGCGCCGCCAGGGGAATATCCGCGTGATGAAAAACGCCGACCTGAATGCAGTGATGGCCTGGAAAAACCGCCTCTTCTGGTTTGAACAGGATGATATCCATACCGTAATGCGGCAATTGTCAAGAGAATATAATATAGCTGTGGAGATCAGAGGTAATATCCAACGTCATTTTACCGGCTCCATCCCACGCGACGTGAATGTATCAACCGTTTTGGAAGTACTCGAGAAAACAGGCGGAGTACACTTTACAATGAACAATGGAAAAATAATCGTCACACCTTAAAACACTAGTTATGAACAGCTGACTGTAACAACAGCCAAAAAAACCGGAAGCGGCCTAATGCTCCCGGTCTGTAAGGCAAAAGAAAACAATTCTTTCTGGTAACCGTAATCTTTTATCCCAAATCAAATGTATGTATTTGAATGCTCATTTCAAAGGCTGGGGAATCCTGTGCCTTCTCAATTCCTTAACTGCAAAGGTTATGCAACTCACAGCTATTGTATTGCTCGCTGCATGTCTGCAGGTATGTGCTACCGCCCGCGCTCAAAAGGTAACCATATCCGGCAGGAACATCTCTTTAAAGGAAATCTTTACTGAAATCCGGAGTCAGACCGGCTACAATTTTATTTATACCAGCGAAGACCTGCAACAGGTGGTGCCTGTAACGCTCGATGTAAAGAACGCGGCACTCCGCGATGTACTGGATATCTGCTTCGCACATCAGCCGCTCGATTATGCCATACAGGAGAAAATCATTATCGTAAAGCCAAAGGCGCCGGTATTGCCCGTTGCAGCCAATGTTACCGGAACAGTTACCGACGCCGTCACCGGGAAACCGCTACCGGGTGTTACCATCCAGGTAAAAGGGACTTCCACAGGCATTGCTACGGATGAAAAAGGGCACTACAGCCTGAGCGCACCGGACAATGCCGTGCTGGTATTTTCATACCTGGGTTATATAAAGAAAGAAGTACCGCTGGCCGGGCAAACAACGGTGAATATTGTGCTTTCACCTTCCAATACCGGCCTCAGTGAAGTAGTAGTGGTAGGCTATGGTACACAACGTAAAGAAGATCTGTCCGGTTCTGTATCTTCCATTAACTACGATCAGCAGCTGCAAAACCGCGCCATTACAGATGTGTCACAGGCATTGTCCGGACTTGCTGCCGGTATCTCTGTGTCGCAAACTTCAGGTCAGCCGGGCCGCGATGGCGCCGTGCTGCGCATCCGTGGCGTAGGTACGCTCAATAATTCAGATCCCCTGGTACTCATTGATGGTATCGTAGGTTCGCTGAATAACCTGAACCCCAACGATGTGGCCAGCATCTCCATCCTGAAGGATGCGGCCTCCGCTGCCATCTACGGCTCGCGCGCGGCAAACGGGGTTATCCTCGTTACCACAAAAAGAGGCAAAAAAGGGAAAACGGTGATCAACTACAACGGATCTGCCGGCGTACAAAAAGCCACGCATCTCTTTGAACCGGTTACCGACTACGTTACCTACATGCGGCTCATGAACCGCATCCAGAAAGCGGATAACCCGGATAATACGGACCTGTTCAAACCCGCTACTATCGACGCCTGGAAAAATGCCACCGATCCGGTATTGTTTCCCAATACCAACTGGATGGATGTGATCTTCGGCCAGGGCATTATCACCCGGCATAACCTGTCTGTGAGCGGCGGAAACGAGAAAACAGACTATTATCTCTCCATGGGATATCTCTATAACAAAGGGATCATGGAGTCCACAGACGCTACCAAGTATACCCTGCGCCTGAACCTGGACCACAAAATAAGTGATAAGATAAAAATTGGCGCCAACCTGAATTCTTACTGGAATAAGGTGAACGAACCCTTTGATGTGACCACCTTGTTATACTACAGCGCCAACTCCGTACCGGGTGTAACGCCCACCATGACGAAAGACGGTGTAACAAGATATGGCGGCAGGAACACAGATGATGAAAGTCCCAATGCCATTAACCCGCAGCAGTACATGGATACCTGGTTTTATCCGCAGGTGGGCCAATACTCTTTCGCCAAGTTATACGGCGAATGGGAAATTATGAAAGACCTGAAATGGCAGGTAAACGGCAGCGCGGAAATATATAACAAGGAAAGCAAGCAATACAAATATTCCGGCGCTGTGCAGAATCTATGGAACTTCCAGAAGGATGAAGTAACCGTAAGCAATGCCTCTGTTCCTTCTACATTGTATCAAAGAAATGATAACAGCCTGGCACTTACTTTTTATACAACGCTCAACTACGATAAAACATTTGCAGAAGATCATCACCTGTCCGTGTTGCTGGGCGCCAGCAGGGAAACCAGCCGGAATGCCTGGTTCTCGGGTAGTGTACAGGGCTTCCCTTCCAATGATACCTGGGAGCTGAGCGCGGGCCTGTCGCAACCCATTGTCGGAGGTACCTCGTCTTCTTATGCGTTGTCTTCTTACTTCGGACGCGTGAACTACAACTACAAAGAAAAATACCTGCTGGAAGCAAACCTGCGCTACGACGGATCTTCACGATTTGCCGCCGGTAACCGCTGGGGAATATTCCCGTCGTTTTCAGGCGCATGGCGGCTGAGCAGGGAAAACTTTTTCCGTAACGCAGACCTGTCTTTTGTAGATGATATCAAGATCAGGGGATCATGGGGAAAACTGGGTAACCAGAACATCGGGCTGTATCAGTACATGGGCTTGTATGCCGCCGGACAGAACTATATTTTCGGCAATAGCCTGTCGGCAGGTTTAGCGCCAAAGGCATTACCTAACCCGGATATCACCTGGGAAAGTACCGCTACTACAGACATCGGGGCAGACATCAGCCTGTTCAGGGAGCATTTTGATATTACGTTCGACTGGTACAACCGCCGCACCAGCAACATCCTGGTACAGTTGCCACTGTCGTCTTTATACGGCGCGCTTACCCCACCTTACCAGAACGTGGCAGTAGTGCAGAACAGGGGATGGGAAGCGGCACTCGGATATAAAAATACTGTAGGGTCTTTCCAATACGCCGTTAGCGGTAACTTCAGCCATAACTCCAATAAGGTGCTGCGTTTCCAGGGTAATCCCGATGTAATACAAAGTATCGGCAATAACTCTATCATTAAACAAGGACTGCCTATTGGCGCATTGTACGGCTACCAGGCGCAGGGCACTTTCAAAAATCAACATGATATTGATAACTGGGCCAAACAAAAACTATCGGGTAGCAATAAACCTGGCGATCTTAAATACGCGGACGTAAAACAGGATGGCGTTATCAATGGCAGCGACCGGACCTACCTGGGAAGCGTAATTCCTGAATACACGTATGGTCTCACCCTCCAGGCTGGATACAAAGGTGTTTCCTTTTCTGTTTTATTCCAGGGCATCGCCGGCGTGAAAAGGTATTACCAGAACCTGTGGTACACCAGCGCGGTACGTTATGGCCGGGAAATCAATTCCTATTTCCTTAACGCATGGTCAACAGATAACCCCAACAGCGATATCCCGCGGCTGACAACAGACAGCAACAGCGACAATACGCAGGCATCTTCCTTCTGGGTACAAAACGGTTCTTTCCTGAGAGTAAAAAATATGCAGCTCTCCTATAATTTCCCGGCTGGCTGGCTGAAGAAATCATTTATTTCAGGGATACAGGTGTACGCGGATGCGCAGAACCCTTTTACCTGGACAAAATATAATGGACTGGACCCGGAAACAGGTAATTACACCGATTACCAGATTGAGAATCCAAATGTGCGCACGTTCTCTTTGGGAATAAATGCCTCATTCTAAACTAGTGTACCATGAAAAAATTAGCACTTGCGCTTTATATAATCCTGCTGGCAGGATGCACAAAAGATTTCCTGAATTCAAAGCCCTCGGATCAGCTTTCAGATACTAACTTCTGGCAGTCGGATGCAGACGCGCTTTCCGGCATCACCGCTATCTATGAGCAGATGCAGCACAACTACCAGATTTATGGCTACAACCCCATGACGGATGGAATGACACCCAACGCCTGGATCTGGAGCGACTACCTCGAAGGATATGGCGGTATCTCCAAAGGCAACCTGCTGCCTACACTCATTACACCGGTAAATGATAAGTGGGTGCAGCTGTACAATGGCATCTATAAATCGAACCTGGCACTGGAAAAAATACCGGGTATAAAAATGGATGAAGCCCTGAAGGGACGACTGCTGGCAGAGGCGCAGTTTTTACGCGCACTGTTTTATTACAACCTGGCCGACTATTACGGAGGCGTGCCTTTGATTGAACATACCCTTCAACTAGGTGCAGCGCTTCCCGGCAGAAATACCCGCGAAGAAGTGCTGACCTTTGTAGAAGCACAATGCGATGAAGCCGTGAAATCGCTGCCGGCCGTTTATGATAAAGCCAATACCGGCCGGGCCACACAGGGCGCTGCGCTGATGCTCAAAGCCAAAGCGCTGTTGCTGGCAAAACAATATCAACAGGTAGCTGCAGTAGCCAAGCAGATCATCGACAAAGGTCAGTACCGCCTGTATGATAACTACGAAGCCATGTTTACCGATGTGGCGGCGGAAAACAATGCGGAAGTAATATTTGATGTGCAGTATGCTGCGCCGGGGTTAGGAGAAGGCAGTCCGCTCGATGGATTTATGGCACCACAGAGCTCTTTCGGAAAAGGCTGGGACCAGGCATATCCCACACAGGATCTTGTAAACAGTTATGAGATGAAGAACGGGAAGATGATCACTGATCCTGCTTCGGGATTTGATCCTGCCAATCCGTTTAAAGACAGGGACCCGCGGCTGGATTATACTATTATCCGTCCAGGCTCCGTATGGAAAGGGATTGCCTATGATAATATCAAAGTGGGCGGCGCAAAATCAACCTTCATCGGCTACCTGCCAAGGAAACATGTATTAACGGTAGATGGCTACAATTGGGGCGATTCCCCGTTGAACTATATCGTGTTCCGGTATGCCGATTTGCTGCTGCTGTATGCAGAGGCAGAGAATGAAACAAACGGTCCGGATGCCGCTGTGTATGATGCCATCAACCAGGCGAGGGCAAGAAAAGGTGTAGACATGCCTGCCATCCCCGCCGGTAAAACAAAGGAACAAATGCGTGATATTATCCGACACGAAAGAAGGATAGAACTGGCCTTTGAAGGTATTTACTATTCTGATATCCGCCGCTGGGGTATTGCCAAAGAGCTGATGGATGGCGCCGTAATTAAAACGATGACGGGGCAGCAACTGGATGTCCGTCATTTCGTGGATGCCCTTTATCTCTGGCCGGTTCCACAGGGAGAAATTGATCTGAATCCGAAACTGAAACAAAATCCCGGCTACTAATATTCCGCATCATGCATAGCTATTTAAACAGGATATATCTTTTACTGGCCGTGATATTGTTGTCTCAATACACGTATGGCGCTGCTGCCTATGACACCGTGTACGTAACCAGCTTCGGCGCACGGCCGGGCAGTCGCGCCGACGCCGTAACCGCAGTGCAGGCCGCGCTGGAAGCCTGCCGGCAAAAAGAAAACCCGCTGCTTTTTTTCCCGGCAGGCCGTTACGATTTCTGGCCGCAGCACGCGGTAAAGAAAGTATACTATGAATCCAATACATCGGATATCAACCCGAAATATAACGCTATCATGATAGCGGGATTTAAGAAGCTGGTGATAGAAGGCGCCGGATCGGAATTTGTGTATCATGGCCGCATTCAGCCGTTCACCATTGAACGGAGCAGCCATATTACGCTCCGTCATTTTTCCATCGACTGGGAGTTTCCCTTAACAGCGCAGGCGGTTGTAACAGATACTACCGCTGCGTATATCAATGTACGTATAGATACGGCGCAATATCCCTACACCATTGTAAACGGGCAGCTGCTGTTTGCCGCCGAAGGCTGGAGTGGTAAAATCACCGGCATCATGGAGTACGAAAAGGACACGCATCTTATTGCTTACAGAACCGGCGATGATCCCAGCGCCCTGGGGCCGGGCTGGCGGGGATATAAAGCCACCGTAATGGACAACGGCGTGGTGCGGTTGCATTATCCCTTCCGGCGGAAGCCTTCACCCGGAAACATCCTGGTATTACGGCATAACAGCCGCGATCATGCCATGATTTTTGTAACGCACAGCGATAACATCTTAATGGAAAAGGTGACCGGTTACCATTGTGCAGGGTTAGGGATACTATCGCAGTACACAGCGGATCTTACTTTTAAAAACATCTCCATTGTTCCAAATATAGCAAAGGGAAGATATTTCAGCGGTCATGATGATGGACTGCACTTTTCCAATTGCCGTGGTAATATCAATGTTGACAGCTGTCGCTTTGGCGGCCTGATGGATGATCCCATTAACGTGCATGGCACCTATGTGCGCATTATCAGCAAGCTGGCCGGAAATAAGCTGCTATGCCGCTTTATGGAGCCGATGAGCGTAGGGATGGAGTGGTC
This sequence comes from Chitinophaga sp. ARDCPP14, assembly GCF_051362515.1. Lineage (NCBI taxonomy): Bacteria > Pseudomonadati > Bacteroidota > Chitinophagia > Chitinophagales > Chitinophagaceae > Chitinophaga > Chitinophaga sp. ARDCPP14. Next base: position 291,354 of record NZ_JBKIXB010000003.1, on the reverse strand, counting down.
GGAAGCAGGCGATAATATTGCATTCATAGATCATCATTCACTGGCTACCATCGGCAAAGGAAAGGTAACAGCGTTCAGGAAGAAAAGTACCACTGATTTTGAACTCACCCTGGCGGGCGAAGTACCTGCACATGTGAATGAAGGAGATGGCCTCGAAAATATGAGCTGGACGCCGGCGGTAACGGTAAGGAATACTTCTTTTGAAAGCTGCCGTGCAAGAGGGCTGCTGGTAACCACTCCTAAAAAGGTGATCATTGAAAACAACAGCTTTGCCTCCAGCGGTTCGGCCATCCTGATAGCCGGCGATGTAAATTCCTGGTACGAATCCGGCGCTATCACCGATTTGCTGATAAAAGGAAATAAATTTCTCGCGCCGTGTAACACCTCCGACTACCAGTTTACAGAAGCCGTGATCAGTATTTACCCGGAAATTCCGGTGATGAACGATAGCACACCGCTTTACCATAAAAATATACAGATAGAAGGAAATAGTTTTTATGCGTTTGACTATCCTATACTATTTGCACAATCGGTAAATGGGTTGCAGTTTGTTAACAATGATCTCATCAGGAGCTACGATTATAAGCCTTATCATGCCCGCAAGGCGGCCTTTTTCCTATCAGGGTGCAGGAACGTCCGCATCAAGGATAATAAGGTAGCTGCTGATTTACTGGGAAAGAATGTGGAGTTTAAATTTATGAAGAAGAAAGAAATACAATGTCAGGAAGAACTGGTCTTTTAAACATTTTAGCACTGCTCATTTTTCCGTTGAGAACCTTGCCGCAGTCGCATGCCGGTCACTTATCACTGCCTGCAGTGATAAGTGACCATATGGTATTACAACAACGCTCAAAGGCCGTGCTATGGGGATGGGCGGACAAGGGCAGCCAGGTGAACATCGCACCCGGCTGGACTTCCAGGAAATATACCGCTGTTGCAGACAGCACCAGGAAATGGAAACTGCATATTCCTACACCACGTGCCGGCGGACCGTACACCGTTGAATTTAACAGCGAAGCAACACATATCAGCGTGAAAGATGTATTGATCGGGGAAGTATGGGTATGCTCAGGGCAATCCAATATGGAGATGCCGTTGAAAGGATACAATAAACAACCGGTTTTAAACGCAGCGGCTATTATTGCTGATGCGGCCAATCATCCGGATATACATGTTTTCCGGGTACCCAAAGTAGTATCACCAGTACCTTTATCCGATTGCAACGGCAGCTGGAAGGCCACAGATACCGCTACCGCGAAGGATTTCAGCGCAGTTGCGTATCAGTATGCAAAAATACTGCATGACAAGCTGCACGTACCCATAGGCATTATTGCCACTTATTGGGGAGGAACCGCCATACAATCCTGGATGAGTGAAAAAACACTGTCGGTTTTCCCGGAGGCATGGTCTACCAGCCGGCCGGATACGATCAAAGATCCGGAGAAAGATCCTGAGCGCGCACCATCTGTTCTTTTCAATTCAATGATCCTGCCGGTTTCAGATTATACCGTAAAAGGATTTATCTGGTACCAGGGAGAATCAAACAGGGAGCATCCGTTGCTTTACCGCAGACTGTTGCCGGCGATGGTGAAGGAATGGAGAGCGCTGTGGGGAGGGAGCCGTTTGCCGTTTTATTATGTGCAGATAGCACCCTACGGATATGCTGATCCGCGTCATGAGCAACTGCCGGCCGTATTGCGGGAATCACAATTGCTGGCGCTGAACGATATTCTCAACGCAGGTATGGCCGTGATACTTGATGCAGGTGAAGAAAGATACATCCATCCGCCGGATAAAACCGTGGTGAGTCAACGCCTTTCGTACTGGGCGCTGGCAAAAACATATCATCAGAAAAGCATTGCCTGTGCTTCGCCGGTTTTTAGAAAGATGAAGATCAAAGGAAGCCAGGCTTATCTTTATTTCAATTTCGCCAAACACGGATTAACCGCTAACAATAAGCCGCTGGAACATTTTGAAATAGCGGGCAATGATCATATTTTTTATCCGGCTAAAGCGGTGATCGTTCACAGCAACCAGGTGAAAGTTCAGTGTGACGCAGTAGCAGCGCCGGTGGCTGTGAGATACGCATTTAAGAATTGGGTGAAGGGAGATCTTTATAACGCAGAGGGGTTGCCTGCTTCTTCGTTCCGGACAGATGTGGGGCAATAACCCCAAACGGCTGACATAGCTTCGTGCACGGCATAGATATTGTTGATTAACAGTCAAATATCATAAGCCATGAATGTAAAACGACTCTTCGGAACCATCCTGACTATCCTGGGAATAGTGGGTATCATTTATGCCGGTTATGGTTTTATCCAGCAAAGTATGCAATGGCGACAGCTGCTGGTGGCTGCTGTTATAGGAATTGTCTTCTTCATATCGGGTATTGGCCTTGTGAGAAATACCAAGGATGAAGCGTAGATGAAGCGCACTTAAAGCATGGTTAAAGCGTACTTAAAGGGTGGTGGCAATTGCTGAATTTATCGCCATTGTGCTCTGTTATTTACAATATTTGTAATATCTTGTAACCCATCACCACAACAAACGTCATTGAATATGGGATTTTTTTCGGGCCTTATTGGCAATGCAGCCACCGTTAGCCAGGAGCAGTTAACGAAAGATTACGGCAAACTGCTGCTCGATTCAGAGCGGGTAGAACTGGGGTTTAAACTGATCAGGGATACTTTTATATTTACCAACAAACGCCTCATCCTGATCGATAAGCAGGGACTTACCGGCAGCAAAACAGAATACCGCAGTATCTCTTACAGAAGCATTTCCAGGTTCAGCGTGGAAACAGCCGGTACTTTTGAACTGGATGCAGAACTGAAGATCTGGATCTCCGGTGAAGAGCTGCCCAGCATCAAAAAGCAATTCAGCAAATCGGTGGATGTGTACGAGGTACAGAAAGTACTGGCGCATTACGTGCTGAACTAATTTTTTATTGAAGTGTTTAATACATCGAAGCCACCATTGGTGGCTTTTTTATTGTTTATATTTACCATTTCTAAAAGGACAGGTCATGGAAGTAGGAATAGATAGCTTTGCCGCTACGAATGGTTTAAATAACAAGTCGGCTGCAGAAAGTAATATGGATGAAATGGCAGATCTGCTGGAGAGGATAGTGATGGCCGATCATGCCGGGCTGGATATATTTGGCATCGGCGAGCATCACCGGAAGGAATTCCTGGATTCCGCGCCCACCGTTATCCTGGCGGCTGCCGCAGCCCGTACAAAACATATCCGCCTGTCCAGCGCGGTAACTGTGCTCAGTGCCGCCGACCCGGTAAGGGTATTCCAGAATTTCGCCACACTGGATATTATTTCGCGTGGCCGCGCAGAAATGGTGGTAGGCCGTGGTTCCTTTATAGAAGCATACCCGCTTTTTGGTTATAGTCTCCAGGATTACGATGCGCTCTTCATCGAAAAACTGGATCTGCTTCTGAATATCCGCGATAATGAAGTAGTTACCTGGAAGGGCCGTTTCCGGCCAGCGCTGAATAATATTGCTATTTATCCGCGACCTGTACAAGACCCGTTGCCTATTTGGCTGGGTGTAGGCGGTACGCCGCAATCATTTGCCCGTGCCGGTACGTTGGGACTACCGCTCATGGTCGCTATTATAGGAGGGGAAACCCACCGTTTCCGCCCGTTGGTTGACCTCTACCGGGAAGCCGGCAGAAAAGCCGGGCATTCGCCCGATAAATTAACGGTAGGCGTGCATTCGTTGGGGTATGTTGCGGAAAACAGGCAACAGGCTGTCAGCGATTATTTCCCAGGCTACGCCGAAACTTTTACAAGGATTGGAAAGGAGCGGGGATGGCCGCCGGTTACACGAGCGCAGTTCGATGCCCAGGTAGGTCCCACCGGCGCGTTGCTGGTAGGCGGCCCGGAAGAAGTAGCGGAAAAGATCCTTCGCCACAGTGAAGCGCTGGGAGGCATCTCCAGGATTACATTTCAAATGGACAACGCAGGATTATCCCATGAAAAATTGCTGAAGTCCATTGAATTGATCGGCAAATACATCATCCCGCTGGTGAATATTGTTTAATGATTATGCACCCAGTTCGGTAGGCAAGCCATCCATACTCACCAGGTTCTTCTCGGCTTTATAGGCTTCCAGGCCTTCGGGACCTTTCTTTTCCGCCCATTTGGCGGCATGATCCCGCTCCCCGGTGTATTCATACAAGGGAACGCCAAAGCCACAGGAGGTTTGTACTTTATGGATATCCGCCACAATAATCTGGCGGGTGGCAGGCAACATCGTAAACAGGGCTGATAATTCCGGCCATTCCGCATCACCGGGCAACACCGTATAGCCTTTACCGTATAAGCGCAAAATATTAGGCGGTCCATCGAAGGCACAGAACATAAAGGTGATGCGGCCGTTTTCACGGAGATGTGCTGAGGTTTCATTCCCACTTCCAACAATATCGAGATAGGCGACCTTACTCGGGGAAAGCACCCGGAAGCTGTCCAGCCCCTTCGGTGAAAGGTTCACATGGCCCTGATCACTCAGCGGTGCGGAGGCTACAAAAAACAATTTCTGCGCAGCAATAAAGTCCTGGTGTACGGGCTTAATATCGTCAAAAAACTTTCCCATATAAGCGGCATTTAAGTGGACGTTAAAGGTACGAACATTTAACTACAGCAGTTTTTTCGCTGCATCTTCCCAATCCATGATCCGCTCATAACCTTCTACATGTACATTGTGGTGTCCATGATACAGCAACGGCCTGCCTTTGAAATTGCTGAAATTGCGGATCAGGTCATCTATCATGATGTCTGTTTGAACAATGGATTTATCGCCGCACAGGCAGTACTGCCGCCATTCCAGGAAAGGAAAATGTTCCTGCAACCAGTCGTATTTGTCTTTCAGGGAGGTAGGAAACTCCATTGCAGCAGAAACGATATACAATTTATATTTCTTATTCAGCTCTCTGATTACTTCCACTGCGTTCGGGAATATTTCCAGGTCACGGAAAAAGCCGGGTGTATTCAGGTATTCCTTAATCTTCGCTTTATGTTCTTCCGGCAAAATATCTGATAGTGTTTTGCCGTGCAGCTCTTCCGTGGTAAATGTTTTGCCGAAGTCCCTGTAGTACCATGCCCTGGCTTTTTTAATCGGGTCGGCAATGGTTTCGTCCATGTCTATGGCGAGCGATAATTGCATTGTTTCCTGTTTTTGTGGGGCTAATATAATAATAAAAAGGCAGTGAAAACGGAGGTATCCGGTAAGTCACTGTCATAAAAGAAAAAACGGCTGTAGTAATGGCATCAACATACCATCGCCGCAACCGTTTAATCAAAAAAATAAAATCCTAAAAAATAAAATCCTAAAAGAAAAATCAAATAAAATCCTAAAAAACAAAATCCCCCAAATCAACATAATCAGCGTAATCCTGAGAAAGACAACCTCCGCGTCTAAAGCCGCTTCAGCATAATATCGCGGTATTCCACTGTCATAGGCGGGCCCACATGCACCTGCACGCCCAGCAATCCTTTGGACTTCCCGTTTACAGTGTCGTTGTCGGTTACATCACTCATCAGTACACCGTTGATATAGTGTTGGAGATGGTTGCCTTTTACAACGAGCCGGCATTTATTCCAGTCTTCGCTTTTAATCAATGTTTGCAGCGAGTCAGAGCTACCGAGCGAACCGGTCACCACGGCGGCGCTCCAGGCGTTGTTTTTTACGCCGTTCTTCAGCGAGTCTGTTGCTTCCGGAATGGTGGTTTTCTGTCCGCGGTAGGCGAGGGTAGTACGTCCTCTTTCTTCGTAATTCTGACCGGTGTAGCGGTTGGCGCCATCAATATCGGCCTGGTAGCCTTTCAGCGCATGCGGCACATTCTCCACCATTACGCTGCGGTAGTTGATGCCGCTGTTGCCGCCGCTGGTGATTTTGAATTCACAGGTGAGTTCGAAATCAGCCGGCTGATCGCCCTGCCAGATGAGGAAGGTGTTGGTTTTAAGTAACGTTTCGGGAGTTACCTGACCAACAATATGACCGTTTTCTGCCCGCCAGTGAATAGAATCGCCTACCCATCCATTGAGGGTTTTGCCATCAAAAATCTGTACGAAGCCTTTATCGTTACCTGTGCTGTCGCCGGTATGGCTGTCGCCTGTTTTGCCCGCGCCATTCTGGCAACTGGCTGTCGTAAACAGCAGGCTGGCTGCGGCCAGCGGGATAAGCATTGCACTGGTTTTTTTCAGCATAATTAATATTTTATTGTGTTTTGTATTTTTTCGTATATCCTGGGGAGATAGAAAGAATGATGCGTATAACCGTTACCGGTAGTTAGGCAGCATTGGTATCTTTCCAGGTACCGGAAGCGGCAGAATCGAGTACGGCCTCACACACTTTTTGCGTTTCCAGCGCTTCTTTAAAAGTAGGAGAACAGGGTGTGCCGGTTTCCAGGCTTTTCAGAAAATCAGCTACCTGGTGTACAAAGGAATGCTCATAACCGATACCCAGCCCGGGTACCCACCATTTATCCATATAAGGCTGATCGCCATCTGTTACATGGATGGAGCGCCATCCGCGCACCGTAGAGGCGTCGGCGTTATCAAAGTATTCCAGCCGGTTCAGGTCGTGCAGGTCCCAGCGGATGGAGGCATTTTCGCCGTTGATTTCAAACGTATATAATGCTTTATGTCCGCGTGCATAACGGGTTGATTCAAAGAGGCCGAGCGATCCGTTGCTGAAGCGGCACAGGAAGGAACAGGCATCGTCGATGTTTACTTTTTCCACTTTACCGGTGAGCTGATGCATACGTTCTTTTACAAATGTTTCGGTCATGGCAGTTACGTTGGTAATACTGCCATTCAGCCACAATGCGGTATCAATGCAATGGGAGAGGAGATCGCCCACAACACCGGAACCGGCTACGTCTGCATCCATGCGCCAGAGGCCTTCGCCGCCCTGCGGCAGGTTGGCGTTAATGGTCCAGTCCTGCAGGAAGTTGGCGCGGTAGTGGAATATACGACCCAGCTTGCCGGAGTCAATGATCTGCTTGGCGAGGGTAACAGCCGGCAGCCGGCGGTAGTTGTACCACACGGTATTGGGCACGCCTGCTTTTTCAATTGCATCTACCATGCCGGCCGATTCTTCCAGTGTACGTGCCAGTGGTTTTTCGCAGAGGATCATTTTGCCGGCAGCAGCTGCGGCGATGGCTATTTCAGCGTGTTTGTCGTTCGGCGTACAAATGTCCACAGCATCTATATCATCGCGTGCAATCAGGGCTTTCCAGTCCGTTTCCACGGATTCATATCCCCATTGGGCGGCGAACGCTTTGGCCTTGCTTTCCGTGCGGGAACATACTGCTTTCAGTACCGGCTGATATGCCAGGTCCGGGAAGAAGTTTTTCACGCGCAGGTAGCCATTGGAGTGGGTTCTGCCCATAAAGCCACATCCTATTAATCCTATCCTCAGTTCTTTCTTTGTTGTCATAGTTGTCACGGGTTATAATTAAAAAACTATTCCTGCCAGCCGTGCTGTTGCCTTACAGCGATCATGGCGGCGAGGATATCGTTCCAGGTTTTCGCCTGGGTCATCACGGCGTTAGGGAACATACAACCATCCCAGCAGATATGTTTCACTGCCTTCGTGAGTTCTCCCTTGTCGTCGCGGAGCCAGAAGCCTGCATCTTCTGCAATATTCAATTTCCCGTTGGGATCAGTGGCGAGGCAGTGGCGGCCGGTTTTATCGTGGGAGCCGGTGCCATGCACGGTACCGTCATTCTGTGCTACGTGGAAATCGATCATCCATGGACGAAGGGCCTGTGTGAGCTTCCGGAGCCCGGCTTTGATCGCCTCGCGGTCGCTCCATTCAAAGTCGGCCGGCAGTATCCTGTCTTCCGGACTGTTATAACCCAGCAGGTACAAAAACGTATGCGACATATCTGCCTGGAAACCGATGTTGGGCCGGTCTACTGCTTCAAGGGTATCCAGCATTGCTTTCCAGCTGTGCATACCACCCCAGCAGATCTCACCTTCTGCGGCGAGTCTCTCGCCATAATCGGCAGCAACATCACATGCTTCCCGGAAGGTTTGCGCAATCAGCTTTGTGTTGCCTGCGGGATCTTTGGCCCAGTCTTCCGGGCTGCAGGCAGAGTCGATGCGTACCACACCGCTCGGCCGGATGCCGAGGTCACGGAGGCGTTTGCCCACATGGCACGACTTCCGCACCTGTTCTACAAATTTAGCCCTGTCTTCTTTGCTGCCCATTGCGGAACCGCCGCTGGGAGGCCAGATCGGCGCCACCAGGCTGCCTATCTCCAGGTTATAAGAGGAAACTTTTTCTACCAGTCTTTTCAGGTCATCGTCGGAGCTGTCTGCGGATACGTGCGGGTCAAACAACCCGATATCGATACCGTCAAACTTAACGCCATTGACTGCTGCGTTGGCTGTCATTTCCAGCAACGTATCAAACGAAATGATGGGCTCCGCGCCATCTCCTTTTCCTACAATGCCCGGCCAGGTGGCATTGTGCAGCTTTGGATAATTATTATCTTTCATAACGTCGTTTTTAAAAGATTATAACACGAGGTCGGGGTTACCCGGACCAAAATGTTTCAGCATCACAATCGGATCAGTAGCGGAGTGGTTGACGATTTTCACTCCTGCAACAGCCGCTGCTTCACTGATAAAAAACTCATCGTTGGTTAACTGTCCGTAGCGGATCAGCGCCGGCGTATCAATATCCCATACGCCCATTTTGCCGTGTCCCTGCATGAGGATGATGCCATAGGCGGCGCTGTCTTTAATGACTACCGTGGCGCCGGGCGCTACGGTTAGCTCTTTGGCGCTGAAAGCATCCGATTTATAGCATACCCAGTTCTCCGTATAACCATCCCCGTTAGCTGCTGTTACAGGCGGCATGAACCGGTTCTGGAACTGGTTGGGATCCACGTTCAATTCCCAGTCAATCACGTCCATCAATGCATCATAATCGCCGATGCTCTCTTTGGGCGTGCCGTTCCAGAGCAATACTTCGGGAACGATGGCTTCGTTTACGAGCGACTGATACATCGCAAATACATCGGAAGCTTTTTGTGGTTCGTAAGTACACAAGCTACCCGGCGCATGCAGCAGTCCCGGCGGAACATCCCATCCGGTGCCCGGTTCCAGGCGATAAGCCTGTGAGTAGTTCGTGATCTTATTATCTCCCTTGGTAAAATTCAACAGGCATTCCTTGATCTGTTCGCGGGTGGTGCCGGGAGCAATACCCATGAAAGTATAAGGGAAATCACCGCCATGATTATTCAGCTGTGGCGGAAAGTAGTAAGCCTCGGGCTTGCCGGCCTGTCCGATCAGCGCTGCCTTTTCATCATTGTGATGAATATGGTGGGGGAGCGGTCCCATGTTATCAAAGAACTTGGAATACATCGGCCACGCGCCATAAGTATCCCATAAACGTTTCCCGATCAGTTTATCTTTTAACGCACTAATGGCATCTTTCAGTAAAAATTGCTGCGTACCACTACTATCGCTTACTACCACCATGCTTAGACCTTCATTTTCGCCTGTTAAAGGGCCGTTCTTTGCCGGAGTGGTAGACGACAACCAACGTTCATCGATGCCGCCACGTTCGCCTCCCAGGACGTAATAATCGTCCGGGTGTAATTTGATCCGCCGTCCTGGCACGCAAAATGATCTGGGTACCCAGTTTGGTGCCAGCCGGAGAATCCCTTGTCCCTGTTCGAGTGCTTTTTCTGCTAAGCTTGTTTTTTCCATGAGCTTTAAAATGATTATAAAAGATCAGTGAGAAATGATTTGATGTCTTCGTTGGTATGCAACAGGTCTATCTGCAATTCATATTCACGGCGTTCGCCCGGTTCCATGAATAGCAGCGTACCTTCCCTGCGGGCCTTTGCCTGCCCGGTAGGCGGATGGGTGCCGGGTTCCAGCCCCATCACATATTCGCCCTTGCCCCAGTGCTGCCAGTTGGTAAGCACCGGTAACTGCGCTTTTTTAAACCGCAGTGAAAAAGCCAGTTGGAGCGCCGCGTTGTGTACACCACAGGTGCACCATCCGCCGGCATCCGCCACGGGGTCAATGATCGCGGCTTCTTCACCGCTGCCGGCATGACTATCCAGCGGCGCGAGGCATTTTTTATAGTTGTGATCCGCATTAAAAATGTGATCCGGATTGCCTTCCCGGGAAACCCAGTTCCCCTTCCAGCAAATGTCCGCCCCTTCGTCTACCAGCGGCCAGCCGAAATTGAAATGATACAATAACATATGCGGCGCCGTGATATTGCCCCTGTTCGTCACTTCATCATGTACCCGGATCTCCGCTTTACCGAGTGTGCCGGAAATAGTACGTTTCAGCATCAGCTTTGCGCCGAGGACGCTGGTTTGCAGCATGATCCCGGTAATGCTCATGTCCATCTGCCCGGCCACCGGGTCGGGTTGTATGATGGAAACAATTTCAGCAGGCGTATTGCTGATAGGTCCATGCAAACCACGTTCTCCGTATTCATCGGTTTCCGGACCGCCAACATGCATTAGTCCGCAGGTGGTAATCAATCCACCGCCAAAGGTTTGGAGCCAGTCCAAACCTTTGTTCGCCCCGCGGGTAGGTGCAGTAATACCGCCATGACTTAACCAGGCCAGGCTATGCTGATGATAAAACGCATCTGCAATATCCATGGCCCGGTCGATGACTACCTTATAACGCAGCCCGGTACCGGTATTGATCCAGGCAATGCGGGTGCCCCTTCCGGGGCCGTTGTCCAGCACCGCCGTTTCTATACCTCCCAGTTGAAAATGATTCGAGAGTTTATGTTGCCACGACTGATTATTCAATGCCATCCGCGCGTTATTTATCTTCCAAAAAAAATTATTTACGACCCAGCTGCTTGGGAGCAAGGAAAACAGAATCCTGTTTGTTGCCGCCGGATTTCAGATAAGCCATTAAGTCCCTCAGCTCTTCTTCATTCAAACGGTTAATTAACCCCGGCAGCATCACTGAAACTTTGGATGCTTTTGTTCCGGTTACATCTTTCTTCAGCAGTTCGCGCTGATCCTGTGTGGCAAATGGATTCTGTGAAATCACATACTTATCCTTGTCCTGGCTTACCAGCCGTCCTACTACGGAGCTGCCGTTCTTTAAAGAAAATACGGTGGCTTCGTACTGGTCGGAGATGGTTTTGCTGGGTTCAATAATTGCTTCGAGAATATCTTTATTGGAAAAACGTGTACCCAGCTGCGTTAGATCCGGTCCGGCTACGCCGCCTTCGCCACGCATACCATGACAGGAGCTGCACAAGGCAGTGGCAAACATTGCCCGGCCCTGTTCAAAGTCACGTTTGCCGGTAGTGCTGTCCACTATTTTAAGTGCTTCGTCTACTGTCCATCTTCTGCCCGGACCTTTCGGCTGCGCAAAGCCTGCGGCCAGGTTACCGCCGCTGTTTAACAGCGAATCGCCGGAAATCTGGTTGAAGTGTGCAAACTCTTTTTTCGGCACATTGGCTAACGCGTTTTTCCTGGCGTTGTTGATGAAGCCGATAAAACTATGCCCGCCTTTAAAAGTGAAGGCATTATAAAACCAATGGAAATATTGTTCCTGTAATTCAGGTGTCCAGCCGCTTTTAGCCTGGCTTAATACCGTTGCATACCAGGTTTGTTGTAAGGGTGGCATTTTAGATAACATACCGGCAATGTCCAGTCCATACTGCGGATTACGCATGATCAGGTCGGCTGATTTCATGGCAGTTTTGGCGGCAGCGGTATCATCTTTGGCGCTGGCCAGCAAGGCCATTGTCTTTTCTACCGCATTGGGTGCATTGATATATACCAGTACTTTACTCAGCGACCTGTTCAGATCGTTGGTAGTGGCAGGATACTGCGGATCAAGGTAGGCGGCTATTTGCGCAGATTGTTCTGCATCTGGTTTACCCATGCGTACAAATACGAGTTCAAAAGCACGCAGCAGGTCAATCTGCTGGGAAGGCGACAACTGCCCATAGTTGATAGTCATCAGTTGCGGCAGCAGGAGCTTCTTTACATCTTCCTTGCCCTGGCGTGCGAGCGCTATCGCTCCCTGGATCAGTGTTTCAGGATCTTTTTCCTGTAATACTTTATTCTGCCACTGACTTACCGGTTGATTTTCGATGGCTATCCTTGCAGCGAACCGGATAAAGCGGTCACTGTTTTTCAGGTAAGGCCATGCAAACTCAACTGCCCCTTCTTTTGCACCGCCGTGGTAGGCTTCCAGCTGTTTGCGGATCTTAGCGCCCTCTGTAGGCGCTGCTGCAGCCAAAGGTGCGTTATCTTCCTTATTGTCTTTATAGTATACGCGGTAGAGATCAGACTCCAGTCTGCGGCCACCGGTCAGGAAATACAATGCACCGTCAGGGCCGATCATACCATCCGTTAATGGCAGTGGAGAACCCGACAGGAATTCTTCTGCACCTGCCCTGTAAGAAGCGCCATCCGGTTGTAAGCTGATGGCATAGATGATACCAAAGCTCCAGTCGAATGCAAATAATGATTTGCGGTATTTCTCCGGGAACCGTGCATTGCCGCCATAGATCAGGTTGGTAGGGGAGCCCTGACCAATGTTGAGCAGCGGTGGTAAGTTATCGGGATAGGCGGGAGACCATTTCTCCGTACCCGGACGCCATCCGTATTCGCTGCCGCTGGTTACCTGGCATATACGGGTAGGACGGTACCAGGGGGTACCAAAATCCCATTCCATATCTGAGTCATAGGTGAACATATCACCGGCATCATTAAAAGTAAGATCAAAGGGATTACGGTAGCCGGAGCTGATGAGTTCCCAGTTGCTGCCGGTAGAATCGATGTGCGCTATCCATCCGCCATGTGTATTCACCGTATTATCATGACCGTTAGGATCTTTGATAAATGGTAACACGTTGTCGATGTTCCAGGATGGCGGCACTTTATAGTTATTCATCTCCGGAATTTTGGTAAAATTACCGGCAATCACATAGATGGATTTTTTATCCGGAGATAATACAATGCTGTGCGGGCCGTGTTCTCCTTCGCCTTCCAGTGCTTTCAGCAGGGTGATCTTATCAAACTGGTCGTCGCCGTTGGTATCCTGTAAACGATACAATCCGCTGCCTTTGTCGAAACGGTCGTCACTGTTGTGATTCACCATTACATACAAGCTGTTGAAGGCATACAGCAGCCCCTGTGCATAACCCATAGATACTTTCTGTGTGGAAGTATCATTGCCAATCCTTAGCTGTTCTATTTTCAGCTTGGCAGAATCTTCCCCTACGGCAGGGAGCTGCAACCGGTAAAGAAAACCATACTGATCGGACACGATCATGCGCCCTTTGTCATCAAAGGCCATTGACACCCAGGAGCCCTGGTTGTTGTCGCCCGGACTGTACAACCGCTCTGCCTTAAAATTATCAGGTAATTTCAGGGCATCGATTTTCGGATTGCCGGTTAGCTTGGTCTCTGACGTTGAGTCGTTTCCGTTATTGCAGGCCACACCGGTCATCAGAACGGTGGAAACCAACAACAGCAGCGGGAAAGCTCTTTTACGTAACGTGGTCATAATATAATCTTGAATAGGTTCCTGAGTTGATGCTATTGATATGGGAAAACGTTTACTATAGCTGTAGTAATATAGTAAACGTTTTCCCGTTTTTCCAACTTTTTTTACCAGCCGGTATTTTGTTCAAATCCATTCAACCTGATTTCTCTTTCAGGAATTGGAAATAATAACTGGAACGGCTGTATGTTATATGATGCCGGGCTGAGCCTGGTCAGCCTTTTCTTTTCTTCTATTCCGTGGGCAGTCATTACGGAAACGGCTTTACCGGTGCGAAGCAACTGATACCAGCGATTGTCTTCAAAGGCGAGTTCTACACGCACCTCGTGAAAAACAGTATCGCGGAAAGCGCTCTGACTTAAAGCCGGTAAAGGATCCAGCCCAGCCCGTTGACGCACGGGATTGATATACTGCAGCGGATTGCCGGTACCGGTTTCATTGATGGCTTCTGCAAGCATCAGCAACACCTGGGAGTAACGGTACACCGGCCAGTTTTCATTCGCACGGCCATCAAGCGCATAAGGCGGATGATAGAACTTCCGGATCAGCGGCAGTTTGCCACCAAAGGCAACTGATTCTGCGAAAGCAGCATTGGTCGGACTGGAGTACATAAAAATAGATGCATCCTTTCTTTTGTCCTTTGCATCGTACGCATTCACAATACTGGGAGTGGGCATGTTTACGCCGCCCAGGTTGCCATTGAAGCCGGTCAGGTCTTTTTTACCGTTGCGTGGACCGAAGTTGAAAATATAATTGCTGCTTTCTGTTTCGATGCCGGAGTTGTACTGAACTGAAAAAATGGATTCTGAATTGTTCTTCTTCGCCGGATCAAAATTATCTGCGTAGTTATCTACCAGTGAATAGTTCAGTGTGGTTACCTGTTGTAAGGTGGTTACTGCCTTTGGATAATCTTTCATGGTCAGGTAAACCTCACCCAGTAAAGTAAGTGCAGCACCTTTGGTAGCCCGGCCGATGTCGCCGCCGGAGTAGCTGGCAGGCAGGTTGGCAGCGGCTTCTGTGGCATCCGCAATGATCTGGGCATATACTTCTTCCACGGTGGCTTTTTTCGGAGTGGAAGCCTCATCCGGGCTTGCTACTTCCTTCACCAGCAACGGCACGCCGCCAAAAAGGCGCACCAGGTGAAAGTAGTACAGGGCCCGGAGGAATTTAGCTTCACCGAGATACTGCTTTTTAGTTGCGTCGTTGGAAAATTTTACGCCATCAATACGGGTAATGATTACGTTGGACTGCTGTATGTTTCGGTATATCTGCGTCCATACATTGTTCACATAGTTATTGGTAGGAGTGATCAGGAACTCGTCGATTTCTTCGCGTTGCTGAGCCCCACGGTCACTTTCATCATACTGGTAGTTGGTATTATCAGCTCTCATTTCCGCCATCGCCCAGTAGTCGCCGGTATAAAATTCCTGTAGTACGCCGTAGCAGCCATTCACCGCACGGAGTACCTGTGCTTCGGTAGTATAATAGTTGGATCCGCTGGAAAAAGAATTTGGCTTTACATCCAGCATGTTAGTACATCCATTCAGTGCGATCGCAAGCAGCGCGATAAAAGGTATCTTAGTTTTCATGTTGCTATTCTTTTTTTGACTGAATTAAAAGGAGAGATTGGCGCCCAGTGAATAAATTCTTGGAACCGGGTAACTGGAGTAGTCGATTCCAGGTACCAGTGCGCCGCTTCCACCTTTGCCCATGTAGTTGGTTACTTCAGGGTTACCGCTGTAGTTGGTAAACAGGATGGCATTCTGCACACTTACATATACCCTGGCACTTTCCACAAATCCCATCTTAGGAAGGCTGTAGCCTAGTGTAATATTCTTCACCCAGGCATAATTATTTTTCTCTACAGTCAATGAACTTACGTCGCGGTACATTACCCTGCCGCGGCCGGAACCATTGGTAGTAGGTACTTTGCCGTTGCCGGGGTTGGATTCTGATCTCCACCTGTTGGCTACATCTTTACGTACATTAAATACGCCATCGATATTGCCGTTGTAGTCATTAGTGGCATGTAAGCGATCGGCGCCCATAGAACCAACCACCAATACACGCAGGTCAAATTTTTTGTAGTTCAGGATATTGGTTAAACCCCAGTTAAAGTCGGGATATGGATTACCGATGATCGCGAAATCTTCCCGCGGATTAATCACACCATTGCCGCTGATATCTTTAAAGCGGATATTACCCGGAATAGCGCCGGGGAAAGCAGGGCCTTTATCTACTTCCGCCTGGTTCTGGTAAATGCCGTCAAATACATATCCATACAGCATGGCGAGTGGCTGGCCTACAATACTTACGTTGGTAGGATTGCCTTCACTGCTGTTACCGGAATAGATAGGGGCATTGTCTTTTCCTAATGCCAGCACTTTGTTGCGGTTGAAGGCAATGTTAAAGTTGGTGGTCCAGGTGAAAGATTTGGATTCTATATTACGGGAGGAGATACCAATTTCCAGTCCCTTGTTTTCCATGTCGCCACTGTTTTCTGTTACGGTGGTAAAGCCGCTGGACTGCGGTACTTCCACGTTTAACAGCAGGTCCTGTGTATTTCTTTTATAAGCATCGATGGTCAGGTAGATGCGGTCTTTCAGCAAACCAACGTCAACGCCTATATTTAATTCACGCATTTTTTCCCAGCCAAGATTCGGATTGCCGAGTGTGTTCATTACACGGCCACCATTCAGCGCACCACCCAGTACATAATCACTGGTGCCGATGCTGCTCATGTAGGTGTAGTTACCGATATTGAAGTTCCCGGAGAAGCCATAGGATGCCCTTATCTTCAGGTCGCTGAACACACGGGAGGACTTCATGAAATCTTCCTGTGAAACACGCCATCCCAATGCCACGGAAGGGAAGGTACCCCAGCGGTTGTTGGGGCCAAAGCGGGAAGAACCATCACTTCTCACAGTAGCGGTTACCAGGTATTTATCTTTATAAGCATAGTTTACCCTTGCCAGGTAAGATAATAATGCCCACTCTGTTTTATCTGTTACATTAGGATTATTGGTGAGGGTAGCTGCACCGTTGATGGTTTTAATATCATCGTCCGGGAAGTTGGCCGCATTGATGCCCACATTTTGTTCCTTCTGTGATTGTACACTGTAACCCAGCAACCCGGTAAAGGCATGCCCGCTGCCGCTGGTGTACTGGTAAGTGAGCGTATTTTCATTCAGCCAGTTCAGGTAATTTCCGGTGATGTAACCTCCGGAAGGAATACTTGGCGGCGCTGCATTGGTGTTACCAATAGTGGAAGGCCGGAAGAACTCAGCGCTTCCTTCCTGGTAATCTACGTTGAAAGTGGATTTAAATTTCAGGTTCTTTATAATTTCATATTCTCCGTAAGTGTTGAAAAGGATACGGGTGCTCTTGGATTTGTTGGTCACTTCATTGAGCATCATTACCGGGTTCGGGAGACCAAAAGTGCCCGGGCTCTGGATGTATTCATTATAACTGCCATCTGCTTTATAGATAGGCTCTATAGGACTCGCAATACCAAAAACGCCTTCACGGCCTTCCCCGTTGGTATTACCCTTGCGCGTGGTATAAGAAGGGGCTACGTTAAAGCCAACCTTGAACCTGTCGGAGAGATTGGCATCTACATTGGCTCTTACTGTGAAACGTCTGTAGCCGGAGTTGATGATCACCCCATCCTGGTTGTAATAACCAGCGGAGACATAGGTCCTGATTTTATCGGTACCACCACTCACGCTCAGGTTAATATCCTGCATGGGTGCTGTTCGCGTAATGGCATCAAACCAGTCGGTGCCTTTACCGATCAGTGACGGATTGCGGTAAACTTCGGGTATGTCAGCATCAGTAGGTTCGCGGTGTTCGGTGAAACGGATATTATCTTCAATCGCTTCTTTTCTGAACTGCGCAAATTCCTGTCCGTTCATCAGGTTCGGACGTCCTTTATCAGGGATGGTCTGAACGCCGTAATTGGCTGAAAGCTGCACCCGGGGAATACCGGAGCTGCCTCGTTTGGTAGTGATCAGCACTACGCCGTTGGCGCCTCTTGAACCATAAATAGCTGTTGCAGAAGCATCTTTCAACACCGCCATGGATTCGATATCCTGCGGGTTAATAGCGTTCATCGGATCAGATACCTGGTCGGAAGAAGATGCCAGCGGATAACCGTCCACTACGTAGAGGGGCTGGCTGCCTGCACCCACTGCGCCGATGCCGCGTACCTGTACCTGCGGACCGCCACCAGGAATACCATTGGAAGTACTCACCTGGATACCGGCAATCTGGCCGGCTAATGCCTGGTCGGGACCAGCCACCGGCATGTCTTTAATATTTCTCATGGTAACAATACCCACAGATCCCGTTACATCTTTTTTCTGCTGGGTACCATATCCTACAACCACTACCTGGTTGAGTACTTTATTACTTGGCTCCAGTTGTACGCTGATGCGGGTACGGTTGCCCACAGCATAAGTTTTGCTGGCATAACCGATGATGCTGAAAACAAGGGAGTCTGACGGACTGGCGGAAATCGTGTATCTGCCGTTGGCATCACTGAATGCACCCTGGCTGGTACCTTTAACGCCAACGGTTACACTTGGAAGCGGGGAACCCGTTCCTGCATCTGTTACCTGACCGCCAACGTTATTCTTCTGTGCATAGGTGAAAGTGCTGATGAATAACAGAGCGGAGCAAGTGATGCCAAAACGTGCGTGAAAGAAAGATCCTTTTTGATAAAGGGTGGAAGTTCTGATCATAACGAGTGGAATTTGGTTTGATGAAACGGCATTACTTAACGGAAATAAATTTAGCGGAAGAATAATACATTCCTGTCCTGTTGCGTCCTGTACTGTCCTGTACTGTCCTGTATCAGGGCATGTTAACGGTTATCAAAGAGGCGTTTGTAAAAGCCGGGAAAATATTGTTACTTTCCGTTGCATTTATTAAAATGCAGATAGTTAAAAACCTGATGTATGATCATGAACAGAAAGAGCCTGACACTGGTAGCCCTGTTTGCCATATTGGGCACTACGGCTTTTGCACAGAATACCACGGACGCTGATGCCGCCGCAAAGGAAAAGAAGCAGCGTGAGGAACTGATGAAGCAGGACTGGGCCTGTTTAAAGTGTTTTGAAGAAGCGAATGCCCAGGTAACCCCGCCCAAACCAGGCGAACAACGGGTGGTATTTATGGGTAATTCCATTACCATCGGATGGGGGAAGCTGAACCCGGAGTTTTTTGAAGGCAAGCCCTACATCAACCGGGGTATCAGCGGACAAACCACGCCACAGATGCTGATCCGCTTCCGTCCTGATGTGATTAACCTGAAACCCAAAGTAGTAGTGATCCTGGCAGGTACCAACGATATCGCGGGCAATACCGGCTTTACCCCGGTGGAAACAATTTTCGGGAACATTGTATCGATGGCGGAACTGGCCAAAGCAAACGGTATCAAAGTGGTGTTGTCTTCCGTAATACCGGCATTTGATTATCCATGGCGCAAGGGACTGGAGCCGGTTGGAAAGATCGCCGACCTGAATCAGCGCCTTAAAAACTACGCTGCTAAAAATAATTGCGTATACCTGGATTATTATACGGCGATGGCTGATGAAAGAAAAGGCCTGAAAGCCGAGCTCACCTACGATGGTGTACACCCTAACAAAGCCGGCTACCTCGTGATGGGGCCACTGGCGGAAAAAGCAATTGCCACCGCATTAAAGAAGCAATAAATTGAAAAGCCGTTCATTTATTCTTACCAGCGTTCTGGCAATGGCTAACAATTATTTACATAACTCCGCTGCAACGATATGTTATTTTTTTGTTGTAACGTTTTCTAATTTAGATATTTTGTTGTAGTTTCATTATTCACCAAAGAAAAGGAGGTATTCATGCTATCTACAGAATATTCATGGACACCTAAGGTTAATTTAGTTTAACCCGGGCGGCTCCATTAAAGAATCTGTTAACGCTTTGGCGTTAAAGGCATCCTGGCATAGCCGGGATGCCTTTTTCTTTGTTATATAATATTTTTTATATTTTTAGGAGATGTATAACGCGTTGGTGACCCCAAGGTAACAAACTATAACACATGGCTTTTATTATGGTGGACGTTGAAACAGACGGTCCCATTCCCGGCGATTACTCTATGATTTCTTTTGGCGCCGTGCTGGTAAATGAACAACTGGACCAAACTTTTTACGGTCAGCTGAAACCCATTTCCGATAAATTTATTCCCGAAGCACTGGCAGTTTCTAATCATACGCGGGAGGAAACCCTGGGCTTCAATGATCCCGCACAGGTGATGCAGGATTTTAAACAATGGATTATCTCCGTTAGTAAGGACCGGCCCATTTTTATCAGCGATAACAACGGGTTCGACTGGATGTTTATCTGCTGGTATTTTCATCACTTTACCGGTGAAAATCCATTTGGATTTAGCTCCCAAAATCTCGGCAGTTTGTACAAAGGCATTACAAAAGATACTTTCCAGACTTTCAAACACCTGCGCAAAACAACCCATACACATCACCCGGTAGATGACGCGAAAGGCAATGCCGAAGCCCTGCTTACCATGAAACGCGAAATGGGGCTGAAAATTAAACTGTAGCTACATCCGTAAACTTTTAACCGGGTTCGCCAGCCCGGCTTTCACCGACTGGTAAGCGATGGTAGCTCCTGCTATCAATACAGATACCAGGATGGCAATAATGAAAATGCCGCCGCCGATATGGGTCTGATAAGCGAAATTGTCTAACCAGCGCGCCATTACAAACCAGGCCACAGGTGCAGCAATGACGAAGGACACGATGATCAGCACAATAAATTCTTTTGCAAATAGCCCAACGATGTTCAGGAGGGAAGCGCCCAATACTTTACGGATACCCACTTCTTTGGTGCGCTGAACCGCTGCAAAGGCCACCAGGCCGTATAATCCAAGGCAACCGATCAGTATGGCAAGAGACGAAAAAAGCTTGAAGGCGGTATATAATTTTTGCTCCTGGTTATATAAATTGGCAATCCGGTCGTCCAGAAAGTCGTATTCAAACAGGTTCTCCGTAAAGAGCGCAGACCAGGTTTTATCAATACCAGAAAGGGTATTGCGCATATTTGCCGGTTGTATCTTTACGCAGGCGGTTCTAAAACCATTGGAGCTGTATTCCAGCACACAGGGTCTTCCTTTTTTATAACGTGATTCGCTTTGAAAGTTCTGTACCACACCCATAATCTGGGAGGGGCTGCCATTGATGTAGAAACGTTTACCAATGGCTTTTTCCGGTGTTTGTATGCCAATTTTGTGTAGCAGGGTTTCATTGACCAGCACCCGGCGCACGGTATCTGCATCTGTTAATTTACGGAGGTTTTCACCTGCCAGCAGTTTGATGGAAAACATATCCAGGTATTGTTCATCAATGGCTTTCATCTCTGTTACATCATCCTTGATGACACCGGCTTCAGGGCAGGTAAAGGCGGCATAATTACTGCCACCTACCGGCGGTCCGGAAGCAAAGCTCAGCTGCTTTACACCTGGATTGGATAATAATTGCTCCCGCAAAATATCGCGTTTTTCTTTGTCAGGAACCCGGAAAGAAACCACGGCATCTTTATTAAAACCCAGGTCCCGGTTCTGGAGGAAGTCCATCTGGTAGCCAACGATCAGCGTACCTGCAATCAGGATCTGTGAAATACCAAATTGGGTGGATACCAGGATCTTTCTTAAACCCAATCCCCGGAAGGTAATACCCGTATTGCTTTTAAGGGAGGCTGCCGGCTGAAAAGCAGACTGTACAAAGGCGGGGTACAGGCCCGCTAAAAGTATAACCGTTACCGTTATTGCTGCCAGCAACGCTGCAATGACCGGCTCCATCAATTGTGATACCCCGATCTTCACGTTCATCCAGGTGGCCACAAAAGGCAGCAAAATGCCTGCAGCTATTGTTCCCAGCACAACGGCAATCAACACCAGTAATGCGGTTTCAGACAGGAACTGGCGGATGAGTTGTCCACGGTAAGCCCCCAGCACTTTACGTACGCCTACCTCTTTAGCACGGCGTATCGCCTGTGCGGTTGCCATGTTGATGAAGTTAATACAGGCGGTAATAATGATAAACAATGCCACCATAGCAAGGCCCCAATAGGTTTCCCGGCTGGTGGTAGGACTGTCAGGACTACTCTGGTAACGCTGGTCAAAATGGATTTCTTTCAACGGTTGCAGCAACAGTTTTGTTCCGGCGGCAACATCTGCGCCCCAGTTTTTGGTAATAAAGGCGGGCATCCTGGCCTGCAACTTCGCCACGTTATAGTGTTCCGGCAGCAATACAAATGCATTGCCTCCATTGATGCTGTAAAACGAGGCCTGTGCCAGCGCTTCCTTCCGGATGGTTTCGTAGGAAACCAGGAATACGAAAGGCTGACTGGTATTGCCCGGCACATCTTCAATAACACCGGTTACTTTAAGATTAAACTGGTTGTTGAGGTTGATCACCTGGCCCAGCGGGTCTTTAGTGCCAAAGTATTTTCGGGCCATACTTTGCGTCAGTATCACCTGGTTCGGCTCCGACAACGCAGTACGTGCATCTCCTGCCAGCCAGTGGTAATCAAATATCTGCAGGAAGGCAGCATCTGCAAAAGCAAATCCTTTTTCATTGTATCGTGCATCACCGGCTTTTACCAGCCCGGTACCCTGGTACCAGTATTGCGATACCTGTTCCAGTTCCGGAAAATCGTTGCGCAGCGCAGGTACTACCGCCAGCGAGGTGCTGGGGTTATAATCGAGGGCATTGAATGTTACCCGGTAAATCCGGTCCGCTTTTTTGTGGAAGCTGTCGTAACTCAACTCATTTTTTACAATGAGAAAAATGATCAGGCAGGCAGCAATGCTAAGCGTTAAGCCAAATACATTCAGAAATGTATAGCTGAGATTCCGCGTGATCGTCCTGAAAGCTGTTTTAATGTAACTGCTGAACATGCAAATGCAATTTATAGGATGGAGCTAACTTGCTGCGAAGTAAATGCCATCATATTAAAATGCTGGTTTTCAGTATGTAAAGAAAGATTAAAAGAGGAGGGATGTCCGGTTTTGAAAAGGTGCGTGTCCGGTTCCGGACACTACTTTAATAACTTCTTCCGTAAAGAATATACATAAAAATCCTCCACCTTTTTACGCGCCCATGGTGTTTTACGGAGGAATTTTAAACTGCTCTGCACAGAAGGATTGCTGATGAAGCAGTTGATCCTTACCTGGTAGCCCAGTTCTTCCCAGCCATAGCTTTCGTAAAGATGTGTCACTATTTTTTCCAGTGTTAGTCCGTGCAGCGGGTCTTTGGATGCGCCTGGTGTTTCCATGTTGTTCCGTTTTTGATAGCCAAAGGTAAGGTAATTACAAAGATGCCCGCATGGTCACATAAAAGGGTACCTCTATCTGTGCCCTGGAGTTATCCAGTATCAGCTGTGCAGCCATTTCTCCCATACACTTAAAGTCGGTGGAAATAGTGGTGATGCCGTTGAGAATAAATTTTTTCAACGGTGTTTCATTATAGGAAATGATCCCTACATCCTTGCCTATCTTCAGGTTTAAGGAGATGATCCTCTCTATCAATAATACCAGGTCATTTTCCCGCAGGTTAATATATACATCTCCCGGCTGAATATCTTCTTCTCCTATCTCTTCCACCTTCTTGCTGTTGAAGGCATAGTTCTGACAGAATTGCATAAATCCTTCGTAAATTTCTTCCGGGTAATAGGTATTATCGGGGTAAATGATTTTTATAGTGTGGTATTGCTGCAGCTTGTCCCTGGCCTGTTCCAGGGCGCCGTAAATATCTTCCTGGAAATTCTCGTATACTGCGCCGTATTCGCCGGTTACGCCTTTTAGCTTTTTATCCAGCAAGATGAGTTTTTCTTTCGGGATGGTATTGATCACTTCATCTACGTGCTCCCATCTTTCCCGGAAGTGCGGAAGTATCACAATATGTGTATATTCATTAATATTCTGGGATAACAGTTTTTTAAAGAGACTGAAATCGCTGTTATAAATATAGAAGTCGATATTGGCCTGTTCTCCCAGCTTGTCTGCAAACGAATCATAGATGATTTTTTTGTGCTCGCTCAGTTTGTTGAACAGCAGCAGTATCTTAAATTGTTGGTCAAGATTGGTTTGCGACACATAGTAGCCTTTTCCGGGAACGGACCCCAGGATACCCAGTCCTTTCAGGTATTTGTATGCTTTCTCTGCGGTATCCCTCGAAATTTCAAAAGCGTAGCTGACTTCATTGATGGACGGCAGTATATCATCCTGCTGCACTTTTTTGTCCACAATAGCTTTGATGATAGAGTTGGCCAGCTGGTAATATTTAGGCGTGGCAGAAAAATCATCAATAAAAAGGTATTTAAAGATCGGATGTTGTTTCATGGCTCATCAGGTATTAATCCGCGGAATTAGCTATCAGGTGCTGACATGGCTGTTTTCACGACAATGATAGTGATTTAATTCTACAATTACTATCTCCTGCCGGAACCATGACAGTCCATGACAGTTTTAAAAGTTACATGTTTTATTTTTATGGAACATTCGTTTCCACGTTACAAATTACTACATCATTATGCAGGCTTTACTGGGAGTTTTATTTCATTTCATAGGTGGGTTCGCATCGGGAAGTTTCTATATCCCTTACAAAAAGGTAAAGGGGTGGAGCTGGGAAAGCTACTGGATTGTGGGCGGGATCTTCTCCTGGCTGGTAGTTCCGCTGCTGGCTGCCTGGTTAACCGTTCCGGGGTTTATGGATATTATCCGTAATACAGAAGGCACTGTTCTTTTCTGGACTTATTTCCTGGGGGTGCTGTGGGGTATTGGCGGTTTAACGTTCGGTTTATCCATGCGTTACCTCGGTATGTCGCTGGGAATGGCTGTGGCACTGGGCTTTTGTTCCGCCTTTGGTGCACTGATACCACCTATTTACCGTGGACTGTTTACAGATGACGCTAATACACTGGGGGCCATGTTTCACAGCAGCAGGGGATTGTACGTGTTATCAGGCGTGGCGGTATGCCTGGTGGGGATTGCCATTTGCGGGAAAGCCGGTATGTTGAAAGAAAAGGAACTCACCGGTGAACAGAAAACCGAAAGCATCCGCGAATTTGACCTCCGCAAAGGACTGGCCGTAGCCATTGTTTCCGGCATCCTGAGCGCCTGTATGAGTTTTGCCATTACTGCCGGCAACAGCATGGGCAAAGCCGCAGTAGCGAATAATGCCAACCCTTTGTTCCGGAACAATGTTATTTTTGTAGTGATTATGCTGGGAGGGCTCACCACCAATTTTATCTGGTGCATGCTGCTCAACAGGCGTAACCGCTCGTTCAACGACTATACGAATAAAAACACCCCGCTGGTGAAAAACTACCTGTTTGCGGCGATCGCGGGTACTACGTGGTTCCTGCAATTCTTTTTTTATGGAATGGGAGAAAGTAAACTGGGTAACGACGCCAGCTCCTGGATCCTGCACATGGCTTTTATTATCCTGATTTCCGGTATGTGGGGTTTTGTGCTGAAGGAATGGAAAAATGCCAGTAAAAAAACATTCATTACTATTTCCCTGGGTATATTCACCATTATTCTTTCTGTAGTCCTGGTCGGATATGGTAATTCTTTAGAAAATTAACCCTCCGCATTATCGCAATTAAAAACGTAAAAATTATAGAGTATGTCTTTAGATGGAACTACCACGCAATTCAGGCATGTCAGCTATTTATGGGATGAAGCAACAGCGGCCGCTATGGCTGGTGATGAAGTAGCCTTGCTGATCTATCGTTCCAATTTACTCGGCGCAGACCTCCGGTTGACCAACTACGGTGGTGGCAACACCTCCTGCAAAGCCACCGCAAAAGATCCTTTAACGGGAGAGCCCGTAGAAGTGATGTGGGTAAAGGGCTCCGGCGGGGACCTGGGCACGCTCAAAAAAAGTGGCCTCGCCGCTTTGTATGTAGATCGTCTTCGCAGCCTCCAGCATATTTACCGGGGAATAGCGCATGAAGATGAAATGGTGGAATTGTTTAACCACTGTATTTATGATCTCGCCTCAAAAGCGCCTTCCATTGATACCCCTCTGCATGGTTTTCTCCCTTTCAAACATATCGATCACCTCCATCCGGATGCTGCCATTGCTATTGCAGCGGCAAAAGATGGCCGGAAAATCACACAGGAGCTCTTTAACGGCACTATCGGCTGGGTACCCTGGCAGAAGCCCGGATTTGACCTTGGATTGCAATTAAAGCAGTGCCTCGACGAAAATCCCGGTATCCGCGGTATCATGCTGGGCTCTCATGGCCTGTTCACCTGGGGCGATACCGCCTACGAAAGTTATATCAATACCCTGGAAGTAATTGAACGCTGCGCAGAATACCTGGAAGAAAACACCGGCCGCCATAAACCGGTGTTTGGCGGCGCAAAAATACAGTCATTATCGCCTGACGACCGTAAAACCCAGGCCGCTGCGCTGGCGCCGGTTTTACGCGGATACTGCTCTTCCCAACAGAAAATGGTGGGCCATTTTACAGATGACGCGAGAGTGCTTGAATTTATTAATTCCAATGATCTTGACAGGCTCGCGCCCCTGGGCACCAGCTGCCCCGATCACTTCCTGCGCACGAAGATCAGTCCGTTAGTACTGAACCTGCTGCCGGATGCGGACCTGAAAGATATAGCCGCCATTAAAACATCCCTGGCGCCGTTATTTACCGCCTACCGGGAAATGTATAAAGAATACTACGATACCTGTAAACATCCGAACAGCCCGGCTATGCGCGATCCTAACCCCGTGGTGATCCTGTATCCCGGCGTGGGCATGTTCACGTTCGCAAAAGATAAACAAACCGCCAGGGTGGCCGCTGAATTTTATATCAACGCCATCAATGTAATGAAAGGCGCGGAAGCCATCTCTGAATATACTTCCCTGCCACGGCAGGAAGCATTTAATATTGAATACTGGTTGCTGGAAGAAGCCAAGCTGCAACGCATGCCCAAGCCTAAAGCGCTTACCGGCAGAATAGCACTGGTAACCGGCAGTGCCGGCGGTATCGGTAAAGCGATCGCTAAAAAGTTTGCGGAGGAAGGCGCGGTGGTGGTCATCAACGATAACGATGCGCAGCGACTGGCCTCTGCTACCGAAGAGTTTAATAAATTGTACGGGAAAGATGTGTTTGCCGCTGACCTGCTCGATGTAACCGATTCCGCATCCATCCGTAAAACCTACGACACGGCCGTGCTGGCCTTTGGCGGCATCGATATCATCGTAAACTGCGCCGGGTTATCGATCTCCAAACCACTGGAAGATCATACAGAAAAAGACTGGGACCTGCTGTACGACGTACTGGTGAAAGGACAGTTCCTCGTTACGCAAGCCGGCGTGGACATCATGCGCAAGCAGGACACCGGCGGGGATGTGCTGAACATCGTCAGCAAAAATGCGTTGGTTTCCGGTCCTAACAATGCAGGTTACGGATCTGCCAAGGCAGCGCAGCTACACCTGAGCAGGCTCAATGCCGCCGAGCTGGGAAAAGATCGTATACGCGTAAACGTTGTAAATCCGGATGCGGTAATTTCCGATAGTAAAATATGGGCAGGCGCCTGGGCTGAAGGCCGGGCCAAAGCATATGGCGTAAAGGTGGAAGAACTGCCCGCATTTTATGCGAAACGTACGCTGTTAAACGAAATCATTGTACCCGAAGATATTGCCAACGCCTGCTATGCTTTTGTAGGCGGCTTACTTAACAAGGCAACCGGCAATGTACTGAATGTAGATGGTGGAGTAGCAATGGCTTTTGTGAGATAAGTATGTTATTTTATCTACGTAAAAAAAGATTATCATGAGAATCGAAAAATACAGGATAGAAGAGCATAACCAGGCAGGAATGGCGGCGCAGCAGCGGGCATTTGAATATCTCTCGGGGGAAATTAAAAATGTTCCTGAAATATTGCAGCAGCTGATATCTTTCCAGGTGGGCATTCCCAGCTGGGCGCTGGGAACCGGCGGTACCCGCTTTGGGCGTTTCCCCGGCGGCGGTGAACCCAGGAACCTGGAAGAAAAGATCGAAGACATCGGGTTGATTCATCAGCTGAACCAATCCAGCGGCGCCATTTCCCTGCACATACCCTGGGATATTCCGTCCAATCCCGCGCATATTAAAGCCATGGCGGCGCAACACGGCCTCCGCTTTGATGCGATGAATTCCAATACTTTCCAGGATCAGCCCGGGCAGCAGCTGAGCTATAAATTCGGCTCGCTGCAGCATGTCAACAAAGACATCCGCAAACAGGCTATCGAGCACAACATAGAAGTGATCCGTCATGGTATAGAACTGGGCTCTGATGCACTCACCGTGTGGCTGTCCGATGGTTCCTGCTTCCCCGGCCAGCTGAATTTCCGCCATGCTTTTCAGAACACACTGGAAGGTTTGCAGGAAATTTATGCAGCGCTGCCGGATAACTGGAAAATGTTTGTGGAATATAAAGCCGCGGAACCAAATTTTTATTCCACTACGGTGGGCGACTGGGGGCAGTCGCTCCTGTACGCCAATAAACTGGGCCCTAAAGCCTATACGTTGGTAGATCTCGGGCATCATCTGCCTAATGCCAACATTGAGCAGATTGTAGCCCTGCTGCTGATGGAAGGTAAACTCGGCGGCTTCCATTTCAACGATTCAAAGTACGGCGACGATGACCTCACCGTAGGCAGCATCAAGCCCTACCAGCTGTTCCTGATCTTCAACGAACTGGTGGAAGGAATGGATGCCCGCGGCATGAATCATACTACAGATCTGGGATGGATGATAGACGCCTCGCACAACGTGAAAGACCCGCTGGAAGATCTGCTGCAATCTGTGGAAGCAATCATGATCACCTACGCACAGGCGTTGCTGGTAGACCGTAAAAAATTGCTGGCTGCACAACAGCACAACGATGTGGTTACCGCACAGGAAATACTGCAACAGGCGTTCCGTACAGATGTACGCTCTTTGGTAGCTGCCGCCAGGATACAGGCCGGCGGCGCATTGAATCCGCTGGCGTTGTACCGTGCTGAAAAAGTGAGGGATCACCTGATCCGTGAAAGAGGCGCTAAAACAATGGCGACTGGTTTGTAATTTAAATGTGTTTATGAGCGAAATTCCCGTTATTGCTATTTTTGATGTTGGAAAAACCAACAAAAAACTGTTTCTCTTTGATGAACAGTACAGGATCATCTTTGAGCGCACCGCCCGTTTTACGGAAACCGTGGATGAAGATGGCGCGCCCTGTGAAAACCTGGAAAGCCTCCGGCTTTCCGTATTTGATTCCCTGCGGGAAGTATTCAGCAGAAAAGATGTAACGATCAAAGCCATCAATTTTTCAACGTATGGCGCAAGCCTCGTATACATCGATGAAGAAGGGCGCCCATTAACTCCATTGTACAACTACCTGAAAGAATATCCGGAGACTTTAAGTCAGCAGTTCTACGGCAATTACGGTGGCAAAACCGCTTTCTCCGTGCAAACGGCGTCGCCGGTATTGGGAAGTCTCAACTCCGGCATGCAGTTGTACCGGTTGAAATATGAGCAACCCGAAGTATTCAGCCGCATGAAGTATGCATTGCACCTGCCGCAATACATGAGCTTCCTGCTGTCGGGTGTTGCCTGCTCAGATATCACCAGCATTGGCTGTCATACCAACCTGTGGGATTTTAAACAAAACAATTATCATTCGTGGTTAATAAAGGAAGGGGTGCTGGAAAAGCTGGCGCCTCTTTTTTCTTCGGGAGAAGTAATGCCCGCGGCCTTTCCGGGCAACAGCTATGCAGTAGGTACTGGTCTGCACGACAGCTCCGCCGCACTGATTCCATACCTGGTAAATTTTCATGAACCTTTTGTACTGATATCTACCGGCACCTGGTGTATCAGCTTAAATCCATTTAATGATACGCCGCTTACACCGGAAGAACTGGAAGCGGATTGTTTATGTTATATGTCTTTCCAGGGCAAGCCGGTAAAGGCTTCCCGGCTGTTTGCCGGTTACGAGCACGAACAACAGGTAAAGCGTATTGCAACACATTTTGATCAGCATACCGGCAGGTATCGTGGAGTAGAGTACGATGGAAACATCATCCGCAAGCTGAAGGAAAGAAATAAACAGGATGCGCCGCAGCTGGAAGCCGACAAGCAACGGATGCAGGCATCTGTATTCGGGCAGCGGGATCTGGATAGTTTTTCTTCGGATACAGAAGCCTATCATCAGCTGATGCTGGATATCGCCAATCAGCAATATATCGCTACCAGCAGGGTACTGAAAGGAGCCCGTGTAAAACGTATATTCGTTGACGGTGGATTCAGTAAAAATGCCATCTATATGAATCTGCTGGCTGCACTGTTTCCTGATATTGAAATCTTTGCCGCCTCCATGGCCCAGGCTACTGCGATGGGAGCCGCACTGGCCATCCATTCCGCCTGGAACAGCAAGCCCATGCCCAACGACCTGATAGAACTGAAATATTATTCGGTGACACATGATGCTACTTTATGAAGTTTTGATTATCATTACTGCCAATAAATAAACTTATGCGTGCCCTCTTTATCCTGCTCTTCAGCTTCGTTACCATTGTTGCCAACGCGCAAACCATAATGCCTTTATATAATGGCCTTCCTCCCGGCGGAATTGCCGCACCGGATGAGGAAGTAACCGACAAGGACAATAACCGTACAAATACCAGTGTACCTACTTTAACGGCTTACCTGCCGCCCAAAGACAAAGCTACCGGCACTGCGGTGCTGATTTGCCCCGGTGGTGGCTACCGCGCAGTAGTGCTGCAGCGGGAAGGTCTCAATATCGCCGAATACTTTGTAAAGCAGGGCATCGCTGCCTTTGTACTCAAATACCGCCTGCCAGATGATAAGATCATGCAGGATAAAAGTACCGGCCCTTTGCAGGATGCGCAGGAAGCGATGAAAATGATCCGGGCGCATGCCGCTGAATGGAACATCGATAATAATCGTGTAGGCATTATGGGTTTCTCTGCCGGCGGGCACCTCGCTTCCACAACAGGTACGCACTTCAATAAACCGGTGCTGGCCGCCAATGCCGGCATCAATCTGCGCCCCGATTTTATGATCCTGGTATACCCGGTGATCAGCATGGAAAAGAACCTCGCACATCCCGGTTCCCGTTTGCGGCTGCTCGGCAGTCAACCGGGAGAAGAAGCTATAAGGAATTACTCGAACGACCGGCAGGTAACGCCTCAAACACCGCCAACTATCCTCTTTCATACCGGCGATGATACTGTAGTAGATGTAGATAACAGCCTGGTGTTTTACCAGGCCCTGCGCCATCAGCACGTGCCAGCGGAAATGCATATTTACCCCGAAGGCAACCACGGCTTTGTGTTGAAGCTGCCGGTAGATGTATGGATGCAGATCACCATGAAGTGGCTTGGTAGAATGGGCATGCTCAACCCCGGTAATCCTTTACTACAGGGAGGTACAGGACAGTTATACTGATAACGTTTTTTACTTTGGGAAATACTGCAATGGGTTCGTTGGCGGATAACAGTCCGGCAACCGGGTGCCTGTCGCTATAACTTTTACGGTTAAACGAATTTTCAAATACTATGATAAGAAAATATGCTGCCGCTGTGTTGCTGTTAACCGCTGCATTAACTGCCAGCGGACAACAAACGCCTTTGCAGCGTGGTTTTATAACGCCACCAGACAGTACAAAGCTAAGTGTATACTGGTATTGGATGAGTGATAATATTTCACAGGATGGGGTAAGGCAGGATGTGGAAGCTATGGCGAAAGTAGGCATTGGCCGGGCTTTTATCGGTAATATAGGTTATCCGAAAGAAGAGGTTCCTTACGGAAAAGTAAAGCTGTTTTCCGATGAATGGTGGAAGGTAACACGAACGGCTATACGCACTGCCACTGAAAAAGGACTGGATATCGGCTTGTTCAACAGCCCCGGCTGGAGCCAAAGTGGCGGCCCCTGGATAAAGCCATCACAATCGATGCGCTACCTCGCCGGCGAAGAAATTACTGTTCATGGTCCACAGGAATATAACCAGCAACTGCCGCCAGGACCTGCTGATTTTCAGACGGTGGCTGTAATGGCTTTCCCGGTGCCAGGCGGCGATGGAGATGATATTGGGAAACATACGCCACACATCACTTCTAACATCGCGTTCCGGGATATTGAAAAACTGACAGACGGAAATACTACCGAAGAAGTAATTGTTACCACGCCTGTTGCCCGCCCAACACCCGCGCACATCGATCTGGAGGTAACCGGCGACTTCACTGCACGAAGCCTCATCATTTACCCGGCCCAAAAACCTTTCAAAGCACAATTTGAACTGCAGGTGAAAGAAGGGGACATCTGGCGAACAGTGAAGAGCTTTGAGTTGGACCGCAGTAATCCGCAAAATAATGTAGGCTTTAAACCGTATGCACCAGTCGCCGTTTCCTTTAATGCCACCACCGGCAGGCAGTTCCGGCTGTTGATCAGCGAAGGCAATCCTTCGCTGGCAGAAGTAAAGCTGCTTTCGGCGCCACGCATCGAACGCTTTGAAGAAAAGCAGCTGGCCAAAATGTTCCAGACGCCACTGCCGCTATGGAACGAATATCAGTGGCCACCCGAGCCGGAAATATCCGGCGCCGGTTTGATCATCGATCCCACCAAAGCAATTAATCTCACTAAAAATTTATCCGCCAACGGTACGCTTACATGGAAGGTGCCTGCGGGCGACTGGCTGGTGGTGCGCTATGGCATGCTGCCCACCGGCGTCACCAATGGTCCTGCTTCACCGGAAGGAACCGGGTTGGAAATAGATAAGATCAGCGATAAATGGTCGCAGTACCACTACGATGCCTTTGTAGGTAAGATCCGCAAAAGCATCCCCGAAGCAGAGCGTACTTCATTGAAGTGGGTAGTGGCAGACAGCTACGAAACCGGTTCGCAAAACTGGACCGATGATATGGCGGATGATTTCCAAAAACAATATGGCTACGATCCGTTACCATGGCTGCCGGTATTATCCGGAAGGGTAGTGAGCTCGCCTGATCAGTCGGACCGCTTCCTCTGGGACCTGCGCCGCCTGGTTGCCGACCGCGTGGCTTATAAATATGTAGCCGGTTTGCGCAAAGCCAGTCATAAAGATGGTTTGAAGCTATGGCTGGAAAACTATGGCCACTGGGGCTTCCCATCAGAGTTTCTGAAGTACGGTGGCCAGTCGGATGAAATAGGCGGTGAATTCTGGAACGAAGGAACACTGGGCAATATCGAGTGCCGGGCTGCTTCTTCCGCGGCGCATATTTATGGTAAAACAAGAGTGGCTGCCGAGTCTTTTACCGCCGGTGGTAATACATACGGCCGCTATCCCGCGTTGCTGAAGCGCCGTGGCGACTGGTCCTTCACCGAAGGGATCAATCACAGCCTCCTGCATGTATTTATTGAACAGCCCTATGATGATCGCGAACCCGGTGTAAACGCAGGTTTTGGGACAGAGTTTAACAGGAAGAATACCTGGTTTTACCAGGGGAAAGCATTTATAGATTATATCAGGAGATGTAATTTCCTCTTACAACAAGGCAAAACAGTAAATGATATTGCTTACTTCATCGGGGAAGATGCGCCTAAAATGACTGGTGTAAGAAATCCTGAACTGCCGAAAGGATACTCCTATGACTACATCAATGCGGAAGTAATCCTGGAGCGCCTGCGTGTAAAGGATGGCAGGCTGGTATTACCGGACGGTATGAGCTATCGTTTGCTGGTACTGCCGCAACTCGAAACCATGCGGCCGGAGCTGCTGGAGAAAATTGCGCAGCTGGTAAAGGAAGGCGCCACCATCCTGGGACCCGCGCCCAAACGCTCTCCGAGCTTACAGCAATACCCAGCGGCAGATACCAAAGTACAGCAGCTGGCCACGGAGCTGTGGGGCCATGGCCAGGAGCGCCAAAGGAAATATGGCAAAGGACAGGTGCTCAGCGGGATGGACATGCCGCAGGCATTGAACATCCTGCAGTTGCCCGCGGATGTGGCACAACTGCCGGAACAGGTGTTGTATACCCATCGCAGTACTGCAGATGGACAAATATATTTTGTTACCAACCAGTCGGACCAAAACATCACATTATCGCCTGTCTTCCGTGTGCAGGGTAAACAACCGGAATGGTGGGATGCTGTGACCGGCGAAACCCGCGACCTGAAGGAGTTTACACCACAGCCGGCACATACCGTAGTGCCGTTAACGTTAGCCCCTTACCAAAGCGGTTTTGTAGTATTCCGTAAGAAGGCGGCGGCAACAGGCAAAGGAGTTAATTTCCCCGGGGCAATCACCTTAACCCAATTACAGGGGCCATGGAAAGTGAGTTTTGATGCGGCAAAGCGTGGCCCCGCTCAACCGGTGATTTTTGACCAGCTGACAGATTGGAGTACCCACACCAATGAACAGATCCGTAATTATTCCGGTACCGCTGTTTATGAAATTACTTTTAAGGCAGATGAACTACCGGCGGAATCCACACCATACCTGGATCTTGGCGCCGTGAGTGTAATGGCGGATGTAACCCTGAACGGGGTGCCGCTGGGCAACGTATGGACAGCGCCTTACCGGGTAAATGTAAAACAGGCACTGAAGAAAGGAGAGAATAAACTAACAGTAACGGTAGTAAATACCTGGGTAAACCGCCTCATAGGAGATAGCAAACTACCTGCTGCCGAAAGGAAAACATGGAGTAACGTGAACCCATATACGCCGAAAGATGCTTATCAGACTTCCGGCCTGATGGGTCCTGTAAAACTCATCGCAGTAAAATATTAATTACATTCAAAGGAACCTGATCACATGAAAATATATAACCGGATCTTAGAGGTAGCCATCATAATGCTATGTGCCGTTTCTTCCCGGGCCCAGTTGCCACCGGTATTCGACAGCAGCCGTATGGCTACAGTCCATGCAACAGCTACCGTACGGCGCTATTTATCTCCCGAAAAAATTATATGGCAAACACCTAATGCAGGTACAAATATTATCAATGCACAACGCTTTCTGCTGGCAGGCAACGGACAAGCCGACCTGGCAAATCAAAACATGTGTGTGCTGAAAAGCACAACCACCGTGCATCCTGCCTTGCTGTTCGATTTTGGGAAAGAGTTGCATGGCGGCTTGCAACTGGTTACCGGGATGTATAAAACCGGTAAGCCGGTAAAGTTGCGGATACGCTTTGGTGAATCCGTGAGTGAAGCGATGAGCGATATTGAACCGGGAAAGAATGCCACCAATGATCACGCCATGCGCGATATGATAGTGGAAGTGCCGTGGCTGGGCAAGCTGGAAGTAGGCAATACCGGTTTCCGTTTTGTGCGTATTGATCTGTTGGATGATAATACGGAGCTGCAACTCAAAGAGGTAAGGGCCATCTTCATATACCGCGATCTGCCCTACCTGGGCTCTTTTAAATGCAGTGATACGTTACTGAACCAGATCTGGATGACGGGCGCATACACCGTTCATCTGAACATGCAGGACTATTTATGGGATGGCATTAAACGCGACCGCCTCGTATGGATCGGCGATATGCACCCCGAAACCTCTGCTATCAGTGCAGTTTTCGGGTATAACGACGTGGTGCCAAAGAGCCTGGACCTTTCACGCGATATAACGCCGCTGCCGCAGTATATGAATGGCATGGTGTCGTATTCCATGTGGTGGATACTTATTCAGCGCGACTGGTACCAGCACACCGGTAACCTTACTTATCTGCAACAGCAGGCCGGGTACCTGAAAGGATTACTGGATCATCTCTCAAAGAAAATAGATGCCAATAACAGTGAAGACCTGCACGACGGCACACGTTTCCTCGACTGGCCCTCCAGCGAAAACAAGCCTGGCATCCATGCAGGACTACAGGCAATGATGATCATGACCCTGGATGCCGGCGCTGCATTGAGCAAAGTACTGAAGGATGACGCTACCGTGAAGAAGTGCGAAGCCGCTATTGCCCGGCTGAAGCAAAATGTACCCGATGCCAATGGCTCCAAACAGGCCGCCGCCTTAATGGCATTGTCAGGTTTGGCGCCCGCAAAAAAGATGAACGATGAAATTATCGGCGTTGGTGGCGTAAAGGATTATTCCACTTTCTATGGATACTATATGCTACAGGCAAAGGCCAAAGCGGGCGATTACCAGGGAGGGCTAAACGATATCCGGACCTACTGGGGCGCTATGCTGAAGCTGGGCGCCACTACGTTCTGGGAGGACTTTAACATGGACTGGCTTCCCAATGCTTCCCGCATTGATGAGATAATGCCTGCCGGGCAAAAAGATATTCACGGCGATTATGGCGCTTATTGTTATAAAGGTTTCCGTCATAGTTTATGTCATGGATGGGCCTCCGGGCCAACTCCATGGCTGACGGAACACGTACTTGGTATCTCCGTGATAGAGCCGGGGTGTAAGGTGATTAAAGTAGCGCCCCATCTTGGGGATCTGCAATTTGCAGAGGGAACTTTTCCCACGCCTTATGGTATTGTAACGGTGAAGCATACACGCCTGGCGAACGGGAAGATTAAATCAACGATTAACGCGCCTGCGCAGGTAAGAGTGATCAGGGAATAAGTTTGTTTTTTTACTGAAGAAAAAAAAGAACGGCGCTCATAGCAGGCCGTTCTTTTTTATGTATAGTGCTGAATGTATTTACACTACCGGATGTATCCAGGGGCTTCTGTACGGTCTTTCTAACAAGGCCGTAGCCGCCGGATCGCCGGTGATAATCCGTTTTTGCGGATCATAAACTACAGGGCGTCCTGTTTGCATGGATATGTTGGCGAGGATACAACTGGCGGTGGAAATATGCCCTTCTTCTATATCAGCAACCGGCCTGCTGCCATTTTTGATGGCGCCCAGGAAGTCCAGCATATGCAGGCGGGTGGCCGGTGCCGCATTTAGTTCAATAGCGGGTTCCGCCAGGTCTTCCGGGTACTTTTCCTTTTCAAATACTACATCTTTATGGATAGGAGTGCCGTTGCCTTCAGGGATAAAGTCGTACGACATAGTGCTGGCGGCAAGGGTACCTTTCTCTCCATACAATTTAAAAGACCAGGGGTATTTGGGATCAGCAGCTGTTCCCCAGGTGCGGTGTTGCCACACACAGTTTAGTCCGTCGTATTCAAAAATCGCCGATTGGGTATCTGATATATTCGACTTGCCTTCTTTCTGTACGTAGATCCCGCCGGTGGAGCTGATGCGTTTAGGCCAACCGAGTTGCAGCATCCAGCGCACGGTGTCGAACATATGCACGCACATATCGCCCATGATGCCATTGCCATATTCCATAAAGGTGCGCCACCAGCGTACATGAGGCAATCCGTCGTATGGCCGCAGGGGAGCGGGGCCGGTCCACATTTCATAGTCGAAGTATTCCGGCACCGCCTGCACGGGCGGATTGCCATTGTTGCGCATGTGATAGTAGCAGCACATTTCCACATGCGATATTTTGCCGAGCAACCCGGCATCAACAATATTCTTTTTAGCATCAATAAGGTGTGGCGTGCTTTTCCGCTGGGTACCCACCTGCACCACCCGGTTATATTTGCGGGCGGCGGCCACCATGGCTTCACCTTCTATTACATCCACGCTGATAGGTTTTTGTACATACACATTGGCGCCGGCTTTGAGTGCATCAATGGTTTGCAGGGCATGCCAGTGGTCAGGGGTGCCTATCAATACGATGTCGAGTTCATTTTCGGATAACAGTTTACGGTAGTCGGCATACAGACGCGGTGTTTCACCGGAGGCCTGCCGTTTGCGCACCATCTCTGCAGCGGCTTGCAGCATATTTTTATCTACATCGCAAAGCGCCACTACTTTTACGGGCGCTACCTGGATAAGCCGGAATAAATCGCTTTTACCATACCATCCTGTGCCTATCAGCGCTACCCGCAAAGGTTTTGCCGGGTTAATAAAATCAAGCGCACTGGCGCCGATGGCAGAAAGCGCGAGCGAAGCCGTGGCCCCCTTCAGGAAACGGCGACGGTTAATGTTGAAATTCTCCATAGCGTGGAATAATTAAATAAGGTTTACAGAACTATAGGAGAGAAAGATAAGAATTCAGCCGAAGAAATTATAGCCTGTGCCTAATATATTGGACACAGCTGAAAGCTACGGGTTAATGCGTATTTTTGCGCCTCTTTAAACCGGACACCTTTAATTTTCTCTGATGAAGCCTTTTGCAGGTTTATTTGATTTCTCGCAGCAGCCCGATTATAAATCGGAGATATTGGCCGGGCTCACCGTAGCCATGACCATGATCCCCGAATCCCTGTCCTTTGCCATACTGGCGGGGTTTCCGCCGTTGGTGGGGTTGTACGCGGCTTTTATCATGGGATTGATCACCGCTGTTTTTGGCGGCCGGCCAGGCATGGTATCCGGTGGCGCGGGGGCTACGGCGGTGGTGCTGATTGCGCTGATGCAGTCGCACGGATTGGAATATGTATTCGCGGCGGTGCTGCTGGCAGGTGGATTGCAGTTGCTGGTGGGCATATTTAAACTGGGCAAATTTATCAGGCTGGTGCCACAGCCGGTGATGTACGGATTTGTGAACGGACTGGCAGTGATCATTTTTATATCGCAGTTCCGGCAATTTAAAACGATGGTGGGCGGGGAACTGGTATGGATGAGCGGAAATCCGCTGTGGACCATGATCGGGCTGGTAGCATTGACTATCGCCGTAGTCCTCTTCTTTCCAAAAATAACAAAAAAAATACCCGCCTCCCTGGTGGCAATTATTGTAGTGTTTGCGGTAGTGCTGGCATTGGGCATTTCAACCAGGACGGTGAAAGATATTGCCGCGGTGAGTGGTGGTTTCCCGCCATTCCACTTCCCGCAGGTACCCTTTACTTTTGATACGTTACAGGTAATATTTCCCTATGCGTTGATCATGGCAGGAGTGGGGCTTACAGAGAGTTTGCTGACCTTAAACCTGGTGGATGAAATGACCGGCACGAGGGGGAACAGCAACCGGGAAGCGATGGCGCAGGGCAGTGCCAATATGCTCAACGGGGTTTTCTTTGGCATGGGTGGTTGCGCCATGATTGCACAAACATTTGTAAATCTTTCTGCGGGCGCAAAACTACGACTGTCGGGGATTATAGCATCGTTGACAATCCTGGCGGTGGTGCTTTTCGGCGCGCCGGTGATTGAGCGTTTGCCAATGGCGGCGTTAACCGGTGTGATGTTGATGGTGGCGATCTCTACTTTTGAGTGGGCCAGCTTCCGGATTATTAATAAAATGCCAAAGGCAGATATTTTTGTGGGAATACTGGTGGCGGCAATTACGGTATGGTTGCACAACCTGGCGCTGGCAGTGCTGATAGGCGTCATTATTTCAGCGCTGGTGTTTGCGTGGGAAAGCGCCAAACGCATCCGTGCGCGGAAGTATACAGATGAACAGGGCGTTAAACACTATGAAATTTACGGCCCTTTGTTTTTTGGATCGGTGGCAGCGTTTAATGAAAAGTTTGATGTGATTAATGACCCGGCGGAAGTGGTGATTGATTTTAAAGACAGCCGTATTGCAGATATGAGCGGTATTGAAGCATTGAATAAATTAACAGCGCGCTATCAACAGGCCGGTAAAACGCTGCATTTACGGCACCTGAGCCCGGATTGCCGGCAGTTGCTGAAAGATGCAGCGGGTGTGATTGAAGTAAATATTATTGAAGATCCAGGGTATATGGTGGCGGTGAAATAAACAGGCTATTCATCTGCGTGTCTTTTTAGAATGTTGTCGATCATCGGTTTAAGGGTGTTGTATTCTTCTGTGGTAAAACCCATGCTGCAACTGATCTTTTCAGGGATGTCCGCTGCTTCCTGTTGCAGCTGCCGGCCGGCGGTGGTTAAATGAATATTCACGATACGTTCATCTTCCTTGCTGCGTACACGTTTGATAAGCTTTTTTATTTCCAGCCGTTTCAGTAAGGGCGTTAATGTGCCGGAATCCAGCATCAGCTGCTGCCCCAGCGCTTTTACAGACAAGATATCATGTTCCCACAGCGCGAGCATAACGAGGTACTGCGGGTAAGTGAGATCCAATGCGCCAAGCAAAGGCTGGTAATGTGAAGTTACCAGCCTTGACAGGGCATAAAATGAGAAGCAAAGTTGATTTGATAATTTCAGTTGTTTCAAAGTAGCTTATTTAGCAACACAAAATTACGCCAATGTTTCCATTAAAATCCGGGCTACGGCTTCAGAGGAGCCTGGATTCTGGCCGGTGATGAGCAATCCGTCCTTCAGCGCATAAGAGTGCCAGTCCTGACCTTTGCTGTAAATACCTCCCAGTTTCTTTAACTCATCTTCTAACAGGAACGGCACTACATTGGTTAGCTGTACTGCTTCTTCTTCCGTATTACTGAAACCCGTTACTTCTTTTCCTTTCACCATTGGCGCACCATCCTGGTCCTTTACTTTGAGCAGGGCAGCAGGAGCGTGGCATACAAATGCAACAGGTTTATGCTGACGGTAGAATGTTTCAATCAGTGCAATGGAGCTGGGATCATTGTGAAGATCCCACATGGGGCCGTGGCCGCCGGGATAGAATACTGCATCATAGTCGGATGCATCTGCTTCGTTTAGCTTAAGGGTAGCAGCGAGCTTTTGCTGTAACGCCTCATCGCGTTTGAAGCGGGTGGTAGCTTCCGTCTGGAATTCGGGCAGCTCACTTTTCGGATCAATAGGCGGCTGTCCGCCTTTGGGAGAAGCCAGTGTAACTTCAGCTCCTGCATCCGCCAGCACATAATAGGGGGCAGCAAATTCTTCTACCCAGAAACCGGTTTTATGGCCGGTATTACCCAGTTCGCTGTGGGATGTCAGTACGATTAATACTTTCATGAGATGGAGTTTAGATCAATGCTAATTCTACTTCAATATTACCACGGGTAGCATTTGAGTAAGGACATACGTGATGGGCTTTTTCCAGCAGTTCCTGTGCCAGTTTTGGTTCCACATCCGGAATCGCTACCAGTAGCTTTACTGATAACCCATAACCACCGTTATTGTTCTTGCCCAGGCTAACTTCTGCATTTACCTGTGTGGTGCCTGCAGTTACCTTCTGGGTCCTGATCACCAGGTTGAGGGCGCTGTCGAAACACGCAGCATAGCCCGCTGCAAACAGTTGTTCAGGGTTGGTATACGCACCGCCGCTGCCGCCGAGTTCCTTTGGCATTCTTACTTCCAGGTCCAGTACGCCGTCTGATGAGGTTACATGTCCGTTTCTTCCGCCGGTGGCGGTAGCGTGTGCCGTGTATAATTTTTCGATCTTTCCCATGAGTATTTTATATTTATTGTGTAAAATTAGATTGTGTACAATTAAAATCCAAATTTATTTTGGGGAAGAGTAACGAATCTACTTTTTAACACCTTCGCCCAGTTCTCCCCATCACATTCCACCACCCCGTTTCCCATCTCCCGAAAAAAATTATACACGTTAAAAAAATATTCCTTTACTTTGCGTCATAATGACGTAAACAAAATTTATACCCTGCACTTGTGCAATGGAACTGTTAACCCCGCCAACATTCCTGCGCCCCGGTGAAATACTAAAACAAATTCGCTCATCATGAAGTACGATAACAACTGGCTGATCGCAAAGTATCAGGCCAAAGAAAAAATAAAATTCCTATTCTTCTGGGGGCATCGCCCATCTGCGGATGGCAGCGTTACCCAAAGCTGTTTCAGTCAGTGGTGGCACGCTCCTTTCACAGTGGATGGCATCACCTATAAAACGGCAGAACACTGGATGATGGCGGGTAAAGCCAGGTTGTTCAACGATGATGTAACCCTGCAGCGGATCCTGCTGGTGAACACACCGGATGAAGCTAAAAAGCTAGGCCGACAAGTGAAGAGCTTCGACGCCGCTAACTGGGACGCACATAAATTTGACCTGGTCGTGAATGGAAATCATCATAAATTTTCACAACACCCGGCATTAAAAACTTTTTTACTCAATACACATGAACGTATCCTGGTAGAAGCCAGCCCAATGGACCGTGTATGGGGCATTGGTATGGCTGCCTCCAATGAACATGTGGAAAATCCCCTGCAATGGCGCGGTCATAACCTGCTCGGTTACGCGCTCATGGTAGTACGGGACCAACTTAAATAACATGAACAACAAATCTATCAGTAAACTACTGAGCTTTATTCTCCGGCATAGTCCGGATACCATACAACTTACGCTCGATGCCCACGGCTGGGCAAATGTGAACACGCTCCTGCAGCAATGCAAAGCAAACGGTCATCATTTCACGATGGAAGAACTGGAAAGCGTTGTGGCGGAAAATGACAAGCAGCGTTTTTCCTTCAATGAAAGCAAAACAATGATCCGTGCCAACCAGGGACATTCCCTGGAAGTATCGCTGAACCTGCCACCAGCTACACCGCCGGAATTTCTTTACCATGGCACCGTAGCAAGGTTTTTGGAACAGATACGTACAACCGGGTTACAGAAAATGAGCCGGCAGCATGTACATCTTACCAACGACAGGGCCACCGCAGAGAAAGTAGGCAGCAGGAGAGGGATACCGCATATCCTCACCATCCGCAGCGGCGATATGCATAGAGACGGCATACTGTTCTACCTCTCCGATAACGGTGTATGGCTTACGGATGAAGTGCCTGTAAAGTATATCCAATAAATGTTATCTTGTGAAGATGTCAGGTGAATTGATCTGGAGAAATATTACTTTGCAGCACGCCAATAATTACAAACCTATATGTCTAAAAAGCTCTATCAACACATTGATAAAACAATCCTTAAAGGATTACCAAATCCTTCAAAGGAAAAATATGAGATGAAGATAAAGGTGCCGGAGTTCACTTTCCTCGGCGTGCAGGAGCAACCCGATTTTGCGAAGCTCTACATCACTTTTTATCCAAAAAATAAGATCATAGAACTGAAGTCGCTGAAACTTTATGTATATCATTTGCGTGATATCATAGTATCGTACGAGCGA
Organism: Chitinophaga sp. ARDCPP14; assembly: GCF_051362515.1. Lineage (NCBI taxonomy): Bacteria > Pseudomonadati > Bacteroidota > Chitinophagia > Chitinophagales > Chitinophagaceae > Chitinophaga > Chitinophaga sp. ARDCPP14. The sequence continues at coordinate 248,810 of NZ_JBKIXB010000003.1, read as the reverse complement.
CTCATCAATATCATTTATGATCATATGATGGAAGTGTATGAAGCTGATCGCCTGCGTATCACGCTCATCTGCAATCCCAGGGGGGGTATCAGTTCCAAGCTGGTGATAGATTCCGACTGGAAAGACAGGGGAGGCACTGAGCGTTTTAAAGATTATCCTGAACGGGATGAAGAGTGGGGCATCCTCATGTAATTGTTAAAAACAATCTGACGAAGCCCGCCCGTTGTGCGGGCTTTGTTTTTTTATCAGTATTTTTGAAAAAATAATCATTATGTCTATCACTACAGAAGCAGAACTCGATGGCATGAAAAGAGTGAGTGAAGCAGTAGCCGTTACGCTGAAGGAAATGAGGAATTATGCCAGGCCGGGTATGACCGCCAAAGAAATAGATGAATATGGAGGAGAGATATTAAATGCATTAGGTGCTAAATCGGCGCCGAAGCTGACCTATGGCTTCCCGGGCTGGACCTGTATCAGCGTGAACAATGAAATTGCACATGGCATTCCATCCGATAAAAAAATACTGCAGGAAGGCGACCTGGTAAACATCGATGTATCTGCGGAGCTGAATGGCTACTGGTCAGACAATGGCGGTTCATTTGTGTTCGGCGAAGATATTCATCAGCACCAGGCACTGGTAAGCGCATCAAAGGCTATTCTTTATAAAGCCATCCAGTATATCAAAGGTGGCACACGCGTGGCAGACGTAGGCAAACTGATAGAAACAGAAGCAAGGAAATCTGGCTACACCGTGATCCGCAACCTCGCCGGACATGGCGTTGGCAGAAGCCTCCACGAATCGCCGGATGATATCCTTAACTGTTATGTCCGTTTTAACCGCACCCGTTTTAAAAGGAATTCCGTAGTAGCGATAGAAACCTTTATCTCCACCGTTTCATCCTTCGCCAATCAAAGTAACGATGGCTGGACACTGGTTGGAAACAAAGGCGGTTTTGTAGCGCAGCACGAACACACCATCGTGGTTACTGACCGCGAACCGGTGATCCTTACCGCTGCCAATGAAATATGGAACTAAGCTTATTTCAGTTGTAATGTTACCGCGCGGATATTTTTCCGGTCGTCGGTATACGTGATATGCACCAAACCATCTGCGGTGGCGATAATGGCTGGATAGCTGTATTCGCCGCCTGCACGTTTCTCCAGCTGATACACATCTTTCCAGGTAATACCGTCTTTTGAAACGGCCAGTCGCAGCTCATTGCGGCCGTCAGACCAGTCGCTTCCGCCTTTCGTAGGGTTATATACCAACGCCATCGCGCCGTTGGGAAGGGTTACCGCATCAATGCCTGAATTGGGATTGGGCAGTTTCAGTGCGGTAACGGGTGTCCAGCTGGCGCCCTGGTCGTTCGACCAGCTCGTGGCAATTACATGCTGCCGGCTGCGGAACAGCAACTGGAGCCGTCCATCGCGGTGGGTAAGTATAGTCGGCTGAATAACGCCGAACGTGTCGCAATCTATAACCACCTTTTGCCATTGATGTCCCGTGCTGTCGCTGATTTCCATATGCGATACCCAGTGGTTGCCCTTTACACTTTCTGTGCTGGAAGGGTGCAGCAGCCGTCCATCCGGGAGTTGTATACATTTGTTTTTAATAGGGCCTAACATGCCCTCCGGTAATTTTTCGGGAGATGACCAACTGCTGCCGTCATCACTGCTGTAGCGGGCCATGCCCCACCACTCCCGTGGATTTGGACCCACTTTATAAAACAGGCAAAGTAAACCGGCCCGGGTACGGAACAGTACCGGGTTCCAGCAGGGATAGCGAAGCGTGTCGTTAATAATACCATCTGCCAGCTTTACGGGCGCCTGCCATTTGCCGGCGGTAAAGCGCGACGACCAGATCTCCACATTTTTACTTCCTTCCTCATCGCCGCCAAACCAGGCGCTGAGCAAATCCCCGGAAGACAACGCCGCAATGGTAGACGCATGACTGGATGGCGTAACCGGCACCGGCATAATGAGCTCATTACGCACAGGCACTGCTTTGGTTTGTGCTTTGGCCGGGAAATACAGGACTGCCGGCAATAACAAAGAAAGATAAAAACGCATAGGTGCTGAGGTATGTTTAAGTTGTTAAAATAAGGAATGCACGGGGATTATCATAAAGATTGGTAAATTTGCCGCCTTATGTCATTATATACAACAAAGGGAACCGTTACCATCACCTGTAACAAACGCCTGACACCTTACCTGGAGCAGGAAGTAAAAGATCTGGGTTTTACTGTAGACGAAACATTCGTTACCGGTGTGCGGTTGAATGCCTCTCTCAATGAGTGTATCCGCCTTAACCTGAACCTGCGTTGCGGCAGCCAGGTGCTGTACAGCCTGAAACAATTTGAAGCAATCGACGGCGACGAAATATACAATCAGCTGAAATCCTATCCCTGGGAAACGATCCTTCCGGAAGATGGTTACTTCTCCATCACCAGCAATGTGCAGAATGAAACGATCAACAACAGCATGTTTGCCAACTTAAGGGTAAAGGATGCAGTAGTGGACCGTATGCGGGAAAAAACAGGCAAGCGTCCATCCACTGGTGCGGAGCTTACCGGTGCAGTAATCCACCTGTTCTGGAAAAATGAAAATGCTGAAATATTTGTAGATACTACCGGCGACTCGCTCGCACGGCATGGATACCGTAAAATACCTGGCCGCGCTCCGATGCTGGAAGCATTGGCGGCATCTACCATCCTGGCTTCCCGCTGGGACCGTAAAGCGCCTTTCATCAACCCGATGTGTGGTTCCGGCACCGTTGCCATTGAAGCCGCATTAATCGCTACCAACAGCCGTCCCGGTCTTTTCCGCGATAACTATGCCTTTATGCACCTCCGTGGCTTTGATGAAAATGTGTACCTCGATGAAAGAGGACTGCTGGAAAAACAGATCGTGGAAGTACCGGAGCTGCGCATTATCGCTACCGATCTGAGTGAAATGGCGATTGTAAACGCCCGTAAAAATGCAAAGGCTGCGGGCGTGGAAGATATGATTGAATTCCGCGTATGCGATTTCGCCAGCACAGAAGTGCCGGAAGGCGCTGCCGGCGTGGTATACATGAACCCCGAATACGGATTGCGCCTTGGAGAAATTGAAGCGCTGGAGGAAACATATGGCCGTATCGGTGATTTTATGAAGCAGCAATGCGGTGGTTACTTTGGATACGTGTTCACCGGGAACCTGGAACTGGCTAAGAAGATAGGTCTTAAAGCCAAACGCAGGATAGAGTTTTACAACAGTACGATCGATTGTCGCCTGCTGGAATACGAGCTGTATGCCGGTACCCGCGACGCGCGTAAACTCTAAATGATAGCGCCGGCAGGGTATTAAAGCCCTGCCAGCTTTTCGTTTATCCGTTAACGAAAGACATAAAAAAAAACGCTGCCTATAAAGCAGCGTTCATAAAATAAAGCGTTTTATACTTATACTACCTCACTCACGTTAATCGGTCTTGAGAAACTCTCTTCCAGTGAAATAATCGTTTCCGTTCTTTCTATTCCCTTTATATGCTGCAGATCGTCCTGCAATATTTTACGCAGCTCCCCGCTGTCTTTGCAAATGATTTCTGCAAACATGCTGTAAGAACCGGTGGTATAGTTCAGTCTCACGATCTGCGGAATTTTTAACAGCTGCTTAGCGACGTTTTCATACAATGAACTTTTCTCCAGGTAAATACCAATAAACGCCAGTACATCATACCCGATAGCACGCAGGTTAACCTGTAAACGGGTGCCTTTGATCACACCCATTTCATGCAGTTTCTTGATGCGGACGTGGATAGTGCCGCCGGACACAAAGAGCTTCTTACCCAACTCTGCATAGGAGATACCGGCGTCAGTGGACATTTCCGAAATGATCTGTAAGTCTAATTTGTCAATATTTAATGGTTGACTCATTTTGGTGATGCGATTTAGAATATTTTCTAAAAATAGGTATTTTTTTGAAATAATCGCAAAAATTATCCCGGTGCTGATCCTCAATAAATTCACGGCCCGGGCAGGAGCAAAACGATATTCGCTTTTTTTGATTAAATTAATGGAGGAGTTCATAAAACACTATCCATGAAGGAAGACGTCACGAGTAGAACCGCGCAATATATGGCCCTATTCCGGGCGCTGGAAACCACCCGCTCGCGGGACCAGCGGTTGTTCACCGATAAATTCGCATCCTGGTTCCTGGACAGCAGGCTGAAAATAGGCGTATGGCTTTGCCGCATACCAGGCTGGCGGTCCTTCGCCGAATGGATTATCCGGAAGAAGATCCCCGGCGCTTTATCCTCCGGCATCGCCCGTACAAAGTATATCGACGACCTCCTGCTGCAGGCGGTGGATAACGGCGCCCAGCAGGTGTATATTCTAGGCGCTGGTTTTGATACACGCGGACTGCGGCTTCCTTTTCTGCGCCAGCTGAAAGTGGTGGAAATCGATCATCCCAATACGGCCGCCTATAAGCTGGCAAAATTACGCGCACATAAACTGCCAGCCAAAGTATACTATTACCAGATAGATTTTAACCGGCAAAGCCTCGACCAGCTGAGCGCACTGAATAACTTTGATTTTACGGTGCCTACCGCCATTATCTGGGAGGGCGTAACCAATTACCTGAACAAGGAAGCGATCGACAGCACCTTTGCATTCCTGCAGCGGTTCGAACCCGGTTCCAGGGTTATTTTTACCTATGTACACCAGGCCGTACTGGATAACCCTTCGGCATTTTATGGTGGCGAAAAACTGCTCAAAGACGTAGCAGAGCTGGAAGAACGATGGACATTTGGTTTTGAACCGGCAGCATTACCCGCATACCTTCGCCAATATAACTTTCGCCTGCTGGAAGACCTCGGCGCCAGCGAATACCGGAAACATTACTTACCCGGCCGTTCGGAAAAAGGATATGAGTTTTACAGGGTTGCCTGTGCGGAACGCATAGAAGATTAAGCGTTTATACCTTTGTGTAGGAATTCAGCTTTTCCTGCAGCAGCCGGCACAGCTCATTGAACCGCGCTGGTTTGGTAACAAAATCCGCTGCACCCAGCGATTTTGCTTTGGCTATTTCATGCTTTTCATCACTGGTGGAAAACATGATCACCGGGATATCCTTCAGGTAAGGAGTAGCTTTTATTTTTTCAAGGAAAGCAAAGCCATTCATTAATGGCATATTCATATCCACGAATATAAGGTCCGGCGTAAATGCACCGTTGCGGAGCAGGTCAAACGCTTCCTGGCCGTTACCGGCGGTGGTAAGGGTGATTTCGTCCCTGATGGTGCCAAGCGCCAGTTTAAAAAACTCCTGGTCGTCCTGATCATCGTCCACCATCAACAGCGTCGTTAATCCCCGTTTACTATTTGCGTTCATATTCATGGTAGCTGGCATATAAATGTACATCTTATTACACTTACAGACAGCCGATTGTTAAAAGAGGATTGTCATTTTTTGAGCTAAACTTTTTATTGGGTGTCTTGTTGTTCTAATGAAGCCTGTAGATACATAAAACAAATTTTATGAAAGCAATTATCAAATCCATGCTGGTGGGCATAGTGCTATTATGGGGCGCGTGTGGTACCACCGTGCATATGACAGGAACCTGGAAAGCCCCGGAAGCCCCTGCAGAAGGGTATCATAATATACTGGTGGCCTCACTTACTTCCAATGTGGGAGCGCAGCAGGTGGTGGAAACCCAGATGGCGGCAGCCCTTCAGAAACGGGGTGCTGTAGCCGGGAAAGGACTGGACCTGTTTCCTCCTAAATTCAATCCGCTAACAGAAAAAGATAAAAGCGCTGCTACGCAGAAAATGCAGGATGCAGGGTACACCGCCGTATTAACCACCTCATTGGTTAATAAGGAATCCCAAACGAGATATGTGCCAGGCACCGTTTCCTATGCTCCTTATCCTGCATACGGCTGGTATGGCCGCTTCTGGGGATATTATGGCTATATGTACGGCTCGGTGTATTCTCCGGGCTATTACACCACCGATAAAAGATATTTCCTGGAAAGTAACCTGTATGACCTGAAACAGGACGGAAAGCTGGTATGGTCGGGTCAGTCGGAAACCTATAATCCGAATAGCCTCGAGTCATTTGCCAAAGCCTTTGCTACCCAGGTGTCTGATGCGCTGGAAAATGGAGGGTTATTGAAAAGATGATCAGTGACTGTTATCGTAATAAGTATTGTCTTTTTCAATTTTCCCATCATCTATGGTGAATACGGTGCAGATGGGCAGTCGCCACTTTTTGCCATCAGGGCCGGTGGCTGATGAAATGAATTCTACGGTAATATGATTTTTATCTCCATATACATTCACCACTTCATCATGAATATCGGGGAATTGCTGTTGCAGTTCTTTGTATTTTTGGGCGGTTTGTTCGCGGGTGCGTTGCACGGGATCCGGTCCAAAGGATGGATCAAGGAAAGTGGCGGTATCCTTATAACAGGCTGCCAGCTTTTTCCAGTCGTGTTCATTGAAAGCCTCAAAGAGATCCTTTACAACAAGGGTATTGGAATTGGCCAGGCTGATCTTGGCTCCGGGTTGTACACATCCTGCAAAAGAAAGCGCCATTAACAGTATCAGGGAAATTTTCATGCATGATCACTTTTGAGATATTACAAATTACGAAGAAGCGCGGGAAAATGAATTTATAATTTTAATTTGCCGACTTAATTATAAATCAGTTTTTTATGGAGATGTCAGCACCCGATCCGGAAATGTTGCAACAGCTGGTAGTGATGAAAATGCCGTTTGGAAAGTATAAAGATGTGGTGCTTTGTGACCTGCCGGTGAGTTACCTGGAGTGGTTCCAGCGGAAGGGCTTCCCGAAAGGCAAGCTGGGAATGCTCCTCGAAACGATGCTGGTAATAAAAATGAACGGTCTTACCCAATTGCTCGATCCCCTGAAAAAGAAGCGATATCCTTAATGCCTGCGCAGGCGGAAATAAAAAGCGGTTGTTGCCATCAATGGAAACAACCGCCTGAACGAGGTATAATATTGGCAGTGATACTCATCAGAACCAGCTGGTGTTCTTTTCTTCTTCTTCCTGGCCACCGGTTTCAGCATCCACCGCAGCCGACACTTTGATTTCTTCAGCTACCGGGGTGTGACTAAGATCGGCTTTCAGAACGGGCTGCACGTTTTTACGGATAGCGCCTTCCACCACAGCTCCTTCTTCTATTTCCAGCACCATCGCATTCACATCGCCTTTTACCAGCGCTTTATTGCTGATATGGGCTTTGTTGGTGATATATACATCGCCATACACTTTCCCATGCACCACCAGGTCGGCAGCATATATATGCCCACGGATGCTCGCTGTTTCACTAACCACCAGCTTACCACTGGTTTTTACATCGCCTCTTACATTCCCATCAATCCGGCCGGAAACTGAAGCATCTATACTACCGTTCACGGACACTGTTGCAGGAATACGAAAGGCTCCGGGAACAATTATATTTCGGAAAATATGTCTGACATTGATCACAAGTATAAATTAGAGGGTGATGGGATTAGGTGTAGCAGGAGTATGCTGTGTTACATCTTCAAAAGTAGACACAATAGAACTGGAATTACCCAGGTCAAGCCCCACGCTTCTTTGAGGTTTATTATCTGAAATTCTCAATGAATTATAAAGATAACCGATACTCATGAGCTTTTCAGGTTCAGGAGCAACTTCTACCGGAATAAAGTCACGGAATTCTTCTACAAAGGCATCTGTGAGTTCACGATAGTAAGCGCCACCGCCCATCAGGTAAATCTTTTCACAGGTTTCAAAATCCAGATCTGTAAAATAACTGCGCATCAGCGGGGAAACTACTTCCCTGTAATACTGTGTGAGCACACCTTTACGCATATCACGCAGATCGATCCGCTTGCGGTTGGTGAAAATAGACCCCTTCATGAAAGCATCATCCACCTGGTGTTCGTTTTTCATTTCCAGGTAGTGTTTCTGGTTCAGCTCACGGGTAAGGTTGTTAATGGCATAACGGATACCATGGGAACTGAAGCAGGTACGGTGAACCAATCCGTCGCCGGTGGCCATGCCGCCTTCAATAGTACCAAACCCAAAACTGATGGCAATGAAGTTGTCGAGCTGGGGTTCATTGATACTTTTCTTCAATCCTATGATACCACCCACGATTTCAGGGATCACTTCATACTTCTCAATATCAAACATGGCCTTCTTAAAAGAACCTTTGGTATTGTAAGTTTGCGTATCGTAGTCAATCAGGAAATGCCGTTTACTTAAAAACTGTTCCGCAGCGTTTTTGTAAATATTGTAAGTAGAGAAGGGGAACCCTACGGTAAGGGCAATGGGTTGTTGTACTTTATCAATGGTGTTCAGCAAAGCAGCTTTAAACAGTATTTCATAATCCTCTTCTGTGGGCGACGCATTGGTAACTCTGCCGGGATTGATCCCACCTCGTTTTGCCAGGTTGCCTACCAGGTACCAGGCTTCATCCTTTTTAATTTTTAATCCGTTGAGAAGATCCTTACTTGAATTTTCTGTGTTTCCGAATGCGGTTTCAAAAACGCTTGGGAAGCTGGTTGTTGATACTTTCATAGTGCTTTGTTATAATAACGAATGTAGCCGTGACTCTCCGTGAAGGAGGGTTTTCATCGGGATTGAAATAGCGGTTAAAGATATAAAATATTAGAATAAGGGGGTGACAACCAGTGAATTTATGCTAAATTTAATACAGCGATGTTACATTTCAAAATGCATCGCCGCCGGTAAAGCGTTCCCTGCTGATAATAAACAACCCGGCTTTATCGTTTAGAAGATGTCCCCCTTTGCCTGTATTCACTCTTATTTTCATTTGTATGAAATACCTCGTATTGGCTGCCGGTATCTGTTTGTGGGCCTGTCATTCTTCGCAGAAGGTGTACCAGGCGCCCGCAGTGGGAGCGGAGGCCCAGTTTGACCGGGGGCTCCGGCCGGAGAAACACCCCAAGTATCTCTTTGATAAAAAAACAATGAACGATATGCAGAAGCAGGGCACTGCAACGTCTTACTCCCCCAAACGCCGCAATACTGCACCTACTATCCCGCTGCCCGGGAAAGGAGCCAACGGTAAAGACAGTACGAATTCAGCCACCGACAGCCTGCATACCAACGCAGCTGACAGTTTACGTATCCCTGCCGATTCTCTTAAAGTGCCGGTAGATACCACTCATATCCCATAGCGCTTCTTTCTGCCATGCCGTTTCCGGGTTATTCCCTACTTTTGAAGCCACCGCTTTTATATCACTTATGAGAAAATATGGTATTTTATGGCTGCTGCTGGCAGCATTTCAGCAGGCAACCGCGCAAACCCCTTTATATATGCCCCTGACCATCAAAAAGGCATATGACAATCAAACCCGCAGCTATAGTGGCGCCCCGGGCGCCAGGTACTGGCAGAACAAAGCCGGGTACGATATTAAGGTGGCCTTTGACCCGGCAACAAACGGTATATCCGGCTCGGAACAGATCCGCTATACCAACAACAGCCCGGATACCTTAAAGGTCATTAACTTCAAACTGTTTCCCAATCTCTTCCAGAAAGGAGCCGTGAGAAATATGGCGGTTTCCCCGGAAGACCTGACCAACGGCGTTGTAATAAAGAATATGAAGGTAAATGGTGAAGCGAAGCCGGTACCAGCTATCATCCGCGGCACCAATATGCCGGTGTATATCAGGGATCTTTACCCAGGGCAGTCGGTGCAGTTTGATCTCGACTTTTCCTATACCCTGAACGAAAATACACACATCAGAACCGGCGCCGTGGACTCCGGCGCCAGTTTCATCGCCTACTTCTTTCCGCGTATTGCGGTATACGACGATATCAACGGGTGGGACCAGATCCCTTACACGGGTACGCAGGAGTTCTATAACGACTTCAGCGATTTTCGTGTAGCCATTACGGTGCCCGGCAACTACGAAGTATGGGCGACCGGCGACCTCAAAAATACCGCAGCCGTATACAACGATAAATATGTACAACGCATCGCTGCTGCTGAAAAGAGTAACGACATCATCGCGGTGATCGACAGCAACGATGTGCGGGAGGGGAATATCACGCGGCAGCGGAACGCCAATACCTGGCAGTATGAAGCAGCCAACGTCACCGACTTTGCTTTCGCCGTCAGCAACCACTATTGCTGGAACGCCACCAGCGTGGAAGTAGACGCTACCACCAAAAGACGCACCCGTGTGGATGTAGCCTTTAACCCACAGCATGCGGATTTCTTTGATGTGATACATTACGCCCGCGCCACCGTGAATAAGATAAGCCACCACTTTCCTAAGTGGCCGTTCCCGTATTCGCACGAAACGGTGTTCGACGGACTGGACCAGATGGAATACCCCATGATGGTAAACGATAACCCGCTGGCCGACAAAGCCCAGACCATAGAGTTAACTGACCATGAAATTTTTCATACGCTCTTTCCCTTCTACATGGGCACCAATGAAACACAATACGCCTGGATGGATGAAGGATGGGCCACGATCGGCGAATGGATCATCTCTCCATTGATCGACAGCTCCATCGTGGATGACTACGGCATGTCGCCCTATAACTTCATCGCGGGCAAAGAGGCGGACCTGCCCATCATGACGCCCTCCAATCAAACTACGGACGCCTATATGACCAATTCCTATCCTAAACCAGCCCTGGGTTATCTCTATATAAAAGACATGCTGGGGGATACCCTTTTCCTGAAAGCGCTGCATTATTATATGTCGCAGTGGAATGGGAAACACCCCCAGCCATACGACTTCTTCTACTGTATGAACACTGGCGCCGGCAGGAATATGGACTGGTTCTGGAAAAGCTGGTTCTTCGACAATGGCTTCCCCGACCTGGGTATCACACGGGTTACGCAAAAAGGGAAACAAGGAACAATTGAAATTACTTCCATCGGAAATAAACCGGTTCCGGTTGATGTTACCCTCTTTTTTGACGACAACAGCACCATGAAGTTACACCGGAGCATCGCGGTATGGGAGAAGGGCAACAAAACAACGACGCTTCCCTTTTTATCTCTCAAAAAAATTAAAAAAGTAACACTGGGAAGCACCTGGACAGCAGACATCAACAAACGGGATAACACCTACGAAATAAAATAACCGGCTATAGTTTATCGTAATAGAGATAGTACAATTTCTGGTAACTGCCTCCAACAATACCAAGCCCGCCCTGTGTATTGCTTTTGAGCTGAATGGCCTGTATAAGGCTGTTCAGCCCGGGATTGCGCTTCACCTTCTCATAGGTAAGCAGGAAATCATAATATTCTTTTGAGACAGATTTTACATATACCAGCACCCTTCCTACGGGCGCAATGGCTTCAGCAGGATTGGAGCTGAGGGCCGTGGCATTAATATAAAAATAAGTGGTAAGCGGCTTACCGGCTTGCGTAAACAAAATGCTGTTATAGTTTTCATTCAAACCGCCGATCTGGTTATTGTCAGCATTTTCATCCTGTGTATAGCAGGGAATGCGCAGGTAATCATTGAGGAAGCTGCTGTCTTTTTTAGGATTGCAACCAGGCATATGCTTTACACGCTGGTAGAGAGAATCGTGCTCACTCTTCTTATATCGCATACCCCTATACGAAAAGGTAGTATCCGTGATAACGCTTTGCTTCAGGGCCTCCATTACCAGGTATTGTTTCACACCGGGAATGGGATTCACGGTAAAATGAAAGCGTAACACCGGGCGTCCGTTAAGCAAGGTACGGAGCGTGTCCAGCAGTTCCACTTTAAAAGGCGGAGGGATGGAAGCCATGGCGTTAACGGTTTTCAAGCCAGGCACTGTCACCCGTATTTTATAATTTTTGCCTGCATCCAGTGTAATTTTACCACGGTATACGCTCATGGCATTGCTGGAATCTTTCACATACGTAAGTGCTTCCAGCGGTTGTCCGTTTTTGTCCATCAGCTGTACATCCGCATTTTCTACCAGGTCAAAGCCGGTGTTGATACCTGGACCTACCGGTTTGCTTTTGCCTACCCGCACTTCCGGTATATCGTTGGCCACCAGCTCGCTGTATACTACCTCCCTGGGAACGGCATTGTTGGGAGGAAGCGGCAGTTCCTGCTCACAGCCCGTTAGCAGCAAAATATTTAAAACCGGTATTAATATAAACAGGTATTTCATGATTAAAATTTGAACGTATAAGTCAGATACGGCAATGTTCTGAATAAACTATACTGATATAACTGTAACGGGTACACGTCGCTGTAATCCAGGTAAGAGAACTGGTCAAAGCTCACGATAAAAGGATTCGTGCGGTTATAAATATTATAAACGCCCGCGGTAATCACATGATGAAAACGTTTTTCGTTACCCAGGTTTAAGGTGGCCCCGAGATCCAGGTGATGTACAGGGTTTAGCCGGTAGTTATTTAACCGGGAAATATAAGGCAAATAGTTTACCTGGAAAGTAGAGAACGGGGAATAACGTTCGTCCAGGTAGCCTTTGATATTGCGGCTCCAGTCGAAATCCGGGAATATCTGCACCGGCAGGGTGAAAGGTGCACCGGAGGCGAATTTCCAGGAAGCGGATAGACTCCATTTCGGATTAAACCGGTATTTGAGCGCCAGGGAAATATTGTGGCGGCGGTCTTCTTTATAAGGGAACATCTTCCCGGCATTCAACCGGTCGAACTGCCGCCAGGCCCACGACAGGGTATAAGAGAAGATGCCTGTCAGCTTGCCTTGTGTTTTTTCCAGCAGCACTTCGCTGCCATAGTTATAGCCGTTGCCGGCGATCACTTTTTTCTCCCAGAGATCCGAGTTATCGAAGATATTCAGTACGGTGTTGGTGGTAACAATATTTTTCAGTTGTTTATAATAGAGGTTCACATTGAAGCGCCATTGGTTGCTCCACTGCCGCTGATAGGCGATGCTGTAGGAGTATGCATGCTCCGGTTTAATATTCTCGGTACTCGGTACCCACAGATCGGTGGGGAGGTTGATAACCGGCGTGGTTAACTGGTGCACAAACTGTGTCATTTCAGCAAATGATGCCTGTAAATACTGTGAATGGGGCAGTTTCCACCGCAGCATAAGTCGGGGCTGTAAACTGGGGTAAAAAGAGGTACGCTGCGCCAGTGCCCCGAAATGCAGTCCGGGCCGCACGATCAGCCGGTCGTTCAATAAGCGGAGTTCATCCTCTGCGTATGCGGAGAACTCCGACATATAATAAATAGGCGCTTTCCGCTGCGTAGCTTCTCCCGCGGAGATGTTATTATGATAAGCCGTAGGTGCAAAGTTGTGATAGGTATAAGCACCGCCGAAAGAAATATGATGACTGTTGCTCACTGCATATTCCGTTTCGTTCCTGATGGCCACGTCCCTGATCCGGGAAACGCCTTTCCCCCGCACAAACAGGGAGTCGTAGAAGGAGAGGGGGATGATCGAATTCTGCGTAAAAACGTTATAAAAACGGCTGTAGGTAGCAGTGGTGCTGGAGAATATTTTTGGATTCACTACTTTGGTCCATTTAACGGCAGCAGTAACATTGCTCCAGTCAAAATTGTAATCATCAAACAGCTGGATAACCGGGTTCTCGCTCCTGATAAACATTTTATCCTGTCCTTTATAGAAGCTGACATAGATCCTGTTTTTGTTATCGATGACCTGATTGAGTTTAAAGTTTACATCATAGAGATAATATTTACCATAATCTTTCAGATAAGCCCTTCCATAAAGGGCATCTACCAGGGATCTTCTTACAGACAAAGAAACAGAGCTGCGGTCTTTTACAACGGGACCTTCCAGGAGGAAGCTGCCGGAAACGGGGCTCACGGTAGCGCTGCCATGCCACTCTTTCATATTCCCGTCTTTTGTACGGATATCCACTACTGAGGAAAGGCGGCCACCATAGCGCGCCGGGAAGGCATCTTTATAAAGCGACACATCTTTTACCGCATCTCCGTTGAAGATGGAGAAAAGCCCGAACAGGTGACCGGTATGATAAAGTGGTACCCCATCCAGGAGGTACAGGTTCTGGTCTGCGCCTCCGCCTCTGACCAGCAGGTTGCTGCTGCTTTCGAGGGAGCTGCCGGTACCGGGATACAGTTGCAGTGATTTCAGCACATCCTTTTCGCCCAGTAGTGCCGGGAAGTTGGATACATAGCCAACGGGCATATTGATGTAGCCGGGTTGGGAATTAACGGTTTCATTTTCGCCGTTTACCACTACTGTTTGCAGCATGCTGCGGGCTTCCATGTGTATATCCAGCTGCCCGTCGTCCGGCGGTGGAAGATGTTGAAACACGGGTTTGTACCCGATATGTGAAAACACCACGCCCAGGCAGGTGTCCGGCACTTGCAGGCTATAGAAGCCATAGGCATTGGTTTCAGTGCCTTTCCGTGTAATGGGATCGTATACAGAAGCGCCGATGATCAGCTCATTACTGTTTATTTCTTTTACAAATCCGCTGATGGTATAATATTGTACCTGGGAGGTTTCGCGGAGCAGGAATATTTTCCCGTTGAGGGCAGCCACCTGGATACCGGTACCCTGGAGAATAACCTTCAGTACGTCGCCGGTAGTGTGTTCTGTTCCGCTGAGCTGTACTTTTTTATTCAGGTGTAAAAAGCTGGAGCTATAAGAAACGTTGATACCGGTAACTTTCTGGAGATCCTGGATATAAAATAAAATGGTCCCCTGCCGGGCAGCAGGGGTATAGCTTTCATGGAGAATGTCCTTTCCATTGTGCTGTGCCTGCAGGAATTGAAACGGGAACAGTAACAACAGCATTCCATAAATAAGGAAAAGCGGGTTTTTTGTTCTACTGGGTGATGACGATAGAGTCGCCGTCCTGTTGATAGTGGAACCCAAGCAATAGTTGTAATTCATGCAAAACGTCATCGCAGGACTGATTTCGGAATGTAATCGTAGCTTTTTGCTGCGATGCGGTTTCCCTGTATTTTTCATCAACCCTGATATCTTTTGCGTAAAAGTCGGCTAATTGTGGCAATATTTCAAGCAGTGTCTGGTCATTAAATTGCAAAATACCTGTTTTCCAGGCGATGAAATTCAGGTTGTGATTATTATTGGCAGATAACTGTCCGTTGCCCCATACACCCCGTTGGCCACTATTCAGTACTATGGCGGTGGTATCGCCTTCCAGACTTAGTTTTACGCTGCCGGAAGCAACGGTAACGGCTGTAGTGTCTTTTCCTGTTTGCACGGTAAAGGAGGTTCCCAAAACTTCAATCACGGATTGATTGGGCGTTTTCACCAAAAAAGGATGGTCCGGATCACTGGCTATTTCAAAAAAGGCTTCTCCTTCCAGTTCCACAATACGCTGGTTGTGGTGATAGCCATTGATATACCGGATCATTGCGCCCTGCCGGAGGGTTACCATTGATTTATCAGGTAACTCCAGGCTTTTTATTTTGCCGTCATTCGCGGCCAGCTCATGTTTTTTAAGCGAGGAGCGTGTTTCCAGCCACCATGCGCCTGCTGTAAGTAATATCAGGATGGCTGCCGCAGCAGCATATTTGGTATAAAGTGCTTTTACACGGGACGGCGCCAGCTGTATTGCCTGGTCCGTTTTATCCCAGGCAGCGGCCGTGTTGTATTCCCGTTTGGGCGCCACTGCAGCGGGACTGTCCCCCCATAGTTTTACCAGTATTTCATATTCTGCCCGGTTTTCGGGAGAGGCTTCCAGCCAACGTTGCAGGGCAGCGGATTCCGCTTCTGTACATTGACCAGACAGATTTTTAGCAATCAGCTCATGCAGGTAGGTATCAAAATGCTCCATAATACAGTGTGCTCTACTTAAATAACGCTCATTAATATAACAACCCTCTACAGGGGCATGAATATTTTTAGTAAAAACAAGATACTAACGGGCAGCCCATATTGCTGTAAATATTTCCGCAGCAGCTTCAATGCCCGTCCCATATAGTTTTCAACTGTTTTAGCAGAAAGGCCGAGTTTGGTTGCCGTCTGTTGATGTGTCATTCCCTGCAATCTGCAGCAGGTGAATACTTCCCGGCATTGCGGGGGAAGGTTGGCAATAGCCTCATATACCAGCTGTTCATAGTAAGGCTTTGCATTTTCAATCTCTTTAGCACCGGGATCTTCTGCCGTTTCTGCCAGCCATTCAAAGCCTTTGTTGCCAGCTTCCTCGGTACTTTGCTTGCGTAACACAGAAATAGAATTATTCCTCACCGCACGAAAAAGGTATGCTTTTATATTAGGTATGTCTATCAGCTGCCGGTGTTTCTCCCAGAGCTTAATAAAGGTTTCCTGCACCACATCTTCCGCTGCTGCATCGTCTTTCAGGAAACTATAGGCATAGTTACATAAGTCATTGTATTGTGAATGAAATAATTCTTTATACGCCTGGTAAGAAGGTGATGTAATCATTTAACCTTCAGGAAGTTTTAGTATATGAAATGATCGCTGCGAAAGTAACTATCTTTTTGAAAACAATTACAGTTTACACATTACAGATTATATTTTTATTTGGTAGAAAAGATTAAAAAAAAGTGGAGAGGCCAATAGAGGGATACCGGATTCTCTGCGTCAGCAATATAACAGCTATGCCTATTATGTTTGTTAGAAGTTAGTTTTTTTTAGTTGTGTTTTTAAACGGGGTTGCATATGGTTCTATGCAACCCTATTTTAATTTCCCCCGCGCGGATGTTGTCTTTCTCAGGATTAACGGTGATTTTAAGGATTAAAAGGATTTGAACATTTGGGATTTTAAAAGATTCGGGGAGATATAAGCGAATTTTGTCTTTCTCAGGATTAAGCTGATTAAGCTGATTGTACTGAATTCTTTTTTTAAATTTAAAAAGATGGATTGCTACTCGCTTATATCTCCCCGAATCTTTTAAAATCCCAAATGTTCAAATCCTTTTAATCCTTAAAATCACCGTTAATCCTGAGAAAGACAAAATTCGCTTATATCTCCCCGAATCCTTTAAAATCCCAAATGTTCAAATCCTTTTAATCCTTAAAATCACCGTTAATCCTGAGAAAGACAAAATTCGCTTATATCTCCCCGAATCTTTTAAAATCCCAAATGTTCAAATCCCCCAAATCCTTAAAATCACCGTTAATCCTGAGAAAGGCAACATCCGCGTAAATCCCGCGGATTACGTATTTTTAAGTAAAACCATGTAAGATGTCCGGACCTCTCACGAAACTAAAGAATGCGTACCACCTGTTGAAGAGCATTGATTTCGCCATGCTGGCTAAACTATCCGAAAAAGTAGATCTCCCGAAGGTGATGGAGTCGGTAGGGAAAATGGATGATACGCAGCTGAACGGCTTAATGAAAATGCTCACCAGTGGCAGTAAGAAGAAAGAACTGCCGCCTATTGAAGGCGATTTCTATGATCTCGGGGCAAAGCTCAATGCGGAAGACAGGGCACTGCAGCTGAAGGTGCGGGCATTTATGGAAAAGGAAATCAAGCCTATCGTTAATGAATACTGGCTGAAAGCGGAATTCCCTTTTGAAATCATCCCGAAATTCAGGGAGCTGAATATCTGCGGGGTTACTTATGAAGGATACGGATGTCCTAACCGGTCGTTCCTGATGGAAGGGATCATTGCCATGGAAATGGCGCGTATAGATGCTTCTGTAGCTACTTTCTTTGGCGTTCAGAGCGGATTGGCCATGGGATCTATTTATATGCTGGGCTCTGAAGCACAGAAACAGGAATGGCTGCCGGGAATGCAACAGCTGAATATTATCGGCGCTTTCGGACTTACCGAACCGGAAGTAGGTTCCGGCACCGCCGGCGGACTAACCACAACGGCTAAACGGGAAGGCGATACCTGGATACTGAATGGCCAGAAGAAATGGATTGGCAACGCCACCTTTGCTGATGTAATTGTGATCTGGGCAAGGGATGTGGACGATAACCAGGTGAAAGGATTCCTGCTGAGAAAAGATACGCCCGGTTTCAGCGTGGAAAAGATCCATGATAAAATGGCGCTGCGTATTGTCCAAAATGGATTGATCACCCTGAAAGATTGCCGCATAGCGGAATCCGACCGCTTACAACATGCTGCTTCCTTTAAAGATACTGCCCGTGTACTTCGCATGACCCGCGCCGGTGTGGCCTGGGAAGCGGTGGGCTGCGCCCGTGGCGCCTATGAAAACGCGCTGGCGTATACGCAAACCCGTAAGCAGTTCGGAAAACCTATCGCCGCTTTTCAGCTGATCCAGGGCCACCTGGTGGAAATGCTGTCCAATCTTACTGCCATGCAAACAATGGTATTCCGCTTATCGGAAATACAGGATGCCGGCGGGTTAAAAGACGAGCATGCCTCGCTGGCCAAAGTGTTTTGTACATTGCGTACCCGCGATGTGGTAAGCCGTGCCCGCGAAGTGATGGGAGGCAACGGCATTTTGCTGGAATACAATGTAGCGCGCTTTGTGGCCGATGCAGAAGCTATTTACTCCTACGAAGGCACAAAGGAAATCAATTCCCTCATCGTGGGCCGCGCCATTACCGGCTTCAGCGCATTTGTATAAAATATCAAATCTTTTTTATAGTTTAAATGCCGGATTGTGGACTATGCCGCAACCAGCATTTAATCCGTATCGTTATGAATTCATCAAACAGACGTCATTTCCTCAGGAACGTTTCCCTGGGAGCCCTTGCTGCCATCAGCATTCCAGATATTGTTGCCGCCGCAACGGTAGCAGAGAAATCTAAAAAGATAGTACTCAAAAAAGAGAGCGTGGTATTGTTCCAGGGCGATTCCATCACCGATGCAGGCCGTAAACGCGACAACGACCAACCTAATGCAGGTGGCGCATTGGGCGGTGGTTACGCGCTGATGGCGGCATCTTCCATGCTGCTGAAAAGTGCAGATAAAAATTTAAAAGTGTATAATAAAGGCATCAGCGGAAATAAAGTATTTCAACTGGCCGACCGCTGGGACACCGATTGCCTGCTGATTAAGCCGGATGTGCTGAGTATCCTGGTAGGTGTAAATGATTACTGGCATACGTTGAGTAATAACTATAAAGGCACCGCCAAAACATACCGCGACGACTACGATAAACTGCTGGCACGCACCAAACAGGAGCTGCCGGATGTTCAGCTGATTATCGGCGAACCCTTTGCGGTAAAAGGCGTGAAGGCCGTAGATGATAAATGGTACCCTACGTTCGATGAGTATCGCGCAGCTGCCCGGGAACTGGCAGATAAGTACCAGGCCACTTTTATTCCTTATCAATCCATTTTTGATAAAGCACAGAAGTCGGCACCGGCGTCCTATTGGACCGGCGATGGTGTACATCCCAGCGTAGCCGGCGCCCAGCTGATGGCGGAAGCCTGGTTACAATGTGTAAAATAAAACCGGTTTTATCTGCTCCTTTCTTTTATTACATTTGTTTCATTACATGAAATCTGAAAATCCGGTTATGAAACAAATAGTTATCTTATTAATGATGTTAGGAGTAAATACAACGATATCCGCACAACAGCAGCAGATCCATCTCTGGCCCGCTGCCGTACCCGGTGAAACAGCCGTCAAACAAACCGCAAAGGTAACCCCGGATGGCAGCAATCATGTAACACGGCTCACCGATGTTACCGACCCGGTATTGGAAGTGTTTCCGGCCGATGCGGCCAATAACAACGGCGTAGGCGTGATCATCTGCCCTGGCGGTGGTTATAATATCCTGGCCATTAACCTGGAAGGATACGAAGTAGCCGCCTGGCTCAACAAACTGGGTTACACTGCTTTCGTATTACAATACCGGGTACCCAAAAAAGAAGCCGGCGCCCTGCAGGATGCACAACGTGCCATCCGCCTGGTACGCAGCATGGCATCCGAATGGAAGCTGCAGCCCGACAAGATAGGAATGATGGGCTTTTCGGCAGGTGGAAGTCTTACCGCCAGGGCATCAGTGCAATATAACGTGCATACCTATACGCCAATCGACAAGGCCGACTCTTTGTCTGCACGTCCCGCTTTTAGTGCACTCATTTACCCGGCTTATCTTGATAAAGGAGAAAACAGGTCACTCACCCCTGAGTTGAAGTTAACGAGTGAAACGCCTTCCATGTTCCTTTTTGCTACCGCAGATGATACCTATGGCAATAGTGCCCTGGTAATGGCCGGCGCCCTCCGCGACGCCAAAGTGCCGGTGGAGCTGCATTTTTATGCAAAAGGAGGCCACGGATACGGCTTACGGAATGGCAATCCCGCGGGAGAAGCCTGGCCCTTACTGATGGAAAAATGGCTGAAAACAACCGTGAAGTAAGTTTACATAAATTATAACTTTCAGGAAGTAGCTTTTCGAGTGAATAAATGGCTAAATTTGGTCCACTCTAAAACCTGTTACCATGGGAATTTTTGATAAACTCAGGAATGAATTTATTGACATTATTGAATGGACCGACCCGTCCGCCGATACCATTGTGTGGAAGTTTCCCCGCTACCAGAATGAAATAAAAATGAACGCCAAGCTTACTGTGCGCGAATCACAGGTGGCCGTTTTTATGAATGAAGGTAAGATTGCCGATGTTTTTCAACCCGGCATGTATACGCTTACTACACAGAATATGCCTATCCTGAGCACCTTGCAGGGATGGAAATACGGCTTCAACAGCCCTTTTAAAGCAGACGTGTTCTTCGTGAGCATGCGGCAGTTTACCAACCAGAAATGGGGAACCAAGAATCCGGTTATGCTCCGTGATGCGGAGTTTGGACCGGTGCGGCTCCGGGCTTTCGGCAGTTACGCTTTCCGCGTAAAGGATGCCGGACAATTCCTGAAGGAAGTAGCAGCTACTAATCCGGAATTCACCGTGGAAGGTATCAACGAGCAACTGCGTAATCTCGCAGTATCCCGTGGTATGGAAGCCGTGGCAGAAGCAAAGATCCCGGTACTGGACCTGGCGGCTAATTATGAAGAAGTATCCACCCAGATCACCGGTAGAATTGGTACTGAATTTAATGAACTCGGACTGGAACTGACCAAGTTCCTGATAGAAAATATTTCCCTGCCACCGGAAGTGGAAGCTGCACTCGATAAACGCAGCAGCATGGGCATCGTTGGGAACCTGGGCGCGTATGCGCAATTCCAGGCAGCCAACGCCATGGAAAAGGCAGCGGAAAACCCTTCCGGCGGCGGACTCGCAGCGGCCGGCTTAGGCGCCGGCATGGGCGCAGCCATGATGGGACAGGTAGGTAACATCTTCCAGAATAATAACCAGCAGGCCAATACAGGCGGTGGAGCACCACCTCCGTTACCCGGCGCTGCATCGTTTTTTGTAGCGGTAGACGGCAAACAATCCGGCCCCTTCGATGCCGATCAACTCCGTCAGCTGGCCGCCGCGGGCAGCCTGAATGCGCAAACCCTGGTGTGGAAAAACGGCATGGCGGCATGGGCCGCCGCCAACACAGTGCCGGAACTGGCGCCGGTATTAGCCACCGTACCACCACCATTACCTTAACTAAAGCAGGCCGTCCGGCATCACGTGGTGCCGGACGGTATTAGATCCATACGTTCCTATGTCTTTTGAGGAAAAAACAAGCGAAACAGTTAACTCGTTGAAATGCCAGAACTGTGGCGCTATCCTGCATTATGCACCAGGCACTAACAGCCTGAAATGTGAATACTGCGGTACCGTGAACCAGATTGAGGATGATACGCAGCCGGACGCTATACAGCCCATCGATTACGACGCTTTTATTGCTTCACAGCAAAATCATACGGAAGCTACCCAACAGGCAGTAGTAGTGAAATGTGTCAGTTGCGGCGCGTCTACTACCATGCTGCCCAATGTAACCGCCGATTCATGCCCCTTCTGCGCGTCGCCGCTGGTGGTGGATACCGCGCAAACGACTTCCATCCTGCAACCGCATTATGTATTGCCCTTTGTAGTGAGCGACAAAACCGCGGTGGACCACTTTCAAACCTGGATGAAGAAACTTTGGTTTGCACCGTCCGACCTGGTGAAGAAAGTAAAAGACAGCTCCTCTCAACAATTGAAAGGCGTGTACATTCCACACTGGAGCTACGATACGGACACTTATACTGAATACTCCGGCTCCCGCGGTGAATATTATTACACCACAGAAAGCTATACAGTGGAAGTAAACGGCCGGACGGAAACCCGCACCCGGCAGGTACGGCATACCGCGTGGTACCCGGCTTCCGGCAGTGTGAACAATAACTTCCGTGACGTGTTGGTATCTGCCAGTCCTTCTTTGCCCCTGAAAATGGCGCAGATCCTGGAACCCTGGCACCTCGAACAACTGAAAAAATACGACGGACGGTACCTCAGCGGTTTCCGGGCGGAACTTTACCAAACGAATGCCGAACAGGCACTGGCAATCGCAAAAAAAAGAATGGACCCGGTAATCCGTAATGAGATCTGTGATGATATCGGCGGCGACGAACAACGCATCGACGACTACGACGTGGAATACAACCAGCTTGGCCTGAAGTATTTGCTGCTGCCCGTTTGGATCAGCGCCTACCGGTATAATAACAAACTCTATCATTTTGTGGTAAATGCCTGCACCGGGGAAGTAACGGGCGACCGTCCCTACAGCTGGATGAAAATTGTAGGCCTTATCCTAGGTATCATTGCCGCCATCATTATTATTTACCAGTTCGCTCAATCTCAATAAGAGCAGGCGCTATTAAAGAGAAATGGTTATTGTAATTTTTACAATAACCATTTTTTTTGCGCGTTCCGGGGAAAACAATCTACATTTTTCTTGCGTCAGTCCGCTTTGACTCTTCCTTTAAAATCCTTTGCTGTATTGCGTTTGATCGTTATTTGTTTTCAGGGTACCGTTTTTGCAAAGTAGAGCTATGTAAACGGGCACACCTATTACAAACCCAAAACAATATACAATGAAGAAGCTAGTTATTTTATCAGCAACATTTTTAGCCGTGTGGATGACGCAATCGTGTAACAACAATGCGAAGAATCCACAATCGGAAACACCGGTCGACAGTGCAAAGGATGTCAACGAAACTGTTAAACCGGTAGATGAAAAATCATCTGAATTTGCTGTGGAGGCTGCAAACGGCGGTATGATGGAAGTTGAGATGGGTAAGCTTGCACAGGAAAAAGCACAGAATCCAAGAGTAAAGGCCTTTGCCACCATGATGGTGAACGATCACTCCAAAGCAGGGGATGAATTAAAAGCACTGGCCGGAACAAAAGGCATCACTTTGCCGGCAGAATTGTCTACCGAAACAAAGAAACACATCGACGATCTTGGTAAGAAAACCGGTAAGGATTTCGACAAGGAATACATGAGCATGATGGTAGACGACCACGATAAAGACGTGAACAAATTTGAGAAAGCAGGCGATAATGTAACAGATGAAGACCTGAAAACCTGGGCCAGGAATACACTGCCAACGCTGAAGGCACACCAGGATTCCGCGAAAGCAATTAAAGATGCTTTGAAAAAATAATTATCTGTGAATCCAGAGAATTGCAACCATAGCTTCAAGGGCCTGTTCCTTGAAGCTTTTTTTAATGAGGCAGCTTCGGTTTTAATGCACCATAGATCCACGTGCCTGCAATGGCGCTCAGCAAAGTAATGCCTACTACCGTGAAACCGGTACCTATCTGCGCAAACAGCGGACCCGGACAAGCCCCGGTGATGGCCCATCCCAGGCCAAAGAGCAATCCGCCGAAGATCTGTCCTTTATTGAAAGTTTTAGGAGCCACCGAAATCGGTTCACCCTGGATAGTTTTAATATTAAGCCGTTTGATCAGTTGCAGGGAAATAATCCCGGTAATTACCGCGGTGCCAATTACACCGTACATGTGAAAGGAGGTAAGCTGAAACATTTCCTGGATACGGAACCAGCTGATCACCTGCGCCTTTACCAGCACAATACCAAAGAAAGTTCCTGCTACCAGGTACCTGATATTTTTCATGTTAGTTCAGCCATTTAAAAAGGTAAGGAATGAGCAGGTTGGCACTGATAAAGCCACCGGCCATAAAGCAACACGTAGCCACCAGCGATGGCCATTGTAAATTAGACAACCCCATGATGGAATGCCCCGATGTACAACCTCCGGCATAGCGGGTACCAAAGCCCACCAGCAAGCCACCCAGCACAAAGAATACCAGTCCTTTCCAGGTAAAGACATTCGACCAGCTGAATATTTCCGGCGGCAACAGCGCTGAGTAATCATGCACGCCATAAGTGGCCAGCCTTGCCTGTGTGGCGGCAGCCACCTGGATATCGTTGCCATCCTGCAGGTAGTGCCCCGCAATAAAACCACCCAATACAATACCAGCTACAAAGAAGAGGTTCCAGGCCTCTTTTTTCCAGTCGTATTTAAAGAAGGAAATATTCGCCGGGAAACATGCTGCACAGATATGCCGCAGCGAAGAGGAGATACCAAAGGCCTTATTGCCCAGCAGCAACAGCACCGGTACCGTAAGACCAATCAGCAACCCGGATACCGACCAGTGCCAGGGTTGCTGAATGAATTTCATAAGTTGCATGGAAAGGAATTTAGGAAGTGATAAATCTGTTACAGGAGATCATTATACTCCAGATGTCTTTTCATATAGGCATTTATGTAAGGACAGTAAGGTTTTACTTTAAGATGATTTTCCCGGGCGTATTCCAGCACGTATTTAGCCAGCTGCCCTGCAATGCCGCGGCCTTCCAGTGCAGGCGGCACTTCTGTATGCATAAAGGCAATGCCGCCGGGGTACAGGGTATAGGCAACCAGCGCGGTATGTCCTTCCACTTCGGTTTCAAACTGTTTCTTTGCGATGTTATTCCTGATGGTAAGTTCCATATAAAAAGGAGATTATAATTTGTCTGGTAAATTGCCGTCTTCTTTCGTCGCGTCTGCATTCATAAAGAAGCTCAGCGCCCCGGAAGGGCATTGTTTGATCTGCGATATAATTTGTTCGGTAGTAGCCCCCTGTGCATTGATCCAGGGTTTTTCGTTTGGATTGAATACGGACGGAAGGCCGTGAAAACACTTCTCCGAATGGATACATACACCTGGCTTCCAAACAATGGTTACCTCTCCGTTGGAGTAGTGTTTGGTGATGTCTTTCATTTTTATACGGCTTTAGTGTTCATAATAATCGGATGGCTCAATACTTTATGAATAGGGCAGGAGCGCGCTATCTGCTCCAGTCTGGCGATCTGTTCTTCACTAAGGTTCCCGGTAAAGTGCATGTCGATATCGATAACGGTAGTAAGTGGATCCGGCTTCGCGGCGTTGTTAAAGCGCAGCTCAATTTCAATATTTTCCACGTGCCACTTTTTCCTGTCGGCGTACATTTTAAGCGTGATAGCAGTGCAGGAACCCAGGCTGCTCAGTAATAATTCCCCGGGCTGCGGGCCGGTATCGTCGCCGCCGGCTTCTATCGGTTCATCTGCCAGCCAGCGGTGATCCCTCGTATCTATCGACACCTGGTAAGGACGGCCGGATAAACTTACTCTAACTTCCTGGTCCATATATTTTTTTTACTGAAAATGATCTTTCATCCATGCTGCTGCCAAAGTAATATCTTGTTGTACCAGGTTATGACCGGCAGGAATATCGAAGGTACTTATTTTAAAGCCATTGCCTTCCAGCAGGGTGGCATAAGCCGCCGTGGCCGCAGGATCTACGGTGCCGTCCTGCACGCCGGAGCTCATAAATACGGGCTGCTGTCGCTGCGTTTCAAAGCTGTCTTCTATACCGCTCAGCGGTTGCATAGGACGGAACAATACAGCGCCGGCCAGCAATTCCGGGTATAAAATAAGCACGGCGCCTGCAATATTGGCGCCGTTGGAATATCCAACAGCAATCAGTTTATTGATATCGAAGCCTTCTGTAGCGGCTAATTCTTTCAGGAAATGCACCATTTCATGCGTCCTGAAATGTACATCTTCTTCGTCAAATACGCCCATGCCTAAACGACGGAAGAAGCGGGGCATGCCATGTTCCTGTACATTGCCCCTCAGGCTGAGTATATTAAACCCTTTACCCAGTGATCCTGCCAGCGGTAATAAATCCCTTTCGTCTCCTCCTGTGCCATGCAACAGCAGTAACGTATAGGCGGCGGGGTTACCCACCGCTTCGTATACATACTGCATCGGTTTAAAATCCATATCAGTCCAGTTTAATCAGTTTTTTCACAATCTCTTCCCGCTGCGGTTCATATTGCGGCGGCAGCATCAGGTGCGTGCCCAGTTCGGCTGCCGGCTCGTCTACCGTGAAACCGGGAACGTCGGTGGCCAGTTCAAATAAAACACCGCCCGGCTCCCGGAAGTAAACAGACCGGAAATATTTACGGTCCAGCTGCGACGTAACGTTTAAACCACGGTCTTCCAGCAACTGGCGGTAATGCAGTTGCATATCGTCGTCTTTCATCCGGAAAGCAATGTGGTGCACACTTCCGCCGGCAACATGCCCGCGGGGTTCTCCCTTGGCTTCTACCAGGTCGATATAATTGGCGGTATCGCCGGCCGGGCTTACAAAGCGGTAACGGTTGGTATGATGTTTATCAAGTTTGTAACCAAACACAGATACCAGCAGGTCGGCAGTAGGCTGCACATCTTCCAGCGTAAGGGTAACATGATGAAAACCCCGGGTGGCATTTTCTTCCCTCACTTCATTGGTTACCCATGGTGTGCGGTTGTCCGGCTTTTCCGGTACGGTCAGTTCCACCTTCAATCCATCGGGATCAATGAAGGTCAGGTATATTTCCCCGAATTTGGAAGATGGTTTATTATAGATGATGTTCTCTTTTTCAAATCTTTTTAACCAGAAGTCAATGCTGCCTTCCGGAATGCTGTAGCCTACCTCGGTAGCCATGTGGGTACCTCTGCGGCCGGCCATAATATCTTCCCATGGGAAGAAAGTGAGGATAGTACCGGGTGTGCCGGTTTCATCTCCATAATAAAAGTGATAAGTGTGGGGATCATCAAAGTTCACCGTTTTCTTCACAAAACGCAATCCCATCACACGGGTATAAAAATCAAAGTTCTTCTTCGCATTGCCTGAAATGGCCGTGATATGATGCAGGCCTGTTATTTCATTCATAATTCCTCCTTTTAAAAGTTGGCTGTTAGTCTTTGTACAAGACAAAGACTAACAGCTGATAATCTTACTGCTTCTTGATCAACTGCACTTCTCCGTAGATTTTTACATCGTCGCCTACCATTACGCCACCAGCTTCGGTAGCTGCATTCCAGGTAAGGCCAAAATCTTTGCGGTTAATTTTTCCGTTGATAGTAAAACCTGCCCTGGTATTGCCCCAGGGATCTTTTACCACACCACCGAATTCTACAGCGAGTTTGATGTTTTTAGTGATCCCGCGGATGGTCAGATCTCCGTATAATTCATAGGAGCCATCGTTATCAACGCTCTCATATTTGGTCGTTTCGAAAATGATATCCTTGTAGGTGTTTACATCAAAGAAGTCGGGAGAACGAAGGTGTTTGTCCCTGTCGGCGCTGCCGGTTGAAATAGAGTCTATATCTACCGCTACTCTCACTTTAGCAGTCATAAAATCTTCTTCTTCCGTTTCTGCGTCCACCGTGAAGTTGTTGAACTTACCATTGATGTTGGTGATCATCAGGTGACGGATTTTAAATCCAAGTTCACTGTGACTCGCGTCGGCTACCCATTGTTGTTTTGCCATAAGTAAATGTAGTTTTATAATGAATCAATAAAATTGCAATGCTGCGTAAACCGCTGCAGGATTATATTTTAACAAGATCAGGAACCTATTGTTCAATCTTTTGTATCACAAATATCGGGTGAAAACAGGTGGGTTCAAATGGATCAAATACACATAATGATGTACTTTTTGTGTATGCGCTTAAAGGTAAGAAATATAACGATAAGCCCTTTATTATCAAATGATGTATAATTTTTTTCAAATACTTCAAACATTATTCATGAAAGATTGTTTTGAGGTGTTAGGGTTCAACCGCAAGCCTTCCTGATGTAAAGAAAACCGTATGAGATATTACTTGTTTTTAATTCCGTTACTGCCAGCATTGTTTGTACACGGTCAGCAAAACGGACCACAGCTGACTTTAAAGGAATGTTACCGGCTTGCGAAACAGGGAAATACATTGGTGCAGCAGGCGCAGCGATCCCTGAAAGCCCGGGAGTATAACCTGCAGGCAGAAAACGGGGCGTATTATCCTAAAGTGGATCTGCTGGCGGGTTACAATTACCTCGGCAAACCATTGGAGATAAACCTGCAACAGGTGAAAGACGGGGTGGTTAACGGGTCTTCTTCCCAAAGCGTGAATACCGCCAATACCGTTTACCAGCAAATTACCGGTCAGCCGCTTCCGCAAAATGTGCAGGACGTTATCTATAACGCTACGAAGGGCATCATCACTACCTTTTACCCCGATTATAACCCGGAGCTTACAAAGCAATCTTATTTCACGGCAGCCCTGGCGCTGCGGCAGCCAATATACCTCGGCGGCAAAATTGCAACCGCACAACAGCTGGCCAAAACACAGGTAACAGCCGGGCAGTTCAATCAGCAGGTGGTGGAAAAAGGGTTGTTCTTTGCCATCAGTGCACAGTACCTCCGCATCCTCTACCTGAATACCATTCTTGCCCATGAAGCCGTAATCGTTGAATCTTTCAGGAAGAACCGCGATTATGCCGCCTCTTTAAAAGATAACCAGATCCTGCCGCCTTACCTGCTCAACTGGGCAAGGGTATCTTTTGTACAGGCCACCAACCGGTACAACAACCTCGAGCTGGAGAAAGAAAATGCACTGCTGGAATTAAACGACTTGCTCGGGCAGCCGATTGAAACACCTATTGAAATCAACGACACCCTGGAATACGAACTGAAACCGGTAACGGAAACGGGCCAACTGGAATTGCTCCGCAATAACCCCACTTACCGCCTGGTGGAAAACAAAACGGACCTGGCCAATGTAGCTGTAAAGGCGTCGCGGTCGCTCGCCCTGCCCAATATTTTTGCCATCGGCAGCCTGAACCTGTACCAGAAAGATTTACCGGTAACCATACCGCCATGGCTCATCGGGGTGGAAATGCAGTGGAACCTCTTCGACGGCTTCCAGAAATATAAACGTACCAAAGCCAGTAAAATGCTGGTGGAAGAAGCGCAGATGGCGGCCCTGAACACTAAAACCTCGCTGGAACTGCAACTGAGGGTGTCGATCAATAAAATGAAAGCCCTGCAAAATGATGTGGCCTCGCTCGACAGCGCACGGCAACAGGCGCACCTCACCACCACATTGGTCACCGACCGTATGCAAAACCAGCTGTCGTCTGTAAAAGATGTTAATGATGCACTCCTGCAGGAAGAGGAAATGCATAAGATCTACTATACCGCCGTAATGGGCTACTACCTCGCCCTGGCGCAGTACTGGAATGTAATAGGCACACCGGAACAATTTGCAGAATATGTTGACAGATAAACAGATTTTTTCATGAGAGCTGTACTTAAAAATTATTGGGCCCTGCTGATCCCCATCGCTATCCTGGTGATTGCGCTGATCTTCTTTGTGAAGAAGCCGGCAGCTGCAGATGAATCCATGATAGGCATGGTGGACGCCGACTACGTGGATGTGGCGGCAGAATTCCCCGGCCGGCTGGACAGCCTCCTGGTGAAACAGGGCGATACCGTCCGTAAGGGGCAGTTGCTGGGGGTGCTCCGCTCCACCGAAATCAATGCTATCCGCAACCAGGCGCAGGCGGCCATAGATGCGGCAAAAGGACAGCTCACCCTGTTGCAGAAAGGCGCCCGGCCCGAAGCCATCAAAGCAGCGGATAACCTCTATAATATCACCCAGCAACAGTATGAGCTGATGCAGAAAACCTATCAGCGTATGCAGAACCTCTTTAACGATGAAGTGATTTCAGGACAGGAAAAAGACCTGGTATACTTCAAACTGCAAGCCGCCAAAAAAGAAATGGAAACGGCCAAGCTGAACATGGATATGCTGCAACAGGGCAGCAGGCCGGAACTCATCACCACCGCATCCGCCATTGTACGGCAGGCTGAACAAGGCTATGAACTCACCAAAGCATTATCTGATAACACTTATATACATGCACCGTCAGACGGCGTTATCACTTCCATGGTCATAGAAGAAGGGGAGATCGTGGCTATTGGCTACCCGCTGATGACGATCCAGAAACCAGCCACGTATCATATTACCTATAACGTGCGCCAGGATGATATGCAACGTTTCCCGCTGGGAGCCCGCGTACAGGTGCGGGTGCCGGGATGCGATCCGGAGAATTTTGAGGCCGAGGTACATAAGGTAGCGCCTTCTCTCACATTCGCCAACTGGGTACCGGTAAAAGAACAGGGCAGGTTTGAACTGCGCACTTTTACGGTAGACCTGAAACCTGTTAACCAGGCGGCTGTGAAAGGTCTGCGCCCTGGTATGACCGCCTCCATGAACCTGCCATGATGCGTTCCATCCTCCATATTACAATCAGGGAGTGGAAACGCATACTTACCCTCCCGGAACACTACATCGTACTGCTGGTGTTGCCGCCACTGGTATGCCTGCTCTATGGCTATATCTATAATAACCAGTTTGCCCGTGACCTCCCGGTGGCCATCTGGGATGAATCACATTCGCCTTTATCGCGCAAGTTTGCATTTATGCTGGAGCAAACGGAGAGTATCCATATCACACAGCAGGTAGATAATGAAGTTACCCTGCAAAAGATGATGGAACAAGGCGTGATCCAGGGCGCTATCCATTTCCCGGAGAAAATGGATGATCATATCAAAAGCCGTCAACCGGTATATATCACCGTGTACACCAATACCGCAGCGGTAGTAACAGCAAAGCTGATCTATAAAGATGCTGCGAAAGTATTAATTACGGCGGGCTCGGGAGTTACGTTACAGAAGTTTGTAAAAACCGGTATGCCTGCCGGCAAGGCGATGGCGCTGGTGCAGCCCATCCGGCTCACCTCTTATATGTTATACAATCCGCAATACAACTACCAGCAATACCTGGTGCCGGGGCTAATTGCAGTGGCACTACAGATGATGATCATCATGGTAACAGTGCTTGCTTTAAACCTGGAAGAAAAAAGAGGCACCTTCGCGGAACTGAATGCAATGGCCAATGGATCAGCCTCCAATGTATTGCTGGGCAAAGGTTTGGCGCACCTGAGTGTAGGATGGCTGCATTATATCCTGGTAACATGTATTGTGTTCCCGCTTTTTGCGCACGGACGAATGGGCGGCTCCTGGCCGCTTTTCCTGCTTTTTACCTTGCTGATCATCGGATGTATCAGCATAGGATTGATGGTATCGGCCATTGTAAGCGATGTAATGGTGGCCTGCGACCTCGGACTGTTCTATACTTCCCCGGCCTTTGTATTCAGCGGTTTTACTTTTCCCCGCTGGGCCATGCCGTGGTACGACCAATACTACGCCTGGCTCATGCCGTTTACGCCTTTCCTGGATGGATTCTTCAAAGTATATTTTATGGAGTTGCCCATGCAGTATGTATATAAGGAAGCGGGCCAACTGCTGATTTATATAGCAGTTACATTCCCGGTGGCATTGGTATTCCTGCAACGGAAACTGGATAAACTTTCCTTACAGCATGCGTAATTTTTTTCGTCATATAACCCGGTTGTTCCTGCGGGAAGTGAGGATGGTAGCCACCGACCACAGTTTGTTGCTTACCCTGCTGATAGCGCCGCTCCTGTATGCTTTTTTCTATGGCAGCATTTATAGTTATAAGGTAGAAGAGAAAGTATTACTGGCGGTGGCGGACGACGACAAAAGTGAATTATCCCGCGCCTTCCTGCAGCAACTAAGCAAAATGCAGATTGCAGCCGTAACAGGCGCCAGGGACCTGCAGGATGCACAGGAGAAAATGTATTACGGCGAGTGCCAGGGCTACCTGTACATTCCCCACGGCGTAGAGAAAAAAGTGCTGGCCCTGCAACAGGCCGATATTGTGCTGGCCGTGAACGCTGCGCGGTTCCTGCCTTCCAGCGAACTGGCGGGTGGCATCACCACGCTGGCGCTTACCGTAGGGGCAGGGGTAAGGTTGAAGTATAACGAAATGCAGGGGTTGAATGCCCAGATGGCCATGCGGGAAACCCAGCCGGTGAACCTCGACTACCGGCCGATGTACAATGCACGCTCCAGTTATGGCGCGTTCCTTTTACCGGGACTGCTGGCGCTGATATTACAGCAAACGCTGCTGATAGGTCTTTCCGAAAGCATGGCGCTCGACAAGGAAAAAGGGCGCGTGCCTGAACTGGTGAAAACCGGTGGTGGCGGCTTATCGGCCACCCTCTGGGGGAAAGGACTTTTTTATATGGTGCTTTTTTGCTGCTATGCGTTTTTCTTTATGACGGTCAACTATACCACCCTGAACATCCCTTTCCGCGGACGGGTGCTGGATGTGGCGGTGGTGTTCTTCCTTTTCTTTTTCACACTCATCCCCCTGGGAATATGGCTGGGCACTATGTTCCGCAGTCAGCTGATGGCGGCGCAGATGATGGTGTTTTCCACCTACCCGGTATTCCTCATTGCGGGTTATGCATGGCCATATGAATCCCTGCCGGTACCACTGCAGTGGTTATCGTCCATGGTGCCTACCACACCGTTCCTGAAAGTGTACCAGTCCATTGTGCAAATGGGCGGCGCCCTGGCGGATAATGCTTCTTCCGTATTACATTTGCTGGCGCTATCGGGGTTTTATACCCTGCTGGCATTACTTGGATTAAGGCGTTTGAATAAGCGGCAACAATCCATATCTTTGTAACGGATGTATGCAATTGTAGATATTGAAACGACAGGCGGGCATGCCAGCGCCAATGGTATAACGGAGATCGCCGTTTTCCTGTACAACGGGAACGAAGTGACGCAGCATTACCAAACCCTGGTAAACCCCGGAATCCCCATTCCTTATTACATAGAGTCGCTAACGGGCATCAGCAACAGTATGGTGGCGGATGCACCTCCCTTTGAGGCTATCGCCCCGTTATTATACGACCTGTTGAAAGACCGGATCTTTGTAGCCCATAATGTAAACTTCGATTACTCATTTATAAAGCACCAGCTGGCCAATGCGGGCTTCGACCTGCAATGTAAGAAGCTGTGCACGGTACGGCTGGGACGCAAGATCTTCCCGGGGCTGAAATCATATAGCCTGGGTAATATCTGCCGCCATTTCAGCATACCGGTTAATGGCCGGCACCGGGCCGGCGGCGATGCGGAAGCCACCACCGTGCTTTTCGGGATGCTGCTGGCCAACGATAAAGAAAAGGTAATTGCTTCCATGCTGAAGGTGGGATCAAAGGAACAGTTCCTGCCGCCTAACCTGCCACCGGACCATGTGAAAGGATTGCCGGCCAACCCGGGTGTTTATTATTTCCATGACCACAAAGACAAAGTAGTATACGTAGGCAAGGCAAAGGACCTGGGTAAACGGGTAAACAGCCATTTTACCGGGCATAGCGCCAGCCGCCAGCGGCAGAATTTCCTGCGTACTATTCACCGCATTTCCTACCAGGAAACGGCTACCGAATTAATGGCCTGCATCCTGGAGTCGGTGGAGATAAAGCGCCTGTGGCCAATTTTTAACTATGCCCAGAAGCGGGTGGAGTTCAGGTATGGATTTTACCTGTTTGAAGACCAGCAGGGATACCTGCGACTGGTTATAGAAAAGAAGCGGAAGTATTCGCACCCTGTACACAGCTTTAACCTGCTGATAGACGGTCACCGGCTGCTGCGCTCCCTCATAAAGGAGTTCCAACTGTGTCCCAAACTCTGCTTCCTGCAAAAGGGCAATGGCACCTGTGCGGGCATTACCGCCGGCACCTGTAATGGCGCCTGCGATAAGGTGGAAAAGCCGGAAAGCTATAATGAGCGCATGAAAGCGGCAATTGCATTTTTACAGGAGCAACAGCCTTCCGTCATCATCGTAGACAAAGGCCGCAACAGCAGCGAGAAAAGCTGTATCCTGATGGAAAAGGGCCGCTTTTATGGAATGGGCTATATCCCTGCAGAAGTGAACACTGCCGAAGCCGCCCACGTCCGCGACTACCTGACCCCTTACGCCGAAAACGAAGTGATTATCAGCCTGCTCCGGCCTTATGCCGGCAACAGCCGGTGATGCGAAGGTTGTCTTGGCTCAGGATTACGCTGATTATACTGATTTAGGGATTTGATCACTTTGGATTTTAAATGATTTTGGGAGATATAATCGGGTATTCGCTTATATCTCCCAAAATCATTTAAAATCCTTATAAAATCCAAAAAGTAAAATCAAATTAATCAGTATAATCAGCGTAATCCTGAGGAAGACAACCTCCGCTAAGAAAAAAAATACACGATCGTTATAAATCACCTGATTCATGATTACTTTTGCATCTCGTAAAAGTGATTTTCATTTTTAATTATTAATATTTTTTTATTCATGTTAGAGTCAAGTTTCAAATTACCAGGTCAAACTGCCTTTTACAAAGGAAAAGTACGCGATGTTTACACCATTGAAGACAGGCTGATGGTAATGGTAGTAAGCGATCGCATCTCTGCATTTGATGTGGTACTGCCACGCCCGATCCCCTTCAAAGGACAGGTACTGAACCAGGTTGCGGCCATTATGCTGGAAGCGACCAAGGATATCGTTCCTAACTGGGTAAAATCTTCTCCGCTGCCTAATGTAACTATCGGGCTGAAATGTGAAACTTTCCCGGTGGAAATGGTGGTACGCGGTAACCTCACCGGTCACGCCTGGAGAACTTACAAATCCGGTGAGCGTGTACTGTGTGGTGTAACCATGCCGGAAGGACTGAAGGAAAACGACTTCTTCCCGTCGCCCATCATTACTCCAACCACCAAAGCACATGAAGGTCATGATGAGGATATTTCCCGTGATGAGATCATTGCGCAGGGACTGGTAAGCAAGGAAGACTACGAGCAACTCGAAAAGTACACCCTCGCTTTATTTGAAAGAGGTAAGGAAATGGCCGCCAAACGCGGACTGATCCTGGTGGATACAAAATATGAATTCGGTAAGATCGGCGATACCATTTATGTAATCGACGAAATTCATACGCCCGACTCTTCCCGCTATTTCTACGCGGAAGGTTATGAAGAGAACCAGAAGAACGGTGCCCAGCAGAAACAGCTCAGCAAGGAATTCGTGCGTGAGTGGCTGATGGCAAACGGTTTCCAGGGTAAAGACGGTCAGCAGGTACCGGAAATGACAGACGAATTTGTAACGAGCGTAAGCGAGCGCTACATTGAACTGTTTGAAAATATTACCGGTCAGAAATTTGTGAAAGAAGAAGTAGCGGCTGCGGATGCAGAATCCAGGATAATAGCTGCACTTAAAAGTTTATAATCATTCGATCGCTCCGGTGCAATGCCGGAGCGGTTTTTATCCCTTTGTGCACGATGAAATTACAATTATTGATCCCCGCGGTAGTTTGTTTGTTAAGCTTTGCCGCCTGCAACAACACCTCCAAATCCCCTAAAGAATTAAGCAGCGAGGAAGTACTGGAACTGGCAGGAAAATCGCCGGGCATGAATGCCGGCAGAGGAACCTTTACCGTAAATACCCCCGCCGGCTGGACGAAGATAGATACCGTGATGAGCCGGATAGAATATACGTTTATGATGGCGCCGGTAACCGATGATAGTACCTTTCAGGCCAATGTAAATATTGTTACGCAGGAACTGAAGAAAGGATTTACGCTGGATAAGGTGATGGAAAGTACCCAAAAAGAAATGGAAAGTTTCTTCGTTGATTATAAAAAGATCGATACCGGCGAACGCACGGTCACCGGCGTAAAAGCCAAATGGATGAAATGCCAGTATGCCCACCGCGAAAGCGGTACCCTGCTCAACGGAGAGGTAACCATCCTGGTAAAAAATAATATCGCCTACGCCATTACCCTCACCACACTGGCCGACGACCTGGCAAAATATGAACCAGCGCTGGAAGAGATCCTGGGGTCTTTTACCGCAAAGTAAAATATGCGGATTTTGTCTTGGCTCAGGATTACGCTGATTATACTGATTACCTGGATTTTTACTTTTGGATTTTATAAAGGATTAAGGGAGATAGAAGCGGATCTATTCGCTTTCATCTCCCTTACTTATTAATCTAAAAATCTAAAAAAATCCAAAAGTAAAAATCCAGGTAATCAGTATAATCAGCGTAATCCTGAGCCAAGACAAAATTCGCGTCGAATGCCTTATTTTTGTTTGCAAATTGACGACCGTTGAAACACCTTGCCGCGCTTAATAAATACTTTCTTACCAATAAATGGCTGCTGATCCTTGGACTGTTGTTTACCGCTATATCCATTGTATTCAGTGTTTTCCAGCCTATCATGGTACGCCAGATCTTTGACCTGCTGGCGCATAATATAGATGAATACCGGCTGCTGGACAATACTGCGCTGAAGGTGGCCTTCCGTGCGGATTTCACGCATGTACTGGCGTTTTACGGGGTGAGTATCCTGCTGTTTGCATTGCTGAGCGGATTCTTTTTATTCCTGCAACGGCAAACGCTGATTGTAATGAGCCGTCATATCGAGTACGATCTGAAGAATGAAATTTACCAGCATTATCAGAAGCTGGATCTTAACTTTTTTAAGATGCATCGTACCGGCGACCTGATGAGCCGTATTACAGAAGATGTATCACGGGTACGCATGTATGTAGGTCCTGCTATCATGTACGCATCGCGGACTGTATTTCTCATCGTGATCATTGTATACCTGATGCTGGAGGTGAATCCTTTGCTGACGCTGTATACCTTGTCGCCATTGCCTTTCCTTGCCTTAACCATTTATTATGTGAACAGGATCATTCACCGCAAAAGCGAAAAGATCCAGTCGCAGTTATCCAATATTACTTCCATTGCGCAGGAATCTTATTCCGGTATCCGCGTAATAAAATCATATATCCAGGAAGATGCCAGCGCGCGCCATTTTGAAGAAGCGAGCGAAGCGTATAAAGACAGCTCTATCAGCCTGGCTAAAACAGACGCCCTGTTTCAGCCCACTATGGCGCTGATGATTGGCCTGAGCGTGATCCTCACTATTTTCATAGGTGGTATTCAGGTAATCAAGGGAAATATTACTGTGGGCAACCTGGCGGAATTTGTGATCTATGTAAACATGCTGATGTTCCCGTTCTTTTCTATCGGGATGGTGGCGTCCATGATACAACGTGCTGCGGCCTCACAGCAACGTATAAACGAATTTTTGCAGATAGCGCCTACGGTAAAGGACGAACCGGATGCAAAAACGGTGAAACTGGAAGGAGGGGTGCGGCTGGAAAATGTGACTTTCACTTATCCGCATACGGGGATTACCGCCATCAGCGATTTTAACCTGGATATCAAACCGGGGCAGAAGGTGGCCGTTATTGGCAGAACCGGGTCCGGCAAAAGTACGCTGGCGCAACTGCTTATCCGG
The DNA here is from genome assembly GCF_051362515.1 of Chitinophaga sp. ARDCPP14. Taxonomy (NCBI): domain Bacteria; kingdom Pseudomonadati; phylum Bacteroidota; class Chitinophagia; order Chitinophagales; family Chitinophagaceae; genus Chitinophaga; species Chitinophaga sp. ARDCPP14. Next base: position 211,406 of record NZ_JBKIXB010000003.1, on the reverse strand, counting down.
ATGTACGATCCGCAGGAGGGGAAGGTGATGGTAGACGACCAGGATATCCGTCACCTGCGGCTGGCCGATTTGCGTAGCCAGATCAGTTATGTGCCGCAGGATGTGTTCCTGTTTTCCGACAGCATCGCCAATAACATCCGTTTTGGCGATCCTAGCGCCAGTATCCAGGCGGTGCAAACCGCTGCCAGGCAGGCTTCCGTGGAGAAAGACATCCTGGGTTTCAATGAAGGCTTTGATACCGCCATCGGGGAGAGGGGCGTAACGCTGAGCGGTGGCCAGAAACAGCGGATCTCCATTGCGAGGGCGCTGATCAAGGACCCGGACATCCTCATTTTCGACGACTGCCTCTCCGCCGTTGATGCCCGTACCGAAAAAGAGATTATAGGTAACCTGTATGCCTATCTGAAAAATAAGACAGCCATTATCATCACTCACCGGATATTTGCCTTGTTTGAGTTCGATAGCATAATCGTACTCGATGAAGGAAAAATTGTAGAGCAGGGAACACATAATGATTTATTGTCATTGAACGGATACTACGCAGAGCTGTACGCGCGTCAGCAATCCGGCGACGAAGAAAGTGTAAGTGAGTAGCAATCACGTGCTTGTATATTCCCTGCCGCAGCCCGTTACACGCGGCTTTTATGATTTTTCAAAATCATTTAAAAATATTTTGATATTTGTAAAACAATAGTATATTTGTCTCTTATTGTAACAGGATTTGATTCGTTAACACTTAAATCTATCAACTGTGGCGTACGAAAACAACAATCAACAGGAAAGAAACAATGATAGCATCTTTTCTAAACGATTGAAAGCGGGCAAAAGAAGAACGTACTTCTTTGATGTAAAGACCACTCGGGGAAACGACTATTTTCTTACTATAACAGAAAGTAAGAAGCGTTTTAATGACAACGGTTATGACAGGCACAAAGTATTCCTGTACAAGGAGGACTTCAACAAGTTCCTGAACGCACTAACCGAAACCATCAACTATGTTAAAACGGAGTTGATGCCCGATTTCGACTTTGATGCCTACAACCATGATTATGTGCAGGAAGAACAGGACGAAACAGAAACAGAAGGAGTTGAAGTTAGCGCTTCAATAGCCGCCCCTGTTGAGGTAGAAGTACCTGTTGAGGCGTCAGTAGCCGCCCCGGCTTCACATAGCTCAGACGAGGTAGACAAATGGTAAGATTTTTACTTAAAGATTTTTACAAAAAATAATAGGCAACCCCCGGATTTCTCCGGGGGTTTTTTATTACGCGGATTTTGTCTTACTCAGGATTACGTTGATTTTACTGATTAGCTGGATTTTTACTTTTGGATTTTTTTGGATTTTTAGATTAATAATTAAGGGAGATAAAAGCGATATATTCGCTTCTATCTCCCTTAATCCTTTATAAAATCAAAAAGTAAAAATCCAGCTAATCAGTAAAATCAGCGTAATCCTGAGCCAAGACAACATCCGCGTTCGCCGGAGGCGAACAATTACGCCGTGCGCATATGCTTCCACGCGTTGATCAGGCCATTGGTGCTCGCATCGTGGTTAAGTATGATGTCGTTGTTTTCCAGTTCGGGTAATATTTTGCTGGCTAATTGTTTGCCGAGTTCCACGCCCCATTGGTCGAAGCTGTAAATGTTCCAGATCACGCCCTGAACAAAGATCTTGTGTTCGTAGAGGGCGATCAGTGAACCCAGGGAGCGGGGGGTTATTTCCTTTACCAGGAAGGAATTGGTGGGGCGGTTGCCAGGGAAAATTTTCGATGGCAGGATATTCGCCATTTCTTCTGCCGAAGCGCCGGACTTCTCCAGTTCAGCACGTACCTCTGCTTCCGTTTTACCATTCATCAGCGCTTCTGTTTGTGCAAAAAAGTTCGACAATAGTTTCACATGATGATCACCGATGGGATTGTGGCTGATAGCCGGTGCGATAAAGTCGCAGGGAATCAGGCGGGTGCCCTGGTGGATGAGCTGGTAGAAAGCATGTTGACCGTTGGTGCCTGGTTCGCCCCAAACGATAGGGCCGGTTTCATAACTAACGGTGTGGCCTGTACGATCGGTGGATTTACCATTGCTTTCCATATTGCCTTGCTGGAAATAAGCAGCAAAGCGGTGCATGTACTGGTCGTATGGCAATATGGCTTCTGTGGCGCTGCCGAAGAAATTACCATACCACAGGCCAATCAGCGCCATGATAATAGGTATATTCTGTTCCGGTGGTGTATCGGCGAAGTGCCTGTCCACTGCATGTGCGCCATCAAGTAGCTGCGTGAAGTTGTCGTACCCGATGGTGAGTGCAATAGATAAGCCGATAGCGGACCACAGGGAATAGCGGCCGCCAACCCAATCCCAGAATTCAAACATATTTTTTGGATCGATGCCAAAGGCTGTTACTGCTTTTTCGTTGGTAGATAAAGCGGCAAAATGTTTGGCTACAAATTTCTCATCTTCCGCGTGTTCCAGGAACCAGTTGCGCGCAGTGTGGGCGTTGGTCATGGTTTCCTGGGTGGTAAATGTTTTGGAGGCGATGAGGAACAGGGTTTCGTCCGGTGTAACTTTTTTCAGGGTTTCGGCGATGTGTGTGCCATCTACGTTAGATACAAAATAGGTTTGTATGTTAGGTTTCCAGTAGGGTTTCAGCGCTTCCGTAACCATCACCGGGCCGAGGTCGGAACCACCGATACCGATATTTACGATATAACGTATAGGCTTACCCGTGTATCCTTTCCATTCGCCGGAGTGTATCTGCCGGCAGATGTGATCCATTTTGTTCAGCACTGCTTTTACATCAGGCATCACATCGCGGCCATCCAGTAAAACAGGTTTATCTGACGTGTTGCGTAAAGCGGTATGCAGTACAGCACGGTTTTCTGTCACGTTTATTTTTTCTGCGCCAAACATCGCTTTGATCGCATCCGGTACGCCGCATTCTGCTGCCAGTCCTAATAACAGGCTGCGGGTATCTTCCGTAATAATATTCTTGGAGTAGTCGAAAAGGATGTCTTCAAATTTCAGGGAAAACTCACTGAAGCGTTCTTTGTTTTCCATAAACAAGGCACGCATATGTACCTTTTTCATTTCTTCAGCGTGCTTCTTTAAGGCGTCCCACGATTTGGTGGTTGTTGGATTGGTAGATGGAAACATAGTCGTGTATATATTAAATGCGCATCAAAAATAATCTTTTAGATTCATGATTTCTGTTTCCTGTACAATTGCCAGGAAATTGTTATGGCAATCACGCCAATGGCAATAATGCAGGTATGGATGATGGGGTTCTCATCCATGGTGTCGGCAGCCCTTCTCTTCAGCAGGATACCATAGAAGGCCCACACAATAACAAGGGCATAGGTGATATTGTTGCGAAGCAGCACCATGGCTATACTCAGCAGGGTACCCACGCTGATCATGGCAATAGCCCACAGCACCTGGGAATGGCGGCTGCCTTCCCACCCGGTGTATACCAGCAGCGCCGTGATATTAGCGATGGTGGCAATAGAAATCCATCCAAGGTAGATGCTGAAAGGAATATGAATAAATAATTTCTCCGTCAGCGTAGCAGGAGCGATGCCGATACCAAAGTTGAGATGTACGATGATCAGTGAAATCAGGAGGATCACCATGATAGCCACGCTCACAGGTATCAGGTGATAATGCCAGGCAAACAGCCAGCAGGCATTGGCCACACAGGAAATGAGGAACCAGTCTTTCATACGCTGCATCACATATGCCAGCGTTGCCGGTTGTTTATTAGAGAAAGATAACCATAATTGATATATGATAAATGCCGTTAAAGAAAGATAGATAACACTCCAGATAGAGAACGTAATTCCCGCCGGTATAAAAAGGTTAGGGTATTCTTCCGAAATCTGTGCGGTTGTTTTACCATTGATGGGAAGCAGCACTGCCAGTGCGTTTGCGGCTATCATGATAATAAAACCTAGCGTGTTGAAGATGGACCGGTTTTTAAAGTGGAGGGTTTCATGGCTCACCATAACGGATGGGTGCTTTTTATAATATTAGTGACATGGTTACCGTGTTACAACACAAAAATTATGCTAAAGTAAACAATCACAACAAAGTTTGAAAGCCGTTAGTATATATCTCCATTTTTTCCATACATTTGCCAGCTATGACAGCAGAGCAACTTAAAGCTATGAGGGACCGTTTATATGTCCTGGGAGGTTTTCTTTAACGTACCTGACCGATTAGCAAAAATAGAAAACGACAAACAACTAAGCCTGGCGCCCGGTTTCTGGGACGACAACGTCAGAGCCACTTCGATTCTGAAGGAAATAAAGGTTAACAAATATTGGGTAGACCTTTACGATCAGGTGAACGCTGCAATTGACGACAGCGCTGTACTGAACGATTTTTTCAAAGAAGGGGAAGCAACGGAAGAAGAGGTGGAACAGGCCTACAATGCTGCAGTAGCAGCGCTGGACGACCTGGAATTTAAATCCACCCTCAACCAGCCGGAAGATGAAATGCCCGCAGTATTAACCATTAACTCCGGTGCAGGCGGCACGGAAAGCCAGGATTGGGCCGAAATGCTGCTGCGCATGTACCGCATGTATGGCGAAAAGCAGGGATGGAAAGTATCAGAAATTGATACACAGTATGGAGATGGCGCCGGTATCAAATCCGCTACGCTGGAATTTGATGGCGACTTTGCATATGGCCACCTGAAAGCGGAAAGTGGTGTACACCGCCTCGTCCGTATTTCACCTTTCGATTCCAATGCACGCAGACATACTTCTTTCGCCTCCGTATATGTATATCCGTTAGTAGACAATACTATCGAGATTGCAGTGAACCCGGCAGACCTGGAATGGGAATTTTACCGTTCAGGTGGTAAGGGCGGACAGAACGTAAACAAGGTGGAAACAGCCGTACGTTTGAAGCACATCCCATCCGGTATCATCATCGAATGCCAGCAGGCACGTACGCAGGGAGAGAACCGTGAAAAAGCGCTCACCATGCTGAAATCACGCTTGTATGAAGAAGAGATTCGCAAAAGGGAAGAACTGAAAAATGCAGCCAACGCCAACAAACGCAAAATTGAGTGGGGATCACAGATCAGATCATACGTATTCCATCCGTATAAAATGATCAAGGACCATCGCACCGACTTTGAAGTAGGCAACGTAGGACCTGTAATGGACGGCGACCTGAACGGCTTTGTGAAAGCATACCTGATGATGCAGAAGGAAGAGGACAATAATTAATAAGTATCGACTAATTATTAATAAGCGCGTAGGCGTTGTATAACTTAATTTTGCTGCGGAAACAATACTCGTAGTCATTTGTTTATTTGATTGTTTGTGCGCCTCCAGGTTTACAAATGATCAAATAAACAAATATAAAAATTAGGATACAATGAATACAGGATACTTTGAGTACGCAGCGCCTGCTAATGAGCCTGTGTTGTCTTATGCACCCGGTTCTGCTGAGAGAATTGCATTAAAGAAACAATTAGCCGCCTTCAAAAGCGAAGTAGCAGATATACCCATGTATATCGGTGGTAAAGAAATCCGCACCGGAAATACCGTTGATCTGCGCCCTCCCCACGAAATCAAACACAAATTAGGTCACTTCCATATGGGCGATGCGTCTCATGTGAAAACCGCCATCGCAGCAGCGCTGGAGGCACGTGAAAAATGGGCCAATATGGACTGGGAACAACGCGCCGGCATCTTCCTGCGCGCTGCCGAACTCCTGGCCACCAAATACCGCTATCACATCAATGCCGCTACCATGCTGGGCCAGAGTAAGAATCCTTACCAGGCTGAAATTGACAGCGCATGTGAACTGATCGACTTCCTCCGCTACAACGTACACTTCCTGAGCGAAATATACCGCCAGCAGCCGGTTTGCGCCCCCGGTATCCATAACAGGGTAGAATACCGCCCGCTGGAAGGGTTTGTACTGGCCGTTACACCGTTCAACTTCACCGCTATTGCCGGTAACCTGCCCACGTCTGCCGCTATGTGCGGTAACGTAGTAGTATGGAAACCCGCCAATACACAGGTGTTTGCTGCACAGGTGATCATGAAGGTACTGATCGAAGCAGGCCTGCCCGATGGTGTTATCAACCTCGTGTATGCCAACGGTCCCGTTGTCGGCGACGTTTGCTTCGCAGATCCTCACTTTGCAGGTATTCACTTCACCGGCTCTACTGGCGTATTCCAGACCATGTGGAAAACCATCGGTGAAAACATCCACAAATACAAAACTTACCCGCGCATCGTTGGTGAAACAGGTGGTAAAGACTTTGTACTGATCCACAAATCAGCGGATGTTGACATCGCCGTTACCGCTTTGGCCCGCGGCGCTTTTGAATACCAGGGACAGAAATGTTCTGCGGCCTCCCGTGCATACATACCAAACAATCTTGCTGACGATATAAAATCAAAATTAGTTGCGGAGCTGAAAACTATGAAAATGGGCAGCACCGAAGATTTCAGCAACTTCATCAACGCAGTGATCGATGAACGCTCTTTCGATAAGATCGCCCAATACATCGACAATGCAAAGAAAGATCCGGCGGTAAAGATCATTGCCGGCGGTAATTACAACAAAGCTGAAGGTTACTTTATTGAGCCTACCGTTATCGAAACTACCGATCCGAAATACATCACTATGTGTGAGGAAATTTTCGGACCCGTATTAACGATCCACGTGTACGACGCAGAGAAATTTGAAGAAATCATGCAGGTGGTAGACAGTACCTCCGAGTATGCTTTAACCGGTGCCATCATTGCGCAGGACCGTTATGCAGTGGAACTGGCTACCCGCACCCTGGTAAACAGCGCCGGTAACTTCTACATCAACGACAAGCCAACCGGCGCAGTAGTAGGACAGCAGCCATTTGGCGGCGCCCGCGCTTCTGGTACCAACGATAAAGCAGGCTCTATGCTGAACCTCTATCGCTGGTTAAGCGCCAGGAGCATCAAAGAAACTTTTGTACCGGCTACTGATTACCGGTACCCGTTCCTGAAAGAAGCTTAGTAAATGTTCATGATTTATATGCGGGCGGTGGATCTATATCCATCGCCTTTTTTGTACCTTGCATCCTCATTCAGTATCCAGGAATTATGCAGGCAGATATCTTACAAAAATACTTCTCAGCACCTCATGAGCATTACCGCGTAGCAGACCTTGAACAATTACTGCTCGCCGACGGAACGCCGCAGCCTGAAGCCAGCATCGCTGCCGCCGGCGCTTTTGATGAGTATTTTAAGAAACAGCTGCGTAAAAAAGGAACTAAAGCGGCTATCTTCTTTGGCGTGGGCCTCATTGCCCTTATCCGCGTTATTACCCTTACCAACCGCGAAGAAGGCAGCTTTATGCAGGTGTCTTTGTCCCTGGCGCTGGTAGCTTTTGCGTTGGTGCTAGGGATCATATGGGGCATGCAGCTGTTTGCGCTTAAGGAAGAGATTTCCACATTTAAGGATATGAGAAAGTTGTAGTATCTTAAGATACCCATGAGACAGCTTTTTATCTTCATTTCTTTATCCCTGGCAGGTTGTAGTATACACCACAAAGAACCTGCAGATAAAATCATTCAGCCTGCTCCTGTAAAACAGGTTATCAAATCCCCACAAATTGTATTCAGCAAAGTAACCGGAGAACCCACTGAGATTCCCGTCAAGGATCTCGATAATTTCCTGCGGGAGAAATATCATTTACAGCGTTCCTTCGAAAAAGAACTGGAAGTTAAAATGAAGGAGACGGAAGAAGTGATGGGAGAAAAACTATTAAAGCGGGTCGATTTGCAAAATGAGCAGTACAATATTCATTATGAATATTTTTCAGGTTATACGGAACCAACTGCTGTTAAGCTAATCATTAACGATAGAAAAATAGACAGATGGTTATGGGAGTCATCCAATGAAAACCAGGCAGCATCAGATCTTACGTTGAATAGCGTATACACATTCCATAGTAATAATGCTGATTACCTTGTTATTACAGGTAATAACTTACAAGCGGTAGGTAAGTTCAGCCAGATCACCTTCGGACTTCTGATTAACCTCTCTAATTCATCACTTACAGCAAAGGTATTGACAACCTATAGTAATCCCGGAAGATTTTTCTTTAATCCTAATGGGGAAACAGGCCGTCTAAAGTATTTAACCGCCTATCCACTGGATAATGATGACGGGGAACTGGCAGCACATCTTTCTGTACAGGTAAATGAAATAGTGATGCCTTGAGGCATCACTCACTGCAACTTCTGCAACGCTGCCAGCGACTCTGTTACATGTTTCTCTCCATCGCGCAGCGAATTGAATTCATGCACAATCACGCCGTTCTTATCTACGATATAAGTCACACGACCCGGTATCACAAAAGTATTAGGCACACCAAATAATTTGCGTACTTCATTTTTCGGATCACTGAGCAGGGTGAAAGGAAGATTGTGATGCGTGGCAAAACTGCGATGCGAAGCCACGTTATCGGCACTGATGCCGATTACCAGTGCGCCGTACTTCTGAAAGTCCTGGTACGAATCACGGAATGAACATGCTTCTTTGGTGCATACACTGGTTTCATCTTTCGGATAGAAGTAAATGACCAATGGCTGTTTGCCTAATACGGTATTGATATCAAAAGTTTTTCCATTCTGGTCCTGTAGCGAAAAGGCTGGAATTTTATCCCCTGTTTTTAATTGTCCCTGGGATTTACATCCCCATAATTGCAGAAAGGCGGTCATAGCTAAAATGATCTTTAAAAGTTTCATACCCCGTTTATTGATACTGCTAAAGTACGAAGAGTAGAGGAGCAACGGGTCATATTGATTTTTTTGTGTAACTATAAGGCAGCAAGCCTGTTTTAAAACAGCCCTGTTTTAGAAAAGATTCCCTTGTTTATCAATCTTTTCTAATATTCAGCTTTTTATCTGTAGCATTTAATCATTATTTTTGGCCCCTAAAACGTTGTGTTTTGAAAACCATACTAAACGGCAAGCAAATGGCTATTACGATAGACAGGCTTTGTCATCAGTTGATAGAAAATAACTTACAGTTTGAGCAAACCGTGCTGATTGGATTGCAGCCCCGGGGAATTTATTTATCCGGAAGGATTCATCAAACCTTGCTGAAATTAGTACCCGGAGCGCGTATCGATTACGGTAAACTGGATATTACTTTTTACCGGGACGATTTTAACCAGAGCAAAACCCTGCATGTACCCAACGAAACGAATATTGATTTTTCCATAGAAAATAAAAAGGTAGTGTTGATAGATGATGTGTTGTATACCGGCCGTACAATCCGTTCGGCGCTGGACGCAATGCTGGACTTTGGCCGGCCCGCGGCTGTAGAGCTGCTCACGCTGATCGACCGTCGCTTCAGCAGGCAGTTGCCTATTCAGCCCGACTATACCGGACGTACCATTGATGCCCTCATTTCCCAGAAAGTAAGGGTGTTGTGGAACGAAAGAGATGGTAAAGACGAAGTAGTTCTGATTGACTAAAATGAATCCGGATTTCAGAATTCAGATTTCACCCTTTATATTTGCACATTAATGTCACTTTCTGTAAAACACTTACTCGGAATTCGCGATCTGCAGCGCCAGGATATAGAGCTTATTTTTCAAACAGCCGACCAGTTTAAGGAGGTTTTACAAAGGCCTATTAAAAAGGTTCCTACGCTTCGCGATACAACAATTGTAAATTTATTTTTTGAGAACTCTACCCGCACACGCATCTCTTTTGAGCTAGCGGAAAAGCGCCTGGGTGCAGATACGGTTAACTTTTCTGCCTCCGGATCTTCCGTTTCCAAAGGGGAAACGCTGATAGATACGGTGAACAACATCTTATCCATGAAAGTGGATATGGTGGTGATGCGCCACTCTGCCAGCGGTGCGCCGCATTTCCTGGCAAAGCACATCAACGTGCCCATCCTCAATGCGGGCGACGGCATCAATGAACATCCCACCCAGGCATTGCTAGATGCCTTCTCCATCCGGGAAAGGCTCGGTAGTGTGGAAGGTAAGAAGGTAGCCATCTGTGGCGATATCATGCACTCCAGGGTAGCCCTTTCCAATATCTACTGCCTCAAAAAACTGGGCGCAGAAGTAACAGTGGTAGGCCCGCCCACACTGATCCCGAAATACATGGCAGCTGCTCTCGGCGTAAATGTGAGCTACAATATCCGCGAAGCCCTGCAATGGTGCGATGTGGCCAATGTGTTGCGTATTCAGCTGGAAAGACAAAACACCCCGCTGTTTTCTTCCCTCCGGGAATATTCCCTCGCATACGGTGTAAACCGCCAATTGCTCGATAGTTTAAATAAAGAAATTGTGATCATGCACCCCGGACCCATTAACCGCGGGGTGGAAATAAATTCTGATGTGGCAGACTCAGGTCAGTCCATCATCCTCGAACAGGTGGAAAACGGTGTGGCCATACGTATGGCGGCATTGTACCTGCTCGCAGGAAAGAAAACGGAGTAGAAACATACTTACTACCTGCTATGTTGCCCAATGAAGACGATTTTCCTCCGTTGAATTCAAAATCCGCAAGACGGCTAACCGTTGTGCTGAAAGTATGCCTGCTGACCTTTTTTGCATTGGTCCTGGCGGCGCTACTGGCAGGTGTGGTATTTTCCTTTTGGATAAAAGAAACAGGTGCACGGATGCTTACGATAGGCGTCGCAGCGCCGGTTTTATGTGCTTTGATATGGATGGCAGTCGCCACTTACCGGTCAGGCAAGCCCCGGTATACGCGGGCCCGGGTAGACAGGGAAGGGCTGCACCAATACGGCGAAGGTGTACCTGCGCTGTCGTTGTGTTATGAGGCGCTGAGTACAAATAGCAGCGGCGATGCGTACGACGTGCTTTGGACCGATTGGGGTTACGACGAAACGAATCCGGGTTTGTATGTGTTTGTCAAAAACGAATCCGGAGCGGTGCGGTTGCAGGCGGTGGAGTTTAGAATTTTCCTGGTACCCAATGGGAATGACCTGCTGGCGCATTTTGTAAAAGGTATCATGCGCTTTCGACCCGATTTGAAAATAGCGCCCCAGGTGCTGAGTCGCTACAGGATTGCACACTAGCTGATTTTAATGGCAGTGCATAAGGCCGGATCAGAAGCCAACAGTCAGCCCCAAAGTATATGATCTGAAAAACGGATATACGTTTCCGTTATAACCTCCCGCCTGTTCAGGATCATAATATTTAATTTTCATTTTAGTAGTTTCCCACAGATCCTGTCCGGAGAAATAAATACGCAGATTAGTGATCCATATTTTCTTCAGCCAGTTCGGCGGCAGGGTATAACCTACCTGCAGGTTTTTCAACCGGATGTAGGCGCCATTCATTGCCCAGTGGGAGGATGGGGCGGTATTCTGCTGGTCGTTCAGATACAGCCGTGGAAATAATGCGTTGGGATTTTCCGGCGTCCAGTAGTCCTGGTTAATGTCCCAGGGCTGCTGCCAGTTACCGGTAAAAGGAAGATTATAGCGCGGATCAGGCATCACCTTGCGTCTGGCCACTCCCTGGAAGAAAACGGAGACATCAAATCCTTTCCAGGCAAAACCCGCGTCGATCCCGTAGGAGAACTGCGGATCGGTGCTGCCCAGGTATACGAGGTCGGCATTGTCTATTTTGTTATCGCCGTCGATGTCTTTATAGCGAAGGTCGCCCGGACCGGTATTTTCGTGCTGGAAGGCATGCTGCGTCACTTCACCGGCCGATTGGAAGTAGCCATCAGACTCATAGCCAAACAGGGAAGAGTAAGGATATCCTGCGATGCCCTGGTTCCAGCCAGCCTGTGGCGCCACATTATCATTTTTCAGTACTTTATTGCGGTTATAAAAGAGATTCCCGTTAATATACCAGGTAAAGGGGCCCCGGTCGTCTCTCCAGCCCAGGTTGATTTCCCAGCCCCAGGATTTCATTTCACCCCGGTGAAAATCCAATGGCCAGGCCCCGTCTGTGGAGGCTGTCAGTACCGGGATCTGCATGTCGCGGTTATGCTTAATAAAATAATCTGCTGCAATGGTCAACCGGCCCCTGAACAAAGTAGCATCCCAGCCGTAATTATTGGTAGCAATGTTTTCCCATCCCTGTGCCTGGATGATGGGGTTCTTGTAAACAAAAGGCTGAAAACGGGGCAAGGTGTTAAAGCTGAAAGTCTGCAACCGTTCGTCGTTAGGAATACTGTTCCAGCTGTTGATATTCCCCAATCTGCCCCATGACCACCTCAGTTTGAACTCATTGAAAAATGGCAACGCGCGGTTAAACCATGTTTCGTTATTCAGGCGCCAGCCGGCGGAAAACGACGGGAATGCCTGCCACTGTTCGCCGCCAACAAAAGAGGTGCTGTACTGTGATAAGCGCGATGCTATGAGGTTTGCTTCCAGCAGGTAGCGGTTGTCGTAGTTGTAACTGATCTTTCCGAATATCGACAATAAAGAACCGCTGGCCGCCAGTAACTGCGTGTATGCAGGCGCGTTATTAAAGTGATTGGAATTGATTTCAGCCTGGCTGATATCGTACGATGCCGCCGTGTTTTGCGTGGTGTTGTATGTTTCCTGCGTGGCGCCGCCGAGCAGGTGAATGTTATTTTTATTTTCTTTGATGTCGTAGTCGGCCAGCAGTTGCAGGTTGCCGCCTTTTGCTTCCAGCTTGCTTTTCTGCAGCATATTATGCGGCTGTACCAGCGTGGCGGTATCCACCCGGTTCCATAAGGCAATGGTATTGCGGCCCATATCGTCCCGCAGGGTGTGTTTTTGCGGACTGTAAATAAGCCGGAGCGTAAGACCCTTTGCGAGGCTGTCGGCCCGCAGGGTAAATACCGCATCGATATAATTATTTTTTTCATCGCGTTCCCCGCCATCTTCCAAAACAGCATATCCCGGTGCGCCGCCATAGGCATAGTTGCCGGTATTGGGCACATACACCGGCACATTACCCGGTCCCCGGAAAATGCCTGCCAGCAAGCCATTGGGGCCCTCTACCGGCTGGGAAGGGGAGAAGGTATTGGTTTGGGCGTACGACAACCGCGTTTCCAGGCTGAAGTGTTTACTAAAGCGGTTGTTCAGGTTCACGCGGGCATTCACTCGGTGGGTACGGTCCGGGCCAACGGCAAATAGTCCCTGCCGCCCGAAGTAACCCAGCGATGCAGAGAACTGGTTGGAGCTGTCGCCGCCTTTTACCGACAGGTTATAGTTTTCAATGCCGGTTCTGCTTTTGGTAAGCACCGGCAAAGGATTGTAGTTATAATAGTATTTGTAGAAGTCAGGGTTTTGATAGTCGATCGCATAGTGGTTCCCTGTTTTCATTAAATCTATCTCCATGGGGTCCCAGGGGGCGGTTTGACCGGCATTTTCCGCGGCGGTGTTCTGCATGGCGGCCGATTGCCAGGAGGGCAGCCGGTTGGGCAACCGGATGGGTGTTTCAAATCCGCCAAGGGTGTTGAAATCCACTTTCAGCTTACCAGGTTTCCCGGTGCGGGTAGTTACCAGCACCACACCGCCTGCGCCGCGTGCGCCATAAATAGAGGCAGCAGCTGCATCTTTCAGGATGGATACGGATTCAATGTCGTCGGGGTTAATGACGGCCAGGGAACCGGGCACGCCATCGATGACCACAGGCGTATTACTGCCGGAAGAAGAGCCTACGCCCCGTACCTGTATATTAAATCCTTCGCGGCCGGGCTGTCCGTTGCTGCGGGTCACCACCAGGCCGGTGGCGGTACCCTGTAAGGCGGCCATCACGTTGGCTACCGGGCGGCTTCTGAGCCGTACGCCATCCACCTGCGCAATGGCGCCTGTGATATTAGCGCGTTTCTGCAGGCCATAACCCAATACTACCAGCTCGTTGAGCTTCCGCAGATCAGGTTGCAGCAACACCGATATACTCCTTCTTTCCCTCACGGCAATTTCTTTGGTTTCAAACCCGATAAGGGACACCTGGATGATAGCCTGCCCATTGGCCAGGTCCACTTTGAAAGTACCATTTTCCGTAGTGGCGGTACCGTTAGTGGTGCCTTTTTCCCTGATAGATACACCGCTTAAAGGCTGCATACCGTCGGAAACGGCGCCGGTAAGGGTCCATTTATCAGGATTGGAGCTGGTGCTGGGAGGAGGTGTGAGATCTGCCGCAGTGGCGTTGAGCGGGATAACGATGATCTGGCCGTCTTTTATCTCTACTTTATATTTGGCAGGAGGGAAGATCTTCGGCAATACTTCCAGGAGAGGGCTGTTGTGAACATGTAAGCTAACGCCCTGGCGGGTTTCCAGTTCTCCGGAAGAAATAGCAAAGGTATACTTTGTTTGTTTTTCTATTTCCCGGATCACGGTTTTCAGGCTGGCATTGGTAAACTGAAGGGAAACTTTTCTTGGAGGGGCATCAGGATTTTGGGCCATAGCTACAGCATTGGCCAATACCAGGATAACAACGAAAATAAAATCAGGCACGCGTCCAAACCTGGAATTGGAGATACGCGCCTGTAGCAATAATTGCTGCATAAATAAAAGGTCAGGCGCGCATTAGTAGATGTCTACCAGGTCGTTTTTATGCGAAATGTTAATTTGAAGGGTTTTTCTCATAATGTCCAGTACCTCATCCAGCGACATGTTGGGGAAGGTAGCCAGCAGTTTCTTATCAGCCAGTTGTTGATTGCTGATTTTAATCTCTACATTATAAAAATCTTCAAGGGCGTCCGCCACTTCTGTGAGCGGGGTATCGTCAAAAGTTAAGGTCCGGGTTTTCCAGGCCAGAATATTGTTGTTCTTTTTATGGATACGGGTATCTATTTCGCTGCCATTATGCTTCAGAGAGGCTTCCACACCGGGGGTGAGAATTACCTTTTTCTCTTTGCCTTTGTAGGCGGCGCTTACCTTTCCTGACTGCACGAATACTTTAACACCGCTGTTGGCGGCTTTCACGTTGAAGGCAGTACCGAGTACCTGTACTTCTACTTCGGGGGCATTTACAATGAAGGGGAGGGCATCGTTTTTGGTAACATCAAAAAAGGCTTCTCCTTTATCTATTTTAACCTGTCTGTTATCTTTTCCAAATCCACGGGCATAGCGTACCTGTGTATGCGCGTTGAGGTACATCATAGAGCCGTCCGGCAGACGCAAACTATCCTGTTGCTGTGCAGTGGCATAGGTTTTATATCCACCGGGGCCGAGCCAGGTCCATGTGCCGGCTATCAGCAGCACAGCGGCGGCAGCCCACCAGTACCTGCGGTTCATCCTGATCACACGGGTGTTTTGCTCTTGTGCAGGAAGCGCGGCAGTGACTGCGGGAACCTTATCCAGCATGGTATCCAGTGCCTGCCATTGTCCCTGGGTGTCGAAAGCAGAGGCAGCAGGAAGCGGATCGCCGTGCCACATGCCTTTCATATCCAGGAAGATGTCCAGGTTACCAGCATCCTGTTGAATCCATTCGTTGAGCTGCATTTTGTGCTGCTCATTGTCCGGATCTTCCAGGTAACGGATCACTATATCTATGTCTGTTTGATTATTCATGGCTTCTTATTAGTAATACAACCAGGGAACGTTATACCATTAAGCGATAATAAAAAAAATTTCAGGCGTATCCTACGACTTATTAATAAGGTCTACCCGTAATCGTTTTAAAGCTGTGGTCAAATGGGCGTATACTGTATTGATAGAGATATTCAGTTGTTCAGCGATTTCGGCTGGCGACAAGCCTTTCAGGCGGCTCATTTCAAAAACACGGCGGCATTGTTCCGGTAATTTCTCCAGGGCAGAGCGGTATTTGGCTTCCAGCTCCTTATGTTCCAGCAGGGAATGATTATTTTCCGAAGGACTGGCAGTTTGCATTTGTTCCTTGGCGTATACTTCTTTCCGTTGTTCTTTTTTTATGCGGTTTAAACAGGTGTTAACGGTCGCTCTTGCGAGATAATGATTAACCGGGGCTCTCTCATCCAGGTTTTCCGCACCTTTCCACAAGTTGAGGAAAACATCCTGTACCATATCGTTCGCGTCATCTTCATCTTTTACATACCGGACCGCTATATTATACATAGAAGGGGCGAACTGTTTAAAAACAGCTTCGAATACATCTTTGTTTCTGCTCCGGATGCCTTTTACTATTTCGTCGTTACTCAATTGCAACATGCTTTTGATCTTTTGTCTTGTTTCCGTAGTGCGAAGATAATTTTTAAAATTACTAATTACGAAAGCAGCCAGTATACTGATTCATAATTCTTTTTTTCACTTTAACATTTCTTTGACTAATGGTAAGTGAATTGTCGGATGTATTGTTTATATACGGTAGCCAACGATGAGGGCATATAACAAAAACCATGCACATTCATCCGGACCGGGGATAATCATCATAAATATTAACCATACAAAAAATTGATGCCATGAAAAAATCAATTGTAGGAACGCTCGCTTTAGCAACAATGGTAATCGGAATGTCTGCTTTCAAAAGTGCTGATGTAAAAGCAGTAAAATCTGTAGACAGCACCGCCGCAATGGTGGATTCAATTGCAACAGATTCCCTTGTTAGCCTCGATTCAGTAAAAGTTTTCAGTGTTGATTCATTACAGCGCCTGGACTCTTTAAAAGGATTTGATTCCTTAATGACAGTAGATTCTCTGATGGGAATCGATTCTCTCCAGAAAGTTGATTCCCTGAGCGGAATAGACTCATTGCAGAGAATGGACTCTTTACAGGTGGATTCCCTGAGTGGAATGGATTCTTTACAGGTAGATTCCCTGAGCAGAATGGATTCTTTGCAGGTTGATTCCCTGAGCGGAATGGACTCTTTACAGGTAGATTCTTTAACCGGAATCGACTCTTTACAGAGAGTAGATTCTTTACAAGGTAAAGATTCTCTGAAAGTATTAGTAGTAGAAGGTGGTTCTATCACCGGTAAAATTACTCCGGCTGACAGTGCTACAGAAGTAGAAGCAGACAATGGTACAGATAAGCTGAAAGGCGCTATCTCACAGGGTGCATTCACTATCCCCGCTGCTAAAGCAGGATCTTACACTATTACTATTCTCGGTAAAAGCCCTTACAAAAATGCCGTAGTTAAAGATGTAAAAGTAGAAGACGGTAAAGCTACCGACCTGGGCGAAATCAAATTAGAACAATAGTCTTTAATAATGAAATAGCAACCAACAACACAAAATCAGTCCATGATGGAAAACCCATTTTGGTTTGATGCAGGGGGGCCTCTTACGGTCCCTCTTTTTTTTATGCGCGGATTTTGTCTTTCTCAGGATTACGCTGATTTGACTGATTTTTACTTTTGGATTTTGGGATTTGTTTTGGGGGATAGTATTGTTGGGTTAGCTGCAGGTGGTCTTTTATTTTTTCTGGGAGATGACAAACGCGGCCTCTATTAACCGGTTTAGTTCTGTAAAACAGGACAACACTTTCATTCGCTCACTCACAGCGCTATAGGGACTGCCAGGGTTTGTAAGCGCTTCTGTTTGAACAGAAGCGAGGATGTCGTTGGTTTCACCCGGGCCAAATAGCTCAAAGTAGTTTTTCAACACCATTTCCGGAGAATGGTATTCTTCTTCGGAAAGGCGAAATGGGTTTTGGTTAAAAACAAAGATGGCTGAAGAAGATTGCATGGTTAAATGTTTTAATAAAGATACTTAAATTAGTAATATTATAACTTATATTGGTTATAATATTGCTAATTTATGCTGTGCTCATATCTATAATGTTGTTATTCAGTTAATAAATAATTGCTATTTTGCTATTTATAGTTCTGAAAGCACCTATTTATGTCTAAAAAAATATTTAACCGGATTAAAATAGTAATAGTAGAACAGGGAAAAACTAATAATTGGTTGGCAGAACAACTGGGTGTTTCTATTGGAAGCGTGTCCAAATGGTGTACTAATACTGTTCAACCAGGGATAGAAACCTTATTTGAAATCGCCGCTGCATTAGATGTAGACGTACGGGAGCTATTGGTTAGTACAAAGAAACATTCCTGATTTTAACAGATCTGACCTCCTTCACAATAAAATTCAGTCCATTCTGAGGCTCCTGACAGGATTCGCCAGCGCTGCCCGGATCGCCTGAAAACTCACCGTAACCAATGCAATCAGCAAGGCGGCCAAACCCGCTGCCAGGAAAATCCACCAACTGAAGTTTACCCGGTAAACAAAGTCCTGCAGCCATTTACGCATGATCCACCAGGAGAAAGGAGTGGCAATAACGAAGGCGATGGCCACCAGCTTTATAAAATCTGCCGAAAGCAAACGGACAATTCCCTGTATGCTTGCCCCCAATACCTTGCGGATTCCCATCTCCTTTGTTCTTTGTTCAGCCACAAAAGTCGCCAGCCCGAACATACCGAGGCAGGAGATCAATATAGCCAATACCGAAAAGATAGTGGCAATCTTCCCGACCTGTTGTTCGGATTGGTACATCTCGTTAAAAGAATCATCCAGGAACCGGAAGCTAAAAGGTATGCCAGGCGCCAGTGCAGCCCATTTGTCCCGGACCTCTCCGATCAGCGGGGCAATAAGCGAAGTATTTACTTTAAAAGAGGCGAGGCCTGTGCTTCTTTGCAAGGTGAACATGAGCGGGCGGACCTCATGGTGTAATGTTTCAAAATTAAAATTCTTTACTACACCTATGACCGGGTAAGTGGTTGGCTTTCCGGCATCGTTGAAGGTATATATATTCTTTCCAACCGGATCGGCGTAGCCTAAAATCCGCGCAGCCGCCTCGTTGATGATAACAGCCGACGAATCAGTGGTGAAACCGGGGGAAAAGTTCCTTCCCTTTAAGACCTTGATGCCTATGGTAGAAAAGTATCCGTCATCGATCGCCCAGGTTTCTACATTGAAACTATTTGATGCGGTTTGAACAGGGTCTTTGAAGACATTATATACATTGCGGGCCGATTTGGAAACCGGTAAAAAGGCACTCAGTGTTCCTGCTTTCACGCCGGACAATTGCGTCACTTCCCTCTTAAAAACATCCGCATTATTGCCCAGCGCATCAACACCATCAATAATCAATACCTGCTCCTTATTAAATCCAAGGTCGCGTGTCTGAATATAACGCAGCTGCCTGAACACGACGATTGTAGCAATGATCAGCACAATTGAAATGGTAAACTGCACGACAACCAGGGTGCTCCGGAGCCATCCACTTTTTGTACCCGCCTTCAACTGACCTTTTAATACTTCGATAGGTTTAAAGCCAGACAGGAAAAAAGCGGGATAGCTTCCTGCCAGCAAACTCACCGCAAAAGGCAATGCAATCAGCAATGGGAGAATCACCGGCGAAAAAAGACTGGCCAGGGTCATTGTTTTGCCAGACAATGAATTGAAAAGGGGCAGCGCCAGGAAGGCGATCCCGATACCAATCAATAACGACAGGAACACCATCAGGGTGGATTCCGTCAGGAACTGCATCACCAGCTCCCCGCGTGCGGTTCCTAATGCCTTACGGACGCCCACTTCCCGCGCCCTGCCGGCGGATCGCGCCGTTGTCAGGTTCATAAAGTTGACGACGGCAATAAGCAGGATGAACAACGCTACGGCAGAAAAAATGGCGACATATTGAACACTGCCGGGCGGGCTCAATTCTTCACCGCCCTGTCTGTCGGAATACAGATGTATTTGTGTTACAGGAATGAGTGAAAAGCGGAATCCGTTCCCCGATTTTTCCAGGTCTGCCATACTGTAGATCTGAAAATCCTTCATGGCCGGAATAAGATGTTTCTTAATATAAGCGGGAAACTTTTTTTCAAAAGCCTTGTAATCGGTGCCAGGTTTGAGGAGGAGGTAAGTGTGAAAATTGACATTGCCTATCTGTCCCCATTTGTAATCGAGGCTTTGCATGGAGAACAACAGGTCAAAATGGAAGTGGGTATTGCCCGGTATATTCGCGATCACGGCAGTCACTTTATAGGGAACGTCTTTACCGCCGTCCTGGACTTCGATCGTTTTCCCGATGGCATTGTTGGCCGATCCGAAATAGCGGGCCGCGGCCGATGCCGTCATCACCACAGCATAGGGGACATTCAACGCAGTCCGGGTATCGCCTTCCAGCGCCGGGAATGCAAAGACGTTGAAGAAGGTTGAATCGACATAAGCCGTACGTGTTTCGGTGATGTATTCGCTCCCTTTCCTGATCAGCTTCGTGTCGCCACTGTGGGAGTAAATCCGGGTGTATTCCTGTATCTGCGCATAATCCTCTTTGAGAATAGGGCCCATCATATCTGAAGTCTCAGCCACCCGAAGCTCCTGGCCACCCCAACGAACATCCGCGTTGATACGGTAAATATCTCCTGCTTTATTGTAGTAACGGTCGTAGCTCAATTCGTCCAGCACATACAGTGCAATCAACAAAAAGCAACCCAATCCCACGGCCAGACCAGTGAGGTTGATAAAGGAGAAGGTCCTGTTTCTTAGCAGATTTCGACAGGCAACTTTCAGATAATTTTTGAACATACTGACCAATTGGCTTTTTGCGGGTAACTATCGCCCAAAAACATGCCTTTTTATATTGATTTGATTATCAAATCGATAAAGATCCTTTACTGTCCGCTTCTGAACAGAAGCAGTCCGGATCCGGGCGCCGGTATGATACAGCTGTTACTTCTGGGATACTTCTCCGATACATCTCCAATACTTCTCGGATACTTAGGAGTAGCGTATGTGTCGTACTCCCCATATAGTCCCCATACACTTCCCATACACTCCCTATACACTCATGATACACTCATGATACACTTCCCATACACTCCCAATACACTATGCCGGTGGCATCGTCCTGAAATAGGTTTACACTTTTGTCAGATAATCCTGTTTAAGGTTTACAGGTCCCGCCCTGAGATACCAATACAGGTGAACAAATAATCGGGATATTATTTTACAAAATTATAGATTTGGACAAACTTTGAATCACGCATGCGCACTATTATTTTGCTCACCATCTCCAATACCTTCATGACTTTCGCCTGGTACGGCCACCTCAAACACCAGGATGTTGCCCTCTGGAAAGTAATCCTTATCAGCTGGGGCATTGCCTTCTTTGAGTATTGTTTTATGGTGCCAGCCAACCGCTACGGCGCACAGGAGGGGTTCAGCGGCTTCCAGCTTAAAACCATCCAGGAAGTCATTACCCTCACCGTTTTCAGCATTTTTGCCGTCACTTTTCTCAAGGAACCCCTGAGATGGAACTACCTGGTTTCGTTTTTCTTTCTCATCGGCGCCGTGTATTTTATGTTTAAAAAGTAGCGCGGTATTAAAGCAGCGGGCTTATATGCTTTAGGATCAATTCATATTATATAAAAAAAGATGTTAGACAAGATCAAATTAAGAAAAAATCTGTATTATCTTTAGGGATCAACTTTCAACCAAAAACCAAATCATTGAGGGAAGAAGCTAATATACAGCTACTGGTGGAACGGGTGGCATCTCTTGGGGATGAACAGGCTTATAAAGCATTGTTCAGGTTGTTTTACAAACCATTGAGTCAGTTTGCCTTTTCTATTGTGAAATCCTGGGAGTCTGCGGAAGAAATTGCGTCAGATGTGTTTATGAACGTCTGGAAGCAGCGCGAACGTCTGCTCCAGGTAGATAACCTCCGGGTATACCTCTATGTATCTACCAAAAATATTGCCCTCAACTACTTAAATAAGGAAGCCCGCACGCAACATTTCAGTCTCGATGAAGTGGCAGTGGATATCAGCGTCAGTTACGCCACGCCGGAACAGATCTTCATTTCCGGGGAAATGGTAAAAAGGATAGAAGCCGCCGTAAACGCACTCCCACCCAAAAGGAAGATGATCTTTAAACTGATCCGCGAAGATGGCCTTAAATATAAAGAGGTAGCCCAGATCCTCGATATTTCTGTGAACACCATTGATGTTCACATGGCCCAGGCACTCAAAAAAATCAGCGAGGTAATTAACCTCTCCTTTATCAAAACAAAATAATTTAATTTTTTTTTTAGGTGGAGTAGTAGATTCTTGCAATTTACTTGTCCTTCTATATAATCATGCTTTTGTATCATACACATGGAACAGGAAAGAATATGGCTTTTGATGGGAAGGAAAGTATCGGGCGAGGCCACGATGGAGGAGTTGCGTGAACTGGAAGCATCATTGCAGAAAGATCCGGATCTGAGATATAAATTATCTGTATTAAGCAACTGGCCCCAACCGGCCGGCAATAAGGAATGGGAAACCAGGACCGGGCTTGCATTGGAAAAACACCTCGTGAGAATGGAAGAGGAGTTTCCGCAGGAGGAATTACCCGTTAAGAAAGTCAAAAGGAACTTCCGCAAATGGGTGGCCGTGCTTTCTGTACTGGTAGTGATGCTGGGAGGCTATTGTATCTATCTCTTATCAATAAAATATCCGCAAAAAGCCGGTAAAGCAGCTATGGCGGCCATTTATACCCGCGATGGTTCCCGCTCCAGGGCACAGCTGCCGGACGGAACAGAAGTATGGCTCAATGGTGGCAGCCGTTTAACCTATAATCCTGATATGAACAAC
This sequence comes from Chitinophaga sp. ARDCPP14, assembly GCF_051362515.1. Lineage (NCBI taxonomy): Bacteria > Pseudomonadati > Bacteroidota > Chitinophagia > Chitinophagales > Chitinophagaceae > Chitinophaga > Chitinophaga sp. ARDCPP14. The sequence continues at coordinate 188,930 of NZ_JBKIXB010000003.1, read as the reverse complement.
CTGGAAAACCGGGAGGTTACTTTAGAAGGAGAAGCGTTTTTTGATGTAGCGAAGAATGCAGCCAAACCCTTTTCTATCCACACTTCCAGGATGGATATCAAAGTACTGGGCACCTCTTTTAATGTAAAAGCATATACAGGGGATCAAACCACAGAAGCTACACTGATCACCGGCGCCGTAGAAGTAATCTTGAATGACGGCATGGAAAGGAATGTGAAACTAACGCCTAACCAAAAGATCATCTTACAACACGCACCGGCAGATAAATTGACACAACCCAACCTGGTGGCAGGCTACAAGGTGGAAAATATTCATAGTAACACGCAGGACAGCATGGTGGCGGAAACCGCCTGGTGCGACAACTACCTCGTATTCGACAATGATAACTTCGAAGATATTGCGCTGAAAATGGAACGTTGGTATGGTATCAAAATCCATCTCAACGGTAACAAATTAAAACAATACCATTTCACCGCTACTTTTAAAAATGAATCGTTTTCAGAAGTACTGGAAGCGCTGAAGGTTACAACATCATTTCATTGCAGAATAGTAAGCAATGAAGTATTTATTACCCAGTAAAGGGGTGGAAGTCAACAGAAAATCGATACCTCTCATATAAAAAAAAGGGCAAATGCTGCAAACATTTACCCCTTTTGTTGAGATCAAACGGCAGTTAGCTTCACTTGGCAATGTAGTCCTGTCGTAGTTTTATGACCTTTTACAACCTAAATGTATGGAAAAAAATCATACATTATGTAATCCTTTTGCGTCTAAAAACATAGGGAAAAGTTGTACTGATAATGAAACTGGTGTCCTTTATTATTCTTATTACCTGTTTGCAAATAACTGGGAATGTCTTCGGTCAACAGGACCGGCGCATTTCCATCAAAGCAGATTCATTGCCATTGACACGGCTGCTGAAGATGATCGAAAAGAAAAGCGGTTACCGTTTTGTTTACCGCAACGATCTTATTCCCGCAGGCAAAAAAGTGTCGGTGAATGAAACCAATGCTTTGACAGAAGATATCTTAAAGAAGATACTGAAAAACACCGGCCTCACGTTTAAACAGCTTTCTGCCACCCTGGTGGCTATTGCACCGGAAAACAAAGAGATCAGGAATGTCAGTATCAACGGAACGGTAACAGATGTTTTCGGACATCCGTTGCCAGGTGTGAGTTTGCGTATTGCAGGTCTTAATAAGGGAACTACTACAGATGAGAACGGAGCATTCCACATGGAAGCGCCTTCCTCAGCAACGTTGATCTGTTCTTTCATTGGTTATGAAGAACAGCGGGTGACGGTAAACAACACGGCTCATCTCAACATCATGCTGAAAGACGATTCCAAAGGATTGAACGAAGTAGTGGTAGTAGCTTATAGCGTGCAAACAAAAAGTTCTTTGACAGGTTCAGCTACTATGGTAAGTGCTTCATTGTATGATAAAGCGCCCCGTAGCAGCTTCCAGGAAAGCTTACAAGGCAATGTACCCGGCTTACAATCTACCAATGGTTCCGGCCAGCCCGGATCCATACCCAGTATTCACATACGTGGTATAGGCTCTATTACCGCAGGCAGCTCGCCACTTTACGTGGTAGACGGCACGCCTGTGGTAACAGACAACCTCACCGATTATAATGTTAATTCCCTGGCAGGAATTAACAGCGCAGATATCGCTTCTATCTCTGTTTTGAAAGATGCAGCTTCTGCGTCGATCTATGGCTCCCGCGCTGCCAACGGCGTAATACTGATTACGACGAAAACCGGCAGCCAGGGCAGAACAAAGATCGGCGCAACCATACAAAGAGGCAGCAACCAGCTCACCATTCCGCAGGCCAACTATCCGCTCAATACCAACGAGATGATGGAACTCCTCCGCGAAGGATGGGCGCACAAAGCAGATGGCACAGGGGAAGCCGGTTTTCAACGGGAACTCCGCGCACGTGGCGTGGATACAACCGTTAATACCAACTGGATCGATGTGCTAACCCGCCATGGAGGCTATACACAAGCCAATCTATCTGCCGCAGGCGGAAGTAATAAAACAAAATTTTATGTTTCCGGCGGCTTATATGATTCCAAATCAGCCCTGAAAGGAGTGGACTATAAACGTATGACGGGTAAGCTCAACCTGAGCAACCAGGCCACCAACCGCCTATCATTCGACGTTAACCTGTCGTTATCCTACCAGCGTGCAAACGCAGTAGGAGATGTAGGACTGATGGCTAACCCGGTACGCTCACTCGTCCGCCTGCAACCCTGGCTGAAAATTTATAACGCCGATGGCAGCTACGACTTCAGCTACAACAACACCTTTAACCCGGTGGCAGTACTGAATGGCGATACCCGCACAGGTACCATCTATGGCCTGCTCGGCGGGGCCGGCGCCAAATACGCATTCACTGATTTTCTTTCCTTTGAAACGAAGATCAGCCTCGACCTGAACTACGCCCGCAGCAATTCATTTTTTGCACCGGGATTTGGCGACGGAAGAAATACCAATGGCTGGGTATCGGTAAACAACAACCTGTGGAACAACTGGGTATCTACAAATATCCTGCGGTTCAACAGGAGATGGGGTTACCACGGAATCAATACTTTTGTAGGATACGAAGCACAGAAAACAACCAACAGCGGTAACTCCTCAGCAGCCTCCAACCTGCTGCCCGACCTGCAGCTGCTGGCCGATGCTTCCAAACCGGAAAGTGTATCCTCTGTATCCAACGCAAATTCATTAACAGGATTGTTTCTGAATAACAGCTACGATTACCAGCAGAAATATTATCTGACCGCCTCCATCCGGAGAGACGCCTCTTCCAGGTTCGGCCGTCAGAAAAGAAGTGCCGCATTCTGGTCCATTGGAACCGCGTGGAATATCTACCGGGAACCATTCCTCCGGAATGTAAACGTCATTAACGAATTAAAGATAAGAGCCAGCTACGGCAGCAACGGAAACCAGGCTATTGATAATTATGCTTCATTGTCGCTGTATAGTCCGGCAAATGATTATGATGGGAAACCGGGGTATGTGCTCACGCAATATCCCAATCCTTTCCTTACATGGGAACAGAACAGGCCATTTAATATAGGACTGGATTTTGCCCTGCTTAAAAACAGGTTGTCCGGTTCGGTGGAATACTATAACAGAACCACTTCAAGGTTACTGCTCAATGTACCGGTATCTTCTGCAAATGGTATTACTACTGTTTTCAGAAATAATGGAGAGATGAAAAACAGCGGCTGGGAAATATCCCTTTCTTCCCGCAACATCATCGCAAAAAATGAAAATGAATTCTCATGGCGTACAGATGCCAACATCTCAACGCTGAATAATAAAATTACCCGGCTGGATAATCCAATTACCGGCATCCCGTATAAACGAGAAGTGGGAACAGATTTCTACCAGTTTTTTCTCGCAGGATTCGCAGGGGCGGATCCGCAAACCGGTGAAGCACTGTGGTATAAAGATGCGTCTAAAACCGCTACCACCAAATCTTACGGCGAAGCACAAAGGTTTAACCAGGGAAGCGCCCTGCCAAAATTTTATGGCGGCCTTACCAATTATTTCAGCTACAAAGGATTTGATTTCAGCTTCCAGTTCTTTTATAACTGGGGAAACAAAGTATACGACAACTGGGGAACATTCACAGAATCAGATGGCAGTGGTGGATTTGGCGGAGGCGCAAAAATGTCGCGCCTCATCTATGAAAACCGCTGGCAGAAACCCGGCGATATCACCAACGTACCCAAGGTAGTATTCGGTGGCACACAATCCGGTTTAAGCAACCAGAGCTCATCCCGGTTCCTGTACGACGGCAGCTTTATCCGGCTGAGGGACGTGATGCTCGCTTACAACCTGCCGCAAGACTGGTTGAAGAAAGCCAATATCAACGAAGTGAAAATATATGTACGCGGCAATAATTTATGGACGTATGTAAAAGATAAGTATCTCACAATGGACCCGGAAGTACCGGTAACAGGAGATTATGATCAGCGTCCGCCGGTATTTAAAACCTTCCTGGTAGGGTTGGATGTAAATTTTTAAGGTATTCATGCAAAAGAAATATACATACGGCGTACTCCTGTTACTGGCTGGCTTACTCGGCGCCTGCAGCAAGGATTTCCTTGATCAGAAGCCGGATCAGTCAACAGAAACCGGTCGCGCTATTACCGATCTGCCCGGACTGCGGGCAGCCATCAACGGCGTGTATTCGCTGATGCAGAATGAAAATTATTACGGACGCACCATGCCGCTGCTGCCTGATCTCCGGTCCGACAATGGATTTATCAGCGTCATCAACAGCAACCGGTATCGTAACCAGGACCAGTACATTGTTACTGCCAACGACCAGTATACCACCGATTCATGGAACCAGTTATACGCCGTAGTAGCCAATGCCAATATGGTAATTATGAAGGGACCCAACATCTCCCTGTTACCATCGGCGGCAGACAGCGCAGAGGCAAAACAGATTGTAGCGGAAGCTTACGCATTGCGGGCACAGGTGTTCTTTGATATATCGCGCATGTTTGCGCAGCCTTATAACTATACGCCCGGGGCCACGCACATGGGGATTCCCATTGTGACCATCACCAACGTGGATTCCGTGCAGTCGCCTTCACGCAGTAGTATGAAAGATACGTATGCGCAGATCATCCGCGACCTTACCACGGCGATCAGCAGGTTTGAAGAAAGCAAAAGCACGGCTTTCTCTTCCGGACGTATTAATGTGTATTCCGCCAGGGCGCTGTTGTCGAGGATATTGTTGTATAAAGAAGACTGGCAGGGCGCTGCAACTTATGCGGATGCAGTGATCCGGTCCAACAAATACGCACTGCTGCCCAACGAAGAACTGGTGAGCGATTTTAAGATCACCAATAACAATGAAACCGTTTTTGAAATCATCAATACCCCGGTAGATAACCGGAACACAGATGGTTTAAGTTATATGTTCAGCCAGGATGGATATGGTGATGTACTCGCAACGAATAACATCTACAATATCTACCAGGCAACAGATGTAAGAAGGGACTTTCTGCTGAAAGGCAAACGCGCCGGCAACGGTGGCGAAGACCCGGCAAACATCATCACCAAATACAAAGATGTGAGCACATTCACAGAAAGTATTAAAGTGATGCGGCTGGCAGAATTATACCTGATCCGTGCAGAAGCCGCTGCACACCTTGGAAGCACCGCGGAAGCACAGGCTGACCTGCAACTGGTGGCTCAACGCGCCGACCATAATGCACCGCCGGTAACCGTTACCGGACCTGCACTCCTGGACGCAATCCTGTTGGAAAGAAGAAAGGAACTGGCCTTTGAGGGACACCGGCTGTTTGACTTAATCAGAACAAAACGTTCATTCACCAAATACCTGGCGAGTGACAAAACGATACCGGTAGCGTGGCCTAGTACGAAAGTAATATTGCCCATACCACAAAGAGAACTGGATGCTAACCCCAACATACGCAACCAGCAGAACGAAGGTTACAATTAAATCTAAACCGCCTTTGTTAATAATTGGTTTTTGCTTACGAGCTGGTTGGATTTTTGCTTATGAAGAAATAAAGTCCCGGTGGTTCTCACCGGGACTTTTCTATTTATTCTGACTTCAAACTCTTCACGGGGTTAGCCAATGCAGCCTTTACCGATTGAAAACTGATGGTCAGGAAGGTGAGCAGGATAATGGAAATACCCGCTACTACAAATATCCCCGCGTCTATACGGATACTATAGGCAAACCCTTTCAGCCACTGCGTGGTAGCCCACCAGGCCACCGGGAAAGCAATCAGCATAGCGATCAATACAAGTCGCAGGAAATCTTTCGACAACATCATCACAATAGTACCTACAGTGGCGCCCAGTACTTTCCGGATGCCGATTTCTTTATTTCTCCGCTGCGCTGTAAAGGCGGCCAGTCCGAATAAACCAAGACAGGAAATGAGAATAGCAAGACCGGCAAAGTACCTGGACAACCGGGAGATCTGGTTTTCTGCGGCATATAAGGTCTGGTATCTTTCATCCAGGAACTTGTAATCAAAAGAGAACCCCGGGTTCATTTGCAGGTACATTTCCTGTAATCTGGCAATCACTGCTTTCTCCCGGCCTGTCTCTACTTTAATCATAAACCGGTTGGCATTTTCCGGAGACAGCTCAAAAAACAAGGGCTTTACCTCTTCGTGCAGGGATTCAAAATGAAAATCCTTCACAACTCCTCCAATCCGCATATCCTTACCCCACAGTTTAACGGATTTTCCAACAGGGTCTTTCATCCCCATGAATTTTATGGCGGCTTCATTAAAGATGATCATGGAGGTGTCAGCGCCAAAGTCGCGTGAAAAATCCCGGCCTTCTTTTATCTTAATGTCCAGCGTTTTCAGCAGGTCATAATTTACATCCACCACTTCAAATTCGGTTTCATCTTTCAGATCCTTTCCTTCCCATACTACATCGGAGGTACCGCTGCTATGACCGGTTAATCCATGCCCCATACCAGAAGCAATTTTTACTCCCGGTATATCTTTCACCTCTGCAAGAAAACGTTCACTTACCTCATTCCGTGACAGTTTTCCCTCTTTCGCGAACGTAATTACATGGTCCCTGTCGTAACCCAGATTTTTTGTCTGGATAAAGCTGATCTGCCGGTACACCACCAACACCGCAACGATCAGTACAATGGAGAGGGAAAATTGAAACACCACCAATCCTTTCCTGATCAGCAGTTCCCCCACAGAACCATTGATCTTTCCTTTCAGCACGGCAGCAGGCTTAAACCCTGAAAGATGAAACGCAGGATAGCTACCTGCCACTAAACCGGTAAAGAATGTAATGCCGAGTCCTGATAATATCAGTGCGGTATCAAAATGGAACAACGAGAGTTGTTTCCCTGTAAGATTGTTGAAAACCGGCAGCAACAGGAACACAAGTAAAATGGCCATCAGCAGCGATGCAAAAGCCATTACCATAGATTCCCCGAGGTATTGCAGCATAAGTACACCCCGGCCGGCGCCCATCGCTTTTTTGATGCCTACTTCCTTTGCCCTTCCGGCTGCCTTTGCAGTAGAGAGGTTCATAAAATTGATGCAGGCAATTACCAGTATAAAAATGGCGATAATGGAAAACAGCCGTACATAATCTATCCGGCCTCCCACCTGGATACCGTTCTCAAAGCGGCCATACAAATAATTCTCTGAATAACGCTGAATGAATGGCGTGCGGTAGGTAATCTCATTGTTCGTTTTAAGCTTAATGTAGTTGGCGATTTTAGCATTGAACTTGTTGATGTTGGTGCCTGGTTTTAGCGTTATAAACGTGTAGTATCCTGTATTGCCCCATTCATCAGCGTTTTCCTTTATCATCTTCAGCATGCGGACAGGTAAAACAAAATCAAACTGTTCCGATGAATGTTGATCAGGTGCTTTAAACACACCAGAAACAACAAATTTTTGCTCATGCTGGAAGTCGACCGTTTTGCCGATCACATTTTCGGTGGTACCAAACAATTTTGTGGCGATAACATCAGATAGCACAATAGCTGTTGGATCAGCCAGCACCTGGTTTGGATTTCCTTCCATCAGATCAAAAGAGAACATATTGAAAAAATCCTTGTCCGCATATTTACCCTTGGTCTTTATGCCAACATCATCTTTTACAGAAAGTGTGGATTGTCTCACGGGAGAGACATAGGCGGCATACTCCACTTCGGGCATGTCTTTTTTCAGCGCTTCGGGCATTGGTACAGGAGAGGATTTCGCCGTCCAGATACCGCTCGCCTGTACTCTGTTTTCCAATACCTGGAAAAGGGTGGCGTCGTTTTTATGAAATTTGTCGATACTCAGTTCATCCTGTACCCAAACATAGATCAGGAGCGCACATGCAAGCCCCGTAGATAAACCAATTAAATTGAGATAAGCAAACCGGCGGTCTTTGATCAGATTACGCCAGGCAACCTTCAGGTAGTTTTTTATCATAGCAGAGAATATGTGGTTCGTGTTGCCCAAAGGAGATGCCACTGACCGGGACCACTATAAACCAAAAGAATGTATATTTAGAATATATTTAAATTGTTCGGTTTTGATACAGCTACTGTTCGTATATGTATTGAAGATACTGCGATCCTGCGTTCTGCTACGTTCATCATATTTATCTTCCCGTCCCACTAATTAATTATTACTTTTGGCCATCTGTAAATTCACGTACCAACAAATGTTTATAAGACGATCTACCGCACTGGTTATAATTTTATTGGCAGCATTGGGTTTACCCGCATTGGCACAGCCTTCGCCTGTATGGAACGCAGCCGACATAAAACTGCAATTGAAAAAGTTAGATACGCTTGGAAGCGTATTGTACATTGCCGCCCATCCTGACGACGAAAACACCCGTTTGCTCGGTTACCTGGCAAAGGAAAAACTATATCGCACCGGCTACCTGTCGCTCACCCGCGGTGATGGCGGGCAAAACCTGGTCGGCAATGAACAGTCCGAGTTACTGGGCCTGATCCGTACACAGGAACTGCTGGCGGCACGCCGCATCGATGGTGCAGAACAATTTTTTACCCGTGCACAGGACTTCGGCTTCTCCAAAAATCCACAGGAAACATTTACCATCTGGAACAGGGAACAGATCCTGGGAGATGTAGTATATATGATCCGCAAATTTCAACCGGATGTGATCATTTGCCGCTTCCCGGCCGACAGTCGCGCCGGACACGGACATCATACCGCTTCGGCCATGCTGGCGGAGGAAGCCTATAGCGCCGCAGCCGATCCCAAACGCTTTCCCGAACAGCTGACACGGGTAAAACCCTGGCAGGCCAAACGGATCCTCTGGAATACCTTTAGCTTCGGTAATGTCAACACTACCTCCGACGATCAGTTTAAAATAGATGTAGGCGCCTATAATCCATTGCTTGGAAAAGGCTTTGGTGAGATTGCCGCCGAAAGCCGCTCCCAGCACAAAAGCCAGGGATTTGGCGTTGCGGCAGCCAGGGGCAGCTCGCAGGAATATTTCCTGACGATTAAAGGCAACACACCCAAAAACAGTTTACTCGACGATATCAATACCAGCTGGACAAGGATTCCCGGCGGCAACAAAGTAGGCGCCCTGGTAGACGCCGCCCTCGCGGCCTACAATATGGAAGATCCTGCGGCCTCCGTGCCCGCCCTGCTGGAAATACGCAGCGCCATCCGCTCATTACCGGAAGGGTACTGGCGTGATCTGAAGCTGAAAGAAACCGAGCAACTGATCTACGCATGCGCAGGCCTGTGGGCAGAAGCCTACAGCACTTCACCTACCGTAGTGCCCGGAACCAATATGGAAGCCACCGTGCAACTGATCAACAGGGGACCGGTAAAAATAACGCTGGATAAGATTGATCTGCCCGGCAATACCAATGCAGGCGATCAGCAACCACTGGCCTTTAATAAATTCACCAGCATCTCCAAAACAATGCAGGTACCCGCCGGCACGCCGGAGTCGCAGCCTTATTGGCTGGCAGACGCGCACCCGGTAGGTACTTACATCATCAATGATCCGCTGCTGGTGGGCAATCCTGAAAATATTCCTGCACTGCAGGCGCAAATCCACCTGACTATCGGCGGACAACCATTTACCATTGCACGGCCTTTACAATATAAATATACCGACCCTGTAAAGGGAGAGCTGTATCAGCCGCTGGTGATAGCGCCGCCGGTAGTAGCCGATCTCAGCAACCAGGTATATATTTTTACAGATACCAAAGCGCAGTCGGTACCTGTGAAGCTCCGCGCGATGGCTGATAACGTACAGGGAACTGTACGTCTGCAATTGCCCGCCGGCTTCACCGATGGCAACAGCCAGCCCTTTAGCTTAAAACAGAAAGGAGATGAGGTGGAATTCCGGTTTGATATCAAACCCGTTAAAGGCGTAGCGGAAAATCATGCAGATACCCTCACGGTTGTAATGACCTGTAACGGTAAAGAATATACGCAGAGCTTACAGCAGATCCGCTATGATCATATTCCGCTGATCACCCTGTTTCCACCAGCGCAGGCCAGGCTGGTATCCGTTAACCTGAAACATAACGGCAACCGCCTCGGGTATATTCCCGGTGCAGGCGACATGGTGGCAGCATCGCTCCGCCAGGTTGGATACGATGTAACCGAACTGGGTGAAAAAGATATTATGGGCGGTAACCTGCAGCAATACGATGCCATCATCACCGGAGTGCGCGCTTATAACGTAAACGCACGTATGAAATACTGGCAGCCGAAGCTGATGGAATACGTAAACAACGGCGGCAAACTGGTGATCCAGTACAATGTGAATGGTCCGCTGGTAACAGGCAACCTGGGACCGTATCCGTTTGGATTGTCGCGCGACAGGGTAACGGATGAAAATGCCGCTGTAACATTTAACAACCCGAAAGATCCGGTGCTGCATTATCCAAATGAAATTACTGCCGCCGATTTTAACGGTTGGGTACAGGAAAGAGGTTTGTATTACACCGCTAATGCAGACAAAGCTTATGATAAGCCTTTCAGCATGAACGACAAAGGGGAAGGACCGCTCGATGGATCAACCCTCGTTGCTCATTACGGTAAAGGAGCCTATGTGTACACCGGCTTATCATTTTTCAGGCAGCTGCCTGCAGGCGTACCTGGCGCCTATCGTTTATTTGTAAACCTGATTTCTGTAAAATAGGGATGAAAGACAATGAGTAAGAAGCATCAAGAAAATCGTCCCAGGCTGAAGATCGCCGCTGGCTTTTGTATTATCCTCGGTTTGCTGATCGGATTTACCATCAAGCGCGTGCAGGTGGGATTGATCATCGGTATTGCGTTGGGATTGTTGACCAGCAGCATGTGGACTAAAAGCAACTCAAACGATTAAATTATGGCAGCAGATAACCTGCAGGAAGAAAAGCCGCCATTGTTCCCGTCATGGACGTGGTGGTACGTATTGGTAACAGCCTGGTTGCTGTTACTGGTAGCGTTCTTCTACTTATTCACCAAAACGTTTTCATGAGTCCTTTAGATTGGATGGTACTGATCGGTACCCTCACTGTAATCATATGCTATGGTGTCTGGAAAAGCCGTGGCCAGCGAAACATGGAAAGTTATTTCCTGGATAACCAGTCCATGCCCTGGTATATCATTTTGCTGTCGATCATTGGTACCCAGGCCAGCGCTATCACCTTTATATCAGCGCCCGGCCAGGCATATACGGATGGGATGCGCTTTGTGCAATATTACTTTGGTTTGCCCCTGGCGATGGTAGTGCTTTGTATCACGTTTGTACCCATCTTCCATAAACTGAAAGTATATACGGCTTATGAATTCCTGGAACAACGGTTCGACCTGAAAACCCGTACCCTCGCGTCCTCCCTGTTCCTGATCCAACGCGGTTTATCTACCGGTATCAGTATCTGTGCACCTTCTATTATTTTGTCTTCTTTACTGGGCTGGAACCTGTACTGGACAAATATGATCATGGGCGGATTGCTGATCATTTATACGGTGGCAGGCGGTACCCGAGCTGTGGCCTACACACAAACATTCCAGCTGGCCATCATTTTCGGAGGTATGTTCCTCGCGGGCTGGATGGTCGTTCACCTGTTGCCGGCCGATATTGGTTTTAAGCAGGCGTTGCAGGTGTCGGGAAAAATGGACAAGCTGAATGTGATTGTTACGAAATTTGACTGGAAGGATAAATACAACATCTGGAGCGGGGTGATAGGAGGGTTCTTCCTGGCGCTGTCGTACTTTGGTACGGACCAGTCGCAGGTAGGTCGTTACCTTACTGCAAAATCAATCAAAGAAAGCCGTATGGGCCTCCTGATGAATGGTCTTGTAAAGGTGCCCATGCAATTCCTGATCCTGCTGATAGGCGCCCTGGTATTTGTTTTTTACCTGTATTTCCGTGCGCCGATTTTCTTCAATGAAGCACAGCTGGCAAGGGTGCATAAAACCGAACAGGGCCCGGCGATGCTGAAACTGGAAGACCAGTACAATGAGCTGGGAACCTTAAAACAGCAGCAGGTAAAGCAACTGGCTGCTGCACTCGAAACAGATAACCACACACAGATTGCCTCTGCAAAAAAAGCGTTGCAGCAAACCGATGATCGGTCGCAGCTGGTAAGAACCCAGGCATTATCACTCATCAAGGCATCCGATCCTACTGCAGACACCAATGATACCAACTATATATTCCTTCATTTTGTAGTGAACAGTTTACCGAAAGGACTGGTGGGATTGCTGATTGCCATCATCTTCCTGGCAGCCTGGGGCAGTATTGCTGCGGCGCTGAATTCGCTGGCGTCCACCACGGTGATAGACGTGTACAAACGATTGTACAACGAACATGCTTCAGAAGATCATTATCTGAAAATATCCAAGCTATGGACATTGATCTGGGGTGTATTCTGTATCGTGGTAGCGCAGTTTGCCGGCAGCCTGGGCAGTTTGATAGAAGTGGTGAACGTGCTTGGCTCCTGGTTTTACGGGGTGATCCTCGGTATTTTCATGGTAGCTTTTTACCTGAAGCGGGTAGGAGGCACCGCTACTTTCTGGGCGGCCATCATTGGAGAAATTGTGGTATTGGTAATTTACTGGACCGGCACGGTGTCCTTCCTCTGGTTGAATGCGATCGGCTGCTTGCTGGTAGTATTACTGGGTTGGATCTTCCAGTATTTTGTAAATACGCGAAGGTTGTCTGACTCAGGATTACACTGATTTTATTGATTAGCTGGATTTTACTTTTTTGATTTTATAAAGGATTTATAAAGGATTTATAAAGGATTTATAAAGGAATCGGGGAGATAAAAGCGAAAATATCCGCTTATATCTCCCCAAATCTTTTAAAATCAAAAGTAGTCAAATCCAGGTAATCAATAAAATCAGTGTAATCCTGAGTCAGACAACCTCCGCGCGCTATTTTAACGTAGCCAGTAACTTCTTGTTCAACGTTACATAATCGTCGTTTTTAGCAGTAGTAGCCAGTTCTATTGACTTCTGCGCTGCTTCTTTCGCCACTTTCACGTTTTTAGCTTTCGCATTGATGCGGGCTTTCTGGTACCATATCCAGAAGGCGTCGGGGCTTTGTGTAGCTGCCTCGTTGATCCATTCTACCGCCTTGTTGATGTCTTTACCACTTTCATAGTAATATACAGCTGCCTGGAAGTAAGGTTTCTTTTCGGCGTTCTGCATGGCATCGTTGATCTGGGCGGTGATTTTATCGTCGATATCCGCTTTTATCACTACGGGTACTTTGGTTTTATCCCAGCTGAGGGCCAGTACCACGGAGTTGGAACGTACATTTTCGAATCCGATGGTAAAGCTTTCCTGGCTGAAAGGGGTAGCTACCGGTTTTACGTTTACACGGGCCACATCGTTTTCTGGTTTGTAAGCAGCAGGGCTGGTTACATCGAGGCTGCTGGTCAGGATAACGGTCCATGACTGAGCGCCTGGAATAGAAAGCAAACCGTATTTACCAGCTTTCACGGGTACGCCGCCGAAAATTACGTCTTCACCGAAAGTAACGGTGGTAGCGCTGTTGGCGCCGGTTCTCCATACTTTACCATAAGGGACCAGGTCGCCCATGATAACGCGGCCGTTTTTCAGCGGACGGGAGTAGCTCAGCTCTATATTGGATAAAGCGAAGTCCTGTTTAATGGTCTGCGTAGGACTTGGCGCAGGCATTTTAATGCCCTGGGCCAGGGTAGTGCCGGCATACAACAGCAGCATAGCGCCCGCTGTAGCGGCAAAGGTTCTGATAGTACTCATATTTGGTGGGTATTTAAAACTATTCTATTAATCCGTTACGGAATGCATACAGTACCAGACCAACGCTGTTTTTAACGTTGATTTTTTCCAGTAATTTTTGACGGATCCCCTCTACAGTACGGGGGCTTAGGAAAATCTGTTCGGAAATTTCCTGGGTAGTCAGTTCATTGCAGATTAGCTTCAGTACTTCCTGCTCCCGGTCATTGAGCTGGATTTCATTTTTTAGTGTTGGCTTAAATTGTTGTTTGTTTTTGTGTAATACCTTTTTAAGCAGTGCCAGGTTTACGTTATCATTAAAATAAAATCCTTTTTCAAAGGTAGTACAGATGGCTTCATAGATCTCTTCCGGTTCCGCATTTTTCAACAGGTAGGCGTTGGCGCCGTTTTCCACCAGGTGGACAATGAAGTTGTCGTCCTCATACATGGTGAGTATAATGACCTTTACGTCGGGATACTTTTCCTTTACCTTAATGGTGGCTTCAATGCCGTCCATATTGGGCATTTTCAGATCCATCAGGATAACATCCGGCTGTTGTGTTTCCATGTTCTGCAGCAGATGCAGGCCATCGTCGGCTTCAAAAACGAAGCTGATATTTTCATAAGGAATCAGTGTGTTTATGACTCCACTGCGGAAGATCTTGTGATCATCAGCAATGGCCACTTTTATGTGTGCCATAGGTGGACAGTTAGAAGATTTGCTATTATTTTATTCAGAATAAATTACTATGAGTCATGTCGTTACAAGCGGGTTCAACACAACCGGATGGCAATTTAGCAATAAAACAACATAAGTATCAACTATTCTGTGCAGGTGTCTGATAATTCTCTACACTTATCGTAGCAATGGTACCTTGTGGTGTTCCGGGAGTGAAGTTAATATTTCCACCGATAATATTGAGGCGGCTTTCAATATTTTTAAGTCCCAGGCTGCCTGTTTTGGCACGGGAAGCGGGCAGAGAGGTTAGCAAAGCGCCATTACCATTGTCTTCCACGGTAACGGTAAGAAGGGACGGAGTGGTTTGATAGGTGATGAGTACATCCGTTGCCTGCGCATGTTTCAGGATGTTATTGATCAGTTCCTGCACCACACGGTAAACGTTTAAAGCTTTTTCGCGGTCTACCGTTTGCCCGTTGCCGGCTGTTTTAAATGCTATTTTTACCTGTTTGTTTTTGTTCATCAGGTTGCAGAAGGAGTCCAGCGCATGTGCCAGGCCCAGGTTTTCCAATGCCTGGGGGTGCAGGCTTTGGGAGATGAACCGCAGTTGTTGTATAATAGTATCGGTAAAGTCTTTGGTTTCCTTAAGCCGTTCTGTTTCACCGTTGCCGGTTTTCAGCAGGGGCTGAAGGCCTCCGAGGTTGAGTTTCAGCACAGACAGTTGTGCGCCCACTTCGTCGTGCAGGTCTTCCGCAATCCTTTTACGTTCCTGTTCCTGGCCCTGGAGTACTGCGATGAGGCGTTCCCGTTGGAGCTGAAGGTCTTTGTCACGTATATCAAGTTTATGTTGGATAACCATTTTTTGTTGGAGCATTACCAGCAATATCACAATGACTCCCAGCATTAACATTACTGTAGTACCAATTACAATAACATCAATAATTCGCATGTCTTAGTTTTTTGATCTTAGAGAACCCAATATAAAGAAGAATCATTGATATCATTCCAACAATATAATTGATACTCAGTATTGCGATGGTCATACCCATTCTGGCAACACCGGTGGTGAAAAGCGCCTGTAAGTGGTTATAGCTGATGCAAAATAGAAATTCAGTACAGGCAAAGATAAAGATCCCTGAATTATACCAGAATATCGGCAAAGAATCAATGTATATCGATTTTTCTATGAGATTCCTGTCCCTCAGCAGTTGTAAAAAGAGATATAGACCATAGGTAAGTACTACCAGCTGCTTAACGCCCGATGAAATGGAATTAAAGGCGCGTACCCCCTCTATGAAAAACAGGTCAAATATAAATATTGCCAGTAGTAGTAAAGGCATATACTTCACAATGTTTTTCATAGTGGGGTTAGAGATGCTCCGGTAAAAAAATACAGAGAGGATCACAAACTGGATAAAGTGCATGAGGCTGAAGAACCACATGTTGTTCCCGATATACCGTTCTACCAGAACAGACCCTCCTGCAAAAAAAATACAGCTCAAAATGTAAAAAAATATGCACCTGGACGAGAAGTCCAGGGACTTATAATTTAAAAGGAAGGGGATCAAGACCAGTGCTTCGATCCCCACCATGCTGTAAAAAATAGTAAAAAATAAAGTTACATTCACGAGATGGCTTTGTTGATGATATTATTTATCACTTATCCTTTTCCTCCGGGTTTTGTACAATATTCGGGGCAAGGTAATCCTGAATCAAGTATTTTCGCCATAGCGCCTTTGGATACCACGCCACCGGGGCCTGCATTGGTGGTTTCTGCAGGAAGGATGTCATTACCTTCTTCATCAACGGCTACCAGGATCATTTTCTTTTCCTTTATTCCATCTCCGTCAGTATCTACCTTAATACCATAATAGATTCTCAGAGCTGTTGCCCCGGGTTGGTCCAGCAATTCAATAATTTTGTCTTTACCAAAACACATCGCCTTAACATGGGTACCAAAGGACTTCTGATTTACATGATCCTCATCGTGATTTTTTGTAAGGGTGGTCATTTCTTCAAGTGAAATGAAAGCGCCGGTATCCGAAGGGATCGGCCTTTTTGGAAAATCATTCATTGTGGGTAAGTTTTAGTTTGCAGTAAAATTATTACAAATAATCGCATATACAATCCGGCCACCAACCGGTAATGTAACCCGAAACTGTGTTTTTACGCAGGTGGAATTGAATGTGCTATTGCATTTGAGCGGTTTTATCCTCTTAAGTAAAGGGAGCGGATTCCGTAGGCTTCACTTCAGAATGCGTATTTATACGCATTACTTTTTACCTGCCGGAAAACAACCAAAAGGTGAATAGCGTAGTTCCCATATTCAATTTGCGTAGTTATACGTAAAGCTTTTTTTCAGTTGTTAAACGCTTGACTACTCCTTTAAAGTTCTTAATCTTTGTATTGTCAACCGGCTTTAAATCTATTGTCCTCAGAAAAGTTCATAGTAATTGGCCTTTCTACCATGTTTGTTTTTTTCGGTTAGTAATATGCAGAATCAATTCATCAGGTGATGCTCGTTAACCCCTTTTTTTTTCTTTAAAAAAAATAAAATTATGAGTTACCTATTAATCGGAAACATCTCTGCACTTATTTGTAACGATTGCGTAGAGCCCCTGGCAAACGCGCGGATCCGGGTTTACCTCCCTGCTGTATTGCAGGCGGCAGATCAGCCCCACGGAATTTTTAACGACATGAAACCGTTGTCGGCCCGGGAAGTACTGATGAAGGCCGACCGGTTGCTGGCGGAAACCACCCTGGATGAAAAAGGCAACTTCAACCTCTCCTGGAATGAAGTACACCTGTTCACCGAAGCATTGGAACTGGATCTGTGCCTGGATCAGCTGCCGGGAAAGAACGGTACAAAGCAGTCCCGTAACTTCCACCTGAGTAAACTGGTGTTGCACTGGAAACGTAACAGCGGCGGCTACGTAGGCGCATATGCTTATGTTATCCCCGCCGCCACCTGGCATAATATATACGCCAACGCGGGCGCCTGGGTAATTACCGGCGTAGTAAAACCCCACATGGCGGCGTCAGGACAGCCTCATCTGAAAGTGGAAGCGTATAATGCGCTCACCGGCAAACTGATTGGGCAGGCGCACACCAACGAAGCTGGACGCTACACCCTGCACTTTTCAAGGCAGCATCTTGCAAATGGCATCCTGCACTCCATTATACCCGGACGCAAGAACCTGGGGCCCGATGTGTACTTTAAAGTTTACAGGAATAACGAATTGCTGTGGGCGGAAGATGAGAAGATGGCCCGGATGCCCCACCGGCAGGACCTGGGTCCCTGCAGCAATGTGAATATAATTTACCGTCCGTCCCGGGTGAAACGCGCCTCAGACCAGATTGGCAACTGGTTCAGTGATGTGATCACCCTTACTAACCCAAAGAAGAACAAGCAGGATAAATACCGCTTGCTAACCCATAGCTTATTGTAATAAGATTGTTTGAATACACCTTCCTTATCATGGCAAAAACTACCCGATTGTTTGTGACCTTCTAACAGCAGAAATGAAACAGCTACCTTTCCCCGGTAGCTGTTTTTTGTTTACGGTATCAAAACCGGGGATGGAAACGCAGGAGGGTATCTCTTAAATATTCCCGGTCCAGGTGAGTATAGATCTCCGTAGTAGTAATGCTCTCATGTCCCAGCATTTCCTGTACGGCGCGGAGATCGGCGCCGCCTTCCACCAGGTGGGTGGCGAAGGAGTGCCGGAAAGTGTGGGGCGACACATTTTTATGAATACCGGCTTTTTGGGTCAACTCCTTTATAATAAGGAAGATCATCACCCTGCTCAATGCGCCGCCGCGGCGGTTGAGGAAAAGGGTGTCTTCCTGGCCGTGCTTAACGGGCAGCTCTATACGGACATTTCTCCGGTAAATATCTATCTGGCGCATGGCATCTTTGCCGATGGGGACCATCCGCTCTTTGTCGCCTTTCCCGATTACCCGGATAAATCCTACGTCCATGTGGAGCTGGCTGATCTGGAGGTTAATGACCTCGCTTACCCGCAGGCCGCAGCTGTACATGGTTTCAAGGATGGCTTTATTACGGTGACCTTCCGCGGTATCCAGGGGGATCTGCGCAATGATCTTTTCAATCTCTTCGAAGGTGAGTACATCGGGCAGCTTGCGTAAAATCTTCGGAGCTTCCAGCAGTTGGGTGGGGTCCTCGTGGGCCATGTCTTCCAGCAGGAGGAACTTGTAAAAGGCTTTGAGGCCGGAAATAGTTCTGGCCTGGGAGCTGGCAGTCATTCCCAGTTTGGCGATCCATTGCACACAATCCTGCAGGTCCTCAAATGTTACATCCTGGGGCCGGAGCTTTTCTTTTCCATGAGCGAGGAGGTACTGCTCCAGTTTTTCCACGTCCCTTACATATGCTTCCACGGAGTGGTCAGACATAGACCGCTCTAATCTTAAATACCCTTTAAACAGTTTCCGGAATGATTCCCACATATGCCGGCAAGTTAAAAGCTTTTTACAAAACTACGGTCACGGCTATCCGGGAAATATCCTTTCAGGGGTAAAATAATATCAGGAAAAACAGGTGTTTCTGGAGTGAAAAAGAGGAGAGTGGTTTTACTTAAAGTAAGATGATGGAGTTTTGTTGTAATTATTTGATAATGAAATGTATATAAGGATGTAAAACGGGTCTGTTTTCCTCTTTAAAACGTTCATTTTTGCTGATTTTCGGGGCTCATATTTTCATTAAAAATCATGTGATTACGCCTTTTTGTCAGCTTTTGCATTATATCTAAAGTGTTACTTCTTATAGATTGTGTAAATTAATCTAAATGAATGTGTTATCATGAAGCAAAACATTGAAGGCAAATAAAAAAGGCCAGCTTTTTCGAAGCTGACCTTTTTGTAATGATTTTGCCCGTCAGGACTAGAATTTCTCCAGACCGCTGAAGAAGAAGTTACCTTCTATAGCAGCGTTCTCATCAGAGTCGGAACCATGAACCGCATTGCGGCCGATAGACTCTGCGTATTTTTTACGGATGGTACCTTCTTCTGCGTTGGCAGGATTGGTAGCACCGATCAGTTTGCGAAAATCTTCTACGGCGTTGTCTTTCTCCAGGATAGCTGCTACGATATGGCCGCTGCTCATGAATTCTACCAGTTCACCGTAAAAAGGTCTTTCCGCATGTACTGCATAAAACTCACCTGCTTTAGCAATAGATAACTGCGTCATTTTCATGGCTACGATGCGGAAACCTGCAGCGTTGATCATGTTTAAAATGCCGCCAATGTGCCCGTTTGCTACTGCATCAGGCTTGATCATAGTAAATGTTCTGTTGCTCATATAATGTTTAATTCCGAATTACAGATTAGGCCGCAAAAGTAATTACATTTTCTTTAGTGGTAAAAAATTTTGAAATTCTGGCTCAAATAAAGATCTTCGCACTTCGTTTTCTGTTTCAACCACTTGTTGTGATTGGAAATCAACTCTTAACATTACAGTTTTTTAATGAAGCCGATCGAGGAAATTAAGCCTTTGCTGGAGAGCCCTAAGAAAGTGGTGATTACAATGCACCAGAAGCCAGACGCGGATGCCATGGGATCTTCCTTAGCAATGTATCACTACTTAGTACAGAAAGGGCATCAGGTAACTGTAATCTCACCTACAAATTTTCCGGATTTCCTGAAATGGATGCCAGGAGCCGACGACGTGATTGACTACGAATCCTCTATGGACCGGGCCATTCAGGCGCTGGAAGGCATCGATCTCCTGTTTTGCCTGGATTTCAACGCGCTTTACCGCACTAAAAACCTGGCGCCGCACCTGGAAAAACTGGACTGTATCAAAATTCTGATAGACCACCACCTGGAGCCACAGCCCAGCTTTGAGTATGGCATAAGCGATACCAAAGCCAGCTCCACCGCCCAATTAGTTTATGAAACTATATATAAATTGGGAGATGAGCAGTATATTAACCTCGAAATTGCACAGTGTATTTATGCCGGCACTGTAACAGATACAGGTTCTTTCCGTTTTGCATCTACTTCCGCAGCCGTACACCGTATGGTAGCCGACCTGATGGAAAGGGGACTGAAACATGAGGTGATCCACCAGGCGATCTATGATAACTTCCTGGAAAACCGCCTGCGCTTCCTCGGACATAGTCTGCTGAACCGCATGGAAGTGTTCTATGAATATAATACCGCCATGCTGGCCATCCCGTACTCCGATCTTAAACGGTTCGACCTCCAGACAGGAGACACCGAAGGACTCGTGAACTTCCTGTTGTCTATACAGGGCATCAAGATGGCCGCTTTGATCATTGACCGTAACTCAGAAGTGAAGCTGTCGTTCCGCTCAAAAGGCGACTTCGACGTAAATACCTTCGCCCGCAAATATTTCGACGGGGGAGGGCATTTCAACGCTTCCGGAGGCCGCAGCACCGATCCGCTGGAAAAAACAGTGGACCGCTTTATCAAAGCCGTGGAAGAGAACGAAGACCTGTTACAATAAACTGTAAATAAAGTATTTCAACCTACTAATACAATCAAATGAAAAAAAACAATCAGTTTTTAGTTGCAACTGCGGCTTTAGGCTTTCTTTTAGCCAGTTGCGGTACAGGTGTTAAAAAAACACCGGGCGGTATTGAGTATATCGTTCACAAATCCGGCAGCGGAGCACAACTGAAATTAGGCGATACTGCCCTGGTGAATGTTACCCAGCGTATCAATGACTCCCTGCTGGGCGATTCCCGCAAAATGGTAGGTGCTGCAATTCCGGTGCTGGTGGCAAAACCACAGAATAAGTACGATCTGATGGAAGGTATTGCCCTCCTCCACGAAGGTGATAGCGCAACCTTTATCATTCCATGGGATTCATTACCAGCCCAGGAGCGTCCTCCATTTGGTAAAAAAGGTGATAAACTGAAAATCACTTTCGCAGTAGAAAACAAATACTCTGCTGCTGCCCAGAAAGAAAAAGACGAAAAAGTTATTAAAGAATACCTGGATAAGAACAAGATCAATGCCACTAAAAACGCTGAAGGCGTTTACGTAGCAGTAACCCAGGAAGGTACAGGCAGTACACCTAATCCAGGTGACACCGTTTATGTACACTACACAGGTAAGCTCACCACCGGTAAAGTATTTGATTCCAGCCAGGATTCAACTATGCGCCCGGGCATGCCTTTAGAACCCATTAAGTTCCCTATCGGTCGCGGCTTCGTGATCAAAGGCTGGGATGCTGGTTTAAGCGGCCTGAAAAAAGGTTCCAAAGCTACCCTGGTAATTCCTTCTGTACTGGCTTATGGCTTACAGGGAAGTCCTCCGGTAATTCCTGGAAACTCTGTCCTCGTATTTAACGTAGAGTTAGTAGATATTAAAGCAGGCGCTCCGGCTCCTTCTCAATTCGCTACTCCCGGTAAGTAATTGATTATAACCGCATAAAAGGAAAGCCCCCTGCCAAATGGCAGGGGGCTTTCCTTTTATGCTATGTGGCTTATTCCCGGATCAGGCATATCCATCTATCAATACTTCATATAGCTTTACTTTCAGGTCTTCCAGCGACACATCCTGGGTGAGTACCCCGTCGATCGCATAAGACACCGTCCCCCTTTCTTCAGAAACAATGATCGCCAGGTTATCGCTATGCTCCGTAATGCCCACCGCCGACCGGTGACGCAGCCCTATACGGGTAGGAAGGTTAGGATTCTCAGATACCGGCAGGATCACTTTGGCCGCCAGGATCTTATTGCCCACAATGATCAGCGCCCCATCATGCAGGGGACTGTGTTTCTCAAAAATGCTTTCAATGAGTTTCGCACTCACGTTTCCATCAATAGGAATACTGGATGCGGAATCAAATTTCAAACGGTAGGTGGTGGCAATTACCATCAAAGCCCCGGTAAAGGTGCTCTGCATCCGGCTCACCGCCACAATAATTTCATTAATAATGTTTTCTTCTTCTTTATAACTCTTAAACTTATCAGGCAGGAACAATTTGGTTAAAAAACTGTCCTTGCTCAGCGGCGTTTTCTTACCCAGCACCAGCAGGAACTTCCTGATCTCCGGCTGGAAAATGATGATGATGGCAATGATACCAACATTGATAAAGTTTTGCAGGATAATGGTGAGAATAGGCATCTTTAACGCCCTCACCAGGAAATATGCGGCATATACCATTAACAGGCCTACGAAAATATTAAAAGCAAGACTCCCCTTTAATAAACGATACAACTGAATGATCAAAAAAATTACAATCAGCAGGTCCAGCAGATCCAGCCATCGAAACTCAACTCCATAAAATTCTATTACTTCCTTCATAGTTGTAAAAATAGCAAGATTAAATTATCCGTTCATTTTCTCCGTAATCCTTACCGCTTCCACAGCGGCTTTTACATCGTGTACCCTTAATATATGGATGCCCTGTTGCAAGGCTATGGTGTTTAATACAGTAGTGCCGTTCAAGGCATCGGCCGGGGTTATGTTCAGTAGTTTATAGATCATCGACTTACGGGAAATGCCCGTCAGCACAGGTACTCCAAGTACATCATAAAACAGGCGCAGGTGTTTCAGCAGGGCATAGTTATGATCAATTGTCTTTCCAAAACCAAATCCCGGGTCAGCAATAAAGTCCTTTATACCGGCGGCACGGCAGGCCGCCAGCTTTTCTTTCAGGTAATCGAGCACTTCGGACACCACATCGTTGTACTGCGGATTTTTTTGCATGGTGGCAGGCTTGCCCTGCATGTGCATCGCAATATAAGGTACCTGCAGCTGACCAACAACCGGAATCATCTCCGCATCCATATCCCCGGCGCTCACATCATTGATAATAGCCGCGCCGGCATGTACCGCTTTCTCTGCCACCGCAGCATACCAGGTATCTACAGATATAATTGCGGAAGGATACTTATTCAAAATGGCATGTATCGCCGGGAGCAGCCGGTGAATCTCTTCTTCCCGTCCCACCATCTCCGCACCGGGGCGGGTACTCTGTGCGCCCAGATCCAGTATGGCAGCCCCTTCCTCCAGGTGTTGCTTCGCTTTCTCCATCACCTGGTGCAGCTCATGCATGCGGTTGCCTTCATAAAAAGAATCGGTGGTAACATTAATAATACCCATTACAGCAGGGGTGGCCAGGGATAACAATTGCCCCCTGCAATTTATTACCGGTGAAGACATTGTTGTTACGGGGATATGGTCTGGTTTCATTTGAATGCGTTAAGAAGTTAGCATGCAGGCTCTTGCTCCTGAATTTTCACATAGTTCCGGCCTTTTACCCGAAATTCTTTATTTTGCCTGCAAATCTAAGAAGGAAAATCAATCATTGCCGAATTTAGGAATTTAGCAGTTCAATTTCAGAAATAGATTTGGCGCGTCGTCAACTCACTTTCAGATACGCTCATCAATTTCCCGGGAAGGTAAACCCTGATTGTTCTTATCTTCACGGATCACTTAACCATTAAACTATTTTATGAAGATTATCCTTAACCTGTTACGTATAATCGTTGGGGTGTTATTCATTTTCTCAGGTCTGATTAAAGCTAATGATCCGTTAGGACTCAGCTATAAAATGGAGGAGTTTTTCGAGGTATTGCACCTTACCTTCCTGTCTCCCTATTCCCTGGCATTTTCTATTATCATGAATGCCTTCGAAATTATTGCCGGTGTAGCAGTGCTCATCGGCTACCGCATGAGGGCCTTTTCCGTACTGCTGTTGCTGCTCATTATATTCTTTACCTTCCTTACCGGGTACGCATTATTCAGCGGTACCATCCGTGAATGCGGCTGCTTCGGCGACTGTATCAAACTCACCGCCGAGGAAACCTTCTGGAAAGATGTGATCCTGCTGGTGATGATCCTCGTGATCTTCTTTTACCGGAACACCATACAGCCACTCTTTAAAGGAGCCGGCGCGGTACTGTTGCTCTCGGCCTTATTCGCCTTCGGTATCCAGCGGTATACTTTAAAACACCTTCCGCTCTTCGATTGCCTGCCGTATAAAGTAGGTAATAATATTCCCGAGAAGATGAAACTGCCGCCGGGCGCTACGCCAGACGTGTATGAGATGATCTTCATTTATGAAAAGGATGGGCAGAAGAAAGAATTTACTGCCGACAATTACCCGTGGTCCGACAGTACCTGGAAGTTTGTGGACCGTAAAGATAAACTGGTGAAGAAAGGAAACGCGGAACCGGCCATCAAGGATTTCATTCTCACTGATCTCGATGGGGTGAACCAAACGGAAGCCATCCTGTCTGAAACCAAACCGGTATATCTCTTCCTGGTATTGAATACTCAAAAGGCCGGCAGCGGATGGGACGAAAAAATAAAAGCCCTGCAACAGCAATGGAAAAACCAGCAGGTAGTTATATATGGAGTAACCGCTTCCACCAAAGAAGAAATTGCTGCCTTCAAACAACAACATGGCCTGGAGTTTCCATTTGTGCAGATGGATGGCGTAGCCATTAAAACCGCCGGCAGAAGTAATCCTGCCCTGATCCTGCTGAACAAAGGCACCATTAAAGGGAAATGGCACTATAACGATATACCATAATAATATATGCTTCGTTTTCTGCTTCGTAAAACCGGATACGGATTGCTGGTACTGCTCGGCGTAGTGGTGCTGGTG
Organism: Chitinophaga sp. ARDCPP14; assembly: GCF_051362515.1. Taxonomy (NCBI): domain Bacteria; kingdom Pseudomonadati; phylum Bacteroidota; class Chitinophagia; order Chitinophagales; family Chitinophagaceae; genus Chitinophaga; species Chitinophaga sp. ARDCPP14. Next base: position 163,907 of record NZ_JBKIXB010000003.1, on the reverse strand, counting down.
TTCTTCCTGTTCAATGTGCTGCCTGGCGATCCGGCGCGGCTTACATTGGGGCAGCGGGCCGATGTGGCCTCCCTGGAAAACGTGCGCCGGGAACTGCATCTCGACCAGCCGGTGGGGACGCAGTTCCTGTATTACCTGAACGACCTGCTGCCGGTTGGAGTCCACACCCAACAGGAAGCGGATGAAAATCTCCGCTATCTAACGGTGGCGCATATATCAAAGGACAAACTCCTGGTGCTGAAAGCACCCTATCTCCGCCGCTCTTACCAGGGCAAAAAACAGGTGTGGGATATTTTAATGGAGGCATTGCCGGGTACGTTGCTGCTGGCCATAGCTGCGATGGTGTTTGCCACCATCAACGGCATTGCCCTGGGCGTATTATCGGCGGTAAAGCAAAATACCTGGATGGATACTGGTGCAGTATTCGCCAGTGTGGCGGGTATTTCCGCCCCTTCATTTTTTGCCGGCATCGTGCTGGCTTATCTTTTTGGCTTTGTACTCAGCGATTATACCGGCCTGCATATGTCCGGCAACCTGTTTGATGTGGATCCGTTCAAAGGCAGGGTACTTAACCTGCGCAACCTGGTGCTGCCGGCTATTACTCTTGGTATCCGCCCGCTGGCCATCATCGTGCAGCTCACGCGCAGCGCCATGCTGGATGTACTGCACCAGGATTATATCCGCACGGCCTACGCCAAGGGCCTTTCCCGCTCCGCAGTGATCTGGCGGCACGCATTGCCCAACGCCCTCAACCCGGTGATCACCGCCATCACCGGCTGGTTCGCCGAACTGCTGGCAGGCGCCTTCTTCGTGGAATACATCTTCGGCTGGAAAGGCATCGGCAAAGTAACCGTGGAGGCGCTGGATAAATTCGACTTCCCCGTGGTAATGGGAGCCATCCTCTTTACGGCCGGCATCTTCGTGATCGTCAACCTGCTGGCCGACCTGCTCTATACGCTCATCGACCCGCGGATCAAACTGGACTAACGCGGATTTTGTCTTGGCTCAGGATTACACTGATTATACTGATTTTCTGGATTTTATCTTTTTGATTTTTTTTGATTTTTTAGATTATAAAAGCGAATATATACACTTACATCCCCTTAATCCTTTATAAAATCAAAAAAACAAAATCCAGAAAATCAGTATAATCAGTGTAATCCTGAGCCAAGACAAAATCCGCAAAAAAATATCGGCATCTTTGTAACATCTTCTTTTTACAGTCGTCTTCTTTCAAAACGCACTATTCTGCATGTCATTAGATCGATTCCTTACCCAGGTAGTTCCAGTCAGGCCAAAGCTTTACCGCTTTGCGTTCCGCCTGCTGGGCAACGAGGAAGACGCGCAGGATATCACCCAGGATGCCCTGATGAAAGTTTGGGGCATGCAGGAGAAGATGGCGGAACTGCAAAACATGGAGGCCTGGTGCATGCGCATCACCCGCAACCTGGCCCTGGATAAAATCAAAGCCAGGAAATACCGGATGTCTGATGAACTGGATAGGGCAGGAGAGCTGCCGGCAACGCAGCAGAAAAGTCCCCATGCGGTAACAGAACAGAACGATGTAATGGAAAAAGTGCATGTGGCTATCAACGCCCTGCCGGAAAAGTACCGCACCATCCTTCAACTGAGGGATATCGACGGGCATTCCTACCAGGAGATCGCCGACATACTCGATATAGACATGAACGACGTTAAAGTGAATTTGCACCGTGCCCGTAAAACGGTACGCGAGAAACTACAAAACCTGCAGGTATATGGATTATAAAGAAATCACTGTATTGGTGGAAAAGTACTGGGAAGGAGAAACTTCCCTCGAAGAGGAAGCGGTGTTGCGGGATTTTTTCAGTACGCCACATTCAGCCCTGCCGGAAGTATTGCAGGAAGCAGCGCCCCTGTTCGGCTATTTTCACCGGGAGGCGGAAAAAGTATGGGAAGCGCCGCCGGTAAAAGTGGTGAAGCTTTCGCCCTGGCGGCATTGGATGAAGTATGCAGCTGTGATCATGGTGGCAGTAGGCATCGGTTATGCGCTCAAACAGCACCAGCAGCGTGAACAACAGGTATTGGTAGCCCTGGAGCAGCAGGAACTGAACGATCCGCAGAAAGCGCTGGACGAAACAAAAAGGGCTTTACAGCTGCTGGCTAAAAACCTGCACAAAGGCACCTCAAAGATGCAGCAGCTGTCTTATTTCAATGAAGCTACTGCTGTGGTAGAAGGCAAGGAAGACTAACGGCCATTTTAAAACCTGATATAAATTTAGAAAGATGAAACGATTCTTGTTATTACTATTGGCAGTCTTTGCCAGTTTTCACCTCTTCGCGCAACAGGGAAGCGTTATAGAACGGTTTTTCCAGAAGTACGAGAACGATCGCAGTTTCACGGTGATCACCATTACCCCCAAAATGTTCAGCATGTTCGCCAAAGTAGATGCCGGCGACGCGGATGCCAAAAACATGATGAAGGTGATCCAGAAACTGAAAGGACTCCGTATCCTTACAAAGGAAACCACCAAAGATGGTCCCCGGTTGTACAAAGAGGCCGCCGCCTTCCTTGGCAGCGATTTTGAAGAGCTGATGACGGTACGCGACAAAGACAGCGACCTGAAGTTCCTCGTCAAAGAAGATGCGAAAGGAAATATCAATGAACTGGTCATGCTGGTAGGCAGTTCCGATCAGTTCCTGGCCATGAGCCTCGTGGGCACCATGGACCTCAATGAAATATCACAGATCGCCAACGGCGTGAATATCCAGGGAATGGATAAACTAAAAAATGTGAAGAAGAAATAACTTTTAAAAACCACCCCCATGAAATCATTACTCATTGCCGCCAGTTGTATCGTTTTGTCTGCCACCGCTGTAAAGGCCCAGGATAAATGCCTGCGGGAGTTCCGCAACAAGTACAGGGGAAGCGCCGAAACACATACCATCAGCTTTGGCAACTTTGCTATGCGGCTTGGAAGTTTATGCTTGTCGTTTGATAGTGAAGATGCAGATGCCCAGACAATGAAACATGCGCTTAAAAATGTGCGCAAAGTAAAGATGTACACCATCTCTAACGTGAAAGGCGGCACAGTGAGCAACGACGATATCGCCGATCTGAAAAGTAACCTGCAACGGAATGAAAATTTTGATTTGCTGATGGAAGTGAGGGAAAAGGGAAGCCTGATCCATATACTCAACAAAGGAAAAGACGATGAATTGGGTAATGTGGTGATGCTGGTGCAGGACGAAAATGACTTTTTGATCGTCAACCTGCAAACTACCCTGAAAATGAGCGATATCAACGAACTGATTCACCAGTTTGCCTCCAACTGATACTTACCGGATCATCACTTCCTTTACAATGTTCTCCCCGAGCATTTCATTCACCAGCTTGATGATCTTATCTTTCGAATAAGTTAGTTCCTGTTTTAGCGGCGCCACCGTAGTTGTAACGATCAGTGTATGATCGATCAGCTGGATACTCTGTGTGTAGCGGGCAATAGTTTTACCCATCAGTTTCTCCCAGTTTTCCTGGATGCGTACTTCCGTGAGACGGGGTTTCATCCTGCTCTTATTCATAAATTCCCGGAGCGCATCTCCGATACTGGTGGTTCCATGACGCATGGTGCGAAGCTAGTGATTTTTTGGTTCTCTGTGATGGGCTTTTAGCTTTTGGTGATCAACTTTACGGAGGAAAGCTAAAAGCTATATTGTTATCAGCTGTATGGCCTCGCCGGTGCCTGCAAATGCCTCTTGCAGGCGCTCTGCGTGCGTATCTGTAATGAACACCTGGCCGTAATTATCGCTGGCAACCAGGGCAATGAGGCGGCTCACCCTTTCCTGGTCAAGCTTTTCGAATATATCATCCAGCAACAGGAGCGGAGGAAATTTTTTATGCTGACGGATCACTTCAAACTGTGCCAGCTTAAGTGCAAACAAAAAGCTTTTGCGCTGTCCCTGTGAAGCGCTGCTTTTCATCAGGTGGCCGTTCAGCAAAAAAAGGAGGTCATCGCGGTGAATACCGGTAGTGGTGCGCTGTAACTGCATGTCGCGGTATCTGGACTGGTGCAGCTGTACCGCGTAATCTTCTTCCTGCAGGGTGCACTGGTACTGGATATTTACCACTTCGTGGGTGCCGGCAATATAATCGTACAGGCGCTGTACCTGCGGAATAAAGGTTTGGAGAAAGGCTTTCCGGGTTTCGTACACCGGTACGCCATGCATCACCAGCTGCAGGTCGAATACATCCAGCAGGCTATCCTGGTTCTGCCCGGTAGCGGCCATGTTTTTCAGGAGCGTGTTCCGCTGTAATAATATTTTCTGATAGATGATGAGGTGGTCGAGGTACTCGGGATACAGCTGGGAGAGGAGACTATCCAGCCATTTACGCCTTTCCTCGCTGCCTCCCAGGATGATGTCCGCATCGTCCGGGGCTATCATTACGGCGGGAAACTGCCCGATGTGCCGGGAAAAGCGGTCGTACCGGTCGTCGTTAAGGCTTATTTCTTTCCGGCCCTCTTTGAGGGTACAGACAATTTTTTCTTCCTGGTTATTTTTTTCAAGATAGCCCTCCAGCCGGAAGCCGTTGGTCAGGTACTGGGTATTCTGACTTTCGCTGCTGGTAAAATAGCTGCGGGTGAAGCAAAGGTAGTAGATGGCGTCCAGCAGGTTTGTTTTGCCGGCACCGTTGCGGCCGGTGATGCCCACGATCCTGTGCCCGAAGGAAAAGGTCGCCTGGCTGTAATTTTTGAACTGAACGAGTAATATTTTATTTATATAAAGCAAAGAAAAAGATTATTCGTAAATAATAATATGCGAAAATTATCAATTGTATAAGTGATAAAAAACCGCTCTAATGGGAACTTCCCTGTGATTCCCGTGCAAATAAATGCAAAACTGTTTGAAATTGATGAAATTGCATAATTTAATGGGAATTAGAATTGATATTTATATTTTACGATTTTCCTGTTATATTTGCGAACAAATTTAGAAAGAGTGCAAACTAAAACAGACGTGAAGACGAAATTCACCAAAGAGACATATCTGTACTGGTATGAATTGATGCTTTTGCTGCGCCGCTTTGAAGAAAAGACAGGCCAATTGTACGGGATGCAAAAAATCCGTGGCTTTTGTCATTTGTACATAGGACAGGAAGCAATTGCTGCTGGTGCGATGACTGCTACCAAGCCCGAGGATAAATTCATCACGGCCTACCGCGACCATGCGCTGGCAATTGCAAAAGGAATTTCCGCTAAAGCTTGTATGGCTGAACTGTATGGTAAAGCAACCGGTTGTTCGAAAGGAAAGGGAGGCAGCATGCACTTTTTCTCTAAAGAACATGGCTTCTTCGGTGGCCACGGTATTGTTGGAGCTCAGATAGGTACAGGTGCCGGACTGGCGCTTGCAGAGCAATACAAAGGAACAGACAACGTCGTGTTGTGTTTCTTTGGTGATGGCGCTGCCCGTCAGGGTATCCTCCATGAAACCTTTAACATGGCCATGACCTGGAAGCTCCCTGTGATTTTCATTTGTGAAAATAACATGTACGCCATGGGTACTTCTGTAGAACGTACCTCCAACGTATTGGATATCTATAAGTTGGCGGATGCTTACGAAATGCCGGCCGATTCTATCGATGGTATGAGCTGCGAAGCTGTACATGATGGTATCGAAAGAGCGGTGAAACGCGGTCGTGAAAACGGCGGTCCAACCCTGCTGGAAATCAAAACATACCGTTACCGTGGTCACTCCATGAGTGATCCCGCTAAATACCGCACAAAAGAAGAACTCGAAGAATACAAGGAGAAAGATCCGATCAACGAAGTACTGAGAGTTATTCAGAAAAATAAATGGGCTACCGAAGCAGAAATTGAAGCAATCAACGAACGCGTAAAAGTGGAAGTTGAAGAGTGTGTAACATTCGCAGAAGAATCTCCGTGGCCAGCCGATGATGAATTGCTGAAAGACGTTTACGTTCAGGAAGATTATCCATTCATCGTTGACTAATGTATTTAGCTATCTGCCTTAAGCCTTTAGTAAATGTAGCAAAGCTGCATCTGCTAAAGGCTTAAAGCCTAAAGCTAAACCCTATATTTAATAACCAAGCAATCACAATTACACCTTACAATGGCAGAAACTAAAGATAAAGCCACCGTGCCTCAACCTACAAAAGATTTTGACCTGGAGAAATCCATGCACAAGGCGGAAGATTTCTTCTATAAAAACAAAAATGTTATTTCTATAGCCGTATTGGCTGTAGTAGTAGTGGTAGGCGGTTTCTTCGCTTATAACCGTTTTGTAAAACAGCCTAATGAAAATAAAGCACAGGAAATGATTTTCCATGCGCAAAACTACTTCGCGGTAGATTCATTCAAACTGGCACTGAACGGCGATGGTAATAACTACGGTTTCATCCAGGTAGCAGATAAATACGGCAGCACCAAAGCCGGTAACCTCGCTAAATACAGCGCAGGCGTTTGCTACATCCGTTTGGGCGAATACCAGAAGGGTATCGACATGCTGAAATCTTTTAGTTCAAATGATCTGCTGCTGCAACCCACTGCCTACGGTTTGATCGGCGACGCTTACATGGAGCTGAATAAAGCTGAAGAAGGTATTGAATCCTACAAGAAAGCAGGTCACTATAACGATAATGAACTGACTGCCCCCGTATACCTGTTCCGTGCAGGCCAGGCCCTGGAAAGAGCTGGTAAGGCGCAGGAAGCAATCGCTATCTATCAGGAAATTAAAAAGAATTTCCCTACCACCAACGAAGGTCGTGAAATGGATAAATACCTGGCAAGACTGGGAGATGTAAAGAACTAGCTATTAGCAGTTAGCTGTTAGTTTTTAGCTGACAGCTAACTGCCAACAGCCCAAAGCTATAAAATATGTCCGAGCACAATAAGAGCTTATTAAATGACGCTGGCATTCTCAACCTGGAGGATGCCAGTGTTGTTATGGTGTATACCGAATGGAATGATGCCATCGTGAATGAACTGGTAAGCGGCTGTGAAAAAGCCCTCAAACAGTATAACATCACCAAATCAGAAAAAATAATTGTACCTGGCGCTTTCGAATTACCTTACGCCTGTAAGCAATACTGGGAAACCACCAAAGGCACCGGCAAACAGCCTGGCGCTATTATTGCTTTCGGTTGCGTGATCCGTGGCGAAACACCTCATTTCGATTATGTGTGTAAAGCCGTAACAGAAGGTATCCTTCAACTGAACCTTCAGTTACCCGTTCCTGTTATATTTGGAATTCTGACGGTAGATAACGAACAGCAGGCGCAGGACAGACTCGGCGGGGCCCACGGCCATAAAGGGGAAGAAGCTGCCATTACTGCACTGAAGATGATTGCATTGCAAAGAAAGTTAGCTAAGAGCTAAGGGCTAATCGCTAAAAGCTATAGAGATGAATGTACAGTTATTTATACCGTGTTTTGTAGATCAGCTGTTTCCTGAAACCGCCTTCAATATGGTGAAGGTACTCGAGAAACTGGGATGTAATGTAATGTATAACACGGAACAAACCTGTTGTGGTCAGCCGGCCTACAATGCCGGGTACCAGGATGAATGCCGTACCGTAGCTACCAAGTTTGTAAAGGACTTTAAAACCTTCGACTACATTGTTGCTCCCAGCGGTTCCTGTACCGGTTTTGTAAGAAACTACTATGGCAAATTGTTCGATAATTCAGCCGCACATAATGATGTGAAACTGCTGAAGAAAAACCTCTTCGAATTTACCGAATTTCTCACCGACGTATTGCATGTAACAGACCTGGGAGCTACCCTCAACGGCGTAGCCACCTATCATGATGCATGCGGCGCACTGCGGGAATGCCATATCAAAGAAGGCCCCCGTAAACTGCTGGAAAAAGTAAAAGGACTGGAGTTGAAAGAGATGAACGATGCCGAAGTATGCTGCGGATTTGGCGGTACTTTCTCCGTTAAGTTTGAACCTATTTCCATGGGAATGGGCGAACAGAAAGTAAACAATGCCGTTGCCAGCGGCGCCGATTACCTGATCTCCACCGACCTTTCCTGCCTCATGCACCTGGATGGCTATATCCGTAAGCACGGTACCAACATCAAAGTGATGCACATTGCAGATGTATTGGCCAGCGGTTGGTAATTCCAACTATCTGATTACGAAAATTAATTGCTATATGAATTATTGGTTGGTGAAATCTGAGCCATTTAAATATTCCTGGGATCAGTTTGTAAAAGATAAGATCACCTTTTGGGATGGTGTGCGCAACTACCAGGCGCGCAACAACCTCCGGGGCATGAAAAAAGGCGACCAGGTACTGTTCTATCACAGCAATGAAGGGATGGAAATAGTAGGCCTGGCCACCGTTGCCAAAGAAGCTTACCAGGATCCCACTACACCCGATCCAAACTGGGTGGTGGTAGATCTTAAACCATTAAAGCCATTTAAAAAGGCCGTGACGCTGGTACAGATGAAAACTGAAAAACGATTGGCCAACCTGTCGCTTATCCGCCAGGGCCGCTTATCCGTGTGTGATGTGAAGCCGGAAGAATTTGAGGCGATCATGGAAATGGGTGGTATGAAGAAGTAGGTACTTTACCAGAGATATAAACGGCGAAGGTTATCTTTCTTATGGAAGATAACCTTCGCCGTTTATGGAATTCGTGAAAGATGTTCATCATAGAGAAAATTCCAGCTCATGAAACATTCCTTCATATTAGCCTTTTGCACAGCAGTGGCCTTATTGCCGGCCTGCCGCAATAACAGTGCCCCGGTTGCAACTGAATTCAAACAGAAAGATATCCGGATGACCACGCCTGTAGTAGCCAGCGACGAGCTTCCCCTGTCTGAAAGCGAAGCTGATCAGGCGCCTGCCTTACCCATCTCTCAAAAAATAATAAAAAATGCGGTGCTCCGATTTTCCACTTCCGACTTTGAAGCCTGTAAAAAACGTATAGCCGATACAGTTAAAAAGTACGGCGGCTACATTGCCAGTGAAAAACAGGAAAATACCAGTATGCAATGGCGGAATGAGGTAGCCATAAAAGTGCCGGCGGCCGCTTTTGAACAATGCGTGGAAAGCCTCACCGGCGGCGCCTCCCGGGTAGATGAAAAAAGTATTACCTCCACTGATGTAACAGAAGAATATGTAGACCTCGACGCCCGTATGAAAGCACGGCTGGCAGTAGAACAGCGTTATGTGCAGATCCTGCAGCAGGCGAAGAATGTAAAAGAAATACTGGAAGTGGAGGCACAGCTGAAAGGCATCCGTGAAGAAATAGAATCCGCAAAGGGCCGGTTGCAGTACATGGATCATCATGTGGCCTACAGCAATATCAGCCTGGAGTATTACCAGACGTTTGCCAATACAGATCCGCAGTCGCCGGGATTCCTGCAACGCTCGTGGTTGTCGTTTAAAGATGGCTGGAACGGGCTTTTATCTTTTGCATTGGGCATATTGAGTGCATGGCCTTTGATTGTTGGTATTGTTTTTATTTTTATTTTTATAAAAAGAGGAGTAGGGAGATGGAAATCCCGTAAAACCCCAGCTAACGTAAACCTATAAACGAATTCACATGAAACCAAGATTGGTGGTGCTGACCGGAGCCGGCATCAGCGCAGAAAGTGGCCTCCGGACTTTCAGAGACACGGATGGATTATGGGAGGGCTATGATGTGTATGAAGTGGCTTCTCCGCAAGGCTGGGAGAAGAATCCTGCCCTGGTACAGGACTTTTACAACGGCCGCCGGCAGGACGTGAAGGCGGCGCTTCCCAATGCTGCACACACAGGCCTGGCAAAGCTGGAAGAAAAGTATGATGTGCGGATCATCACTCAGAATATTGACGACCTCCATGAAAGAGGAGGTTCCACTACAGTACTGCACCTGCACGGGGAAATTTTCAAGATGCGCAGCGTGAATAATGAAGCGCTGATCTATGATATCCGGGAGGATATTAAGATGGGTGACCTCGCAGAAGACGGTGGACAGCTGCGCCCGCACATCGTTTGGTTTGGCGAGGCGGTGCCTATGATTGAAAAGGCCGCACGGGAAGTATGGGAGGCCGATGTGTTTGTGGTGGTGGGAACATCCCTGCAGGTATATCCTGCCGCCAGCTTGTTGCAGTATGTAAAACCGGACGTGCCGGTGTATATCATCGACCGGAAAATTCCCGAAGTAGGAAAAGCGGATAACCTGCACCTGATTGAAAAGCCTGCTACAGAAGGCGTGCTGGAATTATTAAGTATCCTGTAAAATAAAAAACCTCCCCACTTCAGGGGAGGTATCACAAGTCCTTGTGCCCGGTTAGAGTCCATCATAGGAAAAAAATAACTTTGCGCTTATTCAAAGCTTTCTTCAAATCTGATATCATACTCCTCTAATTCTTTTAGAACGGGGTTATATATTTCCGGCATTACCGGTATTTGTAGTCCTGTTAACGTTACCTTATCCTGGAGAATCATTTTGGCCATGATGCCGAGCGGAAGTCCCACTGTTTTAGCCATTGCGGTATGTATGCTGTCTTCGCCCTGAACAATCATGTAACTGTGCATCCTGGTGGCCATGTTGCGGCGTTCAAACTCAATCTCGTGCATCATTACGATCATGTCCTTGTCGGCAGGCTCCATTTTAAGTTTGTTTTCCACCAGGAACTGGAGAACGCCTGCGTTGGTTTGCTCCCCTAAATTTATGACTTCTGTATTTAATAATCCCAGGAATTTTAACTGGCGGATCACTTTGGACTTGGTGCTAACGCCCAGGAACTGGGCCATATTCTCTTCCGGGGTGCCTGTTCCTTCTTTAACGGATTTGGTGGCCCACTCAGTATACGTAAGCTTATCCGTGGCAATCTTATGACCGTCGTCTGTCAGGCCCAGCTTCATCAGGGCGTTCCAGCCTTCGCAGAAGTCGGGATACCGGAGGGTGGCGCGCATAAAAGTGGCCAGTTCTTCCAGCTTATACGCCTGCATATATCCCAGTGAGTCACGGTTGGGATAGAAGGCCAGTTTACCGAAGCCAGGTACCTGGATCGTTTTTGTATGATCAAACAGTTGTTCGTAGCTAAGTTCCTTTACCTTTCCTTTTTCTTTGTAGGTAGCGCCGGAAACGCCTGCCATTACAATGTTCCGGGCATTCCAGGATACTTTGTACTGCCAGGGATTATCGTTGCTGTCCGGGGAGATAAGGCCCCCGCAGTAGGATTTAAAAGAGAAGATCTGTCCGCCTTTCTTTTCGATGGAATGAATGAGTTTCATGGCCGACATGTGATCGATACCCGGGTCTAATCCCATTTCATACATGAAGAGTAACCCGGCTTTTTCAATTTCGGGTTGCAGTTGCCGTACTTCTTCGTCGATATAGGAGGCGGTGAGGAGGTTCTTTTTTTCAGTAAGACAATCTTTGGCCACCAAAATGTGCAGGGTGGCGGGTAACAGGGAGATGACGAGATCGGTATCCCGGATGAGTTGTTGTCTGGCCGCGCTGTCTTTAATATCGAGTGCAGCGGGGGTAGCATAATATGATTTTCCTGTTTTGGATTTGATGAGCGAAAGATCATGATCGGCTACAGTGATATGCCATTTTTGCCTCGGTGCATTTGCCAACAGATAGTCGATCAAACTGGTGGCCGATTTACCGGCTCCAAACAACAGTATGTTCTTCATAGTCTTCTTTAGAAAAGTGATTAAGAATCAGGGGAATAACAGCACTTTTTATACTAATGTTCGAATTTTTAAGCAAATTCGGATTTGTTCTTATTATATATATGTTTTCCGTTGATTCGAACAATTGATTATCAGCCTCTTAGAAACAAATACTTTGCCAATATTTATATTCTAATATATTAATGTGTCTTAACATATTGCAATTAAATCAAAATCAGGGTTGTTTTACTATAACACAAATGCTATATAAATGGTTGTCATTCATTGTGTAAATCAATCATATATCGATATTGCAATATAAGCGTTAATCCCTATGGCGTTTTTTATTCACATTCTTTGATTTTTAGGCCGGAATAAGGGCTGAAATGGCTATATTTGCCTTTATCTGTTTTACGCAGAAAAAACTGTAAATCAACACACAAAATGACAGAGCATACGGAAAATCATCAGGAAGGGAGAATTGTCCAGATAAATATCGAGGAGCAAATGAAAACGGCCTACATAGATTATTCTATGTCCGTGATCGTGGGCCGTGCCTTGCCCGATGTGAGAGATGGTCTGAAGCCTGTGCACCGGCGCGTTTTATTCGGAATGAATGAACTCGGCAACCACAGTAACAAGGCCTACAAGAAATCAGCGCGTATTGTGGGTGAAGTAATGGGTAAATATCACCCACATGGTGATGCTTCCATTTATGACACCATCGTACGACTGGCGCAACCCTGGAGCATGCGTTATCCCATGGTGGACGGACAGGGTAACTTTGGTTCGGTAGATGGCGATATGCCGGCTGCCATGCGTTACACCGAGATCCGCCTGCAGAAGATCGCAGAAGCCATGCTGGAAGACATTGAAAAGGAAACGGTGGACTTTACCAACAACTTCGATGACACGCTCGAAGAACCTACGGTACTGCCTACCCGCATTCCCAACCTGCTGGTGAATGGCGCTTCCGGTATCGCGGTAGGGATGGCTACCAACATTATGCCCCACAACCTCAGCGAAGTAGTGGATGGCGCTATCGCTTACATTGAAAACAGAGAGATCACTATAGAAGAGCTGATCAAACACATTAAAGCACCGGATTTCCCAACAGGGGGTGTTATTTATGGTTTTGAAGGCGTTAAACAAGGTTTTGAAACCGGCAGGGGCAGAGTAGTGGTAAGAGGTAAAATTACCTCCGAAACCGCTAAAAACGGCCGTGAAAAGCTGGTGATCTATGAACTGCCTTACCAGATCAACAAAGCAGTACTGCACCAGAAAATTGCACAGCTGGTAAATGATAAGATTATTGAAGGCATCTCCGATGTACGTGACGAAAGTGACCGTGAAGGTATGCGCCTGGTAATTGATCTGAAAAGAGAAGCAATCTCCAATGTGATCATCAACCAGTTATTTAAATATTCCGAACTGCAAACATCTTACGGTATCAATAACGTGGCGCTGGTAAAAGGCCGTCCGCGTATCCTGAACCTGAAAGATATGATCGGGGAATTCATCGACTTCCGTCATGAAGTAGTAGTGAGAAGAACCCGCTTCGACCTGCGTAAGGCAGAAGAAAAAGCGCATATCCTCGCCGGTTACCTGATCGCACTGGATCACCTGGACCAGGTGATTGCACTGATCCGCGCCGCCGCTACGCCTGATATTGCGAGGGAAGGGCTGATGACAGAATTCGGATTGTCTGAATTACAGTCGAAAGCTATACTGGAACTGCGTTTACAACGTCTGACTGGTATGGAACGCGATAAGATCCGCGCTGAATACGACGACATCATGAAACTGATCACTTACCTGAAAGAGGTATTGGCTGATGAATCTTTACGTATGAAGATCATCCGCGAAGAACTGGAAGAAGTGAAGAAGAAATTCGGTGATGAACGTAAGACAGAAATCCAGTATCTCGCCAGCGAAATGAGGATAGAAGATATCATCGCAGAAGAAGATGTGGTGATCACCATTTCCCACCTGGGATATATCAAGCGTACTTCTGCCTACGATTACCGGCAGCAGAAACGCGGAGGCCGTGGCGCCATCGGCGGTAAAACCCGTGATGAAGATTATATCGAGCACCTGTTTGTGGCTTCTACACACCATACCATGCTGTTTTTCACGGAAAAAGGCCGCTGCTACTGGCTGAAGGTCTATGAAATTCCGGACGGGGAAAAGAGTGGTAAAGGACGTGCCATCCAGAACATGATCCAGCTTCCGGTTGATGATAAGATCCGCGCTATCATCGATATTAAAGACCTGAGTGATAAAGATTTTATCAATAACCATTATATTGTACTTTGTACCAAGAAGGGTATCATCAAGAAGACGATGGTGGAAGAGTTTTCCCGTCCGCGTCAGAACGGTGTGAATGCCATTACCATCAATGAAGGCGATGAACTGCTGGAAGCCAAACTGACTACCGGTGACAGCCAGATCATGATGGCCATCCAGAGCGGTCGCGCTATCAGGTTCCCTGAAGCTACGGTACGCGACACCGGTCGTGGCGCCATCGGCGTAAGAGGAATTGAGGTAGACAGCGACAACGACGAGGTGGTTGGTATGGTTTGTGTTAATAAGGAAGATGAACAGAAAACCATCCTGGTGGTTTCTGAGAAAGGATTCGGTAAACGTACCAACATCGAGGAATACCGTATTACCAACCGTGGTGGTAAAGGTGTGAAAACCATTAACATCACAGAAAAAACCGGTAACCTGATAGCTGTACTTGATGTTACAGAGAAACATGACCTGATGATCACCTGTAAGTCCGGTATCACCATCCGCATGGCCGTTGCAGATATCCGCGAAGCCGGCCGCGCCACACAGGGTGTACGCCTGATCCGCCTGGATGACAACGACGAAATTGCAGCTGTAGCACGACTGGATGAACAGGAAGAAGAAGTAATACTACTGGAAGAAGGCGAAGAAGGTAGCGAAACGCCCGCTGTAGCAAGTGATGAAACACCTGACGCAGGTGAAAATGACAATACACCGGAAGGAACCGACGGTGAAGCTACTGACACTACAGAAGAATAAATAAAATTATAACCGGTAACAGGTCCTTAACCCGGTCTGTTACCGGTTTCTGATAAAAAAAATACAGCCAGCTTTTAGTGGTAACTATACTACTGGTTGTATTACTATTTATTGGAGCACCATACTCTTATTGTAATCAGCAACTAAAAAAACAAAAGCATGAAAAAATTATTGGTATCTCTTCTCTTTTGCACGGCCGGTGTATCGGTTATGGCACAACGGGCAAAAGTTAGCAGTGCGGATGAGAACCTGAAGAAGCAAGATCTGGAAAAAGCCAAAGCGGATATTGACGCAGCATTACAGAATGAAAAGACCAAGAACGACGCTAAAACATGGCTGGTAGATGGTAAGATCCTGGAAGCTATGGGCACCAAGCAGAAAAGCGCTGCACTGGCAACAGAAGCTTTTGCCGCCTTCAAAAAAGCATTGGAGATAGATCCTAAAATGAAAGAAGCGGTGCTGGAAATGAACCAGCCGTTGTTCAATGTATACGCTACTATTGCCAACGCCGGTTATGCTAACCTGAATGAGCAGAAATGGGACTCCTCCCTGTATAACTTCAAACAGGCTTTTGAAGTAGCTGACTTCTACAACAGTAAAAACCTTGGTGGCTCTATTCCTGCAGATACTGCCCTCACTTTCTACGTTGGTTACGCTGCCAACCAGGCCGGTAAAAAAGATGATGCTTTTACCTACCTGAAAAAAGCAGCCGATCTGCAGTTCAAAGGCGAACCTGCTCTCTATGTAATCCTGGGTCAGCTGTATGAAGAAAAAGGCGACCAGGCAAACTGGCTGAAAACAATCGAACAGGCTAAAGCTTTATTCCCTAAGGATAAACGCTTTAACGATATGGAAATGGCTTTCTACAGCAAAACAGGTAAAACCAACGAATTACTGACGATGCTGGAAAAGAAAATCGCCGACAATCCAACCGACCAGGCAGCTGTACTGGATTACGCTATCCGCGTAGATAACCTGGCTAATCCCCGCGATGATAAAGGCGGTGATGCTCCTAAACCAGCTAACTACGAAGAACTGATAGGTAAAGCAGAAACAGCCTATAAGAAAGCGATCGAAATGAATCCTGCCGATGCTACCGCTAACTTCCAGCTGGGTGCCCTGTACTTTAACCGCGCAGTTGTTTTCAACAAAGAACTGAATGGCCTGGACAGCAAACAGCAAACTTCTCCTAAAGCAAAAGAATTACAGGGAAAAGTAGAAGGACTGATGGGTCAGGCACTGCCTTTCTTCGAGAAAGCTGACGCCGGCTTCACCGCTAAAGCCAGCAGCCTCGATGCAAGTGACAAACAAACTTACGAAAGCTGCCTCTATGCACTGCAGAAGATCTATGCGATCAAAAACAACACTGCAAAAGTAGAAGAAGTGAAAAAGAAACTGGACGGTTTAGGTGCTAAACAATAAACCGCGTATTGATATTATTGGAAAGAGTCCGCCTGACAGCGGACTCTTTTTTTTTCGCGGATGTTGTCTTGGCTCAGGATTACGCTGATTATACTGATTACCTGGATTTACTTTTGGATTTTTCTTTGATTTTTTAGATTTCTTATAATAATAATTAAGGGAGATAAAAGCGAATATATCCGCTTCTATCTCCCTTAATCCTTTATAAATCCAAAAGTAAAAATCCAGCTAATCAGTATAATCAGCGTAATCCTGAGCCAAGACAACCTCCGCGAAAAATCCCGCAAGCCGAAAGACTTGCGGGACAATTAACTCAAACGCTGTATGTACTCGTTATGCTTTTTTAGCAGCAGGAGCAGCTTTCTTTGCATGTTCGTGTTTAGCGGCTTTCTTAGTAGTGTCAGCAGCTGGTTTTGCTTCAGCTTTTGCTTCAGTTTTAGCAGCTTTCTTTGCAGGTTTAGCAGCTGGTGCTTGTGCGAAAGATGCAGCAGAAATGCTCATTACTACTACAGCGGCGATCAGGCTTTTTTTCATGATATTGTCTTTTTAAAATGATTAGATGAAGAATGTTTTGTTATAGTTTCTGTAGTAAAATTACATCAGCAAAGGCGGTGTTGACGGGATGTTTCGGTGAACAGGGAATTACTGTCGTTGAACAGGGGAAAATGTACGGTAATATACAACAGGGAGTTATAACAGGATGTGGATGGCCTCCTGTACAGCCTGTATACACAGGTGTTTCAGGGTATTGAACTGGCTGGCAACCGTACCGGGATGGTAGTTGTTTTCCTGTAGTTTTTCCAGTGGTTCCAGGATAGGATAGAGGTGATCCTGCAAACCGATAAAGGAAACGGTTGTTTTCAGGTTATGCGCGGTAGCGCGTATAGCTGCAATGTCTTCAGCTATCACTGCCTGTTTCAGCAACGATAGTTCTTCCGGCAACTGTGCAATGAATTGCTCCAGCATTGTTTTTTCAAATTCAGTATTACCCTTGGAAAGATCATGGAGATAATTCAGGTTGATGAGATGCTGGGCGCCATTTTCATTTGACAGGTGATAAACAGCCGGCAGTTCACGGGGCGGCAGTTTACCAATGTATACCTGGATCATTCTGTAGAGGTCCTCTTCAATAATAGGCTTGGAGATATACTCGTTCATACCCATCTGCAGGCATTTTTCGCGCTCTCCGGTCATAGCATGGGCTGTCATGGCTATTACGGGGATAGTGGAGTGCAGCTCGTGCCGGATGGCCTGTACGGCGGTGTAGCCATCCATTTCAGGCATTTGAATATCCATCAGCACCAGGTCGTAGTGCTGCCGGTCCAACGCCTGCAACACTTCCCTGCCATTGTTTACAATTTTATACTGCAACTGCCAGCTGCCCAGCAAATGACGAAGCAGGTTCTGGTTCATCTTATTGTCTTCTGCCACCAGCAGCCGTACATCTGGATGAAGGGGCAGTTGGTCGTTCTCTGTAAAATAATGATGCCCCTCTTCTGATAATGATTCCCCCAATGTGTAAGGGAGTTCTACTTTAAATGTAGCGCCTTCACCGGGTTTGCTCTCCACTGAAATAAAGCCATTCTGTAATTCTATCAGTTGTTTTACGATGGCCAGTCCCAACCCCGTTCCGCCAAACTTGCGGGTGGTAGCAGCTTCCGCCTGGTGAAAGCGGTCGAAGATACTTTGTTGCATGGAAGGGTCAATACCTATACCGGTATCACTAACGGTGAATAATATACGAACCGCATTTTCTTCTGCCCATACTTTTGCCACATGTATGCGTACTTCGCCCTCACCGGTAAATTTAACCGCGTTGCTGGTGAGGTTCACCAGCACCTGTGTCAGCCGCATTACATCTCCATATAAGATATCCGGTACATCTTCCTCAATGGTCACAGCCAGCTGAAGTTGTTTTTCTTCGGCTTTGGGTCTGAACATGGTATTTACACCATGGAGCACGCTGCGCAGGCTAAAAGAGGTGGCTTCTATGCGCATCATACCGGATTCTATTTTGGAGATATCCAGGATGTCGTTGATGATTTCCAGTAAACTCTGGCCGGCGCTGTCTATGGCGCCTACATATTCTTTGGATTTATCGTTGAGCGGCTGGGCTTTGAGCAGGTTGGTGAAGCCCAGCACTGCATTCATGGGCGTTCGTATTTCATGGCTCATATTGGCCAGGAACTGGTCTTTTATGGTCGCCAGTTTTTTCTCCTGTCGCTGGGATTCATCCAGCGCTTCAATGAGTTGCTCCTGCCGGTGGATCCGGCTGGTGATATATAAGAATGCCAGCAGGCTCATTAAACAGGCAAAAAATACCAGCACGGTACCCCAGCGCTGCGCTTTTTGCCCGCTGCTGTCTATCAGGTGGGTGGTGCGGTTCACCTCCGATTGCCGGGTGGTGTCCAGTTGCCGCAAAATGCCGTTGATGGCCTCGCCCAGCCGCCTTCCTTTCTGGTTGTTAATTAATTTTTCAGCCGCCCATTTACCCTGACTGTAAAAAGTATCCAGTACCATGAGGTTAAAGGCATTCTTTTCATCTACCAGGTAGTTGAGCTGGGTGAGTAACTTTTCTGTGCTGTCGTTTCTGATAATTTTATTGATCTCTTTGAGATCTGCCTTAATAATGGCTATTTCGGCTTCGATGCCGGTAATATGAATGGTATCCTGGGAAATCACTGCGCCGCGTACCTTGCTGTCGGTTTTGGCCATATTGGTTTGCAGCTTCTGGAGTTCGTTCTTTACATTAAGCTCCTGTAACAGCTGCTCATTGCCTTTGATCAGCTTATGGATATTGTTTGCGGAGTTGAATTGCAGCACAACAAATAATATCATTCCGGTAATGAACAGGCCGAGGAGGTAATATTTGATTCTTTTAGGCTGCATGACAGTTTAGTACATATAAAACGCTGATATAGGAAAGCCGGTTCAATAAAAGTAGCAATTTTATTGCTCCTTCCTTCAGATAATTAGCCTCAGCGTAATAATTCGCTGAGGCTAATTATGTTGACAAAGGACTATGATTATTTCGCTTTTGGTGCAGCCGGAGCAGCAACAGGTTTTGCTGTATGATGATGCTTCGCATGTGTTTTGTGAGCAGGCGCCTTTGCAGTCGCTTCTTTTTTTGTTTCTTTTTTAGATGCAGTGGTCTGTGCAAAAGATGATGCACTCATAAACAACATAGCTGCGGCGATTACAATACCAAACTTTTTCATGGCTGTATATTTTATTTAGTGATCAATTGTTTGACGACCTAAAGGTACATCCGCCAGAAAAGTGATGGTAATACTAATGGCCCAACAGGCAGCAGCTGTCGGTCAAAAAGGGGAAAGTGTCGTTGAGTTACAGGAGGTTCAGTTTATTATTCAATGCAGAACGGTAGGCATCCGCTACAGGAATCGCGTTTTTATTAATAATGATGGTGCCATCTTCAATAGATTCAATTTTGTCGAGCGCCACGATATAGGAGCGGTGCACACGCATGAATTTAGCAGCCGGCAGTTTTTCCTCCAGTGCTTTCAGCGTAGTATGGATGGCGTGGAATTTCTGCGGGGTATTTAACTTTACGTAGTCGCCCATTGCTTCCAGGAAAAGGATATCTTCTGTTTTTATTCTCTTCAGGATGCCATTATCACGTATAAACACAAACTCGGTATCGGATACCTGTAGTTCGCGGTGATCGCTGTCGGTGATTTCACGGGCCTTTTCAATGGCCTGGATAAAGCGGGCAGGCTGTACGGGCTTAATCAGGTAGTCGGCCACATTCAGCTCAAACGCTTCTACTGCATAGTCCTTTTTTACCGTGGTAAAGATGATCACCGGGCGTTTCTTTCCCAGGTTGCGGGTAAGCTCCAGTCCACTCATACCGGGCATTTCTATATCCAGTAACAGGAGATCTATCTTTTCTTTCTGTAAAAAATTATATGCTTCCATAGCACTGCTGCACTCACCTGCCACATGCAATTGTTCCACATGACTGGCTAATTGCTTCATGGCGGTACGCGCCAGCTTATTATCGTCTACGATCAGGCAATTCATGCGGCTAATTTAAGTACAAATCGTAATATAAAATCATCTCAGCCGCAACTGCGATGCAGTTTTTTCCAATGGCGTTTTAAGTTTAATTTTTACATTTGTAAAGATGAAGTGGTTACTTTACATACTAAGCTGTTATATCCTGCTGCTGTCGTGCATTCCCTGCAACGACTACCAGCCGGGAAACCATAGCGCAGTTGTACAACTCGCCACTTCCCACGACCATGAAACACAACCGGACTACTGCTCGCCATTGTGCGTATGCAGTTGCTGTAATATACAGGCTACTCCCGGTGTGGCCGTCACGGTTTATTTTATGGCGCAACGGATCAGTATAGATTACCCCGTGTTGCCCGTTAACCCGCTTCCTTCTTTATCAGATAATATCTGGCAGCCCCCACAGCTGGTTTAATCCGTTTACAGATGTTTTTGCTATGAGCATATCCATGCCTTTACCGGCGTAGATATGGCTATGGTACGTCATTTTATTACTTATTGAATCAATCATGCTGGATAAGATCATTCGTTTCTCTGTGAGGAACAAATTAATGATAGGGATATTTACGTGTGCCCTGGCGGCATTTGGCGTATATTCCCTGTTACGTTTACCGGTAGATGCGGTACCGGATATCACCAATAACCAGGTGCAGGTGATCACACAATCGCCTTCCCTCGCAGCCCAGGAAGTGGAAAGGCTTATTACCTTTCCCGTTGAACAAACGATGGCGGTAATACCGGAACTGGCGGAAATACGCTCTATATCCAGGTTTGGACTGTCGGTTGTAACCATTGTATTTCATGATAATGTAGATATTTACTGGGCCCGCCAACAGGTAAATGAAAAGCTGGGCGAGGCGAGAACCAGTATTCCTCCGGGCATTGGCACCCCGGAAATGTCGCCCATTTCCAGCGGATTGGGGGAAGTATACCAATATGTACTGCATCCCCGGAAAGGGTATGAAGAAAAGTTTGATGCGCGTGAATTGCGTACTATACAAGACTGGTATGTAAGGCGACAACTGCTGGGAACACCCGGCGTAGCCGAAGTAAACAGTTTTGGCGGATTGCTGAAGCAATACCAGGTTACGCTCAACCCCGACCAACTCCGCAGCTATCACCTGAGCATCGCCGACGTGTTCAACGCTATGGAAAGGAACAACCAGAACACCGGCGGCGCTTATATCGACAAGAAACCCAATGCTTACTTTATCCGAAGCGAAGGGCTGATCAGCAGTTTGGCGGATATAGAAAAGATAGTGGTGAAGAATACGCCTGACGGATTGCCCATATTGATCAGGGATATCGCCACCGTGCAATTGGGAGATGCCGTACGTTATGGTGCGCTTACCCGCAATGCAAATGGGGAGGCCGTTGGAGGCATTGTGATGATGCTGAAGGGGAAGAACTCCAGCGAGGTAGTGAAAACAGTGAAAGCAAGGATTGAACAGATACAGAAAACGCTGCCGCCCGGCGTGGTAATAGAACCGTTCCTGGATCGCAGCGAATTTGTAGGCAGAGCCGTAGGCACTGTACAAAAGAACCTGGTAGAAGGGGCGCTCATTGTCATATTCGTACTGGTACTATTCCTCGGAAACCTCCGTGCAGGGCTGATTGTAGCCTCTGTGATCCCGTTATCGATGTTGTTTGCCGTTTCCCTGATGTACCTCTTCGGGGTATCAGGTAACCTGATGAGCCTCGGCGCTATCGACTTCGGACTGATTGTAGACGGTGCAGTGATTATAGTGGAGGCGACCTTACACCACCTTGCCGGCAGGAATAAAACCGGTCAGCTGGTACGTTTATCACAGCAGGAAATGGATACTGAAGTATTTGATGCTGCCAGCAAGATCCGCAGTACTGCTGCTTTTGGTGAAATCATTATTCTCATTGTATACCTGCCCATACTCGCTTTAACCGGCATCGAGGGCAAGATGTTCCGGCCGATGGCGCAAACTGTTTCCTTTGCCATTCTCGGCGCTTTCATCCTGTCGCTCACCTATGTGCCGATGATGTCCGCGCTGATGCTGAGTAAAAATCTCGATAACAAAGTCACGGTAGCCGACCGGCTTATGCGCTTCTTTCAGCGTATATACGATCCCATTATACGCGGCGCATTACGCGCAAAGGCGGTGGTCACGGGAGCGGCTATACTGCTTTTTGTGATCGCATTATTTTTATTTGGTAAGATGGGAGGAGAATTTATTCCTACCCTGGAAGAGGGGGATTTTGCCGTGGAAACAAGACTGCTCACCGGTAGTTCCCTGTCCGAAACCATCGACAAGGTAAGCCTGGCCTCAGGGATATTAATGAAACAATTCCCTGAAGTGAAAGAAGTGATCGGCAAAATAGGCGCAGCTGAAATTCCTACCGACCCAATGCCGATGGAGGCCTGTGATCTCACCATTTTACTGAAGCCCAGGAAGGAATGGACCAGCGCCCGCAACCGGGAAGAACTGGCCAATAAAATGCAGGAAGCCCTGGAAGCGGTACCAGGCGTGAGTTTTGGTTTTTCACAGCCTATCCAGTTACGGTTCAATGAACTGATTTCAGGTGTGCGCCAGGACGTAGGGATCAAGATCTTTGGAGAAGATCTCGCTACGCTGGCTTCACTGGCCGACAAGATAGGCCGTATTGTAAGCCGCACTCCCGGCGCCAAAGATCTGTACGTGGAGCAAACCGGCGGGCTGCCACAGATTGTGGTAACAGCCAACAGGGACAAAATAGCCCGCTACGGACTTGACATTGCCACCATCAATCAAACCATCAACACTGCTTTCGCCGGCCAGAGCGCCGGATTGGTATATGAGGGGGAGAAGCGTTTCGACCTGGTACTGCGGCTGGACCAGCAAAGCCGGCAGCAGCTGGCAGATGTGCAAAACCTGTACATCACCACGCCATCCGGAAACCAGGTGCCGCTACAGGAAGTGGCGGAAGTAAAAATGACGACGGGCCCCAACCAGGTGCAAAGAGAAGATGCTAAAAGACGCACTATCGTTGGCTTTAATGTCCGGGGCCGCGATATTTCAAGCGTGGTAGCCGATATTGAATCCGCCATTGGCAAAGAAGTAAAACTTCCCGCGGGTTATTTTATCCGGTACGGCGGACAGTTTGAAAATCTGAAAGAAGCCAACCGGCGTTTAGCCGTTGCCGTACCTGTAGCATTGCTGCTGATTTTTGGGTTGCTCTATTTTACTTTTCACTCTGTAAAACAATCGCTGCTCATATTTACCGCTATCCCCATGTCGGCCATAGGAGGCGTTTTTGCGCTCCTGTTGCGCGGTTTGCCCTTCAGTATTTCCGCCGGCGTAGGATTCATCGCGCTTTTTGGTGTGGCGGTATTAAATGGTATTGTGCTGATAGGGGAGTTCAACCGGCTAAAGGAATCCGGTTTGCAGGACCTCAACAGCGTAGTACTAAATGGAACGGCTACCCGATTACGGCCGGTACTGATGACCGCCTTTGTGGCATCTCTCGGCTTTTTGCCGATGGCCCTGGCCACCAGCGCAGGAGCGGAAGTGCAACGCCCGCTGGCTACCGTGGTAATAGGAGGGTTGATTACTTCTACCTTACTGACCCTCCTGGTGTTACCGTGTTTATACATCTATTTGGAGAAAGGTTTTTCAAAACATACATTATGAAGATCTGGATATTAGCAGGCCTGCTGTTGCCTGCAATGGTTACTGCACAGTCGCAGGTACTCACGCTGGAAACAGCTGTACAGCTGGCCTTGCAGCAAAACAAAGGGTTGAAATCTGCCGATGCTTCCATTGGTTACTACCGTAAAATGACAGGCACCAGCGGGGAAATCCCGAAAACAGATGTGAACCTGCAGTACGGTCAAACAAACAGTTATGTTTCCAATGATAACAACTACAGTGTTACGCAAACCATTCCTTTCCCAACCGTATTCAGCGCCAGGAAGGAACTGAATCATGCGCAGGTGGACAAAGCAGTTTGGCAGAAAGCGGTTACGCAGAATGAACTGGTGTACCAGGTGAAACAGGTGTACATACAGCTGCTGTACCTGCAGGAGGTGAAAGCCCTGATACTCCGGCAGGATAGTATCTTCACCAGGTTTGCCCGCAGCGCAGACCTGCGGTACCGTACCGGTGAAAGCCGGATGCTGGAAAAAATCGCTGCCGAAGGACGGCTCAACGAAGTAAAGAACGCCCTGCGTCAAAACGAGGCTGATCTTAAAATTTATACCGCCAGGTTACAGGCATTATTGGGTACCAACAAGCCCGTTACAATAACGGAAACGGCTATACCGGATGCAGCATTTTCCCTTGTGAGTGATTCCGCTGCCATAGTGGCCAATCCGCAGCTGCAATACCTGAAGCAGCAGGTAACCGTTGCCGAAAAGCAAAAGAAGCTGTTGAAAGCCGCGATACTGCCGGATATCATGGTGGGTTATTTTAACCAGTCGTTTATCGGCACTCCGTTGAATGCTTCCGGCGCGCCACTGGCTACCAACAGTAACCGCTTCCAGGGGTTCCAGGTAGGACTGGCGCTGCCCATTTGGATAGGACCTCTCAAAGCAAAAGTACGGGCGGAGGAAAAGCAGCAGCAGGCGGCCAGTTTACAGTTTGATAATAACCTTATACAACTGCAATCCCAATATGAGCAGGCAGTACAGGAGTTTATCAAAAACAGGAACAGCCTGGAGTTTTATGAAAGTACTTCACTGCCAAACGTAGAACTGCTGCTGAAGCAATCTGAAAAATCCTACAGCAGCGGAGACATTGGCTACGCTGAATATTTTCTTAACCTGGAACATGGGCTTACGGCACGGCAGGGATACCTGCTGGCGCGCAATGAAGTAAAACAGGCAGAATTATACATGGCATATCTGGCCGGCCAGCAGTAAGCTGTGTTCCGCCGGTCATCAACAAAAAAAATATCATTATGCGATTATTCAAAAAACATATAGCCTTTACCGTTATCAGCAGCATTTTACTTGTTTCCTGCGGCAATAAACAAACACCTGCTACTGCAGATGTGCATGATCATGAAGAGGAACCTGGTGTTGTAGAGCTGACTCCCGCACAATTTAAAACAGCAGGTATTACTTATGGTAAACCAGAGAACCGGCAGATCAGTGGCGCCGTGAAAGTAAATGGCCTGTTGGATGTACCGCCGCAGCAACAGGTAAGCATCTCGGTACCAATGGGTGGATTTATAAAGCAAACCAGTTTATTACAGGGAATGCCAGTGAAGCAGGGGCAGGTAATTGCAGTACTGGAAAACCTCGACTACATCCAGTTACAACAGGATTACCTGGAAGTAAGCAGCCAGCTGGAATATGCAACAAAAGAACACGATCGCCAGCAGGAACTGGCCAGAGAAAATGTGAACGCCCTGAAAACGCTGCAGCAAGCCAAAGCCAGCTGGCAAACCCTGCAGGCCAAAGAGAATGGAATCAGGCAAAAACTGTCCGTGCTGAATATTAACCTCCCTGCCCTGCAAAAAGGAACCATTCAGCGTACGGTTAATATATATGCGCCTATCAGTGGCTATGTAACACAGGTGAACGTTAACCTGGGCCAGTTTGTAACGCCTGCGGATATCCTTTTCCGCATTGTGAATACCGAACATCTGCATGCGGAGCTGACGGTGTTTGAAAAAGATGTGCCCCGGTTAAAGATCGGTCAGCTGGTACGTTTCACGCTGGCTAATGAAACTAAGCCGCGTACCGCTACTGTTCACCTGATTGGCCGTGAAATCAGTCCCCAACGTACGGTAAGGGTGCATTGCCACCTGGAGGAAGAAGATACACAGTTGCTGCCAGGTACTTATCTCCAGGCCATGATTGAAACCGGCGCCGCTGCCGTAAAGGCGGTGCCTGATGCCGCCCTTGTGGATTTCGACAACAAAGCGTACGTGTTCGTAAAAAAACCGGGAACAGACAGCACTTTGCATTTCAATATGCTGGAGGTTAAAAAAGGAAACAGTGAACTGGGCTATACCGAAGTAGTTTTCCCGGAAGAGGCGCCGGACGGGGATGTGGTGATAACAGGCGCCTATGATCTGCTGGCTAAGTTGAAAAACAGCGGAGAACATGAAGGGCATTAGGCAGTGATCTGTCTTATTAATTTAAATAATTTCATATATTTGAAATTATTAATTGATAAGAAAATGAACTATTTGAGATGGTCCGTTCTTTTAGGGGCTTTACTGATCAGCAGTTTCGCCATAGCCCAGGTACCGGTCGTAACACTGGGACCGGACTTCGCCGAGCCGGGAGATGGCTGGGATAAACTGCTGCAGTTAAGGAATGGTAACACGGTGTACCTGCATTTCTCCAAAAAGGACGGGCTACTGGTAAATATTTACGACAGCGCCCGGGCCCTGAAAGTAGCTGATACAGTACATGCCAGTCAATGGAATGCGGCAGACCTGGAGTCTACTGAAATAGATGGCATCTTTGAAATAAACGGTCAGCCGGTACTTTTTTTACAACAACTCGTAAAATACAATCCCGTGATGTACCGTCTGATACTGGATGGTGAAACAGGGAAACTGCTCCGGGAGGATAAACTGGGAGAGCTGCCCAGCGTACAGCACCGCAGCGTATTTGTAGATGATAATCTCGCTTCTCATGATATGTATGTAGAGAAAGATGTCAACAGCGATTACTATGCTGTGGCTTTGTTTTCAGGGGCGCCGGTTCAGAAAAATGACAGTGTTCGCGAACGTATCCGGGTCATGCATTTTTCACCGGGGCATGAACTAATTAACAGTGGCTTGTTTTACATGCCCGACTCTTCGTATAGCTATTTCAGTTATATCGATATGGCAGTGAAAGGAAAGGAAAAAGTGTACATGGGCACAGTGGGCTTTAACGCCAAACGAAAAGACGGCGACGCAGGAGCAAAGGTGCTCTTCTCCATGTTATCGCCTGATTCGGCTGCGTTTGCGCACGAGGTGCTGGATTATACTGCCGGCTTTGGAAATGTTGGTGGAGAAATTCAGGTGGCTGCTTCACAGCTGCGGATGCTGCTGTATGTGTCTCCCCAACAAAAAGACGGGTATTCCGGCATCATCATGAATACTTTCCGGGAATCTACCGGTAAGCTGAAGAAACATGTGCAGCTGTCGTTTCCGGAGCTCTCCCGTAATGTGCAGCAGAATCTCAACTACAAAGAAGAATACAAAGGCACACCACAACGGATACACCTGAACGAAGACGGAAGCAGCACGTTGCTGATGGAAAGTTTCTCGTTTTTTAAACAAGGTAACTCACAGCTGAATAAATTACACACGAATCTGGGAGATATCGGGATTGCTTTACTGGATACGGCGGGAAGGGAAAATTCCACACTGGCCGTTTCAAAATACCAGGTGATCACCGGTGTTTGTGAGCCTTTCCAGTTGCAGCGCCGCAGTAAAAGTGAGTGGGTGTTCCGCAATAAAATCGCCGCATTGAATACCAACACCTGGTTGTCGTACGACTATATCCCTTCGCCGGATGTATCGTTTGTACTTTTCAATGACTATCTCCAATACCTCGACACCGGCGGACAGGACAAAGTTCGTAAACCCCTGAAATACGCGGCAGACGCGAATTTTGTCTGCTACCGTTTTTATAAAGGAAAGATGGACCGGTTGTTTCTTTTCGGTGCGCCGGAAGTAACAAAAGGATATGCCTGTATGATGGGCGCAGCAGATTATAATGCACAAACACGCACATATGCTACAGTACTGATTTCGCGCAAGGGCCTGGAGAAAAAAGCAAATATTGCGTGGATAAAGTTTTAGTTGTAGTCTTTAGGTTTGTTCAAAGACTGGTCCATCCTTCAGGAATGACTCCCGTCCGGAATTGGTTAACCGCGTTGTGCGCCAACCTTGTTGGCTCAGGTAAACGGTAGCCTTTTATGCACTGCATAAGGGTCTCCGCACTGCCCGGAATATCTGTCAGATGGCCGGGTGACACGAAAATAGGCGCCACATTGGTTTTACTCCGCAGTACATAGCCCAGTTGTTGTCCCTGTTTATCCGTTAACGGGGTCCGGCTGCCCCTCTCCATACCAGGTTCTTCATAAACACCAAACAGCTTTTTCTTGGCGCTGCCAATGGTGGGCTGTTGTGTAAGCACTCCAAAATGACTGGCGATACCCATACGGCGCGGATGCGCAATACCATGACCATCCACCACCAATATATCCGGTTTTACGGGCAGTTGCGCCCAGGCATCCAGCAGGGCGGGAACTTCCCGGAAGGCGAGGAAACCGGGAACATAAGGGAACAATACTTCTTTTTTTATAAGACTGTAGCCAACCGGTTTTAGCGATGGAAATTCCATCATTACAATACCAGCGTATACAGTAGTACTGAATTTATTGAAAGAAATATCTGCTCCGGCCACATAGTTTATAGGGCCGTTGTACGGTGTTATTTTTACGGAGTCACGTAATTCCTTTTGTATAACAGTGGCTTCCGGAACGGTGAGTTCATTGTAATTGATCATGGATTCCGTTATTTGATCTGCTCAGAAAAGGGTTAACTGGTCGCCGCCTTTGGGTGCAGGAGGTTTTACAGCTTTCCCGAAAACGGTTCTGCCACCATATTTCCACGAATCGCGGCGTTCCTGTTCTATCACGTTCTCAAAATTGCTGTTCGGTTCAAAATCTTTTTCAATCTGCAGGGAAAGCGCCGACAGCTTTTTGATGGCATCCTTCTTATCCGATTCCCCGATCTTAGCTTTGTGCAGCGCTTCTTTCAGGGTATGAATAGTTTCATCATAAATGCGAGTGGGCACAGGGAAAGGGTGACCATCCTTTCCGCCGTGTGCAAACGAAAAGCGGGCGGGATCTTCAAACCGGGAAGGGGTGCCATGAATCACTTCACTCACCAGTGTAAGCGATTGCAGCGTTCTTGGGCCTACGCCTTCGAGCATCAGGAGGGTTTCAAAATCCGCAGGGTTGGTATCATGCGCCAGGGCGAGCACGCTTCCCAGCCTTTTCAGGTTCACGTTTTCCGCTCTCACATCATGATGGGAGGGCATCACAAGATTACGTATTTCGGGCAGCAGGTGCACCGGTTTTTCTTTTGTAAGCTGAAGGATGCCGCTTTTGGTAGCACCGGCCTGTAAGTCGGTGAGATTGAGTATCCTGCCCTGGTTGCGCCCATAAATAAAAGTATGCGGCGCTTCTGTATACGACTGAAAGGCGGACGAATGCCAGTGGTAACGACGGGCCATGCTGCTGGCATCATTCATTCCCTGTTGCACTACCGCCCATTCGCCGTCATCTGATAAAATGAAGGAATGCAGATATAGCTGGAAGCCATCCTGAACAGCGGTATTATCTACTTTAGCGGTGAGCTTGCTGCTGTACACGAGCTGGTCGCCGGGTAAGCCGGTTTTGTTGGCAATGGCGGTGAGTTCAGCAGGTGTTTGTTTACTGTAGCGGCCTTTGCCACCGCAGATATAGATACCCAGTTCAGCAGAACGGGGATTGATCGCTTTTTTCAGCGCGCCCATTACGCTGGTGGTAATTCCTGATGAATGCCAGTCCATGCCCAGCACACAGCCCAGCGCCTGGAACCAGCAGGGATCACTGAGCCGTTTAATCACTTCTCCTTTACCGTAATCGGTTACAATAGCCTCTACAATAGCGCCGCCCAGAAGGCTCATCCGCTTGGCCAGCCAGGGCGGAACCTGGCCGTAATGTAAAGGCAGATCTGCATATGATGGCATAATAATCAATTAAAAATCTTACGATGGGTTTGCCTGTATCTCGTATTGGGAGATAAATGGGTTCGTCAGCAGGAAGTTATCAAACTGCTCCATACTTTCTTTGCTGCCCCGTACCGCGTAGTTCACTTCCACAATATGTTCCTTTCTCACGATCATCATTCTTTTATGCTTCAGTTTAAAATCATGTAGGATATTTTCAACATCCATATGTGGAAATTTTTCTTCATGAAAAAAAATTGTGTAATAACGTTTAACATTTATATCCGCAATTTTTCTTTCTACAAATTCCAGTGTAACCAATACAATCAGCGCACCGGCAAGAGCTGAAGCGGCCAGCCAGTACTGGCTCATACCAACGGCCATACCAATAGCGGCAGCAATCCATATAGATGCCGCAGTAGTAATTCCATCTATCGTATAATCGCCTTTAAAAATAACGCCTGCACCAATGAAACCCACGCCGGTAAGGATATTGGAGGCTACGCGATCTGCTGAATGAGGATATCCCAACTCTGCAGATAGGATGGTGAATACAGTGCTGCTCATGCATATGAGGGTCATGGTACGCATACCAGCAGCCTTTCGTTTATACTCTCTTTCAAGACCCAGCAATGCACCCATCACCAACGCTATCAACACTTTCAGTATCTGGTCTTCTTCTATGATATGCAATACATCTTTCATCGTCTCAAAATATATACTTACAAATGTACGTGTTGGCACAATTCTTTCCTTTATCAATTGTAACAGCATATTGAACTGTTTGCTTTAATGCCTGTTACGAATGAAATTTATCACCATAAAAAAGATCAACATGGAAGCCTTTTTCTATAAATCATGTGTAGTCCTCTGTTTAACCGGGATGCTGAGCCTTTTCCTGTTTGCCTGTAACAGTTCCAAAGAAGCCAGTCGTGAAGCCGATTCCGCTGCGGTATCTATGCCTGCGGTAGACAGTACCAGTGTTATACCCGTAGACACTACTAAAACCAAACCGGATTCAACCCAGCGGTAAGCTGTAACGCTTGTTTAGGGACAACGCTTTGTTAACTGATAAATGAATTACCTCACCCTTAAACATTCAGTTTATGAAAGTAACACACATGCTCATGCTGGCAGGTATATCGGTTGTAATGCTCGCTGCATGCGGAAACGGCAATAAATCCGGAACCGATTCAACGGTAAATACAATGGATACAGCCGGTATGATACAGCAGGACACCGTGCCTGCGGCACAAATGCCTCCCGGAGCTATTAACCCAGGGGAAGATTCTTCCCGTTTTGGGACCGGTGCCGCAGATTCATCCAAGAACAGACCACGGCCTTAGCCGCACTTATAATGCCTCTGGTATTTGTTTTTCCGGCAAGGGAAAGGCAATCCCCGGAGGCATTATAAATTTTATCCCGCTTTTTGCAATATATTTGGATACGTTTCGTCTACCTCTATTAATAAAGACTATATCCGAATGCAAAACGACACCACACCCCCGGCACCAAAGCAACCCATAAAGGTAGCCGCTCTGAAAAAAACATTCCGCCTGTTCCGTTATGTAAAACCCTACTGGCCTGAGTTTTCGTTAGGTTTTATTTTCCTCCTGGTTTCCAGTTTAGCCGGCCTGGCCTTTCCGAAATTGCTGGGCAACCTGGTAGATCCGAAAAGTAATGAATACCTGTTTAACGGTATGAACAAAGCTGGCGTATTGCTGATTGGCGTACTGATAGCACAGGCTATCTTCTCTTTTTTTCGCGTTGTATTATTCGTTAATGTAACAGAAAAAACGTTGGCCACGCTTCGTCAAACTATTTATAGTCACCTGATTCGCCTGCCGATGAAATTTTTCCTGGAAAGAAGGGTGGGAGAGCTTAGCAGCCGTATTTCCTCAGATATTTCTTTATTACAGGAAACTTTTACGACCACCCTGGCGGAATTTATCCGGCAGATCATCATCATCATTGGAGGTGTGGTTATTTTACTGGTCACCTCGCCTCATCTGACCATCTTTATGCTGGCCATATTGCCGCTGATGATGGTAGTCGCCGTGGTTTTCGGGAAATTTATCCGCCGCTTTTCCAAACAGGTGCAGGAACAGGTAGCAGCTTCCAACACAGTAGTGGAGGAAACACTGCAGGGTGTTTTGAACGTGAAGGCTTTTGCGAATGAATTTTTTGAAATTGCCCGCTACCGCCAACGCACCAATGAAGCCGCCAGGCTGGGTATGAAAAGCGGAAAATTCCGCGGCGCTTTTTCTTCCTTTATTATCATGGGTATTTTTGGCGCACTGGTAGCAGTGATCTGGAGGGGCGTTTCCATCGGGATGCCTACTTCCGACCTTCTGTCATTTGTGTTGTATTCCCTGTTTATCGGCGGTTCCATCGCGGGTTTAGCGGAAGTATATACCAATCTGCAGAAGAGCATTGGCGCTACCGAACACCTGCTGGAAATACTGGATGAACCGGCAGAAGATATCAGCCAGGTGACGGCCATTGCGCCGGAAAACCAGCTGGACGGACAGATCAGCTTCCGCAATGTGTCTTTTCATTATCCTTCCCGCCCGGACCTTACCATTATGAACGATGTATCGTTTGATGTGTATGCCGATCAGAAAGTTGCGTTGGTAGGCCCCAGCGGTGCGGGGAAAAGCACCATCGTGTCCTTGCTGTTACGCCTGTACGATCCGGTAAACGGCAGCATCCTGTTTGACGGCAAGGAAAGCACTGCCTTTCCGCTGTCGCAGCTCCGTTCGCAAATGGCAGTAGTGCCCCAGGACGTGTTCCTTTTTGGTGGCACCATCGCAGAAAATATTGCCTACGGCAAGCCCGGCGCCACACCCGAAGAAATGGAGGAAGCCGCGAAAAAGGCTAATGCCTGGGAATTCATACAGCGGTTCCCGTTAGGTCTTCAAACGGTAGTAGGGGAAAGAGGCATTCAACTCTCCGGCGGACAGCGCCAACGTATTGCTATTGCTAGGGCGGTATTGAAAAACCCCCGCATCCTGATACTGGATGAAGCCACTTCCGCATTGGACTCCGAATCGGAAAAACTGGTGCAGGACGCGCTGGACAAGCTGATGGAAGGCCGCACATCAATCGTAATCGCGCACCGCCTCGCCACCGTACGCCAGGCCGACAAAATAATCGTGCTTGACAAAGGCCATATCGTAGAAGAAGGCACCCACAGCGAATTAATAGGCCTGGACGGCCTATACCGGACACTGAGCGATATGCAGTTTGCGAGCTAACGCGCGCGGATTTTGTCTTGGCTCAGGATTACGCTGATTATACTGATTAACTGGATTTTTACTTTTGGATTTTATAAAGGATTAAGGGAGATAGAAGCGGATATATTCGCTCTTATCTCCCTTAATTATTATTTAAGAAAAATCTAAAAATCTAAAAAAATCCAAAAGTAAAAATCCAGTTAATCAGTATAATCAGCGTAATCCTGAGCCAAGACAAAATCCGCGACGATTCCCGCTACATGTAGGGTCTCATTTCTTCGTCGATGTCTTTACGCAGGTCCATTAGCTTTTTGGCATAGCCTTCCATGCTGATTTCGTTGGCAGTTTGTGGCGTCCACTTGGGTACGGGTACGGTTTTGCCGTGATCATCCACTGCAGCAAAAACCATGACGCAGTGCGTGGTTTTGGATTTCTGTTGCTGGCGGGGATTGCCTGCAAATACATCAATAGAAATATGCATGCTGGTATTGCCGGTATAAATGATCTTTGCATCTATTTCCACCAGGTCGCCGATGGCGATGGGTTTAAAAAAACGGATACCCCCTACATATACCGTAACGGCGTATTGCCCGCTCCAGTTGGCAGCACAGGTATAACCTGCCTGGTCAATCCACTTCATAACAGAACCGCCATGTACTTTCCCGCCGAAGTTTACGTCTGACGGCTCCGCAAGGAACCGCAGGGTGATAGTGTGATAAATAGAATCCATAAGTGTTGTTTGCAACGACAAAATACGAATTAAAAATTATCACCTCCCCCCATTTCTCCGTTGTTGTTTTCTTTGGACTTGTTATTCTTTCTTTTAAAAAGATGCGTGTCCATTTTACCAAAGCGCCAGGTAGCATTGAGCCTCAGCTCCCGGGTGGCGCGTTTGCGGTAATTTTCCTGCTCGGAAAAGCTGGTCGTGGTATAGGTAAGATTGCGATCGGTATTGAATATATCTGCAATCCCCAGGGAAATAGACAACGCTTTGTTTTTAAGCAGGTCCTTTTTAATGGCGGCATCGGCCGACCATTTAGGTTCTCTTTCGCCCTGTGGCAGGATTTGTTTGGATTCATATTCGGCGCTTACCTGGAGCGTAAGATTCCACGGCAGCTTGGTGTTGCTGTTCAATTTACCAAACCAGGTAAGGCCCTGGTTGGAGAGATTGCTGCCATTGCTGGTGGCGTCGATCTTTGTCTGCGCCAGGTTTACGTTGGTGGTCAGGTCCCATATTTCTGTGAGCTGGCTTCTCAATGTAAATTCCGCACCATATGAATTCCGGGTGCTGGCATTAATAGGATAGGAGAGTAATACGTGCTGGTTCTGCCCATTCAGGTTCAGGGTAGTATCTACATAAAAATCAGTGATAGCGTTGTTGGTATTGCGGTAGTATAAAGATACCAGCAGGTTGTGTTTATGCGCAATATCTTTCAGATAAGACAATTCAAAGGAGTTCGTGAACTCCGGTTTCAGCTGCGGATTACCGGTATTGGCGCTTTGCCCGCTGTAGTCGATGGTTGGCAGGAGATCACGGAACCACGGCCGGCGGATCCGGCGGCTATAGTTCAGTTGCAGCTCATGATCGCCTTTAAATTTCTGCGACAGGAAAATGCTAGGGAACAGGCTGATCGGATAATTGATCTTATAGGAAGATTTCTCTCCCAGTCTTGTTTCTCCGTCGTAGTTCGATTGTTCCGCCCTTAAGCCAACCTGGTAGCCGAAATTATCTTTGGCGCCGGTGTAGCTTACATAGCCCGCATTGATCTGTTCCTGGTAATGATAGCTATTAGAGAGCGCAGTATCCAGTGAGAAATCGCCGGAAGGATAATTTTGTCCATAGGTATTGGTGAAATTATCAAACTTGCGGGTGTTGCTGCGCAGCCCCATTTCTATCTTGGATTTTTCTGTCAGCGGTTTTACATAATCCACCTGCGCAGTAACATATTTAGTAGTTCCTTCTCCGCTGCCATAGCGCAATTCAGGCTTTTTAGGATCATAGATCGGTTGCCCGGAAAGATCAAAATACTGCAGGGAGTAATTGGCACTATTATCGCCGGTGGCGTAGTTATAGGTGAAATCTGCGGTCAGCTCTTCACCTTCTTTGGCAAACGTATGCTTGTAACCCAGCTGTGTAGTGTAGTTACGGAATCCGTTTAAGGTATTGTTGATACCTGTACCATAGCGTACTTTTTGTTGCTTATCGTCCAGTTCATTCAGTATTTGATTATTGTACCGGTTGAAATTACCGCCGGTAATGTTTTCAGATACGGTGATGGTGTTGCGGTTATCGATAAACCAATCGAACCCGATGCGGCCGGTCTGGAATTTCCGGTAGAAGTCACCATCTTCCAGTTGCTCTGTATACGAGGTGCTATCAGCGCCCAGGTTCTTACGGAAAAGGCGGCTGGTCATGGGAGATTTGCGGTTACGGAAATTATAATTTATGAAGAAGTTGAACTTCTCCTGGCGCAGGTTGAAGTCGATGCCGCCATTGGTGCTGCCGAGGGAGGTCACACCGGCATTTACGGCGCCATTGATCCCTGCTTTCTTATTTTTCTTCAATACAATGTTGAGGATACCGCTCATTCCTTCTGCGTCGTACTTGGCAGAAGGGTTGGTTACCACTTCGATGTTCTGGATGGCATCGGCCGGGATCTGGTCCA
Source organism: Chitinophaga sp. ARDCPP14 (assembly GCF_051362515.1). Taxonomy (NCBI): domain Bacteria; kingdom Pseudomonadati; phylum Bacteroidota; class Chitinophagia; order Chitinophagales; family Chitinophagaceae; genus Chitinophaga; species Chitinophaga sp. ARDCPP14. The sequence continues at coordinate 128,201 of NZ_JBKIXB010000003.1, read as the reverse complement.
ATGTGAGGGTAGAGGGGCGTCCGTCAATAAAGATGGTAGGAGCGCCGTTGCGCACGGTTACATTTCCGTCGATGTCTACATTCACGGAGGGCACCTGTTTCAGTACATCGGTGGCAGTACCGCCGATACTGGCCAGGTTCTTTTCTACATTAAATACTCTTTTATCAATGGCCATTGTAAAGGCCGGTTTCTCGCCTACTACATTCACGGCGGCAAGTGATTTTACATTCGCCTTCAGCTTGATGTTACCGATGTCTACACTGTTGGTTTTAGCCGACAGCACCGCTGATTTATATATGGTTTCGTAACCGATGAAATTAATCTTCAGGATATATTTATTCAGTGCAATGTTTTCGAAACTGAAGTCCCCGTTGGTTTTGGAGAGCATACCTGTCTGCACGGAGGAGTCGGGACGCAGCAACGCTACAGATGCGTACTCAATAGGTTTGCCGGTTTGTGCGTCCAGCAGTTTGCCGTAGATAACGCCCGTACTGGCGGGGGCGGCCTTTCCACCCGGTTGTTGCGCCACAGCAGTAATACAAAACAATAACAGCCAGCCTGTAATTAACGATACAATTTTTCTCATAATAGCTTCCAACAATTTATAGCCCTGTAAAATTACCTTTTATGAATGAAGAATTGACTGTTTTTAGGATGAAAGGTTGGTTGGAACCCTTTACAGTCCGCTGTTTCAACTACAGAATTGCACAGGATCCCTTGTGGTAGCCGGTTACAGAAAATATGCAGAGAAAATACCACAAGTGTTAATTAGTGTTAAGCCTGGTTTGTAACCGGTGTAATTGAGTGGAGGCCAACGCATAGCATACGCTAAATTTTGTGGATAAAAAAGAGGTCAATACAAGTTTATCGTTTCCATTGTATTACAGAGCAACGTATCTTTACAGCCAGCTGTTGCGTTATTTTAATTTTTTTATATGCATAAGGATTACCGACCGGACTGGGATATTTATACGTGCCATATTGAAGAAAGTCCAGCAGTAATAGGCCTTGACCTTGATCTGAGACGATTTGCGCCATTAAAGGAAAAGCCGAATGCCATATATATAACAGTGTATCTTAACAATCCACGTGAGGACGGATTCCCGCAGAACGATGAATTTGCCGTCATGGGTGAAATTGAGGATAGTTTGGTAGAGCAACTGCAAACCAAACTGGATGCGCATTTTGTAGGCCGCACTTTTTCAAATGGCGTACGTGATTTTTACTTTTATTCAGGCACCACTTTGCTGCATGATAAATTCATTGCGGATGCAATGATTAATTTTCCTGATTACCGTTACGACTACGGCGTAAAGGAAGATAATAACTGGGAACTATATTTTGATTTTCTCTTTCCTGATGTGTACGAGTTTCAGCGCATTCAAAACAGAAAGGTGCTTCGTATGTTGCGCCAGCATGGAGATGCTTCAGAAAAGGAACGTATCATTGAGCATTGGATTCACTTCAGAACAGAAGAAGATAAAATTGCTTACTGGGAACACATCAAGGAAAATGGCTTTGCGCTGGCCCGGGAAGAGAAAACAGATAATCCGGAATTCCCTTATAAATTATGTATTTCCCGCTTGGACAAAGCCAGTGAAGCCACCATCGATAGTGTGGTAATGAGCCTTTGGGAACTGGCCCAGCAGGTAAATGCAGAATACGATGGCTGGGAAACCAGCATCATGAAGTAGTTGCGGATGTTGTCTGACTCAGGATTACGCTGATTATACTGATTAGTTTGATTTTTACTTTTGGATTTTATAACTGATTTTAAAAGAGTGGAGGCAGTATCCTCCTTATCTTCCAAATCGAAGTTGATCAAATCAATAAAATCAGCATAATCAACGTAATCCGGCTCCAAGACAATTTACAACCGCCGAAGGCGGTTCAACTCCTATTTCCGCAGCAGTCCTGTCAGTAAAGAAATAGCAAATAACACCAGGAAAATGTAAAACAGAATCTTGGCGATAGATGCTGCTCCGGCGGCAATGCCTCCGAAACCAAATACTGCTGCGATAATAGCGACGATAAAAAAGATGAGTGCCCAGCGTAACATAACTAAAACTTTAAGGTGAACAATAATATCTGTAACACTTTTCCAGGTAATCCGTTCAATTTTACACAATTATCATTCCGGTAAGTACAATAATTGCAGTTGCTGCTATTTCATTTTTTTTCGATATACTTGTTACCTGCTGCTAGAATTGAGGAATTATTTCAAAATATGGCCTACACTAACTGTCTTATGCTGGCTGATTGGCCTGCATAGTCCTGTCTGTTTATACGCAGAAGGCCAACAGTCACCGCTCGCAGCGGATACTGTCCCCCATAAAAGTAGTGGCCTCTTCAAAAAAATCGGGGAATACCGCGATTCCATGCGTAACAAAGAGTACCGGCAATCGCTCATAAAACGCATTACCAAACAGGATGTTCAGGCACATTCCAATGATAACGACAGCACCATCATCAAAAGTGAGGCGTATTTTACCCCCTTTGCGGGCAAAGTGATCAGAAATATCTACTATAGGAAAGTAAAGGTTTTCGGTCCGCGCAACATCAATGATACCACTTTCACCACCAGCATGAAGCTGATCCACCTGGCCAACCGGATGCACTACGATTCCAGGGAATGGGTGATCCGGCAGTCGTTGTTCTTCCGGGAGAATCAGCCCCTGGACCCCTTTGAAATGGCCGATAACGAACGTTACCTGCGTAACCGGCCTTTTATACAGGATGCCCGTTTATATGTAAAAAATAACGACGGCGATTCAATCGATGTGGAAGTAGTTACGAAAGATCTCTTTGAATATGGCGTAGACATCTCGCAGTTCAGTGCAAAAGACATCAGGGCCAGCGTATCCAACAACGACCTGTTTGGCGCCGGGCAGGGACTCCGGGTTGGAATGCAGTGGCGCTCCGATTATTCTCCCACCTGGAACACGGAAGTAAGGTACACGAAATATAACCTCCTGGGATCTTTTATAGATGTGAGCCTGGGCTATACTACCCTGAATAACTATGCCCAGCTGGATACCAACGCCTTTGAAGGAGCGGTATTTATTAATCTCAATAAACCGTTGTACCGCAATTCCGCCAAACTGGTGGGCGGTTTTGCCCTGTCGAAGAACTGGTCCATTAATATCCGGGGTTCACTGCCCGAAAACGGCGACAGCATTTACCGCGACTATGTTTACGCAGTAATAGATGGTTGGATCGGGTATAACTTTATCAATAATTATAAACACGACGGGACCATCGGGAAGAAGCCCAATTTCGCGGTGCTGGCCAGGCACTATAATTTATCCTTTCAGCGAAAGCCGGATCAGTTGCGGTATAAAGACGATCCCGTTTATAATAACCACCGCCTTTACCTGGCAGAACTACAGGCTTACCGCATTGATTATTTTAAAGCCCACTACTTTTTCGGCTTTGGCCGCACAGAGGATATTCCCCTGGGATATAACATCAGCGCCACCAGCGGCTGGGAAAGCTGGAAGGATCGTCGGAGGATCTACACCGGTATTGAAGCGCAGAAATTCTGGACCACCAGGAACCAGGGCCTCTTTAACTCTACCATCGGGCTGAGTACTTTCTGGCTTAATAATGCCTGGGAAGACGGCGTAATACATGCCCGTCTTGAATATTACAGCAAGTTGCTGAATATCCGGAAATCACGGTTCCGGCAGTTTCTGAACGCCGACTACCTCAACAGCCCCAACCCGTTTTTTAATAAGCCGCTCAACATTAATATGGAATACGGCATCTGGGGGTATAAGAATACCATGATCAACGGCTATCAGCGCCTGAACCTGGGATCGGAAACCGTGTACTACAGCCCCCTGAAATTCCTGGGCTTCAAATTTAATTTCTTTACAGCGCTCCAGGCATCTATGATCACCAATAAAAGTGATGACCTGTTCCGCAATCCGGTTTACCTCGGACTGGGAGGCGGCTTCCGGGTACGCAATGAAAACCTCTCTTTGAACACCATCAAAGTTTCCGGCTATTATTATCCCAATGCGCCGGCCCCCATGAAAAAGCTGATGCTGGAAATTACTACCATCGTTGATTTTCGTTTTGACGTATCTGCACTGCGCGCGCCTACGGTGCTGAACTTCCGTTAAAATCATGTGGAGGAAACCCCTTCATTCCGTAAATTTATAGTACTAAACCTTTGTGTCATGGAATGGAAGAATGAACTCACCCGTATGCTGGGGATCACTTATCCGTTGATACAGGCGCCCATGCTGGGGATCACTACACCCGCCATGGTAGCTGCTGTGAGCAACAGCGGCGGAATGGGTTCCCTACCGGTAGGAGGGTTGCCTCCGGAAAAGATAACAGCGCTGATCCGGGAGGTAAAGGGATTAACACAACAACCGTTTGCCGTAAACCTCTTTGTTTATGAGCCTGCAGCGCATTACGACCGGAAAATATTTGATGATATGCAGGAGTTCCTGCAATTCCTGTATGGTGCCAACAGGCTTGCCGCTGCGCCGGTGAATTTCGATGAAGTACCTTTTTATTCCTGGAGAGACCAGCTTCCCGTTATCCTGGCAGCAGGCATAAAACATGTGAGCTTTACATTTGGCATGCCTGATGAAGCCGGATTCAGGCTGCTGAAGGAGCATCATGTGCTGCTGATGGGAACGGCCACCTCGGTGGAAGAAGCGACTGTACTCGCTTCGGCAGGTACCGATGTGGTGATCGCACAAGGCATTGAAGCCGGCGGCCACCGCGGCTCTTTCCTGCCGGGAAACCTGCCGCAAACGGGCACATTCGCGCTGGTGCCGCAGATTGCTGATCGTGTGCACGTGCCCGTTATAGCAGCCGGCGGAATAATGGACGGCAGGGGAGTAGCCGCTGCAAAAATGCTGGGCGCCGCTGGCGTTCAATTGGGCAGCCTGTTCCTCAGAGCCCACGAAAGCCTTGCTACACCTGCACATAAAGCCGCATTGGCCGATATAACGGATACGGACACACTACTTACGCGGGCAGTCTCCGGTCGTTGGGCAAGGGGCGTTCGTAATACATTGATCACAGAAATAGAAGCATCCGGGTTACCCATTAATGAATATCCTTACCAGGATGCGTTAACGCAGCCCATCCGTAGAGTAGCGAAGGAACTGGATAACCCTGCGTTTGTAAATATGTGGGCCGGACAGGCAGCCGGAAAGGCGCGTGCCTGGAGCACGGCAGATATTTTCGCAGAGCTGGTCCGTGAAACAGCCTTGATCTTTAGTAAGTGATGCGTTGGAAAATACCGGGATAATCTGTTACAATATCGTTTTCATCAAACGGTAATGCTGCTGTAAAATCTGTGGATACATTATCATACAGGTATTCCTGCTGGCCTGTGCGGGTATAACGTTGCTGCACTTTCTGCAATTCAAATTCCGGCAGGTTGATATACAGCATATCCAGCAGTTTACTTTCCTGCAACTCAAACTGCAGGCGTTTCACCGGCAGGGTATTCGTGAAAGGAGTCAGTGAAATATCAATGTCGATACAGTTATCAAATGCATCTATATGGTTATTATCTTTATCAAACCAATGCCCATGCAGGTCGGAGGTAAGCTTTAGTTCTGTTGGCGTAAGCCCTTCCTGTTTAATATGAAAGGAAGACACCTGCCAGGATGCGGTGATCTCTATTTTATAATGAATACAAAATGGTTGCTGATCCCTTACTCCGTTGATACAACCAGTGGCGAGCCTCCCCGTTCCATTTTCCTGCAATGTAAAATATTCAGTTGCCGGCCATAATAGTGCCTGCCATATAATGGGTTGCATGCGTTAGTTTTTTATAGTCGATGATTTTATTTTAATGATCACCAGTTTTGATGTTGGCGTATTGCTTTTATCTGCTACGCTGTCTACCGGCACCAGCACATTGGTTTCCGGGAAATAGGTAGCAGTGCATTTTTCAGGTATGTGATAAGATACAATAATGAAGCCATATGCTACGCGCTCTTTACCACCGTGATAATTATAGAGATCCACCACATCGCCCGGGTGAAATCCGGCGGCGGCAATATCAGCAGGATGCATGAATATTACGCGCCGCTCATGATATACGCCACGGTAACGGTCGTCCAGCCCGTATATAGTGGTATTGAACTGATCGTGGCTGCGGATGGTCATCATCATATACTCGTCGATGGCCAGCGGCGTGGTGAGTACTTCTGCAATATTGAAATTAGCTTTGCCGCTGTAGGTATTGAACTGTCCGTCGCGTGCGCCGTTGGGCAGGTAGAATCCTCCCGGATGCCTTACCCTTTTATTGTAATTATCGAAGCCCGGAATTACTTTTTCTATATCGTTGCGGATATGGTCATAGTGCCGCGTATAGTCTGCCCAGGGTACGCGCGATTTTTCGCCCAGCAAGGCCATAGCCAGTTCGCAGATAATAACAGGTTCACTTTTCAGATGGGTGGATACCGGTTGCAGGTTGCCTTTGGACATCTGAATGACGCCCATAGAATTTTCGCAGGTCACAAATTGCTGCTCGCCGTATTGGAGGTCTTTATCGCTGCGACCGAGACAGGGCAGTATCAGGGCTTCTTTGCCGTGCACAACATGACTGCGGTTTAATTTCGTAGATACGTGAACGGTAAGGTCGCAGTTACGCAGTGCCTGCGCGGTATACAGGGTATCTGGTGTAGCCGAAAGAAAGTTGCCGCCCATCGCCATAAACACTTTGGCATCCCCGCGGTGCATGGCGTTGATGGCATTCACCACATCATAGCCGTGTGCTCTTGGCGGCTGAAATCCATATACAGCGCCAATTTTGTCGAGGAAGGCGGCGGATGGTTGCTCGTAAATGCCCATGGTCCGGTCGCCCTGCACGTTACTGTGCCCGCGTACCGGGCAGGTGCCTGCTCCTGGTTTACCGATACTGCCTTTCAGCAGGAGGAGGTTCACCACTTCGCGGATAGTGTCTACTGCGTTTTTATGTTGGGTAAGTCCCATTGCCCAGCAGGCGATGATCTTCTTTTTATGGAACAGAGCTTGTGCGGCCTGGTGTATCAATTCCGGCGCTGCGCCGCTGTCGGCGATCAGTTGCGGGAGCGACTGCGTTTTCAGATGGTCGATATAACCATCGTGGCCCAGGGTGTTTGCGGCTATAAATTCCCGGTCAAATACGCTGCCGGGTACACGTTCTTCTTCCTGCAACAGCAGCAGCGACAAGGCTTTCAGCAGGGCCATATCTCCATTGATCTTTACCTGCAGAAAAATGTCCGTGAGATGTGTTTTAATGTTTAATATTCCCTTAACGGTTTGTGGATTCAGAAAATTCAGCAGGCCGGTTTCGGGTAAAGGGTTTACAGATATGATGGTAGCGCCGTTGGCTTTTGCCTTTTGTAAAGCCGTGAGCATGCGCGGATGGTTAGTTCCGGGATTTTGTCCCAGTATAATAAGCACTTCTGCCTCATGTATGTCTTCCAGGGTAACAGATCCTTTGCCTATCCCTACTGCATCACTCAGCGCTACGCCACTGGATTCGTGGCACATATTGGAACAGTCGGGGAGGTTGTTGGTGCCGTATTCCCGGACCATCAACTGGTACAGGAAAGCCGCTTCGTTACTGGTTCTCCCCGAGGTATAAAATACGGCTTCATCCGGTGAGGGTAATTTATGAAGATGACCGGCAATGATTTTGTAGGCGTCTGCCCAGGCGATGGGTGTATAATGTGTGGCGCCGGGCGCGAGGTACATGGGTTGGGCTATCCTTCCTTTTTTGCCTATTTCGTAATCCGTTAATTCACCGAGTTCCGCGATGCTGTGCTGTGCAAAGAAGTCCGGCAGCAGCTTTTTGGTAGTAGCTTCTTCGGCAACAGCTTTGGCGCCGTTCTCGCAATATTCTGCGATGCCGGATCTTTCGTCATCCGGATCAGGCCATGCGCAGCCCGGGCAGTCGAATCCATCTTTCTGGTTAAGCTCCAGCAGGGCTTTCATTCCGCGGAAGGCATTCATTTCCTCCAGGATGTGTCGCATACTGGACACTACCGCAGGGATGCCTGCGGCTACTTGTTTGGGAGGTCCCAGTCTGATACCGGTGAACCGCACCGGGTTTTCTGCACTATCCATAAAGGTGAATTTATATTACGTCAATTCTTTCTGCTCCGCTGTAAATATTAAAACGTTGATCTTTCAGAAAGCCGAGCAGTGTGATATTCCATTCGACGGCCATTTTTACCGCCATGCTGGAAGGTGCGCCTATGGCTGCAATAACAGGTATTCCCGCCATAGCGGCTTTCTGTATCAGTTCAAATCCTGCACGTCCGCTGAGTAGCAGGACACATTGGTCCAGCGGCATTAATGGTTGCTGAAGAGCTGCGCCAATAAGCTTATCCACCGCATTGTGGCGGCCGATATCTTCCCGCAGCAGGAGTAATTCCATATTGCTGTTGAAAAGTGCAGCAGCATGTAGTCCGCCGGTAGATGCAAACAGCGCCTGTTCATTTCTTAGTATGGCGGGCAGTCCGAATAAATTCCCGGCGGAGAGGCAAAGGGTACCGTTGCTAACGGAAACGCCTGTATGAATGGATGCTATATCCGTTTTGCCACATACCCCGCAGGCGCCCGTGGCGGCAAAATTCCGCTGGGTACCGCCAAGTTGCGCCACTATGGATGGTTTTAGGTGAACGGTGGCAACGCTGCCGTTATTATCTTCCGACAAAATAATTTCCTGGATAGCAGCCTGGTCACGGATCACCCCTTCGGTAAAGAGGAAGCCGGCAGCCAGTTCCATATCTTCACCGGGCGTACGCATGGTAACGGAAATATTCTGTTGCCGGCGGTTATGGGAAGGCCCATGCACCAGTCTTATTTCGAGTGGATCTTCTGTAGCGAGTGTATCACTGGCATCTGTAATACTTCCGGCGGCTACTTTTTTTACACGGGTATGAACAACAGCATTTGTCATACTCAAAATTACACTTTCACTACCATCTTACCGCTGTTTCTTCCTGAAAATAATCCGAGTAATGCTGCCGGCAGATGATCAAATCCTTCTTCCACGGTTTCGGTATATTTTATTTTTCCTGCCTTCACCCATTCGGACAGCTGTTTGAAACCTTCGCCAAACCTGCTGGCGTAGTTACCGATAATGAAGCCCTGCATGAGAATGCTCCGGGTTACCATAATAGGCTGGATACGTGGGCCCATAGGCACTTCTGTGGAATTATATAAGGCAATCTGCCCGCATAGCGGCACCCGGGCAAAGAAGTTGAGCTGTTTGATCACCGCATCGGAAATATCGCCACCTACGTTGTCGAAATAGATATCCACGCCGTTGGGGCAGGCCGCCGCCACTGCGGCTTCTATGTTGGTGTTACCTTTGTAATCGATGGCGGCATCGAAATTAAAGGTATCTGTCAGCAGTTTTACCTTTTCAGCGCCGCCTGCAATACCTACCGCGCGGCAGCCCATTATTTTTGCAATTTGCCCTACAATGATGCCCACAGCACCAGCGGCGCCGGACACCACCACGGTTTCCCCGGGTTTGGGCTTGCCGATATCTGTCATGCCAAAGTAGGCGGTTAACCCCGGCACGCCAAGGAGACCGAGATAATAAGTAAGCGGGATGCTGTCGTCAATTTTACGCAGGTGCCCTGCGGGGAATATAGCCGCCGTTGCCCAGGGCAGGAAGGGGCGGGGGCCGCTGCTCATTACTTTATCACCGGCTTTAAACAGGGCGCTTTTGCTGTGTGTTACTTCCGCCACGCCGCCGCTTTCAATGGGTTCGCCTACCTGGAATGGGGGAATATAGGACCTGGCGTCGTTCATACGGCCACGCATATACGGATCTACAGAAAAGTACAGTGGTTTTACCATTACTTCATCTTCCTGTAGTTCCGGTAAGATGGCATCTACTATTTCAAAGTTGCCGGCTACAGGTAATCCTTTTGGTCTGGCGGCGAGCAGGATCTGCTTTATTTTCATATGCGCGGGTGTTTATAGAAGTGAGGAATGGCAATGATTATTTAACAGGTAAAAAATGCTTTTGTTTACCCGGGGAGAAAAGAGTGGAATTATCAATGAAAAATGTACATTCGGGTAAGAATTTTCACCCCTTAAATTTAAAATCTACTATGCGTCTTGATGATGAAGAAATGAGCGAAAACGTCGAGAAACGGTCCGGTGGCGGCATGCGCAAGATCGGGGTTGGCGGCGGCATTGGCACCCTTGTCATTATAGTGCTGGCATTGATCTTTAAACAGGACCCGCAGCAGGTAATGCAGGCTGTTCAACAGGTAGCCCCAGGCCAGGAGCAGGCGGGAACATCTGAAAAACTTACGAAGGAAAATGCAAGTCCTTTTGAGGTCATGTCTTCTAAAGTTCTCCGCAGTACCGAAAGGGTATGGAAGCAGGGATTCCAGGAGCGCAACAAAACCTATGAAGTACCCGGTATGGTGTCTTTTGAAAAAGGTACCAATTCCGGCTGCGGCTTTGCGGAATCAGCTATGGGCCCATTTTATTGCCCGGCCGACCGTAAAGTATACCTGGACGTTTCTTTCTTTAATGAACTGGAGCAACAATTTGGCGTAAAGGGCGATTTCTCAAAGGCTTATGTGATTGCACATGAAGTAGGGCATCACGTACAGAACCTTTTGGGCATCAGCGATAAATTACAATCCATGCGTTCCCGGCTAAGCGAAAAAGAATACAATAAATTATCGGTGATGCTGGAGCTGCAGGCAGATTTCCTTGCGGGCGTATGGGCTAACCGTGCCAATAAAATCAAACCTTTCCTGGATCCGGGAGATGTAGAATCCGGGTTGAATGCCGCCAGCGCGGTAGGCGACGACCGCCTGCAGCAGGCCAGCACTGGCCAGGTAGTGCCGGATGCCTTTACGCACGGAACGTCCGAACAAAGGATGTTCTGGTTTAAGAAAGGCTTTGAATCCGGGAATGTGGCCGACGGTGACACGGGCATCGGCCTGGGTAACTGGTAGGCGAGGGGTTTCCGGATTTGTATACCTGTACCAGGAGTAATACAAATCCGGAAATGGTGCATCGTTAAATATTCAGCATTTCCTTTGCCAGTTCGATCATCCTTGGATCACCGGTATATTTCCCGTTTATATCAGACAACTTCACTACAGGCGACCACCGGGTAGCATCTTCGGGCAGGGCTTCATACATTTTTATTACAATATTCAGGGCCGTTAACCCTACGTCGTTGGTAAAATTGGTACCAATGCCAAACGACATCCCGATCTTTCCCCGGCAGTAAGCGGCGATATCCGCTACTTTCTCATAATTGAGGCCATCTGAGAAAATGATGGTTTTGCTGAGCGGATCCACGTTTTTACCTTTATAATGCGCAATAGTGCGGTCTGCAAACAAGAGTGGATCGCCGCTGTCGTGCCGCACCCCATCAAACAGCCGGGCGAATTTCTTGTCGAACTGCTCAAAAAAAACAGGAGTGGTGTAGGTATCTGAAAGCGCAATTCCCAGATCCCCGCGGTATACCTGTACCCAGTTCTCCAATCCAAGCATGTTGGCCATTTTAAAGCCGTATTTGGCCGCATGAAACATAAACCATTCATGGGCGTGGGTGCCTACAGGCTTTACCCCGTTGCGCATGGCCAGGTGTACATTGCTGGTGCCAATAAAACAACCTGTTCCATATTCACCCAGCGTTTTCACCACCAGCTTATGAACGGCGAGGGAATGCCGGCGCCGGGTGCCAAAATCCGCGATGGTGATATCCATCTCTTTATATTTTTCAATTTTTTCGCGGGTAATGCGGATCACTTCTTCATCAGCTACCCGCTGCTGGCCGGTCAGCTGGTAATAGAGTTCGCAGATGAGCGACATCAGCGGCACTTCCCAAAGGATAGTGCGGTACCAGTAGCCATCGGCATGTACTTCCAGGTGTTCGCCCTGTTGTGCAATATGAATTTCGGCCGGATCATAGCGGTAGCCCTGCAGGAAATCAAGGTAGGTAGGGTCGAGGTAAGGACAGGTAACAGCCAGGTAATCCTTTTCCTCAGGGGTAAGCTGCAGCAGCTGCATGTTATTCACCGCTTCACGGAGGGCTTCGGCAAAGCCTGGCGGAAAGGCATGCTGTCCCCGGTTAATGAACGTATAACGGGCACGGGCCTTCGGGAATAATTTGACAACGCCATGCTGCATGGTAAATTTATAGAAATCGTTATCAAGAAGCGAAGTAAGGATCATATTTGGCGTTTAGATTCACAATAAAATTATATTTTTGCATTTAATCATATTCTCACTTACCATGAAGCAGATTAAAGTTAAATGGCCCCTTAACCCACAGGAAACCATATTATTCAAAATTGATGCAGTGTACATGAAGACCAGGTTCAATGCAAAACAAGGTACACTGTATATTACAAACGAGAGAATTGTTCTTGAAGCCAAACCAATGGTGATGATTTTGTTATTTGGTGTCATTGGTTGGTTGCTTTCCCGTAAAAAAATTACCCTGGAATTTCCGTTATCTGATATAACAGATTTCAGAAGAGGTAAACAGGGCTTTAACAAAAGAGTTGCCGAGTTCGATCTGATAGATGGCCGCAATATACGCATCGGCATTTCCGGTAAATGGGAACTTTTTGATGCTGCTTACCAGAAAGCAATGATAGACGTACAGCCTTTATTCAGTGTAAAATAATTCAGAGTTTATTACCGCAGTATTTGCAGAAGTCCGCATTGGCATCGTGTTCTTCACGCATGCAATGCGGACAAACTCTGCGATCTACATCATCGCGACTGCGTATCCTGCTCATCTCCACCGTCACTATCCCTGTAGGTACCGCTATAATTGCATAACCCATTATCATGATGAGCGCTGAAAACGCTTGCCCCATTGGCGTTACAGGCGCAATGTCCCCGTAACCCACCGTGGTGAGCGTAACCACCGCCCAGTACACACTTACCGGTATGCTGGTGAACCCTGAATTATGGTCAGACTCTATCACATACATAATAGCGCCTAATACAACGGTCAACAATCCAATAAAAAAAAGGAAAACAAATATTTTACGCTGGCTTTGTTGTAGCGCCAGCGACAGTTGTTTGCTTTCGTTCAGGAAGGGGACCAGTTTAAATATCCTGAAGATCCGCATGAGCCGTAGTATCCGGATGGTGAGCAGGAAGTGCGCACCACCATAAAAAGCTTCCACATAGGTAGGCAGGATGCAGAGCAGGTCAACAAGCCCGTAGAAGCTCGTAATATATGCCTTCGGACGGTAACTGCACCAAACCCGGAAGAGATATTCCAGCGTGAAAATAATAGTGAATACCCATTCCAATATATGAAACAGGTGTCCGAATTTCTCCTGCAAAGGCGCCACGCTTTCCATCATTACAATAACAACACTGATCAGAATAGCAACAAGGAGGATAATATCGAACGCCCGGCCGGCCGGTGTGCTCGCCTCAAAAATAATGTTATGCCATTTCTCCTGGAAGGGAGTAAGTTCGCGCCTGCTATCGTTAGTCATCCTGTTGAGTTATGTACTTAAAACAAAAGCAGGTTAGTTTATGTTTAGTGAAAACTTTTATAATAATATCAAAAGATGATTAGCGGCTTTTCCTATCTTTAACATATGCTAACCGGAATTTTAATAAATTTATTTGAGCGGGATCTCAGCAAACTCGAGGAGGAGATTGCCGCATATGAAACAGCTGCCGGCATCTGGCAGGTTCCTCCCGGTATAACAAATCCCGCCGGGAATCTTTGTCTGCATCTCTGCGGTAACCTGCAGCATTATATAGGCGCGGTATTGGGTAAGACGGACTATGTCCGCAACAGGGACCTGGAGTTCAGCGACAGGAACGTACCCACGGAAGATCTGCTGGTGCTGATCAGTTCCACGCGTCGTGTAATCCTTACCGTTATAGCAGGTTTAACAGCAGAAGAACTTGAAAAAACATATCCGGAAAAGGTTTTTTCAGGAACGATGTCTACCGGGCATTTCCTCGTACATCTGAGTACACATCTTAATTATCATCTCGGACAAATAAATTATCACCGCCGATTAACCCAGTCGTGATCCCATGAATGCCTTCCTGAATAATTTCATTAAAGTATACCAGCAACTGAAATGGCTGGTATGGCCATTTGTCTTGTTAGTCGTTACTGTGCTGGTAATGCGGCTGGTAGTAAGTCGCCAGGATGCTTATTTTTTCATTAATAAACTGCATACGCCGGCGGGCGACTTCCTATTTCCCCGGATAACAGAGCTGGGAAGCGTTGCCGCAGCGGTTCTCATTTCATTATTGCTGCTGGTCATTAACAGGCGGGCAGGCGTTATGCTGGCTACCGCGTACCTGTTTACCGCCGCTATCAGTTTTACACTGAAAGCATTGATTGGCTTTCCCCGCCCTCACCGTTATTTTGCCAGCCGTTTACAGGAAATTTATTTTGTACCAGGCGTATCGGTACTTGATAATTTCAGAAGCTTTCCTTCAGGGCACAGCGTATGTGCATTCACTGCTGCCACCGTGCTTTCCTATTATGCAAAGAATAAGTACTGGTCGCTGTTATACCTGGCGCTGGCCATGCTGGTGGGATATTCCCGGATGTATATGAGCCAGCATTTCCTGGAAGATGTGACCGCCGGCGCTACGCTTGGCGTTTTCTTTTCTATGGTATGGTTAAGCATCTTCAGGGGCAAAACAGCACAACTGTCAGGACAATAAATCTTTTTTGTCTTCCATTTCCTGTATCAGCGAGTCCTGGTGCTGCCTGAGCATTTCATTATATAATTTTGCGGGAGATGTGGTATCAGTATTTTTTTCTTTGTGCCACACAGGGGCAGGGGTGTACCGTGCCCACAGTATTTCATATCCGATGTAAATCTGGTGCTTACCATCCCTGACATGATCCGTATGTCCCAGCCGCCGTTCCTCTCCGGGAGCAAGATTTTCAATGAGGCGGGCCTGGTGCGTGGTACCCATAGTGGTAGTGATCACCTGGTCAATTGCCACAGTCATAAACCGGCTGTCCGACAGGTTCTTCACGCTGCGGAGGTATTTGGATACGCTGAATACACTATTGGAAACGCCTACTATCCTGACGGCATGGATGGCATCTTCACCTGCGACAGGCTTTGGCCTCTTTTCCTTGAAGGCCGCGCCGCGGAAGCTTTGGGTACGGAAATGAATGTACCACAACAGGAAAAAAAAGAAAATGATTACCGGAACGTACATAATTAACAGCTTTTGAGGAGGGGATTATTAAACAGGGCATCAGTCTTATTTTGAGTCGCTTGGAGGTCACAGGGTTTTTATTTTATCATATTGATAATGCTAAAATAAGCGGTCTTGCACAGGTAAATGTAAATTCTATGTTAATGAAAGCATGATATTTTTACACAGATCGATGGGTTTCCACAGGTACTTCTGCAAAAATGAACATTTTTTTTGCACGTTAACAATTAAATCACAAAATTTCTCAGGATAAACCTGCAACTTTACCGTATTGCCAAAAAACAGGTGTTTGTAACCAGGTCAGCTTTAGGGGTTAACCCCCATGTATTCTTTAGTTAACACTCCAATTAATATTTTAATATATGTATTTTTTACATCCGGGACGGATGCAGCGTCATAGCGCCCTATAGGCGTTATGACTTACTATTTACTTATCATGTTACTTAGCGGGGGAAGAAGATAAAGCTAAGACCGGCACTGTGAAATTGCGGGTTATAGTAAGGCATGATCATTTTAGTCGCCGGGTGCGCCGGATCTTTAAAGAGCTGCCGCTGAATCCAGGGATACATCCAATATGCAGTTTTGGTGCCCAGTATGCCTATACCCGCGCCGGCCACCACATCACTGAGCCAGTGTTTATTATTATACATCCTCAAAGCGCCGGTGGTGGTGGCAGCTAAATAGCCCGCCACGCCATACCAGGGGGATACGTCTTTGTATTCCTGCCGGAGAAATTCTGCAGCAGCGAAAGCTGTAGCTGTATGGCCCGAGGGGAAAGAAAGATAGTCGGAGTGATCCGGCCGCTCTTCATGGGTACGATTTTTTACAATTTCCACGGTACCAGCGGTAATTACGGCAGATATTCCCAGGATGATGGAGCGGTCGCGCAGGTTGTGTTTTCCCTGGATGCCGGCGGCATTCAGGATATAGACTGCAGCAACGGGAGCATACTGCAGGTAGTTGTCAATATGTGTGCGGAATTGAGGGTGATCTTCTTTGATTTCCGCTTTGGTAGTGGAGTTCAGGTCCCTCAGCGTTGGATTATTAAGCGCAAACACCCCGTAGCTGATCATTGCCACCGGAACAGCAACACCCGCAATAGTGGTATGAAATTGTTTTGTTTGCCAGGCAGGCAGCTGGCTCTTTTGTACAGGATAGGTAAAACGGATGGAATCATTTCCGGCAGGCAGGGAATCTGTTTCCTGTGCATTAGCACCATAAGAGCAGGTGAGGGCGCCCAACGCCAAACCTGTCGATAATATCATTTTCTTCATGCGTCACTCCTTGTTACATCAAAAATAGGAGCCGATTCTGAAGTAATTCTGTATCATCTTATTCCCCGCCCCGGTCGGGTTTGGGAAGGATCATTTCAGCGGTTTGTTTGGTATAACGGTTATGGAAGATGAAAGTAATCAGCAGCCCAAGCAGGCAACCGGCCAATACAGACAATACTCTTGCCACGGCAGTATCCCATACATGTTCACCTGCCTCATGGGTCATCACAATAATAGTGGCCGCCAGCGCCGTACGGGTAGCTGCTTCAAGATTTAACAGGTTGCAGATTACTACCGTAACAAATACGGCAGCACACATCATCATCAATATATTCGGATGCACTAATATCAACAGGAATCCCGATATACCACCCACCACATTTGCCTTAATGCGTGTAACCGCTAACGTTACGGCGTCTGATCCGTCAGGAGACAGTACCAGCATCACAGAAATCAGCACCCAGATGATGTCGTTGTAATTGACTAACCACGACAAACCAAGCACCACCAGCACGCCGGTGACGCATTTGGCTGCGTAGATGAATGTTCGCCTGATTCTTATTTTGTCAATCATGATTGAACTTTTGGCAGTTGGAAGTTGTTCTAGTGATTTAACCAAATAACGGCATGAAAATAAGGAAACTATGTTATCTGGCCACGCTGACTATTTTGTTACACGCCTGCATTAAAGACGCACCCATTAACCCGGAGGCAGATATTGAAACATTTATCATAGAAAAGAAATATCTCACTGCAGATATTTTTATTGATCAGGCAAACAAAAAGATCATGCTGAACCTTACACCTGCTGCGTTTAAGAGCGGTGTAACCCCCACGATTACCACTTCAGCGGGAGCTACGGTATTGCCGGCATCTGGCGACTCACTGCACCTGGATTCTTCACAGGTAAGCGAGTATGTTGTTACTGCCGCTAACGGAAATAAGAAGATCTACAAGATTGAATTTGGTGGGATGGGCATATGGAAATGGGACTTCGAAACCTGGCTGCTGCAGGATAAAGATAAATACCAGTATGTAGAAGAACATGGGAGTAGTACGTTCTGGTCATCCGGTAACCCAGGCATAGCCTTATCCGGCGTAAAGAAGGACCCGATGGAATATCCGCTGCGTGCCACTTCCGACGCATACCACGGAAAGTCTGCCGCTGAATTGGTGACCCGCAAAGGCACGGCTTTGTCCGCCTTGTTAGGCATTAAGCTATTTGCAGGGTCTCTTTTTGTAGGTGTATTTGATTCGAGAAATGCCATGACTGCGCCGTTAACGGCTACACAATTCGGGGAGCCCTATTCAGGTAAGCCACTGCGTTTCGTGGGTTATTATAAATATCAGCCGGGAGAACAATACCAGGATAAGGCCGGGAATATTATTGCGGGCATGAAAGACAGTTGTTCTTTATACGCGGTGCTGTTCAAAGGAACCACCAGGCTGGACGCCACCAACATCCACACATCAGACAGGATAGTAGCCACCGCCAGTATACCGGATGGCGGTCCTCACAGCACATGGACACGATTTGATATCCCGTTTAAAACCGTACAGCCATATACAGGAACGGAGAAAATGATGATGGCAATTGTAGCGTCTTCCAGCAAAGATGGCGATACCTATAAAGGTGCTATCGGTAGCAGGCTGGTACTCGATAGCCTGGAAGTGATAAAATAACCGGGCAGTATAAACAAAAGATTACCCATGATGATAAATATAAGAATACCAGTACTGATATCAGGCATGCTCGCCACTGCCTCGCCGTTATTGGCGCAGGATAACGGACACGGGCAAACGAATATGCACCACTTTAAACCGGTACTTGAACATCGCATCCTGGCGGGGGTTAACTTTGGGGGCACGGCGCCCGTAGGCTTACCCAACACCATCCGTAAAATCGAAACCTACCGGCCTGAATTCTCTCCTTCGCTGGGTTATGAGCTGTCGTACCGCAAAACAAAAAAATGGGGCGCTGCCATAGCCGTGAAACTGGACTATAAAGGAATGTTTACCAAAGATGAAGTGCAGTATTTTCCTACTATCATTACCACCAGTGATGGTGGCCGTTTTGAAGGAGACTTTACTGGCAAAAACGAAACCACGGTACGTAATGCATATGTGTTCTTTCCCATCAGCGTAGTATATACTCCCAATGACCGTTGGCGTTTTAACATGGGCGGTTACATGGCCTGGTTGTTCAGCGCCAACTTCCACGGTAATGTTTCGGACGGATATATCCGCAACGGCGGATCCTTAGGAGAGAAAGTAAACATCACAGAAGCCACCTTCGATTTTGGCACAGAAGTCCGTTCATTTGATGCGGGGTTACAAGGCGGCGCTGCCTATCGCGTAGGTAAAAAACTCAGCATCAACGGCAACCTCAACTGGGGATTGCGCCCGATATTCCCAGACGATTTTAAAGGAATGGATTTCCCCTTGTACAACATCTACATGACCTTAGGCGTAACGTATAAAATATAAAACCGCGACCGCCTTCGGCGGTGCGAAGGTTGTCTTGAGCACTGATTACGCTGATTATACTGATTAGTTGGATTTTTACTTTTGGATTTTCTTTGATTTCTTAGATTTTCTTAAACAATAATTAAGGGAGATATAAGCGAATATATCCGCTTATATCTCCCTTAATCCTTTAAAATCCAAAGTGATCAATCCCTAAATCAGTATAATCAGCGTAATCAGTGCTCAAGACAACCTTCGCACCGCCGAAGGCGGTCATCCGCGCACTAGTACTTCGCCGCCTGCCCGGCTTTGGGAAGGGACGCACGGATGAAATCACGGATATCGTTATTCCCTGTTGCCAGATCATCCTTCCGGAGGTACATCATGTGGCCACTGCGGTAGCCGCGCCAGGAGAGGCGGTCTTTCAACCGGCCGCCGGGATCCATTTGCCACATACTGTATTTGGCATTGAAGTAATCGCAGGCGCCGTCGTAGTAGCCTGATTGGATCATTACATGCAGGTAGGGGTTGGCGGCCATGGCCTCACGGAGGTTTTCGCCGGTGTTGTCGCCGTTCTTATCCCACGGATGCACGGGACCAAACATCATGTATTTGAGATCAGTATTGAATTTCAGCTCTTGCCTGAGATAAATATTAATGGCTGGCGTAAACGCATGCAGCCAGGAAGTAAGTTCTGCATTGTAATCCGGACCGTTGCCTGCATCTTCCCGGTCGAGGCCACGGTAGCGGGAATCCAGTCTGCCTACGGTAAACCCTTTATCACGCAGTAATTCTTTCCAGAAGAAATTCGGTGGTACGTCGAGGTTATGTTGCAGGATCACTTTTTCCGGTAAACCGGAGTAACGGGCCATTTTTGAGGCGATGCTTTTTCTTTGTTGTTCTTCCAGGAATCCACCCTGGCTGATGGCCGGTATTAATTCATGGATGGTGAAGTTTTCTACTTCCGGTAACACGGCGGTGAGATCTTTCTGTTGCAGGTCCGGCGGCAGCATTTTATGATACCATGCGGTGGCTGCAAAGTAAGGGAGCCGCAATGCCGCATCTACAGGGCCGTTGCGGGAAATGCCCAAATCGGTGGGGGATACCAGGATCACACCATTGAGATACATCCACTGCGCATTCTGCAATTCCAGCGCCAGGCCGGAAACACGGGTAGTACCATAGCTTTCCCCAATCAGGTATTTGGGGGAGGCCCACCTGTTTTGCCGGGACACGAAAGTGTTGATCCATTCTGCCAGGTAGCGGATGTCTGCATTCACCCCGAAGAATTTTTCACGGGGCACATCTTTTCCTATAAGCCTGGAAAAGCCGGTGTTGGCGGGATCTATGTAAATGATATCGGCGATATCCAGGATAGTTTCCGGATTTTCGTGTATGCCATAGGGTTGTACGGGATATCCTTCGTCATCGATATTGAGTAGTCTTGGGCCGGTATAGGCAATCTGCATCCATACAGAAGGCGTGCCGGGACCACCATTAAAAGAAATGACCAGCGGTCTTGCTGCGCGGTCCTTTACATCAGTCCTTTCATAATAAGTATAGAAGAGACCCGCCAGTACTTTGCCATCCTGGTCCCATACTGGTAGGGTGCCCGCGATGGCTTTGTAAGGGATCTTCTGACCTTTTACGGTTACATCGTGAAAGGTGGTAACGGCCGTATCCGGGTTCAGGACGACGGACCATTGCGGCGGCGTTTCCTCTTTGGCGGTCGCATTGACTTTATTGTTCTTCTGCTGTGCCTGTAGCTGCAGGCCAATAGTACCTGCCAGCAATAGCGGCAGCCATAGTTGTTTTGTTATTACATTCATGGATTGGATCTTGATTGCACTTAAAGATTGTGCAATTGCCGCAGAAAATCAAGCACATTCGGATGAGTGGGTGAATGCTGGAATCAGCCTTGTTTGATTTTTGTACCTTTGATCTATCATGAGATTCGTTGAACTACAGTCCTTTTATAAGATCCTTAACCGGGATATTGCAACTGCGCTGCAGGAGTCAGGCCACTTCAATATTTTCAGGATTGAGGATATGCAGTTACCGGACTATAAGCCGGTTACCTACAGCCGTCGAAACTTCTTCAAAATCAGTCTGGTTACAGGGCATAGTAAAATTCATTATGCAGATCAAAGTATCGAAGTGCTGGATAGCGTATTGGTATTTACGAATCCGATGATTCCATATCATTGGGAGAGGATCAGCGAAAAACAAAGCGGTTACGTTTGCATCTTCACAGAGGCGTTTTTTAACCGGTTTGGAAATATCAGGGATTACCCGGTATTTCAGTCTGCCGACGGCGCTGTAATACCTTTATCAGCTGGCAGTATATCCCGGTTTAGTGAACTTTTTCTGAAGATGTTTAACGAGCTGCAGGGGGATTATGCTTTTAAATATGATATGCTGCGAAGCCTTGTGATGGAAGTAATTCATGAGGCGCAAAAGATGCAGCCGGCAACCGGAGGCCCGGTCGTGGGTTCCAACGCGTCGGAAAGGATCACAGGATTGTTTGCCGAGTTACTGGAACGTCAGTTTCCCATTGAATTAAGTAACCAGGTGATTCAGTTAAGTACGCCGTCGGCTTTTGCCAAACAGTTAAATGTTCATGTTAACCATCTTAATAAAGCTTTGAAAGAAATCACGGGAAAAACCACGTCCCGTCTGATCAGGGAGCGGATATTGCAGGAAGCGAAGGTCTTACTAAAAAGTACCAACTGGACAGTGAACGAAATCGCCTGGAGCCTGGGATTTGAAGAGCCTAATCATTTTTCTACTTTCTTTAAAAGTCTTGCCGGAATCACCCCCAATAAGTTCAGGCAATCTGAGGCTGATTGATTTTCATAGTTTTTGCTTTCATTCTGGTATCATCGGCATATGCTGTTTGAGGAACTTTGTGGTATCAAATAAACAAAGTTATGTGGACAGCAAAAGATAATATGACAGATCAAGCCGGTAAGACGGTGATCGTAACAGGTGCAAATGCCGGAATCGGGTTTGAAACAGCGTTGGCCTTATACATGGCGGGAGCGCACGTGATTTTGGCCTGTAGAAGTATTGAGAATGCAACGCGTGCCCTTAGACTCATAAAGGAACATAAGGGAACTGGTTCATTGGAAACAGCTTTGCTGGATCTGGCCAACCTCACAGCGGTGAAACAGTTTTCAGAGGAATTTCTGAAGCATCACACGCAGCTTCACGTGCTTATTAATAACGCGGGCGTAATGATTCCGCCGGCCTCCAAAACAGCTGAGGGGTTTGAGTTACAGTTTGGTGTTAACTTCATCGGACATTTTGCATTAACAGGCCATCTGTATCCGTTGCTCAAAGCAACGCCAGGCGCACGTATTATTACCGTGAGCAGTATGGCGTATCTGAGAGGAGTGATCGATTTTGATAATCTGAAATCTGAGATTTCCTACGATCCGGTGAGAGAATATTCACAAAGCAAGTTAGCAGATATATTGTTCGCGGTAGAATTGCAACGGAGAATTAGCGCTGTTGGCGATAAGGTGGTTTCAATAGCGGTACAACCGGGAGCGAATAAAACGGAGTTGGCGCGTCATATGAGTGCAACTGAGTTTTCAGCTGCAAAAGAACGTGTTGGTGAACTGATGGAACCATGGCAAGGCGCTCTGCCGTCGCTATATGCCGCGGTTTCAGATGAAGTAACAGGAGGGGAATTATATGGTCCCGACCGGGACGGCGGATACCGGGGATTTCCAGCGCGTGCTGAAATTTCGCCGAATGGCTTGGATGAGATGGTGGCGAACCGGCTTTGGAGTTTTGCAGAAGAGGCTACAGGTGTTCATTATCCAGGATAGGCGCAACGGATAAGGCAACTTTAAGCAATCGGCAAACTTGCGGGCTTAAGTTTGCCTTATCCATTTGGATCAGATTAAGTTGATAGGTCAGCGAATATAAGGAAGGCCGCAAAATCGATAGGATAGAGAAGATGATTAATTATTAGTTCTTTAAGTCAGTTTATTCTATTTAACATAATATAAATTATAGGTTATATTTGAATACGCTGAAGTATAAAAAAAAGATTCTAGTCAACCTGGTTATTAGGCAGATTTTAAGGGCTAATTCACTAAAAATGAAGGCGCTGAGAATCGCATATAAGAATCATGTCTGCATATCTGATGGGATTTCGCAATTACAGCCGGTACTGTCACGCACAAAAAACCGTTTGAATAAACGAGTGATCAGTTCACTCCCATTCAAACGGTTTCTATTCTGAAGCAACTAGACGTTATGGCTACGGAATTATCTTTTTACCGCAGTCGCATCTATCTCCACCAACATACCATCCAGTGCAAGCCGCGGAACCGGAATCAGCGTATTTACGGGGAATTTTTTGTCGGGCCAGATACGCAGGGATTCTTCTGTGAGGATTTTGAGTTTCTCTTCATTGTGATCCACAATCAGCGTGGTTAGCTTCACAACATCACTGAACTTCAAGCCTTGCGATTTAAGCGCTGTATCCAGGTTGCTGAAGGTCTGCTTCAATTGTGTTCGAAAATCATTTACGAGGCTGCCATCAGCGGTTTCGCCGCCCTGACCGGCAATAAAAACCAAAGTATTTCCCGCCGGCACTGCCGCGATATGTGAATACGCATTGGGAGCCGGATCGTATAGCCCGGGAGGATTAATGAACGCCGGCATTTTTGTTTCTTTTTCCATGTCAATACTTTTGAAGATAATAAATAAGGTACCTGTTAAAGCCAATGCTGCAGCAGCTATTGGGATATTCCTGCGTGGAAATCTACGCATGCTTTTCATTTTATACCCCGCAAAATAAACGGAAATAGCTACGCCAAAACAGGTACAGATCTATGTATCTAAAGCATAACAGTATCAGCCAGGAAGTGTTTCAATAAACTCAATTACTTCACCATCCAATCCATACACGAGAGAATTATACACCGTCATAGGTGGCTCGCCCAAAACAAGCACAGACGGCGGCACACAGCTCGTGGCTCCGGCAGCGATGGCTCCGTGGTAAGCTGCTGTGGCGTTTTTCACGGTAAATGCGAAATGGAGTAAGGCGCCGGCTACCGGTGATTCTCCGTTGACGCCGCGACGACCCTGAGTTGGGATATTCGCTCCTTTGTCAAATATTTCTACAAAGGAAGATGTTCCGGGAATGAGCAGCAGCGCGCCGTATTCAATATTGAACTCCGGCAAGGTCCAGCTGTGAAACAAACTAAGTCCGAGCGACTCATAAAATTTAATAGTAGCCTTGTAGTCTTTCGCTTGAATGGCAACATGGTGCATGCCTGTGATGTTCGTCATCCGGCAAATTTAAAAGCTGCTGACGTAAGAAGATGGTACTAACAAAATTGTTAGCGCAACTTTTTTACTTCCAGTCGCTGGGCGCCATAAATACCCGTGTGCCCACTGAAATAATAGGCCGTAAAACAAGCCACGGCAAAGTATAAAATGTGGTCGGTGCCAAATAATTCTGCGCCCATTAAGGTACAGGCAATGGGTGTATTGGTGGCGCCTGCGAAAACAGCAATAAAGCCCAGGCCCGCAAACAGGTCAACCGGTGCGTTGAACAGGAGCGCCAGCGTATGGCCCAGGGTAGCGCCTATAAAAAACAGGGGGGTCACCTCTCCCCCTTTGAAACCCATTCCCAGGGTAATGGCCGTGAAAACCAGCTTCCAGAGCCAACTCCAGTCGTTAACTCCACTGCCGGGATCAAATGCAGCCAGTATACTGATAGATTTTCCGTGAACGCCTAATCCCAAATAGTCGGTAGTTCCGGCCACGTAACTCAGTAATATGATTACTACGCCGCCGGCCACAGGAATCATCCAGGGTATTTTAATATAGGCCTTGGCGTTATGCCTGATGTTATGAATGAGTTTGGAGAATAAAAGGCTGCTCAAACCAAAACACACACCACTTGCGATCACTTTCGCCAGCAACCACAGATCCTGGTGAACAAAAGGGAGCCAGTTCATGAAAGGATTGGCCTTATAAAATATATAGTAATGGGTATGTTGAATACCCCATGAGGAGCATACGATATCCGCGAAAACGGCAGCAATCAGGCAGGGTATCAATGCCTCGTAACGCATTACGCCAATGGCCAGTACTTCCAGCGCAAACACGGCGCCCGTAAGTGGCGTGCCAAACACCGCTCCAAATCCAGCCGCAATCCCGGCCATCAGTAAAATTCGTATATCCGGCGCCGATAGCCCCAGTTTTTTACCTATCAGGCCGGCCATACTGCCGCCGATCTGCACCGCTGTTCCTTCCCGCCCGGCAGAGCCACCGAATAAGTGAGTGATAATCGTGGTGACCAATACCAGCGGCGCCATACGTGCAGGCACACCGCCACCAGGTTGGTGGATCTCTTCCATGATCAGGTTGTTGCCTTTCTCAGCGTCATTTCCACCGATACGATAGAGCCAGTGGATCAGTATACCCGCCAGCGGAAGACCAAAAATCAGCCACTCATGCTCCATACGGAGATCGGTGACTACATCCAGCAGCCAGAGAAACAAGGCTACTAAAGATCCAACTATAATGGCAACAGGTGTTACCAATACGGTCCAGCGCAGCAGTTGGTTAGCCACGGACAATTGTTCCAGCAAAGATTTCGTTTGTTTCATATCCTACAAATAGCAGCGTTATATGGCAGCTTTGCTACCATTATAATATTTGTAGGCGCCATCAGACAGCCCTGGGCTGACGGTTTGGGTCAGGAAGACACCATTTCCTGTTATCTGTCTCTCAAAAATAAGTTTATTCTTTTAATAATCCGGCATAAAATGCCGCGCCCCACAAGGCGGATTTATCGTTATTCACAATATGAATCGGTACACTGGCCAGCAATTCAGCCATGCGGTCGCCCTGCATATAATGATGATAAAACTCACCTGTTTCCAGTAGCGCCGCTATCTTTGGAGGAATTCCCCCGCCCAGGAACAAGCCGCCTGTGGCCTTCATTTTCAACACCAGGTTGCATGATTCCCTGGCGAGGTAGCGGACAAACAGCTCCATCGTTTTAATACAAACGGGAATCCGTCCCGCTGCAGCGGCCTTGCTGATCTCAGCCGCAGCGTCTCCGGCGTCCATTGCCGCACGCAGTTCGGCGGGTTCTTCCATGCCTTTTATATCCCGCAGGAACTCATAGATATCTGTTATACCCGGGCCGCTGATAAGGCGTTCCCAACTCACCACGTCATATTTTTCCTGGAGATACCTGAGCAATAAAATATCGAGGTCTGTTCTGGGTGCAAAATCGGTGTGGCCGCCTTCTGTGGGAAACGGGTGATGATATTGACCATCCCAATACAATCCTGCCATACCAAGCCCCGTTCCCGGTGCTATAATGGCCATGTTCCCATTATGCTCCGATGCGCCCCTGTGCAGGGTGGTAAGCTGCTGCGGCGCCAGCGTGGCTAACCCGTAAGCGGTAGCCTCCAGGTCATTGATCAGGGCCACAGTATGCACACCCGTGCTCTGCCGGATCTCTTCTTCACTCAGCTCCCGGCTCAGGTTGGTCAGTTCCACTTTTCCCTTCACCACAGGCCCGGCTACGCCTATGCATATACGCTGCGGCGGGGTATCACTGCATCCACTGAGAAAGTGCTTAATTATCTCTGAAAAATTCTGATAATCACGCGAAGCATATTTTTCCTGCCGGATCAGCTCCAGTTCTCCATTCACGCTGCTGAACAAGGCCAGGTTAGTTTTGGTGCCTCCCAGGTCGCCCGCCAGCAGATAGGTTTTGGTATCGCCACTGCTTACCGGCTCTATAAAATGAGGAAGGTATTGCTGCTTTTTCAATGTTTGCATCTTTGTGGAACTTTATACTTAAAAATAAGGGTTTCCACCAAGAATACAACAGGAATATGTTTTGTTAATAATTGTCCCGGATATATTATTGGAACAGCTTTTGTTCCAGGGGGGTGAACAATTCCGGGAGAAAAATGTAATTCAAACCAAACGTAAGGCCCATATGGAAAGACACACCTATCAGACAGGACTTATTGGCAACTGTGCATTTCTGGCGCACGTAAATAAGGATACAAACATCGATTGGCTTTGCTGGCCCCGCATGGACAGCTCCTTTGTTTTCGGCGGACTGCTCGATACGAAGAAAGGTGGCTGCTTCTCTATTTTACCGGAGGCAGATTTTTCTTCCCATCAGTATTACCTGGAAAACACCAATGTGCTGTGTACTGAAATTACCACTACAGAAGGTAGCTACCGCGTTACCGACTTTGCGCCCCGCTTCCTTCAGTATGAACGTTTTTTTAAGCCGCTCATGCTGATCCGGAAAGTGGAACCGCTGGAAGGCTCGCCCCGGATCCGGGTAACCTGTGAGCCTACCTGCGACTATGGCGCATCGAAGTTGCGCCCTATGAGAGGCAGCAGTCATATTGAATTTACAGGCTGCGAAGAAAACATCCGTCTCACTACCAATATTGCTGTCAGCTACCTTATCGACGATGAGTTTTTTGTACTCAATGATACGCGGTACCTGATTCTCACTTATGGCCATCCGCTCGAAGCGCCACTGGCCAGTACCGCGGAACGGTTTCTCCGGGAAACTATTTCCTACTGGAGAACATGGATCAAGCATTCTTCCATTGCCAATTACTTCCAGCCTTATGTGATCCGCTCTGCTTTAGCGCTGAAAATACACCAGTATGAAGATACCGGCGCCATCATCGCAGCCAGCACCACCAGCTTACCCGAGTTTCCTGAAAGCGGGCGTAATTGGGACTATCGCTATTGCTGGATGCGCGATACCTATTATATTATCACTGCCTTGAACCACATTGGTCATTTTGAAGAAATGGAAAGATACTTCGGTTACATCACCGATATCTCTTTCTCCGGTGATTTCCGGTATCAGCCACTGTATGGAATTACGGGACAAAAAACCCTGTCGGAAACCATCCTGCCACACCTTGATGGCTACATGGGAAATAAACCGGTGCGCATCGGCAACCAGGCTTTTGAGCACATCCAGAACGATATATATGGACAGGTGCTTATTTCCATGCTTCCATTATATACTGACCACCGTTTTATTTTTTCAGAAAGAAAGGATTCTGACCGGTGGATTGAACTGCTGCTGAAGAAGATAGAAAAAACGATTGATGAGAAAGATGCAGGTATCTGGGAGTTCAGGAACATGGCTAACGTTCACTGCTACACGAACCTGTTCCAGTGGGCCGGCTGCGCAGCTGCTGAAAAAATGGCCCGCACCATTGGCAATCAATCCCTGCTGGATAAGGCCATTGAACTGAAAAACCGCGCTGCAGCCCATATTGAAAGCTGTTACGACCCGGTAAGAAAAGTATACACCAACGCCGCTGGAAGCCAGCACCTGGACGCCAGCACCCTTCAGCTGATCATGATGAATTACCTGGATCCTGCCTCTGAACGGGCACGCGATCATCTCATCGCATTGGAAAAGGAATTGAAAACACCGGAAGGATTGTTTTACCGTTACCGTCACTCCGATGATTTTGGTAAACCCAAAACCACTTTCCTCGTATGTGCGTTCTGGTATGTGGAAGCACTTGCCTGCGTTGGCCGGCTGGAAGATGCGCAGCGGGAATTTGCCAAGCTACTGCAATATTCTAATCACCTGTTGCTTTTCAGTGAAGATGTGGAATCTGCCACCGGCAGCCAGTGGGGGAATTTCCCGCAGGCTTACAGTCATGTGGGATTGATGAATGCCGCCTACCGGATTGCCATGAAACTGGATACCCCCATTTTTCTATAGTTTGATTTTACATAAAAATAAAGGAGGGGAGTTTGTGCTCCCCTCCTTTTATTATTTACACGCTTTCCCTGTTGCGTAATGTTCTCAGCAAATGCCGTACTTCATGATAACTTCGCAAGTAATACTGTGCAGCAGATACCTGGCTGCCTACTTTCACCGTGATGGCTTTATTCGGAAGCGCTTTAAAGATGTCTTCATCTGTTACATCATCGCCCATGGCCATAATG
The DNA here is from genome assembly GCF_051362515.1 of Chitinophaga sp. ARDCPP14. Lineage (NCBI taxonomy): Bacteria > Pseudomonadati > Bacteroidota > Chitinophagia > Chitinophagales > Chitinophagaceae > Chitinophaga > Chitinophaga sp. ARDCPP14. The sequence continues at coordinate 99,270 of NZ_JBKIXB010000003.1, read as the reverse complement.
AAGTCGTATTTTTTATGATTCAGCCAGCTCAGGGCGGCTTTACCTTTATTTATTTCGATATTCTTTACCTCTATTACTTTGTCGCCGGGCAATACCTGCAATCCTTTCTCCACTGTAAAGTAGCGCAGGGTATTCATCAGTTCATTGGCGCGTAATTCTCCGAGGCCGGATTCCACTTTGCGGTAATGCCATACCAGGGAGAAACTTTTTTCCTCGATGAAGGAACCGGGTGTACGGTCGGTAGCCAGTTCCATGATAGGCAGCAGTTCCTTTTTCCATTTGTCGGTGAGACCGGGCAGCTGGTACCACTCCCCTGCTTTCGTTTTTTGCCAGGCGCCATGTTCTGCAATGAGATCGAGGTTGAGATGACCGAACCACTCTCCCAGTGTATCGTGGTTCCTGCCGCTGATCATTACCAGGTCGTTGCCAGGTATGGCTGCCAGTTCCCGCAGTAGCTGGTACAGATCAGGATCAGGAGATGCCATGTCGATATTGGGCTGGAAGCCCACCAATGTGCCGTCGTAGTCGAGGAAGATGATCCGTTTTTTACTGTTGAAATATTGTTGCCGGATGAGTACCGCTGTTTCCTGGTTTACGCGGCGGGCCAGCATATTCTGCTGCATCTCATTTACTTCCTGCAGGCGGGTCATGAATAGTTTTACCCAGTGGCTGATATTGAACTTGGCAACCACGGTGCGCATTTGTTTCATGCGGCGTTGCTGTTCCGCGAGTGGCATGTTCAGCGCGTCTACGATAGCGCGGGTGATAGCGCCAATGTTATTTGGATTGACGATGATCGCATCTATTAATTCTTTAGATGCCCCCGCCATTTCGCTCAGAATCAATACACCATCGTCGTTATTACGGCTGGCTACATATTCCTTGCTGACGAGGTTCATCCCATCACGCATAGGTGTTACGAGACAGATGTCTGCAAAATTATAGAGGGCAGATAGTGTTTCCAGCGGAAATGAACGGTAGAAGTATTGGATAGGATGCCAGGCCAGCGTACGGAAACGGGCATTAATATTTCCTACCTGTTTATCTATTTCATCGCGCAGTTCTTTGTACTGGGGCACCTGGTCGCGGGAAGGCACCACAATCATATACAACACCACCTTGCCGATATATTCAGGATGGAGCTGCAGCAGCAGTTCAAAAGCCTGGAGCCGTTGCAGGATTCCTTTGCTGTAGTCCAGCCGGTCGATGGAAAGCACGAGCCGGTCGTTGTGAAAGTTTTCCTTCAGGTTTTTTACCTGCTGCAGTACTTCGGGGTCATTGCCCATTTCTGCATACTTGTTATAATCGATCCCCATTGGAAATGTTTCCACTACAATGGCGCGGTCGTTATAAGACACCACGTTGGCGGTGGTGGTCACCGGCAGGATGCGGCTGGCGGCATTCAGGAAGTGGCGGGTATCATCAAAAGTATGGAACCCCATCAGATCGGCGCCCAGCATCCCTTCCAGGATCTCGGCCCTCCATGGGATTAGGCGGAATAATTCGAAGGAAGGAAAAGGGATGTGCTGGAAGAAGCCGATGGAGATCTCCGGCATCTCTGCGCGGATCATTCCGGGCAGCAGCAGCAATTGGTAGTCATGAATCCAGATGGTGTCTCCGGGTTCTGCTACTTTCATAATAATATCCCTGAATTTTTTATTAACCTGGTAATAAGCGTCCCAATAGGATTGTTCATAGTGGGCATAAACAGCCATATAGTGGAAAACCGGCCACAGTGTTTCATTAGAAAAGCCTTCGTAGAAGTTGTTGATTTCATCCTGTGTCAGGTATACCGGCATCAGGTTCATCTTACGCAACTTTTTTGTTACTTTCTCTTGTTCCTTCTGGTCTGTGATTTCCTGTCCCGGCCAGCCTATCCAGATATTATTTCCTTCGCGGTAGATGGAGCCCAGGCCTGTTGCCAGGCCCCCTTCGCTGGGTTGAAGGGAGTAATCCCCCTCTGTTTCCGAAATCTTTACTGGCAGCCTGTTCGATACAATAATGGTCTTTCGCATAGTCAGTTTATATAATCTATTATCTAATTACATTCAATTGGAATAGCACCCAACAAAACAAAAAATGCACCCAAAAGAGCGGAACCTACATATATAAATAAATACAATGCTGCTACAATGGCTATGGTTCATCAACAGGGTTTATCCGGAGCGGATAAGGGCTACACCTGTATATGTGTGAAAATGCAAGATAAACATTATCAGGGGGAAAAGGAAGTAGAAATATCTCTACTACCCTATTTTGACTTACGGCCCAGTGTCATCAGTACTACACCGCAGATAACGATAGTAGCGGAAATGCCTACCAGCGAAGTAATGGCTTCGTTACCAATGGCCCATCCCAGGAACAAGGCCACAATGGGATTAATATAAGCATAAGTAGCCGTTAGCCGCGGCGGCGCATTTTTCGATAACCAGCTGTAAGAAGTATACCCCACCAGTGACCCGATCAATACCAGGTAAAGATAAGCCTGCCAGGCTTCCGCAGTCATCAGAGGCAGGGTAGCAAGTCCGCCGGGTTCCAGCACAAAACTCATCAGCAGGGAAAATACGCCGCCGGCCAGCATCTGGATAGCGGTGCTGGTAATTTGTGTAGGCATCGGGAGCCGCTGTACCAGCAGCGTTCCAACCGCCCAGGCAATATTGCCCGCCACGATTACAATCACCGGCCATAAAGGAAACTGTCGTGCTTCGTGATGAACAAACGGGTTAAACAACAGGAACAGGCCAATAAACCCTACTACAATCCCCAGCATAGTCATGGCGGAAGGGCGTTGTTTGCTGAAAAAGGCCCAGTCCATACCCATGATCCAGGCGGGCATGGCAGCTACTATCAGCGCCACAATGCCGGAAGGCATATGATGTACGGCCAGGGCTACCGTGGTGTTCCCGATACCAATAAGCAGCACGCCTACAAAACAGGCAGAGACAAGCTCCCTGCGCCCTGGCCATGTTTTCTCCCGCAGGCAACCTACCAGCAGCAGGATCCCTCCTGCTACCAGGAAACGCATCGACGACAACAGAAATGGCGGCACTACTTTCGTCGCTATCTTCATCCCGAGGTAAGTGGAACCCCAGATGATGTATACTGCCAACAGGCAAAAGATCATTTTGGAGGACAATACGCCTGTCTTTTTGTTCATGATTTCTTTCTTTTGGTACGCTGATAGTTCCGGGTTACTTTACTGACATCACCGCAAGTGCTCATGCTGCACCATTTGCGGGAGCCGTTGCGGCTTTTGTCCAGGAAAAGCCATCCGCAGGCGGGACACTCTTTTACTTCCGCCGGCTTGCCGGAGGTATACAATTCCACTGCCGATTTTACCAGCCACCAATATACCTGCTCCAGTGCAGGGGCGTTAAACTGCAAAGAGCCCGCGCCTGCCTGCCAACTGATTTCTATATTGCCGTACGCCTCCCCGATATAAGTATTGAACTGCATACTGTCGGCCGCAGCAGGTTGCTTCCTGGCAATACCTGCCATAAACAACCGGTGCAGCAACTCCCTTAAAACAATGCTTTTCTCAAAAACCATGGTCGCCTTTTGCGGATAATCCTTCGCCAACCGTTCCAGGGTATGGATAATTTTGGGAGATAAGGCACGGGTGTGAGCGTACCATTGCAACAACTCTTTGATGCCGTTGAGATAGTCGTGCGATATTCCTTTCTTACGGTTGTCGATCGTATTCACAAAATCGAGACACAGGACGCCACCGTCGAGCCGGAGTGATGTAATGGATTTGGAGGATGCCATGAGCGGATTTTGTCTTTCCCAGGATTAAACTGATTACGCTGATTTTTTGTTTTTTTTTGGATGCTACTGCGAAGATAAACCTTATAATTAACCAGTAAAAGTTATTTTACCGGTTAATTAAAAAGAGGGTAAAATGAGGGTGTTTGTCTGATTGGAACAACGCTTTAATGCGAAAGTGTCATATTAATGATTATCAATTTGTTATAAAGTAAAAAACAGCTTCTTCTGAAGCTGCTTTTTACTTTATAATGATGGTATTTTAATATGCGGTAATTAATAGCGGGCAGTATTTTTGCCGGATGACCTTATAAGTTACATTATTTATTTGATATATACTTCAATAATTGCATTAGTAGGCCTTCTGGGTGCGAGGAAACTGTCGACCTGGTGGTAATGTTGCTTCAGTTCTCCCCTCAATGCAAAGGGGTAAAAGTTGTTCAGGTTGGGAGCATATTCATATATTACCAGGTCGTAATGACGGTCTCTTACCTTTTGGGTGAAGGTGGCAAGTTGCCTGTTGAACATCCCTACTCCCAGGTGATACCATAACGGGTAATCGGGACCGGTTTCCAATTTATAAGGCATTGCGGCGGCCAGCGGAGTCAGCTCGGACATGTTCAGTACTTTAATATCCCCTCTCTTTTCGGCTACGACCGGCAGCGCCATAATCTTTTCCATTCCCTTTACCGTGGAAGCGGGCATGTATATTTTGCGGAACGGACGGAGATTTGAGAAAACCCAGGACGACACCGGCACATCGGTGGTATCGTTATTCAGCATAAAGTTATGCCGGTTTACCACATTCTCATGACCGGGCGTTCCCATTGCCACGGTTTCCTGTGCCGGAAATAAACGGTCGGTGAAACGGCCTATGTATTTCCACCAGGTACCAGACCACCAGAAAAGCACCAGGAGGGTGGCCCCTAACAACGGACGGAACGAGTTGATATTTATCTTCCCTAAATCCAATAAATAAGAAGCGATAAAGGCAAACGCGAAACTGTGGAAGAAGATATTGTTATCCGGCGGGGTGTAGCTTGTTACCTGGAAAATGGCGGCTTCGCCCAATATACCCAGTGTAAGCAAAGCAAACAGTACTTCCCGGCGCTGCTGTAACCAGGAGCCCCATGCTTTCACTTTCGCCACAAGGCACAGCACTACCAGCACCACATATGCCTTGATCCAGTTGGAGCTGCCGAATATTTCGTCTGTGAAGTCGTTGAAGGCCAGTCGGGAGCTGTGTGGCGGCTGTCCGTGGTTAAACCAGTATCCGAATCCCGGCATCAGCGGCAGGATCATAATGGCGGCAATCAAAGCAAACATACCGGCAAAGATGGGCAGGTCCAGCCAGCGGCGTGTCTGGAAACTATTATAGGCCAGGAACAGGAGGCTCAACATAAACGCCATTCCACCGCCGTCCTGTTTGGTGAAAACGGACAGGAAGATAAAGAAGGCAGCACCGAACATCAAGAGGTAACTACGTAAACGGCTATCCGAAAAGAAGGACCGGAACAGGAAGCTCAGTCCCACCAGTTCAAATACAATCACCGTATGATTATACCAGGGCCAGAAATTAAAGAAGGAGTAGGACAACACAAATACCAGCACAGACAGTAACCTGACACCGGGTTGCACGCCCATGCTTTTCATGATGGACCTGAAAGCAAAGCCGGCCATGATATTCAGGAGCACCTGCGCCTTTACAAGGGAAATGAGTTCAGGTCCGAATAGTTTAAAGAAGATGGCCGGGAAGATCCAGAAGCCGTAACCAAGTGGCGATCCGAAATCCCTGAAAGGAATTTGTCCGGATGATATCCGGTAAGCTCCTTCCCAGGATAGAAAAATATTAACGCGGTACGGGAATGTTACAAATAACGGCACCAGGGCGAGTGCGATAATAATAATGCTTTCGGCAATGGCCGGGCGACGGCCGTTCAGTGAAAATTTTGGCATAGTAGATTGGGATTCGCTGTAATTGCTGACTATTCAGTAATATGAATGGCTGCAAAAGTAATTGAATAAATTGTAAATTAGCCCCATCTAACTACCAAACAACTCCAGGTTCCGTGAAATTTTTAAAGCTGTTGAGACCCAAACACTGGGTAAAGAATGCCTTCCTGTTTATTCCCCTGTTCTTTGCGGGAGAGATCTTTAATACTGATAAACTGCTTGATGTCCTGGTGGGTTTCTTCGCCTTCAGCTTTATTGCCAGCAGTATTTATATACTGAACGACTACCGCGACATTGAGGCTGACCGCCTGCATCCGGTAAAGTGTATGCGTCCGCTGGCGTCGGGAGCCATCAGCCGGTCGGCCGCAATAGCGCTTTTTATCATCTGCGTTTTCGCCGGGTATGCGCTGGCCGTTATGGTGGGAGAAAAGTTTGTTTTTGTGCTGAGTATTTACTTTGTGCTAAACATCCTGTATTGCCTTGGCTTAAAGAACATTTCTATCCTTGATATTATCATTGTGTCAACCGGATTTGTGCTGCGGGTTAAATCCGGCGGTGTAGCCGCCAAGGTGGCGTTGTCGGAGTGGCTGGTGATTATGGTGTTCCTGTTGTCGCTGTTTATGGCCATTGCCAAACGGCGGGACGACATCCTGATCAAACTCGATTCCGGGAAAGACATGCGTAAGGCGGTGCGGGGTTACAACATGGATTTCCTGAACGTGATGCTGGCGCTTGTTTCTGCTGTTATCATCGTTGCCTACCTGATGTATACCATTTCTCCTGAAACCCAGGCCAGGTTCCATACTTACCGGCTTTATTACACCACCCTGTTTGTAATTGGCGGATTATTACGATATTTGCAAATAACCTACGTACAGAACAGTACTGGTTCTCCAACCAAAATCCTATATAAAGACCGTTTTATTCAATTAACCATCCTCCTGTGGGTCCTGAGTTTTTATGTATTAATTTATTTACCGACAGATAAAACTTTTTTTGAATAATGCAAAAACGGTTAGCCAACTGGGGGAATTTCCCTGCTGTTGACAGCGACGAAAATGCTTTTACCCAGGAAGATGAACTTCGCAAATACGTAGTGGCTAATAGCCACATGATTGCGCGGGGCAATGGCCGCTGTTATGGCGATGCCTCCCTGGGAAGGCACAGCATATCCATGCTGAAATACGATAAGATGCTTTCCTTTGACACCGCCAACGGGATCATGGATGTACAGGCAGGCGTAACGCTGGACCAGATACTGGATATTATTGTTCCCAAAGGATGGTTCTTACCGGTAACCCCTGGTACTAAATATATTACCGTAGGCGGAGCAGTGGCTTCTGATGTACATGGGAAGAACCACCACGTAGACGGCGCCTTCTCCGGTCACATTATTGATATGGATGTACTCACGGCCAATGGCGAAACCATTTGCTGTTCCGCCACCCAACACGAAGATCTTTTCTGGGCTACCTGTGGCGGCATGGGTCTTACCGGCGTAATCACGCGGGTGAAATTCGGCCTTAAAAAAGTGGCTACTGCCTATATACGCCAAACACAACTGAAGGCGAAAAACCTGGAAGAAGTGATCCGGCTGTTTGATGAATATAAGCACTATACTTACTCCATGGCGTGGATCGATTGCCTCCAGAAAGGCGATTCTTTTGGCCGGAGTATCCTGATTGTAGGCGAACATGCCACCCCGGAAGAACTCAGCGCGGAGCAACAGAAAGCCCCCCTCACCCTTCCGGCTAAACGAAAACTCACGCTCCCGTTCAACCTTCCTTCCTTTGTACTGAACACTTTTACCGTAAAGGCGTTTAACTGGTTATACTACGGGAAGAATTATAAGAAGGTGATGCACAAGGTAATCCCTTATGAACCCTTCTTTTATCCGCTGGACGCCATCCTTCACTGGAACCGCGGGTACGGCAAGGCAGGCTTTGTACAATACCAGTTTGTAGTATCCCTGGAACAGAAAGATGGCCTGGTGGCTATCCTGCAACGGATCAGCGATAAAGGCTGGGGTTCGTTTCTCGCGGTACTGAAGGTATTCGGTAAACAAGACAGCCTTATTTCCTTCCCGATGGAGGGGTACACCCTGGCGCTGGACTTCCCCATCCGCAAGGGATTATTTGAATTCCTGGATGAGCTGGATGAAATTGTACTGCAATACGGCGGTCGTTTGTACCTGTCGAAGGATGCGCGGATGAAGCAGGAAATTTTCTGGAACAGCTATCCTAATGCCGGCAGGTTTGCCGAAATTGTAAAACAATATAACAACAACGCGCGTTTTGAATCCCTGCAATCGGAGCGTTTATTATTGACAAAATAGTTTACCCTGATTAACCAAGTACACTCATGCCTACCCTTTTAATACTTGGCGCAGGCTCCGACATGGCCATTGCCATTGCCCGGAAGTTTGCGTCTGAAAAATATGATATTCAACTGGCCGGCAGGAACATTGCCGCATTGATTCCTCAACAACAGGATCTGCAGGTGCGTTATGGCGTTAAAGCCACCACGCATGTGTTTGATGCTGCCGGCTACCAATCGCATGCTGCTTTTTATAACGGCCTCCCTGTTCCCCCGGACATCACCATCTGCGTTTTCGGTTACCTGGGCGACCAGGAGAAAGCGCAACAAAACTGGCAGGAAGCCGCCACCATTATCAACAGCAATTATACCGGCGCTGTTTCTATATTGAACATCGTAGCGGAAAGCTATGTGGCCAGGAAGCAGGGAACTATTGTGGGCATCAGCTCTGTAGCCGGTGAAAGAGGACGCCAGAGCAATTATATCTACGGCAGTGCGAAAGCCGGTTTCACCGCTTACCTGAGCGGATTAAGGAACCGTCTTTTTCGTAGTGGCGTTCACGTGATGAGTGTGCAACCGGGCTTTGTGAACACCCGTATGACCCAGCACCTGACGCTCCCACCACTGCTAACGGCGCAACCGGAAGCAGTAGCTACCGCAGTTTTCAAAGCAGTGAACCGCAAAAAGAATGTGCTGTATGTAAAGTGGCATTGGCGATACATTATGCTCATTATCAAATTAATACCGGAAGATATTTTCAAAAAACTCTCCCTGTGACCATCGCTTTTTTCGACTTTGACGGTACCATTACTACCCGGGACACCCTATGGGAAATTATCCGCCATCACAGGGGCCGCGCCGCCATGTATGCCGGCATCATTCAATTGCTGCCGCCACTGCTGCGCTTCAAATTAAAAATGATGCCGGCGCAGCAGATGAAAGAACAAGTGCTGGAATATTTTTTTGGGGAGATGTCTGCCCACGATTTTTCCGCTGGCTGTGAAAGCTTCTGCCGGGAAAAGCTGCCGGCTTTAATTCGCCCGCAAGCGCTGGCGGCTATACGAAATCACCAGCAACAGGGTCATCATGTGGTAGTAGTATCCGCTTCCGCACAGGACTGGGTAGCGCCGTGGTGCCGGAAAGAAAATATCATTTGCCTGGCTACGCGTCTCGAAGTAAAAAATAAAGTCATCACCGGTAAAATACAAGGTATCAACTGCAATGGCGAAGAAAAGGTGAACCGCATCCGCGAAGCCTACCGCCTGGAAAACTTCCGCGAAATATACGCCTACGGCGATAGTGAGGGCGACCGGCCGATGCTGGCACTTGCGCAGCATGTTTCGTTCAAGCCATTCAGGTAGTGGGGATTGCAGCGAAGGTTGTCTTACTCAGGATTAAACTTATTTCACTGATTACGCTGATTTGATCACTTTTTGATTTTAAAAGATTCGGGGAGATATAAGCGGATATGTGGATTTTGTCTTTCTCACTGATTACACCAATTTAACTGATTATATTTTTAAAAGATTCGGGGAGATATAAGCGAAAATATCCGCTTATATCTCCCCAAATCATTTAAAATCCAAAGTGTTCAAATCCCCTAAATCAATATAATCAGCGTAATCCTGAGTAAGACAACCTACGCACTTCGCGTATAAAAAATGCCTCACCATTACGGCAAGGCACTTTCTATTATTGTAACAGATTGATTGTACGAAGTGTTTATATTATCAGGCAGCTTTCGCTTTCTTCATTTGCGCTGTTACCATTGCGGGTTTCAGCTTGATGATGCCAACGAAGTTCAGCAGCTTCATTACCTGGTAGCTTGGGTCAAGCTCATACCATTTTTTGGCAAAGTTAGGACTGTCTTTAAACTTGTGGTGGTTGTTCTGGAACAGTTCGCCCATCAGTACTATACCCCATGGAGAAGTATTTCTGGAGTGGTCGTTGTTGTCAAAATTCTGGTAACCATATTTATGTCCGCACCAGTTAACGATAGCACCCTGTACAGGTCCCATCAGGAAGTGGATAGGCAGCAGTAAATAAAGATACCACATACCTGCAGGAACGAATGCTACGTAAAATGCTACATAAGCGCCCATCCAGAGGAAACGGGTGATGTTGCTGTCGCCGAATTTATCCATCGCATCCCATTCTGGTAACGGGTCTTTGGTAAATTTAGGATCTACATCACTGGTACGTGTTACAAAACCATTATAGATTTTGCGGGTTTGTACCATCATGCCCCATACGTCTTTGAAGAAGTGCGGAGAATGTGGATCATGTTCAGTATCGCTGAATTCATGGTGCATGCGGTGCATAACGCCATAAGCTCTTGGAATCAGGTATGATGAACCCTGGAAAAACCAGGTGCTGAAATAAAAGAATCGTTCCCAGAATTTACTGGTAGTATACATCTGGTGAGATGCATAACGGTGTAAGTAGAATGTGTGAAAAAACAAGGAAAAGAACCAATGCACACAAAAGAATATCAGGATCGCCGTCATTTCTATACTTTATAAAGTGACAAATAAGCGCCAAAGGTAAGCTAATTAAGCGGATATTAAGCCAGTTTTAACCTCCCAGGTGGTGAAGAAAATGTTAAAATAATTTTAAATTTTAATTTTTCTTTACCCAACGTAACTCTAAGAGATTCATACCGTTACCGCTGAATCCGGAGACGTTTGGCTGCACCAGCCGCACGACTTCGTCATAGAACAGCGGCACTACCGCGGCGTCTGCCATGATCATATTATCCATCTCCCGGTACTGGATGTACCGGATGCTGTCGTTGTTCTCCTCCAAGGATGTTTCGTACAACCGGTCGAATGCCGCGTTGTGATAGCGGGTATAATTGGGCGGCGCCGGGTTTTTGCTGTAAAACATGGCCAGGTAGCTTTCAGCGTCGGGGTAGTCGGCGATCCAGCTGCCGCGGAAAAACAATGCCTGTGATTTAGCGGTTTGCTCCAGCAGCAGGCTTTTCTGCAGCACCTCCACTTGTATACGTATACCAACATTCTCCAGCTCATTCGCTACATAATTGGCGAGGTCGGCGTAAATGGGAATAGACAGCAGTTTGATAACAGGTAGTCCTTTTCCATCCGGGAAGCCGGCCTCACGGAGCAGCTGCCGCGACATGGCCGGGTTGTAGGGATAGCCTTTTACCAACTGCGCATTAAAGGAAGGCAGGCCCGCGGGTACAAATCCCGCTGTGGCGGCGGTGCCTATGCCATTGCGGAGGTAAGTCATCATTTTCGTACGGTCGAAGCCGTAGTTGATAGCTTGCCGGATCTTTTTCAAGCGGAGCGGCGACTTCCCGACGAGCGGATTGCTGCTGTCAGTAAGAAATCCGAGGTATTCTGTATTCAGATAAGGATGTTTGTTCAGCACCATTTTCCCCTCCCACTCCTTCCGGAGCTTGCCTTGCTTGGTGAGCACTTCATCTTTAAAGGAGGCATCGATATCATTCATAAAGTCCAGTTGCCCCTGGCGGAACAGCAGGAATTCCGAAGCTTTGCTTTCAAGGAAGCCTACCTGTACTGCATCCAGGTAAGGGAGGCGGCGACCGGTATCATCTTTTTCAAAATAAACGGGGTTGCGATGCAGCACCAGCGCCTGTCCTTCATCCCAGAGGAAAAAGCGGAACGGCCCGGTACCACAGGGATGATTGCGGAAGTCTTTCCCGTATTTCTCTATGCCCTCGTGTGGTACGATGGAGCAATACTGCATGCTGAGTATTCCCAATACCGGGTGGAACGGCCGGTAGAGCGTTAGTTCGAAGGTGGAGTCATTCAGGGCGTGAAGACCGCTGTCGGCGGACAGTTTGCCGTTGAAGATCCAGGCGCCGGGCGAGGCCGTGGCGGGGTCCATGATACGACGCAGGCTGTACACCACGTCGTTGGCCGTCATCCGGCGGCCTTTGCCTCCCGGGAAGATGTCGCTGTCGTGGAAGTATACGTCTGTCCGGAGATCAAACGTATAGGTGCGGTGATCCGCCGATTCGCGCCACTGTTTGGCGAGTGAGGGACGGATCACCAGGTTGCTGTCGGGTTCCACGAGCGTATTGTATAATTGCTTTACCGCCCATATTACTTCCTGGCTTTTGGCAAAAGCAGGGTCGAGGCTGGCTATTCCGTTGGTGCTGTTATACCGGAATACGCGCAGCGACTGTTTTTCCGGGCTACCGCACGCCCCAAGTAAGAGGCTGCATAGTATTGCAAGCCCCCATCTGCATATAACCACCTGACAATAACAACTTTTCATTTGGCAGTAAATTAATATCTTTCAGGCTAAAATATACGAATAAATATGCGCGGCATACCGATGCTTTGTATGGCCCTTCTGGCAACTTTAACTGCCGGGGCACAACAGTTCAGCAGGGCTGACACGCTGAGAGGCAGTATTACTCCTCAGCGTGCCTGGTGGGATGTTACCAGCTACGACCTCCATGTACAGGTAAACCAGGACGACAGTACCTTCAGCGGTTTCAATACGATTACCTATGAGGTACTGAAAACCGATTCAGTGATGCAGATAGATCTGCAGATACCGATGGTGATAGACAGCGTGGTGCAGGATAAGAAGCCGCTCACCTTTACCCGCGACGGCAATGCCTGGTTTATAAAAATGACAATTCCACAGGTAAAAGATAAATCAAAAAAGATCACCGTGTATTACAGCGGCAAACCCCGCAAGGCGTTGAAAGCGCCGTGGGATGGCGGTGTTGTATGGTCGACAGACGACAAAGGCCGTCCGTGGATAGCCACCGCCTGCCAGGGTTTGGGAGCCAGCATCTGGTGGCCCAACAAAGACACACAAAGTGATGAGCCCGAAGACATGACCATCAGCGTTACCGTTCCTGCCGACCTCACGGATGTATCCAATGGCCGTTTAAAAAAGACCATCGACAATCCCGATGGCACCCGGACCTTTGTATGGTATGTAAGCAGCCCTATCAACAACTATGACGTAGCAGTGAACGTAGGTAATTATATAGAGATGAAAGATACCTGGCACGGTGAAGGCGGTAAACTGGATCTTGGTTTCTGGGTATTGGATTATAATGAAGACAAGGCAAGGGAACATTTCAAAGTAGTGAAGCCTATGCTGAAATGCTTTGAATACTGGTTTGGCAAGTATCCTTTTTATAAAGACAGCTACAAGCTGATAGAAGCGCCGTTCCTGGGTATGGAGCACCAGAGTGGCGTGGCTTATGGCAACAAATACCTCATGGGGTATTCCGGCAGGGATCTTTCCGGTACCGGCTGGGGATTGAAATGGGACTTCCTCATTATCCATGAAAGTGGCCACGAATGGTTTGGCAACAGTATCACCAGCAAAGACCTGGCAGACATGTGGATCCATGAGTCTTTTACCAACTACTCCGAAACTCTTTTTACCGAATGCCAGTACGGACATAAGGCCGCTGAGGAATATGTACAGGGAATCCGCAAGAATATTTTAAATGATGTGCCCATCATTCCGCCTTATGGTGTTAATGCAGAGGGAAGCGGTGATATGTATTATAAAGGCGCCAACATGCTGCACAATATCCGGCAGATCATGGAAAACGACGAGGCCTTCCGCCAAATGCTGCGTGGGCTGAACAAAACATTCTATCACCAAACGGTAACCACGCAGGAGGTAGAGCAATACATCAGCCAGGCAGTAGGTATGAACCTGGATAAAGTATTTGACCAGTACCTGCGTCATACCACTATTCCTACACTGGAGTACCGCTTCAATGGCCAGCAGATCCAATACCGCTGGGTGTCTGATGTAAAAGACTTTAATATGCCGGTGAAAGTGAAGCTGAGTGATAGCGGGTTTAAGCTGATATACCCGGGCACTTTATGGCGGAGTTCCAATATTACTTTAGGTGACCTCAAGAACTTTGAAGTAGATAAAAACTTCTATATTAAATCCAGGCAGGTGAAATAAAGATGCGTGCAAAATAAAAAGAGGGGTTTGCTGATAGCAGGCCCCTCTTTTTATTTTATCGTTTCAGTAATTTGAAGGCGTGACCGGTGCTGTCATTCAGGAACCCGTAGGCCGCCCATAAAATAGAGAGCGGTTCAATGCTGCGGCTCATTTCTATCCTTCCCATATCTGCCACATCGAGCCAGCCTATCTGGTGCAGGAGGTTGACGACTTCGCGCTTCGCATCGTTGTTATTGCCGGCAATAAACATGGTAGGGGCTCCTTCCTTGAGTTCCGGGAGCAGCATTTTTTCGTGGCCTATACAGCTGAGTGCCTTGACTACATTGGCATCCGGCGGCAGCCAGGCTTGTATTTGTTCCCCTGCGGAGTTATTGTGACCGATGGTGAAGGTGAGTCGTCCGTTTTCATCGGGGCCTTTGCCATCGAGTGGATTGGTAACATCCACTACTGTTTTGGATTTAAAGTTCCATATCCCGGCGGCTTCAATGGCTTTTTTGGTGCCGGCCCAGCTGGTGCAGATCAGCAACAGTTCCCCGAATTCGGCTGCCTGTCTGAAAGTGCCTGCCGTAGCCTGCTTACCCTGCTTCTTTATCCATTGCTGCAAAGATTCCCTCGAGGGATTACGGGTACCGATTGTAACATGATGTCCTGTTTGAATAAGCCCTTTACCAAGAGTTAAACCAACGGGACCGCTTCCAAGGATACCGATTTTCATGAGCGTAGATTAGTAGATTAATTTTAAGTGCGAATTATGAAGATACTTAAAATTGGGGAGAACTAAGCGTAGGTTGTCTTACTCAGGATTAACGGTGATTTTATTGATTTAGGGGATTAGATCACTTTGGATTTTAAAGGATTTGGGGAGATGTGAGCGAATTTTGTCTTTCTCAGGATTACGCTGATTTAACTGATTATATCTTTTATGATTTTGGGAGATATAAGCAAATATATCCGCTCATATCTCCCAAAATCCTTTAAAATCCAAAGTGATCTAATCCCCTAAATCAATAAAATCACCGTTAATCCTGAGTAAGACAACCTACGCTTAGATCTCCCCTGGCACTCGCTTAGGACATGCTTAATACATGCCTTTGCCATGGGCTAAATACGGAGGTAACGTGGAGGTGACGTGGACTTGATCATGTATCCCGCTCCTGTAGCAGGTATCCGAGGAATTTTTGCATGCCTTGTCGCTTTGCGGGCGTTAACGGATAACTGATATTATGAATATAATAAGTGGTAAGATCGTAGACTGCATAAGGGTTTTCGGCCACTACTGCCGGGATGTTCTGAATACCGATGCCGGTGGCGTTGTTAAATGCGGTGATAAACTCAGCGGACAGTTGTTTATTACTGATCCAGGCGGCGAATACAAATGGCAGGCTGGTAAAGCGCACCCAGTGTTCTGCGAGGTCGTATATATATGGCGAAACGGTGCGTTGTTCCAGGGCGCGGTCGCCGATCACCAAACCAGCGTCAGTTCCCCTGATTTTGTCCTGGTAATCCCCGTTGGTATCTACAAACTCCACACCAAGCTTCCAGTATTCTCGTACCAGTACTTTGAGTAAGGCTACGGAGGTACGGCTCTGGTAATCGAGGTAAATACGTTTTATTTCGTTTAAGGGCACCTCGCTGTATAAACAAACAGATGCCACAGGTCCTTCGGCTCCGATACAATAATCTGCTATGATATGATATTCCTTCAATTTAGGGATAATGGCTACCGGCACCAGTGCTACGTCCACCTCTCCATCTATCAGCTGCTGGGCTATTTTAGCGGGATAATCCATCGATAATTCCATCATTTCCATCACCGGATGATTCCTGAATCCATACAATAAAGGCTTCGTATTCAAATAACTTACAGCCGCAACTTTTACTTTCCGTTCCAATTTCAGTAATTTTGAAGCTGCAAAAGTAATTAAATCCCGGTTAACAAGTTCCAAATGAATAATTGTGGTCCTGTAAATCAGGATTTAGGGAGAACTTGCAGCCATTCAAACATGTTAATAGTAATACTGGAATACATACATTATGCAACTACAACCTTTAACTGCCATTTCTCCGCTGGACGGGCGCTATCGCAAACAACTGGACGAGCTGGCCAATTATTTTTCTGAATTTGCGTTGATCCGTTACCGTGTGATGGTAGAGGTGGAATATTTTATTGCGCTCTCCGAGCAGAAGCTGTTTACGCTGCCGAAAGCCAAGTTCCCCGCCCTGCGTAAAATTTACCAGGAGTTCACCATCGAGAACGCACAACTGATCAAAGACACAGAGAAAATTACCAACCACGACGTAAAGGCAGTTGAATATTTTCTAAAGAATGAATTGAAGAACCTGGGTTTGGAAGACAAACTGGAGTGGGTGCATTTCGGTCTTACTTCACAGGATGTAAACAATACCGCTACCCCGCTGCTGTGGAAAGATGCCATAGAGCACGTGTACATGCCCGCGCTGGCCAATATGATCCTGGAGCTGAAAAAACTTGGCTTATCCTGGATGAAAGTGCCAATGCTGGCACGTACCCACGGTCAGCCAGCCTCGCCCACCATTTTGGGTAAAGAGATCCTGGTGTTCGTGGAACGCCTCGAAGGACAGGTAAACCTGCTGGGACATATTCCTTTCGCTGCAAAGTTTGGCGGCGCCACCGGCAACTTCAACGCGCATCATGTGGCTTTCCCGAAGATCAACTGGGAAAAGTTCGGGGAGAAGTTTGTGAACACCACACTGGGCCTGCAACGTATGAAGTATACCACGCAAATTGAGCATTATGACAACATCTCCGCTCAATTTGATGCACTGAAACGGATCAACACTATTTTGCTGGACTTCTGCCGGGATATATGGACTTATATCTCCATGGATTACTTTAAACAGAAGATTAAGAAAGATGAAGTAGGTTCTTCCGCGATGCCGCATAAAGTAAACCCGATTGATTTTGAAAACGCAGAAGGTAACCTCGGACTGGCTAACGCCCTGTTTGAGCACCTGAGCGCCAAGCTGCCTGTTTCCCGCCTGCAGCGCGACCTCACCGATTCTACTGTATTGCGTAACCTCGGTGTTCCGTTTGGTCACACCTTACTGGCTACCAAATCTATCCAGAAAGGATTAGGTAAACTGATCCTGAATGAAGCTAAACTGAAAGATGACCTGGAAAATAACTGGGCCGTGGTAGCAGAAGCTATTCAAACCGTATTGCGCCGTGAAAATTATCCGCAGCCATATGAAGCCCTGAAAGAGCTGACCCGCGGCGGAGAACAGATCACGCAGAAAAGTATGCATAAATTTGTGGACGGACTGAAGATCAGCGCTGCCCTCAAAAAAGAACTGAAAGCCATCACACCACACAACTACACCGGTTTGTGGTAAGCATAAAAACATAAAAGCTCCGTCTTATAAGACGGAGCTTTTTTTTACTTTCTGACTCCCGAAAGCAACTTACGGTGATCAATGCGTTAGTAGCGTAATAGCCGCGGTTAATCAAACGCTGTCAAATGTGTATTAATTTTTACGCTCCTATCCTTTCTGTTGTTACGGGTATCGCCGTTATCCATCTCTCCTGTTATGTACATAAACTGCCTGCATAGGTCGCGCTGACCAGTGCACCAGATCTTTTCAGAGAAAATGTTTGCTTGTCATCTACCGGGATACCGGGGGGGTATAACAACTCGGGGTAGGTTCTAAAAGCTGTTACAAAGATAGGCAATAACATAGTATGAGAAAATTATCACAGGCGTTTTTTTGTTAATAAGCGGTTAACGCGGATTTTGTCTTGAGCACTGATTACGCTGATTATACTGATTAACTGGATTTTGCTTTTTTTGATTTTTTGATTTCAAAATCATTTGGGGAGATATAAGCGAAAATATCCCCTTATATCTCCCCAAATCATTTAAAATCCAAAGTGATCAATCCTCTAAATCAGTATAATCAGCGTAATCAGTGCTCAAGACAACCTTCGCGCAAAAGGCGTTTGCCTAAAACACGTCCTTCAGGTGTTCCAGCTCGTACGTTTCTCCGGAAAATGTGATCGCAATAATATCAAACCGGATGGCCGGCGGGTTGAGGTTATAATGCAGCAGGTAATCAGTTGCCACACTGCGGATATGTTCTTCCTTGCGGGCGTTCACTGCTTCTTCGGGCCAGCCGAAACGATCTGTGCTGCGTGTTTTTACTTCTATGAAATAAATCTGTTCACTTTTCCGGGCGATGATATCGATTTCCCTCCTGCCGGATTTCCAGTTTACATGCAGGATATCACAATACCGGCGAACATAAGCCTGTGCAATTGACTCGCCCTGTTGCCCCAGGGACAGATGATTGACCATTTGTTATTGGGTTTGGGTTATCACAAACAACTGCCTGAATAATTTACTTCCCGGTGCGGGGGAATTATTTACACTTAACACCTATTTTTGCAGGCATATAAAATTATCGATTCCCTGGTATTTAACAAGTAAAAACAGATTACTATATATGAACTTATTCAGACTGGAAGGAAAAGTACAGCACTACGCATGGGGCGGACACAACTATATTCCTGAGCTGTTGGGAATAGCCCCTTCAAATCAGCCCAGTGCAGAATACTGGATGGGCGCGCATCCCAGCGCACCATCCACTGTTACTACCGCCAGCGGACAACTGCCGCTGAATGAACTGATCGGCCAGGATCCGGCCAACATTACCGGTCCGGCAGTATGGGAACGATTTAAGGAGCTGCCTTTTCTTTTTAAGATCCTGGATGTAAAAGACATGTTATCTATCCAGGTACATCCTACCAAAAGTGAAGCGGAGAAAGGTTTTGCAAGAGAAAATGCTGAAGGCATTCCATTGAGCGCCCCTAACCGTAACTACAAAGACGATAACCATAAACCTGAAATTATGGTGGCCCTGAGTGAGTTCTATCTCCTTCATGGCTTCTTACCGCATGAACAATTGCTGGAAGTGCTGAAAACCGTTCCGGAATTCACTTCACTGGTAAGCATATACGAAAAAGAAGGTTATTATGGCCTGTATAAAAATGTAATGGAAATGCCGCAGTCGCTGGTGAACATCCTTCTCCGCCCGCTGACAGACCGCCTGATCCTTCCTTACAAAGCCAATAAGCTGTCGAAAACCGATCCTGGCTTCTGGGCCGCCCGTGCGGTTTTAAACGATCCTAACAGCAGGGAAAAACTGGATCGTGGTATCTTCTCTATTTACTTCTTTAATATCATGCAGGTGCAACCGGGTGATGCGGTATTCCAGGACGCCGGCATCCCGCACGCTTACCTGGAAGGCCAGAACGTAGAGCTGATGGCCAATTCAGACAATGTACTGCGCGGCGGTCTTACCCCGAAACATGTGGACGTACCGGAACTCCTGAAGCATACCCGTTTTGAGGGCGTGCATCCCAATATCATTAAAGGCGATGTAAGCGCTGATGGCCTGGAGAGAATATATCCTTCCCCGGCGCCGGATTTTGAGGTAAGTAAAATCGATCTCACTGCCGGACAAGTGTATAAACACACCGCCAAAGCCGCGGAAATACTGATTGTAATGAAAGGCAACGCCACCATTAAAGGTGAGGATACACTGGCGCTGCAAAAAGGGCAATGCGCTTTTACCGCCTACGGCGCCACCTACGAGATCAGCACTGACAGCGGAGCGGAGCTGTTCAAGGCAACAGCGGGTATCTGATCGCGGAGGTTGTCTTGAGCACTGATTACGCTGATTATACTGATTTAGGGATTGATCACTTTGGATTTTAAAGGATTAAGGGAGATATAAGCGAATATAGCCGCTCATATCTCCCTTAATTATTATTTAAGAAAATCTAAGAGATCAAAAAAAATCCAAAAGTAAAAATCCAACTAATCAGTATAATCAGCGTAATCAGTGCTCAAGACAACCTCCCCGTCGTCAAATAACGATCACGGTTTTCCCTTTGCCTTTCGCCTGACGGCTCAGGGCTATGGCGGCCGGAACGTCTTCCAGTTTGATTTTATTTTCTACGGGGATGCTGAGTGCACCCCGGTCGATGGCTAATGTCAGGGTATCAAGTGAGGCGGCGCTGCCTTGTGTTTCGAAGTTGCCTCCGCGGATGTTCCGGTCTTTCAGCGCATCTTCCTTTGCTACGAACATGGTGGTGAGGGCTGCGCTGCCTGGTTTCAGCAGATCCAGGTTTGCCTCAAATGCGGCGGCGTTGCTTACCAGGTCGATCAGGCCGTCGAGTCCCTGTGGGAACTTTTCCTTTACCTGGTGCGTTAACGGCGCTTCTTTATAGTTGATGGTGATGGTGGCGCCCAGTTTCTTCATTCTTTCAGCGCCCGCATCGTCCGATACGGTGGCAATTACCTGTAAGCCCTGGGCGGCGGCCAGTTGTACTGCAAATGAGCCAACACCGCCGGTGGCGCCGTTGATCAGCAGCGTATTTCCTTCCTGGAGATCCAGTTTATCCAGTAATTGCTGGGCGGTCATACCGGAGGTAGGCACCGCTGCCGCTTCCACGGCCGACAGGCTGGATGGCGCTTTGGTAAGCCCGGATTTCTCCGGCACAATGGCGTATTCAGCATAGGAGCCTTCACCGATGGGCGAATGAATAAACTGTCCGTATACCTTATCTCCTGCTTTAAACCGGGTAACGCCCTCTCCCACTTCTTCAATGGTACCGGCTCCGTCTACGCCCATGATGAGCGGAAACTGGTGTTTGGTTTTCCCGTCGTCCATAATGCCATCGATCATTTTCCAGTCGAACGGATTCATTCCCGCTGCGGCCACTTTTATCAGCACAGTGCCTGGTCGTACTACGGGTTTCGGCAGGTCCATCACTTCAGGAATGTCTTTGAATTTTGATACGGCTACGGCTTTCATAATTATGTTTTTTTAATGTAGAAAGATGTTTTCATGGTTACAGTCTCGGATCGACCGGTTCGCTCTCCAGCGCTAAAATACCAAATACGCATTGATGTACCGACTGTAAAGGTGCATTATTTACAAACCGGTCGAGCCCTTCGAGGCCCAGTGCGAATTCGCGCAGCGCCAGTGAACGTTTGCCAGATAGCTTGCGGCTGCGCAAACGGTGGAGGTTTTCCGGCGCATCGTATTCAGGACCATAGATAATGCGCAGGTATTCTTTTCCGCGGATCTTTACGGCGGGTTGAATGAGTCCTTTGGCATCGCGGGCAACAAAAACAGATGGCTTGATCACCATGCCTTCGCCACCGGCGGCGGTAAGGTTTTCCCACCAGGTGACTGCTGCTTTTTCACTGGCTTCATTCCCGATTTCCACTTCCAGGAAGGGAGTAGCCAGCAGTAATTGTTCATCGCCGGCGCAGATATTTTTTATGGCAGACAGATGCCATTCATGGTCTTTATCGAAATACGTTTTTCCTTCCGTGGCCATGATATGGAACGGCGCCAGCTTATAATCGTCCAATGACGCCACCGGCCAGCAATATTGGCGGTATGCTTTTACGTAGCTGCTGGTTTGCTTGAGGCGGCGGGAATATTTTTCCAGCAACGCCTGTGCCGGCACGCCCTGTGAAATGGCTTGCTGCAACGCATCTACCACAACGGGCAACGCCTGGCCTGCAGCAGTACCTACGGCGGCATACTGGTTTTGCAGCAATGCCTGCGCCTTTGCGCTCCAGGGCATCAATTCTGTATCCAGGCATACCCAGTCGGTGTTAAAGGTTTCGTAAAAACCGGTGTTGATCAGCGCTGTGTTGATGCGGGCAATGAAGTCCTGTTCTGTTTGTTTATCGCTGAAGAAGCTGCGACCTGTTCTCGTATATACTACTCCGTTACCTTCGCCTGCAATACCGAAACGTTTTACGGCGGTGGCCTCGTCGCGGCAAACTATTACCACAGCGCGGGAACCCATATGTTTCTCTTCACAAATAACTTTTGCTATTCCTGCTTCTCTATAATACTGCAGGCCCTCTGCGGGGTGCTCCAGCATTCCTTCTTCGCGGCTGGTTTCAGCGGGCGACATAGTCGGTGGCAGGTATATAAGCCAACGCGGGTTGATGGCAAAGCGGCTCATTGCTTCCAATGCGGCAATGTTGTTCTCTTCCCGGATGGTAATGCTATGGCTATAGTTTGTTTGCAGTATTTTCTTCCCGATAAAATCTTCTATGTCCAGTACGTTATCATATTGTTGCTCCAGTGTCAGCGCGCTTTCTGTGTTATAGCCTATAGGCCGGGCCGGCGCTGCATACTGTTCTTTTGCCGGTACCGATACCAATATTTTTTCGGGATAGCGCAATGCGGTAAGGGTAGTGCCAAATACGCAACCTGTGTCTATGTCGATGGTATTGTTTAAAAATCTCGCTTCAGGAACCGGTGTGTGGCCATATACCACCATTGCCTTCCCTTTGTATTCCAGCGCCCAGTTATATCTTACCGGCAGGCCGAATTCATCTGTTTCACCGGTGGTTTCCCCATACAAACAAAACTCCCTTACTGCGCCGGAACCGCGCCCCTGCATGCTTTCTTTCAATCCGGCGTGTGCTACTACCAGTTTGCCGTCGTCCAGTACATAATGACTTACAAGGCCATCTAAAAACAGCTTTATTGCCGCGATGAACTCCGGCGATTCGCCAGCCAGTTGGGCCGCCGTTGCTTCGAGGCCATGCCGCAGCTGCACATTTTTTCCATTCAGGTAGCGGAGCAGTTTGGCGTCGTGGTTTCCCGGTACACAAAGCGCGAGGCCATTGTTTACCATGTTCATGACCAACCGCAATACCTGCGGGGATTTCGGGCCGCGATCTACCAGGTCGCCTACAAACACAGGTTTACGGAAACGCGTGTATCCCTCTGCGTTAGTAGTGAGCGGTGCGCTGATCAGGCTGCAGTTTTCTTTATCTACTTCGTAACCCAATGTATCCAGCAAAGTGCAAAGTTCATCGTAGCAGCCGTGTACATCTCCTATGATATCAAAAGGTCCGTGTTCATCTTTCTTATTATTGTAGAGCGGGTTACGGATAACTGTTTCCAGCTGTTCCACTTCTTCCGGTGAGTGCAGTTCAAATATATGCCGGAAACCTTCTTCCCGGAGGTAACGGATACCGCGCCGGAGCTGACTGATCTGCTGCGGAATCACATGCGCACCGAAGTTACGGTCGCTCCGCAGCTGGTTGCGCTCCTGGCATACTTTCTCTGCCATATTAAGCACTATTGCTACCGGCAATACATGATACTCACGGGCCAGCCGCACCCATTCTTTGCGGGTTTCCGGCTGAACATTGGTGGCGTCGATCACGGTAAGCAGCCCCAGTTTCAATCGCTTCGCGGCTATAAACCTGACTACTTCAAAAGCATCGGTAGTAACAGCCTGGTTATTTTCATCATCGCTGATCAAACCGCGGCAAACATCCGACGAAATAATTTCGGTGGGCTTGAAAAAGCGGCGGGCAAAGGTAGACTTGCCGGCGCCTGAAGGGCCGATCAATAATACCAGTGAAAGTTCCGGCAGGGAGATATGTGATAATTGTCTATTTCTTCGGGACATAAAATTCGTCTCTTATGCTGATTAACAGCTTTGCTGCCAGTTCCGGGTCCGGGTGATCCGGAAGATCGGAGGCAGCATACAGCTGTTCCATGTCATTTAATTTTTGGGCAGCCATATCCAGCAATTCCTCATACGTGTATTCACCGTTGCGGATACGAAGCAGGAAATCGCGGTCGTTGCGGTAAACGCGTACTTCTTTGTATAATGCAATTTCTTCTGCCATGGTGAGCAGGCGGAAGGTATGCATCATGTGTTTGCTGTCGTAGTCTGCCCCCAGTTCTTTATTATGCTCATAGCGGGCTTCATTGCGGAGTTCCACCCATTCCCAGTAGGCTGCAAAGTCTTTGCAATATACCGTATAGCCATCTTTGTTAAACTGCATAATCGCCAACGGATCCGGTCCTTTCGGGATGCTGCTGAGTTGTACGTCGTTCGCATCTGCACCGGAGAAAATACCTTTAAAGGTAACGCCGGGTTCAAACTGGCTGGTATGGTACAACGCATAAACATCGCGGAAGTGATCTATCCGTGCGAGCCCGCAGTCACTTTGCAGAAGATCATTTTCGTGCAGCCATTCCCGTAAGGGAATGCTCCGGCTGCCGGCAATCACGTAACAAAACTCGGTGATGTTTTTCCGTTCTGTTCCGTGCGACTGATTGATCTTTTTGTTCAGTCCGCGGGCTTTCTTTATCTGTGTTTTGGCATAGCCTGCAAAGGTTTCCAGGCAAAGCTTTGACAGGAAGTCGCGGGGCTGAATGAGGTTCATCAGCGGATGCCGGAACAACTGGTTGCCGTTGGCGGTACTCAGCAGTTCCAGGATATTGGGATTGTTTTTATCCAGTAGTTCCAGGAAGCGTTTTATTTCAAAATACACTTCGTCGTTGCTTTGATTGGCCACCTGCGGTGTGTAGGTCATCCCATACAGTTCGTGTTGCGGTAATATGAACACGCCTTTGATATCTGTATCTGATGTAGGTACCTGGAGGTTATATGCCCTGCTGCCGCTGATGCATTCCAGCAGGATATATTCCCGTTGTTGTTGCAGTGCTTCAAAAGTCATACGAAATATATTTCCGGAAAAGCGTATCCAGTTCCGCGGTATCGTTTTTTATAGCCGGCAGTTCAGCAGCCTGCATTTTGCAATCTTCCAAAGTATATGCCATCCACTGATGCAATGTTTCATCAGGCGCTACCGTGGCTTGCTCATCTGCGGTGGCTTTTAATTCCAGCAGTTTGTCGATAATGGCCTGGATGCTATCATCTTTGATTAAGGTACGCAGCGGCGCCAATTCCATCGGCGGCACTCCTTTACCGGCAAGGATCCACTGGCAGGCCAGCATAGGGCGCAATACATAAAAGTACTTCTTCAGTTTAATGGCTTCTCCCTGTAATTCGTTGGAGAAAACATTAAAGGCCATAGACAGGTAATGATGACAACCTGAGCGTGGCGAGAAATACTTCCCCATCAGGCTTGTGAGGGTTTGCTTAAAGTCCGTTTCTTCCTTGTAGATGATGGGCGACTGTAACCATTCGTACAGCGGAGCATTGGATTTCAGGAACAGCTGTAATCCTTTGCGGATATCCCAGCCGCTTACGTCCAGTACTTCATCTACCGGTAATTCAATCACATCCCGTGGTTCCGTGATACTCAGGTAGCTATCCCTGTGCCGGGTGTAAATATAGCGCACATCGTAGTCGCTGTCGGGCGATTCAAAGCCCCATGCGCGGCTACCGGATTCGCAGGCATATAATACTTTTACCTGGTGTTGTTGTTCCAGTTCCTCTATCTTCTCTAATATAATGTCTCTCATAATGATCGTTTAAATAATGCCAGCTGGCTGGGTCCTCCCAGTGTTTCATCTGTTTCTCCAAGTGGTCTGAAGGATACAATATAGCCAAATTGTGCGGCTACGCGGTTGGCCCATGTTTCAAATTCTGCGCGCGTCCATTCAAAACGGTGATCGCCGTGCCGGAATGAGCCAGCAGCAAGCTTTTCATACATCATGTTATATTCTGCATTTACAGTGGTCATGATCACATGGGCAGGCCGTGCATATTCAAAAACTACTTTTTCCAGGGCTGACAGGCGGGATTCGTCCAGGTGTTCTATCACTTCCACCAATACGCCGGCATCAAAACCTTCCAGTCGTTTATCCCTGTACGTTAGTGATCCCTGGATGAGTTGTATACGGTTACGCTGCATTTCAGGCAGGCGGTCCAGTTTCAGTTTATCCTGTGCAATTTCCAGTGACCGGTAGCTTACATCCATTCCCAGGATCTTTTTGAACTGTGTTTTTTCCACCAGGAGGCGGAGCAGCTTGCCTTCTCCGCAGCCCATGTCTGCCACGGTGGACACGTTTAGTTCCAGGAGTATATCCCTTACCGTTAGCAGGCGGAGATCGTGCAGTTTCACTTTATCTTTTGCCGGTTTTTCTTCTACCGGTAATACTTCATCCTTCATGATCAGCTCCAGCGCCTGTTTTGCGAGTGGTGCGATATTCCGGAGGTAGCGACGGGTAATGAGTTCTTTGGCAGGATGTGTGTCCAGCCAGCCCTCTCCTTTCTCCATCAGCTTTTCAATTTCATGGCCGCCCACGAAATAATGTTTGTCGTTGTCACAAACCGGCACCAGGATATACAGGTGTCTGAGGATTGTTTTCAGCGGCAATGTGTGGCGGAGTGTTACATTGAAATAGCGACTCTGCCCCCATTCGGGATATTGTTCATCCAGCAGGTGCGATTGTACCGTTACTTCATAGCCCAGTGGCTCAAAGAATTGTCGGAGTAAAGGTTCGCCGCCTTTCACCGGTAACACGGACAGGCCAATTTCAAACGGAATGGCTTCATCTACCAGGTGTGGCTTATCTTTACAACGCCCGTTCATGGCGGTGGCAAAGGCTTGAGAGATGGCGGCGCTCACAAACGACGAGGCCACGTACGGGCGGTCGTTTACATATTGTTCCAGTGCAAAGTCGTGGCCGTTACCGTTTCCACGTACCAGTCTTACAGGATCAATGTCCAGCAGTAAAGCGGCGGTGCAGGCATGGTCGGTTGCTTCCGGGTAAAAGATGTGTGCACTCCCTGTGGTCAGTTCAACG
This sequence comes from Chitinophaga sp. ARDCPP14, assembly GCF_051362515.1. Classification (NCBI taxonomy): domain Bacteria; kingdom Pseudomonadati; phylum Bacteroidota; class Chitinophagia; order Chitinophagales; family Chitinophagaceae; genus Chitinophaga; species Chitinophaga sp. ARDCPP14. Next base: position 72,702 of record NZ_JBKIXB010000003.1, on the reverse strand, counting down.
GTTTGTACTTTAGCAGGATGTTTATGCAACAGGTAGCCCAGGTCTGTGGCGGGGTAACGTTTGGTGGTAATAGTTAATAACATCGGTCAACTGCGTTTCTTCACGTAAACATGCATTTTGTAATTATGCTGCCGAAGATATTATTTTTTGTGTGAGAATCATGTTAAAATATTTTGTTATTGCAATTAGTCTACTATATTTGTAGACTTATACTCAAACCTTTAAACTTTCCGGTTATGTCCAGTAAGCCATTACATTTTGACACTTTACAGGTGCACGCGGGTTATCAGCCTGAATCCTCTACCCATGCTGCCGCAGTGCCTATTTACCAAACCACGTCTTATACTTTTGAGAGTGCAGAACATGCGGCGGATCTGTTTCAGTTGAAGCAGTTTGGTAACATTTACACCCGTATTATGAACCCCACCACGGATGTATTTGAGAAGAGAGTGGCGGCACTGGAGGGCGGCGTGGGCGCGCTGGCAGTGGCTTCGGGGCAGGCAGCCCAGTTTATTGCCCTGCATAATATCCTGTTACCGGGAGATAATTTTGTAACTTCTTCCTATTTGTATGGCGGCACTTTTAACCAGTTTAAAGTAAGTTTCAAGCGTATTGGCGTAGAGGCGCGTTTTGCGGATCTTGACAACCCGGAGAGTTTTGAAGCGTTGATTGATGCCAATACAAAAGCGCTTTACGTGGAAACCATCGGTAACCCGGGGTTTGCCATTCCTGATTTTGAAAAGATCAGCGCCATAGCGCGCAAGCACGATATTCCGTTGGTAGTGGATAATACATTTGGCGCAGCGGGTTATCTGGCCCGTCCGCTGGAACACGGCGCCAATGTAGTGGTAGAAGCAGCCACCAAATGGATTGGCGGGCATGGCACCAGTATTGGCGGTATTATTGTCGATGGTGGCAACTATAACTGGGGCAATGGTAAGTTTGTGCAGTTCAGCGAGCCTGATGAGGCGTATCATGGCATGAAATTCTGGGAAGTATTCGGCTCCCACAGCCCGTTTGGCAACATTGCCTACATTATCAGGGCACGTGTGGCCGGCTTGCGCAGCTGGGGACCGGCACTGGCGCCACAAAACTCTTTCCTGTTCCTGCAGGGGCTGGAAACCCTCTCCCTCCGGGTACAGCGAACGGTAGATAATGCACTGGCACTGGCACAGTGGCTGCAAGCGCATCCTCAGGTGGAATCTGTAAACTATCCTGGTTTGCCCGACAACAAATACCATGCACTGGGGAAGAAGTACCTGCAAAACGGCTTTGGCGGTGTATTGAGCTTTAAGATCAAAGGAGGAAAAGAAGTAGCTGATAAATTCGTACAGGCGTTAAAGTTAATTTACCACCTCGCTAATGTAGGCGATTCCAAAACGCTGATCATCCATCCGGCTACTACCACTCATCAGCAGCTAAGCGAGGAAGAACAAAAGAAAGCGGGTGTAGCGCCGGGCGTGCTGCGCATTTCGCTGGGCATTGAACATATCAGTGATATTAAAGGAGATCTTGAACAGGCCTTCCAAACGGTGGCTTAGAAATAGTGATGGTGGCTTTTGTGATGATTCACAGAAGCCACTTTCTAGTCATCGTTTCCTTTGCCCAGCTTGATCTTTACTTTGCCATCCTTTTCCGAAACGGCATGCAGGTGCACCACAATTCCTTTCCTGCTGCGTTTGCGCTTCTCTGCTTTATCGGTAATGGCCGAATCTTTTGCGGGGTTCCTCAATGGAATATCCAGGTTGATATTCGTACCTCCGGTTATTCCGTATACCCCGTTCACATCAATATTGATGGCGCTGGAAGCGATGCGCATCGGTGGAATCAGTATTTTATTTCCCTCCACCTGGAAGGTACTTGACAGGTTATCGATGGTGATACTATCGAGGCGGCGTTTGCGGAAGGCGAAGTTACCAATGTCTGCAAGCGGGCCGAAATTGATGAGGGCACCGTTCTTCAGGTTAAAGTTAATAGTACCGTAGAGCGAATTTTTAGCAAGACTTCCATTATCCAGCACATTACCTTTCAGGTTCACCTTTGCCGATACATTCCCTCTCAGGTTATCTGATTTCAGGGCCGACAAGCCGAAGTTATCAAATGCGTAAAACAGCTGGCTGATGTGCACATTGTTCACCGTGGCGTTTATGTTGAAGTTGTTGTTATTCCCTTGCTGGTGGAGCACCCCGGCCATCTGCATATTTCCGCCTGCATGTTGCAGGGCAATTTGTTTTAACAGTATATCCGTATTCGTTAGCTGTACAGATGCTTTTACATTTTGTGCATTAAAGCGCTGATAGGTAACCTTATCCAGCTGCACCAGCATATTTACATTACTGGAAGCCAGTACTACATCCAGTTGCCGGTTTACCCGGGTCATTTTTGCTTTCTGCTGGGTGCGGGTTGGTTTAACTTTTTGCCGTGGCGCCAGGAAGCTCTTGAACTCATTTAGGTCTACCAGCTGGCTGCGGATATTCCAGGTGAGTTCAATTTTATCCGGCGTAGTAAAATAGAGGTTCAGCAAGTTCTTCACCATGCCGTCCATCTGCAGGTTACTTTTCTGTGTTTGTATATGCACATTTTCCAGCATCAGATCCTGCCCTGTAAAGCGCAGGGTGGCGTTGGCATCATGAAAAGATAAGTTACGCGGCAGATAGGTAAATGCCCCTTGTTTTACCTGTACTACCCCTTGCAGGGACGAAGGCGTGTTATCACTGTTCAGCACGGGCCCGGTGTAGTATAGATCTGCATTGGCGTTGCCGTCTTTGAACAATATCGGGCTTTCCCCTGTCTCGCTGTTCAGGTTGGTCAACGGAAAATCCGACCGGAAATGTCCGTGCAGTAATGGTTGTTTCAGGTTTACCACCCGGATGGTGTCTGCTTTTAGCGGTACACCTGCCAGCGTGGCGCTCAACTGGAAAATATTAACGGCAGAATTTTCATCAGTGTGGCCTTGTCCCGGTAATACTTCGTTATTAAATCTCCCCGTGAAATTACAGTTGGTCCATTCGCCCATTGTAGTTACCATTACATTGTTGGTGGTTTTCCAGGTAATGAGCACTTTGGGGGTGTCCCTGTATTTCATATAACCGTTGAGGTTAGCTTCTGCATCCAGCGGCTTTGTGAGGGTAATGCTGTTTAATTTGGAGCTGATGGCAGGCGGCAGCCAGGTGGCGGCATCATGCAGTAATACCTGGTTGGCATTAATTTTCAACTGGAACGGTGGTGGTTTTTCTCCAAACCCAAACTGCCCGGCAATGAGCACCGGGTGGTCATCTATACGGATTTCCTGTTGTGGTATGTGCAGGATCTTTGTGCGTTTGTTGAAGATCACGGAGAGGTTCAACTGCATTTTTTTATCTTTCAGATAACTTCCTTTAACGGTGTTAAAAGCAAAACTTTTAGACAGGATATCCGATATCATTGTAAACTGGATACTACTGTCGGTGGCGCTCACCTTACCGTCCAGCTGGCGTACATCCAGGTGGAATAGTTTAAACTTCTGCCGGTTATCTATTATAAAACTGATGTTCGTTAACATCAGCTTTTTAATGCTGGCATCTTTTGAGCCGTTGTTTTTCTTTGGTGCCGACTTCCGTTGAAGTACATACGTGTTGGAATAGCCGGTGGTATCTGTATACAGGAAGATGGTACCATCCTGCAGGGTGATTTCATTTACATTTATGTGTTTGCGTAACAGTGATAACGTGTTTACCCGTACGAAAATGTAGTCAACATCCAGCAATGGGTGATGATGCTGCTGAAAGAGGCTGTCTTCCAGCACTACTTTTTTCAGGGCGATAGACACACTGGGAAAGCTCTTCCAGAGGGAAGGTTCCATATCCGCGATGCGGATATTTCCGCTCAGGTGATCATTTAGCTGGGCGGTGATCTGTTTGAGGAAATTGTCTTTATTCGCATGTATGTACCAGGTCATACCCAGGATTAACAGCACCAGGAGTGCTATAAATATACCGCCGGTAATAAGGATGATCCTGAGCCATTTCTTCATGTGGTAAAGGTTTATTTGCTATAACAGCTTGAGCTGCCAAACAGTTCACCAACCCATAAAAACCATGCCTGTTCCGCAGAGTGTAACAGCAGCGCCGCTGATGGCGGCCATATATCTTTCTGTGGCAACGGGTTTCATTAGGGAAAACCCGTAGTATCCCAACAGCACCATGATGATCATGGTGAGGATGGTAAAGAACGTAAAAGTAGCTATCAGCATTACAATGCCGGGTACAGATTGTTGCGCGGCCGGATAAAACAATAACGGCAACAAAGGCTCCGACGGGCCCATTACGAATATTACGAACAGTATCCAGGGCGTTACGCGGATCCTTTTCTGTGGCGCTACATAGGCTTCATTGTGCCGATGCTGATAAACATACATATCGCCGTCGTCATATACATCAAAATGTTTGTGCGGCCTGTTGGCGATGGCTTTATATAATCCCCATATGAGGTAGAAAAGCCCCAATATCAGCAATGCCCATCCCGCAATGCCGCCACGCACTTCTGTGATGGTGGTAAAACGCGACAGCTGCCAGCCCAGTACTACGCCAATCATCCCGATCACGAGTGAGCTCATTACATGTCCGAGGCCGCAGAGGGCCGTCCACCCAATAGTTTTAGCCACCGACCATTTCCGGGTGCGGGAAAAAACGATGAAGGGCACGTAATGATCCGGTCCGGAGGCCGTATGAAGACAGCTGATAGTAACTGCCGTTAGCAATAAACTGTTATCAATAAATGACATACTACATTTTTAAAGAGATAAAAGCTTTGCCAGTTGGTGCTGACATTCAAATAGTTGTTCCCCGCTATGGCCAAGCATTCTTACCATGATGCCATTACCCGCAGTGCGGGTAACGCCGGCCAGGATATGGGGTTGATCTTCCAGGTAACGGTGAAGCCTGTCCGCAGTTTCGTTCAGGAGTACCTTTTCATGGGTATCAAAAAACAGGAAGGTGGCCTGGTGGGTATATTCTTCCATCCATCCCATTGCATCAAAGCTGGTAACGCCGGGTTGCATCAGGAGGTTATCCCTTAACAACAGCTGCTCCCCCAAAAATACCTGTGTGATGCTGTGCAGTTTTGTAAACAGGAATATTTCCCCGTTTAGTTTCCGGCCGCAGGTAATGATTTCTCCCCATATAAGACGGCAGTCATTTGCCAGGTGCAGGTTTGCCGTGCCGGTGTAGGCAGCCTTTTCATGCGGCACCAGGGGGTGCGGTAAAAAGGTGAAGGTGCTCCCTGTTTGCAGTCGTACGCACATTTCCTGTGTAGCGCCGGTTTCCATGTTAAACAGCCGCTGGTAGGCCTGCGTTTGCAGGTGCAGGGCGGTGCCTGCGGTTACGGTAATATCTAACTGGTAATGATCTTTATCCAGCATCCCCGGCGAAGAGCTCATCATCATGAGGCGCAATACCGGGTCGCTGCGTTCCTCCCGCACGTTGGCCACTTTAAAAGGCCGCGTGCAGTAGCATTCCTTCAGGTAAGTGCTGCTGTCCCTTTTGCCTGTCAATATCTTCAGTTCACTGATCATGTTAAGAGGTTGGGCACGGCGCTGTCTTCCAGTAATGCATATCTTTTAATCCAGTTAATTACGTCTTGCAGCCCGGTACCGCTCATGAGGTCAGTGAACACGAAAGGTTGTCCTACTCTCATTTTGCGGGCATCCCTTTCCATTACGCCGAGGTCGGCGTGTACATAAGGGGCGAGGTCAATTTTATTAATCACGAGCAGGTTCGAGCGGGTAATACCAGGACCTCCTTTACGGGGAATCTTATCCCCTTCCGCTACGTCTATCACAAAAATGGTGACATCTGCCAGGTCGGGACTGAAGGTAGCGGACAGGTTATCGCCGCCGCTTTCAATAAAGATGATTTCAATATCGGGGAAGCGGCGTACCATTTCTTCCACGGCTTCCAGGTTCATGCTGGCATCTTCACGGATGGCGGTATGTGGGCAGCCACCGGTTTCCACGCCAATGATCCTCTCTGCCGGCAGCAGGCTGTTTTTCGTGAGGAATTCCGCATCTTCCTTCGTATAAATATCGTTGGTGATGACGGCTACCTGGTAGTGTTGCGCCATTTGCCTTGTTAACCGCTCAATGAGGGCTGTTTTGCCGGAACCTACCGGACCGGCCACTCCTACTTTTATGTATTCTCTGCTCATTGTATGAATAATTATTGTTACGACATATACAACCGGCTGTACAGGCGTTCGTGCTGCATACTGCGGATATCAAATGCCGCGTTGCAAAGGCCGAGCAATGATCTGTCGGGTTGTATCGTTACTGCTGTCAGTTCTTTTAGTAGATGTTGCAGGTCAAAGATGATATCCTGTCCGTCCATTTGCCCAAGGGGCACGAGCTTTACGCAGTTGGTCACCATTCCCATGGCGGCGTTGTAATAGAACGCATACAACGCGGACGACAATGGAATGCCGGTGAGGTGGGCGTATATACCAAACACCAGGCAGTAGTGCGGGCTGTTACCTGCGGCTGTTTCATACTGCGTTACCAGGTCGCTGGTGTACCTGCGGCTAAAAATGCGGGTAAGTCTTGCGCCTAGCTTCTGGCTGGCTTCCCGGAGTTCGCGCGGCGCTTTTACGGCAGTGCACAGGTGGTGCAGCTCCAGCAATTCGTTCACATTATTTTGTGTAGCTGCGGTGTAGGCCAGGCTCATAAATGCAGCATCGTTGTAGCGGATATTATTCTGCAGCATATTGCGCACAAAGGTAGCCGCAGTGGCGGCGCTGTTGACCAGCCCCTGTTGCACAAAGGTTTCCAGCCCTGCAGAATGTGTGTAGCCGCCGATTGGCAATGTGCTGTCTGCCAGGTGTAGTAAGCTGCCGAGATAATGCTGTTCCATATGCTCTATTTTGACGCCAGTTCCAGGATCTTCTCAAAAAATGAAGGGCCGCTGTTTCCATGCGTGTGTGGTTGTACGTTAGTACGCAGGATGTGCAGTAACTTGCGCCGTTCTTTTACCACCGGGTACCCGGCCGCATGGAGCCAGCGATACAGCGGCTCCTCTGCGGGAATCAGCAGCTGCTCCTCTTCGAGGAAAAGCGGCAGGTGTTTGTTGCCGATTTCGTAGCACACCTTTGCCATTTCGGCCATGTTCCGCGGGCGGATCACAATAGCTTCACAGGGAAGGATGTCTACCACGATCATCAGGTCGTTGTCCTGGTAGAGGATATCATTTTGTTGCAGTTGCTGCCCTTCCTTTGTAAACTTCAATGCCACTTCACGGCCGCCGGCAGTGAGTTTTCGCTGAATGCGCCGCGAGGTTTCAAACCATTCCAGCGGCAGCAGGTCGGTTTCTTTACTGCTGCGTGTATGCGTATCCGTATTTCCTATAATTTCCCTTACCAACATATCTCTTCCGGATTAAAATAAAAAATAACGCTGTGCGAGCGACAGTTCCTTTAACGGTTCGCAGGTAATTTTTTCGCCGTCTACCCGTACTTCGTATGTTTCCGGATTTACGGTGATATCCGGTGTTTTATCGTTATGAATAAGATCTTTTTTGGAGATGTTACGGCAGTTGCTCACCGGCAACAATTGTTTCTGTAAACCGTATTCTTCTTTAATGCCTTTCTCTAACGATAACGCAGATACGAATAATACGCTGGTGTGCAGCAGTGCTTTTCCGTGTGCGCCAAACATGTGGCGGTAAATTACCGGCTGCGGTGTTGGAATGGACGCATTGGGATCGCCCATGCGGCTGGCATTGATCATGCCGCCTTTGATGATCATTTCCGGCTTCACGCCGAAGAAGGCGGGTTTCCACAGCACGAGATCCGCCATCTTACCGGGTTCCAGGGAACCGATATGCGTGGAGATGCCGTGTGCGATAGCCGGGTTGATGGTGTATTTGGCGATGTATCTTTTCACGCGGAAGTTATCATTCCCGTTGTTCTTATCTTCTTCCAGTGCGCCGCGTTGTTTCTTCATTTTATCGGCGGTTTGCCAGGTGCGGATGATCACTTCCCCGATACGGCCCATTGCCTGTGAGTCGGAGCTCATGATGCTGAATACGCCCATGTCGTGCAGGATATCTTCTGCAGCGATGGTTTCCGGGCGAATGCGGGAATCTGCGAAGGCCACATCTTCCGGTACTTTTTTATCCAGGTGATGGCATACCATCAGCATGTCGAGATGTTCATCGATGGTATTTACCGTATAAGGGCGGGTGGGATTGGTAGATGCAGGCAATACATTAGGGAAGGAGGCGGCGCGGATGATATCCGGTGCATGGCCGCCGCCGGCGCCTTCTGTGTGGAAGGTATGTATTACACGGCCGTTGATGGCGTTGAGTGTATCTTCCAGGAAGCCGGCTTCATTCAGCGTATCCGTGTGGATGGCGATCTGCACGTCCAGTTCGTCGGCTACTTTCAGGGAAGCATCTATTACGGCCGGCGTAGCGCCCCAGTCTTCATGAATTTTCAGCCCCAGCGCGCCTGCAGCTATCTGTTCCACCAATGGCTCTGTGGTAGCACAATTCCCTTTACCAAAGAAGCCGAGGTTTACGGGGTATGCTTCTGCCGCCTGCAACATGCGCTGGATGTTCCATTTTCCCGGTGTTACCGTAGTGGCGCTGGTGCCATCCGCCGGACCGGTACCGCCGCCTATCAGGGTGGTTACTCCGCTGAAGAGGGCATGATCCACCTGTTGCGGACAAATAAAGTGAATGTGCGTATCAATACCGCCGGCGGTGGCGATGAGGTTAGCGCCATTGTGTACTTCAGTGGATGCGCCGATGATGAGCTGCGGATGTACGCCGTCCATCGTGTCGGGATTACCTGCCTGTCCTACTGCAACGATCTTACCGTCTTTAATCCCTATATCTCCCTTCACAATACCCCAGTGATCGATGATCATCACGTTGGTGATTACAAAATCGAGCACGCCTTCGCTACGCAGTGCGGTGGCCGATTGCGCCATACCGTCTCTCACGCTTTTACCGCCGCCGAATTTGCTTTCATCGCCGTATACATTGTAATCCTTTTCTATTTCGATGATGAGGTCTGTATCTGCCAGCCGTACGCGATCGCCGGTGGTAGGGCCATACATATTTACATATTTTGTTTTGCTGATGGACAGGCTCATAGTTGCTCGGATTTAAAATTGAGGGAAGCTGCTTTGGCTATGGCTGCGGCTTTCACAGCAGGATCGGTGGTATCGCCGTTTACAAGGTTATTGATACCGATCACTTTCCGGGCGCCGCCCAGCTCCACCAGTTCCACTTCCTTGGCTTCTCCCGGCTCAAAGCGTACAGCATTGCCAGAAGGTATATTGAGCCGCATACCGAATGCGGCCTCCCTTGGGAAAGACATCATGCGGTTTACTTCAAAAAAGTGGCAATGGGAGCCTATCTGCACCGGTCTGTCACCGGTGTTCACCACGCTTACCCTGACCGTTTTCCGGCCGGCATTGGCAATGATATCTTCCTTCTTTAAAAAATATTCTCCGGGGATCATGGTTGTAAGATTTAGTACTGGTTAACGGATAGGATCATGTACGGTGACCAGTTTGGTACCGTCGGGAAAAGTAGCTTCGATCTGAACTTCGTGGATCATTTCGGGTATGCCTTCCATCACATCTTCGCGGGTAAGAATGGTAGCGCCATAGTGCATGAGCGCTGCCACGGTATTGCCGTCGCGTGCCGCTTCCATTAAGCGGCTGCTGATAAGGGCGATGGCTTCCGGGTAGTTAAGGCGCAGTCCTCGTGCTTTTCTTTTCTCGGCCAGTTCACCGGCCAGGTGCAGTAGTAATTTCTCGGTTTCCCGTGCAGTCAGGTGCATATGAATAGATTGTTGTATAAAAACTTATTTCCGGGAGATTGGCTGGTGTATGAAAGGAGTGGTAAAGTACGATTTTTCCGCGGATTTTGTCTTACTCAGGATTACGCTGATTTTACTGATTTTTTTGATTTGAACATTTTGGATTTTAAAGGATTTGGGGAGATATAGGCGGATTTTGTCTTTCCCGCTGATTACACTGATTTTACTGATTAAGGGATTTGAACACTTTGGATTTTAAATGATTCGGGGAGATGTAAGCGGATATTTTCGCTTATATCTCCCCAAATCTTTTAAAAAAATAATCAGTAAAATCAGCGTAATCAGCGGGAAAGACAAAATCCGCATATCCGCTTATATCTCCCCAAATCCTTTAAAATCCAAAATGTTCAAATCAAAAAAATCAATAAAATCAGCGTAATCCTGAGTAAGACAAAATTCGCTTAATGCGCGGCGTTGGCTATTTTACCAAATCTGGTGCGTACGGCATCGAGTTCTCCGCGTTTCATTTTTGATGTTTTTTCGAGGATGCCAACGAAGTAATCCACTTCTTCTTTCTGGGCGGGACAGCCTACGTTCTGCAGTTTGCCGGTGGGGCTTTTCATGCGGCTGTCGGCCAGCAGTTCACCGTTGGTGTTTAATACCAGCCAGAACGGAATGCCTTCCTGATCGCCGTGATATTTTGCCAGCAGATCTGCGCCACCGGGGTTTTCCAGCGATTTGTTGGCGCCGTTTTCCAGCACGGTGATATGACGGATTTCGTAATTGTTGTCGAATGCTTTTTTCACGCTGGCATCATTCATGGCAGTATCCATTTTATGGCACCAGCCACACCAGGATGCGTGAAAGATGACGATCACTTTTTTATTGGCTTTGGCTGCCTGCGCGCAGGCATCTTTTACTACCTGGTCGGCGGCGGGTGGCGCCTGTTGCGCTTTTACGGCCGAGAAAGTGAGCGCGGAAAATACGAATGTTAAAGAGAGCACTAAAGAACGCATGGGTGATTGGTTTTCTCAAATATAATAAATTTCGCGTCGGGATCGCCTCCGGCGATGCGGAAATTGTCTTGGCTCAGGATTACGCTGATTTTACTGATTAGTTTGATTTTTACTTTTGGATTTTTTTTTGGATTTTCAGATTTATATAAAAATTAAAAGGAGATATAAACGAATATATCCGCTTATATCTCCCAAAATCATATAAAATCCAAAGTGATCAATCCCCTTAATCAATATAATCAGCGTAATCCTGAGTAAGACAACCTACGCTTTAATCATCGAGTTTGAGTACCGCCAGGAACGCTTCCTGTGGTATTTCCACGTTGCCTATCTGGCGCATGCGTTTCTTACCTTCTTTTTGTTTCTCGAGTAATTTACGTTTACGGGAGATGTCACCGCCATAACATTTTGCGGTTACGTCTTTACGCATAGCGCTGATGTTTTCGCGGGCAACGATCTTGGCGCCGATGGCTGCCTGGATGGCGATCAGGAATTGCTGACGTGGCAGCAGTTCTTTCAGTTTTTCGGTGAGTTTACGGCCAAACTCCTGTGCGCGGCTTCTGTGGATCAGGGCACTGAGTGCATCCACTTTTTCGTTGTTCAGGAGGATATCCATTTTCACGATATCACTGTCGCGGAATCCGATTGGTGTGTAGTCGAAGGAGGCGTATCCACGTGTCTGACTTTTCAGTTTATCATAAAAGTCGAATACGATTTCCGTTAATGGTATTTCAAACATCAGTTCCACGCGGGTGGTGGTCAGATAGCTTTGATTCAGGAGGTTACCGCGTTTGCCGAGACACAGGGTCATGATGTTACCAATATATTCCGGCTTGGTGATGATCTGTGCGCGGATGAAAGGTTCCTCGATCCTGTCCAGCTTGGTAGGATCGGGCATTTCGCTCGGGTTGTTTACGATGATCACGCCATCGCGGGTAGTGTGTGCAATGAAGCTTACGTTGGGAACCGTGGTGATAACGGTTTGATTGAATTCCCTTTCGAGGCGTTCCTGGATGATTTCCATGTGGAGCATGCCGAGGAATCCGCAACGGAAGCCAAAACCCAGTGCCTGCGAGGTTTCCAGCTCATAGGTGAGGGAAGCATCGTTCAGCTGCAGTTTGTCCATGCACTCACGCAGCTCTTCGAAATCTTCTGTATTTACAGGATAGATACCGGCGAATACCATTGGTTTTACCTCCTGGAAGCCGTTGATACCTTCTAAGCAAGGGTTATTGGATAAGGTGATGGTATCCCCTACTTTCACTTCCTTAGCGCTTTTGATACCGGTAATAATATACCCTACATCCCCGGTGAATACTTCCTTGCGGGGATCGAGTCCAAGTTTCAGGATGCCTACTTCATCTGCAAAATATTCTTCTCCGCTGTTAAAGAACCGGATCTTATCTCCTTTTTTGATGGAGCCGTTGAACACGCGGAAATATGCGATGATACCACGGAAGGAGTTAAACACGCTATCGAAGATAAGTGCCTGTAACGGCGCTTCATTACTGCCTTTGGGAGCGGGAATACGGTTTACGATGGCTTCCAGGATTTCTTCAATGCCGATACCGGTTTTACCGGAGGCAAGCAGGATATCTTCTCCTTTTACACCGATGAGTTCTATGATCTGGTCTTTCACTTCTTCGATCATGGCGCCCTGCATATCAATTTTATTGATAACGGGGATGATTTCGAGGTCGTTTTCCAGTGCCAGGTAAAGATTTGAGATAGTTTGCGCCTGGATACCCTGTGCGGCGTCTACCAGGAGGAGGGCTCCTTCGCAGGCGGCAAGGGCGCGGGATACTTCGTAGGAGAAGTCCACGTGGCCGGGGGTATCGATCAGGTTAAAGATATATTTTTCACCATTTTTTGCCGTGTAATCCATCTGAATGGCGTGGCTCTTGATGGTGATACCTTTCTCACGTTCAAGATCCATGTCGTCCAGCACCTGTGCCTGCATGTCGCGGTCGGAAATAGTATGTGTAAACTCCAGTAAACGGTCTGCCAGGGTACTTTTACCGTGGTCAATATGGGCAATGATACAAAAATTGCGAATATTCTTCATATGTTTTTTTGCTATTCCGTGTCCTGCTGCAATGTACTGCATCGGACCTTTTCAGCCGGCAAAGGTATTGAAATTAGTTCATTAGTTAATGCGTTTAGTAATTATGTTTTGTTATTTGGTTTTTAAGGAGATAGAAAGGATGGCGCGGGCTTTTTTTGATATATTAATATATAAAGCTCAACTTTATAGACATAAGGGAAAAATGAGGGTGTTAACCCGTATTATTAAATTTAAAACTCACCGCACATGGAACTAACCAGTCAGTTTGAAGAGGCAGTAGCAGCCAGTAAAACCCTGCCGGAGAAACCGTCCAATGAAATTTTGCTGCAGTTGTATGCTTTGTACAAACAGGGAACAACCGGCGACGTGGATAACGACGGTCCTTCCAACCCATTTGATTTTGTGGCGAAAGCCAAGCACGAAGCGTGGGCGGAGTTGAAAGGTAAAACGAAGGATGCGGCGATGCAGGAATATGTGGACCTGGTAAAGAAACTGAAAGGGGGCAATTAGCCGGGAGCTGTTAGCTGACGGCTAACAGCTTCTTTCATCTTTTTCCTTACTTTTGGGTTATGGTACCTTCATACACGATAAGTGAAAAGTCACAACATTACCTGGCGCTGGAAGAACAATATGGTGCCCATAACTACCATCCGCTGCCGGTTGTACTGGACCGGGGCGAAGGTGTTTTTTTATGGGATGTGGATGGCAAACGTTATTATGATTTTCTGTCCGGTTATTCTGCTGTAAACCAGGGGCATTGTCACCCTAAAATTATTGCCACCCTTATAGAGCAGGCAAAAAAGCTGACACTTACCTCCCGTGCATTTCACAATGATTTGCTGGGAGAATATGCACAATATATCACTGCTTATTTCGGATATGATAAAGTATTGCCCATGAATACGGGGGTGGAAGCAGTGGAAACAGCGCTGAAGCTTTGCCGTCATTGGGCCTATATTGTAAAAGGCATTCCGAAAGACAAAGCAAAGATCATTGTTTGCGCCAATAACTTCCACGGGCGTACGCTCAATGTGATCTCTTTCAGTACGGATCCTGCTGCACGTGATAATTTTGGTCCGTTTACACCGGGTTATGAAGTTATTCCCTACAACAGCTTAACTGCACTGGAACAGGCTTTACAGGATAAAAACGTAGCCGGATTCCTGGTAGAACCCATACAGGGTGAAGCAGGTGTAATGGTACCGGATGAAGGGTATTTATCCAAAGCGTGGCAGTACTGCCAGGATGCCAATGTGTTATTTATTGCAGACGAGATACAGACGGGTTTGGCCCGTACCGGCAAAATGCTGGCGTGCGACCATGAAAATGTGCGCCCGGATATCCTGATACTTGGAAAGGCTTTGTCGGCCGGCACCTTACCGGTGAGTGCTGTACTGGCGGATGATGAGATCATGCTCACCATTAAACCGGGCGAACATGGCTCCACCTATGGCGGCAACCCGCTGGCCTGCAAAGTGGCCATTGCTTCCCTGCAGGTGCTGAAAGACGAGAAGATGGCGGAAAACGCCGCTGAAATGGGACTGTTGCTCCGCAACGGCCTGAAGGAACTGCATTCGCCTTACATCACCACCATCCGTGGAAAAGGACTGCTAAACGCCATCGTTATTGAACATAAAGACCCGGAAGCTGCCTGGGACCTTTGTCTTACTTTAAAAGAAAACGGTCTGCTGGCAAAACCAACACACGGTGATAAAATACGGTTTGCACCGCCCCTGTCTATCAACGCAGGACAGATCAACGATTGCGTGCAGATCATCAAAAGAAGCCTGGAGCAGGCTTTCAGTTAGTGAACCTTGTATGACTATATCCCATAAAGCCATCCGTAGTTCCGGGTGGAAGACAGATTTTTTAATCGGGTTTCCCGATGGGCTTTTCCTGTTGTTCTTTGCGACGCAGGTGATACAGGTATTCCCCATTGAAGTACAAACCTTTTACACCATTCACCTGTGCGCACTGATCATTGGCGCCGTACTGGTGATGATCAGCGCTTTCCAGGCTAATAAAGGCGACCTGCAGCACGACAGCGCCCTGCTGTCGGACCAGGAACGGTCCAAGCTGCAACGCCTGGATATCAACCCGCGTATGATTGCACACATAGAACAGGAAATGGAAAAGGATGCGCATTCGTGGGAGCTGATGCTGGAACAGGAGAAAGTAAAGGAATCTGCGTTTAGCCGTTCCCGTGCTATCAAGAGTGCGCTGATGACCGGGGTTTTCTTTTTGCTGGGTGGTATCCTTTCGCTGGGACCTTATCTTTCCAATGAAAATTTCGCAGCGGCCTCCCCTACCAGTATCCTGCTGGTTTTCCTGGGACTCACGATTTTCAGTTTTATCAAGGCGAAAGTAACCGCGCAACGTCCGCTCCCGGTGATTTTACGGTATTGGTTGATGGGAGCCGGTATCCTTGCGGGTGCATGGATTTTACATAAAACCATCTTCTGAAGCGGATTTTGTCTTTCTCAGGATTACGCTGATTTTACTGATTAGTTTGATTTTTACTTTTGGATTTTTTTGGATTTTTAGATTTTCTTTAAATAATAATTAAGGGAGATAAGAGCGAATATCCGCTTCTATCTCCCTTAATCCTTTATAAAATCCAAAAAGTAAAAATCAAACTAATCAGTAAAATCAGCGTCATCCTGAGCCAAGACAATTTAAAATCGCCGGAGGCGATGCTGTTTTTTATTTACTGTTTTTAGGCGGACGTGTAAACAACACGCAGGCAAAGGCTACCAGCGCACCAGCTAATGACAAGTAAAGGCCGGGTTGCGACTGCGGACAATCACCCATCTCACATCTTGAATACAACAACATATTCCTGAAGGTCCAGGCCAGCAGAAACCCTACAATAAAGAGGTTCACCCTGGACACCCACCTATTCTTTACCAGGAATATTCCAATTGCCAGTACAGAAAGGATAATACATAACCGGCCCGGCTCTCCGTAATTGGAACCCGTTCCGTTTACGCCTGTAAAAACCAGGTGCCTGCCTTCCACGTCTACCACCGACCACGGCAAAAACGCGCAGATAATCACCAGCAACACTGCCAGTATTCCAATAATAGCTGTCCTGGACATACTTTTCAATTTAGGGAGGCAAAGGTACTTATTTTGCGCCCGGTTCACAATGCGAACGCAAATAATTAGTATATAAAGTAGAAAGGTGTTCAAAAGTACCTTGTCCCTCAGAGATGCTATGTGTGCGGTTAGGATAAGCCATAAACTGGAACTGCTTATTATACCTGATCAGTTCATTCAGCAGCATTTCCGCGTTCTGATAATGTACGTTGTCATCACCGGTGCCATGGATATAAAGCAGATTGCCCTGGAGATTTTTTGCATAAGTGATAGGCGAACCTTTTACAAAATCTTCCCGGTTTTCTTCGGGCAGGCCCATATAGCGTTCCTGGTAAATGTTATCATAAGTAAGCTGGTTGCCTACCGCAGCAATGGCGATCCCTGTTTTATAGATCTCCGGATACTGGAACAGGAGATTCAGCGTCATGGAGCCGCCGCCGCTCCAGCCCCATACAGCGGTGCGTTGCGGATCAAGAAAAGTATATTTCTGTAACAATGCTTTGGTGCCCATAGCCTGGTCGCGTGCATTGATCAATCCTACTTTGCGGTACACGCATTTACGCCAGTTGCGGCCTTTGGGCAACGGGGTGCCCCTGTTATCCATTGATACGTACACATATCCGTCGGCAGCCATATCGCCGTCGTAGAGGAAATTGCGGCCTGCGCCAATGGCGTCTAGCGAGGTAGCGCCGGCGGGTTCGCCGTATACATAAAATACCACGGGATATTTTTTGGAGGGATCAAAACTGGCGGGTTTACTCATCCAGCCGCTCATGGTAACGCCGTCAACGGTGGTGATGCTGAAGAACTCCGGTTTATTGGGTGCTGCAGCGCCTTTGGTAATAGCATTCAGTACGGTATTGTCCTTGCTTTTGTGCGCCGGCAGCTGCAGGTTTTCACTAACAGGATAAGTATATGCGTTACTGAAGTCGTGGATAGCCCAGTTTCCGTAAGGTGAAATTTTATATTCGTGGGAGCCGGGTTCATTCGCGGGTGTGATAGGTTCTGCCTTGCCTCCGTTTAACGGCACCTTGTAAAGGTACTGCTGGGTAGGATTGTCCGGTGAGGCGAGGAAATAAATGGTGTTACTCGCTTCATCAATTTTGGCGATGCTGATCACATCATAGTTTCCTGGTGTGAGTAAAGTGGCTTTACCATCATCCGTAGAAATATTGTAGAGATGGCGCCAGCCGTCCTGTTCACTCACCCAGATAAAGGATTTGCTGCTGCGGATAAAGTCCCATCCGGCGATGTTGTCATCGTCCCAGCGCGACTTTACATCGATCCAGGCGCTGTCCTTTTCCTGGTAAACAGGGCGTACATTTCCATTGGCGGCATCGCAGAGCATTATTTTGCTTTCGTTTTGTTTGCGGTTCAGCTGCTGGATGATGAGGGTATTTTTACCGGGCACCCATTCCATGCGGGGAATATAATGTTGTTGCTGATCGCCCGGAACCTGCATCCAGGTTGTTTTAGCAGTTTGTATATCTGCAACGCCGATGCGGCAGGCAGAGGGGCTTTCTCCTGCTTTCGGGTATTCTACCGGCACCGTAAAGGAATATATGGAATCAGTGTTATCGATCATGAGGAAGTCGCGGATCTTTGTGGCGTCAATCTGCCAGTAGGCGATGCGCTTGCTATCCGGGCTCCAGCGGAAGCCGTCGCGGCAGCCGAATTCTTCTTCGTAGGCCCAATCGAATGTACCGTTAATAAAACGGCGGGTACCGTCCGTGGTAATGGGAGTAATGGCGCCTATGGCGAGGTCTTCCACGAAAATGTTATGCCCGCTTACGTACGCGGCTTTCGTGCCATCTGGTGATAATTTGGCGAACATAAGGGAAGAAGCCGGTTTATCTTTCCCGAGCTGCAGGAGTTTTCCGCTGGCGATGTCCAGTAACCAGTAGTCACCGCGGGTTTCATAACGCCATACTTTTTTCGAATTGGTGTAAAGCAGTACTTTTTTTTCATCTCCTGAAAAATAAAAATCCTTTATGGCAAGGCTGTGATAGCTGACTGCCGGGACTTTCAGGGAAGATGCTTCACCGGACAACGGGTAAGATTCGATCCCGGCAGGGGTGGCTTTAAAATAGGATTTGCCGTCGAGGCTCCACCGGATGCCCTTTCCTGGCTGCGCCTGTGCTGGTAAATAATACAGCGCGATAAAAACAATGAGTAGCGTAAGTTTCTTCATTATGTAAGAATAATTTGCAATGGTAGCCAAATTATAATAGAAAAAAAATGAACAATATAGGGACGGTAGTGTTCACTTAATAAAAAATCACCCTTTAGTATTAAAAAAACAATTTCTTTTTGCCTATTTTTATGTCAGATTTAATAATTAGATAATGAAAACCAGCCGGTTAGCCATATTTTAACCGGTAATCCTAATTCCTGCAGAAAAACCGTCAGTTATGATACAGATTACCTTATCTTATAAAAACCGTGAATACCGGCATTTTGAAGATTCCTCTCTTGCGCAGATCGCTGAAAATACCCGGAGATTACTTTGCGCTTTACTGGAAGATATCTATGACCTTGTTACGAAGGAAACAGGGCGCTTTATGATCTACCTGGATCACCATCCTAAAATTGAAGTGGAAGGATTCAGTCATGGTCTCCGCAACCAGATAGAGCGTACGCTCCGTGGTGAATCTGCCTATGAGGATGATTATTGAGTTGGTTGTTGTTCTCCTGTCGTAGTCATATAAAGTATCCTTACCTTAGTTCATAAATCAGACAAGGAGAATGCAGCTTACCTTTATCCAGGTATTGGAATTACTGGGCACTTTTGCGTTTGCTGTTTCCGGAGCCACAGCAGCTATTAATAAGTCGTATGATGTTATCGGACTATTGGCGCTGGCTTTTATCACCGCTATTGGCGGTGGTACTATCCGCGACCTGCTGACAGGCGCCACGCCAGTAGCCTGGATGACGGACGAACTTACCAACACGGCCATTATTGCCGCCGCTATTATTGCCGCATTATTTTTTTCCTATGTGAAAAAACTCACCCGTTTACTCAGCACCTTTGATGCTATTGGTCTTGGGCTGTTTACTATTACCGGTATCAATAAAGGACTGGCAGCGGGGCTTCCCATGCCCATATGTGTAGCGCTGGGCGTTATTACCGGCACTTTCGGCGGATTACTGCGCGATGTTATCACCGGAGAGCAGCCCATTCTTTTTACCCGCGAAATATATGCTGCGGCATCTATTGCCGGTGGCATCCTGTACCTGGTTGCGGGGCACTTTACCGGCGTTTCCGGAGACATTGCGCAGGGTATAGCCGTTACCGTTATAGTGACCATCCGGTTGCTAAGCCTGCGTCATAACTGGCAATTGCCCCGCTTACGTTCCTAGCAGCGATGTTTGCCGGTAAATAAAATTTATTATATTGCTGATATGATGGCATTATTTGATAATTATCTTGCTTTTGCAACCACCGTATTCATGGGATTACTGGCAATTGTAAATCCTGTTTCAGCCATCCCTGTTTTTATGGAGCTGACATCCAATATGGATAAAAAAGCGAAGCGAAATATTGCCACCAAATCAGTGATCATTGCCTTCTGTATTATTCTTGTTTTCAGTGTGGCGGGTAAACTCATTTTTCATGTTTTTGGCATTACATTGGCCGCGTTGCGTGTAACCGGCGGTATCCTTGTATTCGTGATTGGCTATGAAATGGTACGCGGAGAAAAGGAAAATAAAAATGAAAATCCCAAACTCGGCGCTCAACCGGTGAAGGCCGACCAGGGGATCAGCGTAGCCATTACCCCACTGGCAATGCCGCTGCTGGCGGGCCCCGGCGCTATTACCACTTCCATGAGTTATTCCGCGGCAAAAGACCTTACACACCTGGCTATTGTAATAGCCATTTATGCATTTATATGTTATATTACCTATCTGCTCTTTATTGCAGGTGAACGCATTGTAAAAATAATCGGCACCAATGTAATGATGGTGATCACAAAAATGATGGGACTTATTCTCGCTGTTATCGGGGTTCAGATGTTTGCGCTCGGCATCCGCGAACTTTTTAATTTTTAAAAACGGTTTTCCCAGAACAATTTTAAATCGTTTCGTGTTATTATTTCAGATGCGCACTAAAGGAGTTTTCAAGATAACACAAAAGGGAAAGAATATTTAAGAAGATAGCAGCCATCATCCGCATAGCGTAACCCGTTATGATTGTCATTGCGCATCCAAACATAAAATCCAAAAACATTTTAACCTATCGAAAACATTTCGCGTAAAAATACGTGAAGGAATCTCATTGCCACTTTATAAAGTTTTTTTAGTTGAACAACAGGTAAATCCGTTATTGATTACTAGGTGGATGTTATTTGTTCTCTTTTTTTAATAAGAACATAAGAAAATCAATATAGACGGAACAGTTAGCAGAAAAGCCGTCCCGACTCCTCGGGACGGCACTTTTTTTTAGTCCTGGTTTTTCTTTTTGCGTTTGCTGTCTGCGATATCTTTCTGATCGTATTCGTCTTCATCATACCCTTCCAATACATTATTCCGGTCGTCGTTCCTTTCCTTTTTGGCGCCGCCTTTGGCCGGAGCCAGTGCTTCATTCTTACGCTTTGTTTCTTTCAGCTCACGCTTTTCGGAAGTGCTTTTTTTGATCGTCATAAGTCATGGTTTTAACGTATGGCTACAAAAAAAACGCCGGAACTGTGCTTACGGGATCATGATACCTTCTTTAATTTCATCTGTTGCCGGTGCGATCACCCGGTCATCCGCCTGCAGATGGCCGAACACTTCCGTGGAGTCGTTGTGATGATTACCTTCTTCTATATCAATCCATTTTGTATAGTGATTTCTTACGGCGACTACATACTTTCTTTCCGTAGACATAACAATTGCGCTGGCCGGCACTAACAGCGCCTGAGCAGAGCCTTTCAGCGGCAGCATCACTTCTGTATACATTCCTGCTTTGAGTAACCGTTTCGCGTTCTGTACATCTATTTCTACAGCTTCAGAGCGGTATTTATCATTCAACGTACCCGCCTGCCTGGCGATGGTACCCTGGAAATGTTCACCGGGAATGGCATTGACCTCAAATGTGATCACAGACTGTTCTGATAACTGGGCGCTGTATATTTCGGGGACCTGGAGCATCAGCCTTAGCTTGTCTTCCTGCTCCAGCATCAACATGGGCTTATCATCCACTTTGGTGTCCGGCCCCACCAGGGCACCGGGGTGAATGTTACGTTCTGTGATCACGCCATCAAAGGGCGCGGTAACAGTTAAATATCCACGGTTTACTTCCTGCGCGCGGAAATTGGCCTGCTCGCTGTTCATCAGTGCGCTGTCGGCCAGCATACGGGCTTTTGCCAGCTCCAGGTCGTGCGGGGAAATGGTGCCCGGTTCTTCACTGGTGGCTACGGTACGTTCGTAGTTATCCTTACTGGAGGCGAACATGGCCGCTGCCTGCAGGTATTTGGACTGTGCAGCGTAATAATGCTGGGTTACTTCCGGCGCTTCCAACACCAGGAGTACCTGTCCTTTTTTTACTTTGGAGCCACGGTCTACAGAAATACTTTTCACAAAACCATTGATCCTGGGATAAATGCTAACCTTCTGGAAGGCGGCTAACGCGCCCGGCAAGCGGATACTACCAGCCAGCGGTCGCTGTACCACTGTTGCGAGCATATAATGACGTTCTTCTTTATTTGTTTTCTTTTTATCAGTCATAGCGGCTGAATTACAGGCCGCCAGGGCCATGATTATACTTACCGTGAACAGGTAATATTTATAGTACTTCATTATTTTAGATTTTATTTTAAACATTGGCATTGTCCGGCATTAGGGAGGGCGACTGATAACCTGCCTTACGCTGCATCAGCGCATATACCTGCGGTAATATAAGCAGGGCGGCAAGTGTGGAAGCTATCAGTCCGCCGATTACGGCGCGTCCCAGCGGTGCCGTCTGATCTCCTGCTTCCCCAAGGCCGCTGGCCATCGGGATCATCCCTGCGATCATGGCCAGGCTGGTCATCAGGATAGGACGTAGCCTTATACCGGCGCTCACGATGGCTGCTTTCCCTGCATCGCGGTATTCCACCCGGAGTTTTTCCGCGTTGGTAACGATCAGGATGGCATTGGCCACCGATACGCCGGTAGACATGATCATGCCCATATAAGATTGCAGGTTGAGTGTAGCGCCGGTGAGTAACAGGGCGATCAGTGCACCGGCGATTACTGCCGGGATGGTAGTGAGTACCACCAGTGATAATTTAAATGATTGATAATTGGCCGCCAGCAACAGGAAGATAACTGCTACCGCTATCATCAGCCCATTTTGCAGGCTGTTCAACGTTTCCACCAGGAGGCTTGATGCGCCTTTCAATTCTGTGATCAATCCCTTTGGCGGTGTGCCGGTTTCCTGAATCGCCTGTTGCACGGCGGCCGTGGCAGCACCGAGATCTTTGCCCGAAATATTGGCGCTAACGGTAACGAATCTACGCGGACCGGAGCGGTCATATTCCCCTGGCATTTCCGTTTGGGAAAAAGTGGCTACATCTGCCAGTACTGGTCTGGGCTGGCCTTTCACCAGCGGGATCTCTTTCAGGTCGTTTAAAGCCGTCATGTTGTACTCCGGCACCTGCACCTGTACCTGGTAGGTATATGCCACCTTTTCATCGAGCCATTGATTTTTTTCCGTAAAGCGGCTGGAGGACGTGGATGCTGTAACAGAACGCGCCACCTGGTAAATGTTCAAACCCATCTGTGCCAGTTTAAGACGATCAATGTGAATGCTGATCACCGGGAAATGCAGTGGCTGCGCAATTTGTACATCCCGCAGGAAAGGAATGTCGCGCAGCTTATCTACCAGTTGTTGTGCATACGCGGAAATCTGTTTCATATCCTTCCCTGCCACCCTTACTTCTATCGGCGTGGCTGCTCCCTGGCTCATAATTTTTTCCGTGAGATCTATCGGCTCAAAGGACAACCGCATCTCCGGTATTTTCGCCGTGATGTTCTTCCGGAGCTGATCTTTCAGTGTCTCGATATTTACTTTGTAATTTTCTTCCAGGTTCACCTGCAATACCGCCTCATGGGTGCCGCTGTTAAAAATATATAGGTTACTGGTACCATAGCTGCTGGGAATTAATCCCACGTAAGCGGAGCTGATGGCCACATGCCCTTCCACGGTACTGTCCACTACCGCCAGCACTTCATGCAGTGCGCTTTCCGTGCGCTCCAGGCGGGTACCATCGGGCATGCGTAAACGAAGCTGGAACTGCCCGGCGTTGATGTGGGGCATGAGGTCCTTCCCTATCCATACGTAGCAACCACCAGCCAATAGCAGGGAACCAATGATATAAACGGTTACGACTATACGGGATTTATTCATACCGCTTTCCAGAACCTGCATAAAGCCCTGTTTAAAGCGTTCGAAGCCGGTTGCTTTTTCCGGATGCTGCACCGCCTGCTGCAGATGATCGTTTACTTCGTTTATTTCTTCCGCATCAAGCGCCAGGCCGGCATGGGCATGGTGTTGGTATTTATCAGCCTTCAGCCACCAGTTGGCGATAACCGGCACCAATGTTTGCGCTGCGAAATAGGAAGCCACCATAGCAAAGCCGATAGACAACGACAGTGGCAGGAACATGGCACGTGGCACCCCGGTCATAATAAATGAAGGCGCAAATACTGCCAGGATGCAAAGCAGGATGAGCAACAGCGGGAATGCAATTTCTTCGCATGCATCATAAATTGCCAGCCGTTTGGACTTCCCCATTTCCAGGTGCTGATGGATATTTTCGATAGTCACCGTGGCCTGGTCCACCAGAATACCGATGGCCAGTGCAAGGCCGCTCAGCGACATGATGTTGATGGTTTGCCCTGCCAGCTTCAATCCCATTACAGCGCATAGCACTGCTACCGGGATGGTAACCACTACCACCAGACAACTACGCAGGTCACGCAGGAACAAGAGTACCATCAGCCCGGTGAGCAATGCGCCCAGCGCACCTTCTGTGATCAGGCTTTTCACGGCATTGATCACGAACACCGACTGGTCAAATTCGTACGATACCTTTACATCATCCGGCAGCAGGCTTTGCATTTCCGGGATTTTGGATTTCAGTGTTTTCACTACGTCCCAGGTGGAGGCATCGGCTGTTTTTACCACAGGGATATATACCGAGCGTTTGCCATTAACCAATGCATAATCCACGGTTACATCCGTAGCATCGGCTACACGGGCGATGTCGCGTACGAACACGTTGTTGTTGCCATTGGTAACAATGGGAATATCACCAAAGTCCGCCACCTCTTTTTCGAGGGAATTGATGGTGGTCACAAACATGGTATTGTTGATACGGATGTTCCCTGAGGGCGTCATCACATTATTTTTCGCAATGGCTTCCACTACTTCATCGGCGCTGAGGTTAAAGCTGCGCAGCTTTTGCGGATCAACATTTATGATCACCGACCGGGAGTTAGCGCCAAAGGGTGGCGGCGCCGACAGTCCGGGTACAGATGCAAACATAGGCCGGATGCGGGTAGCGGCCAGATCATAAATTTCCTTCAGCGACTTTTTAGGGCTGCTGAACACCAGCTCTCCCACCGGCAGCGACGATGCATCGAAACGCATGACCTGCGGCGGCAAGGCTCCCGGCGGAAAAAACTTCATGGCGCGGTTCACCTGTAACGCCACCTGGGCAGAAGCTTCCGCCATATCTGTGTTTTCATAAAAGGTGAGCTTTAATAACGTTAACCCTTGTATGTTTTTGGTAGAAATACTTTTTACGCCATTTACATACAGGAACTGATCCTGCAGGCGGGTGGCAAAGAACCCTTCCATTTGCTGCGGCGACATTCCTCCGTATGGCTCTATCACGTAGATAGTTGGCAGGTTCAGTTTCGGGAATATATCGATGGGTATATTGAAGATGGACAGCAACGAAAAAAGCAGTAGTCCGCCGGTGATTACCACCACCGCAATGGGCTTCTTCAGTGCCGAAGATACAAATGACATAATGAATAGCGTTTAATTCAGATCAGGTAAAAGTTGTGAAATAGTATTGCCGGCATAAGCAGCACGGAACAGTGCTTTCCAGGCTGCATCCTGCGTTTGTACCAGGTCTGTTTCCGCGCGGTTCAAAACAAATAAAGCAGTGGTGACATCAATAATATTGGTGAGACCACCTTTATACAACGCCATTTTTTGCCGGGCTGCAGCCCGTGCGGCTGCCAGTTGCAAAGGCAGTTCCTGTAGTTTCTCGCGCGAAGTTTGAATATCCGACTGCGCCTGTTGCAGTAACCCACTGAGCGCAGTGCGGGTAGTAGCCAGTTGTTGCGCGGCTGCTTCCGAGCGGTATTGCTGCACAGCAACTTTTTCGTGTGTGCGTTTCAGGTCTGTAAGATTATATGTGATGCCCAATCCGAATAAATAGTTGTACCTGCCGTACCCGAGGCCACTCCACAGGTTTTTATCATATACATCATTGAATGATCCGCTGGAGCCGCGCATCCAGCCTGCTGCCATCAGGTTTACTTTGGGCAGCCTTGCTTTGCGGATTACCTCAGCGGCGGCGCGTTGTTGTTCGTATACCGCATGATAATAAGCCAGCATGGGATGGGCGGCCAGGCTGTCCGGCGCTTCGCTGCCCAGCAACAGCCGCAGGCGTTTGTTGTTAATGGTATCGGGCAGGATCAGCGCCGTATCGAGTCCGGTGAAAACACTAAGCTGAATGCGCACCTGGTTATAGTTGTTTTTTATATCGAGCAGGGTGAGTCTTGCTTTCGACAATTCTGCGGCGGCTATGGCGCTGTCGACTCCGGGTTTGAGGCCATGCAGCACGGTAGCCGTTACTGCCTTCAGCACTTCTGCATTACGCCGGATATTGTCCGATGCTATTTGCTGCAAGGCATACAGCCGGAGCAGTTCCAGGTAATTTTGAATAACGGATACCGTTAGCTGGTTGGCCGTATTATTCAGATCTGTTTGCTGCACTTTAAGTGATTGTGCCGCTTCTTTCTGTTCACTGCCGTAGGCGCCAAAGTTATAGATCTCCCACTGCATAGCGGCCATTGCGATATTGCCGCTCATTAAGGCGCTGTTATTTTCCGGGCGGATCCCCCCGGAAGTGGAGGGAATCATTCCCATGGTGAAATAAGATCCGTATATGCTGTTGTCTGTGCCGGCATCTACCTGCTCGTGCAGTTTTATGGCCGGGTACCAATTGTGCTTAATATCTGTAAGGTTTGCCTGTCCGGCGTTTACCTGGGCCTGTTTGGCCTTTATAGCGGGGTAATGTGCAAGTGTAAGCGCAATGGCCCGCTGCAGCGAAAAGCTATCCGCTGCAGATTGTGCGAACAAAGAAGTGAAGGGGAAAATACATAGCAACCACCAACACCACTTCTTCGCGATCATATGTAAGTTCATAAATCGCTAAAAAAGAAAATGAAATAAATAAAAGATAAACGGGTTATCAGGCGGCAGGCGGACCTCTCCAGCTTCTTAGCGGTGTGGGTACGCTGAGGTAAGGATTGAAATAATATCCTTTGAGGGTTTTGTCTACATAAATAAACCGGGTAGTAACGGCGGACAATAA
Organism: Chitinophaga sp. ARDCPP14; assembly: GCF_051362515.1. NCBI lineage: Bacteria > Pseudomonadati > Bacteroidota > Chitinophagia > Chitinophagales > Chitinophagaceae > Chitinophaga > Chitinophaga sp. ARDCPP14. The sequence goes on along the minus strand of NZ_JBKIXB010000003.1, from coordinate 46,147 downwards.
AAGGGGGCAAACCTTTTCGTGGCCGTAGCTGTCGTTGATACCAACAGGGCGGCGTTTGAACCGGTTAACCGTAGTGCGGAACCGCGGTGCTTTCTCCGCCGCTTTAAAGGCGATGCCGGTGGTCAGGTGAATATTATCCGTGCCTTTTACCTGTATTTTCCAGGGCTGCCCCTGCACCTGTGGCAGGAACATCACCGTAATCAATACATAAAATAAATGCCGGAATAATTTCATGTGGTATACTGTAATGAATGTACTAAGGTATTTAAAAGTGCCTGCTTTGACAGCGCCTCGTATTTTTTTAACCGGATTTTAATGTCCTAAAAAAAACAGATCAGGCAGAGTTCTTCCATTTTCAACAGGGCATTGGCGAGGCGAAAGTCCTGCATATTAAGGCAGGTGAAGGATTGATATTCATCCAGACTGGTACCGGCTGCCACTATTTTCAATTCATGTTCATCCAGCTGGTCATTTACAAAATCCAGCACGCCTTTGGCAAAATCTTCTGCGCCAATGATGGCTTCAAAATCATCTGCATCCGGTGCTTTCAGCATAATACCAGCCTGTTGCAATGGCCTGAGCCCATTCAGCGCAATGATACCGCTTTCTGCAAATTGCTGCCACTCAAATTCCACCACGTTGCCGGTGGCGGATAGCGCAGCATATAATTCTTCCCATATGGCCGTGGCATTTGGCAGCACGATGTCCGGCAAATGACTGATCTGGTCTTCCGCATCATCTTCATTAAAGATATCCAGGTACAGCTGTGCCAGCGGTTCGCGGGCATTTGAAAGACCGTGAAGGTTTTCGAGCATCTTTAGTTCGTGCATGAGATCAGACCAGCGGAGCAATAGCTCCTCTTCATCTTCCTCATTCATCTCATCGGGGATGAGCACTGCTTTATCGTGCAACTTATAATTATCGAGTCTGTTTTTCCTGATGTGCAGTCCCGGCGTATCAAAAGAAAGTTCATAGGAAGCACAGTTCAGGAAGGCGGTACCGATAAGCACCTTATCTACAAAAATTTCATGCACCACACTTTCTTTGGTATCTATGTGCGAGTAGCCACTCTCCTTTCCATAGGTTTGTGTTAACCAGTTAAAATCTTCGCGTGAAATAGCAGGCATCTGTTCTGGCATAAAAATTAGTCGGTGAAAGACAAAAGTAATTAAATTACGTACGGGATGTACCCGCGATAGGTATCAATAAAAAAATTATTATGGAAAAACGGAAACTGGGACAATCCGGGCTATTAGTAGCCCCACTGGCCTTTGGCGGCAATGTATTCGGCTGGTCGGCCAATGAATCCACTTCTTTCTCACTACTGGACGAATTTACGGCAAATGGGTTCAATCTTATAGATACGGCGGACGTATACTCGCGCTGGGTACCGGGCAATTCGGGAGGTGAATCTGAAACTATTATCGGTAAGTGGATGCGCGACCGAGGTAACCGCGACAAAGTAGTGGTGGCCACCAAAGCCGGCGGTGATATGGGTGAAGGCAAAAATGTGACCAGGGCCTATATCCTCAAAGCCGCAGAGGCGTCCCTGAAGCGCCTGCAAACAGACTATATAGACCTTTACCAAACGCATTTCGATAACGAAGCCACTCCTGTGGAAGAAGCGCTGGCCGCTTATGATACGTTGATAAAAGCCGGTAAGGTAAGGGCTATCGGCACTTCCAATATGAGTGCCGCCCGCCTGCTGGAAAGCCTGGAAGCCAGTAAGCAAAACGGCTGGCCGCGGTACGAAACATTCCAACCGGAATACAACCTGTACGACCGCAAAAAATATGAGCAGCAGTATGCAAAGATCTGTGAAGAACAGCATCTCAGCGTGATCAATTATTATTCGCTGGCCAGTGGTTTCCTGACGGGCAAATACCGGACGGCCGCCGACACGGGCAAAAGCACCGCCCGTGGCCAGAAAGCGTTGAGCTATCTTAATGAAAGGGGGCTTCATATCCTGGCGGCATTGGACCAGGTAGCGGCCCAGTATCACTCTACGCCAGCCGGCGTGGCGCTGGCATGGCTGCTTACACGCCCTGCAGTGGCGGCGCCTATTGCCAGTGCTACCAGTAAAGAACAATTGCATGAACTGATGAATGGCGTGCAGCTGCAGCTGGATTCAGCAGCAGTGGCGTTACTCGACAAAGCAAGTGCATAAAAAAAGGGGAGGTTAAATGGCCTCCCCTTTTTTATGCTATTTATGATCACAAATTAAATTTCAATCCTACATTTAATCCCAGTCCCCCGATATTGATATAGGATTTCAGGTCGTTGCCCGGCTTATTATCATCTTTATAAATCACTTTGGTGCCCTGCTGGTTTACCGGCGTATTGGAGCCCTGATCCAGCGTAGTTACGTATTTTGTATTCTTTTCCGCTACCGACAAATCGTTAATAGTACGGCCTGGCAGGGATTGTATCACCGCGCCGGTAGTACCATTGATGAGGGTATTGGTTTCATTGTACTCAGTGATTTCTTTCTCTTTACTGCGCACCGGCACATTCTTGTATTCCGTTTCCACGAAAACATCAAAGCGGGGTGACACTGTAAATGATACACCGAATGCTCCCTGGAAACCGACAGTAGGATTAGGTTTGATTTCTTCTTTCCTGCTGATATTGGTAACTACCTGCGTACCTGTAGGAATACCGGCGGGGCTTGACACCTGGGTAGCATCCGTTTCAATATAGAGGCGGCCCCATAACGGAACGATTACACCAAAGCGCACATAGGGGTTTACTTTTTCAAAGCCCGGACTTACCACCAGGCTGGGTGCAAAATCTATTGCGTTCACATGTCCATGCGACTCCACATGTCCCAGTTCCCTGCCAGAACCGGCCAGGGTAGTCCGCTGACGGGTCATCAGGTTTTTCTTGCTGTGGAAATAATTAAAGGTTCCTTCTACCGCAAAATATTTATTGATGTTATAGCCAACGGAAAGTCCTCCCCTGAAACCTTCTCCGTAAGAACCGGTGAGCACCTTCCGGCTAATCGTATCCATACCGGAAGCCGGGTTAAACTCTGTGTGCAGATCCTGCGGAGGATACGGGCCAACATTGGGAAACTGCCCCGGCGATACGCTGAAAAAATATCCACCGGTAACTTTGAGATAAAATTTGGAATGTGAAGAAGATTGGGTGCTGGAATTGTCCTGGGCCTGGGTGCTGTGGGTAACAATCAAAAGCACGGCAACTGCTCCTAGCAGGAATAGATTTTTCATATGCAATGGTTTTGGAGTATGGTATTTAATCTATTGAAAGTTAACAAATTATTACCACATAACCATCACCATTGCACCACATTAGAACGCTTCCGCCAGAGACAGATACAATCCTTTTTGCCTGGATTCACCGCTGCGCTTCTCTCCAACGGCGTAGTCTATACGAATAGTGAGTCTTGCATTTTCGTCGTAGAAGTAACGGATCCCTGCGCCATAGCTTGGTTTAAATCCGCCGAAACGGAAATCACGATTGGCGAACACGGTACCGGTGCCGGCAAATGCTGCCAGTGCAAATTTTGGTTTGATATCCACAAACCAGATATGGATGCGCATTTTAGGATCAACGAGATAGCGATATTCCGCTTGTCCGGCCAGGTAGTTCTGGTTGCGGTATCTCCCGGTGTAATAGCCGCGCATGATGAGGTCGTTCCCCATTTCCGGCAGCAGGTAAAAGGGCAGTTCATTCCCCTGCAAACTGTTGAAGATGCCATTAAAGCCAAGTGTGCTTTTGCGGGAGATGGACAGGAAATGTGATCCTTGTGCTTCGATTTTAAAAAGCGGGTGTTTGCTTAAAAAAGAAGGTGCGTATGCCAGGTTGAGTTTCAGCCATGAACCGCGGCGGGCAAAATTTTCATTATCGCGGTTATCGAAGATACCTGTGAGTCCGAGAAAGGTAACATATCCACCTTCTTTATCGGTAAGCGGCATGGTGGTATAAATGCCTTTACTATCGCCGCTGCTGTAGGTATCGTGCTGGTATAATATGGAGGCGCCTGCATAAAAGTGTCCGCTGATGCGGCGTTCCCCTTCCACCTGTACTTTATAGCGGCTGTTGTTTACCAGCGACCGGTTATCGTAATGGGTGGTATCGCCGATACCGAAGAAGTAAAGCGGGTAGTTATGATACCGGAGATTGCTTTTGAAATGCCAGGTATTGCTGCGGGTCCAGATATTTGCTTTCAGGTCTATCTTGTACTGGCTTTCCGTGGTGATCGCGGGGATCAGGTTGAGCGTGGAGTTACGGGTAGCCCTGTCTGGATTCTTATTATCCGTATAAAACGAATACAACATGGCGGCGCCGATTTCCAGCCCTTTTTCCTGGGAGTAGCCGAGCACCGGCAACGGAAAGAAACTCCGTTTACGTAACCATACGCTATCGTATAGCCCTTCCCGTGAAGAAGAAGGGGTTGTGGTAGTGCTATCCTGCTGAGCCTTTGCGCCTATTGCTAATAAAAGTGATAAAGCCGTGATATGGAGGTTTTTACGCATAGGCTGCAAATGTAAAGATTTTAGCGGAGTGCACGCCTTCGGCGTGGGAAAATTGTCTTGGCTCAGGATTACGCTGATTTTATTGATTAGCTTGATTTTTACTTTTGGATTTTTTTGGATTTTATACAGATTATATTTCCCCTAATCAGTACAAACGAAATCAAAAAAAAATCAAAAAAATCAAAATCCTTAAAATCAGTATAATCAGCGTAATCCTGAGCCAAGACAATTTCCCACGCCGAAGGCGTGCGCTACGGTCGGTCCGAGTGCCCCAGGCTCTTTTCAGGACTCACATGGTCCCTTACCAGCTGCTTGAGGAATTTTATTTCAGGGAAATGCCCGCTTTCCTTGCGGTCGAAGATCTTTTCTTCGCCAAGCCAGATAATATAGGAGCCCCCTGTTTCGCTGGGGCGGAGGGTAACGCCTCCCAGTTCGTCTGTGAAGGTAGTCAGCAGTTCCTGGGCCATATAGGCGGCCCGGAGTAACCAGCCGCATTTCGGACAGTATTCTATGGTAATGAGCGGTTTCATTGCTATTAATCTTTCGGGAAAGATACAACCTAATTGATTTATGGCGGGCATAACACTAAATTCATGCTCCCATTCCTCACTTTTTTCCCAACTTACTTTGAATCGTGGCACATTATCTTTAATTTTAACCTATATTAAAGTGGACCGCCCCCGAATCGCTCCACTCTGTCACTGCCAACAATATTAAATATGCTGCCGGCCAGTCCTTTGAAGAAGAGCGTTTTAATCCCATTATGTCTGATTTTGCTGTCGCCTGCGGTAACAGCGCAACAGCTTATCCACGACAGCCTGCTGGCAGTACTACACTCCCATTCACAAAACGATACCGCCCGTGTAAACCTGCTGAACCAGGTAGCCAGGACTTATTTTACTATAAATGCCCCTACTGCAGCGAAGTATGGCGCCGAAGCGCTCCGGTTAAGCGACAGTCTTCATTATACCAAAGGAAAAATATGGGCCTGGCGCAACCTTGCCCTCGTGGAAAATACCAAAGGACACCTGGATCAGCAGATGCAGCTGACCCTCAACGCCCTGAAACTGGCAGAAGTCCTCGGCGACTCTTACACACTCGGGGTACTCAATAATGATGTGGGGAATATTTTCACAGAACTGAATACGCCCAGGGACGCGCTCATTTACCTGAAAAAGGCCCTGGCGATAAAGCTGAAAAGAAACGAAAAAACGGAGATCGCCAAGACCCTGAATAATATCGGCTCTGCTTATATCTCCCTGAAAATACCAGATTCGGCTATGCTGTTCCTGGAGAAGGCCGAGAAAATAAAGCTGGAACTGCACGATCAGCGCGGCCTGGCCTATACCTATGAGAACATGGGTATTGTTGCGATGCTTCAGCACCGGTATAACGATGCACTGCGCTATCACCAGCTCTCCAATACCTACTACCAGGAGGCCGGCAATTTGCCCGGTGTGGTGAAGTCGAGCCTGAACCTGGCTGAAATTCAAACTATGCAGGGCGATCTGAAAGGCGCTGCCAAAAACCTGGAAAAAGCAAAGTTATTAAATGATACCCTGGGTAATGTAAAAAACGAGATGATTTATTACAAGATCCGCTATGAGCTGGATTCTGCCCGGAATGATTATGCCGCTGCCTTTGCAAGTTACAAGGAATACAGCAACCGTAACATCGACTTTTTCAATGCTGAAAAAGGCCGGCTGATATCCCGCTCACAGGAAAAATATGAATCTGAAAAGAAGCAACGCGAAAATATTTTATTGAAGAAAGAGCAACACATGCATCTCGCTACCATTCAGCAACAGCGGGTGCTGGTGCTGTCGGCCGGGGCACTTTTCCTGGCGTTGTTGCTGATTACGGTAATGGTGTACCGGCTTTATAAAAGGCAACAGGAACTGTATCTGGAACTGAATAACAAGAACCGGGAAGTATCCATGCAGAACCGCATTATCCTGGAGCAAAACGCCACCCTGGAAAATCTTAACCAGGTAAAGGATAAAATATTTTCGGTCATTTCGCACGACCTCCGTTCCCCGCTGGCCATCCTGGAAGGACTACTCTTTTTGCTGAAAGATGAGAAAATTGATGCGGCACAGTTCCGCATTTATACCGACGAATTATGGAGGGACGTAAAAAATACGGCCTATATGATGGACAATATGCTGCAATGGGCCAGCAACCAAATGAAAGGCATTGGTGTAAAAGCCGACGACTTTGACGTCACCTTATTATTAAACCGCGAATTTGAGCTGTTGCAAACCCTTGCCCGGCAGAAAGAAGTGAAGCTGTCGCACGAACTGAATAAGAGCATTATGGTATACGCCGACCCAGATATGATCAGGCTGGTAATGCGTAACCTGATCAATAACGCCATTAAGTTCACCCCTTCCGGCGGTGAAGTAATGATTACCGCCACACATGACGGCGAACAGGCGGAAATTACGGTAAAAGACAATGGTACCGGTATTCCTGTGGAAAACCAGCACCGCATTTTCTCCAACATCTACTACTCTACCAGCGGTACGCAGAACGAAAAAGGCTGCGGGCTGGGGCTGCATCTTTCCAAAGACTTTGTAGAACGCAACCAGGGACAGATCTGGTTTAACAGTATGCCCGGCAACGGCAGCAGTTTCTCGTTTACCATCCCTTTGTCCGAAGAACCGGAGACTAACCCGCTGGCCTATACGGTAGTGGTACAGGATCATCCGCTCAGCGGTGTGAGTGTGCTGAGGCGCTAACTATCCCAGCCGGAAAGCTGTGGTGTGCTTGATTTCCGTCATCACAAAAGAGCTGTGCACCTGCCCGATGTTTTCAACCGCCGCCAGTTTATTCGTCAGAAAATACTGATAGCTGCGCATATCGTTTACCACTACCTTCAGCAGGTAATCGTACGTGCCCGCTACATGATAACACTCCATCACCTCTTCCATTTTTGCAATAGCAGTTTCAAATTTCTTTATCAGCGGCTGTGAATGCAGCTGCAATGATACATTACAATATGCCGCGAGCGTTTTGCCTGCTTTATCGCCATGCAGCAGGGTTACATAGCTTTTGATCACCCCGCTTTTTTCTATTTTCTTCAGCCGTTCGTAGGTGGGAGTAACGGAGAGCCCTATACGGTGTGCAATTTCTTTGGTGTTCAGGCGTGCATCTGCCTGGAGGGCGTCCAGTATTTTCCGGTCTGTTTTATCCAGTGTATCCATGGCAGTTATATTTTTCTTTTAAAAGATGTCCGGCGGTTGCCCGGCAGTGCTATTTATCTTACAAAGACTTAAAAGTAGTATATATTTTCTAATTCAATATTTATTCCAGTTCAATCAGATTACCAATATGTACTTTTACAGCATCATACACCTGTAAAATACGATTATGAAAGAGTACCGGCTGGCCGCAGCAGATGCTGCAACGCTGAATGAACTGTTAGCGCAGGTACAAACGCGTACCAGGGATTTCCTGGGATATCCTGTGTCCAAAGATTTTGATTATAGTCCACTCCTGCCCTTTTTACAATATCCGTTAAATAACCTGGGTGATCCTTTTGTGCCGGCCACTTACGCCGTGGGATCCAGGGAGATGGAGAAATTCGTGGTTTCCTTCTTTGCCGGCCTTTTCCGTGCGCCGGAAGACGACTGGTGGGGGTATGTTACCAACGGGGGTTCCGAGGGCAATTTATACGGCCTGTATCTCGCGCGGGAATTATATCCCAAAGGAATAGTGTATTATTCCGAGGCTACCCATTACAGTGTGCAGAAGAACCTGCACCTGCTCAATATGCCGGGGATTATTATCCGCACATTGCCGAACGGGGAAATAGATTATAACGACCTGGAAAACACCATCCGTATGAACAGGCATCTGCCGGTGATTATGCTGGCGAACATCGGTACTACCATGACGGAAGCGCGGGATGATGTAAAGCGAATCAAAGATATCCTGAAGAACCTGGCCATACGCCATCATTATATTCATGCTGATGGGGCGTTGTCCGGCAGCTACAGCGCTTTCCTGGAGCCGAGGCCTGCATTCGATTTTGCGGATGGGGCAGACAGCATTGCCATCAGCGGCCACAAATTTATTGGCGCCCCGATTCCCTGCGGGGTGGTGATTGCGAGAAAATCCAACCGCGACAGGATTGCCCGGTCGGTGGCGTATATCGGCAGTATGGACACCACCATTACCGGTTCAAGAAACGGCCATAGTCCGTTGTTCCTGTGGTATGCACTGAAAAGCCTGGGTGTGGAAGGTTTGCGGGAAAGGGCCAGGCACAGTTTAACAGTAGCCGCTTACGCAGTGGAACGCCTCAACGAAAACGGCATTCCGGCATGGCGCAACCCCGATGCTATTACGGTGGTGTTTCCGGATCCTCCCGGAAGCATCCGCCGGAAGTGGCAGCTGGCTTCAGAAAGCGGCTGTTCGCATATCATCTGTATGCCTAATGTAAGTAGGGCGCAGATAGATCAGTTTGTGGAAAGCTTTGTGGAAGCGATGGTACTGGTTTAGTTCACACCTTCGGCGATGGCCATGATTTCTGTGTTGAGCGCCCGCCTGATGAGGCGTTCAACTTCCTTATTGGCTTGCGGCATCAGCAGTTGTACTTTAAACTGTACAAAGTCTTTTTTGATCTCCATTGTTTTCAGGGAAAAGCTTTCGGGGGTATAGCTGCGGGAATACGCGTCGATGGCTTGCTTCAGGCGGTCTTCCAGGCCGCGGATGGTAAACGGATGCTTATGATCCAGTTCAAACTCGATGGTGAGTTTACGGATATTTTGTTTGGACTGGTTCAGTACAACCGACGTAAACACTACCGAATTAGGAATAATAACAATATCATCGTCGTCGTTCTGCAATACCAGGTTGATGAGGGTAATATCCATCACCCTTCCTTTGATATCGCCAATGCGTATGTGGTCGCCGAGCGACAACTGATCGGAGAACATAATGATGAGTCCATTGATCATATTGGCGATATAATCTTTCGTGATCAGGGCAATGGCTGCTGCCACGATAGTGATGCTGGTGACAAATTTAAGGGGATTTACGCCAAAAAAGAAGGTGATGGCGAGCAGGAGAAAAATAGTATTTAATACGGAGGAAATGCGGTTGATGCCGAGAATGAAATTGTCTTTTTCGATAGGCCGCTGCCTGTTGCGTCGGCGGGTATACCACGAGAGGATTACCAGCCAGGCCAGGGAGATAACGAGGTTGGCTCCCAGGAAAAAAGAGAGTGCATTGGTAAGCTTAAACAGCCATGTAAATTTATCATATACGGCAGGGTGTTCAAGGTTAAAATAAACAATGCCCAGATATACCAGCAGTTTTACGAGGAATATGATCCTTTCCCTGCGATTAGCGTTCTTATAGGTTTTATCGGTTACCATCATAGCAATTCATACTCGCTTTGCTGCGAAGGTACAACCGTAGTAGTGAAGCAACAAAGCCTTATTTCATTTTATCCAGAATATCTTCCCAGATAATACGGGCAATCTGTTCGGTTTCTACCGTGCGGATGCTTCCCTCAAGGGTATCTTCGTGATCAGCAATAAAGGCTGTACCGTGGGGTTCAAATTCATCGAGCACATGTTCGCTCACATCAGGAATCACTTGAAATGCTGTTTCCAGAGCGCCCTTGTCGATTGTAATAACCAACCCGTAGGGTTTACCTCTAATGATCACAGTAATGCTGTGTTTTTCCATACTTCATAATCCTGCAAGCCATATACCATAAAAAAAGACCGGTGCTATCCAGTCACCGGTCTTTTTGTATATATTAAACGGATAAAACGATCCTGAAAACCCTTTACTTATGCGGTTGCTGCTGATTTTTTACGCGCGGCTGACTTTCTTTTAGGCGCTGCTTTTTTTGCGGTAGATTTTCTGGCCGTTGTTTTTTTAGCAGCTGTTTTTCTTCCGGTAGATTTTTTCGCTGCTGCTTTTCTAGGCGCCGCTTTTTTTGCGGTAGATTTTTTTGCGGTAGATTTTTTCGCTGCCGCTTTTTTGGGTGCTGCTTTTTTTGCAGTGGACTTCCTGGTAGTGGATTTTTTTGCCGCTGCTTTTTTAGGCACCTTTGCTCCTTCTTCGCGGGCTTCGGATAAGCCTATTGCGATAGCTTGCTTAGGATTCGTAACTTTCTTTTTGCTTCTTCCGCTCTTCAGTTTTCCTTCATGCATTTCGTGCATACTTTTCTCTACTTTGTGCTGGGATTCTTTTGAATATTTTGCCATAACAAAAAAATTTAGATGGGTTAAGAAAAGAAATGACATGGTTGCAAAAACAAAATATAAGCCACGGAAAATGAGAGAGTTCCCGATTAAAAACTGTAGAACAGACAATAAAAGTGTGTGGAAAATTCTATGGATTGTGGAATGTATTGCCCCATTTCACATCCCCATGTGCCTCAAATCCGCTACCATCGTGGCTAACCCGTGATGGCACATATCTTGTTCCGGGTTAGCGTAAATGTTTAACTACTATCACTAAAAAAAACCTCAGGATTATGGAAGACATCAGATATCAAACTGCCACACCGGTTAACCATGTTTCGGAAAAGAACTCTGATCAGAAGAGTAAACACAGTAAACGCGGATTCGCTTCTATGGACCCTGAACAGCAACGTGCCATTTCAAGAGAAGGAGGAAAAGCTGCACACCAGCAAGGTGTTGCCCACAAATTCACTTCTGAGGAAGCCCGTGCTGCAGGTAAAAAAGGCGGTGAAGCCGTTAGCAGAAATCGTGAACACATGGCCGCTATTGGCCGTAAAGGCGGAACCAACCGCGGAAAAAAGAAAAGTAGCGTTGAAAGTGATAATCAGCAATAACCCGACCACCGGGTTATTGCATCGTATAAGGGGCCGCAGGTCCCTTTTTCTCTCTCCTGACCCATCCTCATATTCCGGTTTTCTTTGCTATATTTACCGCTTTTTGAACCTATGGTAGCAAAAAGGCGCTGGATTTACTTTTTCCTTATTTTACTGAATATCCCTTTAGGACTCGCCACCAGGTGGGCACCTCAATATTTTCCTGACATCATACGCATATATGGAGGAGATGTGTTATCTGCCACCTGTATCTTTTTTGGCATCCGGTTCCTGTTCCCGGTTACTCCCCTGTGGAAAATTGGCATCAGCAACTACGTGGTTTGCCTGCTGATAGAAATACAGCAGCTGTACCAGGCAGAATGGGCAGTAAAGTTCCGTAACACACCTGCCGGTATCCTGCTGGGACATGGATTCCTGTGGAGCGATTGTGTATGTTATGCCGCAGGCACCCTGCTGGCGCTGGCAATTGCCTGGCTTGCAGAAAGAATAATTTGACCTATATTTATTTATAAACCTCAACACTATGCTGGTCGCCATCAAAATATTGGTTGCTTTTGTAATGCTGGAACATCTTTATATCCTTTGGTTTGAAATGTTTGCCTGGACCAGCAGGGGACCTAAAATATTCAAGCAACTGCCCCGGGAATTGTTTGTCCCTACCAAAGCACTGGCAGCCAACCAGGGCCTGTACAACGGTTTCCTGGCAGCCGGCCTGGCCTGGACCTTCTTTATCTCCGACCCGGTGTGGAGCTTGCATGTGGCCACTTTCTTTTTAAGCTGTGTAGCTGTTGCCGGTATATATGGAGCGCTTACCGCCAGTAAAAAGATCTTTTTCGTACAGGCGTTACCGGCGTTGATCACCTTGTTGCTGATTATATTTTATTAAGATAAAAATATGATAGAAGAATCAGACATACGGATAGGCAACTATGTATCTTACTTTGATTATAACATGGAAGAAACAGCCTTTGTAGTAGAAGGCATCTTACAAGGCTTTGTGTATAATTCAGGACTGCCGCTCAGTAAACTGCCCTATGCAAAGGTAAACCCGATGGTGCTGGATGTGGACCTGCTGCTGAGATTTGGATTTATCAAAGGAGATCCCGACTACGGCGAAGATGAAAATGTATATTCCCTGAAATATAACCGGCTGCATAGTGTGCATATCAGGCATGAAAACGAAGTGTTTCAGCCACTTACAGATGCCGCAGAAGGACTGGTGCCATATGGCCGTGCCATTGTACATGTGCACCAGTTACAAAATCTTTTTCACGCAGTTACCCGCGATGAGCTGACCTTATTCGAATAAACTCACTTCCACTTTTCCGGTTTAAACAACACGGTGCCATCTCTTTTTATTACCCATGCGGTAACCGGGTTCACATGATATCCTCCCATGTCTGTTCCACGCGCCTGTATCAGTTGCTTTAATGAAGGCTGGCGATAGCCTGTGTCGTCTGTAGCGAGACTCATGATCTCTGTGGCTTGCCCGTCCCAGTACCAGAGATGGCGAAAATAGGTGTGTGCTTTGTCCATTACCGGTTCCTGCAACACTGCTTTTGACCAATGCTTCCCTGCGTCGGTGCTGATTTCCACGCTATCAATTTTTCCGCGGCCGCTCCAGGCAATGCCTCTTATTTCTATCCAGCCCTTTTCCACCTGCTGCGGAAACGACGGATAGGTAATGATAGACCGGGCATCCATATCGAAGCTGAATTGCCGGATCTTATGATCCCGGATGGTTTCCGTGTATTTGGAAGTTTCTTCACGCGTCATAAAGGGTTGGTCCGACAATTCAATACGCCGGATCCACTTTACGTTGGTATTCCCCTCCCATCCCGGCAGGAATAAACGCGCGGGATAGCCCTGTTCCGGACGAATGGCCTCTCCATTCTGCCCGTAGGCGATCATGGCGTCTTTCCAGCCCTTTTCCACCGGGATGCTGCGGGTCATTACTGCAGCATCGGACCCCTCTGCCAGGAACCAGGTAGCCTTTGGATGCACGCCCACTTCACGGAAAAGGGTGGACAGCATTACACCGGTCCACTCACTCTGACTCGTGAGGCCACAAATTTCCTGCGGCGTCATGGTTTCCTTGCCCGATCTGAAGTTCCCTGAGCACTCGATAAAGGCGATGCGCGATGCGGCCGGGAAACGCTTTAAATCGCGTAAAGTAAAGATCATAGGCCGCTCCACCATACCGTGGATCAGCAATTCGTACTTATCAGGATGAATGAGTGGCACGCCGGCATGACTTCTTTCAAAATGCAGGTCCGACGGAGTGATAATGCCATACAAATCCTGCAGCGGCGTGCGGGAAGAAATATCGGAGGGTTTTTTCAGCGGCTGCTCAAATGGTGAGCGCGTTCCGAGTTTGCCCGGAAGTGTGCCCGTGATTTTGGTAGGATCCGTGTAAACCGTGTCCTTTCCCGCGCTGATGCTGCCGGTACCACGCTGCACCCTGGAAGCGCCCATTAGTGCCGCAGCAGCGGAAACCGCCGCTGCTCTCAGTATTGTCCTTCTAGGTATCTTGTTGTCTTCCCCTGACATAATATTCATTTTACTTCGTTGCCACCACGACGGTCGTCGTTCACATAATATTTTTTTGCCGGCATTACAATATGAGACAGGTTTGTTGCATCCAGTTGCAGGGTGCTGTCGATGATATCGTTGCGATACAGCAGGAAGGCGGTAAGGCTATACACTTCTTCATTCGTGAGCGATCCCGGTGCATTAAAGGGCATAGCGCGGCGGATATAATCAAATACCGTGGTAGCATAAGGCCAGTAATTGCCGATGGTTTTTGTGCGCACCGTATCGCTGAGCGTAGCCACCAGCCGGTTGGCCGTGGGCTCAGCGCCGGTTTCACCATGACAGGAAGCGCATTTGGCCAGGTAGACAACCCTGCCTGTTGCTGCATTGCCACTACCGGCGGGCAGGCCTTTGCCATCTGGAGCAATGGAGATGTTCAGCGAATCGATTTGCCGGCGGGTGGCTGTTTTCCCAAATCCAAAATGTTCCGGCCAACCCGGTACCGGTGGCCGGGTGTTGGTATGGCAAGCCAGTATACCCAACACCATTACAACAGCCACCCGGTAACAGTTGGTTCGTTTTATCAACATAGCGCTTCTTAGTATTTTCCTGCCTGCAAGGTGCTGGGTGTCAACGTATACTCCCTGTTGATGCGATCCAGCACCACGTAAATGTTGTTCTTATTTTCATCCACGCCGGTGAGTACCACATGCGAACCATCGCTGGTGGAATATTTCACCGTAAAGCGTTTCCGGTTTTCCCAGGCAGGTGCGGCGGCATAATCTTTTGCCCTCCGGGCGGACAATGCAATGGGGGCTATCTTTAATGATTCATCACCTATATTTTTACGCGCTGCTGCCGGAATCCAGTCCTTCGCAGCCTTGGCCGCTTCCTCACGCGCAGCCTTTTCCGCCGCTTTATCCACTACCACGCCACCATCGCCGCCTACACCGGCGGTGCGGTTACGCCTGTCCGGAATGGGCTTATATTTATCTTCGAGGTAAAGTACTTTATTTACTTCATCTGCATAATAATGGAAAGCCCGCTGACCGCCGGCGAGACCGGTTATTTCAAAGGTGCGGTTCACATCGCGCTGCGGGTCGCCGCCGCCATTGGACAGATCCAGCGGGTGCGGCTTATTAACGCGGTAAGTAAAAGTAGACCAGTTCTCAAACGTGGCTTCCTGCCAGCGAACCGTATCGAGCGGCGAATACGGGATCACCTGGTCATTTAACCGGAATTCCGTTACCTGGTAGTTGCCGCGTAGCTCCTTTACGCCCGCCACAGATGGTTGTTTGTAAGGATCATACAAGAAATTGATCAGCTGCAGATAAAAAAGCACACCCAGGAAAAGGAAGATGGTAGCAGATTTCAGCCCTATGCGGGTATAGCGTTGCCATCTCTCCGGAAAAACAGGATAATAATTTACCGGTACCGTGAAACGCTCCTGCACCAGCAAACGATAAATTTTAGGTACATCATTTACTAACAGTAACGCTGCCAGCAGTACGAAATAACTACTATACACATGCACGCCGCCATCGTAGGCAAAGTTCACATACACGATATCTCCCAACGCGGCAAACAACAAAACAGCACCCAGCGTAGTAGTTTTACGGAAAAATAAAAGTGCGCCTGCCGTTACTTCCACCACGCCCGCAAACACCTGGTACCAGGGTACAATACCGATAGACAACCAGTAAATTTTCTGTGCAGTAAGATCCCCGAAGTTGGTATTTAAAATACCGAAAGATGGATACGGCATTTGTACCGGTAACAGCTTGGTAAACCCAAAGCCGATGATACCGATACCCGCACGGTATCTTACAACCACCCGCAGCCAGTACCACGCGGTATAATATTCTTTACGCGGCAGCTTGCGGGCTTTTACGATGCCGGTCCACACGAGGCCGCCGGCTGTAGCTATTAACGCCGTAGTGATCCAGTTGGCATAGCCCAGCAGGGAGCTGCCGAAGATGGCGTTGCCAAGGAAATTAATCCCGGAGCCAAAGCGCGCAATATCATACAAGTCGCGGTAGTTCAACTGCGTCCAGTCAAGCTGCACCAGTTGCTGGTACCACTCCACGCTATTGGGAACCGATAACGCAATGAAAAAAATAAAGGCGATGCGGAATAGTACCAGCTGGTATTCTTTCCAGGCCGGCAGCTGCGACAAAGGTGCACTGACAGCCGGCAACGCCACCGGGGACGTATCCCTGATCACGGGTTCATCTGGTAATGTTTGTGTGTTATGAGCCATGATAATTGGTTTAAAGTTTTAACTTCCTGTTTCGTCCTCCTCCGTTTGCCACTTCTTCCAACAGGTATTTCTTATTTACTTTTTCCAGTACTACATAGATAGAATCCCTGCTGTAGGTGGTTCCCGTGAGTATCACCCTGTTGCTATCCGGCCGCGAGTAGTGCAGCGACAAGGTTTCCGCCGACAGCCTGGGGTGCCTGTTTTGCAGGGTAAGCAGGTGTTGCGTAGTATCGGCGGCGTAACTGTAGTAATGCCTGCCGCTAGTACCTTCTATTTCGTATAGCCTTTCCGCGTTATCACGTTTCACCAGGTGCTGATTATTGGAATCTACCAATGCCGGTTTGTTGGTGCGGATGCTGATGGTGTTCCATTCTTCAAACACCACGTTGCGCCAGCGAAGGGAATCTGTTAATGAATAAGCAAGCGTATCGCCATTAACAATAAACGTGGCCACATTATATAACCCGCTGATAGCCGGTAACCCTTTGGTGGTGGGATATTGATAGGGATCGTATTTTGCGCCCACACCTGTTTTCACACCATAAATCACCACAAAGAAAAGCAGGAAAGCTGTTTTCAGGATCCACCTGCCGTTTTTACGGATACCTTCAAACGCCGGTTTAAACGTAGCTGCTGCTGTAGGTTTTTGGAGAATGAGCAGACGGACAATCCGCTGCAGATCGAAGCTGAAGATAACAAAGGCGTAGGTGATCAGCAGCAGGCTGTATACCTGGTCGCCGCCTTCGTATGCCAGGTTGGACATAAAGACATTACCACAAAAGATGAGGAACATGAAAGCGCCTATAGATGCGGTTTTACGGATCAGTAACAATACCGCTAAAAATATTTCCACACCGCCGAGGAATAGTTCGTAGGAAGGAACGATGCCAAGACTGAGAGAAAACAACTTCCAGCGGTTAAAATCGCCGTACGGTGTATTCAGGCTGCTCAGCGAGGGATATGGCGCCTGCAATGCGTACAGCTTCAGGAAGCCATAGGCCAGCAGTGCCAGTGCCAGCCGGTACCGGAGAATCACGCGCAGCCAGTAAAAGGCTGCGTCGTAGGTGCGTGTCCGTTGGCCATCGGCGTAAGTCCATACAACGGCGCCCGCTACTGCAATGATCAGCAGTATGCCCCAGTCGGCATAGGTAGCAGGCCCCGCGCTGAAGCGCGTAGCATAATTGGCCAGGTTAAAGATATCTTCATAATGAAGTTTAAAAATGGGGGTAGAAAAAAGGTAACTGTAAAACTTCCAGTCGAGCGGCAACGCCTGCAACACGAAGTAAATAAAGATTACCCTGAACCCAATTTTTTCATAGTCTTTCCAGGCGGGTGTTTCCCCTATTGTGACATTACTCATTGGTGATTTGTTATAAGGTGATAAGATCAGTAACCATCATTCTGTTTCAGATTGCCGTTCGATAAGGTGACTTCGTTGGCCGGGATCGGAAATACATACAGCTGGGGATTCGTGATATTCAACACGGCGCCGGCGCGTTTGGTACGTACCAGGTCGAACCAGCGGTGAGGCTCCAGTGCGAATTCTATTCTCCGTTCGTTTTCAATGGCCAGCAGCAGGTCATTCTTAGCAATCAGTTCATTCACTGGTGAGAGCCCGGCCCTATCGCGGATAACGTTGAGGTCTTCGCGGGCCAGATCTGGTTTATCCTGTTGGGCGCGTGCTTCCGCGCGGATCAGGTAGAGTTCAGCTATGCGGATCACATAAGCCGGATCGGTGGCGGGGCTTCTGTAGTAAAGGTTGCCATACCACAGACCGGCAGAGGTTTTAGCTACCAGTGCGTTGCGGTTGCCGCCTGTTTTCGGATCATTTACCAGCGTGATAAACGCATCTGATGGCGCCCATTGCCGCGTACCACCGTTGGCCGGCGGTTGCCAGTAGTTGCGGTGGCCGCTCAGGTAGGTAGCGCTGTACGACAGCTCAAATACAGATTCTTTTGTAGCCACGGCGCTGGCCGGGGAAAAGAAGGCGCTGTAAGGCTTGAGCAGCGTATAGCTTCGTGTGTCGCTAATTACTTTGGTGGCATAGGCTTCTGCCTGGGTCCAGTCCGACTGGTACAGATAGTAGCGTGCTTTCAGCGCCCAGGCGGTTTGCTGGTTTACCCTCACGGGGTTAGGCGCGCCTGTTTGAGACGGCGGTTGCAGCAGCGAGTCGGCCGCATTCAGATCGCTTAGCACCTGCTGGTATACCTGCGCCTGTGTGCTGCCTTTTACATCCAGCTTATCGGAAGCATTGAGTGTAGGCGTTAACGTTATTTGCACATTTCCCCAGGTGCGGGCAAGATCAAAGTAGCTCAGGGCGCGGATAAAGTACGCCTCTCCTACTGCCTGGTTCTTTTCCGTATCCGAAAAAGTAGCGTCCTGCAGGCCGGGTACTTTTGCAATCACGTTGTTGGCGCCGTTTATGGTAGCATAAATAGCCGCCCACACCGTTTGCAGGTTACCATTGTCCGCATTTATTTTATGGGTAATAAACTGCTGTATAACCGACTGGGAGCCGGTCCACTGCACATTATCGCCGGGCAGGTAGCCGAAGGTCTGGAACAAAGCGCCGTAGTAACCGTCGCTGCCCAGCTTCCTGTACACACCGCGCAAAGCCGTAGTGGCGGATGTTTTATCAATGATCGTTTGTTCGTCAGACACACTGTCCCGTGGTTCCACGTCGAGAAATTTCTTGCATGACAAGGCTGTCAGCGAAAGAAAGAAGAGCGATATATATTTCCGATATGCTTTCATACAGGAGAATTAAGAGCGTTTAAAGAGTTACGTTTAAGCCAAACTGCACGCTGCGTGGTTGCGGCGGCGTGCCAAGATCCAGTCCCTGTACGGTTTGTATACCCGTTACGTTTGATTCCGGGTCCAGCCCCGTATATTTGGTCAGCAACCAGAGGTTACTACCGATGAAGTATACACGCAGTAGCTGGATATGCAGTTTTTCACTGACAGACTTAGGAATGGTATATCCTACAGTGAGTGATTTAAGCCGCAGGAAAGAACCATCTTCCAGGAAGCGGTTGTTTTGATCGATGGTGTAGTTGAGACCATAAGCGGTGAGGCGCGGTACATTGGTGATGTCGCCGGGTTTCTGCCAGCGGTTGAGCTGATCGGCAAATAACACGCGGTTGGCATCGCGGGTGCCTCCTCCTTCTCCGAAAAATTTGTTCAGGTTGTATACGTCGTTGCCATACTGGAAGGATAACAATACACTCAGGTCAAAACCTTTATAGGAAACGGTATTGCTGAAGCCCCCATAAAATTTCGGCATGGCGTTGCCCATTACTTTGCGGGCAGATACCGGCAGCTTGCCATCTTTCTCACCTTCAAAGATCGCGTTACCGGTTTGCGGATCCACGCCCAGCTGGTTGTACAGCCAGAAAGAGTACATGGGTGAACCTTCCTGCATGATGATCCAGTCGCGGTTATACTGGTATATCGGCGTTGGCAGTTTTTCAATGCGGTTGGTATTGCCGGCAATATTCAGGCTGCTTGTCCAGGTGAAATTACGGGTGCTGATATTAGTGGTATTGATCCCGATTTCATACCCTTTATTACTGATTTCACCGGCATTGCTATAGATCGACGTAAAGCCCGAAACGCCTGCTTTAGGCAGTTGCAGCAGTACATCGCTGGTGTATTTGTAGTATACATCTGCAGTGATATTGATACGGCCGTTGAGTAATCCGAGATCCAGTCCGCCATTGAACTGGCTGGTTTTCTCCCAGCGTAGGTCGGGGTTTGGCAACTGCAGGGGTGCGGTGCCTGGCTGATCGCCGGTACTGTTGTCGGGGTAGCCTGCACCGCCGGACCACAGCCCTTTTGCCGCGAAGTTGCTGATGCCGGATTGATTCCCCGTGATGCCGTAGCTGGCGCGTACTTTCAGATCGCTGATGCTGTTCACCGACTTCAGGAAGTTTTCTTCCTTGAGCCGCCAGGATGCACTTACAGAGGGGAAGTATCCCCATTTATAGTTGTCGCCGAATTTGGAGGAGCCGTCTGCGCGGATGCTTGCTTCAAAATAATATTTACCTGCATAGTTGTAATCGATCCTGGAGAAGAACGACGACAATGTGCTGCGGGTCCATGTTTGCGCAGCGGTGCGGGTTGCGGCCGCAGAAATATATTTGTAAGAATTGTTAGGGAAGCCGGTTCCCTGCGCAGAGGTTAATGTTTCCGTATTACTCTGGATGGTGTTGCCTACCAGTACGCCGAAGAAATGTTTTTCTCCTGCATGTTTGCGCCAGGTAAGTGTTTGTTCATTGATCCAGGAGGTGTTTTGTGTAATGGCGGAAGTGGCCAAACCGTTGGTGGGACTGGCGCCCAGCTGGGTAAGGTTATTCCAGTATTCGGATTCGTTATAGTTATTGTAATCGATGCTGATGTTGCTGTGAAACTTCAGGTCCGGCAGCAGTGTGGCATCGAGGTAAAGGTTTCCGATATAACGGAGGCTTGTGGTGTGTACGTCGTAGTTATCGATGAGTACCTGCACGTTATCAAAGCCTGCCCACCGTGCCGGTGTACCGTCGGGATTTGTTTCCGGGAGATAGGTGGGCGTATGCAAGGCTGCCTGCAACAGGCCACCCTGCGGGCCATCACCAGCGCGGCCCTGGCTGCGGAAGCTGCGGGAGAAGCTGTTGCTGGACCCGATGGTTACCTTGTCATTCACCCGTTGATCGATGTTCAGTTTAAAGCTGGCCCTTTCAAAGGAGATGGGCCGGAGGATAGATTCCTGTTTGGAATAGCCGCCGCCGAAATAATACTTGGTTTCACGGTTACCACCGGAAAGGGACAGGTTATAATTCTGAAGCGGGGCTGTTTGAAATATTTCCCCGAGGCGGTCGTAGGTTTGCTGATCCTGCGGCAATCCCCTGGGTGCAGGCGATTTATCCGGATTGTCCGTCAGCGCGCGGAAGGGCTGGTAGCTGTATTTGGTGATGCCTGCTTTGTCGTTGAGAGCGGTGGCATCAGCCAGGGAGTTGCGGTAAAACTCATTGACCAGCGTAGCATGTTCCGGGCCGGTGGTGAGGTCCCACATTTTGGGCGCCCAGGCTACACCAGCCGATACATCTGCCGTTACTTTTGCTTTGCTGTTATAGTTGCCGCGGCGGGTAGTAACGATCACTACGCCGTTGGCGCCCCGGGAGCCATAAATGGCTGTTGCGCTGGCATCTTTCAATACCTCTATATTTTCAATATCAGCAGGATTGATATCCGCCAGCGGGGAACTCGAGCGGCCGCCGGTATTCACCGTTTGCAGGCTGGAGTTATTCATAAATACACCGTCGATGATATAGAGCGGGTCATTATCGGCGTTGATGGAGGTAGTACCGCGTACCCTTACAAATACGCCATCGCCGGGAACACCGGTATTGGAATTAATTTGTACCCCTGCGGCCCTGCCCTGCAGCTGTGCATCGAAGCTGGCTACCGGCACCGTTACCACGTCGCTGCCTTTTACGGAGGAGATGGCGCTGGTAAGGTCCCTTCTTTTCTGTGTACCATAACCTACTACCACCACGTCGTTCAATTGTGTACTGAGCTCTTCCAGGGCGATATTGCCTGCATTGGATTTATCGGCATATACTTCTTTGAGTTTATAACCCAGGGAAGAGATCTGGTAGATGACCGGCACTTTCTGACCGGTGAGGAAGGCGAACTCCCCGTTCGCACCGCTTTGCACCTCGTGGGTGGTGCCTTTGATATGCACAATAGCGCCGGCGATAGGTTGTTGTGATTTGGCGTCGATAATCCGTCCTGAAAGTGAAATGTTGTTTTGAACAATGTTCCTGTGCACAGGTTTGGTGGTATCTGCGCTGTGAGGTGCGCGCAATTCCTGCGACCATGCGGTAGCCGCCAGCAGCAGCCCGCAGCTGCATGCAATAGCAATTTTCATTATCTTTACTTTGGTATGAAAAAATGAGGCCGGTGAAAGCAGGTAACTGCAATCACTGTAAAATGTCTCCAACAGCCTTGATTACCAGCCGGAACTGCGTCAACAGTTCCGGCCTTTTTATTTCTGATTGATGCGTCCTAACATCGGTTTGCCGCAAATGCTACACAGCAACTATTCCTCATTAACTGTAATGATGTTTCCATGTCGGTATTATTTTGAAAGATAAACGGGGTATGTCAACAGGTGGATGAGTTTCCCCTAAAGCGGACCCGGAAAGCCTACGAAGCACAATAATACAATATTTTTTGAAAAGTCTATAATTTTAGTAGACTAATTAAAAAATAATACGGCAACCATCTGCGCATGAAGTTTGTTGACCTATGTATGATCATTTTTATTACAAAAAAGGAATACCATGACCAACAACACTTCTCTTATTCCCAATTCCGTTGCATTGGATGAACTATGTATCAATACGCTGCGTTTTTTATCGGTAGATGCCGTACAGAAAGCAGACAGCGGGCATCCGGGGCTGCCATTGGGAGCTGCGCCGATGGCCTATGTACTATGGACCCGGTTCCTGCGTCATAATCCTTCCGATCCGCATTGGTTTAACCGCGACCGGTTTGTATTATCGGCCGGACATGGCTCTGCCTTGTTATATAGTTTGCTGCATGTTACGGGGTATGATTTGCCGTTGGAAGAGCTGAAGCGGTTCCGGCAATGGGGCAGTAAAACACCGGGGCATCCTGAAAGGGGTTTGGCGCCGGGCGTGGAGGTAACTACCGGTCCGCTTGGACAGGGATTTGCCAACGGCGTTGGCCTTGCGATGGCGGAAGCTTACCTGGCAGCAAAGTATAACCGTCCGGGTGATACGGTAATAGACCACTACACCTATGCGCTGGTGAGTGACGGCGACCTGATGGAAGGCGTGGCATCCGAAGCCGCTTCCCTCGCCGGTCATTTACGGCTGGGCAAGCTGATCTATTTGTATGACGATAACCGGATTACCCTGGCATCTGCCACACCGGTTACCTTTACAGAAGATCATGCAAAACGGTTTGAATCGTACGGATGGCATACCCAGAAGGTAGCCGATGGCAACGACCTGGAAGCAATTGATGAAGCCATCCGTATGGCGCAGGCAGAAACAGAGCGGCCTTCCATCATCCTCGTGCGCACGCGTATTGGTTTTGGTTCTCCCAAACAGGATACCACCGGTGCGCATGGTTCCCCACTGGGCCCTGAAGATGTAAAACTCACGAAAGAGAAACTTGGCTGGCCGGTGGAACCGGATTTTTTAGTGCCGGCGGAAGCCCTGGATCATTTTCGTGCAGCCGTAGACGTTGGCAAAACATTATCTTCCAAATGGGAGGAGCAAATGATCATCTACGGACAAAAATACCCGGAGCTGGCCAAAGAATTACGCTCGCTGATACATGACCATATTCCGGAAGACTGGGATAAGGACATTACGCCGTTTGCTGCTGATGCCAAAGGACTGGCCACCCGCGCCGCGTCGGGGAAAGTGATGCAGGCGTTTTTCAAACATCTTCCCGGTTTCATCGGTGGCTCAGCAGATCTTAACACGTCCACCAATACAGAATTAAAGGACGCCGGTAATTTTGAAAGTCCGGCGATGGAACATGGCGACCTGCAGGGCGCTGCCGGCGGTGTATGGGGCTACGATGGCAGAAATATCCAGTATGGAGTGCGGGAACACGCTATGGGCGCTATTTCCAACGGCCTGGCAGCACATGGCGGCATCATCCCCTACTGCGCCACCTTCCTCACCTTTTCCGATTATATGCGGCCATCGATCCGGCTGGCGGCTCTTTCAGAACTGAAAGTAATCTTTGTGTTTACGCACGACAGTATTGCTATGGGAGAAGACGGTCCTACCCACCAGCCGGTGGAACTGCTGGCCGCACTCCGCGCCATTCCCCGCCTGGTAGTGATCCGTCCGGCAGATGCCAACGAAACGATTGCAGCATGGCAGATAGCAATCCTTGAACCGGACAAACCGGTAGCGCTGATCCTCTCCCGCCAGGCGGTGCCTACCCTGGATCGCAGCAAATATGCAGCTGCCAATGGGTTACGCTATGGCGGTTACATCCTCGCAGATGCGCCTGACGCAAAGCCTGAGCTGATCCTGATAGCCACCGGCGCCGAAGTGGACTTAATTGTAGCTGCGCAGGAGAAACTACAGTCATTTAACATCGCCGTGCGCACCGTATCCATGCCCAGTTGGGAGCTGTTTGAAGCGCAATCTCCGGCTTACCGCGACCAGATACTTCCCCCCGATGTAACAAACCGGATAGTAGTGGAAGCAGGTATTTCACAGGGATGGCACCGTTATGCGGGTGATAAGGGTGAGATTATTTCTATTGATCACTTTGGCGCCTCTGCACCGGGACCAGTATTGCTGCGTGAGTTTGGATTCACGGCAGATAATATTTGTGAACGCGCACTGGCCTTACTAAAAAAATAACCGCAACAAATGAAGAAGCTGGTGGTATTTGACCTGGATGGAACGTTGGCGCAGAGTAAATCTGCTATTGATGAAGAAATGAGCGGACTATTATATTCATTGCTAACCGTGGCCAGGGTGGCGATTATTTCCGGCGGCGCCTGGCCACAGTTTGAGCAGCAGGTGCTGGCAAAACTGCCTGGCGAAAAAGGGCTGGAACGGCTATCTATTCTCCCTACCTGTGGCACACAGTTTTACGCGTACAATGGTAAGTGGGATAAATTATATGCGGAAGATTTCACCGCAGCAGAAAAAGAGAAAATCACCAGCGCTTTGAATGAAGTGGTAAACACCCTGGGATATAAAGCTGCAAAACTTTGGGGGCCTGCCATAGAAGACCGTGGCAGCCAGATCACCTTCTCTGCATTAGGACAGGAAGCCCCGCTGGAAGAAAAGAAAAAGTGGGATCCCGATTTTGCAAAAAGGCAAAAAATGAAAGCCTTGCTGGATGGCATCATCCCGGAGTTTTCTGTAAGCCTGGGCGGCACTACTTCAGTGGATATCACGAGGCATGGCATCGACAAGGCCTACGGCATCCACAAACTCAGGGATATTTTAGGGATCACTATTGAAGAAATGTTGTTTGCAGGAGACGCCATTTTTCCAGGCGGCAATGATTACCCCGCAAAGGAAACGGGCGTAGCCTGCATCAAAGTGCGCGACCCTGATGAAACGAAACGCGTAATTGAAGCGGTTATAGCCTGCTATACAGGATAAGCCAGCAGTTCATTTAACAACTCAGTTAAGCTGATGCTTCCGGTGGCAATCACTTCATCACCGGCGCCATAATAAATATACAGGGTATCGTTGAATACGACTGTGCCGGTAGGGAAACAAACATTATCCACATCTCCCCTGATTTCCCAATCCCGCTCCGGCGCCAATATGGGATAAGGTAACCGTGCAAGTTCCTTCGCAGGATCATTGAGATCGAACAAGGCTGCGCAGCCCACATATACGTAGCCTTGCGGGGTTTCATGCACGCCGTGGTAAATGAAAAGCCAGCCGTGCGGGGTTTCCACCGGCGGACAACCGGCGCCCACATAACTCATTTCGTGTTTATACTTTGGCGTTAGTATGATATGGTCGCGGAGATGGAGATAATAATCTTTCCAGAAATCCGCCGTAAGATCAGATAGTTCGTTTACCGAAACCAGTTGTATGTGTGGTTTTATGCGGTGCAGAAAATAAAACCGGCCATTAATTTTTCTGGGGAAAAGTACTACATCCTTATCCCATAAACGAGGATTAAAATCGTTGTACAGGATATATTTTTCATCCAGCGGGCCATTGGTTTCCGCAAGCCGTTTAAATTCCGCGTAATCCATTTGCGCTACTATCAGCCCGTGTTTTTCAAACTTTACACCATCGGAGGAAGTGGCCAGCGCGGCGCAGGCGCTCACACCGTCGTAAGCAGTGTACGTGAGATAGTATACCCCATCGATACACACAATGCGGGGGTCTTCCAGCCCTTTTGCTTCGTAGTCGTGTTCAGGAAACAGAATGGGTTTATCCAGGCGTTGTTCAACCGTAAGCGGGTCGCTTAATTTACAAAAACCGATGCTGGAGTGATTGCCTTTCTGTACTGCCCTGTAGTAAAAAAGCACCTCGTTTCCCGCCCTGATAGTGGCGGGATTCAGCACGCCTTCGTTTTCAAACTCGAGATTGGTTTGTTTCAGCAGTATGCCTTCTTTTCTGATCCGTATCATAATTCCCGGTTTCCGTTTGGGTAAAACAATTATCTGTCTGTCAGCAGGGAAACTTTATATTTTGGATAGTCTACCAACAGCTTGTAAAAGATAATATTTTTTGCTGATCCGGAAACGATTACCTTATAAACGCCTTTTCTTCCGGTAGCAGCCCAGGCGTACCGGAGGCTGTCGTTCTGCACTTTTAATTCCTGTTCCTTGCGCCAGATATACAGTTGCTGATTTACCAATTCCTGCGCCCTTTCAGGGGTGGCGAAAACGGCGTCTACCTCCTGCTGATAGCGGCTGCTCCAGTTGCTGCCATATCTTGCCTCCATCTTTCTATTCGCCACGTTATTGACACGGGCTACGCTGTCGATGAGCGTTTGGTCAACGGTACACTCCCCTACTGTATAAAAAGCAAAGCCCTATTTCCGGGCGATGGTTTGTTCCACCTGAACCCTTTCAATATCGGGGAAGCCGTAAGTGAGGAAGCAGATCTTTTCTTCCGTATGGTTGTTTTGCGGCTGTGCCAGGCTAGTAAAGGAGATGAGTAGGAAGATGGCGAATGCGGATAGGGATTTCATTGTGGTGTGTTGGTATGGTTGACTGTTTTAACAGGTGCCGGTTATTACAAATATATACCAAATATAACTAATGTAAATACCCGGGCATAAAAAAAGGACGAACCGATGTAACTCGTATTCGTCCTTTAGTTGGTGACCTCATCTGGATTCAAACCAGAAACCTTTTGATTCGTAGTCAAATGCTCTATTCAGTTGAGCTATGAAGCCGTTTTCCCGTTTCGGGATTGCAAATGTAGAACAATTTTTTATTCTAACAAATTATTTTTCAATTTTTTATACCTGAAAGCTTTTCTCCAGATTTTTTTCTTTTGACAGAAAATGCTGCAGTTAATGCAGCATTTTCTGTCTTTTGGTGACCTCATCTGGATTCAAACCAGAAACCTTTTGATTCGTAGTCAAATGCTCTATTCAGTTGAGCTATGAAGCCATTCCCTGTTTGGGATTGCAAATGTAGGATTTGTTTTAAATTAAACAAAAAAAATTAAAACTATTTTTCCGAGACTACCGTTAACGGGTATACGTGATTTGTATAGGTAGCTGTAAAGGTCTGCCATCAACAGATAGCAGGGATTAAAGGGACCTGGCCTGTTCATTTGGTTCAAATAATTCAACCAGGTTTCCTGAAGGATCCTGCAATAGAATTTGTTTACCCCCGGCGCCTGTCACCAGCCCATTGCGAAAACGTGCATCCTTTGTTTTCAATGTTTCAATGAACGCCTCCAGGTTAATTACTTCCAGTTGGATCCGGTTCCATCCGCCCGGTGCAGGCGCGGTACCATCAGGCATCGGCTGTCCGGCGCCTCCAAAGCCCGGCTCATTCAGGTACAAGTGGAGGGTTCCTTTTGATAGCTTTGCAAAACCCTGCGCAGCCTGCATGTCAACCGTAAATCCGAGCAGCTCTTTATAAAATGGTACAGTGGCGGCTACATCTTTTACGATATAACGAACACCATAAAAAGCTACAAGTTCATTGTGCTTGTCCATAGCATGCGGTATTTGATTTATGAAAAACGCTATTTCACTTTCCTTTCGGACGAAGCGCCAGTCCGCTTAAAGTAGCGCCCGTCAGTGCCAGTACAAGTGCCACAATGGCTCCGGCTTTTCCACTGCCTGAACCAAAAACAGCACCGGCAGAAGTGCTGAGATGTACAACACTGAGGATAATGGCTATTGCTCCCAGCGACAACGCAATAATAGCTGCTGTTGGTTTATTCTGCCTGTTTCCGGTAAGATGTGTTGAACGGGAACGGGCTTTAGCCCGCCATCCCATAATTAAACTAATGAGTGCGATGATCGCGCCAGCCAGGGCCTGGGCCCGCCCGGTGGTAATGCCGCTGACAGCCGGTGAAGTTCCATCTGGTGTTGTTTGTGAAAATACTTTTTCCGTTGTCAAAATAAACAATCCAATAAAGAAAATGAATGGAATATGATTTTTTATGAAGGTCTTGCGCTGTAAGTTCATAAGGCTCTTTTTTTACAAAGCTACTGTTGGTGCAATCAACAAAATTGTAAAATCGCGACATGTTTCAGCCTCCGCGTCAGGGATTGAATTCTTCAAACGCCCGGTAATCAGCCGCATCTTTCTGATGCGTGAAAAAAGCTTTGGGATTATACCCTGAAAATAACCGGAAGTCGTGGATAAAATGGGACTGATCGTAATATCCGCAACTGTACGCCATTTCCGTGAGCGATACCGGCCGTTTCTCAAACCCTTTTATAACTGCATTGAAACGGGCAATCCGTTGGAATTGTTTAGGACTGTACCCCGCATAATGAATAAATTTTCTTTCAAACTGCCTGCGGGACAAATAACACTCATCCGCCAATGCAGGAATAGACAAGGCAGTGGAAGACATCAGGATCTGTCTTACCGACGTAAAAACAGGACTCGCTGTTTCCGCGCTCTTCGCCAGCCGCTGCAAAATAAATTGAGAAATGAGTGTTGCACGTTGCCGGTGATCAGACGCCGCGAATACTTTTTGCTCGAGCAACTGTCCTTCTCTTCCGAGCAGTGTTTCTGTATCCACTGTTTGATCACTCAGCACATGGGCTGGTAAACCAAAAATACCGGGGATTGCATAAGGAAAAAGGTATACACCGAACAAGCAGAAATCGTTCAAAGTATATAGTTTTCTAAAATGCTGCAGCTGTCCCGATAAACAGGAGAAAGAAGTTTTGTGCCGGTCGTCGCCCACCCCGTAAGCCTCGAATTGTCCTTTGCAATAAAATATCCATTCCGGTGAACTCTCGGCCAGCACCCGGTGATGGAATGGCTTTTCAGCTGTAGCTGAACCTTCCAGTACCCAAAAGAACTGAATGTATTCCGCAAGTTTGACCGGAGGCGGAATTGTATAATAGTTCATACGTAATACGGTGTTGGACTCAATGTTTATTACTTATTTTACTTGATTTGACGATGGACTTTCCTGCCTCGTTTATAAGCAGGAATATCAACATCATCGTCATAGCAAAATCAGTGCGGTATTATTTGTTTTGCATAGGCAAATTGTTTAAAAGCTATCAATTCGTGTTTACTGATAAATGCGGATTTGTTATTTCGAACCGGGAACAGTTGTTGGGAAGAAGTTTCACTGGCAATTTTAACGTTACCGGAAGTGTTACGCGTTCTGAAAAATCACTATACAAGAAAAGAAATAGGCGGAATCCCTTATTGGTAAGGAATTCCGCCTTGTGACCCCGTCAGGATTCAAACCTGAAACCTTCTGATCCGTAGTCAGATGCTCTATTCAATTGAGCTACGGAGCCATGTGTTTATGAATGGATGCCAAAGGTAGGAGATTTTTCGAAAATCCCAAATAGTTATCAAAAAAATTTCTGCAATCTTCTGATTTACACTTACTTTTACACCAATTGCTTAATTATTAAACGAAGTGAAAATTCAACT
Source organism: Chitinophaga sp. ARDCPP14 (assembly GCF_051362515.1). NCBI lineage: Bacteria > Pseudomonadati > Bacteroidota > Chitinophagia > Chitinophagales > Chitinophagaceae > Chitinophaga > Chitinophaga sp. ARDCPP14. The sequence goes on along the minus strand of NZ_JBKIXB010000003.1, from coordinate 16,421 downwards.
CTGGAGCATAGGAAAAGAACATGATCCCTACATCAGGGATGGGATGGCTGTTTTTCAGAAAAGACTGCTGCATTACGTGGATTTTGAAGTAAAACTAATCCCCACGGTAAAGCAGGCTGCCAGTTTATCGGTGCCGGAATTGAAAAAACAGGAAGCAAAAATTATCCTGGATATGTTACAGCCTACCGATTTTCTGCTTGCGCTGGATGAGAAAGGAAAGATGATGACCACTGTGCAGTTTGCCGACTTCCTGCAGCAACGCAACAATGCAGGTACACGTCAGCTGATCATATTAATTGGCGGTGCGTTTGGTATCGATGATGCCGTGTTGCAAAGGGCGCAACTGAAAATGTCTTTATCCCCGCTTACTTTTCCGCATCAGCTGGTGCGTCTTATTTTTGCTGAACAACTGTATCGTGCTTATACAGTTTTAAACAGAGAAAAGTATCATCATCAATAAGTACCTTTACCACCTAAATAAACCGGTTATATGACGCTTTCCATCAGTTTGATTATTATCATTATTACCTGTCTTGTTTCCTATACTGCCCTTAAGAACTATGACCAGCTGGACAAGATGAGCCTGCAACCGTACATGGTAAAGCGTTACAAACAATATTACCGCTTCATTACTTCAGGGTTTGTGCATGCCGATTTTCAGCATCTCATTTTCAATATGCTCACATTATTTTTCTTTGGCCCTGCCATTGAAAATTTATTCATGCAGCTTTTTCACAGCAAGCTGGTTTATATTTTATACTATCTATTGGGAATCATTGTTGCAAATATCCCATCTTACATAAAACACCGTAACAACTCCAGTTATTCTTCGCTGGGAGCTTCGGGAGCTATTTCTGCGGTGGTGTTTTCAGCCATCATGATAGATCCGTGGAATACGATCTTTTTGTTTTTCATCCCCATCCCTGCCGTAATTTATGGCGTTTTGTTCCTCGCTTTGTCAGCGTACATGTCGAGAAAAGGCGGCGATAATATCAATCATGATGCACATATGTGGGGCGCGCTATTCGGTATCGTATTTCCACTGATTTTCCATCCAGAACTGGGCGCCTATTTCCTGGAGATGCTCAAGCATCCAAGATTCGGACGATAAATGAAACCGCCGGCTGTGTTGGTATTCCACTCCGCCGGCTATTTCTTATTTCGCAAAAGTAATACTAAGTACTGCTTTCGTTTTGGGCGTAATCTTCACGCGGTCATCCACCCGCATACCTACCAGCCACACGATACGTTTGTTTGATTCCAGCACCCATACATTTTCTTTTTGCGGCATTGATAATTTCTGATCAATCAGGAAACGGCTTACCTTTTTCTTTTTGGGCATGCCCAGCGGGTAAAAGTAATCGCCTTGTTTCCACTTTCTCAGGATCAACGGGAAGCTAACCTGTGCCGCATCCAGCCAGGCTATTTCCGGCGACGCTGGAATACCGGCGTTGCCCCGCTCCTGCTCACGGACCTGTAATTGTCCGCCGCCAAAATGAATATGCTGCTGTCCGGGTTCAATCACTACCAGCGGCGACGCATCTGTTGCCAGCGGGGTAATAAGCAACCACTGACGGTTGCGCACAATGCGGTGACTGGCCGTATCCACATACCTGCCGGATTCACTTTCCATCAACGATAATACCTGTTGCGTTTGTGCGGATGAACAGCCAAAAGTCCGGAACAGCTCCCAGGCAATTGTTTGCAGCGGGATCGTTTTCTGCAGCTTCAATACGGGCACCATCCAGGTGTTCCCCTGCTGGAACAGCAGGCGTTTACGGTGCTTCGCCAATGCTTCCTGGTAAAGGATCTCCGCTTCCCTGATCCGTTCAATAGTAGCCGACATATTTTTCACAACACCAGGAAAGGCTTCCTGTAATCGCGGAATCACCTGGTGACGGAAATAATTACGTGTATACTTGTCAGTTATATTGGAGCTATCTTCTACAAAAGAAATATTATTCATGGCGGCATACGCTATGAGCCGGTCTTTCTCCGTAAACAATAACGGGCGGATCAGGCGTTCCTGTTTGGGCAGAATGCCATGCAGCCCGGCAATACCGGTACCTTTGGCGAAATTCATCAATGCTGTTTCCACACTGTCCTGCATATGGTGGGCGGTGGCAATATATGCGTATCCTTCCGCAGCGCGTACTTCTTCCAGCCATTGATAACGCAGTTCACGTGCGGCTACCTGTATGGTTACACGATGCCGGGCCACATAAGCATTGGTATCGAATTTTACTACGTGCAGCGGCAGTTCCAGTGTTGCTGCCATGTTCCGTACAAAAGCTTCATCCCGCTCAGATTCCTCACCCCGCAGCTGAAAGTTGCAGTGGGCAATACCGGCGCGGTAACCGGCATTTTTAAACAACCCGGCCATTACGATGGAGTCCACCCCGCCACTTACGGCCAGCAGCACCTTTTGCGCAGGATCAAATAATTGCCGGCCGGAGATATAAGCAGTGAAATCAGTTATTAGATGTTGAGGCATGCGTTGTTTGTTGGATTAATAATATCAGTATATCAGGTCTTCGTAGGCCGACTGTAATTCGTTGTATGCATGTCTTTCATTACCTGCTTTGGCCATAGCCATGCCTTTTTCATAGGTGCTGATGGCGGCGGCATTATCACCGGCACGTTCCAGTAACTTCCCCAGGTGATAATAAGAACCTACATAGCCCGGTTCATGGGCCAGCAGTTCTTCAAACAACTGCCTGGCGGTTACATCGTCGTTGAGCTTAATGTATTCCAGCGCCAATGCATGTTTCAGGAAGCTGTCGTTTGGTGTGGCTACCAGGAACTGCTTTATTTGCGCGATTCTGTCCATTCGTTTGTTATTATTTAATTGTACAATATGTCAATCTCTCACACTGATTAAAATCATCTTCCCTCCCTGCGGTTGGCGTATATTATTTAGATATATTTGCTATTACCGCATTTTAAAACAAAACAGTTTAAGGCCATGAAGATTTTAGTATGTATCAGCAAAACTCCGGACACGACTGCAAAAATAGCTTTCACGGACAATAACACGAAATTCAATGAGGCTGGTGTACAGTTTATTATTAATCCGTACGATGAATGGTATGCATTGGTAAGGGCGCTGGAGCTGAAAGAAACCATAGGGGCTGACGTGCATCTTATTACGGTAGGTGGTGCAGATTGTGATCCGGTTATCCGCAAGGCACTGGCTTTGGGCGGAGACGAGGCTTTCCGTATAAATGCGGATAGTGCTGACAGTTACTATATTGCGTCGCAGATAGCTGCGCATGCAAAGGATAAACAATACGATATTATTTTTACCGGGAAAGAAACCATTGACTTTAATGGCTCCGGTATAGGCGGTATGGTGGCAGAACTGCTGGAATTGCCCTATGTATCCATTGCTGCTAAATTTGACCTGAATGGTACCGTGGCTACCGTTAACAGGGAAATAGAAGGCGGAGAAGAAGTGTGCGAAGTATCGCTGCCAGTAGTTGTTTCCTGCCAGAAGGGAATGGCTGAAGCCCGGATCCCCAATATGCGCGGTATTATGGCCGCCAGAACCAAGCCCCTCACTGTGGTGGAACCTGTTGCTGCAGACGCCCTCACTTCCGTAGTAAGCTTTGAACTGCCTCCTGCAAAGGCCGGCGTTAAACTGATCAGTCCTGATAACGTGGAAGAACTGGTGAAGTTGCTGCACGAAGAAGCAAAAGTGATCTAAGGGTAAACTATCTCTCAACTACTAATCAAATTATTCATGTCTATATTAATATTTGCCGACCAGGCACAGGGTAAAATCAAGAAAGCGGCGCTGGAAGCCGTACAATATGGCGCTAAAGTGGCTGAACAGCTGGGTACTACTGCTACTGCACTGGTACTGGGCCCTGTTGACGCTGCTGAACTGGCCGCACTGGGCAACTATGGCGCACAAAAGGTACTACACGCAGCAGATGCCCGCTTACATGAAGTAGAAAGCATTGTATATACCAAAGCTATTGCCGAAGCAGCCGAAAAAGAAGGCAGTAAGGTGCTTGTCTTCCCTCATAACTTTGATGGTAAAGCCATTGCGCCGAGGGTATCTGCCCGGCTGAAAGCTGGTCTGGTGGCAGGCGCCATCTCCTATCCGGATACTACCAATGGATTTGTGGTAAAGAAAAACGTGTTCTCCGGTAAGGCATTTGCCCATATCAATATTACATCTGATAAGAAGGTGATTGCCATTATACCCAATACCTTCCCTGTGAACCCCAGCACTGCTACTGCTACAGTAGAAGCCTTTTCTCCGGCTATCAGCGATGCTGATTTTAAAGTGAAGGTGGTTAAAACTGAAACGGTGAGCGGTGAAGTGCCTTTAACGGAGGCAGAAGTAATTGTAAGCGGCGGCCGTGGTATGAAGGGTCCGGAAAACTGGGGCATCCTGGAAGACCTGGCAAAGGCGCTGGGAGCTGCAACAGCAAGTTCCCGTCCGGTAGCCGACGCCGGCTGGCGCCCGCACCATGAACATGTGGGTCAGACTGGTTTAACCGTGCGCCCCAATCTTTATATCGCGGTGGGCATTTCCGGGGCTATTCAGCACCTGGCTGGCGTGAATGGCAGCAAGGTCATTGTGGTGATTAACAAAGATCCGGAAGCTCCTTTTTTCAAAGCCGCAGATTATGGCATAATAGGTGATGCATTTGAAATAGTGCCTAAGCTTACGGCAGCCGTCAACAAGCTGAAACAGAGCTAAGCAACCAGGTTACGGTATAAGAATTACGAATGAAGTATTCAATTTTTAAGATCGTGTTGATTTTTCATTCGTAATTCCTGTACCGTAATTCTTATATCATAGATTTATCATTATAGATTTTTTTTAGATAAGGAATATTTTTCTAACTTCACGGTCTTACAAACTATTCAGCGACAACGCAAGACAGATATGAGAAAAATAGAACTGGAAATAGTTGCTTTATCGCACAGCATTACGCAGACTCATTCATATGCCGTGGTACTGGGAGAAGTAAACGGATTGCGCCGTTTGCCTATTGTGATTGGTGGCTTTGAAGCGCAGGCGATTGCAGTAGCTCTGGAAAAAATGCAACCCAGCCGGCCTTTAACACACGACCTGATGAAAAACTTTATGAACGCCTTTAATGTAGAATTACAGGAGGTGGTCATCAGTAATCTGCAGGAAGGCATCTTTTACTCAAAGCTTATCTGTTCTAACAACGACGAAACCATAGAGATAGATTCCAGGACATCGGATGCACTGGCCCTCGCAGTTCGCTTCGGATGCCCTATTTATACTTTCGAGAATATCCTCAACAGCGCAGGGATACTGCTGGACGACCCTGCCGGTAAAAAGACCAATAAGCCGGTTACCCCTACTATTTCGGAGCATGAGAAAGGTGTGGAAGATGACCTAAAAGCACTGAATGTAGAGGAGTTAACTACCTTGTTACAGGAAGTACTGGAACAGGAAGACTACATCCGGGCCATCGCTATCCGCGATGAGATCAACAGCCGCAAAAGCAAATAACTTTTCATTTTATATACTCCCTGCAGCCGGCGGTGTAAAAACTGTAGCTGTTGGTTTGCCGTGCAACTATGATTGTATTTCCAAACTGCAAAATAAACCTGGGCTTACATGTTACCGGTAAACGCCCCGATGGCTTCCACAACCTGGAAACCATCTTCTATCCCCTGCCTGTTAATGATGCGCTGGAGGTAATTACGCATACTGAACTTCAATTTGAGAGCACGGGTGTCCCGGTGCCTGGTGATGCAGCCGATAACCTTTGTATACGGGCTTTTCAGTTATTGCAGTCGGACTTTCCGCAGTTGCAGCCGGTAAACATTCATTTATTGAAAAATATACCCATTGGCGCCGGCCTGGGTGGAGGTTCCGCAGATGCCGCCTTCATGTTGCAACTGCTGAACCAGAAATACCAGCTGGGGCTTCCGGAAGCTGCGCTGGTTGACTATGCGGCTCAACTGGGGAGTGACTGCCCATTCTTTATTGTCAATAAACCTTGCTACGCCACAGGGCGTGGAGAAATCATGGAGCCGATGACACTGGACCTCTCCGGCTACTCGTTTTTGCTGGTGCATCCGGGTATTCATATAAATACGGGGTGGGCATTTAGGCAGCTTGTTCCCGGCGCGCCGGTTCACCCGCTGCGGGAAATGATCCAGTTACCGGTGGAGGAATGGAAAGATATGGTGTCAAACGATTTCGAGGCGCCGGTATTCCAGGCACACCCGGTGCTGGAGGGGATAAAGGAACAAATGTATTCGTCCGGGGCGCTTTATGCGTCGATGAGTGGCAGCGGTTCCGCGATATTCGGGATATATCCTAAAAACAAAATAGCTGACATCCTGTGGGATGCCAGCTACCGGGTATTTACTATCAGGTAAGTCTTACTTTACAGAAGCTACCAGTGCTTTAAATGTTTCTGGTTCATTCATAGCCAGATCAGCCAGAACTTTTCTGTTCAGGTCGATGCTTTTGCCGGCTAATTTGTTCATAAACACAGAATAGGTCAACCCTTCTGCTCTAACAGCAGCGTTGATACGGGCGATCCACAGCTGGCGATAGTTTCTTTTCTTTAATTTACGGCCAACATAGCTATAAGTGAGTCCTTTTTCAAGAACGTTCTTCGCTACGGTGTACACATTTTTTCTTTTACCGTAGAAGCCTTTGGCTTGCTTTAAGATCCTTTTTCTCCGGGCTCTTGAAGCTACGGCATTAACTGAACGAGGCATTTGCTTTGTTTTTTCTCAGGTTATAAAATTCGATTCTTTTGACAGATACTAGCGCATTCCGAGCATTCTCTTAACCAGGTTAAGATTTGCTTCGTGAACCAGTGTACTACCTCTTAAGCTACGTTTTCTTTTCGTAGATTTTTTGGTCAGTAAGTGGCTTTTGAAGGCCATGAACCGCTTAATCTGTCCGTTCCCACCAACCTTGAACGTTTTCTTGGCACGGGAATGTGTCTTTACTTTGGGCATCTTACATCAAATTTGGTCTGCAAAGGTATGAAAATAATTTAATAAAGCACAGTCTCCTCTAAATAATTCAGCCCCCATCGCGAATGTGGATAACTTTTCTGATATTTTTTTACCCCCTTTAAGCAATTGACAATCAATTTTTCGCTAACCCATCCGGTCAACTTATCTGGCGCTTTATCATATTACGATTAATAACACTTTTTTTATTTCCCTATATTACATCTAATTTTAATCTTAATTCATTTATATATTTTAGCCATACCAAGTATAAACACCTGACGCCTATGAAACCATTTTACACTTGCTCCACGCTCTGCCGGAAAAAACCATCCGGGAAAGATAACCGATGTAAAGAGTTGAGGTACAATATGGATTGAGCAAACAAAAGCTGCTCAATCCTGATACTTTTCTTACTTAACTGTTTGCACCTATGAAACGACTATTAACCTTTTTGTACCTGATACTGGGGCTTGTGCTGCTTAATAAACAGGTGGCAGCACAAACTGCGCCGGCAAACGGCACAGCCTTTATGAACCTTCCCGACACGATATGTAAGGGAAGTTTCGCCAGTATGAACGCCTTCTTCTGGAATAACACCAGTAATTATGCAGATTCCGCGACCTGGACAATCACGGGGGGAACCTATGATGTGCTCTTCACGACCGATACCAGGGCAGGCCACGAATTAGTTGGCCAGCGGAGGGACACTTATAACTCCGGCGGCATAAATATTAATAAGAACTCCCTGACCATTAAATTTAATGATGCCGCTAAGTATACGGTGAAAGTGGTGCTGTTCAGGGGGAATAATACCTATCCGGTTACAAAGTCCATTTACGTAAAAGACTGTACAATTCAACCGTGTTTGGGTAATACGACCAGTAAAAGCGATTTCCTGGAGGACTTTGGTAAATTTAAAAAGAATGCTACCGACAGCCGCTCCAATGCAGCGGTTACCGGATATAACTATGTACCTATGCCTCTGAACGGGGCTAATTTCATTGATGATAGTTACAATATTTTCTGGCATACTCAAATAAGAAGTGAGTGGGTAAAGGCAACAGATCATACCGGAAGTACTATCGACTCCGTGGGTGGTATGCTCATCGCCAACTCTTCTATCAATAAAAAATCTTTCTATACTAAAAACAATGTGCAGGTATGCCCGGGCTCTTCTTATAATTTCAGCGCCTGGTTCCTGAACGTAAACAGCTACAACGTATTTAACTATAACTGTGCGGCAGGTAACTCGGATGGTTATCACTATGCCGGGGTTACCTTCCTCATCATTAATAAAAAGGGCAGCACCAACGCTGCATTGTGGGATACACTCGCAAGGTTTAAAACCTACGACGTATCTATGAACCTGTCGTATTCAACATGGCAACAATACGGCGGCAGCTTTAAAACACCCGGAGGTGTAACTGCAGTAACACTTGAAATTGTCAATGATCGTCTTGGTGATTGTGGAAATGATATCGCGATAGATGATATCGGCTTTAATTATTGCAGCCCGGACATCTACTCATTTATCGATGGTCAGATTGATACAGAATTAAGAGCGGATTCACTTTGCGAAGGCGCTCCTATTACTATTAAAGCATTATATAGTCCTGATGGTCATTTGCCGAATGGCACTTACGATCCCAACCAGGATTATTTTAAGAATCCAATATATCAATGGTTTTACAGTAATACCGGGGATGAAAACAATCCGGCCGACTGGTTTCCTGTTGTAAATGGAAACGGTATATCAGGCGCGGCTACCAACACGCTCACATTTGCGGATGGCGCGCTGAAAGGAGATCCTAACCAGATAGTGCATAAATATTACCGGGTAAATATCCTTGAATCGGGGAACGTCAGCAACTGTGCGTCTCCATCGAAATACACCAAGATCACTATTCTTCCGAAGCCCAAAGTAACCATTTCGTCGGGCAGGATCTGTATCGGGCAAAGTGTGGATCTGACGGCTGATGGAGGATACAGTACTTATGAATGGAAGGTGGACCCGGTTTATTTTGGCCCTAAAATGACCGTATTTCCCGACAGCACCAGAGACTACTGGGCTATCGGGATTGCAGATTATGGGTGGAACTCTGTGAAGAATGAACCGCGTCAATGTAAGGACAGTGGATTTGCCCGGGTAGTTGTAGATAAAAAACCGGTCACCGCTATTACAGGCGGACCGGTGAATATTTGTCTTGGTGCACAGATTAACCTGAACTTAGGCATTACAGGCGCGCCCGCCGACAGTTTGAACTGGATGTGGAAATATGGCATTGATTCTATTAAAGGTAAAGTGCCCGCTATTTCGCATGTTCCTTCAGACACCGGTACCAAAGCTTACAACGTTGTTGTGACCAACAAAACCTGTACGGTCGTTGACACCTTCAGGGTAAATGTGCGGTCGGTGCCGGTAGCGGATGTGGATACCATCTACAGACAATGTAATATATCCACCTTTAATATTAAAAGGAGCACCCCTCCTTCGGATCAGAAAGGTACCTGGTCATTTGACGGTCCAAACAAAGGAGCCGTTATTACCAATACTACTACTGCCGCCACCAGCGTGACGGGTGTTATGGCAGGTGATACGGTACGTCTCTTCTGGATAATTACCAACAAAACACTGGCTGCATGTACGGATACCAACCGGGTTACACTCATTAATACCAAACCTCTTACCCCGAGTGTTGCAGGTCTGAACCAGGTACAGTGCGAGTTACGTGATTTCCAGCTGAACGCCAGTAAGCCGGGCGTTGGTGAAACCGGTAAATGGACATTAGCGCCGGGTACTACTTCTTCAGATATCACCATTAACTACGACACCGCTTATAATGCGATAGCTTCTGTTGTCAGCAATGCACGGCCTAAAACATTTGTGCTGACGTGGACCATCTCTAATGGTGTTTGTCCCGGTCCGAACTCGACTACCGTTAACCTTACCATTAAGGATAAGCCTACGCTGAATATTGCTGCAGCTGCGGTTTGTAATACGGTGGATTCCTTTACGGTCTCCTACAGCAACGTGGTACCAGGGACTTTGAAGCAGTATGTACTCAGTGTTGCCGCCACCAGGAAGATGCCTGGTTTTGTAACGGTGTCCAAAGCATGGCCATCTAACAATACCTCTGGTATCTTTAAAGTGAAACTGCCGGCAAACACACCTGCTGGTAGCTACGACTTCGTCATTACAGCACAGGAGGATACGTTACACGGATGTAGCGTTACGGTGCCGTTTTCTGTTTCTGTGGAAAAGCCTTCAACCGCTCCTACTTCCATTGATGCCAGCTCCGACAGTCTGTGCGTTACCGGTAATGTTACTTTAAAAGTGATAGGAGGTTCCCTGGGAACTGATTCTACTGGTACTACACATAAATGGAAATGGTATACCGGTGCTTGTCCTGGTTTACCAGGCAGCGTAGCAGTAACTCCAGCTTCCTCTATTAATAATGGTGCTGAAGTTGTATTTAATAATGTAACTGCCACAACCACTTATTATGTGCGGGCAGAAAGTACCGGTCCTTGTGGTAACACTGCCTGTGCAAGCGTAACGGTGAAAGTATTTGCAAAACCTAATGTTGCCAATGCAAGTACCGATCAAACAGAATGTGACCGTGCTACTGACTTCCAGTTAGCAGGTAATACTCCGGCTCCTGCAGGAGCTACGGGCCTCTGGACATCGCCTAACCCGCGGGTTACTATCACCAACCCAACGCAGTGGAATGCTACTGTGAAAGTACCTGTTGGTGATACCGCTTCATTGGTATGGACTATTTCCAACGGACCATGTTTGACTACCAATGACACGGTATTTATTACCAATTATAAAACACCTGCTGTTCGTGACGCCGGCACCAACCAGATTGCCTGTGATAAAACGGTGTTTACCCTCAACGCCACTGCTCCTACTGAGCTGGGCGCTAAAGGTACCTGGTCGTTTACACCGGCTACCGCTTCTGTAACTTTTGCCAACATCAACAGCGCCACTACTACGGTGACCGTTCCGGCTGATAGTACAGTGCTCCTCTTCTGGCAGATTTCAAATTCGAAGTGTTCCGCTCCTACTTATGATACGGTGAGAATCACGAGTCTGAAAAAACCGCAGATGCGGGATGCGGGTACTAACCAGATTGCCTGCGACAAAACAGTGTTTACACTTAACGCTTCCGCTCCTACTGAGCTGGGCGCCAAAGGTACCTGGTCGTTTACACCAGCTACCGCTTCTGTGAAGTTTGCAAATGTCAATAACGCGACTACTACTGTTACCGTTCCGGCTGATAGTACAGTGCTCCTGTTCTGGCAGATTTCAAACTCTGAGTGTGCTGCTTCTACTTATGATACCGTAAGAATCACCAGCCTGAAAAAACCAGCAGTTCAAAATGCGGGTACTAACCAGATTGCCTGTGATAAAACTGTATTTACACTTAATGCCTCTGCTCCTACAGAGCTGGGCGCAAAAGGTACCTGGTCGTTTACACCAGCTACCGCTTCTGTGAAGTTTGCAAATGTCAACAGTGCTACTACTACGGTGACTGTTCCGGCTGATAGTTCAGTGCTCCTCTTCTGGCAGATTTCAAACTCTGAGTGTGCCGCTTCTACTTATGATACGGTAAGGATCACCAGTTTCAAAAAACCAGCGGTTCAAAATGCAGGCACTAACCAGATTGCCTGTGATAAAACTGTATTTACACTTAATGCCTCTGCTCCTACTGAGCTGGGCGCCAAAGGTACCTGGTCGTTTACACCAGCTACCGCTTCCGTGAAGTTTGCAAATGTCAATAGCGCGACTACTACTGTTACCGTTCCGGCTGATAGTACTGTGCTCCTGTTCTGGCAGATTTCAAACTCCGAGTGTGCTGCTTCTACTTATGATACCGTGAGGATCACCAGCCTGAAAAAACCAGCGGTTCAAAATGCTGGTACTAACCAGATTGCCTGTGATAAAACCGTATTCACACTTAATGCTTCCGCTCCTACAGAGCTGGGCGCTAAAGGTACCTGGTCGTTTACACCAGCTACCGCTTCTGTGAAGTTTGCAAATGTCAACAGTGCCACCACTACTGTGACCGTTCCGGCTGATAGTACTGTGCTCCTGTTCTGGCAGATTTCAAACTCTGAGTGTGCCGCTTCTACTTATGATACCGTAAGGATCACCAGTTTCAAAAAACCAGCGGTTCAAAATGCGGGTTCCAACCAGATTGCCTGTGATAAAACTGTATTTACACTTAATGCCTCTGCTCCTACTGAGCTGGGCGCAAAAGGCACCTGGTCATTTACACCGGCTACCGCTTCTGTAACTTTTGCCAACATCAACAGCGCCACTACTACGGTGACCGTTCCGGCTGATAGTACAGTGCTCCTGTTCTGGCAGATTTCAAACTCCGAGTGTGCCGCTTCTACTTATGATACTGTAAGGATCACCAGCCTGAAAAAACCAGCAGTTCAAAATGCGGGCACTAACCAGATTGCATGTGATAAAACTGTATTTACACTTAACGCTTCCGCTCCTACGGAGCTGGGCGCTAAAGGTACCTGGTCGTTTACACCAGCTACCGCTTCTGTGAAGTTTGCAAATGTCAATAGCGCGACTACTACTGTGACCGTTCCGGCTGATAGTACTGTGCTCCTGTTCTGGCAGATTTCAAACTCTGAGTGTGCTGCTTCTACTTATGATACCGTAAGGATCACCAGTTTCAAAAAACCAGCGGTTCAAAATGCGGGTACTAACCAGATTGCCTGCGATAAAACCGTATTTACACTTAACGCTTCCGCTCCTACTGAGCTTGGCGCTAAAGGTACCTGGTCGTTTACACCAGCTACCGCTTCTGTGAAGTTTGCAAATGTCAACAGTGCTACTACTACTGTGACCGTTCCGGCTGATAGTACAGTGCTCCTGTTCTGGCAGATTTCAAACTCCGAGTGTGCTGCTTCTACTTATGATACCGTAAGGATCACCAGCCTGAAAAAACCAGCAGTTCAAAATGCGGGTACTAACCAGATTGCCTGTGATAAAACCGTATTCACACTTAATGCTTCCGCTCCTACGGAGCTGGGCGCTAAAGGTACCTGGTCGTTTACACCAGCTACCGCTTCTGTGAAGTTTGCAAATATCAACAGTGCTACTACTACGGTGACTGTTCCGGCTGACAGTTCTGTATTACTCTTCTGGCAGATTTCAAACTCCGAGTGTGCTGCTTCTACTTATGATACCGTAAGGATCACCAGTCTGAAAAAACCAGCAGTTCAAAATGCGGGTACTAACCAGATTGCCTGTGATAAAACCGTATTTACACTTAACGCTTCCGCTCCTACTGAGCTTGGCGCTAAAGGTACCTGGTCGTTTACACCAGCTACCGCTTCTGTGAAGTTTGCAAATGTCAATAGCGCGACTACTACGGTGACCGTTCCGGCTGACAGTACTGTATTACTCTTCTGGCAGATTTCAAACTCTGAGTGTGCTGCATCTACTTATGATACCGTAAGGATCACCAGCCTGAAAAAACCAGCAGTTCAAAATGCGGGCACTAACCAGATTGCATGTGATAAAACTGTATTTACACTTAACGCTTCCGCTCCTACGGAGCTGGGCGCTAAAGGTACCTGGTCGTTTACACCAGCTACCGCTTCTGTGAAGTTTGCTAATGTCAATAGCGCTACTACTATTGTTACCGTTCCGGCTGATAGTACAGTGCTCCTGTTCTGGCAGATTTCAAACTCTGAGTGTGCTGCTTCTACTTATGATACGGTGAGGATCACCAGCCTGAAAAAACCGTTGATGCGGGATGCGGGTTCTAACCAGATTGCCTGCGATAAAACAGTGTTTACACTCAATGCTACCGCTCCTACAGAGCTAGGCGCTCAAGGTACATGGTCATTTACACCAGCTACTGCTTCTGTAACTTTTGCCAACATTAACAGCGCCACCACTACGGTGACCGTTCCGGCTGACAGTTCCGTATTACTCTTCTGGAAAATTGCAAACACAGAATGTACTGCTGCTAACTTTGATACCGTTAGGATCACCAGTTTGAAAACGCCATTAATGCGTGATGCCGGCACCAACCAGATTGCCTGCGATAAAACTGTGTTTACACTCAACGCTACTGCTCCTACTGAGCTCGGCGCACAAGGTACCTGGTCATTTACACCTGCTACTGCTTCTGTAACTTTCGCTGATAAAAATAAAGCTAATACAACTGTTACCGTTCCCGCTGATAGTACTGTATTACTTTTCTGGAAAATTGCAAACACAGAATGTGCCGCTGCTAACTTTGATACCGTAAGAATTACCAGCTTGAAAAAGCCATTGATGCGTGATGCCGGCACCAACCAGATTGCTTGTGACAAAACCGTGTTTACACTCAATGCTACCGCTCCTACGGAGCTTGGCGCACAAGGTACCTGGTCGTTTACACCGGCTACAGCTTCTGTAACTTTCGCGGATAAAAATAAAGCCAATACAACTGTTACCGTTCCGGCCGATAGTACCGTATTACTTTTCTGGAAAATTGCAAACACAGAATGTACTGCTGCTAACTTTGATACCGTAAGGATCACCAGTCTGAAAAAACCGTTGATGCGGGATGCTGGTACTAACCAGATTGCCTGTGATAAAACAGTATTTACACTCAACGCTACCGCTCCTACGGAGTTCGGCGCAAAAGGCACCTGGACATTCACTCCGGCGACTGCTTCCGTGAAGTTTGCAAACATCAACAGCGCGACTACTACTGTTACCGTTCCGGCCGACAGCTCAGTGCTCCTCTTCTGGCAGATTTCAAACTCACAGTGTGCTGCTCCTACTTATGATACCGTAAGGATCACCAGTCTGAAAAAACCAATCGTTCGCGATGCCGGTTCTAACCAGATTGCATGTGATAAAACGGTGTTTACCCTTAACGCTACCGCTCCTACTGAGCTCGGCGCAAAAGGCACCTGGACATTCACTCCGGCGACAGCTTCCGTAAAGTTTGCAAACGTCAACAGCGCGACTACTACGGTGACCGTTCCGGCTGACAGCTCAGTACTCCTCTTCTGGCAGATTTCAAATTCTGAGTGTGCTGCTGCTACTTATGATACCGTAAGGATTACCAGCCTGAAAAAACCAATCGTTCGCGATGCCGGTTCCAACCAGATTGCCTGTGACAAAACAGTATTTACGCTCAACGCCACCACTCCTACAGAGCTGGGCGCTAAAGGCACCTGGACATTCACTCCGGCGACGGCTTCCGTGAAGTTTGCAAACATCAACAGCGCGACTACTACGGTGACCGTTCCGGCCGACAGCTCAGTACTTCTTTTCTGGCAGATTTCAAATTCTGAGTGTGCTGCTCCTACTTATGATACCGTAAGAATCACCAGTCTGAAAAAACCAATCGTTCGCGATGCCGGTTCTAACCAGATTGCCTGTGATAAAACAGTATTTACACTCAACGCTACCGCTCCTACTGAGCTCGGCGCAAAAGGCACCTGGACATTCACACCGGCGACTGCTTCCGTAAAGTTTGCAAACATCAACAGCGCGACTACTACGGTGACCGTTCCGGCCGACAGCTCAGTACTCCTCTTCTGGCAGATTTCAAATTCTGAGTGTGCTGCTGCTACTTACGATACCGTAAGGATCACCAGCCTGAAAAAACCAATCGTTCGCGATGCCGGTTCTAACCAGATTGCCTGTGATAAAACGGTGTTTACCCTTAACGCTACCGCTCCTACAGAGCTGGGCGCAAAAGGCACCTGGACATTCACACCAGCGACTGCTTCTGTGAAGTTTGCAAACATCAACAGCGCGATTACTACTGTTACCGTTCCGGCTGACAGCTCCGTGCTCCTGTTCTGGCAGATTTCAAACTCACAGTGTGCTGCTGCTACCTATGATACCGTGAGGATCACCAGCCTGAAAAAACCAATCGTTCGCGATGCCGGTTCCAACCAGATTGCCTGTGATAAAACGGTGTTTACCCTTAACGCTACCGCTCCTACTGAGCTGGGCGCAAAAGGCACCTGGACATTCACTCCGGCTACCGCTTCTGTGAAGTTTGCAAATGTCAACAGCGCGACTACTACTGTTACCGTTCCGGCTGACAGCTCAGTGCTCCTCTTCTGGCAGATTTCAAACTCACAGTGTGCTGCTTCTACTTATGATACAGTAAGAATCACCAGCCTGAAAAAACCAATCGTTCGCGATGCCGGTTCTAACCAGATTGCCTGTGACAAAACAGTATTTACGCTCAACGCCACCGCTCCTACTGAGCTGGGCGCAAAAGGCACCTGGACATTCACACCGGCTACCGCTTCTGTGAAGTTTGCTAACGTCAACAGCGCGACTACTACTGTTACCGTTCCGGCCGACAGCTCAGTGCTCCTCTTCTGGCAGATTTCAAACTCACAGTGTGCTGCTGCTACTTATGATACCGTGAGGATCACCAGCCTGAAAAAAC